>JAFPUN010000001.1 GCA_017395365.1 Bacteroidales bacterium
GTCATGAGTTTTTCTTTTTAATGTTTACTTTCGCTAAATACAATCGCCGAGTAGTCTCAACAAGAATCTCAGCGATTTGGATACTAAACAAAATCGCTTTGCTTCTGAGGGCTTAACGTTTGCTGAATTGGAACTTCTTACGGGCACCGGGCTGACCGGGTTTCTTACGCTCGACCATACGCGGGTCGCGGCGCATCAAACCTTTAGCCTTCAGGGTGGGACGATACTCGGGGTTGATCTCGCAGAGGGCGCGGCTGATGGCGAGACGCAAAGCCTCGGCCTGGCCGTTGATGCCACCACCGTCGAGGTTGACCTTGATGTCGTATTGGCCGAGGGTCTCGGTCAGCATCATAGGCTGTTCAACCACATAGTGGAGGATGCTCGTCGGGAAGTACTCCTTGTAGTCGCGCTTGTTCACCGTAATGTTACCACTGCCGGCCTTCATATAGATACGGGCAACGGCGGTCTTTCTTCTACCTAAAGCGTTGATAACTTCCATGATTACTTGTTGTATTGCTTATGAGTGTTGATTTTAAGTTCTTGGGGCTGTTGTGCCTCGTGCTTGTGCTCAGGTCCCTCGTAAACGAAGAGGTTCTTGAAGATGGCATCACCAAGACGGTTCTTCGGAAGCATGCCGCGCACAGCGTGTTCGATGACGAACGTGGGCTTGCGCTTCATTTGATCCGCAACGGTTCTGGTACGCTGGCCACCCGGGTAGCCCGTGTAGCGCATGTAGTACTTCTGGGTCATTTTGTTTCCTGTCAGCACGACTTTCTCTGCATTGATGATGATGACATTATCACCACAATCACTGTGGGGAGTAAAGCATGCCTTCCTTTTGCCACGCAGAATCATGGCAACCTCGCTTGCCAAACGGCCGAGGATTTGTCCTTCAGCGTCCACCACATACCATTTCTTGTTGGCATTCTCTTTGTTGACGCTTACTGTCTTGTAACTTAAGTAGTTCATTTTGTGTTTAATATGTTATCCAATTCTATAAGACACTACCCTATTTTAGGGCGTGCAAAAGTACAACTTTCTTCTTTACGCTCCAACTTTTTTTGTGCATTAATTCATGTTCGCCCATAAATCAATGCGTTAGCGCGTTCAGAAGACAGACTTTGAATGATTGAACGAGGCGGCAAAAGTACTACTTTTTTGGTTACTGGCAATACATTAATTGTATTTTTTTGACGCGGGACTGCGAGACACGGGACGCGAGACTGTTCAGAACCTAAACCTCACCGAAGCCAAAACCTCCATCGGGCGGAGGATATAGACGGTTTCCTGCACCGAGAAGGCCCCCGAATAATAGGAAACATATCGCTTGCTGTTGAAGATGTTGTTCCAGCGCACCTCGAAGTCGAGCTTGGGCTGCTTGAAGGAAAACTCGTAGCTGGCATCTACAAACACATAGTTTTCACCTTGGTGGCGATAGTA
Source organism: Bacteroidales bacterium (assembly GCA_017395365.1). Taxonomy (GTDB): domain Bacteria; phylum Bacteroidota; class Bacteroidia; order Bacteroidales; family F082; genus Limimorpha. The sequence continues at coordinate 1,441 of JAFPUN010000001.1, forward strand.
TTCCGCCGTAAGGCCCACGGTCTGGTTGCGTTTCAGGAAAGCGAAGGCTTTGCCGAAATGCCGCCAATAGGTGATTTCGCTGCGTTTCTGCGCATCAATATAAGAATACAGTTTATTGTAGTTCAACGAATAATCTACATTGAGCCATTCCGTCACCTTGAACATCACAGAGGGAGATAGACTGTAGGACAAGGCTTCCGTGTTCATTAATGCGCCATTGACCAATGAAACGCCACGCGAGTCTAAAAGGTTGCCCTTCAGTCCAATACTGGTGCGGATGGGAGAAAAGTATTTCTTCACGCTGCCGCTCATGGTTTGGTAGAAACGGTTGTTGGGCATCGAAACGACTTGCAGGGTGCTGACGCCGCCCTCCCCTACTTCGTAGCGGTACATGTTTTCGCTATGCGTGTGTCCAAGGCCATATCGCATGTCGGCATTCAGCGAGATGAACGGTTCCTTGAACTGCACTCCGAGGCTGCCCAAAACGGTTCTTGACAACGAGAGCGGTGCCTTGCGCAACACCAAGTCCTGGTAGTCGGTGAGGAGGTAGCCGTCCATCCAAGTGTCGTAGTTCTCGATGCTGTGGCTCAAGCGGGCCGAGGCGTTGAGGGTCCAGAAGTTGCCGAGTTTCAGGCGGCTCCAAAGGCTTGGACTGAACAACAACTTCGTCATCTGGTCGCCATCGGATTCGCTCTGCACCGTGACGGATTGCAGGGCCAAAGGCAAATCCATGCCAACACTGAAGCGGTTGCGTTTGTATTCCACCTCGGCGGTGAGGTAGGGCTTCACGTTGCGCCGCCGCACCTGTGCATCAGTGGCGAGCGGGCTTTGCCAGTCGGCTTCGCCGTCACTTAAGGTCAGTTGAGAGGTGATGTGCCGCTGCACGAAAAGGAAGCCCGCCTTGGGACGGATGGTGAATCGGCCCGCCGTGAAGATGGCACTAACGGCATGGTCGGCGAAGTATTGTCGGGTGGTGAGTTGTTGGGTGGTCTTGGAATATGGGAGGCTGTCGTTGAGCAGGTTGGCGAACTGTCCTGGCTCCACCTCAAGACGATGTGGTGTTTGGCCATAGCCGATGTAGGACGTGAAGTCCAACAGCCGTTTCCCGACGGGGATGATGAGGCGCAAGTCGTTGTCGACCGAAAGGGCGGGCGTTTTCAGCGTTTGGCTGACGGGCAGGCCGTTGTTCACGTCGAGGCCGAAGGCGTTGTCCCAAGCCTTGGAGAAGTTGAGTTTGTTGTCCAAGTAATAGGCCTTGTCGTTGCGGTTGAGCGTGATGGTGCCAAAGAGTTGGTTGTCGCGCAGGCGGTTGTCGATTTGCTCGGTGTAGGCCAAAGTGTCGGCGGCGAGGTAAATGGTGTTGCTCTGGCTGACCGACTGTTTGCGCAAGTCGTTGAGGTAATAGAGATTGACGCGCAGGGTGGTGTTCTCACTGACGGGGAACAGCGTGTTCAAATTAATAAGGTGCGTGTGGTTGTCCAAATAACGGTTCGTGTTGAACAACGGCATACTGGCCTGCCTGATGCCCAATTCATTGCCCAACTTGGCGGGCCGCTCTTCTTGCAGTTGCTGCATGGTGAGCATCCGTGTGTACATTGTGAGGTCGTCGCCAGTGTTGTTGGTGCGGTAGGCGGCCAACATCTGCACCTTGCCGGAGAAGAGCATGGGCGTGAGGTTCGCGTTCCAAAGGAAGGGCCACGCGCCCAAGCCCACCTTGGCCGTGCCAGTGAGGGCCACGTCCTTGGCCAACTTGATGTTGATGGAGGCCTGCTCAGAGCTGACTCGGTCTTCGAGCATCTTGATGGGCTGGTGGTTCTCGTACACCTCGACCGACGACACCGACTGGTGCGGCAGGTTCTTGCTGACAGCGGCGTAGCTCCCGCCCATCAGGTCCATGCCTTCGACGTAGAACTTCTGTATGGGCAGGCCTTGGTAGGTGATTTTGCCGTCGTCGGCCACCTCGATGCCAGGCATCCGTTTCAGCACGTCCTCAATGCTTTTGTCTTGTTTCTGCACGAAAGAACCGACGATGTATTCCAGCGTGTCGCCTTTCTGCTCGATGCTGCGGGCGCGAACGGTGACGCCTTTCAGTTCCTGCACCTCTTCGCGAAGCGTGAAATCCACCGTCTGGCTGCGGTTGGCGATGCGTTTGGTCTGCTTGTCGAAAAAGAGTGAAGAAGTGGCCACATCGAGGCTGTCGGCCTCGGCGTTGACCGAAAGGCTGTAGCGTCCGTCGTTGTCCGTTCCCGCGTAGGCCACGATGACACGGCTGCCTGCCTTGTAGGCCAACACTTTGATATTGGGCAAGGTCTCGCCTTCGGTGTCCTTCACCGTGCCCGTGAGCACCGTTTGCGCCGGCAGTGCATTGCCGAGCAGCAGAAACAAGACAATATGCAGCCAACGCGGTTTCATTTCCTGTCGAGTTCGATGGGGTTGTTCTTCGTAACTGCGTAATAATATAGCTTTTTCTGAATGTCGCTCTTGTCGGCATCGAGGATGTTGGGCAGGGCATTTTCAACGATGTTGGCCAAGTTGTCGTCGTAGGCTTTGAAAAACGCCTTCTTGGTGGTTCTCACATAATCCTGATTTTCCCATTCGATGAACATGTCTTCAGGGATTTCCGCCGAGACCATCTCGAAACGGTAATGGTCTTGCGTGTCGGCAATCTTCACGATAAGCCCGGGCAAGCCACAGAACATGTATGGGCCATCGTTGTAGGGCAATTCTGGTGCAAACCATGCTTCCCAAGTGCGACCGCCATAGTCGCAAACGGCCTTCTGGGTGAAATAGCCGTTGATGGTGGCGGTGTCTTCGGTGTATTCCCATGTCATGCAAGGATAATCCTCTTCATATAGGAACACCCCTGTCATAAAAACATTATCAATCATGGTAATCTTGCCAAGTGGATGGTTCTTGAAAACCTTGTAAATGTAGCGGGCAATGTCCTCTTGTTTCACATAAATCACTTTTTCCACGATGCCTTGCCGCCTTTTCTCCTTCATTTTCTTTTCGGCCCTATAATTATTGTAACTCTGGAAGCGGCTGATTTCGTCGCCGATAAGCAACATCATCCGCTCCTTCTTAGCGCGGTCCATGTGATTAGTGTCTTCGCGGTAAGTGAGTTCATACATCACCATAAGGCGGGCTTGGCAAAGCGTGTCAAGGTCTTCGCTCCATTGCGCCCGAAGCGGCAATGCCAAGACGAGAAAGACCGATAAAGAAAAGAGTCTTGTTTTCATGTTTCAGTTAGATTATAATTAACGCTGCAAATATAAAACTATTTTTTTAATTACATCATAATTCTTCTAGTTTTTATCGCTTTTTTGTCCATTCCCGCAAAATTCCTAACTTTGCAGCCTCAAATCTAAAGCAAATGTCCATCCAAATCAACCATATCACCAAGCGTTACGGCGAACAACTCGCCCTCAACGACGTGACGCTCACTATTAATAAAGGTATCGTCGGTCTGCTCGGCCCCAACGGCGCGGGCAAGTCGACGCTGATGAAAATCATCACCTGCTTCATACCGCCTACTTCGGGCACGGTGAGCGTGGAAGGCCACGACGTCATCGACGATCCGATGGCCGTCAAGCGCATTGTGGGCTACCTACCGGAACACAATCCGCTCTATCTCGACATGTATGTGCGTGAATATCTTGAGTTCGTGGCCGGCGTGCACCAGCTGAAAGGCGAAGCAGCCCACAAGCGCATTAATGAGATGATTGATGAAACGGGACTAGGACTTGAGGCACACAAGAAAATCGGGGCCTTGTCGAAGGGCTACCGCCAGCGTGTCGGTCTCGCCCAAGCCATGATGCACGACCCGCAGGTGCTCATCCTCGACGAACCCACCTCGGGCCTCGACCCCAACCAGCTCATCGACATCCGCAACCTCATCTCCAGCCTCGGCAAAGAAAAGACTGTGCTGCTCAGCACCCACATCATGCAGGAGGTTGAAGCCATCTGCGAACGCGCCATTATTATTAATAAAGGTGTGGTGGTGGCCGATGACAAGATCGAGAACCTAAAGCAGGACAACGCCACGAGTAATGTGGTCATCGTCGAGTTTGAGAGCGAAGTGAGCGAAGAACTGCTCCGAAGCATCCCGCAAGTAGGTCGCGTGCAACATGTGAAGGACAACCACTGGATCCTCGAACCCCAAGACGACACCGACATCCGCGCCAACCTAATGAAGTGGTCGGTGGATCGTGACCTTATCATCAAGACCTTGCAGAAGGAAGACTTGAGCATCGAAGAGGCGTTCCAGAAACTGACAAAATAAATTTGAGCGCGATGCTATCGCGCTCAAATTTATTTTGTACTTTTGCACCCGCAAACGTGGAAAGATTTGATTTGATTGCAACCACAAGAAAAAATGCTAAACCAATGCTTTTTCCTTCCCTTTCAGTCAACAACTTCCCACACAAATTTCTTATTAACTAACTAATAAACAATTTGTTATGGGTTACTATTTCACTTCAGAATCCGTCTCCGAAGGGCATCCCGACAAGGTATGTGACCAAATTTCGGATGCCGTATTGGACGAGATTCTCCGCTATGACCCCACCTCAAAGGTGGCCTGCGAAACCTTAGTTACAACCGGCCTGGTTGTCGTGGCTGGTGAAATCCGCACCAATGCTTACGTTGAAATCCAAGACGTGGCACGCCGTGTCATCGACCGCATTGGCTACAACAAGTCGGAATACCAATTCGATGCACAATCGTGTGGTGTGTTGTCCGCCCTCCATGGACAGTCGAACGACATCTTCCAAGGTGTCAAGCGCGAAGCCGATGAGAACCAGGGTGCCGGCGACCAAGGCATGATGTTCGGCTTCGCCTGTAAGGAAACTGAGAACTACATGCCACTCACCATCGACCTCGCTCACATGCTCTTGCAAGAACTGGCCAAGATCCGTCGCGAAGGCAAGAAAATGACTTACCTCCGTCCCGACGCCAAGTCGCAGGTGACAGTAGAATACGGCGAAGGTTGGAAGCCCTTGCGCATCGACACCATCGTCATCAGCACACAGCATGACGAGTTTGCCGACGACGCAACCATGCAGAAGAAGATTGAAGCCGACGTGCGCGACATCCTCATCCCAAGGGTGAAAAAGCAACTGCCAGCCCGCGTGAAGAAACTCTTCGGCAATGACATGAAGCTTTACGTGAACCCAACAGGCAAGTTTGTCATCGGCGGTCCCCACGGCGACACTGGTGTTACAGGTCGTAAGATCATCGTCGACACCTATGGTGGTCGCGGCGCCCACGGCGGAGGCGCTTTCTCGGGCAAGGACAGTTCGAAGGTTGACCGCTCGGCTGCATACGCAGCACGCCACATCGCCAAGAACCTCGTGGCTGCTGGCGTTTGCGACCAAGCCTTGGTACAGATTGCCTACGCCATCGGCAAGGCCGAACCTGTTGGCTTCTACATCAACACTGAAGGCACCTCACATGTCAAGATGAGCGACGCCGAGATTGCCTTGATGGTAAAGGAATTGGTTGACTTAAGACCATATTTCATCGTGAAGCGCTTCGGCCTCGCCAACCCCATCTTCGAGGAGACGGCTTCCTACGGCCACTTCGGTCGCAAGCCCGAAAACAAGCCTGCCGAGGTCTACTACGAAGACAAGGACACCTACGTCAAAGACGACAAGATCTACAAAGACGTGGAATTCTTCGGCTGGGAGAAACTTGACCTGGTGGACAAAATCAAGAAAGCTTTTGGCTGCTAAAACAACCACCTCTTGAAAACGAAAAAACCTGCAAATCCTTGCAGGTTTTTTCGTTTTATATTCTCGTCCAAGAAAATGCTTTCTATTCTTCCTCTTCCATCTGCGACATCAGTATCATGTTCAGTTTCTCTTCGTCGGTCAAACCCAAACACTTAATCAGGACTTCTGCATCACTGACCAAATGGTGATTGGGATATTCGTCAATGAGTCTCTGATAGGCCTTATGTGCCAATGCCGTATCTTGAAGCTGATCCTCGTACACATAGGAGCCAAGAAGTATCAGCGACCTAGGCGACCAATCTGATTCGGGATACTTGTCAATCAACTGATTACACAGTTCCACACACTTGTCTGCATTTTTCAAGTTCACATTGATCTCCATGGCATGAAATAGCCAGGTCGGAGCAGTAGAGTCATTAGGATTCTGCTCGACAAACTTGCAATAGGTTTCGGCCACTTGGGATGCCTTATCCATATTCATGGTCCAGTTTTCATCCATCAGCGTTTTCTCGGCCGCCTTCACATCGTCTAATGTAAGTTTCTTTTCTGTTTCACTACAAGCAACCGAGCCCAATGCCAGTAGGATGACAAACAACAGTTTGAAAGATTGTTTCATTGTATTCATATTTATCTGTGTTTCTTCTTATGGGGAAAGATCATGCGATAGTCGACATCGCACTTGCCTTCGGAGATGGCCCGAAGCTTACCTTGCAATAAGGTCTTGCGCAATGGGGCTATGCGGTCGACATGAACATGGCCCTCCAAATGGTCATACTCATGCTGGATAATGCGCGAGCGGATGCCCTCGAAGACCTCCTCGTGTTCTTGGAAGTTCTCGTCAAGATAGCGGAGACGGATCTTGTCTTTACGGACCACTTCCTCATAGATATTGGGCAGGCTGAGGCATCCTTCCTTAAATGTGACATCGTCGCCGAAGGCCTCGAGGAGTTCGGCGTTGATGAACACTTGTTTGAAGCCCTTCGCGTCAGGATAGTCGGGATAGAAGGGGTTGCCGTCGGTAATGAAGAGACGGATACTCTTGTTGACTTGTGGTGCAGCCAAGCCGACGCCCTCGGAATGGGCCAATGTCTCCCACATGTCAGCCAGCAGCTTCTCAAGTTCGGGATAGTCGGGCGTGATGGGCTGGGCTATGGCCTTTAGGGTGGGATGACCGTATGCTACGATGGGTAATATCATTGTTTTATTTATTGTTGGTAGAGACGCGATTAATCGCGTCTCTACAGGTTTTTGATTCCATAAAGGATTGCAAGATGATGGTGGCGGCGATAGTGTCGACGAGTTCCTTATCTTGACGGCGCGACTTGCTGAGACCCGCATCAATCATGGTCTGGTGCGCCATCACTGAAGTGAAGCGCTCGTCATAACGGACAATCTTCATGTTAGGAAGTACCTTCTTCAAACGGTTGACGATAGGCTCGATGTACTTGGAGCAGTCGGAAGGGTTATTCTTCATGTCTTTGGGTTCACCGATGACAATTTGCTCGACCTCTTCCTGCTGCACATAGTTGAGCACGAAGTCGACGAGTTTATGCGACTCCACGGTCGTCAACCCATTCGCGATAATCTGCAAAGGGTCGGTGACAGCGATGCCGCTGCGCTTGCGTCCAAGGTCTATTGCCATTATCCTTGCCATATTCTTCTAATTTAAGGTGCAAAAGTACATAATTTTCAGCACATCGCACATAGATTCCTTTCGGATTTTGAAGTCATGCCATACCGAACCTTCATGTGAGCTAATCTATGCCTTCAAAATCCTCGGAATGACATGTGCGGAAAACAAAAGAGAGGCTCTCTCAAGCCTCTCTTGCTTTGGGTGGGAGATGGGATTCGAACCCACGACCCTCGGAACCACAATCCGGTACTCTAACCAGCTGAGCTACACCCACCATCTGTTCCGTTTCACGGAAATCGGCTGCAAAAATAGTACATTTTTCCGAATTGGCGATGCTTTTTGAACAAAAAAATCATTTTTTATCATTTTACCACGAAATCAAGGGTGAATTCCGTATTTTTGACGGCGCAAACAATAGGTCGCACATGGACAAAAAAAAGCCACAGAACCAATCCCCTAAAGCGCTGGCATGGAAGCGGTTCCGAAACAACAAGCTCGGAATGGTCTCCTGCGGTTTCGTGCTGCTTTGGGCATTGTTGGCCTTGTTTGCATACCTCGTCATCCCCGACAAGACCCCAAACGCCAATCGGCAGATTCTCGAAATCAGCACGAAGAAACCGGGCTTCGAGATCGACATGCTGATGGTGCCGAAAGAGACACCGCCTGCAAACACGCCTTTTTTCCAGTTCCTCTTTAACGGTCGTCCCGACGATTGCATATACTTGCCTTTTGACAGTCTGCAAATTAATAAAGAGACGACGACGGTGTTTCTTTATCAGGCGGAAGGGGCATCAAGTGTAAGGACAGAGGTTTTTGATAATACAGAACTACTTAATGACGGCCCTTCGACGAGCTCAGGGACCTGTTTCTCTTCAAGTGAAGAAGCGGATAGCTATATCAGAAGCCATTGCGTGAAGCATCGCAAATTCTTGCTGGGCACTGACCAATTCGGGCGCGACTTTCTCAGCCGTCTGGTGTTGGGCAGCCGCATCAGCCTGATGGTGGGCTTCATCGCCGTGCTGCTCAGCCTCATGATTGGCATCGTGGTGGGCAGTTTAGGCGGTTTCTTCAGAGGTAAAGTCGACGATGCGGTGGTATGGTTCATTAATGTGGTATGGTCCATTCCTACCCTGCTTCTGGTCATCGCCATCACCTTTGCTTTGGGCAAAGGCATTGCCCAAGTGTTCATCGCGGTTGGCCTGACCATGTGGGTGGAGGTGGCGCGTATCGTACGTGGACAGATTCTCAGCATCCGCGAGACCACCTTTGTGGAAGCTGGCAGGGCCTTGGGATTCAAAGACCTGCGCATCATATTCAGGCACATCCTGCCCAATATCCTCAACCCCATCATCGTTGTGTCGGCGGCCAACTTCGCTTCCGCCATCCTGCTTGAAGCCGGCTTGAGTTTCTTGGGCATTGGCGTGCAGCCACCCATGCCTTCATGGGGCAGCATGATCAAAGAAAACTATGCTTTCATCATCCTTGACGCGGCCTACCTTGCCATCTTGCCTGGAATCGCCATTATGCTATTGGTCTTGGCGTTTATGCTTATCGGCAACGCGTTACGCGAAGCGCTTGACGTGAAGAATTAATGCTGAATGTGGAATGCTGAATGAGGAATGAGAAATGACATTCATAATTCCACAATCAGCATTCAGCATTAAAAAAAATGTTGTATCTTTGCGCCCTCAAAAGCCGACCTGTATGCGGGTGTGGCGGAATTGGTAGACGCGCTAGACTTAGGATCTAGTTTCTCACGAAGTAAGGGTTCGAGTCCCTTCATCCGCACAAGTTTAAGAAAATCAATCACATAGAAATGAACATCACACAAAGCACAAAAGGAGAGAATCTTATCTCCATCAAGATTAGTGTCGTAAAAGCCGACTACGAAGAGAATGTTGAAAAGACTTTGAAGCAAATGCGCCAGCGCGCCAATGTGCCTGGATTCCGTCCCGGTATGGTGCCCATGGGCATGATTAAGAAGATGTATGGTACCAGTGCCAAGATGGAAGCTTTGAACACCATCGTCTCCGACAGCCTCAACAAGCATATCATGGACAACAAGCTCGACCTCATCGGATATCCGCTTAGCGACAACGAAATGCAACAGCCGGCCGACCTTGAGAACCAGGATGACATCGACTTCTACTTTGAAGCCGCTCTGCGTCCCGAAATCAACGTTGATTTCACCAACACCATGGTCGACTTCTATCATATCGTCCCCACCGAAGAGGAAGTGGACAAGGTCGTCGCCGACCTGCAGGAGCGCTATCCCAACAGCAGCCATCCTGAGACCGTGGGCGAAAACGACCGTCTGGAAATCAAGATTCGCGAAGCCAAAAATGGTAAAGAAGTTGAAGGTGGCTTTGAGAAAGACGGACTTTACTTCAACATGAGCCAAATCAAGAACAAGACCCAACGCAAGAAATTCCTTGATAAGGAAGTGGGCTCCGAGTTCATCGTCAACTTCGCCAAGGTGTTTGGTTCGGAAGAGGAAGCCGCCAAGATTCTGGGTGAAGGCGCTCCCGCTGGAAGTGACTTCAACATCATCATCGACGACGCCATCCGCGACGAGAAACCCGAACTCGACGAGGACTTCTTCAAGAAGATCTTCCCCGACAAGGAAATCAAGGATCTTGACGCCTTCAAGCAGGCAGTGAAAGCCGAGATGGAAAAGCAGCATGAGGCCGAGACTGACCCCATCCTCTTCAACAAGATGGTTGACGAGTTGGTGGCTGCCGTCAAATTCGACCTGCCCGACGCCTTCCTGAAGCGTTGGCTCGTTGAAAACAGCCGTGGCCAACTGACCGCCGAAGACATGGAGAAGAACTACGAGAAAGACTATGTGAAGGGTCTGCGCTGGCAACTCATCGAAGACGCCATCGTGAAAGCTAACCCTGAACTTATCATCAACGACGAGGAGGTTAAGGACTTCGTGTTAAAACAGATCTTCCCCGGCATCGACTATGCCTCTCTTGAGGATGACATGAAAGCCAACCTCGACAAGATTGCCGCCAACTACCTCAAGGACGAACGCCAAGTCGAGCAGATCAAGAACCAACTGGCCGACGTCAAGATGACCCGTTTCCTGAAAGGCAAGATGAACATCAACTTCGCCGAGACCACTGCAGCCGATTTCATGAAGAAGCTGGAGGAAGAGAGGAAAGCCAAGTAAACTATAACTCAAAACTACTCAACCAACATGAATAACGAATTCTTCAAGTATGCAACCAAGCACATGGGCTTGAACACCCTTGGGCTTGAACAGTACATCTCCAAAATCAACAACAGCGGATACATCAGCCCCACCGTCATCGAGGAGCGTCAGCTCAACGTGGCCCAGATGGACGTGTTCAGCCGCTTGATGATGGACCGCATTATCTTCCTTGGCACAGCCATCGATGACTATGTGGCCAACATCATCCAAGCCCAACTTCTGTTCCTTGAGTCGACCGACTCGAAGCGCGACATCCAAATCTACCTCAACTCACCTGGCGGCAGCGTGTACGCCGGTTTGGGCATCTACGACACCATGCAGTTCATCAGCCCCGACGTGGCCACCATCTGCACCGGCATGGCCGCTTCGATGGCTGCCGTGTTGATGTGTGCCGGTACTAAGGGCAAACGTTCAGCCCTGCCCCACTCGCGCATCATGATCCACCAGCCCATGGGCGGCGTGGAAGGTCAAGCTACCGAGATTGAAATCACGGCCCGCGAGATTCAGAAGCTGAAGAAGGAACTGTACGAAATCATCGCCCTGCATTCGGGTCAGACCTACGACAAGGTGTGGGCCGACAGCGACCGCGACTATTGGATGACCGCCGCCGAAGCCAAGGAATATGGCATGATCGACGAGGTGCTCATCAAAAAGGCTTAATCGATGGCAAAAAAGACAGGTGTTTGCGCGTTTTGCGGACGGAAAGCCTCGGAAGTGAGACTACTCATCCAAGGTATCGACGCCGAGATTTGCGACAGCTGCGCCGAACAGGCCCATCTCATCGTCAAAGAACAGTTTGACAATGGGCGAAAGGAATACACTCCATCAGGGATGACCCTGAAGAAGCCTGCAGAGATCAAGGCCTTTTTGGACCAATACGTCATTGGACAAGACGACGCCAAGCGTACCTTGGCAGTGGCCGTATACAACCACTACAAGCGCATCAGTCAGCGGGTGGAAGCCGACGAGGTGGAGATTGAGAAGTCAAATATCATCCTCGTGGGCGAGACAGGCACGGGCAAGACCCTTTTGGCCCGCACCATCGCCAAGATGCTCCATGTGCCCTTCGCCATCGCCGACGCCACGGTACTCACCGAGGCCGGCTATGTGGGCGAAGACGTGGAGAACATCCTCGTCAAATTGCTGCAAGCTGCCGACTATGACGTGGCTGCCACCGAGCGTGGCATTGTCTTCATCGATGAAATTGACAAGATTGCGCGAAAGAGCGACAACCCCAGTATCACCCGTGATGTTTCTGGCGAAGGCGTGCAACAGGCCATGCTGAAGCTCTTGGAAGGTTCAGTCGTCAACGTGCCTCCCCAAGGGGGACGCAAACACCCCGAGCAAAAGATGATTGCCGTCAACACTAAAGACATCCTTTTCATCGCAGGGGGTGCCTTTGATGGCATCGACCGCATCATTGCATCTCGCAAACGCACCAACGTCATCGGCTACGGCAACGGAGGCAACGAGACCATCGACAAGGACAACATGCTGCAATACCTCTCGCCTGCCGACCTCAAGAAATTCGGTCTCATCCCTGAAATTGTAGGCCGTCTTCCTGTCATCACTCACCTCAACCCCTTGGACAAAGAGGCTTTGAGACGTATCCTTGTCGAGCCCAAGAATGCCTTGGTAAAACAGTTCCAGAAACTCTTCGCCATGGACAAGATCAACTTGGTCATCAAAGACGAGGTGCTCGACTTCGTGGTGGAGAAAGCCATCGAGTTCAAGGTGGGTGCACGCGGACTTCGTTCCATCATGGAGGCCATCCTCAACGATGCCATGTTTGAACTGCCCTCCGACATCAATGTGACGGAGTTCGTCGTCGACCGAGCCTATGCCGAACAGAAACTCGAAAAATCGGGGCTACAAAAACTGCATGTCGGCGATTAATTGCACTAATGACTGTAAAAAAGCATCGGGTTTGAACTCGATGCTTTTTTTTGGCACAATACTTGCATATCCCCAAGCGTTAAACAACAGAAAAAAGTAAACGCCATGAAAAGGATAGTTTTAGTTGCACTAATGGTTTTGATGGGCTTTTCCGCATCAGCCCAATTGGTTCCCAAGAGAGGTCTCGGCTCGGGAACCGTAATCAAGAAGCAAGAACCACAATCGGCAGTGATTGACTTCTCTACCCCCGCTGAGCCGACCCAAAGCAGTGTAGTATACGCCCGTATCGAAGAAAACGGCGACACCACGCTGATGGTCTTCCTGCCCGAAGTCGACATCGACTTGATGCAGCGCTACCTGCAAATCACCGACACTTGGCAGGGTCGTCGTCTGGCCTCAAACGTGAGGAAAGTCTTTCCCTATGCCAAATTAGCCGGTGCCAAGATGCAGGAATACGACTCCATCATTGCCAACACGCCCAACAAGGCCGAGCGCAAACGCTTGATGGAACAAGCCGAAGATGAACTCACAGCGCAATACACCGAGGAGCTGAAACATCTCACCATCTCGCAAGGCCTTATCCTCGTGCGCCTCATCGACCGCGAGACAGGTCACACAACCTACAAAGTGCTGCAAGAATTTCGCGGTAAGTTCAGGGCATTCTTCTACCAAGGCTTTGCAAGACTATGGGGCTATAACCTGAAGACGGAATTCGACCCGCACAACAACCCGGAAGACGACGAGATCGATACAATTATGACTCTGTTGGAACGTGGGGTGATATAAGAACACTGTCCTCTTGCGAACACGGATTTGCACGGATTCGCACAGAAAGAAAGAGAGACGCCTAGGCGTCTCTCTTTGGTTTAAAACGCTACAGTGTTCGCATGAGATTCGGTGCCTTCCTCTTGCTCGGGGAGCATCTCTTGGGTATAGCCTTTCACCAAGTCGAAGCCTTTGTAAAGATACGGCACGGTCTTCTCCACATAGGAATAAAGGAAAGACTTCTGCCTCACCTCTTCCTTGATGATGCCCGTCCACTGCAGGTTGTTGAACACCAGCACAAACGTGCTGCAAAGCAAAACGCCTTTAAGTGCCCCAAAAAGAAATCCACCCAGTTTATCGAAAAAGCCCAAATTCAAGGATTTAATGGCTTTAGAAACAAGATACCCGATGAGGTTGACCACAACCACCAAAATGATAAAAGTCAACACAAAAGCGATGGTATTGAGATATTCGGGCTTGATTTCCATGAAGTCTTGCAAATGCTCTGCAGTGAAGTCAGAGAAACGCATGGCGCCATAAATGCCGGCGCCAAAGGCGAGCAAAGCCACTACCTCTCGGATGAGACCCTTACGCAAACCCCTCCAGCCGAAGATGAAGAGAATGATGGCAATGATGATGTCCAGATAGTTCATAGCTAATTTTGAATGTGGAAATGCGAAGCATTCGACGTAGTCAATGAGGAATGCTGAATGCTGAATGAATGACGGAGTTCATCATTTGGAATAATAAAGGATCATCCGTTCGATGGCACGTTGGCAGACGGGACAGAACTCATGGCCTTTGAAAGTCTTCATCAGACAGTCCATGTGAGGGCTGTACATGCCTTTGGGTTCGTAGCCGCCACCTTCAAACACACCGATGGTCTGTTCGTATTTCTTCTCACGAGGCGTAGGCACAGGCGTCTTCTTGTCAAGCATGTCGCCCCACTTGCCGCTGAAGTCGACAAGCGAGGTGATGTTGGGTTCCCAAGGCTCCACTTCGAGGTTGTACATATGGTCGTAGCCCGTCTCGTCGTTATAATATTCATCGGCGAGACCTGCGAAGCCGTGACCGAACTCATGGATGATGACATCACCCGAGAAGCTGTTACTGCTCGCACTCGAGCAATAGAAGTTGTAGATGCCTCCTCCCCCGTATTTGTCAGTGTTGACGAGGATATAGATCTGGTCGTAGGGCACCTGACCCGCCAGGTCACGGATGTCGCGGTTGTCGGTGCTCATGCAGTAGCGTTCAGAGTCGAAGGTCCAGAAACTGAAACGCATGGCCGTGTTCTTGTAGATATGGTCGCCGGGCATGGTACACCCGCTCTCCTCGGAAGGCACCATCAGGCCACGCACGTTGAAGCTCTCGCGGTAGCGGTCGTATGGCGCATAATCAAAGAGGCTCTTTACGAAGAAGTCGCAGTCCTTGATGAACTTGCCCATCTCGGCCTGTGTATAGCCTTCAGGCAGGATGACGATGTCGACGGCATGGGTGATGTCTTTGTTGCCGATCCAAGCGTCGTAGACAGGCAGGTCAAGCTTGTCGTAGTCGCGGATGAAATAGTCGTCGGGATTGACGGAGAAGCGCATCCCCTCCACCAGGTCACCTTCCCAAGTCTTCCGGTACAAGGCAATGTCGATCTTCACCTTGGGGAAAGGCACGATGACCGACTCCTCAAAACTCTTGGTGAGTTTCAAGGCTTCAGGGGTGCTGGTCCACTCACCGTAAAGGTTCTGGTAACCTTTGGAAAACAGGAGATGATCAGTGCCCGACTCAAACACCTTGACGATGTAGTTGCCAAACTCCAAATCATCAATGAGGTTGGTCTTCGAGCCGCTCCAATAAGGCTCATGGATGAGTTCCTTGAGCGAAAAGGTGGTCGTCTTGTTGTTGCCTGTCAAGACGTAGTCGACTCGCAGTGACGACTCGGTGAAATACTGGTCAAATTGAGCCCAAGCCGTCATCGGTAGCCAAGCCTGCAGACCCAAAAGCACCAACATGAGAAGCGTTTTTTGTTTCATCATTGGATAATTTGTTGGTTAGTATTACGCAAAAGTAGGCATTTTTCAAGAAATTCGTATCTTTGCCATACAAAAAAACACAAAATCATGAAGGCAAAAGCATTATTCTTTGCGATGGCCGTGGCATTGGCGGCCTGCAACAACGGCAATCCACAGGACCAAAAAGCTATAGAGCCCGAATCAACAGCCATCCAGGCGACAAATGGCAATCTCCCCAAAAAAGACATTATCACCAATGAAGGCCTTGGGAAATTCAAGATTGGCGACACCATTCCCGACTCGCATCCCGATTACGACATCAAACCGGTCGTTTCGGTCGATGAGGAAGAGATGGAGGAAGTCACCGTCGAGTTCAGCAAGGACGGCGTGGTACAGTTTATCATCTACCCCTCCTATATTGATGAGACCGACGCCCAGACGAACGAAATCGGTGGCATCATGGTGGTGTCGGACCAATTCACCCACAAAGGCATAGGTGTCGGCAGCAATGTCAATGACATCTTGAAAGCCAACCCTAACTTGGAAGTCACATTTTATGACGACCAGTTATTCCGCATCAACGACGGTGGCATCACTTATCTCATCAGTAGTGAGGCCTACGATGGCCCTCTGCCTGAAGTGCCTTTCGACATCCCTGCGCCCGTCGAGAATCCCACTTTCAAACCTGACGCCAAGGTGTCGTCCATCTGGATCTCACCGATGTTCTAAATATGACTAGTCCTAAATAACCGTTACAGGTTTTACGGGGCAAAAATAGTAAAAACTCAGTTAACCGTCGCAGGGACACCTTGCGGCGGTTTTCTTTTGTAGGTTTTGACAGGCACATCTCTTTGGGAATGCATCCATTCA
>JAFPUN010000005.1 GCA_017395365.1 Bacteroidales bacterium
CCCTTCGTTCACCCGATCCATGATGAGACGGCATATAGGTTCTTCATCGAATGATGCGGCAGCTTCAGTTTTTGTAGCCAAATCATCCATTTGCTTGATTTGGTCTTTCAGCTCACGCAGTTCCTGGTTGCTTCGTTTCAGTCGGCCCGACATGGCGGCTTGCTCCATCCGGTGAGTTTGTCTCTCGGCTTCAAGGACTTCTGCGTGCTGCTTGTCCTTTTCTTCCAACTCTTTTCTTGCCTCGGCCTCTTTTGTCTCCAATTCCGACTGATAATGTTTCTCTTTGTCTTCCAGCTGCTTTTCCGCTTCTGCTTGTCTCAGTCTCAGTTCCTCCTCATGCTGTTGCCTTGTTTCTCCAAGGATCCTGCCCGCTTCCTCTTGTTGTTCCTTCAATAGTTTTTTGCTTCTATGCTTTAAAACAATAAAGATAACTAAAGCAACCACAACAGCAATCGGAATAATAATATTTATTACTCTCTTTATAGCCTTCTCTCGTTCTTCTTCAGCATGTTTCTCCTGTTTTTGAGTCAAATAGTTTTTGAACATCTCATTAATCTTTGAAACATCCTTTTTCTTCTCTATTTCCGACATCGTAAAACCAGCAAGAAATGAAGCATAATTTTGGGCTTTTAAGGAATCCCCTTCCATTTGATATATACTACTTAAGTTCTCCGCAGCCAAAATTCTGGATTGAATGTCTACTTTCTGTTCAAAGACAGTTTCCAAGTACAATTGAGAGGAATCATACTGATTACTCTCGAACAATATGTTGCCAAGGTTCAAAAATCTATATGTTCTTTCGATATCATCTGAAGTAAGAGAAATCACATATTTTAAATCTTTGATGACAGAATCCACACAAATGCCCAAATTAAAGGCTAACACTGACTTTGACGTGATAATATCCCTATAATGAATATTATCATAATCAGGCAAATTAGCCAAAGCTTTATCATAATAGAAAGCCGCACTGTCTTTCTGGTTAGCAACATCATATTGTATTCCCAAATTATACAACAAAACAGGTATCCCATAAATGGAAGTTGGTTCTCGCTTACAATAATACAGTGCTTGTTTATAGCAAACGATGGCAGGTTCTGCCAACAATTGTTCATTAAACATTTCTCCAAGACGGCCATAAGTCAAAGCCATAAACCTCGCTTTGTGATCTATCAAAGCCTTGTCTTCGAAATGGCTTTCCATCAGCTCCAAGGTTTTCAGGTATTCCGCACAAGCCTGCACAATGCTGTCGTTTTCGTAGTAGCCTACGCCGGTGATGTAGTGGGTGCGGGAATCCAGGAAGGTGATGTTGTCGTTAAGGTCGGGAAATTGCGGGGTTTTTAATCCCCCCGCCCCCCTTTGCAAAGGGGGAGCCTCTCGCACAAGGCTATCGAAATAGGATACGGCATGAAGCAGTTCCTCTCGGTTAGTCTGCTCACAGTCGTTTTTATAAAGCAACTCCGAAATCAACAGCTGGCAGTAGTGCCCGTCAAAGGTATCAAGTTCTTCCGCCTCAGGACTAACAACAAACTCCTGCAGCAGCACAAAAGCACTGTCGGGCTTCCGCCACATCAGCGAGTCAATCCCAGCCAACGCCGCATGGGCATTATTGTCCTTCCCTTTGCTTGGTTGCACTTCCCTTCCTCCACAATAGGGGAAAAGCAGTAGCACCAACATTATACCTATGACATTCAAGCACTTGTTCATTTTACTCACTTACGTGACACTTTCCAATGAAACCACCCCAGAACTGAAGTCCAGGGTGGCTTCGTTTTCAATCGTTATTCATTCCACCACACCTTGGTCTGCCTCGTGTCGCCATGCGACATCCGTGCCAATTCTTTTGTGTAGTTCTCATAGTTGTATTCGATCTCCTTCTGGGGATATTCCATGCGGAACGAGGTCAATTTGGCGTGGTTGGTGGTGGTCGGCGTCGCCATAGTGCGGCGCGCCAAAGCCCAGGCTTCCCAAGGCTGACGGAAGAGGTTGAGCCAACGTTGCTGGTAGATAAGTATCAAGTAGGACTCGTTAGAATAATCGAACTCGGAGTTCATGTACACGGCTTTGTTCATCACGTCAGAAGCCATCTTATAGCCCAAAGACCAGATGTCCAACGAGCCGACATAGCTGGAATACTGCGGATAGAAAAACGTCCAACGGCTGGTGTTTTGCGGGATGTGTGCCCAGAAGAGACACGACTGGTAGATCCCTTGGAAGAGCATCTGGTCAAGGTCCATGCCCGAGAGAGTGATGCCACCGATGCCACGTGCCCCAATCTCGGCTTTCATGAAGAGCACATCGGCGTAGGTGATCAGAATCTGCGGCACATATTTCTCGTCGCGGGTGAGGTAGTAGTTGAACGGTGAATACATACACGAAGGGCCTTTGAAGGTATAGCTGCCATCACGGCTCTGGGCGTAGGGAGAACCACCTTCGGTAGGCGTCTCAATGGTGCGTATTTGCGGGTAAGGTCGCCAAGCACCATCAGGACAGCTGTCGTTCTTGTGGCTGGTGTCGAAGAAGAGGTAGGCGCGATAATCATAGATGCCGCTACCATCCAAGTCGTTGGTCGAAGAAAGGCAGCTCCATACGGTCTCGCCCATGCGCAGGTGCTTGTGCTCGCGGAACGACCAATTGATGTCCCAGCTGGTACCCAACACACTGGGCCATAAGCAAATGCCTCCTCCAGTGACTCCACCGCCCGATGTACTCATTTTGGAGTACATATAGTTGTAGGCTTCTACCAACAAAGGCGTGGCAAAGTCAGGATCCTTGTCGTACATGCGCAGGCCATGTCGCAAAATGAGCGAGTTGGCAAACTCGGCCCAAAGCGTGTAGTCGTTGTTGAGCAGCACATCGTATGGCAGCTTGTAATACTCGTTGCCGTTGGTAGTGGTGACGGAGTCGGCATGCAAGAGGTCGCGCGACCAAACCAGCTCTTCCAACAGCGTCTTGTAGATGCTCTCTTGGGTGTCCCATTCGGGTTTCATCGTGGCCTGCGACGAGGGGTTCTCCCAGATACGGCCCGCTTGCGAATAAGGCATATCGCCGAAGACATCGGACAATTTAAAAGTCTGGTAAGCCTTCATAATGTTGAGCTGGGCACGTGCCTTGTCACAAATGGCATCGTCGGCCTGTTCTTCACAGTAAGCGTCGAAACGTTTCTCCAACTCACGGATGTTGGAAAGCATGAGGTAATAGTTCGTCCAAAGCTCCGAGGTTCCTATCTGCGAGTTACCCCATGACTCTGACGTCAAAGCGCCGAGCTCCGTCTCGGGGTACCAAATCTCGTTTTGCAGATAGAACTGCTCGTTCATGCTCTGCTGCAAGGAGCTCACCACGCCGTTAAACAACGCCTCCATGGTTGTTCCCGTCGGCGAGAACGGGTCTTTGTTCATCTCTTCGAAGTCTTTTGTACATGAAGCCAAGGCTAATACTGCACAAATTATAAATAAGCTTCTTTTCATAATGATTCTATTCTTTTTGACGCGGGACTTCGGGACGCGGGACTTCGGGACGTTGTCCGTCTCGCAGTCTCGTAGTCTCGCAGTCTCGTGTCATATTGTTATACATAATTAGAGATTGACTTTTAAGGTAACCATAAACGACCGTGAACCGGGATAGGAGGCGTACTCCAAACCTTGGGCGTTGCCTGAACCTTGGGTGCCTTCGGGGTTGATGTTGTCGGGCAGGGTCTTGTAGAAGTAGAACAGGTCGCGACCCACCAGCGAGATGGAGGCCTGCTTGAAAAGGTTCTGCTTGTCGAGCCACTTGCGCGGGAAGTCGTAGGTCAACGAGAGCTCACGCATCTTGATCCAAGTGTTGTTGACGATGCCCGGGGTGCTTAGGATATTGCCCCAACCGCCGAAGTTGGGCATGTATTTGTAAAGATAATGCACCACATGGTCGTTCTCGACGGCTTCGCCCGTCTCGGTGTTGATGCAGTAGCCAGGCAAGATGACGCCATAATTGCCAAGCAACTCTCCGTTTTCATAGTAAGGCAAGCCGTTGCCCTCACGCTCATAGAGTGTTGCTGGGCTTTGGCCTGTCTGCATACCCACCACGTAGGAGGCGCAATAGATCTGCCCACCCAACTTGGCGTCGATCAAGGCGTAGAGCGACCAGTTCTTGTAGGACGCCCTCAAGTTGATACCGCCCGTCACCAAAGGAGCGCAGTTGCCAATCGGAACGCGGTTGTCGGTCTTCAGGTAGGTGGTACCCGTCTCGTTCAGCAGCGGCAAGGGTTTGCCGTTTTCATCGTAGAACGGACCCACGACGGAGCCGTCAGGCATGGTGTACTCGTAAACATAGTCCCATCCGTAGATGGTACCATACTCCTCCCCTTCTTCCACAGCGATGGCGGGACCATTGGAACCCCAGATCTCGGAGAGCAGGTACATGTTGGCACCCGACAGGTCGACAATCTTGTTCTTGTTGCGGGCGAGATTCAAGCCCACTTGAACGCCGTAATCTTTGCCTTGGGCGATGTCGTAGGTCAGGATGGCCTCGATACCTTTGTTGGTCACCACGCCTGTGTTGATGGTCACTTCATTGGCGCCAGAAGAGGGAGCCAAGGGCGATTGAAGAATCTGGTCCCAAGAATAGATATTGTAATAGGTGAAGTCCATGTTGAACCTGGCACCCAATCCGAGGTCGAAGCCAAATTCATAAGAGCGTTGTCTTTGGGGTTTCAGCTCCAAGGGCGGCACGACGGTAGGCAAGGTGGCCGACAGCTGGTGACCGAAGGAGCCCGTGCTGTAGGTGTAGGTCAGCTGGTAAGGCTCAGTGTCGCTGGCGGTTTGTGCCCACGAACCACGCAATTTCAGGTAGTTGACCGGACCCCAGTTCCAATTCTTGAAGGCTGAAGTCGGCACAAAGCTCAAAGTGGCCGAGGGATAGAAATAAGAGTTGTTGGTGATGGGCAGGGTCGACGACCAGTCGTTACGCCCGGTGATATCCAAGAACAGCCAGTCGCTATAGCTCATGTTGAAGAAGGCATAAACCGAGTTGACTTGTTTCTCCCACATCGACTCGCCGAAGTTGCGTTCGGTGGCGTTGGAGTAGTTGTTGATGGTATAGAGGTTGGCATAAGCCCATCTGCCCGAGGTGCCGTTGATACCGTCGCGGTAGCCGTAGTATTGTTCGCCACCAGCCGAAAGGCGCACGTTGAATTTCGAACCGAAGATCTTGTCTTTATAGGCCGTGATGAGGAAGTCCATGTCACGAGTCACCGAGTTCGACTTGCTCTTCGAGTAGTAGCCGCCCGCCATGCCGTCGATGGTGGTGGGCTTGTGCTTGGTGGTATAGTTGTCGGCCGTCCAGTCCAAGGCCACCTTTGCGGAGGCGGTCAGCCAGGGCGTGATGTCGTACAACAAGCGGACGGAACCGTACATCTTGTCACGGTCGAGCGTGGTATTGTTGTTGTAGAAGGTCCAGAAGGTGCTGTTGTAGATATACATGTAAGGATAGCCGTCAAACTGGTTCATCGTGCCGTCGGGGTTCTCGTAGGAGGTCACTTCGAGGCCTTTCCAGCTACGCGGCCAGCTGTAGAGCAAGCCCTTGTTGAAGTTGCTGTTCGACTCACCGATTTCAGGAGAATTCAAACGATAGTAGTCCAAATAGTTGAACGACACATCCACTTTGATTTTTTCCGACACATTGATCAAGGTACCCACATTGACCGTGGTCTGCCTCAAGTTACAGTTGTCGATGATGGCATTGGTACGCGAGTCGGTGAACGAGACGCGGACGCTACCGAAGTCGCCGGCATTCTGGAAGGCGACATTATGGTTCATCGTGTGGCCGTTCTTGAAGAGCATCTTCAGGTTGTCGGGCTGGGGGTCGTATTTCCTCACCACGCCGTCCCACCAGAGGACGCTCTCGCCGTTCATCTCGGGACCCCAGCTCTGGGCGCCGCCGTAGTAGCCAAAGGTGGTATTGGTGGGTTCTCCCGCCGGACCGTTGTCGACGCTGTAGATGCCCGGATATTCATAGACTTGATTACCGTTCTCGTCGGTCATGCCGTCGATGGGTTTCAGGGTCGGCGTATGGAAGGTGATGGGGCCACCAGCGCCATATTTGTTCTGCACGCTGCGGTAGAGATAAGGCGTAGTGACTTTGAAACCCGCCGAGTAGCTAATGCCGAGGCCGCGTTGTTTCGAGCCTTTCTTGGTGGTGATGAGCACCACGCCATTGCCGCCACGCGAGCCGTAAAGGGCTGCAGCCGTAGGGCCTTTCAGGATGTCGAGGCTCTCGATGTCCTCTTGGTTGATGTTGTTCAAGGCCGTACCCCAGTCGCGACCGCCGCTCCAGTCGGTGACACCGCCTTCGTTCGACATCGGCACGCCATCGACGACGATGAGGGGTTGGTTGTCGCCAAAGATGCTGTTGTTACCACGGATGGTGATACGCGACGAGCTACCGTCGACGCCGTTTGGGTTGATGATCTGCACACCTGCCGAGCGACCGCTCAAGGCGCTGATGATGCTGCCCGAGCCTGACTTGGCGATGAGATCTCCTCCGATTTCCTCGGTGGCATAACCCAATTCGCGTTTCTGACGCTTGATGCCGAGGGCGGTGACCACTACGTCGTCAAGTGTCTGTGAGTCGAGTTCAAGGGTGACATCGATTTTGGTCTTGCCCTTGATGGCGACCTCTTTGGTCTTGTAGCCGACGAAGCTGAACACCAAAGTGCCATTGTTGTCAGCAGCCAATTTGTAGTTGCCGTCCATGTCGGTCACGGTACCGGCCGAAGTACCCTTCACCTGAATGGTGACGCCTGGGAGCCCGTAACCATCATCGCTCGAGACGACTTTACCCGTCACCGTCAAGCTTTGCGCAAGAACGGCAAACGGTGAAAACATCAGAGCGAGAAAAAGAAAAAAAAGTAGAGTTTTTCTGTTCATACACTATACAATTAATACTTTGGGTACAAAAATAGAAATTATTCTCGTCGGTCGACAAGCTTTTTGTTGTTTTTCTTGACACATCCAACCATAACTCCTATTTTTGCACCCAATAAAGACAAAAAAAGTACAACCATGGCAGAATATCACGACAATCCTGAAGAACAATATTATTCGGAAAGAACTGAAAAAGAAACCGATAAGAAATGCCCTAACTGTGGTGCCACGGTCTTCTTCGACCCTGCAACGGGCGGCATGCATTGCGACTATTGTGGCTACACTTGCGAGTTGCCCAGCGCCGATGCCGAAAACGAAATCTGCGAGATGGACTTCGAGTCGGCACTCCACACCGAGAGCTTCGACTGGGGCGAGCAGAAGAAAGAGGTGCAATGCAAACAATGCGGTGCCGTGACGGTCTATGATGCCTTGGAAACCGCTGCCGTATGTCCTTTCTGCGGCTCCACCAGCGTGATGCCCGCAGCCAATGAAAACACCATCGCCCCTGGGGCCGTATGTCCGTTCTCCGTCACCAAGGAACAAGCTGGCGAACGTTTCACCCGTTGGCTCAAAGGCAAGTTGTTCGCTCCGCGCAAAGCCAAGAAAAACGCCAGCCCCGAAGCCTTCCAAGGCGTATATCTCCCCTATTGGACCTATGACGCACAGACCACTTCCAACTTCACCGGACGGGCCGGCTACGACCGTACCGTGAAAGACCGGGATGGCAACAGCAAGACGGTGACCGACTGGCGCCATGTCAGCGGCGTATATCAAGAGTTCTTCGACGATGTGACCGTCATGGCCTCCAAACGCCAAACCGACTCAGGCGTAAGGGCTTGCGAGCCTTTCGACTTCTCGAAGCTGGTGCCCTACTCGCCACAAGTGGTGGCAGGATTTATTGCCGAACGCTATTCCGTCGGACTACAGGAAGGCTGGGAGTCGGCACAAAGAACCATACAGTCGAGCTTGCGCTCCGACATCCAATCTTATATCCGCAGACACTGGAACGCCGACCGCTCCGACTCGGTGCATTTCTCGACACTCTATAGCAACATCACCTACAAATACCTCCTGGTCCCCACCTGGATCTCCTCGTTCAAATACAAGGACAAGATCTACCAGTTTGCCGTAAACGGTCAGACGGGCAAGGTGGGTGGCAAGGCACCGGTCTCGGCATGGAGAGTCATCCTCTTCATCCTGGCCATCGTCGGTCTTATCGCAGGTTTGGCTTATCTGCTTTAAACAAAAGGGAAATTATTCCAAAAGGTTCTCAAGGTCTTTCATGGCCTTGCGGGCCGACATGCCCTGATGCAAGACCTGATAGGCCTTCTCGGCGATGGGCAACTGACGGCGTTGCTCTTCCGGCAGGAAGGGCAGCAGCGCCGATGAATAGTAGCCCTCGGCCACCATCGTCATCTCGTTGAGGGCGGTCTTCACCGTGTTGCCACGCCCGATGAGCACGCCCAGCTGGCGGTTGCGGCTGTGGCTCGAATAGCACGACACGAGCAAGTCGCCGAAGAAATTGGACGGGTTGAATTTGGTGAGGTCGGTGACGCTTTGGGGCGACAGCAGAAAATACATCTCCTTGATGCAGTTGGCAACCAACACGGCAATGAAATTGTCGCCATAGCCCAAGCCCATAGCCATGCCCACCATCACGGAATAGATGTTCTTCAGCACCGAGGCATGCTCCAGATAGCGCATGTCCCTCAAGCAGTTCACCTTGACAAATGGTGCCTTCAGCTTCTCGCCTACGACGCGGGCGTTGCCGATGTTGGAGCAGGCAAAGGTCATGTAAGTGAGCCTCCCGTGGCCCACTTCCTCGGCATGGGTCGGACCACTGATGCAGCACAACTGTTCTTCGGCAAGGCCATAATGCTGTTGCAGATAATCGGTAACGAACAGATTCTCGTCAGGGATGATGCCTTTGATGGCCGACACCACCATCTTGTCCTTCAAAGGAACCTTCAAGTCAGAGAGATAGCACTTCAGATAGGGCGCAGGCGTCACCAAGAAGATGATATCAGCGTGTTCGACAGTCTCATTCACGTCATCGGTGAGATGGATGCGGCTCATATCAAACTCGACATCGGTGAGATAGCGACAGTTATGGCTTTCCGTACGCAGCGACTCAAGCACTTCTTGGCTGCGGACAAACCAGCACACCGATGACTCGTTCATGATAAGCACTTTGGTGATGGCCGTAGCCCAACTGCCATGACCGATGACGGCGCAACGCGATGTCTTTTGAATCAGGGTTCCCATGGCTCAAAGATAGGGTTATTGTTTTTATTGAAGCGCATGTAGAGGCTTCAAGAATTCATTGTCAAGTTTTTCAAAAATCTGTCTCTCTTGCTGCCCGATGGTCTGCAAAAGTTCAGCCATCTCCTTAAGGGTGATATTGTCACTCTTCATATAACGGCGGCAATCCAACGAGAACTGACGCCACAAATCAGCGTCGGCGCTCATCAGTTGGGCGCAATCGGCCAGCACCTCGTTGCCAAACAATGCTGCGGCCTCGTTGAGGAAGTCGGCATACATATAACGATGACCCGCACCACCTGTGCCCGTGGTCTCAATCAGTCGATAAATCCACAGCAGGATGAAGCCGATCAGCTTCTCCGAAAACCACACCTTCCACATTTTAAGGCTCTTAGAGAAATAGTTGAGCCCCGTCCAACCATAAAACGGCACCGGCACCCGAAGCATCCTGCGGCACGATTCCTCAAGGCCCTGTATCACTGCAGGTTTGAGGTCAAGATGCTCTCCAAAATCTTTGGGCAGCGGGTCGATATAAAACATCTTTCCGTGCGGGGCAGCCAAACCCGAAGTGAAACGGCTCTTGCGCATGACCTCTTCGTCAAGATAGACATAGTCATCGGTGGTGAGGCGGGTATCAGAGTCAGCGATGGTGTAAGTGGAGCCTTCTTTACCGACGACGGTGAGCACATGGCCGTTGAAGTTTGACTCGTTGACGACAGGCGAGAAATAATGGAGCCTCGCAACATTGACCACCAAACCGACGGGGATCTGCTGGTCGACCAACTCGTCCAAGGCACGCATCGACTGGTTGACGCGGTGACCATACTCCAAGCCGTGGAAACCGATGTTCAACCGTTCACAGAAGTTCTTGGCGATCAAACCTGGACGGATGCGAAACATAGGCAGTTTCACGCCGCGCATCCTCAAGAAAGGCGAATACACGAAGTTGAATCCCGAACCTATGCCGAAGGCCATGGTCTCGCTGATGCCGTCGAAGCCATTGTACTTCAACATATTCAACAGCGTGCCTGTTTCGCAGTGTTTCTTTCGTTGGTTCGGATAATTCTCTATGACCATCGTGCCACTCGGATTTCAAATCATAATGCTTGCAAAAATACGACTTTTTCTTCTTATCCTTCCAAACGGTGGTATTTTCCAACGAAACACCTCCTTTTCTAAACTTTCAAGAAGTTTTTGTATCTTTGCCACCTCATTATCGAAAAGAACAGCGCCAAAATGAAAGAAACCGCTTCGGGATTGTATGAAACCTACAAGGAGGCTGCGGAAAGGTTTTCCGATAAAGTGGCTTTGAGTTATTTCAGAAAGGAGACGACTTTCAAGCAGTTGCTGGAACAAATCGATACCACAGCCTTGGCCTTCAGACAACATGGCGTAGGGCGTGGCGACATCATCTGCCTGGCGTTGCCTTCCATGCCCGAGTCGTTGATGTGTTTCCTGGCACTGAACAAAATCGGCGCCATTCCCTGCATGATCGATGTCAGATACACCCCCGAAGAGTTTTGCAAGATTATTGACAGGACCCAATCGAAGATGCTGTTCGTCATGGGGCTTTATGCGGCCAACCTGGCCACCGCCGATGCCCAACTCAATGTCGAGAAAGTCGTGGTGTGCTCGGGTGCCGATTCCATCCCGGGTATTTCATTTTGGTTTGGCGTTGGCGAATGGTTCAACGGACGGAGGAAGGTATTTCGCAAACACAAGAAATTCTGCCATTGGAAAGACTTTATCAAGACAGCACAAGGCAAAGACGAGGCCGAGCCTTATCATTGGATGCCCGATGAAATGGCCTCCTTGTTCCAAACCAGCGGCACGACCGGTA
This sequence comes from Bacteroidales bacterium, assembly GCA_017395365.1. Classification (GTDB taxonomy): domain Bacteria; phylum Bacteroidota; class Bacteroidia; order Bacteroidales; family F082; genus Limimorpha. The sequence continues at coordinate 11,005 of JAFPUN010000005.1, forward strand.
CGGTGAAAAGCGTGATGCTCTCCACCGAGAACATCATGCACTCCTTGTTTCCCGACCCGCCCATTCTCAACGACCTCTCAAGCGACGACACGGCGCTCTGCATCCTGCCCATCTTCGCTTTCTTTGGAACGAATACTTTGTTGCTCCCCTTGTTCCATGGCGTGCGAGTCGTTATCATCCCCCTCGCTCCCCGCGAGGAGTTCCTGAAAATCCTGACCCGATACAGACCCCAGCATGTCTTCTCGGTGCCTGCGTATTGGGATTTCGTCAACGAAGGAAAAGAGGTCCAAGAAGACTTCTCCTACCTGAAATCCATCAATGTGGCAGGCGACATCCTGAATACCGCCTTTGAGAGACGTATCAACGAGTGTCTGCATCAAGGCGGATGCCGCTACGACATCACAAAGGCCTACGGCATGACAGAGACGGCAGGCGTCATCTCGTTCACGCCACAAGGCAATGTGAAACAATACGTACAAGGCTTCTCTGGTAAACCCGTGACATGCTATGAAGTCAAGACCTTCGACGACGAGATTTGCGTCCGCTCGGAATTGAAGTTCCTCGGTTATTATAAAAACGAAGAAGCCACCAACAACCTCATCCAGATCCATGCTGATGGTAACCAATGGCTGCACACCGGCGACATGGGCTATGTGGACGAAGAGGGCAACCTCTTCGTGATAGGCCGTAAGAAACGCATGATCGTCCGCCACGACGGCTCCAAAGTCTTTCCTGTAGAGATTGAGGACTGCCTGATGCAGCATCCCTCGGTGACGGCTTGTGCTGTGGTGCCTATGCAGGACCCCGAACATTCGGAGAGCCACCTGCCCAAAGCGTTTGTGGTGCTGAAGGATTCCGACAACCAGACCACCATAAAAGAACTGATGGCCTACTGTGAAGCGAACTTACCAGTTCACCTCGTTCCAGCGGCCATCGAGTTGATTGATGCCTTGCCGATGAACGGCAACGGGAAGGTCGATTACCAAAAACTGATCAGAAATTGACGCTAAAGGTCATGCCCACACCCAGATTGGCTTGATCAGGCATGGTGTTGCAACGCATGACGGATGGCGAGAGGTTGAACGAAACCGACTTGCTGTTGTTGTATTCGTTGGCCACCCAGTTCATGCGACCCTTGCCTATGCTCGAGAAAACAATCCACAACGGAAGACTGACATCGGCAGCAATGGCTGGGATATAGCCCAAATAGACCAAATCCATATTATCGGTGGCAGCACCAGTTACCATCATAGCTGCAGCGGCAGCAGCCGTTCCGATAAAGACACCCATAAAAACATTTCCCGTTGTGATTTGCTTTTGCGCACCGAGATAAGTCTCATAGTTTTGTGAACCTACAAGTTGCTTGACTTCCGAATCCAAAAGTTGGCGACCGTCGAGGGTTAGATGTCTGCCATCACGTTCCATGTGACCGCCCGCGAGGGTCGAGAGCGTCAGTTGGTTGGACACATTGATGGTTTCCGTTTCATTGTAGTTGCATTGTGAAAACATGGAGATACCTGCAAAAACAAGCATCATCGATAAAAATAGTTTTTTCATAATGATAGAATTATTTGGTTAACAGTTTGTTTTCACATTCACAGGATTGGCATAAATCCCCAAGAAAAACTCCTCCAATTCCTCGCGGTTCATCTCGGGATATTCGTTCATCCAATCCATATATTTGACGAACGTGTCTTTTTGTTCTTTAGTATAATGTTCGGCATAGGTTTCACTGCCGCTGCGAAGGTCGTGGGCGATGTAGTTGTTCGGATGGAGATAGAAATGCGGATTAATACGGCTGTCCATCAGCTCAGCCACGCGCTTGTAGAACTCGCCAGAAGGATATTCGTTCAAGGCTTTTAAGTCGTCCTCGGTGACCTGAGGGCAGATGTGAAAATGCACATGGCCCTTGAGTTGCATGATGCCCGTCAGAATGCTGTTGAGGTCTTCGCCCGGTTTCTTCTCATAATGGCCGTTTTTCTTGGTCAGATACAACTCCAAGGTCTTCAGTTTGTCGCATGACTCCCATTCGTAAGAAACCGCTACAGGCACGATGTTGAGCTCGGCCAACGAGACCACCCTATCATCGCGGCGGCTCATACCAAACATTTTGATGATGGCCGGGTCGGTGGCGTCGATGCCGTTTTTGGTGCGGCCGTTGCGTTGGGCAATCCACACCGACTCATGCACCTCGGTAATGACATGACGCATATATTCCGACATGTGCATCATGCTGTTATAAAACTCCTTGGGCGAGCCTCCACGCTCGGTGCGGAACATCTTGTTGACCTTGCCAAAGTCGATGACAAAGGGATGCGACATCAGGTTGCTGCCAAAGGTAATCTGGCAGGTGTTTTGTCCGGCTGCGCACAAGATATATTGTAAAAACATCGCGTCGAGCACAATGTCGCGGTGGTTGGAGACAAAAAGATAAGGCTTTTTCTCGTCGATGTTCTCCAAACCCGCCCAATCGAATTGCGTCGTGGTCTTTTCAAGCAAGGTCTCGATCACTTCCTTCAACAGGCCGTATTGGAACTCCGATATGGTCTTGATACTTCGGATTCTCTCCCGCAAAGCTTCGGGAGGAACCCCAAGGTATTGCGCAATGGCAGGGACCACATCACTGTCGGCCATGCGTTGTGTCGCAGCGGGAATCTCGTCCGCGTTAAAGGGTCTGATATCGTCGAAATCGGTTGTCATCTGTTTCTCAAGTCAATGAATTTGATGGGTTTACGGCTCTTGGCTGGATAGTTGATCTGCCGAATCTCATCCACCGAATGGATTTCGATGGCAGGAGCCACGCGGATGCGTGAACGGAAACTGTCTTTCAAGGTCTTGACCACATCGAAGTCGGGCTCATATTTCAACCCGATTTTTACCACCACATCATCGGTGCCCGCCTCGCTTTGGCGCACTTCGATGACATAATTCTCGACAAAGTCGGAGTTATCCAGGACATCATTAATCGCAGGAGGATACAGTGTGGTACCTTTCAGTTTGATCATGTTGTTTTTGCGGCCGACGAGCGGGGTGAGACGATAAGAATTACGCCCGCACTTGCATTGGTCGACAATCTTGGCAGCGATGTCGCCCGTGCGGAAACGCAGCAGTGGCATGGCTTCCACGCCGAGGGTGGTGACTACGATCTCACCGGGCTTGCCGTCGGGAACAGGCAGGCCATCTTCACCGATAATCTCGACGATGATGAGTTCGGGGTGCACATGGCCTCCGAGGCCGTATTCACACTCCGAGAAGGTGGCACCCATCTCCGTCGAAGAATAGGTGGCAAAGAGCTGCACATCCCATTTCTCCTTGATCTTGCGGCCCAACAGGTTGAGGTTGAAGTCCTGGTCGCGCATGCCCTCGCCGATACCGATGATACGGCGGATGCTGCTATTTTTATAGTCGATGTTATGTTCCTCTGCGTATTGTATCAGCTTCAGGATAAACGAAGGCACGCACATGATGGTGTCGGGCTTGATGCGGCGTATGGTATCCCACTGCAGTTCGGGGATGCCATTACCTACACGGATGACACCTGCGCCCAGTTCGCGCAGACCCAAGAAATAGGCCAATCCGGCCATAAAACGCTTGTCGAGGGTAGTCATCAGTTGCACCACATTGCCGGGATGCACCCCTGCGCATTCAAACGACTTCTTCTCGTTGAAGGCCAATCGTTGCAAGTCCTTCTCTGTGCAGCCGAAGGTAACGGGGTCGCCCAGCGTGCCCGAAGTGGTGATGTAATCGATGATCTTGTCCTTGGGACAACACAGAAACTCCTCGTTGAAGAGCTGGAGGTCTTTCTTCTCGGTGAACGGTATCTTCACCAAGTCCTCGATGTGCTTGATCTTCTCGATGCGGATACCATAACTCTTGAACATCCGCTGATAGTAGGGCGAATGGGCTTGCAGGTAAGCCAAAGCCTCGTGTAACAGGTTTTCTTGATAGGCCTTGATCTGGTCAACGGATTGGTATTCTATGTCGTTGGTAATCATGGTTTATGTTTTAAAATCCAATTTCTTTCAGCCATTTGACGAACTCGTCCTTCCAGGCATGACACTCGGCACTCCCCTTGTAATTGCTCATCCCAAAGCCATGACCACCAGTAGCATACTGGATATAACGGTGGTTGACACCGGCAGCAGTCAAGGCTTCGTCCAAGAGTACGGAGTTGCGGTAGTCGACCACTGGGTCGTCGACGCAATTGACGAGGAAAATGGGGGGGCAATCCTTGGGAACATGCCGCTCGAGCGAGAGCGAGTCTTGCAACTTGACATCGTTGACATGGGTATCTCCCAGCAACCCACGGCGCGAGCGCTTGTGGACGCAGTCCTCTGCCATGGTGACAACGGGGTAGAGTGAAGCCACGAAAGAGGGCTGAAGGCTGGTCTCTGTCACCACTCCCACCTGCTTGAGATAGTCGTGGTCTTTGAAGAAAGCCGCCGACAAAACCAGATGGCCGCCAGCCGAGAAGCCCAACATACCTACTTTTTCGGGGTTAATATGATAGTCTTCGGCATGCTCGCGCACCCATTGCAAGGCCCGTTGCGCATCGGTCTGCATATCAGGATACTGATAGCCACGGAAGAGATAACGGTAACGCCAAGCGAAAGCAGGAACGCCCGCCGTGCGATAATGCAACACGAAAGTGGTGATGCCTTGGTCGCGAAGCCACATGGCCACCGAATCGCCTTCCACTTTCTTGTCAAGCCAATAGTAACTACCGCCTGGGCAAACGATGATGGCCTTTCCTTCGGGATTCCCGTCAGCAATAAAAGGAATCAACGCAACTTTGCGAGCGCCTTTCACATGGACATCTTTCCATATCGGAATTTTTTCTTGTGCCATCGATGTTCCTATGTAGAAAACAATTAATAAACTGGTTAACAGCGTCTTAATTCTCATTACGATTCAATATTTTCACCACCTCTTCCTTCGAAAGCTGCCGATATTTGTGTTGCATGTCGGCAAAGAAATCCACCTGGAAGTACTCTTCATCGTAGAACGACAGCTTCGAGTTGGTGTTGGGAGTACATTCCAAATAGACGATGTCCTCCAATTTCAGGTGCTTTGCTTCACAAATTTGGTCGGCCAACTTGCGACCGGCATAGGTCACAGAGGTGCCTGGGTTATCTTGATACAATTCAGTGACGATGACATAGGTCTTGCCTTCCACTTCCCTGATCTTTAGACCGCAAGTCGATTCCATGTCCCATTCGCCCTTGAAAGGGAAAATCTCGTCGTAATATTCTGGAGATACTTTCATGAATTCAAAAAACTAATAATTGATAATTGACAATTGACAATTGATAATTGATAATTCGAAGAACCTCATTCCTCATTCAGCATTCCTCATTCCTCATTCCTAACGATTAGCTTTTGGCTTTCGGTTCTTACATTGACATTGCGTTTGCTGCGGTCGACGTCGCGACCGAACGACTTGTTGGCCAAGCGGCGGTCGCGGGGGCGATAGGTGCCGTCTTCCATCTCGCGCAAGGCGACATTGCAGAACAGGCGGAACATCTTCGCCTCTTGCGTCTCGCTGGCATAGAAACTCTTCCAAGCATAGTCATAGAGCTCTTGCAACTTCTCGGGCGACATGTGCTTGGGCTGATACACCACCTGACCGGCGTTGTAGTGGTCCCAGTCGAAGTCGAAGATGCGGCCCTGACGCAACAGGTCGTCGTGGCCCTTGGTGTGCGGGAAGGGAGCAAAAATGGTGAACTCGGCCAAGTCAAGGTCAATCTCACCCAAAAAGTCGATGAGGCGCTTGATGTCATCCTCGGTCTGGTTGTCGAGCCCGAAAAGGATGGTGCCTTCCACCCCAATGCCATAGTCATGATAGCGCTTCACACGCTCCTTGATGTAGTCGGAGGTGTCGTAAACGGCTTGATACACATACCAGGCGCCCGCCTTGGCGGCCAAGTCGAGCACTTCGGGGTCGTCCTCAATGGTGTGGCTGATCCATTTCTTCTTCAGCGGTGCGATGGCACGGAAGAGGTCCATCTCCCACTGCTTGTCCTGCGCCAATGAGTTGTCGACGATGAACAAGCGGTTGTTCTCGATGCCTGCCATATCCTCCACCACCTTGTCGACGGGACGCGGACGGAACTTACGTCCGCCCAGATACGACACGGCGCAAGGATAGCAACTAAAGCGGCATCCGCGGCTGGCATTGAAGAGGTCGACCATCTGCACGCCTTTGTGGTTGTAAAGGTCGCGTTTGTAAAGGTCGCGGCGGCAGGGTCCCACACTCTCGATGGGAGGTTGGTTACCCATAAAGTTGTAGATCTTCTTCAAACAACCATTCTTCCAGTCAAGGATGACTTGCTCGGAACGACCTTCCGATTCGCCCAAGAAAACGCTGTCGACATGATTGACCATTTCTTCGGCGTGCAACATGGTAGAAATGCCACCGGCGAGGACGGTCTTGCCCCGTTTGTGGTATTCCTCGGCAATAGCCCAACCTCGCTTCACCTGGGTGGTGAGCATCATGGAAAGGGCTACCAGGTCACATTCTTCATCAAAATCAATAGGTTCCACATTCTCGTCGGTAAACGAAATGTCGACATATTCAGGCAAAGTGGCAGCAAAAGCAACAGGGCCGTGAGGCGGTAGGTTAAAGGTCGTTTGACCCGGTAGTTTGTTCCACTTCGGATAAATGAGTTTCAGTTTTATTGTATCCATTTCACATTGTTGAAATTGCAAAAATACAAAATTTTATATAGTCGGTTTTATCTTTTATTGATTTTGCGTACAACAGTATTGGTACCCACAAGGGCCTCTACGGTTTGTATGGCCGTCAGTGCCACGCCACACATGCCGTGAATGTTGACGTTTTGTCCTGTCAGATAAAGGTTTTTGACTTTCGTGAAGACCGACAGTTGCGAGAGCATAATGTTGTGGCTGTCTCTCAAAAAACCATAATTAGAGCCTTCCTTATTGCCATAGTAGTCGCGGATGGTCAAGGGCGACGAGGCCATGACAAACTCTGTCTTTTCGCGGATGTCGGGATAGATTTTTTCCATGAAGTCGAGCACCTGTTCGGTCATCTGCAATTTCCATTGCTCGTATGACGCTCCCCTGTGGCCCACTTGGCTAGCTTCCCATGGCTTGACCCACTCATAGTCCATCTCGCTGATGATGACCATGGTCTCGGCATAGCTACCTTGTCCTTCAACGGCTGGGGTGTAATACATCACGCTGTTGGGCCATTCGCTTTGGCTGATGTCGTACTTGGTGTCATAGTCGGAGAGGCAGTAATTCGTGTGGTTGACATAAGGGAAGGCGCCCTCCTTGAACTTGACATAGACTTTGAAGCACGAACGCGTCTCGGGTATCGACTGGATCCGGCTCCTGAACAAGGTTGGGAATGCCTTGTCGTCCACCAGACGCAAGAGCACGTCGGGGTGCACATCGGAGATATAGCTGTCGGCATGATAGGCGTTGCCTTGTTTGGTGATGACTCGACATACCTCGCGTCCCTCTACCTCGATGCGCACCACTTCCTCGTTGGCAAGCACTTGACCTCCAGCCGTTTCTATCACCTCTTTCAGCAACTCTGCCATCTGCTGGCTGCTGCCCACAAACTGGTAGGTGCCACCGATATGTAGGACGCCCAACAGCGCACTCATAAAGGCTGGTGTGGTGCCAGGCTTGCCGCCCATCAGCGGGTTGAGGTAGGAGAGCACGCCTTTGAGTTTTTGGTCGGTGATATAACGGTCCATCAGCTCATCGTAAGGTAGGATGGCATCCTCGGAAACCGACATGAAGACTTGCGGCTTTTGTTCGCGCAGATAGAAGAGGTCTTCTTCTTCGGATAGTGCAAACAGTTTGTCGACATAAGCCCTGATGTTTGCTTTCTCGGAGGGAAAGACCTCACCCAGATAGTTGATGAAGTGTTCTTTCCCCTTGGGCAGGCTATAAGAGGCTCCATCCTCAAGCACTTTCACCACATCGTAGCCCTCCTCATCCATGGCACGGAGCGAGAGGCGATCCATAATGCCGAGATAGGAGAAAAGCTTGCGTAGTTGGCCTTCCTCGCCAAATCCTCCGAAGACATGCATCCCCGTCGGAAAGCTAACGCCCTTGCGTTTGAAGGTCTGCAGACCCCCGCCAATGATGGCATTCTTTTCGAGCACCGTCACTTTATAGCCTTCCTTGGCGAGCAAGGCACCCGATACCAAGCCACCCAAGCCGCCGCCGATGACGACAACGCTTTTTCGGTTCGATTCCATCATTTGTTGCCTGACTTTTGCTTCGCCCAACAGATGCTGGCACACATTCATCGTGCCCACCAACACGCCCAACATGCCATGCGAGTTGATGTTTTGTCCGACCAAAAGCAGGTTGGAGACTTTGGTCTTGTATGACACCCTGTCGGCGATGTTGTTCACATTTTTCTCTAGACCATAGATGGACCCTTCGGGCGTGGATGTATAGTCACGATAGGTCAAGGGGGAAGCGGCATAATAGGCCTCAATGGCGTCGCGAAGCCCTGGAAAATCCTTCTCGACGCTATCCAACAAACGTTCGGCCATGTGGGCTTTGAAGCGTTCGTAATCGTCACCCCGATGTCCAATGGAGGTGTCGCTCCAATTTCGGACAGCGTCCATCGACATATAAGCCAACACCACGCCGCCTCGGGCATATTTCGGGTTGGGCTCGTGGCAATGGTGCATATAAAGATAACCTTGGGGCCACTTATCGCCTATGTCCCCGTTCATTTGCCACGGAGAGTCGGTGCTGAAGCCATAGAAGTTGGAGTTGAGATACGGCATGGCTCCTTCCTTGAAACGAAGGAACAACGAAAACACGGCCGTGGTATCGGCGATACCCTTGATGCGTGACTTATAGGCCTGGGTGAACACCCCATCATCAACCATGCCGATCATCTGTTTTGGGTTGACATCGGAGATGACTACGTCGGCCGTGAACTTCTCGCCATTCGCAGTCAGTACACCCGAGGCTTTCTTACCTTCCACCAAGATTTTTGTCACCTTGCGTCGGGTGAGCACCTTGCCCCCGTGTTGTTCAAAAACCTCGGTCAAGGCTTTGACGATAGCATCGCTGCCGCCTACGATGCGGAAAGCGCTGCTGTTGTAGAAATCGAAGATAAAGGCATGCGTCGCAAAAGGCGTTTTTCCCCTTTGGGCGGCATAGAGCGAAAGGTTGCCCACCAGCACCTCGCGCAGCAAGGGGTCGGTGATGGTTTGGTCGATTACATCGCTCAAGCTCTGATACAACAACTTGTCGTCAATAAAGCGGCTCTCGTCGACAACATGTTGCAAGTCACGAAAGGGCGACAAAGAAGCCACTTGCTCAACCAAGTCACAATAATGCTCAAGGTTTTCTCTCTGGTCCGGAAAACGCTGTGCAAACTTCTCGATGAAAGCATCGCGACCATTGGGAAAGGCAAAACGCTCGCCTTGCAGCGACACCACATCATACGCCTTGGGGTCCAAGCGGTTCAACACAACCTTATCCTTGATGCCAAGATAGTTGAAATAATGGGAAAGCACTTGACCGTCGTCAAGGCTACCGATAAAGTGCATCCCTGTCTCAAACTTGACGCCATCGCGCGTGAAACACTGCAAACAGCCGCCCACTTGCGACGCCTGCTCCAATATAGTGACATCATAGCCGTTTTTGGCGAGGATGACACCCGTCGACAGACCACCTAAACCACTCCCGATGATGATGCATTTCTTCATTTCATGAAATCTTGGTTATCCATTGTAAAATCACAGTCTGGCAGCACCTCTCCCTCGCTAACGAAGTGCAAGTTGTCGGGGATGTAGCTGGTATGGGAAGCGATGAGGTGCTTGTCGTTGTCGGCTTCCACGGCAAACACCTGGGTGTCGCGATGCACCAAGGCCACCGTCCATGCCAAGGCGCCGTAGCCGCTGTTGCGAATCAAGATGCTGCCATGGTTCAGGGCATCGATTTCGGCGGCTCTTGCCTTGATTTTCTTTATGTCGCGGCGACAAGCGCGTTCCACTTCGTGGCCTTTGTAGACATATTTGTAGCGCACAAACGGCAACACATATTCGGTATCCTCGCGTTGGCGTCGGATTTCATCGAAATGCTGGATGTAATATTTGTGGAATTGCGATGTCAAGGGGCGCGACTCCATTGCTTGCACCTCATCGGCCTTCATCCTCTGCCCTATCTCCACAAACAACTGGCCTTCGCGCAGCACGATGTCATTCTTGGGCATCACATGGCTCGCCCCATGGATGAAAACGGGCAGGATGTCGACACCCAAGGCCTGCGCCAACGAAAAGGCTCCCTTGTGGAAACGCAGGATCTCGCCCGTCACCGAACGCGTGCCTTCGGGGAAAACGACGATAGAATAGCCGCGTTCAACAAGTCTCTTCAGGCGCTCCACATTCTTGTCGTAGCCATCGGAGACAGGATAGTATTCGGCATAGCGAATCACCAAGCCGTAGATGGGGTTTTTCCATACCCAGTCGGTGGTGAGCAACACCACTTTGGGATGCAGCATGATGGTACAGAGCAGGTCGAGGTGCGACTGGTGGTTGGCGATGATGACGGCTGGCTGCTCAAAGGTCTCGCCATACTGGTTGTCAAAATGGTACTTCACACCCGGCAACAGCTTCAAAGCCACACGCATGAATGTCGAGATAATCTTATGGAAACGGTAACGCTTCTTCTCGGTGTTGGGACCCAACAGCATATAAACCAAAGTGAACGGCGTGAAGATAAAGAGAACGAAGACAACGAAGACCAAAAGCGTTAAAATGGTATATATCAGTCGTTTCAATGTCAATGGCACCTCGCGCAACTGGCCTTTTTTCCTGGTCAGCCAGCCGAAGATGATGGGCGGCAGATAGCAGGCCATGAAGACCACTGTGGCCATACCGATGATGGCCACCTCGGCCAACGAGCGCATGGCGGGATGTTTGGCGAAGATGAGCGCGCCGATGCCAATGAACATGAGGATGCCCGAGAGGATGACGCTGTTGCGGTAGTTCTTCAGCATCCGCTTGCCGTAGGCGTATTCGTAGAGCAGCCCTTCCGTGATGAAGATGGTATAGTCGTCGCCCTGGCCGAAGATGAAGGTGGCCAAGATGATATTGACGATGTTGAACTTGATGCCGCCCAGGTGCATGATGCCCAAGATCCAGGCCCAGCCCACCGTCAGGGGGAGGAAGGCCAGCAGCGACAGCTCCAAACGCCCGAACGAGAGGCAGAGGAAGAAGAACACCACGATGCTGCACACATAGAGGATGTAGTCGAAATCGGATGAAAGGGCACTGACCAAATTGTTGCCCACATCGCTGATGCTGAAAGCAAAGCCGTTAATACAGGTCCCTGAGCCCGTCGAAGGGCCGTCTTTAGAAGTCATTATCTGCCTAACCTGATCTTTCATAGTCTCCGACGCCTCCATCGGCACCCGCACAAAGTTCACCACCCGCGCCAAAGAATCGTGCTGCAACATATAGTTGCCACATAAAGCCGTCAAAGGCTCCATCTCGCTTTCGCTCAAAGGCTGATAATCTTTGTCAATGCCATCAGTGAAACGCTCAAAGGCGTTTTCAGTGAAACCGGCTTTGACTGCCTCGGCCTTGACTTGCTCGGCCAAACCGGCATGGCGTTGCCAGAACTCCTTCCACATCTCAAGGGACTTCTCTTGGGCCTCTACCGAAGGCAGCAAGCCGTCCATGCCCGAGATGCTGTATTCGATGCTATCGGGAACCGACTGCCGCAAGCCTGCCATTATCCTCTCGTTTTGCCTGATGGCTTCCTGGATGTCGGCGGCTTCAGAGACGACATAGATCAAGTCGGTCTCGCCTTCCCGCTGCAGCGATTCGCTCAATAGGGCCAAGTCTTCCTTTTGTTGGCTTGTCATGTAGTTGATATTGTGCAAGTCGGCATCGAAGGCGGTGTCCTGGCTGAAATAGGTGAGTATCAATGTGAGGATAACCAATGGCCAAAAAGCATACAATTTGATTTTGCGCCAGGTCTCCGAAGGTGCCTTGCCGTCGTCGACGAAGAGTTTCTTGGTCTTCTTGGGCACCACGGCAAACAGGGGGAGGAAGACCATCACGAAGAGGATGGTGCCCACCAGCGTCAAGGCGCCGAAGAGTCCGAGGTCGCGCATGGCCTCGGCCTTCACGAAGACGAGACAGGCAAAGGCCGCCACCGTGGTGAGGTTACCGATGACCAAAGGCTGGATGACATCCTTCAAGGCCTCGCGTTTGTTGGGTTCCTGCTTGATGTGGTCAAGATAATGCAAGGGATAGTTGACCGCGATGCCGATGATGACCGAGCCGATGCCCACCACGATGAGCGAGATGCTCGTCTTGAACAAGGCGATGACCGCCAAGGCGAAGATCCAGCCAAAGAGGATGGCGATGCCCAACCACAACAGGTTGCGCTTGCGCGCCATGGTAAACATCAGGATGCCGAAAATCAGCACAAGGGCGATGGCAAGCGAGAGAAAACTGTCTCTCTTGATTTGCCGGGCATTGGTGACCGCTATGGTGGGTGCGCCGACAGCCGAGACGCGCACCCCATGATGCTCGCTCTCGGTCAGCGCAACCACTTGATCGATAAGATTCACTATCTTGGCGTTGCCTTGGGTGTCGCTGCCCGAGAATGGCGACGAGAAGAAGGCAAAGCCTTTGTCACCGCTTTCGTTGAAGAGGTATTCGTCTTCAAGGCGGTAGTTTTGTGTGGGATTGAGCGCGTTGAGGCGTTGCAGGGCAGGCGAATAGAGGTTGAGCGGGTCGGCCTTGATGCCATCGACGACGAAACCGGCCGTGGGCATGGACAGCATCCGCTTGATGTTGGCCATGCTAGTGGCCACATGCTCGGGGTCGGCCAGCAACGAGTCCATGCGTCGGTAGTCGGCTTCGGTGAGAAACAGGGCTTGGTTCTCACGGATGAAGTCCATGGCGTCAAACACTTCGCTGCCATCGACGCGACATTGCAAGTCGCTGACGATTTGTGCCGTGTCGCATTCCTTCCAATGGCTCTCAAAGGCATCCATGGCATCCATGATGGCATCGATGGCTTCATCATTGGCCAATAGGGTTGTATCGGCAGAGAAGATGACGGTGATTTGTCCCTGGTCGCTCATGTCGTTGTAGACCGAGGTGTAGCGTTCCTTCTCGGGGTCGGTGGGCAGGAAGTCAGCAATGTTCTCCTTATAATCCAGACGCAGTGCCGAAAACACACAGAGGGCCGTGACAACCAGCAATAGGGCTATCGAGACGGCTTTGTGTTTCGACAGGTAGTCGTAGATGGAAAGGAAGAACTTGTTCATGCGCGTTTCCTCCCAAACAATTTGTGGATTAATCGCGAAGGCCAGCCATAGACGATGGCCAAGAGGCACAGGATGGTATTGAGCACGCTGATGCGAAAGAAGTCCCAAAACGGGCGGAAATGGGTGACGCGGTCTTCGGGATAGAACACATTGACCTTGATGGGCACGAGGTCGGTGCCGCGCCAGGCAGAGAAGACCAAGAGCGACAGCTCGGCTTCGTAGCGTGCGCTGAAGATGCGGGGCAGCCTGTGCAAGGGATAGAGGCGGTAACCCGTCTGGGTGTCGGGCAAGTTGATGCCTGTTTGTATCTTAAACCAAAAGTTCGAGAATTTGTTGGCGAAGGTGTTCTTGCCAGGCATATTGTCCTGTTTCAGGTTGCGGCTGCCCACGATGAGGGCGCTAGGGTGTTGCTCCAAGGCCTCGACAAACAGCGGGATGTCTTCCGGGAAATGCTGTCCGTCGCTGTCGATGGTGATGGCATAGTCAAAGCCCATCTGCTTGGCTTTCTTGAAGCCTTGCTTCAAGGCATAGCCTTTGCCTCGGTTGCGGCCATAGTCGACCACGGTGATGCGCTCGCCGAATGATGCCAAAATCTCGGCAGAATCATCGGTGCAGCCGTCGTTGACCACGATGAAATCAGTGCAATAAGTCAGCACACGTTCCACCACATCGCGCAGTGTGCCGCCGTTGTTGTAGGTGGGCATGATGGTGCAGACTTTCATCTGCTGCATCTTGTCGCGTATCGCTATGGCATCAGACGGGTTCATAGCTAAAGGTTAGCGACATTTTGGTGTAGACGGAAGCTTCGTCGGCAATGACCACCAGGGCTTTGCATTCGGTCTCGTTCTCAACAAGATTCGAAAAAGTGAAACGCACCTCTTTGCCCTCGGAAGGAACCAGCACGTTGAGGTATTTGACGTTCTTCGACGCTTTCAGGAAAAGCGGACGATCCAATTTTCGTTGCAGCAGCTCACCGGCGGTTTGAAGCAAGCAGGCTCCCGGAGTGATGGGATTGCCTGGAAAATGGGCTTGATAGATCAAATGCTCGGGGTTGCAGCACAAAAGGGCTGCGAAACCGTTTTCAGCTTCTTCTATGGATTCAATATGGAAGAGGTTATCCAAAAAGTTCATACACTCGTGTCTTTAGAAATCAACACTGAACGTCAAACCCAGTGTCGTATGGCTTTGGTCTTGCGAAAGACAACATCTCATCAGTGAAGGTGAAACATGGAATGACACCTTTTGCGTGTTTTGGTTGTATTGTTCCACCACGCCATCGAGTTTTCCGTTACCAATGCCCCTCAAAATATAACCGACCACAAACATATCCGCTCCCAAACCGGCATTGAGCAGTCCCAATCTGATGTTCAATAAAGCATCTTTGGTTAAAATGTAATCATACACAAAATAGGACAGTCCTGCATAGCCCAAGCCTATTCCAAAGGCAATCCAGCCGACGGTTTTCAGCGTGTTGCCTGTGTAATACAAGGTACGACCCGAGTTAAATTGATCGAATAATTCAGTGTCCATCATGGTCTTCAACTCATCATCGGTGAGAAGATGGGCGTTGGGAGCCTTGAAAGATTCACCAAAATAAAGGTCGCCGCGATGTTTCTGCAAAGGCAAGCCCTTGTATTGATCTAAGATGTTGTTTTCTTGAGCCATCGAGGACAAGCCCATAAAAACGAGTAAAAACAATAAAAGCTTTTTCATAGCGAATGATTTTAAATAAGAGGCAAAAATAGGAATTTATTCCTTTGCATAAAAACTGGTGTCGTAAAATGGAGTTATTCCAGCATCCATTTCCAAGCAGGAATGACTTTGACGGTCTTCCCATTTTGTTGAATAACCTCTTCATCATGATGAGTTATGATAAAGAGATTGTCGCATTTTGTCATCGTACTTGCCTCTATTATTCCATCCATCTCTCTTTGCCAAGTTGTTGTTTCTTGCATTTCCCAATACACTTGATACAATGCTTTCACTTGTTGTTCTTATTGCACTACAAAGTCGCATTCCTTATTACCAGAATAATAAGTGATTTTATCAAGTGGATGGATGTGGCGATGCAGGTGTAATAGAACGGCATTTTCAAGTAGTTTGCCATTGTCGTCGCTTTGCGGAAGCAACACGGCTTGTCTCGTAATAGTATTTATGTGTGCAAAAATAAAAAAGTTTCCTAAAATAAAGGAAACTTTTCAAAAATCTTTCCTAAAATAAAGGAAACTTTATTTCAAAAACAATTAAAACACATGCGCCATTGCGGAATAAGGCTTCAATTCAATTATAGAAATCCTATAATAGAAATTCTATAATTCATTCTTTCGTTCCTGCGGATTTGTAATCCCCATCATCATTCCTTCACCACCTTATCCGAATAAGCCTTCCCATCCGCCATGGTGACGCGCAAGGTGTAGGTGCCGGTGGGCAGCTGGCTCATGTCGATGCTTCCGAAGTTGCTCCGTTGCACGCGCACCAAGCGGCCTTGCAGGTCGAAGAGCTCGATTTGCTTGGGCTGAACGTCGGGGGGAAATTGTAGGCGCAGATTGTCGTGGACGGGGTTGGGCCAATACGTGTATGGGCGGCCGTCCTGAACTAAAAACTCGTCTGTCCCCACCATGCCTTCAGAGTTGATTTTTAGGACGAAAAGGTCATAACGATCCGATGCTTCATTATATGCACCGCCCGTTACAATGCAACCACCGTCGTTGGTCGCAAGAAGGTAAGTGGCTTCCAAGTATCTTGAAGGATAGGAATAAGACTTCTCCCATATTACACCAAGGGTGTCATCCGTCTTGGTAATAACAAGACGATTGGGAAACGGATAAGAGATCACGTCGTCGAGGCTGAAACATCCATGATAAATACTTTGCCCTTTTTTATCAATGTCAATGGCGTTGAAGCTTATAGGAACTTCTGCAGAATTGTTTTTGCTTCCGATGACCAAATAATTCTTGATGTTTCCTTCCAGGTCTGACGAGAAAAACAGGGTAGATCTGTCGGTTTCATAAGTTGCGACACCAATACGCCAAACCTCCAAAGCCCTGTCGGAAAACAACAAGATAGAGTCGTTGAAAACCTGTACTGTACCATTGGCAAGTGCATCATTCGTTATCAAATGGACGGTGTCGCCCAAGGTTTCAATAATTTCTCCGTATTCGTGCAGGGTGTCGAACACGAAATCATCATTGAAGCCGAACAAACGTGGCAGTACAGTAGGATGCCCTGGTTCCTGATAGGAGTTTCTGTACTCCCCAAAACGGTTGCCTTCTGGAAATTCAAATATGGCGTTAATCCAGATGCCACTTCCACAGTCTTCCGTTTCCTCGTGAAATTTCGTCAGTGTCCCGTCAAGGGCAATTCTCATGTACCAACGATGATAGGCATGTTCGGGGCGAAGAGAGATGGCAAACAAGAAATCGCCATCACTTGTGAACAAGGATCTCTGCGTAATGGATCGAGGGCATTCGCCTGGAAACTCTACCTCTTTCAAATACAACAGTTCGAGTTCTTCGCTGAAATGCATGACAAAAGGCTTCGATATTTGCTCGTCAAAGTGTACGAAATGACCTATGGCATAGAACGCATCCGTATGCCAAGGGTCGCGGTATAACCCCACGACACCTGAGAACACGTCATCGTTGCCGATGGGCAGTGTTCTGAGCAAAACGCCGTCTTGGGAGATTTTTTTCAGTTCACCACGGCCTCCGTAATAGTCATACACGGCGATAATAAGGCAACTGTCATCGGTTTCGATGGCGGCACTGGCGCAAAACGACTTTTCCGCTTGCTCATACACGTTGAAGAAGCCTTCCCTTTGCGGGAAGGCTGTAGCGCAGCATAGCGACAAGGATAAAATTATCAGTAGTTTTTTCATAACATAAGCTAATAAGCTGGGCCTACGTTAGTACAATTTGGTTTAGCCGTGGTGTAACCACAACAAAATGTATAAAAATATTCTGGTTCTATAGATAAATAATGGTCTAAAAAACAAGTATCAATATCCGTGACAACATGACCCAAAGGTCTCCAAGCCTCATTTGACAAAATCTGACACAAATTATTGTAGTAATATGTCATTTCAGGATATTCGACACAATGACTAATCACCTCACTACCCAATCCACACCATAGACGATAATGATAATTGTAATAGACATTAGGATTGTCCTCTTCAAAACTATCTGCATGGAGGTAATGGGGGCCTGATGGATTCGAATAGTAGATTCTCCCGTTTTCACAAGCAAGTATAGGGCGATTGTTTAGATAAACCTTTTCTAACATAGAGACATGGTCGTCACCGACGCAGGTTCCATCGCATTTGCCAAGTTGTTCCCACACACGCCAGTTGTCCGTTTCATCAAAACTAACTTTTAAATCGTCTTCCACAAAGCCCCTTGTAGTAAGTATCAACGAGATATTGGCGGTATCTTGTTTGGCTTTTTGTTCAATGTGGCAAGATATTAAAAGCACACTCTTTTCAGGAATATCTATTTTGTCATATGTATTGAGAATCATTGCGAAAGCCGAATTATATGATTTTGCAAGTTGAGCCAAATCGACCGTTCCTCCAGTAAGAGATAAAGGTACATATAAAGTGTCCCGTTGTAGTTTGTTTGTTGCATAATTGGCATCTCCAAAATCAAAGTTGAGCAAATTGCACAAATCACGCTGCGCTTGTTCAAGGCTGATGGTTTCCTCGCCTTTTTGGGCGGAAAGCAGTTTTTTCTTGAACGAAATCAGGTATTCGTCCATGTTGTCAGAGCATTGAACACTCTGTTCTTCGTTGTAGGATTTCTGTTCTTGTTTTTCCTTTTTACAGGACACGAAGGCCACGGTGGTGGCCACAATTGCCAAAGCGATGATGGCAATAATTGATTTTGAGTTTTTCATAATGATTTGAGTTTAATTTGTTAGTAATATGTGAATTTAAGATTACTCTTTCTCGAAATCGCCATCGGCATATCCATTAGCGTTGCTAAGTTCCACGGTGTAGGAGCCACTTGCGGCAGAGGTGAAGGGGATGATGACCACCTGCTGCACGGACGTGTTCACCACAGTGCTGTAGACAAGATTCCCCGCGCCGTTATAGATCGAAATGTTCACGTTTCCGAGATCTTCGTTGAAACCGATATAAATGTCATCATCGCTGGCACCGGCTACAATTGAATTGGGGTTGATGCCAAACATCAGTGTGCCATGCAACACGATTACATCATATCCATGAGGGACATTGTCTTCCATATCCCTATTATTAATGGAGCAAATGTTCTCCACGTTGGCGGCTTGGATTTGCCATGAGAAAAGGCCTAATATGCAAAGGCCCACAAGAATAAGTACGTTTTTCTTCATTGCTTCTGTGATTAATTGTTTATTGTTAAGATTGTGCTGAAACGTTTCATGGTGCAAAAGTAACACGACTAATTTGTTTGTCAATAGAGATACAACTCTGTTTTTGCCATGTACAATTTTTTCTCGCATTTAAAATCGCAAACTGTTGATACACAACAAAAACAAAAAACGGATGGTACAATAATTATTTGGTTCTGATGCAAATACGTGACGCCTAAAACGGCACGAAAATTCGTTTTAAAAGCTACAAGGAACAAAGAAGGTCAATGGGAGATGACTTGGCGAAGCTGCTCCTTCATTTTTTCAGGCTTCAGGTTTAGTTTGTCCCGTAGTTTGCTCCGATTCTTGTCGATGGTAAATTTGCTTATTTCCAGTATCTCGGCCATCTCCTTATTGGAAAGATCAGAAAACGACAACAGGCAAACCCTTGTTTCCGTCTCGTTCAGTTCGGGATATTTCTGGCGCAAGACATTATAGACGCCAGGATACACTTTTTCTATTTCCTCCAATACTGCATCGAAGACCTTCTCCTTTCCATTCATCAGTTTAAACACAATAGGACTCCATTCCTTATTTGGGTCTTGGGCTTGTTTTTTTGTGCGGTAGGCGGCAACAATCAAACGGAGACGCGAAGAAAGCTCTTGTTCCTGATAGGAAGTCTTGACCGCTTCCTGAAGGTCTTTTTTCAGATTGTCAATTTGCCTTTTCATTTCCGCTTCCGCTTCCATCATTTGCTTGTGACGCAATTGCAAAAAAATAATAATGATGGTTGATGAAAGTAATAATAAACTAATAATCAAGATGATTCTATGTCGTAAGATAATTTTTCTATTCAGTTCATTTTGAAGGTTGTCGTAGTCATATTGCTGTTGGATGCGATATATGGTTTGTTCCTGCCTTTGCTGCATTACGGCATAGAGGATGTCCTCGTGTCTTTCCCTATACAACAATGCCAATGAGTCTTCGTTTCGACTTGTAGAGAACTTATACAAAGCATCGAATACGGCCAATTGTGTTTCAAGTGTTGCTTTTGTGGTTGGAATTAAGGCTTCTGTTTTCTTGTAATAATAATTGGCAGAATCCATCTGGCCCTTGTCAAAGTATACATTGCCCAGATTCAGGTTGACTAACAACAATTCTTTTCCATCAAAACTTCGATTGCCTTCAATTTGTCTCAAACACTGTATGGTTTGGTCATATTTGCCCTGAATACGGTATAGCACAGCATGGTTGTAGAGGATTTTTCTTCTGACCTTATCAGAATGCCCTTTCTCGGCGTGAACTATACTTTGTTGAAGACATAATTCTGAACTGTCATATTGCTCCTTTATCATGAAAACTACCGCTTTGCTATTTTCTATAGAAGCCCTTTCGAGAAAATGATTCCCGATAAATCGCTCAGATTTTTGAAGTAAATCCATGGCTTCTTGCTCCATGTAATCATTATAAAGCATCTTTCCCATGCAATACTCAGCAAATGCCATGGCAAGGCTGTCTCCCGCAAGCTCTCCATATTCCTCCGCCTCCTTGAACGACCGCATGGCGGCTTCCTTCTCGTCGTAGTGCTGCTGCACGAAACCGCTGTAGAGCGCGGCGTGGGCGGCCTTGCCGTATTGCTTCTTGCGGGCATAATAGGCAGCGGCATGCTCCAACTCGGGGCTGGTGGAGAGGTTGGCGTGGTCGTCGAAGAAATCGTCATCCATGATGGGGGATATGGTAGAGACGTTTCCTGAAACGTCTCCCAATGTATCGTTGTTTTTTGAGACGTTTCGGGAAACGTCTCTACAGCCGAAGAGGGCCTAGGCCTGCAACAAGGCCATGTCCATGCGCTCACGCTCGCTGAAGCTCGCGGGCATGCGCAGCACGCTGTCGATCAATCGAACGGCGCTGTCGGGCAAGGTATCGGCCAACCGCTCGGCACGCTTCACCATGCGGCGCGCCTCGCGCGTGGTGGCGTCGCAGGCGGTCAAGACCGCCAATAAGAATACTAATCCTATGAAAAGGTTTCGCGGTTTCATCACCGCAAAGATAGTGTTTTTTGCTTACTCAGCAAAGACTTTCTCCCCTATCGCCTCATTCAGCTTGATGTCCTCAAAGCGAATCGAGGTGACGTCGCCACCCGCATCTTTGAACTCGACACGGCTGATGCCATTGGTCTTCTTGTCGAAACGAAACACCAACTGGCTGAACATGCGCTTCATGTCGCGACGCTTGGGGGTCATCTCGGCACGCCAAAAAGTGTCGTCGTCGTACATCACGACATCGAACACCGTGGTGTCGAACAGTTTCTTGCCCGAGGCGCTGCCCATGATGAGACCCACCATGCCTTGGTACATGCGGCCCGACTTACCATCGAGCACCTCGGCCTGGCCGTCGGTCACCTTCACGATGCGGTCGCCATTGACCACCAAGGCGAAAGCATAGGGCATGATGTATTCCCAGCGCATCTTGTCGGGCGAGACAAAATGCATCGTGCCCTCCGCCACCGATGGCTCGGCCAGCATCGTAGAGACCTTGCTCTGCACAAAACGGCATTGCATGGTCTTCATGCCCATGGCCGCCTCCGTCAGTTGGGCCATCACTTCCTGGCTTTGCTTGTCCGACAACGGCACATCGGTTTGTGCCACCGCTACCGTCGCCATCGCAACAGCCATCACTATCATCAAGATTCTTTTCATCATTTCATACTGATCAAGACACACCCTACCACGATAAGCACCACACCGATCCATCGGGTGAGGGGTATGCTCTCATGAAACAAAAAGAATGCCAAAAACATGCCAAAGATGAAACTTAGGCTCGACAAAGGATAAGCCTGGCTAAACTCCATCTTCTTCAGCACATAAGCCCACAAAAGGAATGACACACTAAAGAACCCTGTCATCATGAACAGGATCCATCCATGCTCCATGGTAACATGTTTGACATACTCCCAGTTCCACTGAAACTTTCCCATCCGGTTCAAGAATAGCTTGAACATGGCTTGGCCTCCCGCTAACGAACCGGCCTGCAATAACACGAGTATTATATATTTCCACATTTCTCTTTACTTTTCCAATAAAACCATCGTATAGTCATTCCCATCGGAGCGGTTGAACAACAACAGGCAGGTAGGCCGCTTGTCGGAGACCAAGTTGGCATCGACGAAGCACTCGGCTGGCACATGACCCACCTTGAGGCATTGCGCTGCCACATAGAAACCCAATCCCGAGGCAGTGAAGTTTTCACCAAACAGGTGTTTGTATTTCAGCAAAGGCTTGTCGCCAAAGAGGGTCTTCGTCTCGACAAGGTAAGCTTTGTCATTCTCATGGTTGCCGCTGATGCCCGTAAGGATGTAGTCGACATCGGCAAGGCTGCGCTCGGCCGACTGCAGCATGGTGGTTACGGCATCCATCAAGTCGTTCATCGTGGGCAGGTGCAGCATCTTAAGGCCGGTAAGACGACAGAGAGGTTTTGTCTCTGGATTGCTTCTTCCGTTTTCACGGAATGATGCCTCGCAATGACGAGACAATACCACCGAGACGGCCACTTCGCCGCAGCGTTCGTCGTCCTGGCCCATCACGCCGCCTTTTTTCATGATGCGGTAGAAGGTTTCCGTCATCTCGTCGTGGCAGCCCACCATAGCCGAGCCGATCTTGCCCAAGCGGAACTGGAGCCAAGCGTCGTGCAGGGCGCTCTCAAACGAAATGCCTTTGTGTGCGTAGGTGGCGTTGTAGTTGTAGTTCTTCGTCTGGATAGCCACCAGCGAGCTGATGGTGTTGTGGGTCGACTGCATGAAATAGGTAGGTTTCAGCAGCTGCTCGCCTTCATTGGATAGGGCGTCGAGGAAGAACTCGGTGTTCTCGATGCAGCCAAAGCCTGTTCCAGTCATGATGGCATCGACGGTGTCGCAGCCAGCTTCTTTCAAAGCCTCTTTCGAGGTGGCCAAGGCGCGTTTCAGGATGCGACCCATGCGGCGTGCCTCAATGGGAGAGACATACTCTTTGAAGCCTGGGTCGATAGAGCGCGTGAAAGGCACTTCATACTTGATGGGGTTATCCATCCACTCCTCGCTTAGCGGCTGCTGCATGGAGATCTGCTTGGCGGAGAGGACGAAAATTTGACTTCGGGACTTCGAGACTTCGGGACTTCGAGGTGTCTGATGATTCTGCTGTCCCGCAGTCTCGCAGTCCCGCAGTCCCGTAGTCGCAGAAAGCAAGAGCGACGAGTCATTACCGCCAAAGCCGAAGGCGTTGCAGAGCACATGCTTCAGCGTCTTCTTTTCGGGTTTAGCCACGGGAACGATGCCATCGTCCATGGGCTGCGACCAGTTGAGGTTGACCGGCAGGAAGCCGTGCTGCAACGCAAGGATACAGAACACGGCCTCGATGGAACCCGAGGCGCTGGTGGTGTGGCCAGTGAAGGGCTTCGTCGACGATACGGGAGGCACCTTACCCTCGAAGAGGCGCATCATGGCCTGGCTCTCGCTGACATCGTTGTTGGGCGTACCCGTGCCGTGTGCGTTGATGTAGTCGATGTCGGAAGGCTGCAGCCCAGCCAAGGCCAAAGCCTCTCTCATGGCGCGATAGGCGCCTTCTCCGTCGGGAGAAGAGGCGGTCTGATGGTAGGCATCGCAGGCGTTGCCATAGCCCGACAAAAGGGCCTGGGGCGCCACGCCGCGTCGTTTGGCACTCTCGGCCGACTCGAGCACGAGATAGGCAGCGCCCTCGCCAAGGTTGAGGCCATGGCGCGTGGCATCAAAGGGCCTACAAGCCTCGGTGTCGAGAATCATCAACGAGTTGAAACCGTTGAGGTGGAACTTGGTGATGCACTCGCTGCCACCTACCACCACAATGTCGGCTTCGCCGCAACGGATCATATTGGCACCTTGAATGACCGCATTGGCGGCCGAAGAGCATGCGGTGGCCAGCGTGGTGGCAAAAGCGAACCTCCCGAAATGACCTGCCGTCATCTCGGAACAACTGCCGCAGTCGTAAACGGAGATGTATTCCTTGTGTGCGTCACCGTTGAGGTAGTCGAGATAGTACTGCTCGCTCATGTCCATACCGCCTACGGTGGTGCCTGAAATGAAGCCCACCTTGGGCAGCATGTCGGGAGTGAGACGCGCCTCGTCCAAGGCCTCGCCCAACGCCAACATGCCCATCAGTGCGGTGCGCGTGGTGACAGCGTCTTGAGGGATGCCAAGACGCTCACGCATCTCGGCGTCGGTCAGCTTCACCTCGCCGACAGGAAACTCTTTGTGTGCCGTCTTCAGGTATTTCAACGGGCCCACGCCCGAGCGGTTGGTCAAGAGCGCCTCCAAGGTGGCGGCCTTGCCAAGACCTATTGCCGATACTACACCGGTGCCAGTTATGTAAATCGGGTCTGTCATTTATTTTGTCCTGTTCTTCTGGATGAAGTCGGCCATCACTGCCACCGACTTGAAGATTTCCTTGCCTTGCGAGGGGTCTTGCAACTTGATGCCATAGTTCTTCTCCATCAGTACGATGAGTTCAAGGGCGTCGATGGAATCAAGGCCGAGGCCTTCGCCAAACAGAGAGGCGTTTTCGTCGATGTCTTCGGGCTTCATGTCTTCAAGGTTCAAAGCCTCGATAATCTGTTGCTTCAGGGTGTAAATCAGTTCGTCCATTTGTATTGTTGTTGAATTGTTGATTGTTGAATTGTTGAATTGTTGTTATGTTTAGTCCTTATAAAAGGGATGATTCGATAGTATCAAATTGTTGTTTATCAATTAAAAAGAGATGCGCCTCGAAGTGGTTCTCGTCAGTGCAGTCGAGCCAGCCACCGAGGATGCTTTGGGTCATCGTGTCGAGGAAAGCCAACTGCAATTGTTGTGCCATAATCTCCGGATCGTTCTCAGGCAAGACAATGAATGATGTCTCACCGTAATACTTGTTACGGATGGCAATCTCGCCCGTCACGATGTTGGGCAGTGTGTAAACGAAGGCTGCAGGGCTCGGGAAGAAGTTCTCCGGCTCTTGTATCGTGGCTTGATAGGCGGTATCGGCCTGCAACGAAGCGCTTTTGTTGAAGAAGACGACAGCGCGATCCTCACGAGCCTCGAAACGGGGCTCGCCTTCAGCTTGCAAAAGCAATTCGGAGGCCACCAAACCCAACTTGCTCAAGGTGTCCATCTTGAAGAACTTGGGATAGTCGCCCACATAGGTGCGATACAACTCGGTCAGCAGGGCTCCTCCTTGTTCAGTGTGGTCCAAGGTCTTGCCGTCGAGGATAACCTCATTGGGCGTGATGATCACTTTATGGTTCAGCATGGCGCACCTCCTTTCGCGAAGAGCAAGGCTGCATTGCAGCCGCCGAAGCCCGACAAGAGCTTGATGAACATCCGCTTGTCGGTCGTTTGGTTTTGGTTGGAAAGCATCAAGGGATGTGTGACACCTAATGTCTCAAAGCCCTTGGTTGCCAATATGTTGTGTTCGTCGATGGCGTACATGGAAAGGATGGTCTCAAGGATGCCGGCGGCACCCATGGTGTGGCCGTAGTAGCCTTTCAATCCGTTGACGGGCACCGTTGCCAGGCCAGCCCGCTCGATGGCTACCGACTCCATCTCGTCGTTATACAAAGTCGCTGTTCCATGCGTGTTGATGAAGGCGATCTTGTCGGGGTCGATAGCTCCGATGGCATAGCGCAAGGCACGATAGCTGCCCTCGCCCACCCTTGACGGCCCGCTGATGTGGTTGGCATCGTTGCGGATGGCGCCACGGCAAGCCACCCATTCGTTGGAGTCAACGGTTTCTTTCCGTGTATAAATAATGGTTGCAGCCGCATCGCCAAGGTTCAAGCCGCAGCGGTTGGTGTCAAAGGGCTTGCAAGGCTCGGACGACAAGGCTTTGAACGACTGGAAGCCTGACACGATGAAGGCTGACTGCACATCGCAGCCCACTGTCACGACATAGTCGAAGCGGCCGCATTCCAAGTTACGCATGGCCTCAATCTGGGCGCAAACTCCCGAGATGCAAGCGTTTGAAACCACTATTGGGGTGTTGGGATTGTGGAAGAACTCCGTCATCTGTCGGGCTGCCACACCCAACAGTACCCGCTCTTTTGGGAAGCCAGTCTCCCTCTTATCAAGGAGGAAGACATTGGCCTTGGTAGTCGAGAGGATAAACAGTACCTTGTCCGAGGTCGGGTCGATGTGGGTTTGGTATAAGGCATTGGCTGCCGATAATATGATCATCTTCTCGAAGAAGGTATAGCGCTCGTTATCCGCTAGGGCAGCAAAGGCTTGTTCCACCTTGTCGCGCTGCATCAGCGAGGCCACAAAAGGCTCGGGCAAGTCCCAATGGCCTTCGTAGCGCCGCAGCTCCGACTTCCCGGCTTTCACCGCAGCGTAGTTCTCGGCAGTGGTCATGCCCAAAGGCGAGATGATATTATTGGCCACGCTAACGATCATAGATTTACCTCCCATCTTTGTTTCCATTTCTCGTAAAAATCAGGACTGTTCAGCACCAGCTGATGTGTGTTTTTGTCCATGAAGACCTGTACCGAATGCCCCGTGACGTAAACCGTCTTCGTCTCTGGGTCGCGAATCTCATAGTCGAAGACGATTTTCGCCGCTTCACAGGGACGATAGACAATGTAAACCTCTGCCGTCATGCCGTAAATCAGCGGCTGTTTGTATTTGAGATTGAGCTCCACGATGGGCTCGAAATAACCTTCGTCATACATCATCAGGTACTCCAAGCCATACTTCGCGCCGAACGCCTCGCGGGCATCCTCGAGGTAGATGGCGTAGTTGCCGTGCCATACCACACCCATCGAATCCACCTCGTTGAAGCGGATGCTGATGGGTTGGGTCACCGACAATATGTTTTCGTTCTCCATGATGCTCAATCTTTTGAATCAATATCTGTCAAGGCGATTTTCATATTACACTGCGCCAGCACCTCTTCGCCACTCTTGACCATGGCTTCGACGAGGGTCACCTGAAACACTTCTTCCAACAGTTTGATCGTCGTCACCAAATGCTCGCCCACCTTGGGTGTGCGTGCAATGTTGAGGTTGCTGATGGAACCGATGACGCCGATTTTCACCGTCTCGCCACTATTGAGGTTGATGTAGCCGATACGGGCGGCACAGGTCTGGGCGATGTTCTCCACCAAGCCTGCCGCCGTCATGCGGCCGTTGTCGACAAACAGGTTGTCGGGGCGCACCTCGAGTTCGGTCATCGAAAACACCGCGTCGCTCGACACCAAGCGGTCGATCATCACGAAAGGCGGCCTTTGCGGGATCAGTTCCTTCAACGGTATGTCTTGAATCGCTCTCATTGTTTCCAAAAATCAAAATAGTTGAACCATTGCGTCGGGTAGCGTCGCACGATGTCTTCGAGTTGCGTGGCGAAGGCTTGTGCAAGTTGTTGGATTTGCTCGCGTTTGTTGGCTGCACGGTCGCATTGTATGGCGCGCACAAAGGCGTGATAGGTCCTCATGCCCTCTTTCATCACGAAGACGGCCAGCACCTCCACTCCCTTCTGAACGGCCAAGGCAAAGCCACCCATGGGGAAACGCGCCGTCGCGCCAAAAAACTGGCATTCGACCGACTTCTGTGAGCCGAAGATACGGTCGCCAGGCATGCTGACAATCTCTCCGTTTTCGAGCGCCGCATTCAAGGCAAACAGATGCGAGAGGTCGGGCTTCACGAGAATCATGCTCATGTTGTTTTGCGACAGCAACCGTTGGCGGTTTTCCATCACCGTGGCCGTCTCGCCAGCAAACACCAAAGCATTGAATCTCTTACTTTTAGGCTTCAACGAATAGCCTGCTATCTCATAGTTGCCGATATGGCTGCTCAATAACATGAAACCTTCCGGATGGTTCTCCAACTCGTCCATCAACTCTTGACCCTCTTTCAGGAAATGGTATTTCTTGCCTGCATACACGCCAAAACGGTCCAAAATGATCTGGCCGAAGCGGAAGTGGTTGGCATAGACATACCAAAACGCTTTCCATGGTCCCAATCCGATACGCTTGCGGAAGAACTGGTACATGGCTTGATAGCCTTTCCTGCTGAACAGCATATAGAAAGGCACCACCATGGCCATGATGCCGTAGGGCAGCCACAATGGTGACACACGGAACAACGCGATGAGGCTACGCTGCATCCACGGTAATCCGTCGGTCTTGCCTGACCATTCGTTATGTTGCAAGGTGTCGGCCATGCTTGGGTTAGGCGGTCTTTTGCTCGATGTAGTCGCAGAACTGGCTGAATGTCTTCACATTGGCCATTTCCTCTGTCTTGATCTTGAAGCCAAACTTCTTCTCGACGATGACCACGATGTCGACGAAATCGAGGCTGTCGATGCCGATGTCTTCTTTCAGACGGGCTTCCGGCTGGATCTTTTCTTCGTCAATCTCAAGGTCCTCGATGAGGAATTCCTTGACTTTTGCTTCTATTTCTTGTCTGTCCATAAATTGTTATTTCAAGGTTTTACATTATTCAAATTTGGCTACTGGCTGCTGGCTACTGGCTATTGGCAGCTTTAACCGAGGCTTGAACTTTTCAGCTTTTTGTGAAGCTGCCAGAAGCCAAAAGCCAGAGGCCAGAAGCCTTTTTATCATTCATCATTTCTTACATACCATGATGCTATGGCCGAGGCCGAGGGCGTCGTGGATGGTCTCCACTTCGAGGCCGGCTTTTTTGACCAATTGGGCCATGTCACCACTGTGGTACATCTTGCTGTTGCCATTGGCCAAGGCGGTGAAATACAGGCTCGTCATCGTGAGGGCGAAGGCCGCGGAAGAATAGCGTTGGCGGTCCCAGAAGGTCTCCATGATGCAGAGGCGGCTGTCCTTGTCCATGATCTTGGCGGCACGACTCACGATGCTCATGATCTCGTCCTCGCCAAAGCAGTCGAGGAACTGGCTCATCCAGATGATGTCGTAGTGCTTGTCGGTCGGGAACGGCTGGCTGTCGTCCAAGAGGTTGATGCCATAGCCGTCGATGCGGTCGGCGCCCTTCTTTCCTTTAGTGAACTCGCGCATCATCTCGAGTTGTTGCGGCAGGTCCATGATGGTCACCTTGACATTCTCGTCGTAGTCGACGCAGCGCAAAGCCCAGCGACCCGTGTTGCCGCCCACATCCAAAACGGTCTTGGGGTGATCGCCAAAGAGCAGCTGCAAGGCCTGGTCAAAGGAGTGGTCGGAATAATAATGGTCGAAACCGAACCAGCTCTTCTGCACTTGTGGCGGCAACTGCGAGAGGCCTTCGTAGATAGTCGGCCAGCTGCCGAAATGCTCCAAACCAGCGGGACGGCCTTCCTTCAACGCTTCTTCGAGATGGAACCAACCTTCATAGTTGACATCGTGGTTGAAGTCGATGTTGACGCGGATGGCGGGGTCGGTGAGCAGGAACCAACCCGTCTTCGACAAGGTGAAACGGTCGGTTTCGGTATTCACCAGCACGAGGCCGATGCAGAGCGAGCCTTCCATCAGCACCTTCACCGCGTAGGGCGAGAGACCTGTCTTTTCGGCAATCTCGGCTTGGGTGAGGCCTTGTTCGTTGTCGCGCAGCATGTCCAAGATGCCAAACTTGATCATCAGACGGCCCACCTGGAAGATGATGGGGCCAAAAGCGATGAAATAGGCTAGTTCTTGGGCTTCGCCGGCTTTTTTATGTTCTTTGGTATAAGCCTTTTCAAGGGCAGGGAATAATTCCATAGATGTGTTTTTTTGACACGGGACTTCGGGACACGGGACTTCGGGACTTTCAATTACATTGATTGAAAAGTCTCGTAGTCTCGCGTCTCACAGTCTCGCGTCTTAAGTTCTTTCATATTTGATTATCTTATCTTTTTAATTACCAATGCACTATTTGTCCCACCAAAGCCGAAAGAATTGGACAGGATAGTGTTTAAAGTCTTGTTCGTTGTCACATTGACGATGTTGAGGCCTTCCGAATATTCATCGGGATGCTCGAAGTTGATGTTGGGCGCGATGAAGCCACCGTGCATCATGAGGATGCAGTAGACGACTTCGCTGGCGCCAGCCATCCAGCACTCGTGACCCGTCATTGACTTGGTTGACGAAATAGGTGTTTTTGTAACACCAAACATATTCTTCAGCGCCATGGCTTCAAACATGTCGCCTTGGGGCGTCGAGGTGGCGTGGGCGTTCACATAGTCGATGTCTTCGGCTTTCACACCTGCCTCTTGCATGGCGCGGGTCATGGCTCGCTGGCAACCTTCCTCGCTGGGTTGTGAGATGTGACTCTCGCCATTGGAAGAGAAGCCATA
Source organism: Bacteroidales bacterium (assembly GCA_017395365.1). Classification (GTDB taxonomy): domain Bacteria; phylum Bacteroidota; class Bacteroidia; order Bacteroidales; family F082; genus Limimorpha. The sequence continues at coordinate 40,899 of JAFPUN010000005.1, forward strand.
GCCACACACCTCGGCCAGAATCGTCGCCCCACGGGCCACAGCGTGGTCATAGTCCTCAAGCACCAATGCTGCAGCGCCACCGCTGGGCACGAGGCCGTCGCGGTCGCGGTCGAAGGGACGCGAGGCCTTGGTAGGCTCGTCGACACGGGTCGAGAAGGCACTGATGCCATCGAAGCTACCCATGGAGAGGTAGTTGGTCTCTTGGGCACCGCCGCACAGCACCACATCCTGCAAGCCATTGCGGATGAGCAAAGCGCCCAAGCCGATGGCATGCGAACCACTGGCGCAGGCCGCGCTGATGGTCATGTTGATGCCTTTCAGGTGGAAGATGGTGGAGAGGTTCATCGTCACGGTGGAATTCATCGACTGGAAGATGGCTGCCGACCCCACCAAAGTGGTGTCTCTCTTCTCCATCGTGACCTCGTGCGACTCGATGACCGCCTTGGCCGACGAGTCGTTGCCAAACAGCACGCCGACTTCATTTTCGAGCAGATAGGCATCGTCGATACCCGCCTGTTGAAAAGCCTCTATTGTGGCCATATAGGCATATTCGCCTTCCTCAGCGAGATACATGCGGAGTTTACGGTCGAGTTTACCCTTCAGTTGGGGTTTCTCCACGATGCCCGTCAAAGGGGAACGATAGCCGTATTCGGTGCGTATCGGGTCGATGCCGATGCCCGAACGGCCTTCGCGCAAGGCGGCTTCAACCTCTTCTTTGTTCTTTCCCAAGCAGGACCAGATGCCCATGCCTGTGATGACGACTCTTCTATGATTCATAGTTTGATGCTTTCGAGTCGGCCCTTCGACTGGCTCAGGGACCTAGGTCGTTGAGCCAGTCGAAACGCCGGTATTTTATGTATAAAGCCCTCCGTTAATAGAAATGACCTGTCCTGTGATGTATGACGATTCGTCGGATGCCAAAAAACTAGTCAAAGCGGCCACTTCCTCGGGCTTGCCGAAGCGCCCCAGCGGGATGAGCTTTTTCAGTTCAGCCTCATCGAGTTCCTTGGTCATATCGGTGGCAATGAACCCAGGCGCGATGGCGTTGACCGTCACCTTGCGGGCTGCCACTTCCTGTGCGAGAGCCTTGGTAGCTCCGATGAGAGCAGCTTTAGCGGCGGAATAGTTGGTCTGCCCCGGCAGGCCTTTCAATCCCGACAGCGAAGCCATGTTGATGATGCGTCCGTTGCGGTGGGTCATCATGTCCTTCAGCAGACGGCGTGTGATATAGAAAAAGCCGTTCAAGGTGGTATCCAAGACCTTGCTCCACTGCTCTTCCTGCATGAAGATCATGAGGTTGTCCTGACGGATGCCCGCATTGTTGACCAACACGGAGATGTAGTCATCGGGGTGGCTGGCCGACCACGACTCCAAAGCCGTCTCGATGGCTTGTGGGTCGGCGACATTGAAGGGAAGCAGTTCGCCAGTGCCGCCTGCTTCTTGCACTTGCCTTAAAGTGTCTTCAGCGGCTTCTTTGTTTGATTGATAGTTGATGATAACGGCAAAACTGTCGTTGGCCAGGCGCAAGGCGATGGCTTTTCCCAAGCCTCGTGAGGCACCGGTGATAAGGGCGTATTTCGTCATTTCAATTTCAAGGGGTTGGTTTTCAAATAGTTCTCAACAGCGGCGATTTCCTTGTAGAACGGCGTGTCTTCGATAAAGAGCGGAATGATCTCCCTCACTTTGTCATACAACTTGCGCGATGTGGGCGCCAGCTTGTCGGCAATCTTCAAACAGTCGGTGGCCTGTGCCAAGGCGATGTATTGGATGGCCATCACCTGGAAGCAGTTCTCCACCACTTGCTTGCAGAGCAAGGCACTGTTGGTGCCCATGCTGACGATGTCCTGATTGTCGTTGTTGTTGGGGATGCTGTGCACATAGTTGGGCATGGCCAGGGTCTGGCATTCGGCGGTCGTCGAGGTGGCCGTGAACTGACAGGCTTGCATGCCGTAGTTCAGTCCCAGTGTGCCGAGGTTGAGGAAAGGCGGCAGGATGCCGTTGATACGGTCGTGGAACAGGTAGTTGAGTTGACGCTCGGCCGTCATGCAGAGACGCACCAAGGCAATCTTCACCTTGTCTTCCTCCAACGAGATGTAGTCGCCGTGGAAGTTGCCGCCGTGATAGACATACTCCGTCTCGGGGTCGACAATGGGGTTGTCGCAGGCCGAGTTGAGTTCGTCTTCAAGGATTTGGCGCGTAAAGTTCAAAGTGTCGTAGATGGGACCTAAAATCTGCGGCGTGCAGCGCAGCGAATAATAGGCCTGCACCTTGTGCTCAAAGACCTTCACGTCGGAGTGGCCATAGTCGTAGAGTTCGTGGGCGCGTTTCTTGAGACATTGCGAGCCTTCTGAGAGTTCGCGCAAACGACGGGCGATCTCTTGTTGTCCCTCGTGGCGACGGCAGTCATTCTCGCCTTTCGACATATAGTCATCGAAAGAAGAAGCGATCTCATTCATCCAAACGGCAGCCAAGGTAGCCCAGTCGAGCAAGGTCTCGGCATTATGCTGGTTGACCACGCTGATGCCGGTCATCACCGAAGTGCCGTTGGTGATGGAGAGACCTTCGCGGATGTGCATCTTGAGCGGAGTGAGGCCGTTTTCCTTCATCACCTCTGCGGTGGGTCGCCATTGACCTTGGTAATGCACTTCGCCTTCGCCGATGAGGCAGAGAGCGATGTGGGCCAACTGGACCAAGTCGCCGCTGGCACCTACGCTACCATGTTGGGGAATGAAAGGAAATATCTCACGGTTGATGAATTCAACGAGCAGTTTCACCACATCGGTGTGCACGCCCGAACGGCATTGCAGCACCGTGCCAAGGCGGGCAATCATGGCCGACTTCACATAGATGTCGCCCAAAGGCTCGCCGGCACCCGTGGAGTGGCTACGGATGATATTATATTGAAGGTCATTGAGATACTTGTCGTCGACACGCCATTGTGCCATAGGGCCAAAACCCGTATTGATGCCATAAATGACTTTGTCGGAAGCAAATCTTTCCAAAAAACGGTAACATGCCTCCACACGGTCCATCCACGCCTCCGAAACCTGTATCTTCTCATTGGAATACAGCACTTTCTCTACTTCTTCCAGCGTGATTCTGTCATTGAATGTAATCATGTTTTCCTATATTTTTAAACAAATTGCAAAAGTACAAAAAAAAACCTTATCTTTTCAAATCATGCCTATCTTTTCACCAATATCAAAACATTTGGCTTGACTAATTGTTTTATTTCCTATCTTTGACCCGCGAAAACTTTTTATTTATGACCGAAACAAATCATAAATGGCTGGTCGTTGTCAACCCAAAAGCCTCCGTAGGCAGAGCGGGAGAAGACTGGCCGCTGATCAAACAAGCCCTTGTCAATGAAGCCATTGAATTTGATTCCATAATCACCGAACGTCCAAAACATGCCATCGAAATCGTACACAAAGCCATCGTGGAACAAGGTTACCGTAAGTTCATCTCGGTGGGTGGCGACGGCACCAACAACGAAATCATCAATGGGATTTTCAACCAAGACCTCGTTCCAACGAATGAAATCACCTTTGGTTCTTTCCCTGTCGGAACGGGCAACGATTGGTCAAGGACCTTTGGTTTTCCACTTGATTACAAGGCAATTGCTAAAATCATCAAAGCCAACAACGTTTTCGTCCACGATATTGGTCAAGTCACTTACAACAATGGGGGTGACCCGAAAAAGCGGTATTTCCTCAACGCAGCAGGCACCGGCCTCGATTATTTGGTGTGTGAGTCGACCAACGAATTGAAACAAAAAGGCAAGAAAGGTACCATACGTTATCTGCTCAGCGTGGTCAAGAGCCTTCTTAAATACAAAGGCGATCACGTCCAAATCACCATTGACGACCAACTGGTCTTCGACGACAATATCCTAAGCCTCTCGATAGGCAACTGTCGTTTCAACGGCGGTGGCATGATGATGATGCGTGACGCCATTCCCAACGACGGACTCTTGGACATCACTGCCGTGCGCAGCATATCCATGATAAAGTTTGCCCTCAACGTGAAAAACATCTATAATGGCACCTTCATCGACAAACTCAAGGAAGTGTCGACCTTCAGAGGCAAGAAAGTCCATGTGGTCTCTATCCCGCCCAACCAGCTTAAAGTGGAAACCGAAGGCGAAACGTTGACCAATTCTCCTTTCGATTTTGATATTTTGCCTTTGGCCCTCAATGTGGTAGTCCCTGAAAATCATCAATTTTGAATTCTAAATAATTGAATTTTGAATCTTTAAATACAATATTACCATGGTAAACATCGATCAAATCAATTTTGAAAACAAACGCGTGGTTATCCGCGTCGATTTCAACGTCCCGTTGGATGACAACTTCAACATCACCGACGACACCCGTATGCGTGCCGCCCTGCCGACCATCAACAAGGTCTTGAACGACAAAGGCATGGTCGTGCTGATGTCGCACCTTGGCCGTCCGAAGAAAAACCCTGACCCGAAATTCTCCATCAAGCCTATCATCAAGCACTTGGAAGAACTGTTGGGCCGTCCTGTGCAATTTGCCGACGACTGCATGAAAGCCGCCGACCAAGTGGCTGCCATGAAACCCGGTGAGGTACTCGTGCTCGAAAACCTCCGTTTCTATGCCGAGGAAGAAGGCAAGCCGCGTGGCATCGAGAAAGAAGACCCTGGCTACGATGAAGCCAAGAAAGCCATCAAGGCCTCGCAGAAGGAATTCACCAAGACACTGGCCAGCTATGGCGAGTACTACATCAACGACGCCTTCGGCACCGCCCACCGCGCCCATGCTTCCACTGCTCTGATTGCCGACTACTTCGATGCCGACCACAAGATGTTCGGTTACCTGATGGGTAAGGAAGTGGCTGCCGTCAACAAGGTGATGAACGACATCCAACGCCCCTTCACCGCCATCATGGGTGGCTCGAAGGTCTCCACCAAGATTGAGATCATCGAGAACCTGCTCACCAAGGTCGACAACCTCATCCTCTGCGGTGGCATGACCTACACCTTCAAGAAAGCCCTCGGCGGCAAGATCGGCAACTCCATCTGCGAAGAGGACAAGCTCGACCTCGCCTTGGACATCATCGAGAAGGCCAAGCAGAAGGGCGTCAACCTCTACCTCTCGTTCGACGTGGTGGCTGGCGACAAGTTCTCGAACGACGCCAACACCATGGTCGTCGACCCGATGAACGTGCCCGACGGTTGGGAAGGCATGGACTGTGGTCCCGAGAGCCGCAAGTTCTACGCTGGCATCATCAAGCAATCGAAGACCGTGCTCTGGAACGGTCCCTGCGGTGTGTTTGAGTTCGACAAGTTCGCCGAAGGTTCGCGCGCCTTGGCCGAAGCCATCGTGGAAGCCACGGAACAAAATGGTGCCTTTAGCCTTATCGGCGGTGGCGACAGTGTGGCTTGCATCAACAAGTTCGGCCTGGCCGACCGTGTGAGTTACGTCAGCACTGGCGGCGGTGCCCTGCTCGAAGCCATCGAAGGCAAGGAACTGCCTGGCATTGCAGCGATTAAGAAGTAATGACATTTTTTTCATCTTACCAAAAAGGCGACTTCGGTCGCCTTTTTTACTCTCAAAAGTAAAAAACAATATCAATTTTTATTTCTCAAAAGTAAAAAATGTATGAAAAATTTGTTTTTCTAAAGTAAAAAATGTATTTTTGCAGCGAGAAAAACACTAAACTATGGATACTTTGTTCAAGACCTATGGTCGTTTGTTGGCCGACACCGATTTGAGCTTTACGCGGTATCTTTACGACAAAATCAACTGGGACAACCGCCTTATCGTCATAAAAGGGGCAAAAGGCGTGGGCAAGACGACCATGCTATTGCAACACATCAAACGCAACTTTCAACAAGTGGAAAAAGCCTTGTATGTGTCTTTGGACAATCTGTGGTTTGCCAACCATACTCTTTTGGAATTGGCCGAATACCACTATACCCATGGCGGCACCCACCTCTTTTTGGACGAGGTACACAAATACAAAGGCTGGCAACAGGAGGTCAAGAACATTTACGACTCTTATCCCCATCTGCATCTTGTGGTGACAGGTTCATCGATGCTGAAACTAGAAGAGTCGCTGACTGCTGACCTTTCGCGCCGTCACCGTGCCTACACCATGGAAGGTCTTTCGTTCAGGGAATACTTGAAGTTGGAACAGGTGGCCGACCTTCCTGTGCTGTCGTTGGAAACCATACTGAACAACCATTTCACCGAGGCTTCGCAAATCACATCAAAAGTAAAGGTGTTGCAACACTTTGAAAAGTACATAGAATCAGGTTATTATCCATTCTATCGTGAAGAAGGGGATGGTTTTTTTGACCGTTTGCAACAGGTGATTGACACGGTTGTGACCACCGAGATCCCAGCGGTGAGCCATATTGAATATGATTCTGTCTATAAAGTCAGGCAACTTTTGGCTGTACTGGCCGAAATGAAACCCTACACTTTGAATATTTCATCGCTTTGTACGACCTTGCAATCGTCACGCAACAATGTCTTGAAACTTTTGGACCTAATGGACAAGGCAGCATTAGTGCGTCGTCTTTATGCGACAAATGGAGGAATGAACATGCTGACCAAACCAGAGAAAATCCTTTTCTACAACACCAACTTGATGCATTGCCTGACCCCTCAAGTCGATTCGGGAACCATGCGCGAAACCTATCTTGCCTCGCAGATTGGCGTGGACCACCAACTCTATATGCCTAACAAAGGCGACCTAGTTGTTGACGACAAATGGCTTTTCGAGGTGGGAGGCAAACGCAAGGATTTCTCGCAAATCAAAAATATGGAAGACAGTTTCGTTGTGAGCGACAATATTGAAATCGGCCATGGAAACAAAATTCCGTTATGGCTTTTTGGCTTGTTATATTGAAGAAATGCCTATTTTTGCTAATAGTTTTAAAATTATCCAAAAATGAAAAAAGTAACCTTGATTTTAGTCTTGTTTTTCGGATTTATTCCGATGCTGAACGCCCAATGGACCAGCCCGGGCAACGGCACGACCTACACCATGAGCGAACTCGTCAATGTCACTGACGGTGTGGTCACTTTCGATGCCACCAACTACCACATCCATGCCGACCTGACCATCTCGCAAAACGATGTCTTGAAAATCGACAACGGCTTTCAAAAAATCTATGTCGAGAATGCGTTGGTGACTATCAACGGCTCCATGGTTTGCGAAAACGCCAATCGTGTCTCCGTTATGGGTGACCCTTCTTTCAGCATGAGGTTTGAAAACGCCACAGACTGTGACCTCAAGAAGATGTATTTCAGCGATGGAGCCGGCATCAAACTCATCGAATCGGATGTTCACTTCGATGATGTCAAGTTTGTGTATTTCACCACCGAATACTGTCATTCTGCGATTGACATCTTCAACTGCAACCCCGTGATTGAAAACTGTTATTTCCTGTTGAACGAAGGAGCCGCCATCGGTTCGCCGGCCAACGGACAAAGTTCGCCGAAGATCCTCAACTGTGAATTCGACTCGAATGTCAACGGCGCCAACATACCCCAAATCAACCTCGGACCAGGCAGCGAAGATACCATCTTTGTTGTTGGCAATCTGATTGACGGCACCTACGCCCAGTTTCATACGGGTGGCATCTCCATTGCTGACCTGATGGGTACAGGAGATACCAAAATCCTGTTGAAAGACAACATCGTCAAAAACAACAGATACGGCTACAACCAACAAGGTTATCATCTCACTTCAACCATCATTGGAAACCAGTTCATCGACAACTATCACGAGGACAACCCCATGAATGGCGGCAGCGGCATCAGCATCTACGGCATGGACGACAACAATCGTGCTGTGATCCGCGACAATGTCATTACCGGCAACCTTTGGGGCATCACTGCTATCAACGGTTTTGACATTAATCTCGGTACCGAGGAAGACTGGGGCAACAACCAAATCCATGGCAACGGAAACAACGGTGTGGTCTATGACCTTTATGACAACTCCACTTGCGACATTATGGCCGTTGGCAACGACTGGGGTACCATCGACGAACAAGAAATAGAAGACCATATTTATCACCAATACGATGACCCTGGTTTGGGGTTGGTGACTTTTATTCCTTTCGTTGGCTATGATGCCATTGTGGAACAAAACTCTGCATTATTCGAAGTGTCGCCCAATCCAGCACATGGTCGTTTCACAGTAGAAGGCCAGGGAAAAATGACCATCACAAACGCCCTTGGACAAAACATCTTCACCAAGGACATTGATGGCAAGGAATACATAGCGTTGCCGCGAGGCCTTTATGTTGTAAAAATAGGCAACACCACGCAAAAGGTGATTGTGGATTAACCATTGTGGCTGTAGGGCTGCCGTGGCAGCCCTACAGCCACAATTATGATATTTTATCAAACAAATTTCCTATTTTTGTGCCAAAATTATTACGCCATGTCGAAAACCATCGTTAACATCATAGACAAGAGCAATCCGTTGCCGGCTTATCTGTTCACCAAGGAATACTATGAAGAGGGCGACGAACTGTTGTTCATCTCCACTGAAGAAGAGGCAGGTTGCATACAACTGCTGACCAAGCAACTCGAAGTGGATGAAACGCTTGTGAAGAGTATCATTGTCAAGCGGTATGAGGACAAGTTCCTGTATGAGCGCATCTGCCGCACCATCAAGGGTGAGTTGATTCCCAACAAGAAATACTACCTCAACTTGGCAGGTGGCAACCGTTACATGACCCTTTCGGTGCAACATGTGTTCGAGGAATTTGACACGCTGTTTTTCTACACACAGACCCGTGAAAACCTGATTGTCAAGACCATCTTCGACCATAGCATCTATGACGACGACGACGAGGTGTATCCCATCAAGCACCGCATGAACCTGAAAGAGTATTTCGGCCTCTACGGACTGGAAAGCGATGTCGACCAACCCCGACAGATGGTGCAAGAGACCACATTCTCGCAGCATTTCTTCACCTTGTTCTCGCAAAACCTGTTGGGTCAGGGCGACTACCAGGTGATGGACATTCTACGCGAAAAATACCGGGGTTGGAAGTATCTCATCATCTCGGAAGTGGAGAATCCGCACAAGGAATACATGACGCCCATACCCAACCTCGGCAAGTTCTTGAACTATATCGGCTTTGTCCCCGAGCGCAAAGGATCGTTGCAAGGCAATGAAATCGACTACCTCACGGGCGGATGGTTTGAGGAGTATGTCTATGCCTTGATCAAGAATGTGTTGCAACCCGACGACATCGCCATGGGCGTGCACATCTCCAACGGCGTCATCAAGCACAACAACGAGCTGGATGTGTGTTTCATGAAGGCCAACAAGTTGTTTGTCATCGAATGCAAGACGGGCGTTGCCAGCGAGAGCTATTTCAACGAGATTGTCTATAAGGTCTGCGCCTTGAAGGAGGTACTGCTCGGTACCAGCAACTCTTATATCTTCTCACTGAAGAAAGACCACAAGGGCAGCTGGAAAAAGACGGCGAAATACATGGGCATCACCTTCTGCGATTGGCTCAACTTGACCAAGCCCGAGTTGATGAAGAACATCCTTAAGTCAATGGACAAGATTGCCAAGGAAAACTAACTTTTATTCCTTCACCACCTTACGCACGCACTTCCTTCCCTCTTTATCGATGACATTGATAAAATAGATGCCGGCAGGCAACCCGTTGAGGTCAACCGTGAGGCTTTCTCCCTTGCTTGTGGCCACGGCCACTTGCTGTC
>JAFPUN010000006.1 GCA_017395365.1 Bacteroidales bacterium
ATCCGTCTCTTCATACTCCCTGACCACCGATATTTTAAAGGACATCGGATAATCCTTCTGTGTTCGCTTAACGTACTCTCTTTCTTCTTTTTCCATTTATCGTTACTTTTTGTTGTAACGCTTTTTCAGGACAAGACAATAGGCACAAAAAAAAAGCCGACATCGCTGCCGGCTTTTTACCTTAATTGATATTTCAAGGACGCGAGATTTGCGTCTCTAGAACCAAATTATTATTTAGCTACTCTCTCAAGCCATTTCAACATGCCTAGCATGATGGACATGGAGACGACACAAATCAAGGCGAAGACTGCCCAAGTCATCCACTGATGCGGGAACGAATCCAACATCTTAACGCCGAGGAAGATAAGCAGGTTGCCAATTGCGGTTGCGGTCAGCCACAAGCCTTGGCAAACACCCACCATGTGGCGAGGTGCAATCTTCGACACAAACGACAGACCCAGAGGCGAGATGAACAATTCGGCAACCGTGAGGAAGAAATAAGTGACGATCATCACCCAAGGGCCGGTTTTCATTGCCATCTTGGTTTCTTCGGGCAGAGCCTTGAATTCGGCGCCAGAAGGATAATTGTTGGCAACGGCAATGATTATCAAGAAGAAATAGGCGCAAGCTGCGATAAACATACCCAATGCAATCTTCTTAGGCGTAGACACCTCTTTGCCCTTGAGTGTAAGCGAAGCAAAAATCCACATGATGATAGGCGTAAGCACAATCACGAAGAAAGGATTGATGAATTGCAGAATCTCAGGCGGGATAGCACTGGTATCCACGAAATCGCGGGCAAAAATCGACAGCGACTGGGCGTTTTGGTGGAAGGAGAACCAGAAGAACACGGCAATACCCAAGACTGCATACAAGGCAGCCATGCGCTGCTTGATTTCCTTGGCATCGGCCTGACGCTCGGCTTCGGTATATCCTTTCACTTCGGCCTTTTCCTTCTTCACAGGATTCGGCAGTTTGTGGCGCACTGCGATGAAAATCGCAAGAGAAATCAGCATGGCGACCACCGACACGATGAATGCAAAGTGAACACCCGTGTTATAGACCTGCAAGTAGTTTTGGCAGAAACCCTGAAGGTTTTCCGATGCACCTGCAAAATTCTGAGACAAAGCGGTGAGGTTGGTCACATCGTTACCTTCAGCAGTACCCATCAAGAACTTGTGGCACAAACGCGGGAGATCGGCATTATAGACCAAGTCCTTGGTCTTCAGCCACCAGTCGCGAATGATAGGTGCCACAAACGGGGCAATCACGCCACCGATATTGATGAACACGTAGAAAATCTGGAAGCCGCTGTCGCGCTTTTCCTTGGCTTGAGCCAATGCCTCGGGACCTTTCTTGGCAGCCTCTGCCTCAAAATCATCATACAGTTGACCCACAATGGCTTGCAAATTGCCCTTGAAGAGACCGTTACCGCAAGCAATGAGCACCAAAGCAACCATGGCGAGGACAAAACCACCACTGCTGAAGACAGGAATGGCAAGCAAGCCATAGCCAATGGCCATCACGATGATACCCGTGATAATGGTTTTCTTGTAGTTCTGGGTACGGTCGGCAATGATACCGCCGGGAAGTGCCAAAACATAAATCAAGAAGTAAAACACAGCGAAAATGAGTCCTGACGTGGCATCAGAAAGGCCGAACTTGGAGCAGATGAACAGCACCAACACGGCATTCATGATGTAATAGCCGAATCGCTCGCCCATGTTACTCAAGGCTGCAGCAATCAAGCCTTTAGGATGCTCTTTCTTGGCCTTTTTCAAATAAAAGATCAAGAAAGGGATGACAATGATTAAGATCAAGGCAAACACCACCAATGTCCTGTGGTTTTGCCAAAGATTTGATAATGTACCCATAATTGTGATTTTTAATAATTATTGATTTTTAAATAGATTTCTCGTTTTCCAATTAACGGACAAAAATAGGAAAATAATCAATGCCGTCGCAAAAATGGCGAAAAAAGTCCGATCATAGCCGAAAAAACACTACTTTTGCACTTCATTTTTACGACTATGGAAATCAGCAGCAAATACAGCCCTCAGGAAGTTGAAGGCAAATGGTACGAACACTGGATGGACAAGAACTACTTCCACTCCACGCCTGACGAACGCGAACCCTATACCATCGTGATCCCGCCGCCGAATGTGACCGGTGTGCTTCACATGGGCCACATGATGAACAACACGATTCAGGACATCTTGATCCGCCGCGCCCGCATGCAGGGCAAGAACGCCTGCTGGGTGCCCGGCACCGACCACGCCTCCATCGCCACCGAAGCCAAGGTGGTGAATAAGCTGGCGCAACAGGGCATCAAGAAGACCGACATTGGCCGTGAGGAGTTCCTCAAGCACGCCTGGGACTGGACCCACGAGCACGGTGGCATCATCCTTAAGCAGTTGCGCCGCCTCGGTTGCTCCTGCGACTGGGAACGCACCTCGTTCACCATGGACGACATCCGCTCGAAGAGCGTCATCCGCGCTTTCGTCGACCTGTATAACAAAGGCCTGATTTACCGTGGCGTACGCATGGTCAACTGGGACCCGAAAGCCTTAACGGCTTTGAGTGATGAGGAAGTCATCTTCAAAGATGAGCACAGCAAGCTGTTCTACCTGCGTTATTACCTCCATGAAGACGACGGTACAGGTGCCACGGGTGCTGAAGGTGAAATCATCCACACCGACGAGCAAGGTCGCCGCTATGCTGTGGTGGCCACCACGCGTCCCGAGACCATCATGGGCGATACCGCCATGTGCATCAACCCTGCCGACCCGAAGAACCAGTGGCTGCGCGGCAAGAAAGTCGTGGTGCCGTTGGTCAACCGCGTCATCCCCGTCATCGAGGACGGCTATGTTGACACCGAGTTTGGTACGGGCTGCCTGAAGGTCACGCCTGCCCACGATGTGAACGACTACATGCTGGGCGAGAAGCACAACCTCCAAAGCATCAACATCTTCAACGACGATGCCACTCTGAGCGAAGCCGCTGGCATGTACATCGGCATGAGCCGCGAGGACTGCCGCAAGCAGATCATCATCGACATGAAGGAAGCAGGACTGTTGGAGAAGATTGAGGACTATAATAATAAGGTGGGTTACTCCGAGCGTACCAATGTGCCGATTGAGCCGAAACTCTCGATGCAGTGGTTCCTCAAGATGGAACACCTCGCCGACATCGCACTGAAACCCGTGTTGAATGGCGACATCAAGTTCTATCCCGCCAAATATGTCAACCTCTACCGTCACTGGTTGGAGAACATCAAGGACTGGTGCATCAGCCGTCAGCTGTGGTGGGGCCATCAGATTCCGGCCTACTACCTGCCCGAAGGCGGTTTCGTGGTCGCCGAGACGCCCGAAGAAGCCTTGAAACTGGCTATCGAGAAGACAGGCAATAAGAATTTGACCCTCAAAGACTTGCGTCAAGATGACGACGCTTTGGACACTTGGTTCAGCTCATGGCTGTGGCCTTTGTCGCTCTTCAACGGTATCCTTGACCCCGACAACGCCGAGTTCAAGTACTACTACCCCACCAACGACCTCATCACCGCCCCCGACATCATCTTCTTCTGGGTGGCCCGCATGATCATGGCTGGCGAGGAATACCAAGGTGAAGTGCCGTTCAAGAATGTGTATTTCACGGGTATCGTGAGAGACAAGTTAGGCCGCAAGATGTCCAAGTCGTTAGGCAACTCCCCCGACCCAATCGAGCTTATCGACAAATTCGGTGCCGATGGCGTGCGTATGGGCATGATGCTCAGCGCCCCTGCCGGCAACGACATCCTCTTCGACGAGGCCCTCTGCGAGCAAGGCCGCAACTTCTGCAACAAGATCTGGAACGCCTTGCGTCTCGTGAAAGGCTGGAATGTGGACGAAAACGCCGCCCAACCTGAGGCCGCCAAAATGGCCGTGAAGTGGTTTGAGGCTCGCTTCAACCAAGTGCTGGCCGAGACCAACGACAACATCGACAAGTACCGCCTCAGCGACGCCTTGATGGGCATCTACAAACTCACTTGGGACGACTTCTGCTCATGGTACCTCGAGATGGTGAAGGCTCCGCAAGGCCAGGGCATCGACCCTGTGACCTACGCCGCCACTATTAAGTTCTTCGAGAACCTGATGCTCTTGCTGCACCCCTTCATGCCGTTCATCACCGAGGAAATCTGGCACGCCATCGCCGAGCGCAAAGAAGGTGATGACATCATCGTGGCACAGCAGCCCAAGCTGCAAGCCGTTGATGAGGCTATTCTGAAACAGTTCGAGTTCACCCAAGAGGTCATCAACAATGTCCGCAAGGTACGCAGCGACAAGAACATCGCCTTCCGCGACGCTATCCAACTCGTGGTGAAGGGCACGGCCAACAAGGACTTCGACTGCGTGATTGCCAAGCTCTGCAATGTGAGCGAGGTGAGTTATGTGGCTGAGGCTCCTGCTGGTGCCTTCGGTTTCATCGTGGGCAGCACCGAGTTCTTCGTGCCGCTCACTGGCAGCGTCGATGTGGAGGCCGAAATCAAGAAGCTGGAAGAGGAACTGAAATACGCCCAAGGCTTCCTGAAGAGCGTTGAAGCCAAACTCTCCAACGAACGCTTCGTGAGCGGTGCTCCTGCCGCTGTCGTCGACAAGGAACGCAAGAAAAAAGCCGACGCCGAAGCCAAGATTGCTGTGATTGAGCAGCAGCTGGCGGGGCTAAGGAAATGATTTTTTTCAATACACAAAAAAAAAACCGAACAGCGGAGATTTTCCACCTCCGCTGTTCTAATAATTGCACGCTATTTAACTAACTGTTCAATTCATCAATCGCCGAACAATCATCCCTTGCAAGGAATAACAGCCTGGACAATTACAATGGTTTAATTGCACAGTTTTTGTCTCATTAGACGGTATTACAACTTGATAAACCTCTTCAACATAGGTTGATCCGCCTTGGCTATATGAATCAAAAGCCAATTGAATTAAAACTGTAACAGTGAAGTTGTTATAGTTTTTGAGATAAGCTCGAGTAATGCCATTTGAAAAAGGACCTCCTCCAAGATCCTGACGTGAAATGCTTTCTAAACTTACACCGCCAATATCTTCTGAGGAGCAAATTCCATTTATCTTGAAACCACAATCCGTATTGGTGCTTTGACTACCATTATTGGTAATTTGGATTATGTTTTGCCCAATACAATTTATTGAAACAAAACAAATAATGAGAGCTATTAGCTTTTTCATTTTCTAGTCGCCTATTATATCCCATTGGCTTTTCGGTTTTAATTGGTTACTGCATTGATGATGATCCTTCACTTTATACATACGGGGGCAACCATAGTTGTGGCTGCCCCCCATTCTCTTTCACCTTAATTATTAGGGAACGATACAGCCTTCCCCGTTCCGCCGCAAACACAAGTTTCTTTTTGGCCGTTGCGCATGACATACCCTTTTCCGCCACATGCTTCACATGTTCCAGAATTTGGTTTTGTGGGTGTCGAATAAGCATCCCGACTGTAACTACTTGAGCTACCATATGAGCTGTATGAACTAGTGTAACTTGGAGTATCACAACTCTGCATAGCGCATACTAAAATTGCAACTAAAACACATAAAAGTAATTTCTTCATTTTAATTCTGGCAGTATTTATCCTGTCGCCCACAGTTTTGTTGATAATTTTGTGTTCCCTACTCTATTATGGCTTTTCGGGTATCTCCGCCTGTACCGTATGAACGAAAGACATACACACAAAAAAAGCGTGGCACTTTTTCGCCTTCATCGGAATCTTTGAGGTCTTCGACTACCTGACATTCCCAATTACAACGAACAAAGCCCACGCCTATTGGCGGGAGCGCCGTTGCCTTACTCCGGGAATGTCAATTTGAAAGTGTCGAAGTTTCAAAGATTCCAGTGTATAAGCTACTTCGCTTTTTCCTATTCTATGATGTGCATATCGCTTGAAGCGTTATCTCATAGGCCAATATTTAGTTTATAATCTGTTAGTTACCATTTTGTTGCTTTTCAGCAACTGCTTCTTCTGTGTTTATGTCTCCGACATTCATCGGATGACGCTGCAAATATAAAGAAAATGACTTCAAACACACGAAAAAGAAGAAAAGTTTTTCAATAACACATTTCCGCAGAAAACCCAAAGATAACCTGCGCAAATGGCATCAAAAAGCATAATTTGCGCAGAAAATCATACAATAAGTTGCGCAATTATGGTAATTTTTATATTTTTGCGCAGAAAATATTATTGCCATGGAAAAGAAACTTATCGGAAGAAATGTTGAATATAAGGCTCTTACAAATTATTTCACTTCAAAAGGCTCGGAATTTATTGCTGTGTATGGTCGTCGGCGCGTCGGAAAAACCTTTCTCATCCGAAAAGCCGCCAATGACCAATTCGCTTTTTTCCTCACAGGAGCGCATGAAGTACCCAAAAACGAACAACTCATCAACTTTGCCATCGCCATCCAAAAGCATTTCAAAACCGAGCGGCTTGAGATTCCAAAAAACTGGATATTAGCATTTTATGAACTCTCAAAGCATTTGGAATCCTTGCCTAAAGGCAACAAAATCATCTTCATTGATGAACTTCCGTGGCTGAGTACGGCCAAATCAGGGTTTGTGGCTGCATTGGAAAACTTCTGGAACAGTTGGGCCTCCTTGCGCGACGACATCAAATTGGTGGTTTGCGGTTCGGCAACCTCTTGGATGATTGATAACCTCATCCACAGCCGTGGCGGACTACACAACAGAATCACGCATCAGATTGTACTTGAGCCTTTTACATTAAATGAATGTGAAGCCTATTTCCGCGCATACGGTTTCTCCTATTCAAGGAAACAAATCGCGGAATGTTATATGGTCATGGGCGGCATACCTTATTATATGTCGCTGATGGACAAGAGCAAAAGCGTGGCACAAAATGTTGATATGCTGTTCTTTGCCTCCAATGCGAGCCTCAAAGATGAATTCAACGAACTTTACCACGCCCTGTTCAAGAAAGCCAACACGCACATTCAGGTGGTGACCGCATTGGCTACGAAAGGCAAAGGCCTGACCCGACAAGAGATTGTGAAAGCAGCCAATGTCACCGACAACGGAGCCTTAAGCACCGTGCTTGAAGAATTGGAAAAATGCGGGTTTATAAGGACTTACGAGCCTTTCGGCAACCTTCAAAAAGCCACCGACAAAAGGCAGAAAAGCGACACACTGTTCCAACTCATCGATTCCTACACCTTGTTTTATTTTGATTTCATCGTCCAAAACAAGTATCACGACGAACAGTTCTGGACCAACTCTTTCAATAGCCCTATCCATAGCACTTGGAGCGGTATCGCCTTTGAGCGGCTTTGTTTGGCGCACTTGACGCAAATCAAGAAAGCATTGGGAATCAGCGGAGTGCAGACTTTGGCGTGTTCTTGGCGAAGTTCGTCAGTGAATAAAAGCAGCCAAATTGACCTGCTCATCGACCGCAAAGACGAAACCATCAACATCTGCGAAATGAAGTATTCCAAAGGGAAATACGAAATCGACAAAGCTTATGAAGATACGCTCAACGAAAGACTGACAACCTTTGTTCAAGAAACCGGCACGAAAAAAACGCTTTTACTCACCTTCGTGACTACTGAAGGCGTAAAGCAAAATGCACACAGTGGAGGTGTTCAGTGCGAAGTGGTTTTGGATGAACTATTTGAGTGATGAATTTTCCGCAGAAAATCCAAAGATAATCTGCGCAAAAGGCATCAAAAAGCATCATTTGCGCAGAAAATATTTCAATAAGTTGCGCAATTTTTGAGGAAAACATTCCCTCCATTACACAAGATATCAACAAAACTCTATGGAAAAATCATAAATAGTCTGATTTTTTCCCAGAGTTTTATCAAAAATGATTATTTTTGCGGCATAAAAGGCAAAAACTATGGAAAGAAAAGTGATGGCCGAACTGGTCAAATGGAAAGACAAGCAGAACAAGATGCCGCTCATCCTGAACGGGGCAAGACAGGTGGGCAAGACCTATATCTTGAAGGCTTTTGGTGAAACCTATTTCGAGAACACCATCTATGTACACTTGGAAAACCAAGCGGCAACGGCTGCGTTTTTTGAAGGCGACCTCACGCCTACAAGGATCATCCAATACCTGGAAGCTGCCTACAGTCAAAAGATTACAGCGGGAAAAACACTAATCATTCTTGATGAAATCCAAAGCAGCGAGCGGGCTCTGATGGCGTTGAAAGTCTTTTGCGAGGAAGCACCGCAATACCACATCGTGGCTGCTGGGAGCTTGCTTGGTGTGGCCGTCAATCGCGAGAAGTACTCCTTCCCCGTCGGTAAGGTCGATGAAATCAACATGTATCCCCTTGATTTCGAGGAGTTTCTTTGGGCCAATGGAAAACAGTTTTTCGCCGAGGAAATCAAACAGCATTTCGCAAACAACCAACCTTTTGCCGAGGGCATCCACCAAATGCTCATCGAACTTTACAAGCATTACCTGATTACAGGAGGCATGCCTGCTGTGGTCAAGCAATTTGTCGAGACACAGAAGTTCACGGACATCATCGACATCCAAAGCCGCATCTTGAACGAATATCTGGCCGACATGGCGAAATATGCCTCTGCCTCGACCTCGGTGAAAATCAGGGCTTGCTACAACTCAATCCCGACCCAATTGGCCAAGGAAAACACCAAGTTCCAATACAAAGTGGTGCAAAAAGGCGGCAGTGCCACACTGTTCGGCGAGTCCATCGACTGGCTGGAATCGGCGGGCATCGTCTTGAAATGCCAAAAGACCACTCAAGGAGTGATGCCCATAGCAGCATACGCTGATCTCTCTGACTTCAAACTCTATATGGCCGATGTGGGACTGCTCACCATGAAGTCGGGGCTTGCCTACCAGACCGTGCTTTCCACCATCGAGCAAGACAACAGTTTCTTGGGCGCGTTGGCCGAAAACTATGTGGCACAACAATTTAAAGCCAACCAAATTCCGCTTTACTACTGGAAAAACGACAACACCGCCGAAGTGGATTTCGTGCTGCAACTCGGCACCGACATCATCCCCGTAGAAGTCAAGAAAGGCAAGCGGAACAAGGCCATCAGCATGAATTTGTTTGCAAAGAAATACAATGCACCTTATTCGATAAGGATTTCACAAAAGCATTTCGGCTTCGACAACAACATCAAAGCCGTGCCGCTTTACGCGACATTTTGCATCACAAAATAGAAAACTCTGTGGAAAAATCACAAAATCTAAGATTTTTCCACAGAGTTTTGTCAAAACAAGGTAGAGACGGTGTGCACACCGTCTCTACAAACAGCATATTAAAATCAGTTGCAACCACCGCCGCAACCTTCGCAGCCACCTTCACTGCAGTCGCCGCCGCAACCGCTGCAGCCACCAGGAGCGAAGTCTTCATCGGTCGACTCGCGCACATCGAGAATCTCACCAGAGAAATGGAGGTGCTTGCCCGCCATGTCGTGGTTGAAGTCCATCTTCACATGGTTGTCGCCAATCTCGCGGACGATACCGGCAATCGGGCGACCGTCGGAGGTCTGCATCATCAGCTGGGCACCGACTTTCACCATGTCCATCAGCACATTGTTCTGCATGAACATATTCTTGTCGAGGTCCATCACATAGGCCTCATCACGCTCACCGTAGCCCTCTTCGGGGGTCAGGTGGAAGGCATAATGGTCGCCGGGCTCCTTGCCCATCAAGTTCTCTTCAAACTTGGGCAGCAACTGGTGCATACCGAAGATGCACACAAAGGGATTCTCTTTCGTGGTCTCCTGAAGGATGGGACCGTTTTCGTCGTTCTCACGTAGGACATAAGTCATCGTGACAACAGCTTGATCTTGAATTTTCATTTTATAACATTTTAATAATTAAACAATTAAATTCATCGTTTTATTTAACTACAGATTTTACAGATTATACTGATTCCTATCAAAATTATGAGGATGCAAGCATCCAAATTTGTACAGATTCAGACTCTAACTTACAGACCATCTGTACAAATTGGGCACTTGTGCCTTTGAGTTTTTCTGTCTTAATCCGCTTCATCTGTGCAATCTGTAGTTCCTTATCTATCAATAACTGCCAAACATCTTCCGCAGCAGCCATTCCACCGCGGCCAAGCCGATGAGGACAAAGAATATCCACTTGGAGTGGATCAAGTCCTCGAAGCGGCTCTCATGGTGTTCAACGGAGGTGATGCGCGAATCATTGTGCAAATCGGCAAAAAGTTGCTGCAACTCGCGTGCAGTATAGCAGTTTCCGTTGGTCAGGCGAGCGATGGTGCGCATACGGTCGATGTCAGCAGTAAGTTGTTGTGCCTCAATGCCGATGGCCACCACGCTAAAGGTGCCGTTCACATTGATCTTGCGCTCGCCCATCTGCGCTTGTACCTTATAAGCATACAGGCCCTCTGGTAGTAGGCCTGCATTCAGCTCATAGTCATGGTCGCGTTTCGAGAAGGTGTAGTCGTAGGTCTCGCCTGTCAGCTTGTTCTCGATTTGAATGGTCAAATCGGGGTCGGTCACGAGTTCGTTGTTCGGGTTGCGCAACTCGGCGGTGATGACGACAGGCTCGTTGCTGTAGTAAGTCTCCTTGGCATAGATGGCCGAGCCGTCATTGGCCGACAGCAGCAAGTATTTCAGCGACTTGGAGAACATCTCGTCAAAAACATCGTGGTTCTTGTTCTGGTAATACTCGTACAGCCTCCAACGCCAGATGTTGGTACCAAAAAGGAAGGCCATCTTACGCCCGTCGTTGGCGAAGCTCAACAATGGCAGGCCCGACTTGATGCCCATCACTTCTTGTAGCAACAAGTCATCGTGCAACTTTAAAGTATTGATTTCCAGATGCGGCAAGGCCAAAGGCGGGTATTTCGCGATGAGTTGCTCCGACTTCGAGTCGAAGGTAAAGGTCGAAAAGGCCGTGTTTTGGTGCGCCTTGACATCCATCAGGGTGTTGGTCGCGCCAGAATGCAAGGCAAAGACATTCTGCAACTTGCTTAACATATCACGGTCGGTGTCATTGCCAACGATGAAGAGAACGGGTAGTTTCACATTCTTGTCTAACTGTGCCTTCAAGGCATTGAAATCCATGCGCGCCGATGGCACTTGATGCAGGATAACCAGGTCATAGTTGCTGAACTCAGGCAAGGTCTCCTTGCCAAAGCAGAAATCCACCTCATAGTTGTCGTTGAGCACGCTGCGCAACGCGCCCAAGTCGGGATGCGGCGAGGCGGCCACACAAAGTAGCTTATATTTCTGGTCGAGCACCTCGACATAGATATGACGCACATTATTGAGCAGTTGCTCCTCCTCGGCGATGCCGCTCACCTCGATGTCGATGGCCATCACGCCTTTCTTGGTGGCGTCTAGCATGAAGTCGATTTCCTTGGAGAAACGGTTGGACGGAATCTCGATGTCGCGCTTCTCGATGAGGCGACCGCTTTCCTTAAGGGTCAGTTGGGCCTTGTGGCCAGCCAAGTCGCGGGCAGCCACCGTCACGCGGATGGGGAAGGTCGCACCGAGCGACACCACCTTATTATAATGCACATTGCGGATGGCGAGATCGGGATAGGAAACCGTGTCACCCAGAACGACGGTATGGATGGGGAACGGGAAGTTCTCCGCCACCAGTTCCGGCTCGAAGCCTCGGTTGTAGATGCCATCAGAGAAAAGCAGCACTGCACCCACATTGCGCTTGTAATACCTTCTGTCCAAGGTCTTTATAAGCGACGACAAGTCCGTCAGTTGGTCGGAGAAATCGAGTTGCTCGAAATCACGGACTTCCTCACCAAAAAGGTATTCATCAACTTGAAAATCAGCGCTCAAGTCTTTCCTAAACTGCTCAAATTGGGTCAGATAATCTTTTTTGTAAAACGCTGAATCCTTGCAAAGGACGACAGACGAGGAATTGTCGTGCGCAAGGATAATGGTTGGCGTTTCCACCGAGCTGAATTTCTGCCGAATCAGCGGGTTGAAGAGCAACAAGACTACCAATCCGACAATCAAGGTTCGTAGTGCAAACAAAATGATTGTCAATGCTTTGCCGTAGTGTTGTTTCTTGTTCCGGAAATACAACAATGTGGCCGCTGCCAGACCTGCCAGCAGCGATAAGGCTAACATCCAGATGGGAATTCCGATATTCATCTAACGCTCAAAATGAGGTGCAAAGATACGCTTTTTTATTTCAAAAACTTTTGATGAAACAATCTATCTATATCAGCCACAAAACGGTCTTTGTCAAAGTCCGTCACTTTTTTTGGCACTTTCAAATTCTGAAAGGTATTGAGAACTTCTGAAGCAACTATTCTTTTTAATTCCTCGCCTTCTGCCACCAACACCTGCTCATAATTCAATTTGATTTCTATGTCCAATGTCTTATGGATGACAATTGGAATTGACCCAAAAGCCATTGTTTCCTTGTGTTCCGTGTATCGAGGCCGACGAGGTTTAGAAAAATCATCATATACAGGTTCAACAACGATAAGTCCAACAAGCATCTTTTCAATAGATTCACCATAATCATTTGATGCGACCAAATTGTTTGCCGCCTCCGACACTTCTTTTATCGCTTGCCTTTTTGAAACGCTTTTCTCCCAAGAAACGCTAGAGTCAATTACACTTATTTTCAATTCCATAATAATACTACATTTCGAGGCAAAAGTACAAATTTATTGAACAAAGCAGATTTCTTTGCGGAGCAAATCCCCGAAAACAAAGATACATATTGCTGGTTTAGGCAAAACTCTGTTTGCAAGTTTTCCATTGCTGCTTCCTTTTGTACTGTTTCTTTAATTGAGCCATTTTTAGCCCAACAACCATTTCCAAAGCGGCACCACTTGAATGGTCTTGCCGTCCTTTTCCAAGATAGTTTCTTCATCTTTGGTGATAATCATCAAATCGTCTACTTCAAATCGTTTGGAAACCTTGATTAAGGCTTCGGTTTCACGTTGGAAAGTGCTTTCGTCTTGCAGGGAATAAGAGGCTTGAATAAGTTTTTTTTGCTCGGGCAAGTAGAAATCGACCTCCACGCTGTTATGGTAGAAACAAACCTCGTTCTTGTATTTCCTTATCAAGTTAATGGCCACCATATTCTCCAAAAGGCTGGCCTCTGGGTCGGGCAAAAACAGGTTGAGAATGCCATTATCAATGAAATAATACTTGCGTTGGGTGTTGCGTTCGGTCAATTTGCCGATGATATTCTCCAAAGGCAGCAGCAACCACGATTCGCACATGTAATTCACATAATCAATGACTGTATCAGTGCTAGCCTTTTTGCCAGTCGAACTTACCACATTGGCCAAACGGTTGTAGGAGGAAGGCTGTTTTACGCTTTCCGCCAACTTTTTGGCCAAAATGCGCAGACCAAAGTCGTTGCGGATGTCGTAACGCGCAATCAAATCGCCAAAGAAAACCTTGTTGAACAATCCGCTGAGCCATGAGCGTTTGTCGGCCACATTCATCACCTCGGGCAAACCTCCGAAACGGAAATAAGTCTCGAAATGCTTCACAATCTCTTTCCCATGAAGGTGCAAAGCGTTCTTTTCCTTCATGTTAATGCCCGAAAAAGACAAATACTCAGCAAATGAAAGTGGAAACACGTCCTTAATCATATAGCGCCCGCCCAAAGTTGTCGCAATTTCCGAACTCAACATCTTGGCATTGCTGCCGGTGATGTAAACCCTGTATTTTTGGTCGGCCAACCGTCGCGCGAACTTCTCCCAACCGTCAACAATCTGAATCTCGTCGAAGAAGAAAATAGGCAGGGTATCAAACATTTCCTCATAAGCAGATTTGATGATGTCCAAATCGGCCAAAGTCATTATTCCCAAACGATCATCCTCAAAGTTGAAGTAGCAGATTTCCTCCATACGATGGCCTTTTTCCAATAATTGATGGATGCGCTGATACAACAAATATGACTTTCCAGCACGGCGCAAGCCCACAAGTACATAATTCAGTGCGTCTTCAAACACATAATCGCGCTCAAAAAAGCATACAGATGAAATAAAACGCTGATTTTCAACGATAATATTCTTAATCAAATCCTTTCTTAACATGGTTTTTGTGTTTTATACGACTGCAAAGATACAATTTTATCGATTATGTTCGATAAAAATACATACTTTTTATCGTTTATATTCGACATAAATATACAGATTTCATCGATTATATTCGATAAAATGGGTAATTTATACTTCTTTAACCAATTGTTGAACGTAATTGGCAACCTCTTCCATCCAATATATTGTTCAAGAATAGTCCTCAAAAATAAGAAAAAAAGCCTACTTTTGCGGAAAATTTGCGTCCATGAACAGCATTTCGGTCGTCATCATCACCTTCAACGAGGAGCAGAAAATCGCGCAATGCCTTGACTCCGTTAAGGATATTGCCGACGAGATTATCGTCGTTGACTCGCATTCCACTGATGCGACCGAGGCCATCTGCGACCGCTACGGCGTGAAGTTCTTCACCCAGGACTGGCTCGGCTACTCTGACCAGAAAAACCTCGCAGACGAACTCGCCACCTGCGACCTCATCTTCAGCATCGATGCCGACGAAGCCCTTTCGGACGAACTGAAACAGTCCATCAAAACACTGAAAGACAAAGAAATCGCCGAAAACGAAGTCTTCGCCATGAACCGCCTCAACAACTACTGCGGTCAGTGGGTCAAAGGTTGTGGACTTTATCCCGAGACCAAGATCCGCATCTGGCGGCGCGGCTTCGCCGAGTGGGAAGGCATCATCCACGAGTGGCTGAAATACAAAGAAACACCGAAGAAAACCCTGTTGCGCGGCGACCTGCTGCACTACTCTTGGGACACGCCTGAGGCCTTCCGCAAGCAGCAGTTCCATTTCGCTGAGCTGGGCGCGCAGTCGTACTATGAACGCGGAAAGAAGACAGGCATCCTGCCTTGGATTTTCAGCCCGAGCATCAATTTCATTCGCACCTATATTATAAAAGGCGGATTCCTCTACGGCAAGACGGGCTTCAGCATATGCCGCGTGATGATGCAGGCCAACAGGCATAAATACAATCTATTAAGAAAGAAGATCAAAGAGAAACAATAATGGGAGAACGATAACAGAGCCTTTAACCGTCATGGCGGACAAGGATCCGCCATCTCCTGAACGCGAAGGATTACTCTTGTATTCAGGAGATTGCGGATCGAGTCCGCAATGACGGTCAAGGGTTAAGGTTGTAACCAAAGTAAAAACAGAACCACTATGGAAGAAGCATTTGAACAAGAAATAGAACGCACGGTAGCGGCACTGAAAGCCGGAAAGACCATCCTCTACCCCACCGACACCATCTGGGGTGTGGGCTGCGACGCCACCAACAACAAGGCCTGCCTGCGGGTTTACGCCGTCAAGCAACGCCCGCTCAACAAAAGCCTCATCATCCTTGTCGATTCGGTGGAAAGGCTTCAGGATTATGTGGTTAACGTGCCCGCCATCGCTTACGACCTCATCAAAGGCGCCAAAAGCCCGCTGAGCATCATCTATCCCGAAAGCAAGAACTTGGCCAAGGCCGTTTCCGACGACAAGAGCATCTGTATCCGCGTGGTCGACAACGAGTTCTGCAAGGAAGTCATCCGTCGCCTCGGTAAGCCCATCACTTCCACTTCGGCCAACCTAACCGGGCAACCTTCATCGATGATTTACAACGACATCTGCGACGAAATCAAAAACGCGGTCGATTATGTGGTGCAGCTCTACCACGACAGCTTCTGCAAGCCCAAAAGCTCGACTATCATCAAGCTCAACGAGGACAACACTTTTGAGATTTTGAGGCAATAACCATTAAACAACAACACCATGACAAGCAAAGTATCCTTTTCAGCATTCATCCTCATCGTCGTTCTAGGTTTGTTTAGCGCATGCAAAAAAGACAACAACGGCACCCAAGTCCCCATCGAACCTGACACACCTGTCGTCACTGAACAGATTCCTCCCATCGACGAGTATATGCCCGAACGTCTACTCCACTTGTTCGACTCGCTTAATGTGCTTTACCGCGGTGACAATCCCCCGACCATCACGGGTGACTTCATGACAGAATTAATGACCATACTCTTGATAGACAAAGTTCCCGGAAGTCTCTATAATATTATGCCAGGTCCAATGATGGGAAACTATTACTATGAAATGAGAGAACAGGAAAATGACAAACTCAGTCTATCATTCAAAAGACCTATTGGCTCTCCCGAAAGCTTTTCCTATTTTTTGGAAAAATCCGATACCGATAGCACCTATTTACGCATTAAGGACAGCACTGCTTATTTCACAAACGATCCCATCGCCCCCTCTTATTTTAGGACCAGCAAGTTCAAGGCAGAAGACTTCAAGCACGCATACATCCTAGGTAACGGCGATTATTTTACGCTATATTTCTATGAGATTCGCGACATCTCAAGTGGCTATCTTCCACTAAATGCTATCCTCATTTCCGGCAAGATGTCCAAAGACACAGAAGGCAACCCGACCATCGAAAACTTCTGGTGCGGTATAGAAACCATGAAATACTATTATGAGGGTGCAAGCCTGAACATAATCATCCAAAATGGCCATATGCCCACTCCTGGAGACATTTTCATCATGCAAAGCCCAAATACTTTAGTGCAAAGCAGTTACAATTACAAATAAATCCATCTTATCAATGAAATCCCTAAAATTGTTTTTCTTGGCTGCCCTTTGCCTTGTTTCAATGGCAGCAACAGCCCAAAACCAACCACAGAAGCCCCAGACAAAGGCGCAGATGAATGCCCAAAAGTTGGGCACTGTCCTATATCTCATCGAGAACTTCTACGTCGACACCACCAATATGGACAAGGTGACGGAAGACGCCATCGTAGCCGCATTGAAGGAACTCGACCCACACTCGGCCTACATCTCGAAGAAGGATGTGGAGAAAGCCAACGAGCCCCTCGTGGGCAGCTTCGAAGGCATCGGCGTGACCTTCCAACTCATTCGCGACACCATCACCGTCATCAGCCCCGTGGCAGGCGGTCCTTCAGAAAAGGTGGGCATCATGGCTGGCGACCAGTTCATCAAGATTGACGGCGAGGAATGCTTTGGCAAGAAGGTCGACAACGAATACGTGCAGAAGCACCTGCGCGGCAAGAAAGGCACCAAGGTCACCGTCAGCGTGAAGCGTGGCAACAGTCCCGAACTCATTGACTTTGAGATCACTCGCGACAAGATTCCAGTGAACAGCATCAACGCGTCCTATATGCTCGACAACCATGTCGGCTACATCAAACTCGACCGCTTCGCCCAGGAGTCGACCCAAGAGTTTAAACAAGCCTTCACCAAGCTTCAAGCCCAAGGCATGGAGTCGCTCATCTTCGACCTGCGCGGCAACACAGGCGGTTACCTCAACACTGCCATCGAGTTGGTGGACCAGTTCATCACCGAAGACAAGCTCATCGTCTTCACCGAAGGCACCCACTCGCCTCGTCAGGAATGGCGCAGCACCAAGGCAGGGCTCTATACCATCGGGAAACTGGTTGTCTTGATTGACGAAGGCTCTGCCTCGGCCAGCGAGATCCTCTCGGGTGCCATCCAAGACCATGACCGTGGTGTCGTCATCGGTCGCCGCTCCTTCGGTAAAGGTTTGGTTCAGAGACCTTTCAATCTCCCTGACGGTTCACAGATGCGCCTCACTACCTCGCGCTACCACACGCCTTCAGGTCGCTGCATCCAACGACCTTACGAGAACGGAGCAGACGATTACGCCAAGGAGATGAAGAAACGTCTCGAACACGGCGAATATTACCATGCCGACAGCATCCACTTCCCCGACTCGCTGAAGTTCAAGACCGACGGCGGACGCACCGTCTACGGTGGTGGCGGCATCATGCCCGATATCTTCATCCCCGTCGACACGGCCTACAACAGCAAGCTCTACACCAATCTTGTCCGCAAAGGCGCCTTAAACCGTTACACCACCGACTACGGCTTGAAACACCGTGACGCCCTCAAGGCACAGTATGGCGATTTCGAACACTTCAACAAGGACTTTACCGTAGGCAAAGACCTCATCGACGGACTCAAAGCCGCCGCCAAGGAAGCCAAGGTGGAATGGAACGATGAACAATTTGCACATTCCGAGAAGTTCATCCTCTTGCAGATGAAGGCCTTGATTGCCCGCAATGTTTGGGATACCCAGCAATACTACCAAGTGATGGCCTCCGTCGACCCTGGCATACAAAAAGCGATGGAAGTGCTTGGCAATGAAAAAGAATACAAACGCTTATTAAAAGTCAAATAAGTGTTTTTGACTTTTTTTGTTCCAAAGGGTAACTTTTTTGGCCTTCACTCGTCTAACACTTTGGAATTATTCTTATTTTTGCCGTTTAGAAGTCTGCTGTCCCATTAGACATTCAGAAACAAGTAATAAATTCAATATCAACTTATTAAAAACAAAAAATGAAGAAATTTGGTTTACTCACCGCAGCATTCCTGATGATGGGATTGCTGTTTGGCAGCCAAGTGATGGCCCAGCACATCGAACTCGGCACTGCCAAGTCGGCACAAAACTGTGCCCAAGTAACTGACAATGGCTTCACGGCCTCCTTCTCCTTCAGCAGCATCGATGCCACTGAAGTTTCCACTGAAAAAGGCGTGTTCTCCACCATCACGATGGAAGGCACCTATCCTTCGGGCAATGTAGGCGAACCCATGTTGCCTGCCGCCAACAAACTTATTGCCGTCCCGTTCGGAGCAAAAGACCTCACGGTCACTGTGAAGAGCTACAGCACGAGCACCTATCGCCTGGCCGACTACGGCATCAACAAGGTCACCCCGATGCAGCCCATGCTCCGCAAGGACCAGAAGCCCGAAGACGTGCCTTTTGCCTATAGCGAGAAGGCCTATGCCGTCAAAGGTTTCGCCGGCCGCCCCATCGCCGAGGTAAAGATCCAAGGCACGATGCGTGGCATCCAGATTGGCGCCCTCACGGTGAACCCCGTACAATACGACGCTGCCAGCAACAGTATCCTCGTCTTTAACGACATCGAAGTCGAAGTGAGCTATGGCGCATACGACAAGTCGGCTGCCTACAACGAGTTCTCAAGAACCTTCAGCCCCTATTTCGCCAACATCTACGGCATGATGTTCAACTGGCGTGATGACGTCTATGACGAGCACCCCGACCTCTGGCAGAATCCTGTCCACATGCTGATCATCGCCGACCGTATGTTCGAGGAATGCCTGCAACCTTGGTATGAATGGAAGACCACGAAGGGCTTCTACCTGAACATCAACTACACCGATGAAATCGGCACCAGCGCCGCTGCCATCCGCGCCTTCATCCAGGACGAATATTCGAAAGATGCCCCCACCTTCTTGATGATTATGGGCGACAAGAACCAAGTGGCCGCCAGCGCCACGGGTAGCGAGACCCACTGCGTCACCGACCTCCAATACTCGAGCGTCGATGGCGACCAGTACCCCGACATGTACCACAGCCGTTTCCCCGCCGAGACCGTTACTCAAATGATGGCCATGGTTGAAAAGGCCTTGGAATACGAGCAATATACCATGCCCGACCCGAGCTATCTAAACAATGTACTCCTCATCGCCGGTGAAGATAACGGCTGGGGTGTCACCGTAGGCCGTCCCACCATTTGGTACGCCACCAACTATTATTATAACACCGAGCACGGTTACGATCAAGTCCACGAATACAGCCACGGCCAATATACTGGGTGCTATACCTGGCTGAACGAAGGCGTCGGCTTCGCCAACTACACCGCCCACGGTTCCAACACCAGCTGGGCCGGCCCTCAATTCACCGTCAGCGATGTCAACAACTTGACCAACCAAGACAAGTACTTCCTCGCCATGGGTAACTGCTGCGAGGCCGCCGACTGGGGCATCAACGGTACCTGCTTCGGTGAGGCTATGGTCCGTGCCGAAAAGAAGGCCGCCTATGCCTACATCGGCTCCTGCCCTTCGACCTACTGGCTCAACGACTATTACTTCGGTGTGGGTGCTACTAGTCGCCATGACGGCACCATGCCTTCCTACGAAGAGACCACCATGGGCTTCTACGATGCCATGTGGACTGATGACGCCTACAACACCGTCACCTCCATGATGTTCATCGGCAACTTGGCAAGCAATGCTGCCCAAGCCCTCGGCTATGAACTGCACTGCAGCACGCTCTACGACTGGCAAGCCTACCATACTTTGGGTGACGGTTCCATCTTGCCTTTCCGCATCCAACCTACCGAAAACACCGTCAGCCACATGCCTACCCTGCCTATCGGCATGGATTTCTTCACTGTCAGTGCTGACCCTGGTTCCTATGTGGGCATCACCAAGGACGGCATCCTCTATGGTGCTGGCATGATTGGTGAAAGCGGCTCTGCCGATATCGCTATCAGCCCCATCACAAGCGGCGGTGATGTCACCATCTGCGTGACCCACCCCCAACGCATTCCTTATACCAATGTAATCCCTGCCGCCGCCATGGACGGTGCCTACATTGCCGTCGACAACGTGCAATGCGAGCAGCCTCTGGTGACCGGTGCCTATGTGGCTCCCACCGTCACCCTGAAGAACGTCGGCGTCGAGACCGCCAACAACGTCAACGTCGTGTTGAGCACTGAGTCGGAATACATTGAACTCCTCAACACCACGGCCACCGTTCCTTCCATCGCCCCCGATGCCGTTTACGAGATTGAAGACGCCTTCGCTTTCAACACGGCTGTCGACATTCCCAACGGCACCAGAGTGCGTTTCTTCGTGAACTGCACCTCGGGCAGCGACACCTGGGAAGGCAGATTCGACCTCACCTTCGGCGCCCCTGAGTTCGTCATGACGAACATCAGCAACACCGAACTGCAACCTGGCGGCAGCGCTGTCGTCACCTTCGACATCACCAACAACGGTGGCTTCGACGCCCAGAATGCCGTCCTGCAAATCGTCAGCAGCTCGAGCGACCTCACCTTCGAGGTGAACAGCATTGAGATCCCTGCCATTGCCGCAGGCGAGACGGTCAGCGTCAGCGCCAACCTCAACGTGTCGGCCAACGCCCAGATTGGTGCCACCTATGAGTTGTCGTACCTCGTGAGCGACGGTCACTACATCCTCAACGGCACTGCTCCCATCTCGGTGGGTAATGTGGCCGACGGCTTCGAGACCGGCGACTTCAGCACCTTCGACTACACCTTCGCCGGATCGGCCAACTGGACGATCGTCAACACCGGAGCTTACGAAGGCACTTATTGCGCCAAGTCGGGCAACATCAGCGACAACCAAGACAGTCAGCTCGTCCTTACCGTTGAGGTGCTTACCACGGGCGAGTTCAGCTTCTATAAGAAGGTGTCGTCAGAAAACAGCTACGACAAGCTGTATTTCCTGATCGACGGCTCGTCGATGGGCGACTGGTCGGGTGAAAACGACTGGAGCCAACAAACCTACACCGTCACTCCTGGCACGCACACCTTCAAGTGGCGTTATGCCAAGGACAGCAGCGTGAGCAACGGCAGCGACTGCGCTTGGATTGACTACATCCAACTGCCTCCCACCAGCGTCATCCTGTCGCTTGACCCCGTCACCGACCTGGTGGCCAACGTCAACGGCAGCAACGTCAACCTGACTTGGACCGCTCCCGCTGGCGCCACGTCGTATTTCATCTACCGCAACGGTGAAGAAGTGGGCAACCAAGCCAGCACCTCTTTCATGGATATCGTGAACGATGGCGTCTACTCCTATAGCGTCGTCGCCACCGACGGCAACGGCCGTTATTCGGCACCCGAATACGTCTCCGTCAGCGTCGGCACCGTCGGTGTCGAAGAGAACACCCTCGAGATTGTGAGCATCTATCCTAACCCCGTCAACAGCATGCTGACCATCGACGGCGGCAACGCCGAATACAGCTATGCCTTGTACAACGGCATGGGTCAGATCGTCGCCAACGGCAATGCCCAAGGCATTGAGCACGTCAACGTCAGCGACATGGCCAAGGGTGTCTACTTCCTCCGCCTCACCACGGGCACGCAAGTGCGCGTTGAGAAGGTCGTCGTGGAATAACCACTCTCGCTGAAATGCATCAAGAAAGGTCGTCCGTGTGGGCGACCTTTTTTTTGTATCATGCAGAGCTTTTAGTTTCTGCGTATTCAGCGGGTTCTGCGTGAAAATAACTCACATTCCGCGTTGTTTCTTGATGGCTTCGTAGGCCGCGTTGATTTCCTGGAACTTCTTCTCGGCGGCTTTCCTGACATCTTCGCCGAGATTGCTCACCAAGTCGGGGTGGTTCTTCTTGGCCATCTCTCGATAGGCTCGTTTCACCTCCTCATCGGTAGCCGTTGGCTCGATGCCGAGAATCTTGTATGCACTGTCGGTCTCCTTGATGAACATGGCCTTCACCGAAAGGAAATCGCTGTTGGTGACGCCCATGTAATCGGAGATCGTGTTGACCACGCTCAACTCTTCAGGCGAGATAAAGCCATCGGCATTGGCGATGCCAAACAGATAATGAAGCAACTGCAGGCGTGAAGAATAGTCCATATAGCGTCCCACCTGCTGGCTGACCTCGTAGATGTTGTAATCCTGCTCCAAAATCTCACGGAGCATCTTGACATACTTCTCCGCCTGTTCCTGACCAAAGTTCTGCAAGAAGAAACGCTTCACATAGTCGAGTTCGGAGCGTTTGACGTTGCCGTCGGCTTTCATTACGGCAGCCGAGAGCACGAGGAATGTCACATTGAAATCGCGTTGGGGCTCGGTATTACCAAAAGTTTCGTTCACCTCTGTACGCAACACCCGAGGTCTCCGACCTGAAAAAATGCTGCCCAAGACCACCGCGACGATGCCGCCCAACGGGTTCTGGGTGAATGCCCAGCCCAAGCCAAACAAGACGATTTTTGTAAAGCAACCCATATCTTTTTGATTGAATCGAGCGGCAAAGGTACACAAAAAACCGGAGTTGAAAATAATTCATCCCAAAACTACCTATGACAAGAAAAGATTTGTATTTTTGCAACCTTTAATCGATTAATGTCAACTAATCTTAATTCACACATGAAAAAACTATTCTTTTCCGTCCTGTTTGTGGCTATGTCAGTGATGGCATTTGCCCAACAATGGAATGCCATCAGCAGCAATGCTCCTGTTAGCCCCGAGGTCACTTTGGTCTCGAGCAGCGAGGAGCAAGTCGTTGTCGACTTCTCGCTTGGCGGTTTCAACCTTTCCAGGGTGAACACTCCGAGTGGCACACAGCAAATTGTTTCGGCCCCGAAAATGGCCGCGATGCTGGAGGCCGGTGCCCCCGACCTTCCCCAGTTCCCTGTCCCTGCCATCATCGGCGACATGGCCGAGATGACGGTCAGCGTGATCAAGAGCGAGTTTACGGACTATCCGAATGTCGAAATCGCCCCTTCTAAAGGCAACTTCAGCCGTCAGATCGACCCTGAAAGCGTGCCTTACACCTATGGTGCAATGTACAACCAAAACGCTTTCTATCCTGCAGCACAGGCTTACCTTGAAACACCTTACATCATCCGCGACTACCGTGGCCAAAACATCATGGTGCGTCCCTTCGCCTACAACCCCGTGACGAAGACCTTGCGCGTCTATCATGACATGACCATCGCCATGAAGAAGGTGAGCAACAACGGCGTGAACCAAAAAGTGGGTCGCAAAGCCATCCAAAAGATCTCCCCCGAGATGAAGGAGGCCTACAGCCACCGCTTTATCAACTACAAGGAAAGCAATGCCAAGTACAATTTCCTTCAGGACCGCGGCGAGATGCTGGTCATTTGCCCCGACCAATATGTGGAAGCCATGCAGCCTTTCGTCGATTGGAAGAACCAATCGGGCCGTCCCACCACGATCGTGAGCCTCTCCGAGATTGGTGGCAACAACGAGAACCAAATCAAGAACTACATCAACGGCATCTATGCTGATCCCGAGCGTAACTTGGTTTATGTCCTCCTCGTTGGCGACTATGCTGACATCACGCCTCACTCGATGAGCGGCGGCCGCAGCGACAACTGGTTCGGCCAACTCGAAGGCAACGACTACTACCTTGAAGTCCTCACAGGCCGTTTCTCGGTGCAGAGCGTGACCGACGTCAACACCCACGTCGAGAAAGTGCTGTATTATGAGCGCGACATGAAAGGCGATGTCACTTGGGTCAACCAAGGCATTGGCATCGGTGCCAACGAAGGCGCCGGTCAAGGCCACTTCGGCGAAGCCGACTATGTGCACATCAATTATGTGCGCGACACCTTGATGCATTACACCTATGAGAATGTGACGCAACAATACAGCGGCGTAGGCAGCGGCACCAGTGCCAACGCCATCAGCGCCGACTTCAACGCTGGCAAGAGCATCTGCAACTACTGCAACCATGGCTCACAACAGAGCTGGGCAGTCGCCAACTACAGCATCAGCCATGTGAACGCCTTGGTCAACGACGACAAATGGCCTTACATCTGGTCGGTGGCCTGCAACAACGGCGAATTCAACGGCAACTGCTTCGGCGAGGCTTGGCTCCGCGCCACCAACAACGCCACGGGACGTCCCACTGGCGCTATCGGCGGCATGTTCAGTTGGATCTCACAACCTTGGACGCCGCCCATGTACGGCCAAGACGAAATGGTCGACATCCTCACCGGATGGAGAAGCACTGACCTCTTCTGCCACACCTTCGGCGGCGCTTCCTTGAACGGCAACATGTATATCCTTGACGCTGCACCCAGCGACCAAGGCGCTACCCACAACACTTGGATCCTCTTTGGCGACCCGAGCCTGTTGGTCCGCACCGACAACCCCAGCAGCATGAATGTCACTTGCTCTCCCGAAGTGCTGATGCTCGGAATGAGCGAACTGGAAATCACCGCCGAGAACACCGCTTACGGCATTGCCACCCTGATGATGGATGGCGAAGTGATCGCCACGAGTGACATCATCGACGGCACCTGCACCCTTAGCTTCCCCCCGATGACCAATGTGGGTAATGCCACCCTGACTGTGATCGGCTACAACAAAGTGGCTGAAGTCTTGGGTGTCTCCGTCCTTCCTGCCGAAGGCCCCTTCGTCACCATCTCCAACTACACGCCCAACTTCGCTCCTGTCAACCAAGAGACGAGCCTCACCATGGTCCTCAAGAACGTCGGCGTTGACCCGACCAACGGCAACACCAACGTCAACCTGACTTGCGCCGACGAGCGCTTAACCCTCACCCAAGGCACCGCACAGTTTGGTGTGTTGCCTGCCGAGGAGACCGTCACCCTGCAAGATGCCTTCAGCTTCATCGTAGCAGAGGGTGTTGAAGACGGCACGCGCTTCCAAATCGATGTCGAGATGACCGATGGCCGTCAGACCTGGAGCGGCAAGATGTTCATCACCGCAGGCCAAGCCATCCTCGACTACGGTGGCACCGACTGGGCCGAAAGCTTCGCTGCTGGCGAAACGCTTACGCTCGTAGCCAACTTCAAGAACACCGGTCATTACATGGCCACCAACGCCATCGCCAGCATCGCTTGCGAGAGTGAATATGTCACCCTGCTCAACCCCACCATCGAGATGGGCACCATCGACCCCAACGGCATCAGCACCTGCGTGTTCAACATCCAAATCGATGAGAACTGCCCCGAGACCGAGGTGATCGTGGTCAACTTCGCCATGCAAGCCGACGGCGGCCTCAGTGCCGAAGGTTCCATCACCATGAGAAACACCTGCGATGTCGTCTTCGAGATGTCCGACTCTTGGGGCGATGGCTGGAACGGCGCATCATTGACGGTCAGCTTCAGCGACGGTACTCCTAGCGTGAATCTCTCCTGTGAAGGCAACTCACAGACGGAAGTCCTTAAGATTGGCAAGGGCACTCATGTCACCTTGACCTGGAACCGCGGTAGCTACGACAACGAATGCTCCTTCGTGGTCAAGTACCAGAACGGGGCCCAGATCTATCAAGCCAACAATCCCTCTCCTGGTGTGCTCTTCGAGTTCGACTGCGACTGCGTCAGCATCCCCAGCGCCACCTTCGATCCTGTTGAAAACCTGGCTGCAGAAATCGGTATTGGCACTGTGACCCTCTCGTGGGATCCTCAGGAACGCGCCACCAACTACATCATCAGCCGCAACGGCATCGAGATTGGACAGACCACAGAGTCCTCCTATGTCGACGAGGTCTACACCGAGTATTTCTACACCTACTGTGTCGTCGCCGAGTATAGCCAAGGCGTCAGCACTCCCGAGTGCGTCGTGGTGAAGTCTGAACTGGGTGTTGAAGAGGATATGGCCGAGTTCTCCATCTATCCCAACCCCGTCAGCGGCACGCTGCACATCGACGGTGGCAATGCCGAATACAGCTACACTTTGTTCAACGGCATGGGACAAGTGGTGGCCAACGGCAAGGCAAAAGGTGCTGAACATATCAGCGTCGACGGCCTGACCCAAGGCGTCTACTTCCTCCACCTCACCTCGGGCACGCAAGTGCGCGTCGAGAAGGTGGTGGTGAAGTAATCACCCACCAAACACAACATGAAAGGCGACCTCGAGTTTCGGGGTCGCCTTTCTTATGGCATGTCCGGCAAATCACTCCTGAAAGATATCCTCATGATAGATGCCTTCGCCCTCAATGACTGAAGTGGCGTTGAACCATCCTATCGCATCGCAGTTGGAGAAGACATTGGTGAACATGGCGGGGAAAGCCCCCATCACCGGATTAACGCCGACGGCCAGTTTCTGGCCCACAAGGAAATACATATAATCCCTAGAGATGCTATAAAGCCTCACCTTCACCACATCGCCATCGCGCAAATACGACTTATTCATGATGCCTACGGGAACCTCGACATTGTCTTGCAACATCTCGGGACCGTTGAAATAATAGCCTGCATAGCCACTCATGGGGAAAAGGTTGAACAGTTTCGAAGGACGGTTCTTGAAGAGTCTGCCATTCAAATAGAGTTCCACATTATAGACGATGGTAGAGTCGGCTATCGTCTGGAAATACGGGCACACGCAGACGGCAGCTTTGTCGTCGACAAAGGGGACGTCGTTCTCATCGAGTTTGGGCACCAAAGCCACCGAATCGATGCCTTGTGCGTTATTCGCCATTTTGGTATCGACATACAGATGGAGAGGCCTTGGGTACAAAGGGTTCTCACCTATATTCACCTCCAGATGGTACCAGCGGTTTTTGCGTCCCGCCACCGAGTCGGAGAGATAATGGCCCGGCTTGTTCTCCTGCTCGCAAAACCAGATGGTGTCGTCACCCGTAGCCACATACACCTCGGCATGCGAAATCATCTCGCGTCCAATGGTATCATACAACGCAGTGGAATAACTGAGAATCACCTCGTGACGCTTGTATTCATCCGTGATCGAGCCTTCCACAACAGGCACACGCCTGCCTTGCGGCACATCTACAACGATATCCTCGGTGCATGAGGCCAACAGGCCAAGCACCATCATCATACCCATATGCCGTTTCCACCTTGCCATACTTTATTTCCTGAAAACCGTGCTTCCCGTGACGACTGATGCGGTAAAGAACCATCCGACACCCTCGCCTTCCGGCTGAATGTTCGAACTCACATTGGCAGGAGCTCCCAGCATGGGATTGCTGCCCGTCGACATCAATATACTGTAGAAGTAATAATAATAGTCTGGCGTAATACTATACAAATCCGCACGGATCTCGTCTCCGTCATTTAGTTTCGAGCGAAGGAAATAGCCTATCGGTATCTCCTTGTTCGACTCCAACATCTCAGGGCCGTTCACATAATAGCCTGCAAATCCGCCTTGGGGAATCATCAAGGTCAGGCTAAGGCTATCCGAGACCAAGGTGTCGTTTTTCCAGACCTTGGGCATGTAAATAATACCCGGGTCGGGAAGACTCTGGAAGTAGGGATAGACCCATTCAACGGTATCGATAAGGAAGACGGAGGGGATGGAGTCGTTACTGCCATTGTAATGCTTGATAGCCAGGCTGTCGATGCTTTCCACATTGTCGGGAATCAAGCCTTCGGCAAAAAGGCTTTGCGACTCACCATCTTGGTCAACGGCTTCCACACTGAGGCGATAGACCGTGTTTTTGCGTCCTGCGACAGAATCGGTGAAATAATGTCCCGGCTGCTCCTCGTCCTCATAATAATACATCGTATCGACGCCATCGGTGACATAGACCGTGGCCCCACTGACCATCTGGATCTCATTCTGATTGTAGAAATCCGCCGTATAGCTCAAGATGGTCTCATGGCGTTTCAACTCGTTGGTAAACGAAGCCTCCACGCCAATCCTATGGTTGCCTTCCTCCACGTCGATCACGATGTCCTCTGTGCAAGCGGCGAAGAACGCCATCGATGCAAAAACCAATATCTTACGAAGTTGCTTCATGACGTTCAGTATTTGAAGTTATAGGTGATGGAAGGAACTGCCGAGAACAGATACATGTTCTTGGTGACGATGTTGCCGTTAGGCCCTTGGTCGAAGGTAATCGCCCACGTGTTATGACGGGCATAGGCATTGTAAACCGAGACATTCAACTCATGCTGCCAGCGGCGGTTGTCGAGTTTGCCCAACTTGCAGGTGAATGACAGGTCGAGGCGATGATAGTCGGGATAACGGCTCTCATTGCGTCTGCCATTGTATACGGCATAAGTCACCCCGTTGATGGTATATTGCCCGTAGGGGAAAGTCACGGGCTGACCCGTATTGTAGATCCAATTGGCGGCGAGGGTGATACGCGGTGTCACATCGTAACTGCCCACGATGACGATGTTGTGCGGGCGGTCGTAAGGCGAGCGGTATTCCCTACCGAGGCTGATTTCAGGAATGGTGCGGAATGTACGTGAGTAGGTGTACGAAATCCATCCCGTGAACTTGCCCACATTCTTCCTAACGAGGAACTCGGCTCCATAACTACGGCCTTTGCCTACACGCAACTCACCGTCAATCAGCAAATAGCCATAGGTAATGGCGTTATCCTTGAAGTCGATGACGTTTTTCATGTCCTTGTAATACACCTCCACCGAAGTCTCGATGGCATCATCGGCGAAGTTGCGGAAATAGCCGAGGGCAAATTGGTCGCATTTCTGGGGCTTCACATTAGGACTGGTTGGGAACCACACATCGAAAGGTAGACCGCCTGTAGCCGACGAGGCCACTTGGGCATACTGCACCGTGCGCGAATAAGAAGCCTTGATCGACGAATGCTCGTCGATTTGGAACATGGCCGCCACACGCGGTTCGGGATTGACGACCGTATTGAACACCTCTCCTTTGCCATAATAAAGGGTATCCATAGGAGAATGGAGGATGGTGTCAAACACATACAACTCTTCCTGTCCTATGTTTTGGAAGCACGACAGTCTCAAGCCTGCACGGAAAGTGAGACGAGGCACGGGGGTGTAGTCATGGGTATAATATACGGCATGCTCCAACGCCTTACGGGCCACTGCTTTCGACTGGTCAATCTGAAGGTATTGCGAGAGGGCTCCTCCCCTGTCGTTAATCTCACCTTGCAGGTAGGACTGTATGCCCGTGGTAAGGCCAAACTTCGATGTGTGTTCATCGTTCCAGTGCATCGCGAAGTCGTAGTTGAGGCTGGCGGCATCGGTGCCCGCCTTGATGGCGAAGTCATAAGGATTATAAGCGATATCGATGCTGTAGCGATAGCGCGAACCGATCAGTGAGAGGTTGGAGGTGAAGCGGTCGGAGAAGATGTGACTCCAACGCAGGGTGGCACTGCTATTGCCATAGCCCAAACCTATCATCTGCTGCATCGAGAACTGGTCGTGGCCGTTATAGAACGACAGGAACAGGCGGTCGTTCTTGCCGAGGCTTTGCGACACCTTGGCGTTCACATCGTAGAAATTGATCTTCGACTTGTTGAGGTCTTCACCCAGGAAAGGCAGGATGAGGCCTGCATAGGTCCTGCGGCCTGCCAGCATCACCGAGGTCTTATGGTCGAAAAGCGGGGTCTCGAGCATCAGGTGGCTCGTCACCAAACCCACGCCGCCTTGAAAGCCAAAACGCTTGGGCATCTCGTCCTTGACCGACACATCGAGCACCGATGACAGACGACCACCGAAGTTGGCAGGGATGTCGCCCTTATACAGCGTGGCATCCTTCACCACGTCGTTGTTGAACACGGAAAAGAATCCAAGAAAATGCGATGCGTTGTAGATGGGAGCACCGTCAAGCAATATGAGGTTGTGGTCGGTGGCACCACCGCGTACGCTGAAGCCCGACGAACCTTCCGAAGCCGACTGCACGCCCGGCAACAAGGTGATGCTCTTGATGACATCCACCTCGCCCATCAGCGCCGGAATCTTCTTGATAGTGATCATATCGAGCGTCTGTACGCTCATCGCCATGGCGGTCACGTTACGGTCCTTGCGCTCGCTGGTGACTTGCACCTCCGACAATTTCTCCAATTCGGGCTGCAGCTTCATGTTGACTGTCTGCGGCTTGGCGGTCACGGTCACTTTCTTATTGAGCGTGGTATAACCCACATACGAGACACGCAACATATGCTCACCCAAAGGCAAATCCAATTCGTAATGGCCTTTCTCATCGGTCGTGGTACCCTGCTGCAGTTTCTCGACATAAACCGACACTCCTATCAAGGTCTCGCTAGTCTCGGCATCCTTGATGACGCCTGAAACCTGTCCTTTTTGCTGTGCCAACACATTGAATGTCAACGATAAAAGACAGATTAAAAACAAATAAGATTTTCGACGCATTTCCTTCAAAAAATTTGCGCAAAGATACAAAAGATTAGGCATTTACAGGCCTTTTCCCCTGCAAAACCTACAAAACAACAATTATTCCAACGACTTATACCCCATCCTGTCCATCTTCTCCACCTCCAGCGACGGCTGTCCAAACTCTTCCGTCACCTTGCCCAAGAGCAGGTACACCCCGTCGCCTTGGAAGGGCCATGTCTTCAGCACCTGCGGAAAATGCACCGTGTCGAAAGCCTCGCCGGTGACATCGACAAAGGTACCTAAAGCCATAGTCTCGCCCTTGCAGGTGCGCACATATTTCACCGTCACTAGTTTGCCTAGCATCCGATAGCTTTTGCCCACAAAATGCAGCATCTGCGAGGCCATCAGCTCCCCACGGAACTTGGTCTTCAGCAGGTCGAACCAGGTCAAAGAGACAGGAAAACCGTACAATTCAATCTCGTCATAGGCATTCTGCAAGACATTGGCCTGAAAATCGGGGAACTCGAAATGCCGGTTCTCCAATGGGAAGAGCGTCTCAGGCTGTTCTTTCTTGCCTTGGTCCTTGTTGAGATGCGCTTGCCAAAGCAGCTCGGCCTTGGTCTGCTTCGTGAAGTTGAAAGCACCGCCTCGAATGAGCAGAACCAACTGTTCCAATGTGAACGGCACCCGCGCGACGAAGTCCTCCAAACTCTTAAAAGGCCCTCGCGCCTTGCGTTCGGCGACGAAATACTCCACAAACCGCTGCTCTATGCCTTGCAGATGCACAAAGCCCATGAAGATCGTTCGGCCATTCAAAGTGGTGAGGTAGTCGCTGCGGTTGACGCAAGGCAGATGGATTTTTGCTCCCATGCGCCGTGCCTCGTTGAAGTAGAACCAGGTCTGATAGAAGCCTCCGAAGTTGTTGATGACGGCCACCTGAAACTCCAGCGGAAAGTGGCTCTTCAGATAGAGGCTCTGGTAGCTCTCCACGGCATACGAGGCCGAATGCGCCTTCGAGAAGGAATAGCCCGAAAACGACTCAATCTGCCGCCAAAGCTCCTGCACCAAGGCGTCGGGATAGCCCTTGGCCTTGCAGTTGTCGAAAAAGCGCTTCGTGACCTCCTCAAACTCCGACTTGTCGCGCATCTTATGCCCCATCATGCGGCGCAACACATCGGCATCGGCAAGGTCCAAGCCCGCAAAGTAATGCCCCACCTTCAGCACATCCTCCTGATAGATCATCACGCCATAGGTCTCGGACAGCAGCTCCTTCAACAGCGGATGCTTATAGTCTACCGATTCGGGATGATGGAAGCGGTGGATGTATTCGCGCATCATGCCCGAGCGCGCCACGCCAGGACGGATGATGGAGCTGGCCGCCACCAAGGTCTTGTAGTCGGAGCAACGCAACTTGCGCAGCAGCCCGCGCATGGCCGGGCTCTCGATGTAGAAACAACCGCAGGTCTCGGCTTTCAGCAATTGTCGCCTTATCAACTCATCCTGTTTCAGCGCGTTGATTTGGTGGATGTCGATGCGGATGCCACGGCTGTGTTCCACCATCTCCACCGCGTCGCGGATGTGTGCGATGCCGCGCTGGCTGAGGATGTCCATCTTGACGAGGCCCATCTTCTCGGCCGAATACATGTCGTATTGCGTCGTCGGGAAGCCCTTGGGGGGCATGTCGAGGGCGGCGAAGTCAGTGATGGGGTTCTCGGTGATAAGCACACCTCCGGCATGGATGGAGCGTTGGCGTGGGAAGTCGCGGAGGCGCTCGGCAAACGATAGGATCTGCTGGCCGATGAAATACTGCTGGGCAAACGCCTTCGGGTTACGCTCCATCTGGTCGATTTCGCCTTTGGGCAGGCCAAACACCTTGCCCAACTCGCGGCAGAGGGAGTTCTCCTGGAAGGTGACCGTCGCACCCAATAGTGCCACATGCTCCTGTCCGTATTTCTCGAAGATGTGCGCGATGACCCGGTCGCGGTCGCGCCACGAGAAGTCGAGGTCGAAGTCGGGCGGGCTGCTCCGCTTGGGATTGAGGAAACGCTCGAAGTACAAGTCCAATTCTATCGGGTCCACATCGGTGATCTTCAGGCAGTAGGCCACCACGCTGTTGGCCCCGCTGCCCCGCCCGACATGATAGAAGCCTTGCGACATGGCAAAACGAACGATTTCCCACGCGATGAGAAAATAGGCGCAGAAGCCCATCCGCTCGATGATGTCGAGTTCCTTCTCAATGCGGCGGTAGGCGGTCTTGTTGGCCGTGCCATAGCGGTAAGCCATGCCGTCGAAGGCCAGCTTGCGCAGCAGTTCACGGTCGTCATAGGCGTTGCCCGTGAAGGTGCGCTTACTCTTCACGCTCGCGTCGATGCCGATTTCACATTGTTCCAAGATATGTTCTGCATTTTCAATCAATTGCGGATAGAGCGCGTAGGTGGTTCTCATCCTTTCGGCAGGCAACAGGATTTCGTCGGGAGCGGCACAGGTCTTGGGGTCAAGGCGCGAGATCAGCACATTCCCGTCGATGGCGCGCATGCACTGGTGCAGTTCGAAGTCGGCCTCTTCCGCAAAGGTGACGGGTTGCATGGCCACCAATTTTTCGAACGACTCGCAGGCAAACATCTTGGTCAGTTGAGAGAAGCGCACGCCAAGGTATTCGTTCGATTTCAGTTGGTTTGGCCGACGCTTTCCGAAGGGGTAGATAACGAAGACTTCTTCCCATTCGGGCGCAATCTCGGGATAGGGTTGCTTGATGAGGTTATGCTGGGTCAGGAAACGGTTCAGCTCGGCGAAGCCTTTGTTGTTTTTGGCCAAGGCCACATAGAGCAGTTCGTTGCCGTTGCGCACCTCCACACCCACGACGGGTCTGATGCCTTTCTTTTGGCATTCGAACACGAAGTCGGCAACCCCCATCGTCGTGTTGATGTCGGTCAACGGCATGACGGCATAGCCCATCGCGGCGGCCTTACTGACCAGGTCCGCAATCGGCATCGTGCCGTAGCACAGGCTGTTATATGAATGGACGGCGATCATTCAAACGATTTTGATTAGTTTTTAATCAAAAATCTCGCCGTAAATTTAATCAAAATATTTGGAATGGGAGTTGGTATAAAGCAAAACTTTTGTCTCACACCAAAACCAGCAACACGACCCGAATCACAAGAACATCCCCATAAAAGCCGGCACCAAAACAATGTCGCCGTCTTTTCGAAGGTCT
The DNA here is from genome assembly GCA_017395365.1 of Bacteroidales bacterium. Classification (GTDB taxonomy): domain Bacteria; phylum Bacteroidota; class Bacteroidia; order Bacteroidales; family F082; genus Limimorpha. Next base: position 33,898 of record JAFPUN010000006.1, read on the forward strand.
TTTGAGTAAACCAAATAGTTTTGCCCAATTCGGGAAGAGAACTTGGCCTTGAAGGCATCAAGCGAGGCGTGGGTTTTGTATCCTGATGATTTTACTTCGACAGGGCAAATTTTGTTTCCCCGGGATAGGATAAAGTCGATTTCGTAGTTGTGCTTTCCACTTTCTGTCGGCCATGTGTGATAAAACAAACGATTGCCAGCTGCGGTAAGCATTTGGGCTACAAGGTTTTCATAGACATAGCCAAGGTCTGCGGCCAACTTGTCGGTCAGCAATTTCTGGTATATGACATTTTCGGTCACCGCTTTGTCCCAAAAGGCTAAAGTGATGAATAGGCCCGTGTCGCCAACAAACATTTTGTATTGGTTGTAGTTGGCGTGCATGGGCATCCCAATGTTGGGGTCGTCAGCGTGATGTGCGAAATTGACGGTCAGGCTGTCCTCCAACTCTTTCAACATCTCCTCCATCGCGTCTTTTTCTTCGCTGCGTCCCAAAACGCTTGTCACTTGATATCGCGAGGCGTTTTTCGAGAGTTGTGACGGTATAGCGCCGAAAAGCCTTCCGACTTTTCCCGAAGGGTCGATTTTCTGGAAGTCATCGTTGTAGAGTTCAATAATTTCGCGTTTTTTTGCATCGACGGCCGCCAAATTGGTGGTGTCCAGGTAGGTTTCTACAGCCTGTGGCATACCGCCCACAAGCATGTATAGCCTTAAGTCGCGCATGAGTTTCCTGGTCAAGGCATCTCCGAGAGAGCGCTTGTCGTTAAAAGCGGTTTGCAGCAAAGCCATGGTCGTTGTATCGCCCAATGCCCAACGGAATTCCTCGTAGTCCATCGGATACATAGTCAGTCGCGTCTCTTCACTCGGAATCACGATGTCCTTCGTGTTCTTCTTGATGGAAAGCAACGACCCCGTTTCAATGAAGTCATAACGGTGGTCTTTCACCAAATACTTGATGGCTTGCCTCACAGCAGGGCATTTCTGGATTTCGTCGAAGATGATTACTGATCGTCGTTCATGCAAGGTCACGCCATAAATGAACTGGAGTTGCATGAAGAAGTTGTTGCGGTCGGAGATATTGTCCACGGCTTCCCAAACGGCTTGTGGCGCATCAGCGAAGTCAACCACAATGTGGCTTTCGTACTCATTGCGTGCAAATTCCTCGGCGATGGTGGACTTTCCAATACGCCGTGCCCCTTTGATGAGCAATGCCGTGGCACCGTCCCGACTTTGCTTCCATTCGAGCATTTCATCGTAAATCTTGCGCTTAAAAACCCTATAATTCGGCTCCATTTTCCTCAAAATTTTTGTCTTGTTTCAAACGCAAAAATACTACTTTTGTCGGAATCTCACAATTTTTTCAGCAAAATATGTATGAAATCTCACAATTTTTTCAGCAAAATATGTATGGATTCTCATAATTTTGACCGTCTACCATTGGCGGCTGCCGTAATACGACAGTCCTACAGTCCTGGTCTGTAGGGCTGTCACATCGTGGCAGCCGCCAATAAATTATCCCGCCGCCCGATGTATGATTTGCTCCCCAAACCGCGTCTTGATCTTATCCAAGGCGGCATACAGATGAGTCAGTTCCATGTTGTCGTCAAACAAGGCCAGCTGCGGCGCCCCGCTGACCAGCTCGCTGAAGCGCACGCCCACCAGCCGTATCATCATCCGTCGGTTGTACAACTTGTCGAAGATGCCGTTCACCGTCTCGCGCAGCACATGATCGAAGGCAGTGTAAGGGATGCGCTGCTGCATGTCGTGTGTGTCGAAGTTGGAATAACGCACCTTCACCGTCACGCAGCCCGTCAGCTTGCCTTGCGAGCGCAGGTCGAAGCCGAGGCTCTCCACCATACGCGCCAGGCATTGTTTGATGGTCACCACGTCGATGGTGTCCTGATCAAATGTCCTTTCCTTGCTGATGGACTTCCGCTCCTGATAGGGACACACAGGCGTGTTGTCCTGTCCGTTAGCCTTCTTCCAGATGTCGAGGCCGTGCTTGCCCATGGCGCGTTCCATGGCTATGGGTGGCAGCCGGCGCAAGGTGCCTATCTTCTCCACACCCATCGAACGAAGCAAGGTGTAAGTCTTCTCGCCCACCATCGGGATCTTCTGCACCGACAACGGATCGAGGAAGCTATTAATATAAGGTGTGGGCACCTGCAGCTCTCCGTTGGGCTTGGCCTGTCCCGTGGCGATCTTCGACACGGTCTTGTTCTCCGACAAGCCGAACGAGATGGGCAGTCCCGTCTCCTTGATGATGCGTTGCCGCAGCTCGTGCGACCACAGCTGGCAGTCGTGGAAGCGGTCCATGCCCGTAAGGTCGAGGTAATGCTCGTCGATCGACATCTTCTCGTAGACCGGCGCGCTGTCGGCGATGATGTCGGTCACCAGACGCGAATAACGGCTATAGAGTTCCATGTCGCCACGGATGAACACCGCCTGCGAACACAACTGCCGTGCCATGCGCATCGGCATGGCCGAATGCACGCCGAACTTTCGTGCCTCATAGCTGCACGTCGACACCACGCCGCGGTCCGACATGCCGCCCACGATGACGGGTTTCCCGTCAAGCGATGGGTTCACCAACCGTTCCACCGACACGAAGAAGGTGTCCAAATCCAAATGTAAAATCGTCCTTTCCATCGTTTTTTCTCCTTTTTTTTGCCCAAAATGCTTGCATATTCCAAAAAAGTTGTACTTTTGACGAGTTTTTAATCAGAATTTTTGCCTTAAAACTAATCAATTTATTTGGAATAAGACAATGAACAACGGAAATATTTTTTCAAGAAAAGCATAAAATAATGAATGTCAAATGTATAAAAACTACGAATTACACAAATTGAGCGAATACCTATGCGAGAATTTTGCAACTTCGTTGCGAATGTGTACGAATCTGGAATTCGTAAAAATTCGCAGCGTACGCTGCCAAATTCTTTTCGTGTAAATTTGTAACATTCGTGAAATTCGTAGTTAAATCTTAGATCCCACAATATCATGTACTTCAACACCAACATCAAATTCCTACGCAAACATCGTGGTCGTACTCAGGATGACATTGCTTTTGCCCTGCAAATGAAGCGCTCCACATTGAGCGGCTATGAAAACGGCGTCGCCGAGCCCAACCTCGAGGCCCTGGTCGCCTTCTCCAAGTATTTCGGCATCGCCATCGACACCTTGGTGAAAGTCGACCTGAGCAGCATCAGCCCGAGCCAACTCTCGCAACTCGAACGCGGCTACGATGTGCATCTGAAAGGCAGCAACCTGCGCGTGCTGGCCACTACCGTCAATGCTGACAACGACGAGAACATCGAACTCGTCGCCGAGAAGGCCAAGGCCGGCTATGCCACAGGCTTTGCCGACCCCGAATACATCAAGGTACTGCCTACCTTCACCATGCCCTTCCTCTCGCACGACCGCAAGTACCGCACCTTCCAGATCAGCGGCGACTCGATGCTACCCATCCCCGACGGCTCCTATGTCACCGGCGAGTATGTCATCGACTGGACCTACATCCGCAGTGGCCAGCCCTACATCGTGCTCACACAGGACGACGGCATCGTCTTCAAGATCGTGGACAACAAGATCGAGCATGAAGGCAAACTCACCCTCAGCTCACTCAACCCGCTCTACCATCCCTACGACCTCCCCGCCACCGACATCAAGGAAGTGTGGAAATTTGTGCATTACATCAGTGCGGAAATGCCACAACAGCGCGAAAACCGCTTCCGCGAAGAAGAACTGATGCGCACCGTACAGGAATTGAAAAAACAGGTGGAGGAAATCCAATTACGGTTGAACATTTAAAAACGAAGATTGTAGGGCTGTCACACCGTGGCAGCCGCTTGTGAAATCCATCGACGGCTACCATAATATGACAGTCCTACAGTCATTCGGCACAATTTTTGTGGTAAAGATACGTTATGTAACAAAGACAACAACCCCAAAATCATTTTATCATGAAGAAAGTGTTTTTAAGTTTGATGCTCTTCTGTGGCTTGGCCCTGATCGGCACCAGTTGCAAAGACAACAACAATGGAAACAACGGCAATGTCACCCCTGAGGTGCAATCCGGTGCCCTGACTGTCGGCAACAACACCGACAACATCGTCACTGCCAAAACCGTCAAGTACGGGCAAAAGAACGCCATCGTCCTCGCCTCCAAGGAGATGACCGCCGCCAAGAACGAAGGTATCGCCATCATCTTCAACGGCGACATCGTCCCCGGCACCTACACGATGGGCAACAACTCGAAAGACCCCGTCCCCACTGTGGTCGGCTTCCACGAGTTCAACCTCGGCGAGCTTCCCTTCATCATGGGCGCCGACACCCTATTCTATGGCGACACCTATTACTGGATGAACGGTCTGCTATCCGTCACCGAAAATAACGGCACCTACACTGTCATTCTGTCACAAAGCATGGGCACCAACCACGACGGCCAGACCGTCCAATTGGCCCTCAACTTCCAAGGCACACTGCCGCCTTACCAGTTCGATGCCGACAACAAGTTCAAGATCAAGAACATCGAGAGCCCCATCGGATTGGCTGGCATCACCACTATCAGTGGAATGGGTATCCTCGGTGACGGCGTGAAATCCATGCTCTTCATGTCGGCCGACCACAAACGTTCTTTCATCGTCAGCTATGGCAGCGGACAACTTGTCGACGGCGAATACCAACTCGGGTATCTCGGCACACCTTACCTGCCCTTCCTGCCTTGCGTCCACGTTGCTCTCGACGCCGACTTCTGGACCATGCAACCCCAAACTGGCTATGTGGCCAAGAGTGGCACTCTGAAGGTCACCACCAACGACGATGGCACCAAGACGGTCCTCATGGAGAACCTGAAGCTGAAGAACGTGGAACACGACAACGAGTTCTTCTTCCCCATCATCGACGGCTCACTGCAGTACCACGGCTATATGTATGAGCTGAGCCTGTAAAGACTTGAGATTCCCCTCGGGGAATGGAGAACTTATTTGTTATAAGATTGCGTCGGCCAGTAAAGTCTCACGGTAACATGGGTCTTGCAGGCCGACGCTGATTATAAACAAACGCTAAACTCCATTCCCCGCAGGGGAATCACATATTGTCGTTTATGTAAACTACCTTTGTTCAGTAACTTAACGCATTCTGTTATTCAAAACTTTAGATTTTTCTACTCAAAACTTTAGATTTTTCCACTCAAAACTTTAGATTTTTCCTATCTTTGCTTTAAGGTGGACTCCATCGCCGACTGGAAACATACCTTCGCCATCGAAATCAAAAGCACCATCGAAGCCGAGCAAAACCTCTCAAAAAACACGCGCGACTACCTTGCTCTTCGTGGCAACGACGGCTGCCGTGGTGCGGTCTTCTACCTTGGCGACTTAACCCTCTCCATCAATGGAATCGATTATGTTTCCTGGAAAGACTGGGGTAATTATCCGATGAAATAACCATAGAAAAACAACCTATCCGTGATCTACCCAACCAACTTCGAACAAAAAATCGGCTTCGCCAGCGTCCGACAGATGCTCTCCGACCACTGCATCAGCCAGATGGGACTGGAATGGGCGGACAAGATGGCCTTCTCGACCAACAAAGCCGCCATCCTCAAGAGCTTGGAACAAACCGAGGAGTTCATAGGTCTGCTGCAGACCGGCGTACCCTTCCCCATGCGCGACTTCCACGACCTGCGCGAGGCCTTCCACCGCATCCAAATCGACGGCACCTGCCTCAATGTAGAGGACCTCTTCGCCCTGAAGCCCTCGCTCAACGTCGTCGAGGCCATCCTGCGCTATGGCCACTCCGAGAGTGCCGACGCCACGCCACGCATCAAGTCACTGATTGAGGACATCTTCATCGACCGTAGCATCTTCACCGAGGTGAACCGCCTTGTCGACGACAAGGGCGAGATCCCCGACAATGCCTCCACCGAACTGCTCGAGATTCGCCAAAGCATACGCCGCAAGCAAGGCGGCATCGAGAAACGCATCCGCCAGATCATGGGCGACGCCAAGACCGCGGGTTGGGTCGACGCGAAGGCGGAACTCACCGTGCGCGACGGCCGCCTGGTCATCCCCGTGAAGGCGGGCGACAAACGTGCCATCCGAGGCTTCATCCACGACGAGTCGGCCACCGGCCAGACCGTCTACATCGAGCCGGCCGAGATCTTCGACACCTCCAACGAAATCAAAGAACTGGAGTATGCCGAACGCCGCGAGATCCACCGCATCCTCATGGCCTTCACCCGACTGCTTAGGCCCTACCTCTCCGAGCTCCGCAAGGCATGGCACCTCTTGGGCGAACTCGACTTCATCCGCGCCAAGGCCTTACTGGCTAACGAAATCGGCGGCGTGAAACCCGAATTACTGGACACACCTTATATTAATTGGCAACAAGCACGTCATCCCCTTCTGGAAAAGAAGCTGAAAGCCCAAGGCAAGCAAGTCGTCCCCCTGGACCTGCAACTCAACGAGAAGGAGCGCATCCTCGTCATCAGTGGTCCCAACGCGGGCGGCAAGTCGGTCTGCCTAAAGACCACCGGGCTGCTGCAATATATGTTGCAGTGCGGTTTGATGCCCCCCATGCGCGTCGACTCGCAGTGCGGCCTCTTCGAGAGCCTCTTCATCGACATCGGCGACGAGCAGTCCATCCTGGACGACCTGTCGACCTACAGCTCACACCTTATTAATATGAAGGCCCTGCTGGAGAACGCCGACGGCAAGACCCTCTTCCTCATCGACGAATTCGGCACGGGCACCGAGCCTCAGCTGGGCGGCGCCATCGCCGAGGCCATCCTCCTCGAGTTGAACAAGAAACAGGCCTTCGGCATGGTCACCACGCACTATGCCAACCTCAAACTACTTGCCGACAACCACGAGGGCATCGTCAACGGCGCCATGCTGTTCGACACGCGCTTCATGCAGCCCATGTACATCATGATGACCGGCAAGCCCGGCTCGTCGTTCGCCTTCGAGATTGCCAAGAAGATCGGCTTCCCACGGCAGATCCTCGACGATGCCGCCAACATCACCGGCGACCAGCACCTCAAGTTCGAGAAACAGCTGCAGCAGCTCGAAGTCGACAAGAAAGCCATCCGCAAGAAAGAACAGGACCTGCGCATCGCCGACCAGCTGCTCACCGAGGTGGTGGAGAAATACAAGAAACTCCTCGCCGAGCTTGAAAGCAAGAAGAAGCAATACCTTCGCGACGCCGCTGCCGAGGCTCAGGAGCTGATACAGAAGGCCAACAGCCAGATTGAGCGCACCATCAAGGAGATCAAAGAGGCGCAGGCCGAGAAGACGAAGACCAAGGAGATACGCCAGAACTTAGAGAAGACCAAGGAAGAGATCGCCCAGAAGGCCAAAGAGGCTGCCGAGGCCAAGAAAAAGGAAGAGACCGAGGTGGTGCTGAAGGTGGGCGACACCGTCTGCATCGAGGAGATGCAGGTGGTGGGCGAGATCCTTTCCATCAGCGACACCGACGCCACCATCCTCTTCGACAGCGTGCGTTTGCGCACCAGTCCCGACAAGCTCCGCAAGGTGAGCCGTGCCGAGGCTCGCAAGGCACAACGCAACTGGCAGAAAGGCATCGCTGCCGACCTCAGCGAGAAGGCCGAGCACTTCGACCTCACCTTGGATGTGCGTGGCAAGCGTGCCGAAGAGGCTTTGGACATCGTCGACAAATACCTTGACGAGGCCAAACTGCTCAGCATCAAAGAGGTGAGCATCTTGCACGGCAAGGGCAACGGCATCTTGCGCAAGCTCATCCGCGAGAAGCTCAGCCACATCCACGAGGTGGAGCACTTCTGCGACGCCTCCTTAGAGACTGGCGGCACCGGGATCACTAGGGTTTACTTTAAGTAACAAGAGGTTCCCGCTTCGCGGCGAACCCGAGCCAAAGCGACAAACCGCCTCTTTTAACCTCATTGCGGGCGGAGACCCGCAAATCGAAGATTCGGCGGAGCCAATCTAGGAGTACAGTTACCTAAAAAATGTAAAGTCACCACACTTGTAGCGACACGTCCAAGGAGACTATAGTATATTCGGAGCACTCTTTATCTAGATTGCTTCGTTCCTCGCAAATCCCCGATTCGACGATGCGAAGCGAGTCAATGACGCAAAGCGACGCGGGTGCAACGCCCTAAGTAGAGCAAGGCCCTGCGTCCGGCAGGCTTCCCCCTTTTAAGGGGGGCAGGGGGGATTCAACACTCGTCCGGCAGGCAGTCAATGCTGCTTGTCGGGAGACGAGTGTTGACTCCCCCGCCCTTCGGCCCCCCCCCTCAAAAGGGGGAGGTCCGCCATGAGGGTTTGAGGCATGAGTGTAGGGTATTGAGATTCCCTTCGGGAATGGAGTTAGTATTATTAGGTAACACGCGGCGGCTTGAAGTGTTTACGGGTCGTTAACGGTACTGGCCGCCGCAGGCCACTCTATGTCTACCTCCATTCCCGCCTGCTGGCGGGAACCTCATCATTCGCATTCATGTTTCTCGTAATAAAGCAACTCGAGGATTGTCCGTCATTGCGAGGAGGCACGACGAAGCAAATCGAAGATTCGGCGGAGCCAATCTAGGAGTACCGTTACCTAAAAAATGTAAAGTCACCACACTTGTAGCGACACGTCCAAGGAGACTATAGTATATTCGGAGCACTCTTTATCTAGATTGCTTCGTTCCTCGCAAATCCCCGATTCGACGATGCGAAGCGAGTCAATGACGCGAAGCGACGCGGATGCAACGCCCTGAGTAGAGCAAGGCTGCGTCCGGTAGGCATCCCCCTTTTAAGGGGGGCAGGGGGGATTCAACACTCGTCCGGCAGGCAGTCTAGTCTGCTTGTCGGAAGGCGTGTGTTGACTCCCCCGCCCTTCGGGCACCCCCTCAAAAGGGGGAGGTCCGCCATGAGGGTTTGAGGCATGAGTGTAGGGTATTGAGATTCCCTTCGGGAATGGAGTTAGTATTATTAGGTAACACGCGGCGGTTTGAAGTGTTTACGAAGCGTTAACGATAGAAACCGCCGCTGGACACTCTACGTTCACCTCCATTGACTCCGTCGAAATGCTCCGCATTCAGCGTAGCTAATCTAGCGATTCCCCCGAAGGGGAACCTCCTCAATCGCATTCATGTTTCTCGTAATAAAGCAACTCGAGGATTGTCCGTCATTGCGAGCGGAGCGCGGCAATCCAGATAAAGAGCTCACCATCTGGATTGACTTCGTCGAATCTTAGATTTGCTTCGTTCCTCGCAAATCCCCGATTCGACGATGCGAAGCGAGTCAATGACGCAAAGCGACGCAGGTACAAAGCAACAATTTGTAGAATAATGTAACCTATTTGTGACACTTTCTCAAAAACAATTGTAACATATTTGTTACATATTCACAAAACCATATTGTAACGTATTTGTTACACTATACTCAAGAAACAAAACATATAGTGCAATGGTTTTGTTACAGTGTATTCAAGTATTATCGTGTAACATATTTGTTACACTTTCCAAAAACATACTATGTAACATATTTGTTACAATATACCACCTCTAATAAATATGTAACACATTTGTTACACTTCGGCAAGCACCATATTTTGTAACATATTTGTTACAACATATCGCCCATACAAGACTTGTAACATATTTGTTACAACACTCCTTCTCTCATGATTATGTAACACATTTGTTACATACCATACCCATGCAAACCTTAATGTGTAACACATTTGTTACATTGCATAGAAATTTAAACCATATATTACTGATTTCTAATAAATTAACATAATACTTTCAAAAATGCCACAAATATGATACAAGCTAAAGATATTTTTACTATTTTTGCCGCCGGATTGGAAGGTACAGCCAGTCCATTGTACGAAATAAAGAATACTATAGTAAAAAAGGATCCTAAAATGCAGAAAACCAGCAACCTTACAAGGTCTTATGCTGGACACTTACTGACAACAATTCCTTCGCTCCGCGAGTTTTTTTCCGTGCGGTGTGAGGGGAAAATAGGTCTGCAAGTGCCTGGGAAGAGACTGCCCTGCCGCCAACCCGATGGTGTGGCGCGATTTGTCGTGCCCCGTGGCCAAAACGCCGCACTTGTGCGACCGTAACCTTATATAATTAATAAGGTGAGTTTCGAATGTGATAAGATACAAGACAATTAATAGAGACAAAAATCAAATATTAAACACAAATCAAAATGCGACAGTATTACAAACAAGGAAGAAAGCTCAACAAGTTGAAAACCAGCTTGCTGATGCTGATCATGGTGCTCTTCGCCAGCGCAGCGATGGCACAAACCAATGTTAACATGTCCAACGGAACCTCAGTCGTGACTTCCGCTGGTGTTAACTTCTACGACTCGGGTGGTCCTGGTGGGGGTGATTACCGTTACCAACACAACGAGGAGTACATCTATACCTTCACCTTGCCTAGCCAGCAAGCCAACGCAGGTTTGAAGGTGGAATTCAGCACACTCCGTGTGAATGATGACCATCTTTTCATCTATGAAGGCACTTCGCCTAACGATGATCATCTGATTGCCGACTTCACGTGTAACGACTACTACTACTCGTTTACCGACCTGTGTGTCGGCGGCAATATCACAGTGCTTTCCCATAGCGCCATCACCTTCAAGTTCGTTTCAAACGAACAATATCGTGACAACGGTTGGGAAGCTAGCATCAGCATCGTCGAGCAGACATACATCGCTTCGAATCCTCCTGCGCCGGTGATTGCCATGTATGCTTGCGAAAACACCGTGGAGCTGATTCCCACCATGCTGAGCACGAGCCCTGCGCTCCAGCTGTACTACAGCACTAATGGTGGCAGCAGCTACACTGAATACAGCACTCCCTTCGATGTGGAGAATGGCATGACGGTGAAGGCTTATGCCATGCTGGGCGAAGCCCAGACCGCTACCGCCAACTACCATAGCGTTGAGATTAACCGTGCAGCCATTGCAAAGCCAACGCTCACCCGTTTGTCTGAAAACAACAACCTTTTGTTGGTGACCCGTCCTACCGTTCCTACTGGTGCCAACGACACCTACAAGGTGCGTTATACCCTCGACGGCAGCGACCCCACCACCTCTGGATCGGCAATAACCATTGAGTGGACACACGTTACCGGCCAAACCGACATCAACGTCGACACCATTGATATGACCAATGCAACTTGGTTGAGCCCCACTGGCAATTTCCAAGTGAAGGCCGTTACGCAAGGAACCACCTGCCCCGATATCATGTCGGCGGTTGAAACCTATGAGACGACCAACCTCCATGCTGCCACTCCGGTCATTACGTTTACAGGCACGGGCGAGACGGGCACCATTGCCATCACTTGTGCTACTGCGGGTGCTGACATATACTACACTATAGACGGTTCTATTCCTGATCCCGAAAACAACCCGGACAATACCTATGAGTGGGGTGCCACCGGTGCTCCCACCACCATTACGGCTGGCGGTACCGTTAGAGCCTTTGCCGTGGCTCCTCATCGAACTAATTCCAGCGTGGCTTCTGCTATCTATGTGCCTGGCGGTGAAAGTGGCGGTAGCGGCGTGTACGGTGGCGTGGTCCTCTTGGATGACCGCGAGGACCACACTTGGAGCTACTACAGCGACAGCGAACAGCCCATCCACAGCCTGAAACCCGCCGACGTGAAGATTACCTACTTCGGCTACGGCGCGAACACCATGACTACTACCAATACGGCTGCCAACAACATTCCTAACAGTGCTTTTAACGCGGATGTGGCTGCCAACCAAGTTGCTGTAAACGTGGGTGAAGCTGGCAACCAGTTCATCTATCTGAAGACCTTGGAAAACGCCAATGCCGAAGGAAGTGGTACCAACTACCCCTATACGATGATCGCTAACCCGTTCCAGAAGAGACCTGTGTATGATCCGAATAGTGGCGGTAGCACCTTCAGTTATACACAAGACTTTGAAAATGGTAACGATTGGACCTTTGTCCAAAGCACTACAAACTATTGGACTCGTGGCACCGCTGCTTCAAATGGAGGAAGCTATGGCCTTTATATTACGAATGGTAATAATAATAATTATACCAATAACACGACAGCGGTTTCCTATGCTTATAAGGAATTTACACTTTCTGCTGGCACTTATAATATAAGCTATAATTGGAGAGCATATGGAGAATCAAACTATGATTACATTCGCGTTGTGCTTGCCCCATCAAATGTTACCCTTACCGCTAATCAGTTATACGATAATTTAACTTATTACAGCGTTCCCAATGGCTGGACGGCACTTGATGGCGGAAAGTTAAACCTTCAAAACACATGGCAAACGGGTGGCGCTAGTTTTACTGTTGCCGCGGGAACCTATAAAGTGATAATTGTTTGGCGAAACGATGGTAACCGAGGGACTAACCCTCCTGCTGCCATTGACAATATCAGCATTACCGAAGGTAGCAGTAGCTCTTCCGACTATCGTGGCTTCTACGCTTGGCGTATCAAGAGCTTGGGCGGTGGTCTTACCATCTCTGGCAAGTCGGTGGGTGATATGGTTTATCCCGATGAAGACATCACTTTCGTTACCTCCAACGCCGAAGGCAATGAAGTGGAGTTTGAAGCCCTTTGGGCCAAAGCTTGGGTAACCACGAGCACCTCAGCCATGTCGTCAGGCAACTATGCCACTAACAACGGCAGCTATAAGAACGCTTACGAACGTAACTTCCATGTGGTTACTTCACTTCCCACCCATAGCACTTATCCTTATACTATCACTACCATCAATCCTGATGGATCGGGTACGGTGAGATCAATTTCAAATTCGTCTTACAGTTGCGCAACCGATGTGAGGTTGGAGAATATGACACTGAGTATAACCGGCAGTGCTTACTTGAATGCCAACGGTCACAACCTGCATATTGGTCGCGGTGTGGCCAACGGCACCAGTAATGTGGCTTCTGCTGTGTATGGAGCTTATTACCAAGCATCAAATAATACTAACACTACCACATTGGACAATGATTTCAATGTGCGTATAGAGAGTGGACGTTATTCGAACATGTATGGTTTGTATAAAGCTGCAAGTAATTACCAAACAGGCAGGACTGTTATTACAAACTCATTCACTGAGAGAGTCATTTTTGGTAGTGACTATGATAGGGCAAAGGACAATACCAATAACAAGCTCATCATCTCTGGAGCTATTGAAGTCGGATTATATATCAGCTGTTCATCAGCAGATGCAAAAATTGCTTTCGAAGCCTTGAGCGGTACATTTGGTTCAAATTCTGCAAATACAGAGATGTATATGGGATTTGAAAACTGCAGTGATTCATACGATTGTACGGCTTTGCGTACTCTCGATGTCTTGGGAGGTGTTTTCTTAGGAGGTGTTGCAGGAGGTGTTGATAGAGGAGCAAGCCAAGATGCAGTTGTCTTGAAGATGCGTTTCAAGGGTGGATCAGTAGGCCGTTATGTTTATGGCTCTGGACAGCATTCATCTGCAACGGGAAGCCGTAAGACCATCATTACTGGTGGCGACTACGATTGCTGGATTTCAGGTGCATGCTATGGTACGCACATGCAATCAGGTAGCGGTAGTAGTGACTATTCTGGTAAAACCACAGGTAACACCTATGTGTATTTTGGTGGTAATGCTAACCAAACCAATACGGATGGTATCTTTGGCGCAGGATATGGTGAAGACGCTACCACGGAAGATTATTATACCGTACTTAAATCCTTCGTTGTCGTAGCCGACGATGCCACCACCACTGGCTCTGTCTATGGTGGCGGTAATAATGGTTACAACAAGGATAATGCTGAAGTTTGGGTGCTTGGCGGCGGCGAAGACAAGCTGACCGTTTCAGGTAGTGTTTATGGCGGTGCCAACTTGTCGCGCACTGAGGGAACCACTAAGGTTACCATGAAGGGCGGCACAGTGAACGGCTCGCTCTATGGCGGTGCCCAAGGTGCCTCTGCCTCATCCGACATCGTTTATGTTACCGGTACGGCGACCGTTGATATGAAGGGCGGCCACGTGAAGACTGATGTATACGGCGGCGGTTACGGTTCGAGAACCGTCATTAGAGGCAACACCACGGTCGGCGTCAGCGGCGGCACGGTTGATGGCAATGTCTATGGTGGTGGTGCATTAGGCACAGTGGGTAGAGATGGAAACAATAACGGTGCAAATGCTGTGGTCACCATCAGCGGCGACGCAAAGGTCAACAATGTGTATGGTGCTGGTAAGGGTACCCAGAACGACAACGTGCCTGTCACCAATGCCAACATCTTTGGTACCACTACGGTAACTGTCAAGGAAGATGCCCATGTGCTTGGTTCTGTGTATGGCGGCGGCGAAAACGGTAGCGTGGGTTACTACAACAACAACAGCACCGCTACGGGCAGCACCGTCAACATCAACGGCGGCCTCATCGATAATAATGTGTTCGGTGGTGGTTCCTACGGTGTCACCAACGGTAATGTCGTCGTCAACATCACTTGGGACGACGACGAGATGACCAAGACCCAGATCAAAGGCTCGGTGTATGGTGGCGCCTTCGGTACGCGTGAAAAGGTGTACGTGAAGGGTACCAAGACCGTCAATATGAACAATGGTATCGTGGGCAACAGCGTCTACGGAGGTTCGCGTAACGCCGATGATGCCTTGGCTTGGACGGGCACCGCTGGCACAACCACTACAAGCAACGTAGTCAACATCTCAGGCGGTGAAGTCACCTATCAGGTGTTTGCCGCCGGTTACTTCGGCCACACTTACGGTTCAGCCTACGCCTTCATCGGCGAACATGCCATCAACACGGCACAAGAAAAGGCTCCTACTAATGGCTTTGATTACGATATTAACCCGCTATATATCAAGGGCAGTGTGTGGGCCGGCGCCGACTTCGGTAACTTCGACGGTCATAGCTTCGGTGCTTCCACGGTGGAAGGTAAAACCTACGTCTACATCGACGGCACGGGCTACAACACCATCACCGCGAATCCCCAAGTCAATGGTTATATGAATATCGGTGGCAGCGTATACGGTTGCGGCACCTCCTGCGATGCCGGTAAGACCGACACCAAGGTGGTGGTACGCAACTACGGTCAACCTGTGGCCAATGAATCGGGTGCCAAAGAAGCCATCGAAGAGCCTTACCAAACGGCTACCCGTGAGCTCTATTCCATCCAGCGCGCCAAGACTGTCGTCCTCGACAATGCCCATATCAATTATGTCGGTCAAGGTAGGGTGAACTCCTTGGTCACCACCGAGAAATATGCCATCCATAATGTGGAGACCGCCTTGTATGTGGTCAATAGTAGCTCCGTGATGATCAACCGTCCTATCGACGAAATCAAGAAGTTGGTCAATGGTAGCTGCACCAATGTGTATGCGGCAAGCCCCACTTTCACTCCTGTGAATCTCAGCGATGGCACTATCAGCGTCGAAAACAAGTATCGTGTGTATGGCGGTACCTTTATTAATGTATTCTATACCACTGAGACCTCTGAGGGAACCGAAGAGAAGTATGGCGAGCTGAGCGGCTTTGCCTATATGATGACGGATGCCTACGAAGGTGATGAAAACACGAGGAGCTGCGCCTATGCCCGTCCGAAGTATGGTCAAGGCGCCTCTTTCCCACAGGGCAGCACTGCATACGACAACCCCAATGATGGTGGTTTCATCAGCTACAATGACGAGTATAATGAGTTTAATGCTGCTGGTATGAACGCCTCGCCTGGTGTTCAGATGCGCTACGAAAACCACGTCTATACCAGCAAGAACGGTGAAGACTACTTCCGTATCTGGCGTTACGGTGGCCTTCACAGCTATCGTGAAGCTGTGCTCATCGCTGAGTCAAATGCCGTGGCTAACACCTACAGTATTTGCAATGCTGTAGTTGAGCTTCCTGCCACCGTGGAGAACGGTTACTACCGTATCCAGGTGAAGCAAAGTGGCGGTACTGGCACCACTATCGACTACGGTACTGATGTGGCTACCTGCAATGCCGGCTACTATGGCGACACCTATTCCGCCACGGCTAGCAATTGGATGAGTGCTGGAACCAATGCCTTCCAGACGGGACAGTCGAGTTCAGACGTTAGTGTCGGTCTTGCCTGCATTAATTCATATCCAGATGTCAACTTCGGTTTGGTAGCCATCCCGCAAGGCGCCATGGCTACTGCTGGCAATGTGAACAATGAGAATTGGATCATCAATGAGGATGCTGATGCCATTTTGGCCGGTAACAATACCAAATGGACCTATAGTGACAACACGGAGATGCCTGAGGTATTGTTCCAACTGACCTATAGCAACAACATCAGTGTGAACAGGGTGCTTGACCCCGTCACCATCTATTTTGAGCAGTACGAACCTGTCTATGAAAACGGTGAACTAACCGGTTATCAGCTTGCCGATGTGGTGGAAGTGGCTTTGATCATAACCACAAAGACGACCATCAACCAGCCTGTGCGCACCCGTGTTGTGGCTCTTATGCAAGGCAAGGGTGAATGTGGCAACGTGTATCAAGGTAGGGTCACCTTGCCTTCGTATTCTGTCTTTATGAACACCAACGGCGATCCTTCAGAATGGACCTTGCAGAGCCTGACATGGGACGATGAGGTGAATGGTACGCATACAGGTGCTTCGATGGTTCAGTATTCTGATGGTGAACATCCTGAATACGAAGGTTCAGACACCGAGTTCTCCATGCTCTTCTATGCAGCCCAAAACAAGGACTACACCTGGGGTTGGGACGACTATAATTACGGCCCGTTCGATGTTACCGAATACATTGGTCAAACCAACATTGGCGAACGTATTGGTCAGACCATGGGTCGTAAGGACTTCACCATCGATTTTGACCTGTATTACGATGGCTCATTGAAATCGACGACACAACTGATGGGAACGTTGACCTTTACTTTCCAGTTCACTCACTATAATACAGGTACTAATGATGACCCGGTTGACGGAACAGGGACTTCAACCATTGTTATTGAGGTGTGGCGAAAGGGTCCTGGCGACAATTATTACCTTGACGGCGTGAATGGAATGAACAGCTATGCTGGTACGCGTCCCGATGCCGCAAAACTGACCTTGAACGGCATTCTTTCCCGTACCGAATACATGGCTGGTGACAACATCTTCATCGTCAACACGGTAACACAAGATGATGCCGCCACCTTGAGCTGGGATGGTTCTGCCTACGAGAACATTACCATTTATCGTTATCCTGGCGGTCATCCTATGGCCTACGGCGATGATACTTGGACGTCGGCCTTCTATGAGGATTATAACCATGACAACCCCTGCTTCCCAGGCGTTATGGTGGATGTGAAGTCCGAGATGGAGATGCACTATATCACGCTCAACGGTTATTCGGAAGAAATCAACGCCGAACATCCTGTTGGTCATGATTTGGAATCGAGCGTTGTTGAAGCCTTTGCCGCCACGGCTCCTATGGTCAGAGTTGAGAAAAACGGTAAGCTTAACTTGGCCACCGGTACCTTGTTGACATGTAATGCCAACACCAAGGCTCAAGTCGGTGAGAATGATATTCCCGGTGGTGCTGTCAAGGTTGATAAACAAGGCACCTTGACCATGGCAGTTAATTCCACGATCACCGGCAACTCCACGGCCAATACAGGTGGTGGTATCTATATGGAAGGTACGATGAATATCGCTGGCTTGGTGAATGTGACAGGCAACACCAAAGCTACCTCCGCAAAAGCTTCCAACGAGAACAATGTGTACTTGAAAGAATATGAAAATGTCATCACCATGACTGGCGATGTTGATCCTGAATCGAGGATTGGCATTACCAAGGACGATTGGAAACCTGCTGGTTCAGAACAAGACAAGTGGTACAACCCCGTTGTGTTTTCCGATAATCCTTCTCGTCTGGATGTCTTCTACACGGATGAAGACCTTGGTCGTGCAACTGACGATAAGGAGATGTATCAGTTGAACAAGCTGAATTTGTCTCCGGCAGAGTTCCAGAACTCCAAGAAGTATCTTTTCTTCGTCGGTACCTGGGTGACGGCTGTGACCAGCGAGCCTACAGGCTTTGCTGCCGATAATATCAACACGCCTCAAAAACTGGCTTGGGCTATCTCCGTTGCTACGGGTTACAATGACGTTAATAACGGTGCTGGTTATCCCAACACCAACTTCAAGTTGACCGCCGACATCGACATGAACGACAACATCTGGGTGCCGATCGGCAATGCCGATATAAACTACACTGGTACCTTCGACGGCAACGGCCATGTGGTCACGGGTATCCGCAGTCCTCTCGACGCTTCCGACAAGGGTATGTTCGGTGTGATTAACGGTGCCACCATTGAGAATATGATCATCAGCACCGACTTCTCTGATGGTACCAGCGACAACTTGGGCGGTTTGGTCGGTCTCATGGAGAACGGTACGATTGCCAACTGTGAGGCTGCCGGTAGCGTCACTGGTAATGCCAATACCCAAAACATGGGTGGTATTGCCGCTAAGGTGAATGATGGTACGATCCATTCCGTCTTCGCCGTCAGCACGCTGACCGGTGGTGAAGAAACCGTCATGGGTGGTTTGATTGGTACCAACAGCGGTGACCTCTACAACAGCTACGCCAATACCACGATGAGCGGTTCCACCACAATGGGTGGTCTCGTTGGTGTCAACAAGGGCCATGTTGAAAACTGCTATTCCATCATCGGCGAGCAGACCTTCCCGGCCTTTGCTTACGACAATACGGACGGTGAAATTACCGTCTGCTATACTGACACACCGAATGGTTATATGGCAGCGCCTACTACCAGCAACGCTACTAAGTCTAACACCTATGGCGCTGTCGAGCCAGACATCAAGGCCCTCGGCTACATGTTTGGTGACAACCTCATCGCAAAGAACACCAACACCTATGTCGGTAACAGTAGCGTGACCGACGCGGCCGGTCTGACTACTTATGTCGACAAACACATCCCGGTTTGGAATGGTCTGTTGAGCGCCTTGAACCAGTGGGTGAGAGAAAAGAAAGCTATCGAAGACGAAGAAGATCCTTTGTATGGTGTTGCCTTTGCTTCGTGGAACCGCCCAATCAACAAGGACATCAACGGCGACCTACCGATCTTGGCCTTCCCGATGGACAACAGCTTGGCTACGCTCAACAGCGACGGCAAGTTCCTGCAATACAGCACGGGCCTCGACAACCTGCTAAATGACTACAAGGATCCTTCCGGCATCTTCGTATACGGCGCTGTTGAAGGCGTTGCTAAGGTGCCTTACAACAACAACGTGAAGGTCTCCATCGCCGAGGACGCCGTGCTGATCCAGGCGGACAACGCTCCCGACTTCAAGGCCACCGTAGGTATCACCTTCGACAACTCCGACAAGGGTGCACATGCTGTCGACAATCAAGGTGTCCATCTCAAATACGACTGGCACATGATGTCAACCCCATTGCAGGATGCCGCCTTCGGAACAACGTATAAACCTAATGCCACTATAGGCTATGGACAACCTGTCGATATCCAATCCATGGTTAACGGTTACTTCCCGAACGGTCTGCCAATGGGCGCCGAATATGAAGACGGTGTGAAATGGGACTTCTACACCTACTACGAGCCGCAGTACCACTGGATCAACTTCAAGCGTAGCATCAACAACCACTGGCACTACGATATCATCAACCATACGCATCCTAATATTCCTTACGCTGAGGCTGACCAAACCACAGGCAAGTTCACTCCCGGTAAGGGCTACATGATGGCCATCAGCCAGGATAGCTACATGAGCAACTCGGGCGTGCTGAACAACGGCGACGTGACAATCAAGCTCACCAACCAAGAGCCTAATGATTTGAAGTACAACAAGGGCTGGAACCTCGTGGGTAACCCCTACCAGGCCTACCTCAACGTCAGCAGC
>JAFPUN010000007.1 GCA_017395365.1 Bacteroidales bacterium
ATACAAGCAAGGGTTATTCTGCTAAATATCAGCAAAATAACCCTCTTTTTTACAAAAAATACACAATGGATTGGCTTCTCTGTTCAAGTCTTTTTCACAAATAGAAAGAGGGTGACTTCACTTTTTAGTCACCCTCTTTTTATGATCCTTGTTGTATCTTTGATGCGATCAAGGAAGTTTAAAAGGTTTTTTTTTTGAAAAATAAATTCGTTGGTGATTGATATTTCGGATTGGCGGGTCTATATTATGTAGTAAACCACAAAGAAACAGCAGTAATATGAACACCATCATCAAAACCAACTCCGAAAAACAACATGACCAAATCCGTCGTTTTGCAAAGAAAAACAAAATCCAACACTCCATCATCCAGGAAAATGGAACTTACACCATTACCCTCTCTGGATTAACTATCTCGGAATCAGAAAAATTCATCCAACATTTCCTCAAAACCAACCATCTCACCAAAGTCAAGCAGCAAGAGCTTTCGGCTCTTGCTGCCTAAAGGCAATTGTTTATTAAGTTATGGTTAATCAGTCTTTTCATTTCAATAGGGGTCATTTCAAGGAAGGCGACCCTGTCTATTATCGCTCGCCAGAGTCAAGATATGTCGTTAGGAAGGCAAAAGTCGTTCAGGTGGAGGAACGAAAACGCTATTTAAACATTCCAATTTGCCCTCGTAATGGCAATGAAACCCTTCATGTTGACAAGAAAAACAGGGAGAGTGTTCCTGCTGACCGTGGCATCTACATTCCGTACGATGTACTTACCTTGGACAATGGCATCGTGATAGAATTATCAGAGGTGTTCGCCACACGACAAGAGGCCGAGGCAGAACTCATCAGCGAACTCAAGGAGCGGTTGATGTTCCAACAAGTGCAATTGGAGAATCTGAAGCAGGAGATGGCTTATGAAGAGAAGGCATTAAGGCGTTTGGAACAGGGACAGTCTTAATTGCTTCGGGAGACCTCCAGTTTTCCAATCTCGACTTCGTTGTTCTCGGAGATGATTTCAATCCAGGTGTTGTCTTCGCTGAACCACTTGTACTGCGATCCGATGCGGAAGATGAAGGTCTTTTCCTCTTCGGTGGCCGCGATGGGCAGCACGAAGCCTCCGTTTTTGCCGCCTGCACCGCCGAAGGAGACGATCATGGGGAAGGTCTTCTCGGGATGCGGGTTACGCACCTTGATGATGATGTAGTTGGAGCGGCGCACGGCCACTTCAATCTTGTTGAAGTCGAAACGCTGGGCCTGTCCGGCAGCCAACAGCAAAGGCTCACTGTTCAGCTCATAAAGTTTGTTCTGTTCGATGATTTCGCTGATGAGGGCAATCATCTCGGTGGGGTAGGTCTCCAGACCAAGTTCCTCGGCTTTGGTGTAAGCCTCGATGGCCTTGTCGAAGGTGTTGGTCTTAAAGTTGGCATCGCCTTCCTTGACGAACTTCTCGTATTGGCTACGCAAGGCAGCGATACGGTCTCTCTCCGACTTTTCGGCAATGGCCAATTGTGCTGTGGCAGTGGGGTCTTCAGGCTTGTAGGCCAAAGCGGTCTGATACTGTGCTATTGCCTCGGCGAAGTTCTCTGCGGTCAAGGCGCTGTTGCCGGCGCTCATGGCCTTGTTGTAGTTGGCTTCCAGTTCGGCTGCCATCTGTGCAAAGATGCCGTCGATTTCCTGGATCTTGGCGGTGGCTATGGCATTGCCGGCGTCGAAAGTCACGACCTCTTGGTATTTGACCTTGGCGTTGGCATAGTCCTGTTGGTCGAACAAAGCGTCAGCAGCATCGAGCATGCCCTTGATGGTCGCTTGGCGTTCGGCTTCAGCGGCGGCAAGGGCTGCCTGACGGGCGGCTTCCTCTGCGGCGGCGATGCGCGCTGCCTCGGCTTCGGCGGCCAATCGAGCGGCTTCTTCTTCAGCAGCGATACGCGCTGCCTCTTCTGCTGCCAGACGGGCGGCTTCCTGCTCGGCGGCAATTCTCGCATCCTCTTGCTCGGCAGCGATGCGTGCGGCTTCGGCCTCGGCGGCTAACCTTGCAGCTTCGGCTTCAGCGGCAAGGCGTGCTGCCTCTTGCTCGGCAGCGATACGCGCGGCTTCGGCTTCAGCAGCCAGACGAGCAGCTTCTTGCTCGGCGGCAATTCGGGCGGCCTCTTCGGCATCCTGTTGGGCGATGAGTGGGTCAAGACGGGCGATCATGTCGGTGGCATAGGCATCGCCTTTCACCACGGCCAGTGCACTTTGGTATTGCGCCTTGGCTTCTTTGTAGGCTTTGTTCTCATAGAGTTGGTCGGCGACAGCGATGATGCCGTTGTATTGGTCGGCAATGCCCTTGGCGCTTTGGTATTCATTGCGTTTGGCATTGGCGTCGAGGTCATTGGGGAAGAGCTCCAAGGCTTGGTCGAGTTTGCCGATGGCGGCGTCGTAGTTCTTGCGCAGACCAAGTTGTCGTGCCTCCTCGACAAGCTTGTCGAAACGGGAGACCTTCTCGTTATAGAGTTGTTTCTTCTGTTTGGCTTCAGCCGTTTTCTCTTTGGGCAGCTTGTCGTTGGGGAAGATCTGGCTGGCCGTCTCAAACTGCATGATGGCGGCGTCGAAATTGTCCTCGGCCAAGAGGCTCTCGCCCAGACTCATGGCGGTGTCGTAGGCGTCTTGTTTGTCTTGGCGTTCCTTCAAGATGGCACGAACCGCTTCGGCTTGGCCGCCCACATATTTGTCCTCGGGGAAGACCTTCAATGCAGCTTCGTATTCCGACAATGCCTCTTCATATTTTTGTTGGCCATAATATTGGTCGCCGGCATCCAAATGGGCATAGAACACTTCCTGACGGGCACCGTCTTCCTGGATTTTCTTCACGGTCTCGGTCAGCTTTTGCTTGGCAGTGGGGTCGTTGGCCTTTTGCTTCAATGCCATCTCGTAGTAGGTCTTGGCACTGATGAAGTCCTTGGCATTGTATTTCTCGTTGCCTTTCTTCATCAACGACTCGTATGACTCGGCATTTTGGGCTTGGACAAAGTTTGCGCTCATTACGAGTGCAGCGCCAAACAACAAGGAGAATAGTATGTGTCTTTTCATTTTTCGTTCTTATAACTATGAGTTAACGAAAACCGTGCTTTTTTATTATAGGTGGCGTTAAATTTTTCCGTCTTTTATGGTGATGGTGCGATCCGACATCTGGGCCAATGTGGGGTTGTGGGTGACGATAACGAAGGTTTGGTTCATCTCGTCGCGAAGGCGGAAGAAGAGTTTGTGCAGCTCTTCGGCTGATTTTGAGTCGAGGTTGCCTGAAGGCTCGTCGGCCAGCACCACGGCGGGGTCGTTGATCAGGGCACGGGCCACTGCCACGCGTTGTTGTTCGCCGCCCGACAGTTGCGAGGGCTTATGGTCTTTCCTCTCGGTAAGGTTCAGGTAATCGAGGAGTTTAAGGGCTTTCTCCGTGGCCTCTTTCTTGCCCATGCCGCCGATGTAGGCGGGGATGCAAACATTCTCAAGCGCCGTAAATTCAGGCAACAGATGGTGGAATTGGAACACAAAACCAATCTTTTGGTTGCGGAAGGCAGCCAGTTGGGTGTCGTTCAGCTTGCCGACTTCGGTGCCGTCGATGATGAGTTGTCCGCGGTCGGCCTTGTCTAAGGTCCCGATGATGTGGAGTAGGGTGGACTTGCCTGCGCCGGAGGCACCGACGATGCTCACAATCTCTCGCTTGGCGATGTGGAGGTCGATCCCTTTGAGCACCTCAAGGCTGCCGTAGGATTTATGGATGCCTGTCGCTTGAATCATGATGGGGTAATTTGGCTGCAAAAATACGGAAATTTTTCATGTGATGGGGAAAAGAAAAAAGGACTTCGATGAAGTCCTTTCCAAATGGTGATCCGGTTGGGATTCGAACCCAAGACCCACAGCTTAGAAGGCTGTTGCTCTATCCAGCTGAGCTACCAGACCATCTTTTAGCACGCTGAAATCTCTGATTCGGCGCAAGCCAATCTTGCGATTTGCGGCTGCAAAGATACGGCTTTTTTTCGAAACGCGTATCTTCTTTGACTAAAAAAAATACAAATGTCGCCTTATTCTTCTTGTACTGGCGGCACATACGGGTGATGCGGGCGCTTCGGCTTGGCGGGTTTCTCGGGTTTTGGCGTGGCGACCACCTGCGGGCGCGACTTCTTGACTTGCAACTCGTTGCCCATGAAAACGGTTTCGTCGGTCTCCACAATGGCTTTGTAGGCCTCGTCGTCGTTGGGCATTTCAACAAATCCGTAACATTTCGAACGACCCGTCTCATGGTCCATGATGACTTTGCACGACTCCACGGTGCCGAATTGTTCGAACAAGGCCCTTAGGTCTTCGGAAGTGGTCTTAAAGGCTAATTTGGCGACAAAAATCTTCATAATGATGGTATTTATAGTGCAAAGATATACAATATTTTTAATGCTGCAATGAAAACAATAGTTTTTTTTGAAAAATGCCTGGCCACGAAAAAAGGCGAAGCGTAATACTTCGCCTTGGCGTGGGGGAGGGTGGACTCGAACCACCGAACGGATACCCGGACAGATTTACAGTCTGTTGCAATTGCCACTATGCGACTCCCCCAAGAAGAAAAGAACTTCTGTGTCTTTAATTGACAATGCAAAAGTACATCTTTTTTCCATAGGCACGGCAAAAACCGCAAATTTTTTCGCAATTTTGCAGCATCAAACCCAATGACAATGAAATACGATTTCGACAAGATTATTAACCGCGCTGATACCAACTGCGTTAAGTATGATTTGAGAAAACAGGTATTTGGCAATCCTGATGTGCTGCCCATGTGGGTGGCCGACATGGACTTTGAGACGCCCGACTTCATCCGTGAGGCGGTCATGAAACGGGCTGAGCATCCCATTTATGGCTACCACTTCAAGGATGAGCTTTATTTCCAGTCGATTGCGGATTGGTTGGCACGCCGCCACCACTGGGGTGTCAAGACGGAATGGATGTCGTTTGTGCCGGGTGTGGTGTGTGGTTTCAACATGGCCGTGCTGGCCTTCACCAAGCCTGGCGATGAAATCATCATCCAGCCGCCGGTCTATCCGCCGTTCCACCATGCCGTCACGAGCCACGGACGGAAGCTCGTCTACAACACCTTAATTAATAGGGCCGACGGCTACGGCTTCAACTTCGACCAACTTGTGGAGCAATGCAAGACCGCCAAGATGCTGATCCTCTGCAATCCTCACAACCCCGTAGGCCGTAGCTGGACGATGAACGAACTGCTTTTGTTGGGCGAAATCTGCGTGAAAAACAACGTATTGGTCATCTCCGACGAAATCCACTGCGACTTGGTGCTGCCGGGCTACCGCCACCGTCCGTTTGCCATGCTCGACGAGACCTTTGCACAAAACAGCATCACTTTCCATGCAGCATCCAAGACCTTCAACCTCGCTGGCTTGGCCACTTCGACGGCCATCATCCCCAACGAGGAGCTGAGGAAGACCTACAACGATTATGTGGAAGCCCTCGAAGCCCATCTCGGCAACATCTTCGGCAAGGTGGCCACCCAAACCGCCATGACCCAAGGCGACGAATGGCTCGGCCAACTGCTTGATTATGTGCAAGGCAACATCGACTTTGTTTCCGATTTCTTGACGACCAACTTGCCCAAGGTGAAGTTCCACAAGCCGCAGGCCACCTACATGATGTGGCTCGACTTCAACGGCTACGGCCTTTCAGAAGAAGAGCTGTGGCACATAATGACGCAGGAAGCCCAACTCGGCCTTAACCGTGGCAAGGACTTTGGCGTGGAGGCTGGCAGCGGCTTCTTCCGCATCAATTTAGCCTGCCCGCGTAGCACGGTGGAGGAGGCGATGAAGCGCTTGAAGGCGGTGTTTGGGTAAATCTCAAGTTCACCGTCACGTTCCCCTCGAACTCGCCCGTGCTGACGTTGACGACTTATTCCTCGGTGATGCGCGCGCATATTTTATTTTTTTGAAAAACAAACACGATTTGGAATGTTATTTGTATTTTTGTACCCGAATAGGAAAACAAATGGCAGAGCGTAACAACATAGAATCCAGTGAGAACGAGGCTGTTCTCAGCAACAGCGAGGGCTTTACGGCTTTCAGCTTCGGAGGCTATCATATCCGTTTTAAGGCTCCTTACAGCCTCGAACACTATGTGGATGTTGTGAAGTGGGACGACGGCTATCTGGTAGTGCTGGCCAAGTACCGCCATAATGCCGAGCCGGAGGAGGAGTACATAGACCTCAAGCCCATCCTTGACGGATTATATATCGACTCCGCTGATTTTCTGAAACCGATTAAAACTGTGCGTGTTGCTTATGCTTGATATTAAGACTATTGCCGACAAGGCCGACATCATCGTCAATGGATATGCTTTTACTCGTATGGAAGATGGCATCCCTCAATGATTGCGAAATTGCCAAAATTTCGGAGTTTATCAAGGATCATTATCAAGAGATGTACATCCGCTGGACTCAATATAGCAAGAAAGGCTATTACGAGAAATAAGGCTTTATGTTTTATTGAAACCTGAGAAAAAAAGTAGAGATGCGCCACGGCACGTCTCTACATGGTCTGCGTATTCTGCGATTTCTGCGTGAGATAAATAACTACAAATTCACCGTGACATTCCCCTCGAATTCGCCTGTGCTGACGTTGACGACTTGCACTTGGACGTATTCCTCGGTGATGCGGGCGCTGATGAAGTAGCCCACCGCCGTGAAGTTATTGCCCTCAACGGTGGTCTCGGCGTTGTAGATGCCGCTTTGTTGGCCTTGTTGCTCCTTGTAGAGCTTTTCCAGATGCTCCTTGGCCACCACCTTGTAGCCTTTGCCCAAAAGGTAGTCCACGATTTGGCCTTTGGTTTTCTCCTTGTCGGTTTGGCCGTCTAGGATGGCAAGTTTGTCCAAGGCGAAGCGGTTGCCTTCGTCAATCTCGCGCGTGGCTTGGCTGATGGCGTTGAAGAGGTTTTGCGCCACGATGCCGGGCAGCTCCACCACGGTGTAGTTGTAATAGTTTGACACCGATCCGTCGCCGTTCACTTTCACGTCGCCTTTGCTGAGGTTGCGGATGCCGACCTCCTTGTTGGGATGGGCTTGCTTGGCCTCGCGCAGGGCGGCTTTGTAGGCCGACGAAAAGCTGTCGTAGCCCTTCTTGGTGCGAGTGCTTTTGGTGAGCACTGTTTCCTTGGCCTGCGGCGCTTTTTGTGCGCGGTTGCAGTCTTCTTGTGCGATGGCGTTGCCCAAGCCAAGCAGCAGGGCCATGGCCATAATGATGATTCTTGTTGCTTTCATTATCGTTGGTTTTTAGAAGTTTACTGTTGCATTGCCTTCATATTCTCCTGTGCTCACATTGACCACCTGAACACGCAGCGAGGTTTCCGTGACCTTCACATTGATGTAGTAGCCCACAGCGGAGAAGTTGTTTTCCTGCACAGTGGTTCTTTCATTGTAAATTCCACTTTGCTGAGCTTGTTGCTCTTCATAGAGTTTTGCAAAATACTCCTTTGCAACGATGCGATAGCCTTTGTCCAATAACAAATCTGTTACTTGATCTTTTAAAGATTCTCTGTCAATTTCATCATTGTCTGAGCTAATTCTATCAATTGCAAGTCTTGCTCCGTCTGGAACTTCACGAAAGGCTTTCTTCATAGCTTGAGATAATGCTGTTTTGAACAATTCTTTTTGTGATAACTTTGCGACAACAGTAGCAGTCATTTTATTGTATACTCTCATACCATCATCATATTGTTGATCGTAATCATCCCATTTTATTTCTCTAAGATCAACATTTGAATTATACTCATTACGGGCATCGTTTAATAGCTTATTATACAATTCATTCAACGATGGAAACACCCAATGTCCCGCATTTACATCTGCATAATAGTAAGAGTAAGTTCTGGTGATGGTTCCAATTACTTTTTCATTTGATTTAGGTGCTTTTTCATAATCTGCTTTGTTTTGTGCGTATCCAAAACTGAACGTTCCAGCCAATAAAGCTACCATGAAAAATTTTGTTACTTTTTTCATTTTCATAAGTTTTAATTGTTATTACTTGTTTGATTTGATTGATTGTTAGATTGTTTAGTGACTAATAGACCCCGTCATGTATCAAATGGACCGTTTTCACCATCCCAAGAACATTGATTGTCGCAACTACACTGGTTGTCGCAACTGCATTGGTATTCACAGGAACATTGATTGTCGCAAGTGCATTGGTTATCACATGAACAGCTGCGAATGCCTGTTCTCATTCTTCCGTTTTGGACTCCATTCCAAATGCCATAATTGGCGTTTCTAATTACTTTCATAATTTTCTGTATTTATAGGGTTAAACTGTTTCCAATATGGATGTTAATGCTATATCTATATCGTTCAATTTCAAATTGCAATAGTTTTCATCAGTATTTGATTTCTGTGCCGCTCTACATCCTCCTTGACATAGTGGTAGGGCAACACAATCATTGCATTTTTCTTGCAAAATAGGATTGCACCATTCGATGAATTGTTTTGATAAATCTACTTGTCTATGCACATTTCCAACAGATTTTGATTCATCTTTCATATTCATTGAACATTTATACAAATCTCCGTTTGCATTGATTACAAAACTGTTTGGTAATACTGCAAAACAACCTGTCGTTCGTCTCGACTTTAAAATACGTTGCGGGTTATAGAAACCACTCTTCATCAACGAGTGTGTTATAACGCTGTCGTAATATACGACCTCATCTTTCTTGATTAAAGCATCAATTGGGTTGTCCTCTCGATTAAACAATGGGTATGCGTAACAATGTAGGCGGGGGGAGGCACCGTATCTTTTCCTAATTAATGGAATTAGATTGAGTATATCTTCAACATTGTTTTTGTCATAATTAAGCCGAATCGAAACATTTATCTCTTTCGACAGCAATTTTCCAACTACATCCAAAGTTTTTTCATAGGATTGTGGAAAGTTTATGTAGTTTTTTCTTTTCTCGTGTTCATCTTTTAATCCATCTAAGGTGATTTGAACATTACTGATGTGCCATTGTGTTTTTGCGATTTCAATTAAATCATCCGAAAACAAAGAAGCATTGGTGATTAATGAAGCGTTTATCTTCGTTTTTGAGCCTTTTAGCCCTTCCGTTACATCATTTGTAATTAAAGTGATAGCCTTGGGATTTAATAATGGTTCGCCACCAAACCAATTCAAAGTAATGGAACGGAGGCTCCTGGAGTTGTTTACAATGAAGCGGGAAACAGCTTTTGCCGTTTCTATATCCATCGTTTTTCTCTCGTAATTCTCTTCGTAACAGTAAAAACATCTTGCATTGCAACTTGTTGTGGTCAGAATTCGGTAAATAGCATCGCTTTTTGTGAAGGTGTCTCTAAATCTGCAATAATTCAGCAATTCGGTTTCATCGAAAGATTCCTCGATTACAAGTCCTAATTGTAACCATTTTTTGATTATTGCATTTTCTGTTTCCGAGCCATTAATATGTAGCAAATCATTGTATTCCAAATTATCAAGTAAAACCATGGCTCCAGATAAAGTATTGAAAACTATTGCTTTGTCATCTTTGGCTTTATAGATGTTATATTGAGACAATTTGTACTTCATCTTACAATAATTGCGATTATAGAAACACGGCAAAATTAACCAATTCCCATGCCCAAATTTGGCGGAAACCGTTGGTAAAAGCAACGCTTCAGTTGTAAAAAGCAACGCTCAAAAGGCTGTGGCATCGTTCAGCAAGGCGGCCAACCGGCGGGCAAGCTCGGGGCTAATGTGGTCGAGATGAAATGTGAACGAAGTGGTTTCGGCTTTCAGACCATAGTGTTCTTCCACGTCGGAAAGGAAATTGTGGCCTAGCACCAAGGAGATTCGTGCCAGCAGCATCGAATCCAAGCTTGGTCGTTCGAAGATGCCATAGACGGTACTGCGCTCCAGGTGGATTTGCCGCGCAAACTCGGCCACGGTCATTCCGCTCTCGTCGAAGACGGCTTTGATCATTTGTCCGATATGGAAGTCATGCTGTGTGGCCATGGCGCGTTGTCGTATTGGGCGACGACACGAAAAAAGCGTGGAATCTATTTCTTGCTCGAACCTTAGGGCTACCACACCCCACCAATCTAACAAGTATTCCACGCCATGCCACGCATGGCGAATCATAACTTGCTCTTGATTGGTTTGCCCTTCGAAAAGGGCGGGTGGTAGATTTAAGGTTCAAGAACTGTTATAAACGCTATTCTACTATGTCGTTATGTTGATTTGTCTGTTTTACATTATATGTGGGTTTTATTGGGTGCAAAGGTAACAAAAGAATCTTAATTGGAAACAATTTCCCAATGGCCTTTCATTCTCGAACCAACTCGTTTGATCAGGCCTTTCGATATAAGGACATCGAGGTCTCTCATAATGGTTCTTCTTGACACATTGAATATTGTGCCAATGTGGTGGCATTCATTGTGACAATCATTGTGACATCGTCTTTGTCACATTGTTGGATGTATTTTAGTATATCTTTCTGTCTTTCAGTAAGTTTTTCTACAACATTCTTTGTGACATTATCTACGACATCTGTGTCACTTTGATGGTTTTCTCTTGTTAAGGTGGCATACTTTTCCGAATTTGATTATTTTGCAAATATAGTAAACTTTGAGTTACGATAAGATAAAAACGAAAAAATCGCAACCCGAAGGCTGCGATTTTTTCATTCTGCGTTTTCAGTGCGCGACTGATTACTTCAGCTTCTTATACCCATAAACAGCCAGGTCGCCCAATTCTTCCTCGATGCGGAGCAGTTGGTTGTACTTGGCCATACGGTCGCTGCGGCTCAGCGAGCCGGTCTTGATTTGGCCGCTGTTGGTGGCCACGGCGATGTCGGCGATGGTGGCGTCCTCGGTTTCGCCCGAGCGGTGGCTCGTGACGGTGGTGTAGCCGTGACGGTGGGCCATGTCGATGGCGTCCAAGGTCTCGCTCAGCGAGCCGATTTGGTTCACCTTAATTAATATGGAGTTGGCGCAGCCGAGTTGGATGCCCTTAGAGAGGAAGTCGACGTTGGTGACGAAGAGGTCGTCGCCGACGAGCTGGCAGCGGTCGCCGATGCGGTCGGTGAGTTTCTTCCAGCCGTCCCAGTCTTCCTCGCCCATGCCGTCCTCGATGGAGTCGATGGGGTACTTCTTGATGAGTTCCTCAAGGAAGTCAACCTGCTCGTCGGAGCTGAAGCGCTTGCCGTTGGGGTCTTTCTTCGTGCCGTTCTTGAGCTCGCGATAGTCGTAGAACCACTTGCCGCCTTCGTTGTAAGCAAATTCCGAAGCGGCGCAGTCCAAGGCGATTCTCACGTCCTTGCCAGGCTCGTAGCCGGCTTCCTTGATGGCGTCGCAGATGATGCTCAAGGCATCCTCAGTGTCGTTGAGGGCAGGGGCAAAGCCACCTTCGTCGCCGACGGCGGTGCTGAGGCCGCGCTTCTTCAGCAGCTTGGCTAAGGTGTGGAACACTTCGGCGCCCATGCGCAGACCCTCGCGGAAGCAAGGAGCGCCCACGGGACGGATCATGAACTCTTGGAAGGCGATGGGGGCATCACTGTGCGAGCCGCCGTTGATGATGTTCATCATCGGGACGGGCAGCGTGTAGGTGTTGGTGCCACCGATATAGCGGTAGAGCGGGATGCCCAAGTAGTTGGCGGCAGCTTTGGCCACGGCCAATGAAACGCCAAGGATGGCGTTGGCGCCGAGCTTCGACTTGGTCTTGGTGCCGTCCAAAGCGAGCATCTTGTGGTCGATGGCGCGTTGGTCAAGGGCCGACATGCCAATGATTTCAGGGGCAATGATTTTGTTGACGTTGTCGACAGCTTTTAGCGTACCCTTGCCGCCGTAGCGTTTCTTGTCGCCGTCGCGAAGTTCGAGGGCTTCGTGTTCGCCGGTCGAGGCACCCGAAGGCACCGAGGCGCGACCCATCACGCCACATTCAAGCATAACATCCACTTCCACCGTGGGGTTGCCGCGCGAATCTAGGATTTCGCGGGCGATGATTTTTTCTATTCTCATGATATTTAGCGATTTAAGATTTAATATTTAAGATTTGAAATTTTCGTTGCTTCGCGTCATTCACTACATCGAATCTGCGATTTGCGAGGAACATAGCAATCTAAATTGCGGGCGCAAAGGTAATAAAAAAGTCATTATCCCATCTTGCCCGTTTTTATTTCGTTGTCCAAAATGGAATAGACATATTTGGGGCTTTGGAAGAACAGCCCGCTTTCTGGACGGTTCAATGCAGCGTATGTGTCTGAATTATAGAAGATATCAAAGGCCGTTTTCATATCCACTTCAAGGCGTTCCATCAATAGCTTGATGAGTTCGCGAGTCAATACATCGACCATAAACTCAAAGTCTTTCTGCTCCACATTCATAACTTCTTCAATTTTGTGATGGCCAACTCTGTACAAAAAGCGTATTGGTATGTAATGCCTTTCATGTAATGCAATCTTCGCATAAACTCTTCGATGTCAATGTAACCT
The DNA here is from genome assembly GCA_017395365.1 of Bacteroidales bacterium. Taxonomy (GTDB): domain Bacteria; phylum Bacteroidota; class Bacteroidia; order Bacteroidales; family F082; genus Limimorpha. Next base: position 12,492 of record JAFPUN010000007.1, read on the forward strand.
TCACGAAGATTGAACATTTGTCGACCAACTTTGTCATTGGCAATAGGTCCATATACAATATCGTAATTATGTATATTGATTTCAGAATCCGTGTCCCTGTTGGAAAAGATGAACTCGGCCCATTCACGAGAGTACTCGTCAAAGGTTTTCACCTGAAGTTGTTTGTCATGCATCAAAGTTTCATCAAAATCAAACGAAGTGATGATAGGCTTTCCGCCAAATCTGTCAACTGTGAAAGCGGCCATTTCTTCGGCTTGTTGTTTCTCTTTGGAAAGATAAAAAGCCTTGCCGAAATCCTTGTTGGGTTTGGATTTGCTAAGGTCAATCTTCTGAATTTCAGTATTTGAGCCGTGATAGAGTATCATGACAATTGGCCTCCTTGTCGTTTACAATAGTCTGAAATACTTTGAATCATTTCTTGAAACGAAAGCGTATGCATAATGCCATAATTCCGCTCAATGAAGCCAACACCATCGTAACGACTGATGTAACGATAGGCCTGAACGGGTGTAAGTTGATACTTGGTGGCAAACAATTTGACAGCCATAATCAGAAACTCAATTTTGTCTATGGTCAATTGCGACATTTTTCAATTTATTGATTTTGCAAAAATAGTTATTTTTTGAAAATACGTCAAAACAGCAAACCATTTTCTTCTGGTGTGCGCGAAACGCCTATCATTTCCTCAAATTCAGCTTCGGTGATGATGGGGATGCCTAATGATTCGGCTTTCTTGCGTTTTTCTGGACCCATCTTGTCGCCCGCCAACACATAGTCTGTCTTGCCTGAGATGCTGCCCACATTTTTGCCACCGTAGGCCTCGATGGTTTCTTTGATGCCGTCGCGGGAGTAATGCTCAAACACGCCGCTCACCACGAACGACTTGCCTGCCAGTACTTGCTCCTTGTCGGATACGGATTGTTCCGCCATGGCAAACTGCAAACCGGCTTGTTTCAGACGGTTGACGATGTCGAGGTTGCGCTCATCGTCGAAGTAATTCCGTACTGAAAGGGCAATCTTTTCACCAATCTCATTGATTTCGGTCATCTCTTCGACGCTGGCACCGATGATATGGTCGACGTCGTGCAGGGCTTTGGCCAACACTTTGGCTACCGATTCGCCCACGAACTTGATGCCCAAGGCAAATAACACGCGTTCAAAAGGCACTGACTTCGATTTCTCGAGGGCATCCAGGATGTTTTGGGCTGTCTTTTCCTTGAAGCTGACTTTGCGTGTGGCCACAGGCATCAGACTAAACTCGTCCTCAATGGTGATCACCTTCTCTAGGCCAAAGAGTTTGTCGTAAGTGAGGTCATACAAATCGGCGACATTACGGACAAGACCTTCCTCATAGAGCAGCTCCACCTTACCTTCACCGAGGCTCTCGATGTTCATGGCCTTGCGCCCGATGAAATGCTCAATGCGGCCTCGGATTTGTGGCGAGCAACCCGAACTGTTGGGGCAATACCATGCCACTTCGCCTTCGTTCTGGACAAGCTGACTACCGCATATCGGGCAGGTCTTGACAAACTCCACAGGTTGAGCACCTGCTTGCCGTTTGTCGAGATTGACGCCAATGATTTTCGGGATGATCTCACCGCCTTTCACTACGGTGACGGTGTCACCATAATGCAAGTCAAATTGGCGGATGAAGTCCTCATTATTTAAAGTAGCGCGCTTTACGGTGGTGCCAGCCAATTGCACGGGTGCAAGGTTGGCCACCGGCGTGATGGTGCCATGGCGTCCCACTTGGAAGTCGACGCTTTGCAACTCGGTCTCCACCTCCTCGGCCTTGAACTTGTAGGCAATGGCCCATTTCGGCGATTTGGCCGTGAAACCCAAGGCTTGCTGCTGGGCGTAACTATTGACTTTCAGCACGATGCCGTCGATGGCAAAGGGCAGCTCATGGCGTTTCACATCCCAATAGTCGATGAACTCGAAGATCTCATCGATGGTCTTGCAAAGTGCCATGAAATTGGAGATGTTGAAGCCCCACTTACGGGCGGCTTGCAGGCTTTGGTAGTGGGTCTGATAACGGTCTTCAAGCCCGTCCATCATCATATAATAGCAGTAGTTGTCGAGGCGGCGTCGCGCCACTTCTTTGGAATCTTGCAGCTTCAGCGTTCCGGCTGCTGCGTTGCGTGGGTTGGCGAAGAGGTCATCGCCTGCCTCGGCGCGGGTTTCGTTGAGCCTGTTGAAACTCTCGAATGGCATCACGATTTCGCCGCGCATCTCAAAGAACGGTGGGAAATCGCCATGCAGTTTCAGCGGCACGGTGCGGATGGTGCGCACATTGGTGGTCACATCGTCGCCTTGGGCACCGTCGCCACGGGTCACGGCACGGACGAGCACACCGTTTTCATATTGCAAACTGATGGAAAGCCCGTCGAATTTCAACTCGCAGCAGAACTCCACTTCCTCATCGATGGTCTTCTTGATGCGGCTGATGAAGTCGGCAATCTCCTCGCGGCTATAGCTGTTGGCCAGCGACAGCATGGGATAGCGGTGCTTGACGCTCTGAAACTCTTTCGTGATGCCGCCGCCCACGCGCTGGGTGGGAGAGGTCGGGGAGAGGTATTCGGGAAACTCCTTTTCCAAACGCGCCAGTTCCTCGAGTTTCATGTCGAACTCATAGTCGCTGATGGTCGGCTTGGCGAGGATGTAATAATTATAGTTGTGTTGTTCTAACTCTTCGCTTAAGGCGGCGATACGCAGACGGGCTTCTTCTTGGGTCATAGCACGATGTATTTCAGCGGGTCGACATTAAGGAGCAACAAAAGAAGCCATACGAATGCTATGGAAACCACCATTCCGATCAAGGTCATCAGCATGCCTTTGAAACGGCGTTTTATGCAGAGAATCAAGAGGATGCTGATGGCGACAAAGAGGCTCTCATACCAGAAACAAATGCTCAATCCGAGCACAAGGCCGGCGATGAGAAATGAAGTGCGGTGGACATTGTCGTTGAGGTTGTTTTGGAGTAACACTTCCTGCCGCAGAATCACATTGGCGCCATAAAGTAGCAAAGGCAAGCCCAAGAAGGCGCTGGCATTCTCGATGATACCAAAAGACGGCATGATGATACTGAAAACGGGGATAAGCGCCAAAAGCCATGCGTTTTGCTTGCCGACCGTCAGGTCGCAGATGCGGTAGATGATGGACACCGTGAAGAGTGATACCAAGGCGTAAAGCGAACGGCTGAGGAGCATCATGCCTTGTGTTTCTCCGATGCCGAGCCAGCTCTTCATCTTGTCCAAGAAGCCGATGAACAAGGTGGGATGCTGCAATTCGCGGTGGGATCCGAAGCCGGGTACGAAGATGACCACAATGATGCGAACCGCGATGGCAATCAGCATCAATGTAGTGAAAGGATGTAATTCTTTGAAATGTTTGATTTTCTGAAACATTTTTGTCGGATTTGAAACGCAAAAGTACAAAATATTTGTAATTTTGCCGTGTTTTATTTGAAACGAATAATTGAACTTTAAATTATAGTAAAATGAAGAAATTAGTAAGACTTTTCGCTTTGGTCGCCATGATGGTCATCGGTGGCCAGGCTATGGCCCAGACTCGTGGTGCCATGTTTTTGGGAGCTTCTTTCCCCATGAGTGATTTTGGGGAATTCGATGGTTTCAACGAGTTTGCGTTGACCCAGTACGATGAGTCCGATGCTGGCGCGGGTATAGGATTCAATGTAGGCCTCAAATGGTATTTCAATGTTGGCGTTGAAGGTCTCGGTATCATGCTTTCGGCCGACGGCTTCTACAATGGTCCGAATTCTGACCTAAAAACAGCATATCGTAATGATAATCTATGGTATGATGGTTGGGCAGATATCGAGAATTTCTCATTCAGTTCCACTCCAAAATACATTAATGTTCCTGTTATGTTAGGCATTAACTACCGTTATTATCTCAATCCTAATTTCGGCATTTATGTGGAAGCAGGGGCAGGCGGGAACCTCGGCTTGATTACGGAAATGGAAACTTCTTTTGATTCTCGGGTTTCAGCCATTCATGGAAAGTACAAGGTCACCACAAATTATGACAAAGCCTTTAGTTTTGCCTATCAAGCAGGTGCTGGAATTGAAGTGGCCAAGAATTTGGTAGTTGGATGCAGTTTTTATCATCTTGGATCAAGACAAGTGGAGGGCAATCGTACGATGAAGATGGTTGACGGGAATGCTGGTCCGTATAACGAATCAGAATACCTTAAGTTTGGAAAGATTACCCCTATTATGGTATTGGGCCGTATCGGCTTCAGCTTCTAAAAGCTTATTCAAATACAGAAAGGCGAAGCGTCGGGTTGACTGGCGCTTCGCTTTTTACATTATGGCAGGCGGCTTTCAGGCCATAGCCGACGGATGCCATTCCGCTGATGCCGATGGCATGGGCGTGGATGATACCCGCAAAGAAAGCGTCGCCGGAGCCGGTCACATTGACGGCCTCGGCTTCAATGGCTGGGAAATGACGGTATTCCTTTTGCGAGCAGAAGGCCACGCCATCTTCACCCATGGTGAGATAGACCTCTTTTATGCCCCTTGCCACTAATGACTTGGCCGCTTCTTCGGGCTGGGCAAGCCCAGTCAAGGCTTGGGCCTCGGCGAGGTTGCATTTCAAGGCGTAAAACGACTTCTTCCATGAATTTCTCATGGCTTCGGAAAGCATCATGGCGCGGTTGGGCGATACTGCGTCGATGTAAAGCGGCACCAGGCAATGGTCGAGAAGAAAGGCAAGGGCCTCGATGCTCAATAGGGTGTCGGCGACCACCATGTCGGAACGGTTGATGGCATCGATGCGAGCCATGAGCCAGTCGAGGTTCAAGTAACTGTTGAGTTCAATGTCGGACATGGCTGACTGCATGTTGCCTATATCGTCATTGATGCTCAAGAAGAGCGGGCTCTTGGCGTCTTCGTATTGCGTTGAGAGCGACAGGTCGATGCCCAATTGCTCGCATTCCTCCATCATGGATTGGCCCAAGCGGTCATCGCCAAACACGGTGGCCAGTTGCACTTCATGTCCCAAAAGCTTGAGGTTATGGGCGATGTTGCGTGCCACACCTCCATGGTGAAAGGCGATGTCGGCAGGCGTACAGCCTCCTTGCCTTGTCGCGCCTTGTGGCTTCACGGCAATGTCGATGTTGGACTCTCCGATGACAGTGATGTTCATATCGTTCTCGCTTTATGGGTGGGCAAAAGTAGAAAAAAAAGCGATAATTTGCTTTTTCCGAATTATTTTCGTTATTTCGTGCCATCAAATCAAGGTGTTATGGGACAGAACAAGAAACGAAAGCGTCGCAACTACCAGTATCATGCGATCACCTTTAAGCTGTCGAAAGGCCAGTATCGCTCGTTGCGCAACTATTGTAAGGCCCGCAAAACGACGCCCATCAAATTGATCAAGAAAAACATTGCGCGTTTCATTACGGCCTATGAGTATGAAGTGCCGCAAGAGTTGTATCTTACCGAAAACCAATTGGATTTGTTTGAAGAAACCCTGTAGGGACGCATCGCATGCGTCCGCAAGTTTTTTTTGTCATTTCTGGTTGAACGGGATCCTGTTCTGTATCGACCGCCCCAAGGTGACCTCATCCACATATTCCAAGGCATCGCCGACGGCAATGCCTTTCGAAATCACGGAGATTTTCCCCTTAAAATCATTCAGTTGCCTGAAGATGAAGAAATTGGTCGTGTCGCCCTCGATGGTGGCAGGCAGGGCTAAGATGATTTCCTTGATGTCTTCTTTTTGGGTGCGCTGTACCAGTTGGGCAATCTTCAAGTCGTTGGGAGAGATGCCTTCAATGGGGCTGATAACCCCGCCAAGCACATGGTAGAGGCCGTTGTAGGATGCGGTCCTCTCGATGGCCAGCACATCGCGCATGTCGGCCACCACGCATAGCGTGTTCTCGTCGCGACGCGGATTGGAACAAATGGAACACACCTTGGTGTCGCTGATGTTGTAGCACCGCTCGCAAAGCATGATGTTGTGCTTCATCTTCAGCAATGAGTCGGCCAGCTGCTCGGTCTCAAGCGCATCTTCGTTGAGCAGGTGCAAGGCCAAACGTAAGGCCGTCTTTTTGCCGACGCCTGGCAGCTTTGAAAGCGACTCTACCGCGTTTTCCAACAATATGGATGAATACTCTGCCATACAATAATTGGCGCAAAAATAAGTTATTTCCTTAAATTTGCATCGTCAAAACCGAAATAAAGATGAAAAGATATTGCTTACTTCTTGCCACTCTGTTGTTTGCGATTACTGTCATGGCCCAAGATTTCAACCAGACCGATTCCAAAGGCCGCCGTCAGGGTCCTTGGCGCGATTTTTATCCCAGCGGGCAACTGCGTTATGAGGGACAGTTCAAGAACGACAAGTGCAAAGGCACTTTCCGTTATTACGATGAGCAGGGCAATTTGAAGGCCACCAACGAGTTCGACAAATCGGGCGAGAAGGCCTTGAACAAGACATACGCGCCGAATGGCAGAGTCATCGCCACGGGCTATTACCTCAACCAGAAGAAGGATGGCGAGTGGAAGTATTATGACGCCAACTCCGGTCAACTCCGTTTGGTGGAGGACAACAAAGAGGGCAAAGTGCACGGTTCATCCAAGCTCTATAATCCCAACAATGGGGTTTTGGCCGAGGAGATGCAATATGTTGAAGGCCAGCCCGAAGGCCCATGCAAGAAATATTCCGATATGGGGGTGCTCATTATGGAATGCCAATACCATAACGGCGTGTTGGACGGCCCTACCAAGAGCTATTACCCCAGTACTGCCTTGAAGGAAGAAGGACAATACGCCAAGGGACAAAAGTCAGGGACCTGGAAGACCTACAACGAGGATGGTGATGTCATCCTGGAAGAGACTTTCGGCGAGTTTGTCTACTAATATCCTAATTACACCTTTTCAGATAGTCCTCCAAATTGGGACGGCCATATTGGTCGGCCAGCTTGTAGTATTCGCAGGCCTTGTCCTCATTGTTCATGAGGTAGTAGGTCTTACCTAGGTTGAAATAGGCATCGGCATAGTCGGGCTTCAGCTCAACGGCTTTTTCGAGGTCTGCGATGGCGTCGCTGTATTGTTTGGCATTGATGCGCGTGCAGCCACGGTAATAATAGGCTTCGTAGTTGTGCTTGTCGTATCTGATGGCTTTGGTGAGCAGCTTTTCGGCTTCTTCGAAATTGCTGTACCGAAGCAATTGTTTGGAACCTTCGTCCATGAAGGCGCGCGATTTGTTGGGGTTCTCACAGGAGGCCATCAGGATCAGCATCCATGCGAAAAGGAAAGGAATCAGTTTCTTCATTGTCTCAAATTTTTGCAAAGATAGGCAAATAATTGGAATGGCACGCTGTATCAACTGTGCTCTTGCACGATACGCTTAACGGTTTCGATGATGTTGTTTAGTTTTTCCTCGCTCTTGGCTTCACAAAGGAAGCGGAGGTAAGGCTCGGTGTTGGAAGGCCTGATGTTGAGCCACCAGTCGGGGTAGTCGAGGCGATAGCCGTCGAAGTCCAAGAAGCGCTCGGGCTTTTCTATCTGCATGAAGTGGTCTTTGACGGCATCCATGGCTTCTTGCTTGCGCTCTATCTTGAAGTTGATCTCGCCAGAATTGGAATAAGGCGTAATCTCGTCGATGATCTGACTCATGGTCTTGCCTTCTTTTTTGCGCTCAGCCAAGAGACGAAGCACGATGGAGGCAGCCAATAAGGCGGAGTCGGAATAGTAGAAGTCGCGGAAATAGTAATGGCCAGCCAACTCGCCACCGTAGCAACCGTCCAACTCGCGGAGTTTCAAGGCGGCGTAGGCGCGACCCACACGCCATGTCTCCACCTTGGCGTGGTAGCGGTCGAGGTATTCCTGGATGGCACGCGAGCTACGGATGTCTTGCAGCACGATACCTTTCTGTTGTTGTTCGCCGATGAAATAGTCGCCCAAGAAGGCAATGATGAGGTCGGGACTGATGAAGCGGCCTTTCTCGTCGATGAAGGTGATGCGGTCAGCATCGCCATCAAAGAGGAGACCGATGTCACATTTCTCTTTCTTCACCAAAGCCTTGATTTGCTCTTGCGCATGGGCCTCCAATGGGTTGGGCTCATGATTGGGGAAGTTGCCATCCAAGGTGTCGTTGATATAATGCGCCTTGCCGATGAGCTCGTGGACGAAAATGGACGACATGCCGTTGCTGCAGTCCACCGCAATGTTGAGGTTGTCGTGAGGACCCACAAACTGCTGTTGGAAAGCGAGGTAGTCGGCATAGACATTCTTCTCTCGGATGACGCCTTTCGTCTCGCAAGGTGTGGTGGCTTTGTCGCTTTCCACCAATGCCTCAAGGCGGTTCAAGCCTGTGTCGTAGCCTACGGGAAGGGCGTTCTTTGCCGATATTTTGAGGCCGTTGTGGTGCTTGGGATTGTGCGAGGCCGTGATTTGTATGGAGGCGCCATAGCCATATTTAGCCGTTGTCCAATAGACCAAGGGCGTAGTGGAGAGGCCGATGAAGTCGACATTCTTGCCACGGTCGGTGAGGCCACGGGTGAGGGCGTCGAAGAGGGTCGGGGAGGAGAGGCGCATGTCGCGTCCCACGAGATAGGTGTCGGTGTCGAGCACATCGGGCAGGAAGTAGCCGATGCGGTAGGCGATGTCTTCGTTGAGGTCGGGACCCCATTCGCCGCGGATGTCGTATGCTTTGAAGGCTTTCATGTTTGTCAGTTGTTCATTTGTTTAGTTGTTCAGTTGTTTAGTGGCTGCTAGCTCTTGGCTACTGGCAGCTCCATGCAAAGGGAGGGACTTCCCTCCTGATAAGGCTGCCAAAGGCCAGAAGCCAATAGCCAGAGGCATCTATTTTATTCCTCTTTGGTTTAAGGCCTGCTGGTATCGCGTGGCATTGTGGTTATGCTCGCTAAGCGTCTTGGCGAAGTTGTGGTAGCCGGAGAAGTCCTCCTTGGCGCAGAAGAAGAAATAATGGTGGTCTTCGGCGTTGAGGACGGATTTCACTGCCGTGATGGATGGGATGCAGATGGGTCCAGGCGGCAGACCGGCATATTTATAGGTGTTATAAGGTGATTCGATTTCCTTGTGGCGGTCAAGCACCCGCTTGATGGTGTAGTCATTCCATGCGAAGATGAGGGTGGGGTCGGCTTGTAGCAACCAATTGTTTTTCAGTCTGTTGAGGTAGACGCCCGCCACCCTTGGCATCTCGTCGCTCATGTTGGTTTCCTTGTTGACGATAGAGGCCAGTGTGCTGACTTGGATGGGAGTGAGCCCTTTGGCTTGCGCTTGTTGTTTGCGTTCCTCGTTCCAGAACTTGTTGTATTCCTGGAACATGCGGTTGACGAAGCCTTCCGCGTCGGTGTTCCAATAGAACTCGTAAGTGTCGGGCAAGAAGAGGGCAGGGATGGTACGGCTGTTGAAGCCCAGTTGACCGATATAGTCTTGGTTGTGAAGGCGTTGTGAGATAGAGGTGGAGTCGGCTTCGATTTGTTTGGCGATGCGTCCCGCCAGTTGGTCGACATCGCGGATGTTGTTGAATGTGACCTTCACGGGTGTCTGCAAGCCCCCGCGCAGCATGTTGACCAATTGGTTGTTGTTCATGCCGTTTTTGAGCACATAGTGTCCAGGATGGATGTTGGCGGGGAGGTCTTTCTTTTTGGCCACCCAGTTGAAGCTCTTCTCGTTGACGATACAACCTGCTTCAGCCAAAAGATGCTTCACTTGGCCGTAATCTGAACCCGTCGGGATGAACAGTTCGACTTCGTTTCCGTCGGTGGTTCTTATATTAGGTGACATGACGGTTTTGTAGAGCCAATACCCGAATGCAATGGTAAAGATCAAAAGGATGAAGAGCACGAGAATCGCGGTTCGTTTGGTGCTTTTGCTGGCTTTCTTTTTGCCGCCTTTACGGGATTTCTTCTCATCGGGGAGTTTTGTCTCTATCTTGACCATATTATTTCCTGTTTATTCGTTGATACTCCAATACATCCAAATAGCCTTTTGGGGTATTGATCCAATCTTTTTTTCTGCCACATAACGCAAAGCCTTGGCTTTCGAACAAGTGTTGACTCTCGGTGTTCGTCTCGTCAATGGAACAATACACTTGATGCAGCAACAAGTCGTTGAAAAGATAATCGATGCATAATGCCAATGTGGCTTTGGCATAGCCCAGTTGACGGTGTCCCTTGTCAATTAGGATGCCTAATCCCGCCCGTTGGTTGATGGCGTCATAGTCGAAAATGTCGATACAACCAATAGTCTCGCCGTTTTCTGTCAAGTCGATCATCAGACGGAGTTGTCTTTGGGCTTGCAAGTCGTTGTCGCCTAACAAGAACTGTTCAATCTGAAAACGCGAATAGGGGGCATGCGTGCCACTCACACGCCAGTTGTCGCGGTCGTTTTCCCAAAGGAAAATCTGTTCGGCATCGGCAGGCTCGGCAGGCCGCAGTGTTATCGTGTCATTCTTTATGAACATCTTGTCAAAGTCTTTAAAAATCGCTGTGTCAAAAGGGCATTGGCATATTATTTGATTACCTCTGCCCGCAGAAATTTTCGACAAAATTACACTTTTTAGCGCAATAAAGGTTGAAAAACTGCATTAATGAAACTATAAAAAGGAAAAGTAACCATAAATCTAATATAAGATGAGAAAAGTGAGTTTGATAATGATGCTCTCCGCCATGCTGATGGTGACATCCTGTGGTAATTTGATTCAGAAAAAGGAAGCAAAAGAAAACGAGAACCTTACGGAAGCCGAGCAGCAACCTGTCACGGAAGTGGAGCAGGTGCAACAGCCGAAAGTGCAACGTGCGGCTTTCATTCCTACAGAGAACACTCCCGATTTCGTTGATGCTGCAGAGCGCAGTGTCGACGCAGTGGTGCATATCATGACCAAAGTGGTAAAGCAGAGCAATACCTACGAGGACTTCTTCGGTGCCTTGCTCGGACAGCTTTACGGCTATCCGGGACAGAGCCGCAGCAACACTATGGTGGCCTATGGTTCGGGTGTGGTGCTGACGCCCGACGGTTATATCGTCACCAACAACCACGTCGTTGAAGGTGCCGACGAGGTGGAAGTCACCTTTAATAATAAGGTGAAGAAGACCGCTACCATCATTGGTACCGATCCGACTACTGACTTGGCCCTTATCAAAGTGGATGCTTCTGATTTGGAGTATCTCACCTTCGGTGATTCTGACAATGTCCGCATTGGCGAATGGGTGTTGGCCGTGGGTAACCCCTTCAACCTGACCTCTACCGTCACCGCAGGTATCGTCAGCGCCAAGGCGCGTAACTTGAGCATCTTGGGCGAAGGCACCTCGGTGGAGTCGTTCATTCAGACGGATGCCGCCGTGAATCCGGGTAATAGTGGTGGTGCTCTGGTGAACACGAAGGGCGAATTGGTCGGCATCAATGCCGCCATCGCTTCGCATACGGGTTCCTATGAAGGCTATTCCTTCGCCATCCCGTCCAACATCGTGCGTAAAGTGGTCGACGACCTGTTGCTCTATGGTGAGACCCAGCGTGGCTATCTCGGCGTGCAAATTGCCGAACTTACACAGGAACTTGCCGATAAGGAAGGCTTGGAAAACATTGAAGGCGTGTATGTCGCAGAGGTTACCGATGGCGGCGCTGCCAAATTGGCAGGGTTGAAATCGGGTGATGTGATCACCTCTATCAATGGTAAGAAGGTGAACTCCACGACCCAACTCAAGGAGAGCGTCGGACAATACCGTCCGGGCGACAAGATTGATGTGGAAGTGAACCGCGGTGGCCATCACCATCATTATGACCTGACCCTGCTCAACGAAGCCGGTAATGTGGATGTGGTCAAGAAAGGCGACAGTTTCTACAATTCAGAGTTCGGACTGATGCTGCAGCCTGTCGACCAGAGCGACATGAATCGCCTGAACATCAGGAACGGATTGAAAATCGTGGAGATTCGTCAAGGCCGTTTCATGAACTCGGGTGTGCCTGTCGATTTCGTCATCACCAAGGTAAACGGTGTTGCTGTCAACGACAAGACCGACCTTGAGAATGCGCTGAAGAACAAACGTTCGCGCCGCACTACGATCGAGGGCGTCTATCCCAATGGCATGAACGCGACCTTCTACTATTAAGAGGTCAAAATAATTTTCTGAAAATCAGAGACCTCGGTACGGTTTTTGATGTATTTGTTTTGTGATTCGGGGAGACTGCGCCCTGCAGACTCCCTCGATGAGCAGATTATGCAAAAAATCATGTGGAGAGAGATATGAAGAGTAAGATTTTGAATGTGAAACAATTAAACAATAGTAAGATTACGAAAAAATGAGACAACTGAAAATTTCAAAGCAAATCACCAACCGCAATGCGGGGACTTTGGACAAGTACCTCGCTGACATTGCGAAGGAGTCGCTGCTGACCACTGATGAGGAAGTCGAACTGGCGCAGCGCATCAAGGCTGGCGACCAGGCCGCGTTGGATAAATTGGTCAGGGCCAACTTGCGATTTGTCGTATCTGTGGCCAAACAGTATCAGAACCAGGGATTGAGCCTTCAGGATCTTATCGACGAAGGTAACCTTGGCTTGGTAAAGGCTGCCCAACGTTTTGATGAGACCCGTGGCTTCAAGTTCATCTCCTATGCCGTGTGGTGGATCCGTCAGAGCATCTTGCAGGCCGTTGCCGAACAAGCTCGCGTCATCCGTCTGCCCATGAACCAGGTAGGTGCCTTGGCCAAGGTGAAGAAGGCCACCGCCTTGCTGGAGCAGAAACTGGAGCGCCGTCCTACAGTTAAGGAAGTCGCTGATGCCATCGGCATGCCCGAAGACAAGGTAGATCAACTGTTGAGCCTCAACTCGCGTACCGTGTCGACCGACGCGCCATTGGACGACGAAGACGATGCCAACTTCCTGGATGTGTATGTCGCCGACGATGAAGTGCAGACCGATACGGCAGTGGAGCAGGAGTCGACCAGCAATGCTATCCGTAACTCGTTGGACATGCTGAACGAGAAGGAGCGTAGCATCCTCTGCATGTACTTCGGCTTGGGTACCTCTCGTGAGTATTCATTGGAAGAGATCGCCATGAAACTCAACATTTCCCGTGAGCGTACGCGCCAGATCCGCGATCGTGCGTTGAAGCGCTTGAAGTCGGAGCCTAACTCTCCGCTTTACCAGATGTACATGAACCAATGAAAAATGTGGGGTTCCTTTTCGGAATCCCACTTTTTATTATTTTTGCAGCCACGAACAACTAATACATAACCTATGAAATACGAACTCATTCAATTGCCTTATGAGGCAAATGCTTTGGAGCCCGTCATCAGCAAAGAGACCCTCGGCTTCCACCATGGCAAGCACTTGCAAGCCTATGTCAACAACCTGAATGCTGCCATTGAAGGCACAAAATATGCGGAGATGCCATTGGAGGAGATCGTGAAAACCGCCGATGGTGGCATATTCAACAACGCAGGACAGATCCTGAACCACAACCTGTATTTCACGCAATTCCGTGCCCCGATGGCTGACAACAAGCCTACCGGCATCATCGCCCAATGGATCGACCAACAGTTTGGCTCATTTGACAAATTCAAGGAAGAATTCACGAAGAAAGGCGCCACCTTGTTCGGCTCGGGATGGGTGTGGCTCTCCGTCGACAAGGACGGTAAGCTCCAGATCACGCAAGAGACCAACGCTGGCAACCCCGTGCAGCGCGGCTATAGGCCTCTGCTGACCTTCGATGTGTGGGAGCATGCCTATTACATCGACTACCAGAACCGTCGTCCTGACCATCTGAATGCCTTGTGGCAGATCATCAATTGGGATGTGGTGAACGAGCGCCTGTAAACGACAGGACATCTGAAAACAAAAATCGCGGCGGGATGACCTCGTCGCGATTTCTGTTTTATTCGGCTTTCATGATCCGATGCACGCTTCGTCTGTTGCCATAGTCGATTTGCAGCAGATAAGTACCATGAGTTAGTTGGCTCAAGTCAATTTCAAACTGTAACTCGTTTATGCTTTGTTTGATTAGCAAACAGCCGTTGAGGTCGTATACACTGACGCTTTGTGCGACGTTCTCAGTTGTGATACTCAACGACGAGGTGAACGGGTTGGGGAAGATTTGGCATGTCGAGGCGTTTTCGCCGACAAGGTCATCGAAATAGAAATGCGCCACATACTCCTCTGATGCAGTGACTATGAAAGTGAAGGTAGCATCAGTGGAAACCTCAATGCCGTCCTTGGTCCAATTGATGAATTCATAGTTCTCGTTGGCAGTCGCCGTCAGCGTGCAAGAGGTGCCGTGATCGTAGTTGCCTGCGCCCGTTACCCTGCCACCTTCGCTGGGGTCGGCGGTCACGGTGATTGTGTAGCTGTTGAGCGTGAAGTTAGCCACAAGGGTGCGATTGCCTGTAACAATGAAGGTGTAGCTCGCATTCGTGGTGACCACTTCTCCGTTTTCGGTCCAATTCGCAAAGGTGTAGCCTGTGTTGGCAGTCGCTGTCACAGTGCATTGCTGACCTCCGTTGTAATTGCCGCCGCCAGTCACTGTCCCGCCGATATTCGGGTTGGGGGAGACATTAATGCTATAGGTGTCGGGTTGTTGCTCCTCGAAATTCGCCACCAACGAGCGGTTGTTTGTCACGATGAAGGAATAGTTGGCGTCGGTAGAGACCACACTGCCGTTCTCTGTCCAATTCATGAAAGTGTAACCATCTGCCGAAGTGGCGATGACAGTACATGATTGACCGTGAGTGTATGTGCCACCTCCTGAAGTTGTGCCACTGTTGCTGGGATTGGCGGAGACTGTGATGGTATAGGTAATGGCCGTAAAGTTGGCGACAAGATTCCTGTTGCCTTCCACAGTGAAGGTGTAGTTGGCATTATTTGAGACCACATTGCCGTTCTCGATCCAGTTGGTAAAGGTGTAGCCCGTGTTGGCCGTGGCCGTGACCGTGCAGCTTTGTCCGTAGGTAAAGGTGCCGCCACCAGTTGCAGTGCCACCATTGCTTGGGTTGGCCGAAACTGTGATGGTGTATGTGTTTTCAGTGAAGTTGGCTACGAGGTTGCGGTTGCCTTCTACATTAAAAGTATAAGTGGCGTTGGAGGAAATGACATTGCCATTCTCGGTCCAATTGGAGAAAGTGTAGCCTGTATTGGCGGTGGCCGTGACCGTGCAGCTTTGTCCGTAGGTAAAGGTGCCGCCACCAGTTGCAGTGCCACCATTGCTCGGGTTGGCCGAAACGGTGATGGTGTATGTGTTTTCGGTGAAGTTGGCTACGAGGTTGCGGTTGCCTTCCACATTAAAAGTATAAGTGGCGTTGGAGGAAACGACATTGCCGTTTTCGGTCCAATTGGTGAAGGTATAGCCCGTGTTGGCCGTGGCCGAAACCGTGCAGGACTGGCCTTGGTTGTAGGTGCCGCCGCCGGTAACTGTTCCTGCGTTGGAGGGGTTGGCAGCCACTGTGACGGTATAGGTATTAGGAGCAATGGAAACCGTTTGGATGTTACCGCCTACCATGGGATAGTTGGTGGAGACCAAGCGAATGCGATAACCACTCCCAGAAGGCACATTGGGGATCTGTGCGGTGATGCTGCCGCTGGTATTGGTGGTGACGCGACCTAATTCAGTAGGTGGAGTGAAGTTGCCATTGGCGTCGGAGAGTTGGGCGATGACTTGGTTGGCTGCTTTGTTGAGATTGTCGGGTGACATAGTACCCGTCAGGGTGAAGGGAATGTTGATGGCATCGCCAGGTGAGAAACTGCTGGAAGCCAACTGGCCCATTGTAAGGGTGGGGTTGTAGACAAGCAGCAAGTCATCGATAAACAAATCATCACTTGAATTGCCGGATCCAGGGGTTTCGTTGGTTGTAGCTGTCATGAGGATATATCGAATATCCGTGCAAGGTCCATTGTTGTTGAACGGAATGCTCAAGCGACGCCATGTGTAGGCACCATTTGCTGTTGATGTGCGGGTAAACGACAACGCCGCAGTAGCCACATGCATCTCGGCAGGTGACTCGGTGCCGTTGGCAATGATCCGATAATCCGCATCACCATGGACGACGGCTTTAACCTGGGCCTTTTCGCTAGTGCTGGTACAGCGGAAGCACACCCAAATCGTAAGAGAGTCGGGAAGTTGGTTAATGGGAGTGTTAAAGGCGTTTTCGGAACGTTGTGTGTAATTATAGTTATCCGCACCTGTAGACGATGTGCTACCAGCATTCATGCGACCGTTGGTGATGTTGCCGTTGGCCAGAACACCCCAAGTGGAATGCGGGTAAAGGCGAACACTCTTGTTGCCGCTGGAATTAGGACGTGTTTGAGAAGACTGTTCGATTTGACTCGTCAACATAAACGCCCATCCGCCTGTTGCTGTACCTCCCGAATGCCAGTGTGTTGGCTCGTTGACGCGATTGGTCCATTGCTCGAAGCCCCGGTTGTCGAATTGTGGGCCATATTGGGCTGATAAGCTTAAGCTTATGAAGCTGAAAATAAATAAGCAAATAAAAAACTTTTGATAGTTGTGCATAATCACTGTAATTTGTAAAAGATGTACAAATGTAAGGAAATATAGGGGAGAGGAGAGGCAAAAATCAATCAATCCTTTTTTTTTCTACCTTTGCAGCCTCAATTATTCAATCATGAAAAAAACGCTTTTTTTATTCGTTTTGATGCTTTTTGCCTTTTCAGCCAAGGCGCAATGGACGCTGCGAACCTATGGCGAATATGACTACACGCGTACTTCGGGTAGCAGTGCATCCCTGGCCTTGATGGGCAATTACCAATTGGCTGATAACTTCAACATCGGGTTAGGTTTTCAAGCCACCACTTTGAGCCGTTATTCCTTGAATCTGCAGTATCAAGTCAATCTGCTGAAAGCAGAATGCGGCACGCTCTATTTGGAGAACCGTTATTTGTACCGCTTGTTCCCGAATTACAACTTGCAGGAATTCAATGGCGTGTTCGACTTGGGTTGGCGCAACCGGCATTTCAACTTCCAGTTGGGCTTGACCAACCGATACATTGCTCCCATACCATTGCGCAAGAACGGCGGCATGGATGTGACCTTCGAGCCGATGAACGTCACCTTCTGCGTGGAAGGCAACCTGTTTGACCAAGAGCATCCTTGGAATGTGGGTGCCCGCATCTCGAATTATAGGGACTTCGTCATTGAGCGTTTCACATTGTTCTTCTATAGCGTGAACGGCTATTACGACTTCGGCAATGGCTTGCGTCTGACCTCTGAATTCGGGCTGCATCCGTGCGGCGTGCTCAACCTCTCGTCGCAATACAACGGCTGGTTTGGCAATGTAGGATTGATTTGGAAACCTAAAAATTGAACATCATGAAAAAGCACTTTATATTGATCATCGCCGCAGCCGCGATTTTTGCTACAGGCTGCAACCGTCTTGACGTCGCAGGTATGGTCATCAACCGCAGCGACACCGAAGAGCGCGTGGCCGACTGGCTCGACTACAATGCCCAAAACGGCGAACCCGTCGTCGAGAACGCCCCTGACGAGTATCATGTCTATTCCTGCTCCGACTCGCACTATTCCGAGCGCGACAGCATCGTGCCGCAGGGCGAGAACGACCGCCTCTACAAATACATCACCGCCGAGCGCAACGACCCGAAGGCCATTTTCGCCATCCATGCCGGCGACTTGGTGAATGAAAGTGGTGAAGCTGGTTTCAGGATGTCGGCCGAAGCCATGGCCTACAACTCAGAAACACAGATCAAAAACGACCCTTGTTTTCCTATCATCGGCAATCACGATGTGTATTTCGACTGCACACCTTTCTACAAACAGTATTTCCATACCTCGACCTATACTGTAACCGTGAAGACTGTAGGCGGCTTTCAGGATTTGTATATCTTCTTGGATTCGGGCAATGGCACCCATGGTAAGCGCCAGTTGGAATGGCTAGAGGAGAAGCTCTCGCATCGTGAGGACTACCGTCACTGTTTTGTCATCAGCCACAACTGGCTGTTCCGCACCTCCTATAATTACACCACCACGCCGGCTGCCAACCTGCCGCAAGACGAACAATATGCCTTCATGGACCTGATGAGCAACAGCCATGTGGAGTTGGTCATCATGGGGCACTTCCACATGCGTGAGCAGCGCCAGTTCGGTGGTGTGCAGTATGTGATGACGGACAACCTTAACGACGGCAAGGTGACACCGAGTTATTTGGTCGTCAATGTAGGGGAGAAGGTGACCTATGCGTATGAGGAACTGTTGATGGAATAGGCAAATAGTGGCGAGATAACAAAGTATTACCTATTTTTGCAGGGTAAACATCAATTTGACTACCATGAAAATCTCTATTCAAAGATGCATGATGACCATGTTCTTTTGTCTGGCTTTTGTCAGTGGCTTCGCGCAGGTGAAAGTGTATAAAAACAACTCCTCCTATAGCGGCGATGTGATTTGCAATTTAAAGGGAGACAAAGTGTATCGAGGCAATTCATCCTACTCGGGCGATGTGCTTTGCCATGTTGACGGCAACAAGGTCTACCGAGGCAATTCATCTTACAGTGGCGACATCCTTTACACTATCAGAAACGGCAAGGTTTATCTGGGATCTTCGTCCTATTCTGGAGATGTGGTATTCACCATTCGGGAAGGCAAAATCTACAAAGAGAACTCGAACTATTCGGGTGACATTATCGCCAACAAGAAAGGCAACAAAGTGTACAAGAACACTTCCAGCTATTCAGGCGACGTCGATTTCAACCTTTCCGGCGAAGTTACCATCGAACAGTTTGTGGCCATTTGGTATGCGGTGAAGTACTGTTGGTAAAAGAGTAAACAATCGGAAAACAAAAACTGCCCGTCAAGAACGAACCTGACGGGCATTTTTTATGGATGAAGGTCGGCGGTTATTTCGCCTCCTTCGGATAGGTCAATCCCATGTTATAAAGGATGAACGAATAGATGTCAGCCTGTTCTTCCAGGACCTTGGAGATGGGCTTGCCACCGCCGTGACCGGCCTTGGTGTCGATGCGGATGATCTTGGGCTGGTCGCCAGTCTGGGCTGCCTGCAAGGTGGCGGCATACTTGAACGAGTGGGCAGGCACCACGCGGTCATCGTGGTCGGCTGTGGTGACCATGATGGCGGGATAGTGTACATCTTCACCGCTCTTGATGGTGTGTAAGGGCGAGTAGGCATACAAGGCCTTGAACATGGCCTCGTCGTCCTCGCTGGTGCCGTAGTCGCTGGCCCAGTTCCAGCCGATGGTGAAGAGGTGATAGCGCAACATGTCCATCACGCCGACTTGCGGCACGGCCACGGCGAAGAGGTCGGGACGCTGGTTGACGACAGCACCGACGAGCAGACCCCCGTTGGAGCCACCATTCAGAGCCAAGTACTTTGGCGAGGTGTAGCCATTATTGATAAGGTATTCAGCGCAGGCGATGCAGTCGTCGAAGACATTCTGCTTCTGCAACTTGGTGCCGGCGATGTGCCAATCCTCACCGTATTCGTTGCCACCGCGAAGGTTCATTTGGGCGTAGATACCGCCATTCTCAATGAAGGGCAGGCGCGAGGTGCTGAAACCAGGATTCAGCGTGATGTTGAAGCCACCGTAGCCATACAGGAAGGTCGGGTTGGTGCCGTCTTTCTGCAAGCCTTTTTTGTAGGTCAAGAACATCGGGACCTTGGTGCCGTCCTTCGAGGTGACGAAGACCTGTTCGGTGACGTAGTCATCCGACTTGAAGTCGATGGCAGGAGCGCGGAACACGGTGGATGTGTTGCCGTCGATGTTGTATTGGTAAATCGTGGTCGGGAAGGCAAAAGAGGTGAAGGCGTAGAACACTTCGGGCTCTTCGTATTTGCTGCTGAAACCGACGGCGCCATAGGTGGGCAGGGCGATCTCGTGGAGCTGTTGGCCATCCATGGTGTAGACGTAGGCGTGGTTGGCGGCATCCTTGTCGTAGGTGACAATCATCTTGCCATTGGCGAGGCTGATGCCAGCGATGACGTTTTCGCTTTCGGGGATTACATCCACCCAGTTCTCCATTTGCGGGGTCTTGGCTGACACCTTGCAGATGCGGCCCTTGGGCGCGTTGTAGTTGGTGAAGATATACAGCGTGTCGTTGATGACATCGATGGGGCCGTATTGGTAGTCCATATCGTCGGCGATTTGGACGAACTTGCCCTTCGGGTCTTGCATGTCGCGGATCCACAGCGTGCTGCCCGCGCCTTGACCGCTCTCGAAGAGGAACATGTAATGCTCATCTTCGGTGAGGTCCACCTGGTGGAAATAGCGCGGCTGGGCAGGGTTGGAGTAGAAGAGTTCGTCCTGCTCCTGCGGCGTGCCGAGTTTGTGGTAATAGATTTTGTGGTTTTCGTTCACGTTGCTGAACTCCTTGCCAGCTTCGGGGCGGTCGTAGGCGGCATAGAAGAAGCCGTCCTTGTACCATGAGGCACCCGTGAACTTGGCCCATTCGATGTGGTCGGGGAGGAGTTCGAGGGTGGCCATGTCCTTCACGTAGATCTCGACCCAGTCGGAGCCGCTGCGCTGGATGGTGTAGGCCATGTATTTGCCGTCGTTGGAGAAGCTGATGCCACCCAACGAGACGGTGCCGTCGTCAGAGAGTTTATTGGGATCTAACAAGACGGTGGGCTCGCCGTCGAGCGTCTCCTGCATGTAGATGACGCTTTGGTTCTGCAGGCCGTCGTTCTTCGAGTAGATGTAACGACCGTGTTTCTTCGAAGGCATGCCGTAGCGTTCGTAGTCCACGAGTTGCGTGAGGCGGTCCTTGAGGGCGCTGCGGAAGGGGATGTGGCTCAGGTAGTCTTGTGTGACTTCGTTCTGTTCCTTGACCCATTTTGCGGTCTCGGCGGAGGTGTCGTTTTCAAGCCAACGGTACGGGTCGGCGACCTTTGTGCCGAAATAGTCGTCAACGACGGTGTCGTCCATGCGCGTCTCGGGGTAAGCCTTGACGGCATAGCGTTCAGGCTGCTTTGGTTGTTGATTGCAGCCGATGAGGGTGATGATACTGCCCATGATGATTAGTTGTGCTTTTTTCATTATTTGGTTGATTTAAGATTTAAGATTCAAAGATTTAAAATTTAAAAATTCAATTGTTATGGGAGTGCTTCTTGTTGTCGCTTCGCGTCACTGCGAGGCACGAAGCAGTCCAGCTTTATTTTGGGACAAAAGTACAATAATTTTCGATTTTTTTCCTTCAACTACGTCCTAATCCAATATTTTTTCGTTTCTTTGCCCTGCCAAACGCAAAACATGCGCATGGCAGACATACTAAAGAAAAGGCGTTGTTCTAACGCTTTATCTACGGCCTGTAGAATCTCGCAAATTCCAACCTCACCGTGTGATAAAGCAATGGCCAACGTCCATGTGTTCGCATATACTTTCCTTTGTATATACGATTAAGCGTGGGCTTTCGGCGTTGCTTATCTTCGGTGAGAGGCGATGCGAGAGCCTTACAGGCGGGATGAGCAATAGTTCAGATACCCGCGCTTCTTTTTTCGGTGTGTTTTGAGGTTAAACAATCAAATTCAAAATGGATTTGGCGTTTTGGGTGTCGCGCCACCGAAAAAAGTAGTCATTTATGAGAAAGAGACTTTTACTAACAGCGATTTGTGTCTTGTCTGTAGTGATGGCAATTGCACAAAACAACCGTACCAATCCCGATGTGGCTGACTATTTTATCAAAGGCTATCTTTCGATTGAGCGTGGCAACAATGGGAAACCTGTGTACAAATTGAGCGACATCCAAAAACGAGGCATCAATTTTGATGATCCAGGTGCCATGATGATGGGTGAAGAAACACTTGACGAAGATGTAATGTTCCAATTTACTCATTATGCTACAGATTATGTGGGTGGTATCACGACACCTTTGGATTTTTGGCGTTACGACGAATCCATTCACGAGTGGCAGCCCGATGTGGAAACTCGACAAGGGAATGCTGGTGTTCAGGAGAAAAAGTCAATGGTGCTGATGCTCGTTCTCGATTGTAGTTCATCGTTACAGAATGATTTCAGTTTTGTTCAAGAAGCAGCAAAGTCATTCATTAAGAGCATGCTGGATGCTTCAGGAAAGGGCAATGTCAAGATAGGAATTGTGTGTTTCTCCAAGATTAGTGAAACTGAATTGTTCCCCATCACGAGCCTGACAAACGATTCTTATTACGACATGTGCCGATTCATCAACAGCCGCAATGTACAGAATGGAACGGCATTGTATTATGCCATGGATAAGGCTATCGATGTCATGGAATCCTACTGCAATACTTCCATTCCAGCTAACGAACCTCTTTCGGCGGCAATGATGGTGACCTTCACCGATGGTTTGGACCAGACTTCGCGTGACGAGGAGAAAGGCATCTATACTGCTGACGACTACTACATTGAGTTACAGCGCAAGATGAAAAACAAACGTTTCGGTGGTGTCCCTCTACAGTCGAAGATGCGTGGTGTCCGTGGCGTTGATATCGCCACCGATGCCCAGTTAGGTAAATTCTCACAAATTGGCAATAGCCTCGCTGACTTTAAGTTGCTGAACAATGTTTCGGAATTGGGTCAGGAATTTCAATACATTGCAAAAAGCCTCATTGATGAGTGGGCGGTTTTAAATTGCTTCGTTCCCAATTCGTTCAAAGGCAAAGTTGCTTGGACTTATCCTTCGAAGAAACAAGTTATGGTTGATAAGCCGAAGGAACTTCAACAAAAAGGAAAGTTTTTCTTTGGGTTTAATGTTGGCGTTGGCATATCTGATTTTTACCATTATGTACATGATGTTTACAACTATTCATATAATGGTCAAAGTATTGCATTAACTGGTGGCTTTGATTTGGCTTTTCCCTTTGGCAAAAGGATAAACCTTGGTGGTTATGTATCTGGTGGTTATGAAAATGCTGATTTCAATGCTATACTGGAAGCAGGCCCTTTAATGCTGATTAACTTTAATAAAGGAAGTTCCATCTATCTTGGAGGCGGATATACACACTTGCTAAGAGGTGGATATACACCCAATTGTGGTATTAATGGTTCCAATTATCGTCTAGGATATAAGTTTAAGAATGGTTTGTACCTTTTTGGTAACTATATTAACGTTAGATATGATTATTATAATGGTGATTATAATTTGTATGAGTGGTTTAGTATTTGGCTTATTAACATTGGCTATAGCTTTTGAACAAAGTTTTTATACAATGAGAACAACAATTTTTAATCAATTAAAAACCGAAGCACCCAATGGGATATAACTGGGCAAAAAAGAAAATGAAGAAAGTGTTTTTAATCTGTTTAGCAGTATTTGGATTTACATTTGCTGCAAATGCTCAAGAACCAACAACCAAGGCCGTTCCTATTTCCAATGGTTGCGGTAGTGAAAGCAGTACGGTGTCACGAGTCTTGTCACCTGTTGGAATGGTAAAAGATGCTAGACTGACGGGGACAGATGTTAAGACCCAAAGAGAGAGTTGTGACCAGCACGACAAGGATTACTACAATGGAGTAGACAAAAAGAAAGCGGATAATGAATTCCAAAATCGTTCTCCCATTATGGGTACTGTCGTGAAAGCGGCTAAGGAAACCAGTAATCGTTCATACCAGGAAGCCCAAAAGGATAGGGAAAGAAGCAAACAACTTCAACCGACATGGGAAAAAGAGAATCAACAATGCTTGGATGGTAACAACTATCGGGTTACTCCAAACAAATAGAACATTATAGGAATAGTAGAATTGGTATTAAGCCGCTTTTGCAAAATGAAATGTAAGGGTGGCTTTTTTTGTATCTTACCAAATGGAACGGCAGTTGTTTCCAAAATGGAAATAACTGAAAAAATGACTGTTGCAAAAATTGCAACTGTCATCTAATGAGTTGGGAAAAAGCAACCTGTCGGAAATTCCGACAACTTCATTCAATTGTTTAGTAGAAAAATCGGAATTTCCGATTTTCTTCAGTTGTTAAAAATTATGCAATAACTGCCCCTGATTCTGAATAGTGGTATTTTCCAAAATGGAAATAACCACTCTAAACAGCAACTGTTTCCATTTGGAAATATCGTGTTGAAGTTACCGAGAAAACCTCGGCAACTTCGTGTCTAGTATGTGCTTTATGATAAATGTTCAATACATTGAACATATTTTACAAAATATTGTTCAGTATATAAAACATTTTCCTTGTTATAGGTTAGTTTATCACATAAATGTTCAGTATACAAAACAAATTTCTCATTATAATGTTTTGTATGTTGAACATTTTACTTATTTTTGCAGCCGAAAACCTAACAACATGGAGAAATGGAAACATTAGTAAGAAGACACCTCAACAGGATGCAGACCGTGAACCTCGATTTTGTCAGGAATATCATGGACGAAATCGACTGGAACGAACGGCTACTGATGATCAAAGGCCAGAAGGGTGTAGGCAAGACAACGCTCATGACACAGCACATCATGCAAGTGTTTGGCCCCACCAACACCACAGATGTGCTGTATGTCAGCCTCGACAACATCTATTTTGGCACCCATCATCTGTTGGATTTCATTGAGCAGTTCCATTCTCAAGGCGGAAAATACTTGTTTTTGGACGAAGTTCACAAATATAAGGGATGGAGCATCGAAATCAAGAACGCGTACGATGAGTTTCCCGACATGCACTTTGTGCTAAGCGGGTCGTCGTTGGTCAATCTTTCTGACGGCGAGGCCGACCTATCGCGCCGCTGCATTGCCTATACCATGCTTGGGCTATCGTTCAGGGAATACTTGCTGATGTTCCATCAAAAGGACTTCAAAAAGCGGACACTTCAGGAAATCCTTACCAACGGCAACAGCATCTGCGCCGAAGTCAATGCACAAATCCGCCCACTGCCGCTTTTTGCTGAGTATTTGCGCTATGGCTACTATCCATTCTTGAAAGAAGGGCAGAACAATTATTATGTTCGTGTCGAGAACATTGTCAATACCATCATTGAGGTGGAGCTACCCCAGTTGCGAAAACTCGACGTGGGCAATATCAGAAAAGTGAAGTCGCTGTTAGGCATTCTGTCTTCAAATGTGCCTTTTGTCCTCGATACCGTTAAACTTGCAACCATGGCAGAGATTTCGCGCACAACATTGCTGAATTATCTTCAAATCCTCAGCGAGGCTCGCCTGATCCAGTTGTTGTATTCGGATGCAACGAATGTGAAACGACTACAGAAGCCGGACAAGGTTTATTTGGAAAATCCCAATATGCTACATGCCCTTGCCACAACACGGGTCAATGAAGGTACGGAGCGAGAAGTGTTTTTCATCAATCAGCTCTCATCAAGCCATGTCGTGGAATACAGCAAAACTTCGGCTGACTTCACCATCGACCATCAATACACGATTGAAGTTGGTGGACGTTCCAAGGACGGTAAGCAGATTGCCGGAGTTGCGAAGAGCTACATTGCTTCCGCTGATGAAGAGTATGTGCTCGGTAACAAAATTCCGCTCTGGCTTTTTGGATTTTTGTATTAAAACCTACATCTTATCCATCTCCGAGTCGTCCTCAATCCTTAAGTTCTGGATGATGAACTTCTGGCGTTCCATGGTGTTCTTGCCCATGTAGTATTCCAGCAGTTCCTTAATGCCGAAGTCGTAGCGGAGGATGACGGGTTCGAGGCGCATGTTGGGGCCGATGAAGCCTCGGAACTCATCGGGTGAAATCTCGCCCAAGCCTTTGAATCTTGTGATTTCGGCTTGCTTGCCACATTTCTCCTTGGCGGCGACGCGCTCCTCGTCGGTGTAGCAATAATAGGTCTCCTTTTTGTTGCGCACGCGGAACAAGGGCGTTTGTAGGATGTAGACATGGCCGTTGCGCACGAGGTCGGGGTAGAACTGGAGGAAGAAGGTGAGCATCAGCAGGCGGATGTGCATTCCGTCCACATCGGCATCGGTGGCGATGACGATGTTGTTGTATCTCAGGTTCTCGATGTCCTCGTCGATGTTCAAGGCGGCTTGCAGCAGGTTGAACTCCTCGTTCTCGTAGCACACTTTCTTGGTCATTCCCAAGCAGTTGAGCGGCTTACCGCGCAGGCTGAACACGGCCTGGGTCTGCACGTCGCGGCTCTTGGTGATGCTTCCCGATGCGGAGTCGCCCTCGGTGATGAAGATGGTGCTCTCGAGGCGTTTCTCGTGGTTGGTGTTGAGGTGGATACGACAGTCGCGGAGCTTACGGTTGTTCAGGCTGACCTTCTTCGCACTCTCGCGGGCGGCCTTCTTGATGCCGGCAATCTCCTTGCGCTCCTTTTCGTTGGCTTGGATCTTCGCCTGAAGGACGCTGACCGTTTCGGGGTTCTTGTGCAGGTAGTTGTCCAAGTGGCGTTTCAGGATGTCGAAGACGTAGGTCTTGAGGAACGGGCTGTCGTTGGTGCCGTCGGGGTTGTTGGGCGCGAGGTGGGTGGATCCGAGTTTGGTCTTCGTTTGTGCCTCAAACACAGGCTCTTGAATCCTCACACACAAAGCGCAAATCAAGCCTTGACGGATGTCGGCAGGCTCGTATTCCTTTTGGTAGAACTCGCGCACCACGCGGGCGTAGCCTTCGCGGAAAGCCGACTGATGGGTGCCGCCTTCGGTGGTGTGCTGGCCGTTGACGAAAGAATAAAAATAGTCGCTCGATTGACCGTTCACATGCGTGAAAGCAGCCTCAAAGTCGCCGTCCTTGATGTGAATGATGGGATAGAGGCCTTCACCTTCCATGTTGTTCTGCAACAGGTCGAGGAGGCCGTTCTTAGAATAATAGCGTTTGTCGTTGTAAATCAAGCTCAAGCCTCGGTTGAGGTAGGCATAGTTCCAAACGCGCTTTTCGATGTATTCGTCCACATAGTGGTAGTTGCCAAACAGCGCAGAGTCAGGGATGAACTCGGTCAAAGTGCCCGTGTCACCATCGGAAGGGATGATGCCTGAATCGTTCACCAACTTGCCTTGCGCAAACTCAACAATTCTTGTCTTTCCGTCGCGTATGGACTGCACCCTAAAATAGGACGAAAGCGCGTTGACGGCTTTGGTGCCCACGCCGTTCAAGCCGACGGATTTCTGGAACACCTTGCTGTCGTATTTCGCACCTGTATTGAGTTGCGAGACGGCTTCCTTCAACTTGCCCAATGGGATGCCGCGTCCATAGTCGCGAATGCTGACCTTCTTTTCGGCCTTGTTCACCGTCACCTCAATCTTCTTGCCGAAGCCCGAAGTGAATTCGTCGATGGAGTTGTCAATCACCTCTTTGATAAGCACATAGATGCCGTCATCCTGGGAAGCGCCGTCGCCGAGCTTGCCGATGTACATACCCGGGCGGCGACGGATGTGCTCCATGTCCTCAAGGTGGACGATGCTGTCGTCGTTATAGTTTTCTACAGTAGGAGTGGGGTCTTCGTTTGGTGTGAAGATGTCGTCTTGCAGTTCGTCTTTGATTTCGTTGTCCATAAAAGCCTATTTGAGCGCAAAATTACGAAAAAAACGATTTCGTTACATTCCCGGTTTTTGAATGAAACTCGAATTTCCAAAAATTGTTTTTGGGGAATTTGTGGCAAATCGATGATAACTCGTGTTGAAAAATTGCTTCCATAAAAGAAAATTCTGTTGATTTTACTGAAAATTGCTTCTATTAAGGCAAAACTCAACGACCCTGCTCGTCGCACGCAACGACGGCAATGACATCACACACCTGCATTTGCGGAGGTTCTTGATGGAGGGATTAGTATAATTGAAGGTTTTACCAACCCAATCGAATCGAAACATTCGGCAAAATTCCAAACATCGAATAGGCGTATGCCCGCATCTCGCCTGATTCAATATCGGTCTCAAATTGATACCCCAACGGATTCAAGCGGTTGTAGGCATTGAACACCCCGACACTTGCGCTCCAGTTGAAGCCGTTTCTGTATTTCGGCGAGTGATAGGCACACGAAAGGTCGAGACGGTGATAGGCAGGCGTGCGGCTCGCGTTGCGCTCGGTGTAGATCGGGACAGTCTGCCCCATGTATTCATAGAAGCCCACAGGCAAGGTGACGGGGTGTCCGCTCGAATACTGCCAAGCCGCACTCGCACTCCAGCGTGGCGTGAATTGGTAGCAGCCGTTGATGCGGAAGTCGTGCGGGATGTCTGACAAAGCCGAATAGGGATTGCCGTCGTTGATGCCGTCGATGGTATAAATCACACGCGAATAGGTGTAACTCATGGCGCCTGTGAACTTTCCGGCATTCTTCGAAAGGTTCAGTTCCAAACCGTATGCTTTGGAATTACCGCTCCTCACTTGGTTGATGACATTCGGGTTGCTGATGAGCTGTGCATGGTCGATGAAGTCGATTTGGTTTTGGCCTTTCTTGTAATAGAGTTCTGCCGAAGCGGAATACTGCCCACCGAAATCGAGGAAGCAACCACCCGAAACCACTTCGGCAATGACTGGCTTCAATCCGTTGACCGCTGGGAACCAAGTTTCAAGCGATTGATAGTCCAATGCGGTGTTTTGCAGCACTTGGATATACTGCACATTCCGCGCATAGCCGGCTTTCAGTGAGGTGTTTTCGCTCAGCATGACGTTCATGCTCACGCGAGGCTCGGGATAGACCATCAGTTTCTCGTCGCTGTTCAAGGGCTGGAAGGCCGACAGGTGTACGCCATAGTTGAAGCCCAACCAGCGTAAAGGTTTCCAATCGTTCAACACGTAGGCGGAATATTCCATCGCCTGATAATGCGGCAGGCTCATCCCGATACTGTCGGATTCTCCTGGCGTGAAAGCGTGACGAATGGCACCTGCACCGATGCGCAGTTCGCAATCAGGAGCGATATAATAACTCAATGCGGCCTTCAGGTTAAGGTCGGAAATGCCAGTGCGCCAATTGTATTTTCGTCTTTTGTATTGATAATCAATGTCGTTGCTGTAATCGCTGACGATAAAGACTGCGTTGAGGAACCATCGGCTGCCGAAGTTGTGCGTCCAGCGCAAGGTGCCCGAGGTGTTGCCCCAAGTGTTGTAGAGCCCGTTGGAATGGTCGATGCCGCCCATCGACTCAATGACATCGTGGCCTCGATAGAACGAGAGATAGATGCGGTCGTTCTGCCCGATTTTGGTATTGATTTTTGCGTTCAAGTCGTAAAACCTCGGCACAAGCGGCATATCCTCATTGGGGCTAACGAAAAAGTCGATGAAACTCCTTCGCGCTGAAATCAGGTAAGAAGCTTTCTCCTTGACGATGGGGCCGTTGGCGGTCAAAGTGGCGGCAAAGGGACTCAACGCCACCGAGAAATCATGGTGGTTCATGTTGCCTTCCTTCATCTTGCAGTCGAGGACGGCAGAGACACGACCGCCGTATTGCGCGGGCATGTTGCTCTTGTAGAGCGTCACCTGGTTCACGGCTTCGGGGTTGAAGATGGAAATCATGCCGAAGAGGTGCGAAGGGTTATAAATAGGTGCCTCGTCGATGAGGATGAGGTTCTGGTCGTTGGTGCCGCCGCGCACGAGCAGCCCCGACGAAGCGTCGCCGATAGTCTTCACGCCCGACTGCATCTGCACCGCCTTGAGGATGTCGGCTTCGCCAAACACACTCGGCAGTTTGCGTATCGAGTTGATGGTCAGCATCTCGGCGTGGAACTCGTTCTGCTTCTGCGGACGCTCCACCGATGCTGCTTCAACGGTGACTTCACCCAAACCCACAGCGTTTTCCTCCAACTTGATTTCCAAGGTTTGGTCTGCATTGAGTTGAATTTCTATTTCCTTGGTGTTATAGCCCAAATAGGCGCATTGCAACTTGTGTTTTCCAGCTGGCAAACGCAGCGAATAGAAGCCGTAGCCGTTGGCAGAGGTGCCTGTTTGTAGGGAGGCCTCATACAAGGTGGCACCAATAAGCGTTTCGCCCGTGGCGGCATCGGTGATGTGGCCGCTTAAAGTATAGGTCTGTGCCTGAAGGCCAACCAAAGAGGCAAAGAATAATATGGTGATGAGGATAGGTTTCATGGCTTATTGGTTTTCGGGGGTGATGGCATTGTAGATTTCGTGATAAGTAAAAGGTTGGCGTCGCACATCGGAAGCGAAGAAATAGCCGTAGCCGTTCTTGACATTGCCTCGCACATTGCCCGAAATGGTGGCGAACAGGCCCAGGCTCCAGTCGTCTTCGTTGAAGACATCCAACAGGAAGGTGTAGAATTCGGATGAGACCGAACAAGTGATGAAAGTCTCGTTTTGGTCGAGATAATCTTCCGTGACATGATAGGAATACCAGAACAGCCTGGCGG
The DNA here is from genome assembly GCA_017395365.1 of Bacteroidales bacterium. Classification (GTDB taxonomy): domain Bacteria; phylum Bacteroidota; class Bacteroidia; order Bacteroidales; family F082; genus Limimorpha. Next base: position 42,697 of record JAFPUN010000007.1, read on the forward strand.
TGAACAGTGCCGAGAGCGACATGTCGTTATGGATGAAAGAAACGCTTTCGAGGCTATCAATGGGGAAATCCTCCGACTGATAAAAGGTCAGGCCGCAGATGACAGGCTGTTCCCCAACGGTATATATGTGTTTGTCAAACTGGAATTCATGCGCCATCTTGCCCGAATGCATCTGATAACTCCTCACTTTTGTGTGGTCCTTGATGATTGGGAAGTAATCCGTGTTGCCCAAAGGCGTCAGATAGTCCTCGGCGGTGATGTCACCCGTAGGTGTTTCGACGACGAGTTTGTAGGTCTTGCCCGCCTCGCCCTTGAAAGGTTGTTCCGAGACAAAAGTCATGCTGTTGCGGTCAACTGCCTTCTCAATATAAGGAATCGTGTCGTTGCCGCAAAGCACAAAAACGCGGTTGATTTCGGGCATGGCATTCTGATTGTCACCCCATTGATGAACAGGTGAAATAGTGACGCGGTGTTGCCGCATCTCGGTAGTCACATTGCCAAACACGGCGACGGTGCCGTTCAAGACCTCGCCATCCGGCTGATTGAAACTGTTGATGTCAACTTCATCGATTCGGCTGCAAGCGACTGACAGCAAGACGATAGTCAACAATAATAAGGCTTTAAACTCTCTCATCATTTTGTTGTTTTGGTTTTTAGTTGTAACACTATCTTTGGATTATTATTGTCTTTCAGAGGCCAAAAAGACTTTTCTCAAACAAGAAGCGTGGCTCTGCATGCTCACATCTTCAAGAGGAGGCCCTAGGAAAGCCTGAAACAACAAGATGCTTATAAGCAGTCCACGCTTAATGCGTTTGGAGCTGCTATGCTCGCACAAGTTATTTCTGTTTTTCTTTTTAAATCAACAATGTCGCAGTTGAAATTTCCTAGGTTTCCTCTTGCAACACGAAGCATAACGCTTCTTTTCCATTATGTCTTGGTAGTGAGAATTACGTCCCAAAACCAGTGGCAAAAATAGGGAAAAATTGGGATGAGTAAGAGGTTTACGAGAGATTTGTATCAGATTTGTTTCCAAAAATGCCTCGCAACTCCGCTTTCAACCAGCTAAAATCCTCTTTTTCAGGAATTAGCTGCCTCAATCGACTTCCTGTTTGTTTATGGAACACTACCCATTGGAAAACAAACAAAGCCGTATAAGTCAGCGAAGTGGTGATGGCCGCACCTCGTATGCCCAACAATGGAATCAAAAGGAAAGCGGAAATCAATGTGACAGTAAATCCGATAAGTGAGGCATAAAGATTGTATTTCGGCTTGCCCGTACCGGAGAAATAATTGGCTAGAACCGTGTGTGCAGAAAAGAACACGATACCAGGCGCAATCAATAGAATAACAGGCCGGATGTCGCTGAACTCGCCCGAGAACAGCCATTCGAAGAAACTGGTGGGCAGCAAACAAATCACCAACAATGCGGTGAAGGTCAACAGGACTGCGAGCTTCATGAAACGCATGGTAAGTAGTGAAGCGCGTTGCTGTTTTTCGGTGTTGCTTAAGGCAGAGAACTCCACCAAACCGATGCTTTGTCCCACGATGTTCACGCCTTCGGTGACCTGTGTCCCCGAGGCATACACTCCGATGGATTTCTCATTGCAATGGGAGTTCAACAAATAAAGGCTCAAGCGCTTGTTCAATGTGCTGACCAAGGTGGAAAGCTGCATGAAAGCCCCGTAATGGAACAATTCCTTGAAACTGCTTTTCAGCGGTTCTTTGCCTTCCTTACGCAGGGTGGGGAAGAGCAAGACCCATCCGACGAGCGTGGCCAGGCTGTAACCGGACAGTTGCGAATAGAGCAGTGCTTTCGCTGTCCTGATGTTCAAGCCGAAAATCAAGACGGCCATCATCGAAACTTGGGTGAGTATCTGCATGAGAAACAGCCAGTTATAAGTCGCCACTTTTTCCTTCCCGAGGTAATGGTTGAGGTTGAATTCGTGCAGGCTATAGATGAAGGTCATCAACAGGACGAGCCATGCGTAGCCTTCGGGAACGATGGTGTGATAAAAGCCTGGGAACAAATGCAGAATGCTGAACAACAGTAGATAAACCAGCATTACGACGACAATCCAGCCGTATGAGATCTTCATCAGCGTGGCGAGTTTCTTTCTTGGCGTGAAATACACCAGTCCGCTGCCAGCAATGAGTTCGATGCCAATTAATAAAAAGGTGATGTCGGTCTGGGCAATGAAGGCTTTTCCCCATTCGGCGGCACCGAGAAACCGGGTACCCATGATGAGGGTAGCCAATTGCGTCAGCACATTGACCGCTTTCGCGGCTCCCGTTCCGAGGATTTTTTTGAACATTTTTCAGCCGAAATCGAATTAATGGGCAAAAATACAAAAATACTCCCTATCTTTGCAAACTTTCTGAAAGATAGCGAACACTATGAAACGCTTTTCACATTTGTTGAAGGCGGCAATTTTGTTTTTGTCGCTTTTGCCGGGGGTGCTTCTGGCACAGGACACCTTGACCATCGTTGCCGTTGGCGATGTGATGTTGGGGACGATATTTCCCAAGCGCTCGGACTTGGCTGACGAGGAAACGGCCAAACATTTCTTCGATGAGGTGAAACCCTATTTCAAGGGTGATGTCGTCTTTTGCAATATGGAAGGCGTGCTTGCCGACAGTCTGGTCAAGGAGTGCAAGATGTTCTGTTTCGGCATGCCGTCGACCTATGTCAAATACTATAAAGACGCTGGCTTCAACCTGATCAGCGTGGGCAACAACCATAGCAATGACTTCCGCCAATATGGACGCGACAATACGACGAAGGTGCTTAACGCCAACCACTTGAATTGGGCAGGGTTTCAGACCAAACCCACTGCGACCTTTACCATCAATGGCGTGCGCTATGGCTTCTGCGCTTTTTCGCCCAACACCGCCATCGTGCCACTTCACGATTATGCCAATATGAAAGACCTTGTGGGACAGCTGCGAAAAACATGCGACATTGTCATTGTCTCGATGCATTGTGGCGGTGAGGGAACCAGTTACCAACATGTCACCCGCAAGGATGACTATTACATCGAGCAAAACCGTGGCAATGCTTATGAGTTTGCCCATCTCGCCATTGACGCCGGCGCCGACTTGGTGTTGGGTCACGGACCGCATGTGACGCGTGGTGTGGAGATCTACAACGGCAAGTTCATCGCCTACAGCATGGGTAATTTCGCCACTTACAGCCAAATCAAGATCGCTGGTCTGCTCGGTGTCGCTCCCATCTTCAGGATTCGCCTCGATGCCAAGACGGGCGATTTCATCGACGCGCAGGTAATCTCGACCTACCAGAGCAACCCCAATACGGGTCCTCATATTGATCAGAACGAACAGGCTCTCAAACTCATCAAATCGTTGAGTGCCAAAGATTTTTACGATAATCCGCCTACCATCTCCGACGATGGCTGGATCACAAAATGACAGCATTATGAAGCAACTAACCTTATTGTTCCTTTTCGGCTTTTTAATGGCCGGTCCGTCATGCTCGACGGAACATCCGCAAGTCGTCGTCGAAGCAGCCGACACATTGGTCGTGGATACGATACCCGTTGTGGTCGTCGATCCGGGTTTCCCCGACACTATGTTTGCCTCAGCGGAGAAGGTGATGTTTGTTATCGACACCATTGACGCCATGTTGCCTAGTGAGTTGTCGGATTTCGAAGATCTTTACAAAGACGCCCCTGGCATCTTCATGTTCCGTGGCTCGCCGTCGCGTAATCCCAATTACTGTGGTCATCTGCATGGCGATTCCGTCAAGATTGGCCTTGACTGGGTCTTCACAACAAGTATGGACTCCTCGAAAACCTCGCACGGCGTGTGGGGTGGTGGCACGGGATGGACGGGACAGCCGCTCTATGTTCTTTGGCCCGACAGCCTCGTCGACCGATTCAGGCAGATGAAAGGTATCGTGACCAATGATTTCAAGGCCCAGGAAATCATGTTTGCCTCGCTTTGTGGTAAGTTGTATTTCCTTGACTTCCAAACGGGTAAGGAGAGTCGAAAGAGCTTCGATACCCAAAATGTGCTGAAAGGTACGCCTTCGCTCAATCCTTTCCTCAACGGTCATCTCTATGTGGGTCACGGCGTCCAGAAGCATACGCCTTTTGGGACCATCGTCTTCGACCTGTTCTCGCATTCGGAGAAATATGCTTTTGGCAAAGATCCCAAAGCATGGCGTGGCTGGTGTGCCTATGACTCGTCGCCGGTGGTGGTGGGTGGCTTCGTGTTCCGTCCAGGTGAAAATGGTACCATTTACAAGTACTACATCGGTGACGGCGGCTACCAACTCCAGTCGACCTTACGCTATTCGTTGACCAAGTCGAAGAGTTCGCCGGGCATTGAGTCGTCGATGGCGGTGTGCAAGAACTATGGCTATACGACAGACAATGCGGGCAATGTCTTGTGTATCAACCTGAATACCTTAAAGCCCGTATGGCATTATTCCAATCATGACGATACTGACGCCACGCCTCTCGTGGATGTGGAAGACGGCGTTCCTTTCGTCTATACGGGTTGTGAAGTCGACCGCCAAGGCAATGCTGGCACATGTCATTTCGTCAAGTTGAACGGCTTGACTGGTGAGGTGGTCTGGGATGACACCGTCTCGTGCAAGCGCATCCACTTTGGTGAGAAGAGCCTCGATGGCGGCATGTATGGATCTCCTTTGTTGGGTGGCGGCGACTGTGAAGGCATGATCTTCAGCAATTTCTGCGTCAACAAGACCAAAGTGCCGGGATGGCTCATCGGGTTCGACAAGGCTGATGGCCATGTCATTTGCCGCACAAGGACGAAGCACTACTGCTGGTCGTCGCCCGTGCCATTCTACAACGACAATAATGAGATGTTTATCTTCACCGCCGACACGGGTGGCTATGTCTATCTCATCAAGGCAAAGACGGGCGAGATTGTTGCGATGGAGAAGATCGGAAGCAATTTCGAGTCTTCACCCATTGTGGTCGACGACAAAATTATTTTGGGTTCGAGGGGAAATAAAATCTACAAAATCTCGTTACAATAACCTATGAAAAAAATATTGGTATTTCTTATATGCTTGCTGCCCTTGTGTTCTTTCGCGCAGTTGATTGCCTGTCGCGACTCTGTGGCAAATGGATACAATTTCTGGCTTTATCTTCCTGATGACTATGACGCCACAAAGGCCGACAAGCCCGTGGTGATCTTCTTGCATGGCAAGAGCTTGTGTGGCAGAGACTTGCACAATGTCCTCCGATATGGTTCCATCGACGCCTTGAGACGCGGACGAATGATCGATGCCGTGGTGATAGCGCCGCAGACACAAGGAGCCTGGAATCCGGAAAAGGTGATGAATGTCTATAATTGGGTGAAAAGCAAGTATCCCGTCGACAACAATAGACTGTATGTCTTGGGGATGAGTCTGGGCGGCTATGGTACTCTCGACTTTGTAGCGACTTACCCCGACCAGGTGGCAGCTGCCATAGCGATGTGCGGTGGCGCGACGGCCAAGTCTCTTTGCGGTCTTAATGATGTGCCTTTGTGGATTATCCATGGCACGGCCGACAAGGCAGTGCCTGTCAGTTGTTCCGACAGGGTGGTGGATTCGATGTGCCATTGCGGTGATACCAGCCGCCTGATCTACGACCGTATGAAAGGTGTCAACCATTCGCAACTGGCTCGTGTCTTCTATCTTGACCAGACCTACGATTGGCTGTTTGCCCATTCGCTTGCCGACTCGGCACGCGTGGCTGACAAGAGCTATACCATCAACACATCCATCATGAAAGACGCTTACGCGAATCTTGACAAGTCCTTCAAACTGAATATTGTCGATTCAAGAGGAACCACGCATCCTTATCGAGAAAAGGTGTATTACACAGTGAGAAAGGGCGACACATTGAGCAAGATTGCCGTTAACCATCACACGACGGTGTCGATTTTGTGTAAGCTCAACAACATGAAGAAGACCGACAAGCTTCGCATAGGAAAGAAGATACGAGTCAGTTAAGATATTGGTTCAAATAAAAACACAGCCCGCTGGAGCTTTCCAACGGGCTGTGTTTTTGTGATAGATTGAACTATCAATCCACCTTGATGTCCTTGTTGACGTTCTTCGAACCCCAGAGGGCGTAGAAGAGCAAGAAGGCGAGGCCAACGACAATCACCCAGTAGCTCTGGAGATAGCCGATGCCGCCCAAGCCGTCGACGATGGCGTTTTGGAGCAGGGGCAGGATACCACCACCGCAAACCAAAGCCATGAAGATGCCCGAAGCCTTTTCGGTGTACTTGCCCAATCCTTCAACCGCGAGGTTGAAGATGCCGCCCCACATCACCGAGGTGCAGAGGCCGATGCAGACCAAGAAGGCAGCATTGAGCGGGATGCTCTCCATGCCAAAGCCATGAGCGCCATTGAAGGCAGGGAACTTGACCATCGTGGAGGGACCAAACATGGCTAACAGGGTGAGGATGATACCGATGGCAGACACTGTGGTAAGCATGGCTTTAGCCGACACTTTGCTGCCTATGATGCCACCGATCAGACGACCGATCAGCATCAGGAACCAATAGGTGGCAGCCACAGATCCAGCCACGGCCTCGGCGTTGACGCCACTGCCCAGCACATTAAGCTCGGGATTCTGGAGCCATTTGTTCAAGACATTCGGGATACCCACTTCGACACCGACATAGATGAAGATGGCAATAGCGCCCAAAACGAAGTGACGGAATGCCATGGGACCCTTGCCCTTTTCCACTTGTTTCGCAGCGTCTTGCTTCTGTTCGTTCTCCGGAATCTTGGTCAACAGGATGACGATGAAAGCGAAGGCGAAGATGCCCAAAGCCGTGTACATCAGCGGAAAGACATCACTGATTTTGGCATCAACGATGCTTGGGATGAGCAAGCCCGTGATGATGATGACGGCAGTGCCACACAACGAGTTGAATGAGCCACCGATCTGGATGAGTTGGTTGCCTTTGTTACCACCACCGCCTAAACGGTTCAGCATCGGGTTGACCACGGTGTTGAGTAGGCACATGCTGAAGCCTGCCACGAAAGCGCCGAGGAGATAGACGGCAAAGCTGCCAAAGACACCCGACAAGGTCTGGATGCCGACACCGATAAAGCCCACGATGACAGCGATGAGGGCGGTCTTCTTGTAACCTTTCTTTTGGAGCAAGTTGCCAGAAGGAATACCCATCACAGCGTAGGCGATGAAGTTGGCGAACACGCCCAAGGTGCCTTGCCAATTCGGGATCTTAAACTGGTTCTTCAGGATGTCGCCCATGGGCGAGGCCAGGTTGGTGACGAACGAAATCATACCGAACAAGAGAATCATCACAATGATCGGGATGAAGTAGTTCTGTTTTTTAACGGTTGTTTCCATTGATATTTGAGATTTAAAGATTTGTTTCTGTTTCATTTGGCTTTCAGCTATCAGCCATCAGCATTCAGCTCGGTATTTACCATGCTGATAGCTGACAGCTGATGGCTGAATGCCTTTCATAATTATAGAATTGAGAATTTAAAAATGATCGTTTCGTTGTATTCTTCGCCCGAACGCAGGAAGGTGCTGGGGAAGTTGGGTTTGTTAGGCGAGTCGGGGAGGGCTTGGCACTCCAAAGCAACGCCTGAATAGTCTTCGTAGATGTGGCCGTTCTTGCCTTTGGGACAACCCGAAAGCCAATTGCCGGTATAGACCTGCACGCCAGGTTGGGTGGTGTAGATCTTCACCATACGACCTGTGCCTTCGTGCGAGAGTTCGGCAGCAAGGCAGAGCTTGTCCTTCTCGATGCCGTCGATGACCCAACAACTGTCGTAACCCTTGCCATTAATAAGGTCTGGATAAGGTTCCTTGATGTCACGACCGATGAGTTTGGCTTGGGTGAAGTCCATGGGCGTATCGGCCACTTGTCGCATCTCACCCGTAGTAATCAACTCGTCGGTGGCGGGCAGGAAACGAGATGCATTCAGCCGCAGCATGTGGTCGAGGATGTCGCCGTTGCCTTCGCCTTTCAAATTAAAATAGGTGTGATTGGTCAGATTGACTATAGTAGTGTCCGAAGAATAGGCACAGAAGCGGATGTTCAGTTCGTTCTCATCGTTGAGGGTGTAATATACCTTCGACACCAGCTCGGCGGGATAGCCCGCCTCGCCGTCGGCGCTTAAGTAGGTGAACACCACACTGTCGCCGTTGATGCGGCTGGCCCATTTCTGGTTGGCGAAACCGATGCTGCCGCCATGGAGATGGTGCTTGCCGTCGCCGGTATTGATCTCAAGCTGGTATTCCTTGTCGTCGATCTTGAATCGGCCATTGGCGATGCGGTTGGCGAAACGGCCAGGCGTCTTGCCCGCGCAAGGGCCGTCGTTGAAATAATCCCACGGGTGTGAATAGCCGAGGACGATGTCTTCCATGTGGCCGTAGCGGTCAGGCGTGACGATACTCACGATGCCCGCACCGATGTCGCTTAACTGCACCTTTACGCCGTTGGCATTGGTCAAGGTGTAAAGCTTGATGTCTTTGCCGTCAGGGGTCTTGCCCCAGGTTTTTACTTCGATGTTCATTGTTTCCTTTTTTGACTTCGGGACTTCGAGACACGGGACTTCGAGACTTTTTTCCGTCCCGCAGTCTCGTAGTCTCGCGTCTAAATTACCATAAGTTATTCGGATAAACGCCTTTCTCAATCAGCTCACGAATCTTGCGCATCACATCAGGCTTGTCTTCCTTGTAGGTCACGCCGAACCAAGAGGCGTTGCTTGACAGCACCTTCAGTTTGGCCGAGCCGTCATGGATGCTCTGGTTGACCATTAGCGGGATGAAGAATTCGGCTTTGATGTTGGTCTGGGCAGGGCCTTTCAGGAACTCCACGAAGCCCTTTTCGGAATAGGCGAAGAAGTCGGGCGTGAAGCCGAAGAAGTTCATGGAGACCAGTGAATCCATGTCCAACGGATGGCTGCCAGTTTCGTCGGTGTAGGCCGCGCCGCCGTCGTCGGTGTGGCCGATGGCCGTGCGCTCGACGATGGTCTGCAAATAACCTTCCGCGTCGGCGGTGCAGATGCCGCGAGAGACCGTGCCGAAGTCCGACATGGTGTTGCGCAGCTTGTAGGCCACCATGCTGTAGGCACCCGTTTTGCCCTCACATTCAGTGAGATAGTTGGCCAGCACCTCGTAGGCTTCCTTGCCGTAGAAGTCGTCGGCGTTGATGGCGGCAAAAGGCTCTTTGATAACATCTTTGGCCATCAAGACGGCGTGGCAGGTGCCCCAGGGCTTCACACGACCTTCGGGGACGCTGAAGCCTTCCGGCAGCTTGTCCAATGACTGATAGACATACTCCACGGGGATGCCGAATTTCTCCGTGTTGTTGACTTTCTTGAAGGCCTCGGCGAAGTCCTCGCGGATGACGAAGACCACCTTGCCGAAACCGGCGCGTTTGGCGTCATAAATGGAATAATCGAGAATGGCTTCGTTGTTAGGGCCGACGCCATCCATCTGCTTCAGGGCACCGTAACGCGAGCCCATGCCTGCAGCTAAAACTAATAATGTTGGTTTCATTTATGTTTGAATTGTTTGTTGTTTTGTAATCTATTCTACTACAGTTACGGGAACTGGCAACATCCCCGCTTTTAAAATGTTTACTATGTTTATTGCTCCTTCTGTGGTCAAATTGCCTCCAGAGATAGTTGCTCTACCATTAGGAATCTCACTGGTGACAACAGGATAGAAGTACACATAGCCGTCAAAAACGATAGCAATTTGTCTGCCAATATTGTTGCCAGTGATGCGTTGCCAAGAGTTTGCCCCCTCATTATTCATCATGATCAGAATCTCTGGTTCACCATTATAACTTGAATACTCTAGACGAGCATCCGAAATTGCTTCACCATTAAGAGCACATTTGTTGTCAGGTGACAACTTCAGAGCAATAAGGCCAAGAACCTCGCTATCATCAACAATTTCGGGTTCCACTGTCCATGCAAGTTTCAAGTCATGCGGAAACAAGTCTCTTGTTTCTATCAGCATCTGGTTGATGGCTAAAGTGTCTATTGCTTTTGCTTTACCCACACATGCTGTCCGTTCGGCCTCATATTTTCCTGGTGCAATTTGATTGAAACTATGTTTCAGCAAGTCGAAAAGGGGACCCTCATATAAAAACTTGAAATCGGCTTCTAGATTAGGGTTGTCCTTCTCGGCCAACTTGACATTGGCTTTGTAAAAACAATCAGAAAGTTCGTTGAAAGTATATGTCTCATAAAACTGAAGGCAACCTTGCGATTGCAACAAATTCAAAACACGAGCGACTTGATCATGGCCCAATTCCACATTTTTGAAATCAATTCGGATTCTTTTGTTGTCGTTTGTTCTTTTTATGCTGAACTTTGCTTTGTCCAAACCTGGTTCATCTTCGCAGAACAATTGTATGCGCTTTTCCATAACTTCACAACAACGGTCCATGATTTTGTCAAACTCATTTTCAGTTGCCGAAACCTCGACCATTATCGAAGTACCACTATCGTTTTCATGATTGGAAAAACATTGGGTAAGAATAATGACTGATGCCACCACAATTGCCGCTACCATTCCAATCCGTAAGCATTTTTTAATCATCATCATAAAGAGATTTGACTAATGACTATAACCTTCTCGCTCCGTCTGAGATCACGACATCATACACCTTTGGCTCATGGCCGAACTTGGCGGCGAATTTTTCTTTCGCCGTGGCGATGAAGGCATTGTAAAGCTCATCCTTCACCAGGTTGATGGTGCAGCCGCCGAAGCCACCGCCCATCACGCGGGAACCCGTTACGCCGCATTCCTTGGCGATGTCGTTGAGGAAGTCTAGTTCTTCGCAGCTCACCTCATAGAGTTTGCTCATGCCGTAGTGGGTGCCGTACATGCGGTCGCCAACGGTCTCATAGTCACCTTTTTCCAAGGCATCGCACACATCGAGGACGCGTTGTTTCTCACCGATGACATACTCTGCACGCATGTAATCCTCGGCAGGAATCTCCACATCGATTTCGTTGAGCATGGCCATGGTCGCATCACTCAAGTATTTCACCTCGGGATGCTTGGCGGCGATGTGGGCGCAGGCGTTCTCGCATGACTCGCGGCGACGGTTGTAGGCCGACGAAGCCAACTCGTGTTTTACCACGGTGTCAAGCAACACCACCTTGTAACCTTTGGGATTGAAGGGGAAGTATTCAAATTCCATCGTGGCGCAGTTGAGGCGCATCAGGTGGCCAGCCTTGCCGAAGAGGGAGGCGAACTGGTCCATGATGCCGCACTTCACGCCCACATAGTTATGCTCCGTTGCCTGACCGATACGCGCCAACTCGAATTTGTCGATGTTGAGGTTAAGTAAATCATTGAGTGCGAATGCAAAAGTACTTTCCAAGGCTGCCGAAGACGACATTCCCGCCCCGATGGGCACATTGCCGTAAAATACGGTGTCGAAACCTTGCAGTTGATAGCCTCGTTTGATGATTTCGCGGCATACGCCAAAGATGTAATTGGCCCAATGTAAATGAGGATGGTCTTCCTCGTTCATGCCAAACTCGCAATAGTCCTCCTTGTCGATGGAATAGGCTCGGACTTTGTCGGTGCCGTTGAGCCTTATCACGGCGTAGATGCCTTTGTCAATGGCGCCGGGAAACACGAAACCTCCGTTATAATCGGTGTGTTCGCCAATGAGGTTGATACGGCCTGGTGAAGTGTAGGCAACACCCTCGTTTCCAAAGCGTTGCTTGAAAATAGTTTTTAATTCTTCGATATTCATAGCTTAAAGTCAAATTTGGGCGCAAGTTAGGAAAAAAATCGATTGATAGTCTCAGTTTTTTTTTAAAACATGAATTGTCAGGAATATATCAAAAATTAGCATAAATAATTCTGAAAATTCATGTCCAATTTATGGCAATTTGTATTCAATCATTCATCCTTGCTTGCCAAATACTGCGATGGTGTTTGCCCATACTTTTTCTTGAACGAGCGCAAGAAAGTGGCGTAGGAATTGAAGCCCGCCATGACCGAAATGTCTTCCAAAGAGTGTTGGTTTTCAGCGTTTTGACTATCTAACATGGCTTTGGCTTCCTCCAAACGAAAGTCGTTGATGTAGTCGTAGAAGGTCGTATGAAGCTCTTGATTGATATGGTTGCTGAGGTACTGCCGATTGGTGCCCAAATGCTGGGCCAACTTCTGCAATGTCAGCGTGTTGTCAAGATAATACCGATTTTCCTTCATGACCTTGTCGATGTCGCAGCCAATCAGGGTCTTGCCAGCATTGTGTTGGGGTGTTGGAGTGGTTGACTCTTGAGGCACGTTTTCACATTCGTCGGTAGGGAAGAGGGTGAACACCTGCTGATGTATCAGTTTGTGCATGACGTATAAAACAATGCCGATGCAGATGAGGCAATAGAGGGAGTCGAAAAGCAGATTGCGTCCGGCAGAGGGTTCTGAAAACCACGACTGTTGCGATAGGCTTTCAATAGTCCATAACAATTGGAAAGCGAAATAGAGGACAATCAAAATGTTGCTCCATCGTAGGTCAAAAAACTCCAAGTCTCCCACATTGTCGAGCAACAGTCGAGTATGTTTCCTAATAGAAAGAACCAAATACACCAACAAAACTAACGAAACCACCACGGTATGGATTTGCATGACCGTCAAAACCAAGGGGCTTCGGCTGAGGGCAAACAAGAGCATGGCAATTAAATAAGGTATCACCAAAAGCAAGAGTTGACGCGTTTTGTAACGATTGGGGAAAACCAGAGAGACGCCAAACATCATGTAGCCGCCTACAATCACATAGTCGAAGAGAACCAAAAGTGTGTTGAGGAACTCGGAGTAAGGTTGTTCACTGCAAGCTAAAACCACAAAGTTGTTGAAAAAGCCAAAACCATGCAAGATCAAGACAACGGCAAAAACCCTTTGAAACTGGTAGTTTCGGTGTTTCAATAGCATATAAATGCCACATAACGTCAATAAACATTGCGTCATGCCAGACACGAAGCTTAGCAGCAATATATAGAACGAATCGCTGTTCATGTCGGCAAAGGTACGGTTTTTTGTCCGTCGTGGGAGACAATTCAGCGAATCCCCTTGATTTTTACGCAATGCAAACTAAAAGTTTACGCAGTGACGAAAACAAGGGCGGTTTTTTACGCAATGCAAACCGATTTTTGGAAGAGTGAAAGGCTGATGCGGGCAATTTTGGTGACCTTTGCGACACCTATTTATCAACACAAAAACGTAACATCATGAAGAAAACAAGTTTCAAATTGGCCTTAGGCGTCGTGTTCGCCTTCGCGCTGTGCATGACCACTTCGTGCAACAAAATTGACGACATCACGAACCCGACCAAATATGGTCGCATCCAAGGTATCGTGACCAACTACACCACCAACGAACCGCTACAAGGTGTGAACATCTCGCTCAGCCCGAGCGGACTCTCCGCCGTGACGGGAAGCGACGGACGTTATGAATTCAACGACATCGAAGTCGGGCAATACACCGTGCAAGGCATGAAGACGGGCTTCGAGACCAACACGAAGAGCATTGTCGTGACCGAAAACGGCGTGGCCTCGGGCGACATGCAAATGCGCACCGCCACCACGGGCTTCAATCTAAACGTAGAATACCTGGATTTCGGCAACCATTTCAACACGCTTACTTTCAAGATTATCAACGCCAGCACAACCACGCCGATGAGTTGGGAAATCTTCGAAAGTCTGAACTGGCTCACCGTGACGCCCAATACGGGTAACCTGCAAGGCGGTCAGGAAGTGACCCTCACAGTGACCATCGATCGTACCTTAATTAATCAGAACACCACGGGTAACATCACCATCCATACCGCCGACATGGAGAAGATATTGCCCATCAGCGTGAGCATTTGACTAAATCTTAAATCTATAACTAAATCTATTTCAACATGAAGAAATCATATCTGAAATTAGCCTTGAGCGTTGTGTTCGCTCTTGTACTGGGCTTAAGCTCCTGCACCAAGGAAAAAGCTACAGGCCGAATTCAAGGCATCGTCACCAACATGAACACTACCGAACCCATCCAAGGCGTGAACATCTCGCTCAGTCCCACAGGCGCCTCAGCAGTGACGGGCAGTGATGGTCGCTACGAGTTCAACAACCTTGAAGCAGGCAACTACACCGTGCAAGGCGTGAAAGCTGGCTTCGAGAGCAACACCAAGAACATCAGCATTACGGCTGGCAACGTCTCCTCAGGCGACATGCAGCTGCGCCCCGCCGTCAGCGGCTTCCGTCTGAATGTGGAATACCTCGACTTCAGCACCAACTTCTCACAACTACAGTTCAAGATCATCAACGCCAGCGCGACCTTGCCGCTGAGCTGGGAAATCATGGAGAGCATGAACTGGATGACCGTCACGCCTTCCACGGGCAACCTGCAAGGCGGCCAGGAAGTCACCGTTATGGTGAACATCGACCGCTCGCTCATCACGCAAAGCACCTCTGCCAACCTCACCGTGCGCAGTGCCGACCAAAGCATCGTGCTGCCTGTGAACGTGAGCGTTTCGGGCAACAACGGCCCGCAGCTCCAACTGAGCGAAAACGCCATTGACTTCGGCACTTCCGCCAACAGCCTGACTTTCTATGTGATGAACACGGGTCCGGCCAATACCTCGCTCCAATGGTTTTGCTCGAACATCAACGTGGGTTGGCTGACGCTCAGTCCCATGTCGGGCAACACTGCCGGCGGCGCTAGCACCCAAGTGGTGGTCACCATCGACCGCAGCCAAATCAGCGGCATCGTCTCCACTTCGGTCACGGTGAGCGGCGCGGGCAGCACGTCAACCATCACCTTCTCGGCCTCGGCCAGCGGCTCGGGCAGCGCCATCCTTCAGTTGAGCGAAGGCTCGTTGGACTTCGGCGAGACCGAGACCACCAAGACCTTCCAAGTGAAGAACGTAGGCAGCGACGGCACCATGCTCAGCTGGAGCATTAATCCGCTTAATGTCAGTTGGTTGACGCTCACCCCGATGAGCGGCACCACGGCATCGGGCAGCGGCACTTTGGTGACGGCCATCGTCGACCGCACGCAAATCAGCGGCCCCGTTTCGACCACTGTTACCGTCAATGGAACCAATAATTCAGCTAACTTGAATGTTTCGGCCACATACATTGACAACAGTTTGGTGATTCCAAGCGGTCTTCAGTGCTTCTACACTTTCGATGACGGTACGGCGAACGACATGACGGAAAATGGCGTTGACGGAGTGATGATGAACTCGGCAAACACTGCTGACGATGGCACACGGACTTACCTCAAACTCAACATGATTACTGACGACTATCTGAACATTCCTTACAACATGTTCAGAGGTCTCACGAGCTGGAGCGTCTGTTTCTGGATCAAGGACTTCGGCGCCGGCAATGTCTTCTCAGGATGGAACACCGACAGCGGGTCTGCTTATGGTGACGCTCCTCTTTTCTGGGCCATGCAGGACGGAAAGTTCAAGATTAAATGCAGAAACAACTATATGCCAGACGGCGGCAACTATTTCTCTTACAACTACACCAACATCCAAGCCGACGGCAGTTGGCACTACGTTGTTGTAACAATGGAAAGCGAGGGCAATCAGGGTAACGCCAAACTATATGTTGATGGATCGATGAAAGACCAGATCACGACCACGTACCTTACAGGCACAATCGATGATGCCTCCAAGGTATCCTTTGGCGGCACCAAGGACGGCTTATACCCCTTCAGCAGCAGCATGAAGTTAGACAACATCCGCATCTACAACCGCACCCTCTCCAACAGCGAGGTGCAGACTTTGTATAACGCGGAGAGGTAATCCGTAGTTTTTTGGAAATCTGAGGGGTTTCCGAAAGGGAATCCCTCTTTTTGCTATATTTGCCATCGCAAACGCCAAGGCCAACGACGGTGCCTTCTATTCCAAAGGCAACCAACTCATTCCCATCACCGAGACCACCATCCGCGTGCAGAAGGAAATCCTCACCATCACCCGTGTGACCGACAGCATCAACGGGTGGGGCGACCTGTTCAAGGTCGATGTCTACTACGAATTCTTCAACCCCGACCCGGCCAAAGACCTGATTGTGGGTTTCGAGGCGACTTCCGCCGATGGTAATGCCTACGCCATCAACATGGGTTGCGAAACCTCGACCGACACGCCAACGGGCGAAGGTTATTCCATGGAGTTTAACGGGACATCCTCTTCGCTCTCCGTTCCCAGCATTTTGCCCACGGGCAACGCAGAATGGGCGATCAACGTATGGATTAAGACTGGTTCCAACAATAGTTGCTTTATTTCGAGTGAAAACAGGTATATGGGTGTTAAAAACTCAAAGATCTTGTGTGGAGGTGATGGTGCTGGAGGTAGCACTTATACAACAACAGCAACAATAAGCCAATATTTGGATTTCCAATGGCACATGGTTACCCTGTCCTACAACAAGTCGAAAGTCTATGTTTACATGGATGGCATGCTCGTTGAAATTTTCGGAAGTTCTTATTGTTATTGGAATAAACCAACCATCAACATTGGGGCTCATTATTCCCAAGGGATCTACTATTCCGGCAAGATGGACAACTTCCGCAGTTACAATCGTGCTTTGACGGCATCTGAAATACAAACGCTATACAACGCTAAGCAATAAAATAACTAGAACGTGACAATTTTTTTGGTGGTCTTGGAGATTATTCTAGGGCCACCTTTTTGTCATTCGTTAATTAGACATAAAACCATGTCTTTCAATTTGTGAGATAAAAATCGACAACCTACATCAACTGAGGGATAATTTTGTATTTTTGCCCATTCAAACATTCAGATTCCTAACAAAATAAGCCTAAGAGATGAAAAAGACTATTGTTTTCCTTTTTGCAATCGCGTTCTCGCTGCTTTCGAGAGCGCAAAACATCAGTTTTGAGCAGTATTTCCTTGATGAGGGATCGCTGCGTATGGATGTCTTCCAATGCGGCAATTCAGAGGGCTCACACTATGTGTTTGAGCGTTTTGTCATCGAGCCCTATTTCGGTGGCTCAAAGGTCAATCTGGTTGATCCTTTCAATTATGGGACAAACCGAGTGAAAGTGATTGACGCTCAAACTAATACTCTCATATATTCGAGAGGTTACAACACCTTGTTCCGTGAGTGGCAAACCACCGACGAAGCGAGGGTGATGGAACGTTGCTATGAAGAGTCGGTGAGTATCCCGTTGCCTCGCAATGAGGTGTATGTCATTCTCGAAATCAGGAATTTCGATGGCGAGTTTGAAGAAGTGTTCTCGAAACTCTATGAACCTGATGAGATGTTCAACACTACCGAGCAGCGCTATGTGTTTCATGTTCAGGATATTATGGTCAACGGTGCCCCCGATAGTAAGGTTGACATTGTGATTCTTCCCGAAGGTTACACTGCGGAAGAAATGCCGCAGTTTATACAGCATTGCCAGAACTTGGCCAATGTGTTTGCCCAAGCGGAGCCGTTTGCAAGCCATATCAACGAATTCAATTTCCGCGCCGTGCTGGCGCCTTCAGAAGAGAGTGGTGTCGACATTCCTGCCTCCCATATTTGGAAGCGCACCATCCTCAATTCGCATTTCTACACCTTTTATATTGACCGCTATTGCACCACACGCAACTATTTCTCGGTCAAGGATGTAGCGGCGAACGCACCTTATGACCAGATCTACATTTTGGTGAACAGCAGTCAGTATGGCGGCGGCGGATTCTATAACTTTTACTCGATGAGCACAGCGGGCAACATGTCGTCTTCCAGTGTCATCGTTCATGAGTTTGGTCATGCTTTTGCTGGTTTAGCCGACGAATACGAGGAACCAGACAATCCCTTGGCCTTGCTTTACAATCTGGATGTGGAGCCTTGGGAACCCAATATTACCACCTTGGTCGATTTTGAGTCGAAATGGGCCGACCTCGTTGCCCCTGGCACACCTATTCCCACGCCGAACACGAATCAATATAACAATATAGTTGGAGCTTTTGAGGGTGGCGGTTATTTGTCGCAAGGCATGTATCGTCCTCAACGCAACTGCATGATGCGCGACTATGCGCCTTTCTGTGCCGTGTGCA
>JAFPUN010000008.1 GCA_017395365.1 Bacteroidales bacterium
ATCGGATAATCCTTCTGTGTTCGCTTAACGTACTCTCTTTCTTCTTTTTCCATTTATCGTTACTTTTTGTTGTAACGCTTTTTCAGGACAAGACACAACAAACACAAAAAAAGAGGATGACCTTTTTGGTCACCCTCTTTTACCATTCTTATATATTATAATTATGTAAGAGAATAAACTACTGCACCTCCGTCGGCACGGGAATCTCTATCGGCTCTTTCACTGAGGTGACCGAATAGACGCTGTCGACCACATACTTACTCATGCCACGCCAAGGCAAGGCGCCCAGGTACTCTTTATAATGCAACTCTACGAACTTGCCCGCGCACCGTTCCAGTTGCTTCGCCACACCCTCATCTTTTACCGAGAAGTTGAACTCGTTAGACTGGATGGTGGCGTTGCTGTTTTTGGAATTGTAGCCCGCTTGTATGAGACGCCCCTCATAGGTCTTGAAGACATAGCCTTTGTAGACAAAAAGATTCAATTCGCCTGCCTTCACGCCGCTACCGAAAACGAAGTAGAACTTGAAAAAGACAAAACACGCGGCTGCCAATACCAGGATCATTCCCAAAATGCCAAAGATTCGGCATCCAATTCTCTTTCTTTTGGGTTGCTTGATTTCTTCTAATTGTTCTTCCATGACTATTGCTCTTTTTTCTGTTTCTTCTGGTAAAAATCACAAATTCCCGTAATCCCACATTCTTCGCATTTCGGTTTACGGGCCATGCAGACATAGCGCCCATGCAAGATAAGCCAATGGTGCGCTTTCGCAATCACCTGCTCGGGCAGATGCGCCACCAAGGTCTTCTCCGTCTCCAACACAGTCTTCGAGTTTTTGGTCAGGCCGATGCGGTTCGAGACACGGAACACATGTGTGTCGACCGGCATGGCGGGTTGGTCGAAGGCCACCGCCATCATCACATTGGCGGTCTTGCGGCCCACACCAGGCAGTTTCTGCAAGTCTTCTAGATTGTTAGGCACGACACCATTAAAGTCGCGTACCAAGGTCTGTGCCATACCCAACAGGTTTTTGGCCTTGTTATTGGGGTATGAGATGCTTTTGATATAGGTGTAAATCTCTTCCACAGTCGATTCCGCCATATCTTTGGCCGTCGGATATCGCTGGAACAAAGCCGGTGTCGTCATATTGACGCGTTTGTCGGTACACTGCGCCGAAAGGATGACCGCCACCAACAACTGATATGGATCTTTATACTTCAGCTCAGTTTCAGCCACTGGCAAATGCTGCGAGAAATAGTCTACAAAAGCGTCATATTTCTGCTGAACCTTATTGTTTCTCATAAAGGTATTATTATGCACGCAGAATTCGCAGAAATGCGTGAGATACTCAAATGATGTCTCCTTGTTCGTCAACAAGCACGCCCCAGCTCACAGCCGTCATCTTGTCGTCCTCAAAGAAGAAATCCATCAGGGCATCTTCAAAAGTGACGCGAAGCTCTCCGTCTTCGGTCTCTTCCTCCAATTCCTTGAACCCGTTGTCTTTCATCAGCTTGACGACCTCGTCTTTCTTGAGTTCGAGCACTTTCTTGCCGTACAGCGTCGCTGCCTCGTTCTCTGTCTCGAAGCAGGCCACCACCGACTTGGTGACACCCTCAAAATAGATGTTCGTCTGGATGGCGTCGTATTCATAATAGATGGAACGGTTGCCCGTCTCTTCCATATCGCTCAACTCCTCATAAAAGTCGGGCATATTCAGCAACTTGACGGTATCGTCAAGCGTCATTCCGAAAGGTATCTCGCCGTAGCCTTTCAGCGGCATAATGGTAAAGTCTTTCATAGCTTTGTTGATTCGGCCGCTAAAATAAGGATTTTATTGGTATCCGCTTCAGTTTTTCCAAAAAAAAGTGCACGCATAATCATAGTCTGCGTTTGTCTGCATAGATACACTCCCTCGTACCTCGGTCGGTATGACATGCAGACAAACGCCTCGGTCTGATATATATTCTGATATATATATATAGGAGACTTCTAATGATCAAATTAAAGAAAGCTCCTACGGAGCAATTTTGAGATGGCCTTGCAAATCACGAACAACGCCACCCCTATTCAAAACGAATCGACTTGGTAGGGCTGATACGGTTGATGACCGAAGTCGGGATGAGCAACATCAACACCCAGAGCAGGAAGGTGCCCAAATTGATGAGCACCACGGTGCTGAAATGCAATTCAATAGGCACAGCGGAGAGATAATAGGTGGCGGCATCCAGTTTGATCAACCCCGTGTATTGCTGCAAGAAACAGAAACCCAAACCTATGACATTGCCTATGAGCATGCCTATGAGCAGGATGCGCAGCGAACGACGCAAAAACACCTCGCGAACGAATTTGTTGCTGGCACCCATAGCTTTCAACAAACCGATGGTAGAAGTGCGCTCAATAATGATAATCAACAACATACTGATAACCGTGATGCCTGCCACCAACAGCATTAATGCCATGATGAGCCAGACATTGGTATCAAGCAAATCGAGCCAGTCGAAGATTTGGGGATGGCTCTCACGCGCGGTATAGCATGCCAATTCGGAAGGGAGCGCATAATATAGCTTCTCATTCACTTGATCCACATCGGCCTTGTCATCCAAGGCAATCTCCAGCAGTCCCGCCTCATTGTCTTCCCAACCGTTCAGTTTGCGGATCTGGTTGAGGTCGGCGAAGACATAACGCTCGTCAAACTCGTAAAGGCCCGTCTCAAAGATGCCCTTCACCGTGAATTTACGGCCTCTCGCCTGCTGGTCCTTGTCGATGAACCAAACACGGACATCGTCGCCCTCCTTAAGGAGCATCTTGTCGGCGATGATCTTGGAAACCAGCACCTCCGTTGAGCGCTCTCCGGCTTGAAACTGGGGCGTCTCCCCTTCCAACAAGCATCGGTTGAAATAACTCCAGTCGTAGTTTTCGTCCACACCCTTCAGCACCACACCTTGTATCTCATCATCGGTCTTGATCATACCCGCCTTGTCGGCCACCTGCTGGTAATGGCTGATGCCTTCAATAGTATTCAACCTGCTGATTAACAATGAATCCAAGACAAACGGAGTCTCCTCCACCGACTCGTTTTTGTCTAAGGCTTGCACATGAATTGGGGCCACAAAGCCAATCACCTTGTCGCGGATCTGGTTCTTGAAGCCCACCACGACCGCCCAGGCAATCAGCATCACGATGATGGCCAACGCCACGCTGGTGACAGCCAGACGCATCACCGTCGAGGACAAATTTTCCTTCGAAAGCGAAAAAATTCGGTCTGCTATGAATTTTGGGCCCGACATTTGTAGGATTTTCAATAATTTTGCAAAAGTAAAAATAAAACCGAAATGAAACGACAATTCTTTGCAATCCTATTCTTCTGCTGGGCTTTCATCATGCCCGCTCAAGCCCAATCCATCAAAACGGAAGACGAACCCAACTTGGCTTTTGTTGACAAAGAGCATTATGTCAGCGCTGCCATGCAACTTGACGATTACCTGCCGCTTCTCGAAGGAAAACAAGTCGGTGTGGTGGGCAACCAGACGAGCATCATTGGCAAAACGCATCTCGTTGACACGCTGCTTTCATTAGGCATCGACATTAGAAAGATCTACACCCCCGAGCATGGCTTCCGTGGCACCGCCGACGCTGGCGCCAAGGTGAACAGCGGCAAGGACGAAAAGACCGGACTGCCTATTGTCTCTCTATACGGCAAAAACAAGAAACCCACGGCAGAAATGCTCCAAGGCATCGATGTCATCCTCTTTGACCTTCAGGATGTCGGAGTGCGTTTCTACACCTATATCTCCACCATGAGCTATGTGATGGAAGCAGCCGCCGAAAACCACATCCCCGTCATCGCCCTCGACCGTCCCAACCCGAATGGCTTTTATGTCGACGGTCCCGTCTTGAGAACCGAGAACAAATCGTTTGTGGGGATACACGAGGTGCCTGTGGTCTACGGCATGACTATTGGCGAATACGCCAAGATGGTCAACGGCGAAGGTTGGCTCAAAGGCGACATCACCTGCGACCTTACCGTGATTCCCATCAAGGAGTACAACCGCAATGCCATCTATGAATTGCCCGTGAAGCCCTCGCCCAACCTTCCCAACTGGGAATCGGTCTACCTCTACCCCACGCTTTGCTTCTTTGAAGGAACCAATGTCAGCGTGGGCCGCGGCACCGACACGCCCTTCCAAATCTTTGGACACCCCGACATGAGAGGTGGTTTTTCCTTTACGCCACAAAGCACGAGCGGCGCTTCAAAGCCTTTGCTCGAAGGCCAACAATGCCGTGGCGAGAACCTTGTGGAATACGCCCATGACTATGCCAACAACGACAACCAGCTCCATCTGGAATGGATTATCGACGCTTATCAGCAACTCAAGGACAAAGGCTTCTTCAAGGATTATTTCCGTCTGCTCGCTGGCAACAAACAAATGCAACGCGACATCGAAAGCGGGAAAAACGCAGACGAAATCCGCGCATCATGGCAAAACGACCTTGGCGCGTTCAAGACCATCAGGGCCAAATACTTACTGTATTAGGAGCCGAAAACCGCTTCAAGCAAAGACATAAACTCTTGATAGGCAAGCGTTTCCGACAATTCTGACAATGCCGCTCCCAAGGAGCGGTAATACCATTCCACATCGCTTTTCCCATTCGGGGCGTGAAACAGTTTCCACACCTCATCGCCAATCTTGCGGTAATCCCAAGCAATGCCACGCATATTGGAGAGTTTGTCGCCAAGTGCAACCACCTTGCTGTCGTAGGGAGCATCTGCCAACTGCTTTGCCTGTATGGTCTTACACTCGCGCCATGACAAGTTTTCATCCAATGGTGCCGTCTCATGCTGTACGAGTTCGGCCACTCTTTCACCGAACTGCTCCCTGATCTGCTCGATGGTCACATCGGTGTCTTCTACAGTGTCATGCAAGATGGCTGCTGCCAACATTTCCTGGTCGTTGGTGATGGTGGCCACGATGCTGGCGGCTTCCATAGGATGGATGATATAGGGATAAGCTTTGCCGCGTCTCTCCGTTCCACTATGGGCTTCGACGGCAAATTTCACAGCCTTGTCGAAGAAAGTAGTTTCTAATGGGTTGTTCATGGTTACTAGATGAGATTGATTTTTTGGGCCTGCTCAACGATGCGTTTGGCACGTTGCTTATGGTATTCGTTTTCGCCATAAAGCGCATCAAACAGCCTCACCAATCCGGCCTCACCGTAGCCTTTCTTGAGGATGGTGACGATGCAGAGGTTTTGGAGTGCCACCGAATAGGCCACAATATCCAAACCGGTGCCGGCCAACTGGAGCAGTGCCAACTGGTAGGCGCTTTCTTTGTTTTCGTTGATCATGCTGACAATGTCGCCGATCGTCTTCATCTCCATGTGAAGCAACACGTTGTAATATGGCATGAGGCTGTCCTCGTAAACCTCACCTTGGTTGATGGCCGCAATCTTTTCGACAAGATTACGGAAAGGCTTGAGTTTGAGGAAGCTACGGAATGTATCACCATTGAGAGGCACCTCGTCGAAGTTGCCCGAAGCCACCATCGACTGCACATTGCGACGGTAATTGTTGACATCCTTGCGGATACGGTTAAACTGCTCGTCAGCCAACTCCAAAATTCCGGCCAGACGGCTCATATTGCGTTGATATTCAATGGGTATTTCCACATCACTCTTATAACCGATGTAGTGGTACATGTTGGCCCATACGTGCTGCAAAGTGCTTCGCATCTGTAGCTCGAAGTGCATTTGGTTAAGTTGAGGCAGTTCAGGGTTTTTGTACAGAGTCTCGGGGATACGGCAGATATAGTGCAGCGACATATAGCCGAAACGGTCAATCTCCAACATCTTGCGCTTGTCGACGGAGTTAGCCCAATCGATTTCAAACATCTTTTCTGCCAAGGCGGAAATGATGTCGACTTCATCGCTGTAGTAGGTAATGATGCGTGCGCCAAGGACATCGGTAATATCTTCCAACGTATGGTATTTGTAGCCTTTCAGCTCCAGCTTCCCAATCAGGCTTTGCTCCGACTTGACACGGGCTTCAATACCCGAAACGAGAATGTTGTTCTTGTCGAGGCAGCTACGCAACAAATCGAGAACCACGGTTTTCATCTTCTCATAAATGGGAAGTTTTTCGTGATACTCGCTGAGAAGCATCTCACAATGCATATCGAGTTTCATAATACCCCATATTAGATTATGTTGATGATATTGGAGAATCCGGTGATGTCGAAGACCTCCTTCACGCGTGGATTCATGTTGCGCAACACCATCTTGCCATCGCGAGCCATGACGCTTTTCTGCAAGAGCAGGAACACACGGAGACCTTGCGACGAGGTATAGGTCATGTTCGTGCAATCGATGTCGATGTCGGGCTTTTCACCTTCCATCAATGAGGCGATGTCTTGTTGGAACTGGTCGGCATTGGTGCTGTCGATGCGCCCGTCAAGCACAACCAGGGTCTTTTCGTTTTGTTTGTTTATTGTTACCTTCATTTTTTATTATTGTTTTTCATCGCTACTAAATCGGCTGTCACATTGTGGAAGCCCTATGACGCTAAACTCTCTTACTCATAACCAGAACATTATTCCCGTCTTCATACCGATAGCTAATGCTGTCCATCATGCTCTTACAAATGTAAATGCCCAATCCCCCGACGGGACGTTCACCGGCCGAAAGCGTAATGTCGGGGTCGTCTTTCTCAAGGGGGTTGAAGGGCATACCTGCATCTCGCAATTCTATCGTGAGAATCAAAGACTTGTCATCCAGACTAGTGCCTGCCTCAAGCCAGCCGATACCGCCTTCGTAGGCATATTGAACCACGTTCTCGACGGCTTCCTCAATGGAAAGCTCAATCTTGAAACGCAGGTCTTCATCCTTGGGCATGTCGGGCGAGGCCATCAGGAAGGCGACAATCTCGCTGCTTCGGTCCGTTATTGGATTAAAACGTTTCTTCATCATGTTTTCTTCTTTTTCAAATGACGGCTGCCGCACTGCGACATCCCTACAACTCATAATTTCAAACTGACTATGGTTAAATCGTCATTCTGCGGATTGCCTTCCACAAAGGCTTGCACTGAATCGTATAGATTTTCCACGACGTCTTTTTCCTGTGCAGTCGTTTCGGGGAACGTCTCCACGATACTTTTTGCCCATGCCATCAGTCGTTCTTCCCCATATTGACTTTGATCCGCCTTTTCAGCCTCGGTCACGCCATCCGTATAGGCGATGATGCGGGTGCCTAGTTTCAAGTCGATTTGCTCCGCTTCATATTGAAAACCTGACATCACCCCAACTGCAACATTAGCTTTACTGTGAAGGAAATAAGGCTCGCTGTCAGGAGGAATGATTAGGATTTGGTTGTGTCCGGCATTGCAATAGTCCATGTGCCCTGTCTTCAGGTCGAGGCGGGCCACAAACAGCGTCACGAACATACCCGTTTCGTTGGCTTCACTAAAGCTGTTATTAATACGAAGCAAGGTCTCGTCCAAAGGCAGGCCCATTCCCACCACAAAACGAAGCAACACTCTCGTGATAGCCATCACAATGGAAGCAGCCACGCCCTTGCCCGACACATCGCCAATGGCAAAATAGAGTTGATTGCCCTTCAAAGTGAAGTCGTACAAGTCGCCTCCTACCCTCTTGGCAGGATGAAGCGTCGCATACAGGAAGGGAGGGAACTTTTTAAGGAGCATTCCCCTCTGGATCTTACGGGCCAACTCAATGTCCGACTGGATGCGCTCATTGGCAGCGGTAGTGGTCTTCAGTTCTTCGATATATTCAAGGAGCGAACTTTGCATGGTTTGGAAACTGTCATGCAGCCGCCGCATCTCATCTTCGCTCTTGATTTCGGGCAACACGGCTTTCAGATTGCCATTGGCCATCTTGAGCACGGCTTTTGAAAGCTCGGAAACAGGACGCGTCATGTAATTGATGACGGCACGACAGGCAAAAAAGATGGCAGCGAGGCTGGCCAACGCAATGGCTAGCATGACCAGGTGCATCACAGGGGTATCCTGCAACCACTTAAACGTAAAAAACACCGCTATTTGAGCGATGATGGAGATAGCCGACACAATGCCTATGATTCTCCAACTCAGCCTGCCCGAAAACGTCTTGCCACTCATTTTTCCTTTTCTTATTCGCAGCAAAATTACAAAATCTTGGCTATCACAACAGTTTCCCACTATTTTTTCTACCTTTGCGACATGAAATCTCCATTGTCGATGGAAGCAATCAAGATTTCTTTAGATGACTTCGTCCTATCCGGTGGCGGGTTCAACGGTGAGAGTTATGACCACAAGACTGAAAACGCTCATCATCGAACGCGACACACAATGCCCCATGCCGCAATTCCGCGCAGCGTTGTCGAGAGTCTTACAATGATGGGCAAAAAAAAACGGGGCTACCATGTTTATGGCAGCCCCATACATACAATCAGATGATTACTTTCTCAATCTACCAGGATACACCCTCAAGGCTTCCTCAAGGCACTTGATGGCTGCCTTCAGGTCGTCGATGCAGATACAGTAGGTGATACGGGCCTGATGGCGTCCCTTCTCGGGATCGGCATAGAAGCCTGTGGCAGGAGCCAACATCACCGTGGCGCCGTTGTAGCTGAAGTCGGTGAGCAGCCATTGGCAGAACCTGTCGCTATCATCGATCGGCAAATCAATCACCGTATAGAAAGCGCCTTTAGGCATCGGGCAGAAGCAGCCCGGAATCTTGTTGACGCCCTCGACGATGACATTACGGCGAGCGATGTATTCGTTATACACACCATCGAAGTACGACTGCGGAGTCTCGACGGCAGCCTCGGCGAAGATTTGACCAAAGCTCGGCGGCGACAGACGGGCCTGTGCCAGACGCATGGCGATGGCATACACCTCACTGTTACGAGTCACCATGCAACCTACACGGGCACCGCAAGCGCTGTAACGCTTCGAGACCGAGTCGAACAGGATGGTGTTGCGTTCCAATCCCTCAAGCTGCATCACGCTGAAGTGCTTGTGACCATCGTAGCAGAACTCACGGTACACCTCGTCGGCGAAGAGGTATAAGTCGTACTTCTTGACCAAACCAGCCACCTTAAGCAGTTCCTCATGGGTGTAAAGATAACCCGTGGGGTTGTTGGGGTTACAAATCATGATGGCCCTGGTGCGCGGTGTGATGACCTTCTCGAATTCCTCGATGGGCGGCAAGGCAAAGCCTGTCTTGATATCGCTGGGAATGGTGACAATCTTGGCATCGCACAGCTTGGCGAAGGTGTTATAGTTGGTGTAGTAAGGTTCCGGGATGATGATTTCGTCGCCAGGATTGAGGCACACGGTGAAGGCCATTTGCAAGGCCTCGCTACCTCCTGTCGTGACGATGATCTGATTAGGGGTCACATCGATGCCGTGACGGTGGTAATAGTTGCACAAGGCACGACGATAGGAAGGAATACCAGCCGAGTGGCTATACTCCAACACACCGTGGCTGGCCGGAAGCTCCAAAGCCGTCTCTGACAAGGCCTTCAAAGCACCCTTGGGCGTCTCGATGTCGGGCTGGCCGATGTTGAGGTGATACACATGGATGCCGCGTTCCTTGGCAGCATCAGCAAAGGGAACAAGTTTACGGATTGCCGACTGCGGCAGTTCCATACCTTTATTGGAAATTTGTGGCATATAGTTTTTGTTTTATGAATAAAAAGCCATCTAACAATACATTAGACGGCTTTATGTATTTATTTGACTCTATGTGGATTAACGATTGTTGACGGGAGAACCGTTGCCAAAATCGTTCTTTTTCTCGGGCAATGCTTCAGAAGTCTGGTCAAGAACGCGTCCTTTGATGCGCAATACCACGGTCGGGTTATCGATAGCATTGGAAGTGACGGTAATGGTTTTGTTGATGTTACCAGGACGGTTGGTCCTATAGGTCACTTTGATGACATCCGACTCACCAGGGAGGATGGGCTCGTTGGGCCACGACGGGATAGTGCAGCCGCAGCTCGACTTGGGTTTCTGGACAAGGAGGGGCTCGGTACCGGTATTGGTGAAGCGGAATTCGCATTCGCCGTTGCCGTTGTAGGGAACATCGCCATAGTTGTGTTCAAGTTTTTCAAACTGGATCTTGGGTCCCAATTGGTTTTTCGTGTCTTGAGCCTTGGCCACGCCTGCGAAGAGGAGCATAATGCCAAGCAGGTAAATCACTTTCTTCATTTCGTTATGATTTTAAAATTGTTGCAAAATTAGTAATTATTGTTGTATGTTGTTCAATTATGCCACTTTTTCCAACAATTTTTCTCTTTGACAAAAACCGTACCAAAATAACAATCCCCCAAGAAAACTCTTGGAGGATTGGAAATGATTCAAGCCAAACCAAAGACTTTCTGCCCATAGATACACTCGGCTGCGCCTCGGTATGACATGGGCAGAAAGAGCTTTGCTCTTATAGCAGGTGGCAAGTGACCGTCAAACCGGCCATCACGATGCTCACCATGCTCATCAACTTGATGAGGATATTCAATGAAGGTCCTGACGTATCCTTGAACGGGTCGCCAACGGTGTCGCCAACGACGGTAGCCTTGTGGTTTTCAGAACCCTTGCCACCGAAGTTGCCCTCTTCGACATACTTCTTAGCATTGTCCCAAGCACCACCCGAATTGGCCATGAACACAGCCAGCACGAAGCCTGTGGCCAGACCGCCGATCAACAGACCGAGGACGCCAGGCACACCGAGGATGACACCCGTCAAGATCGGAACGAGGATGGCGAGGATGGAAGGCACCAGCATCTCGTGTTGGGCACCCTTCGTGGAGATGGCCACGCAGCGCTCGTAGTCGGGTTCGGCCTTGCCTTCAAGGATACCCTTGATGGTGCTGAACTGACGGCGGACTTCCTCCACCATCTTCTGGGCGGCACGACCCACGGCATTCATCGTCATGCCGCAGAACACGAAGGCCATCATGGCACCGATGAAGATACCAACGAGCACGATGGGGTTCATCAGGTTGACACTGTAAACATCCATAAAGTCAACCAATGTGGCATTCTTCGCCTGCTCAACAGTCCAAGAGACTGTATCTGTGACTTTAGCCATACCATCGGAGGCTACGCCAGCTATACGCACCAATGCGATCTTGATTTCCTCAACGTAGGAGGCCAACAGGGCCAGAGCCGTCAGAGCGGCAGAACCGATGGCGAAGCCCTTACCCGTGGCTGCAGTGGTGTTGCCGAGGGCGTCGAGAGCATCGGTGCGTTTGCGCACTTCAGGTTCCAGACCACTCATCTCGGCGTTACCGCCAGCGTTGTCGGCGATAGGACCGTAAGCGTCAGTGGCCAGGGTGATGCCCAAGGTGGACAGCATACCCACGGCAGCGATACCGATACCGTAAAGACCTCTCGATAGGTTAGCGGCAGTAAACTCAATATTGAAGCCATTGGCGCAGAGATAGGCCAAAATGATGGCCACTCCCACAGTGACTACCGGAATAGCCGTCGAAAGCATACCGAGGCCGAGGCCGGAGATGATGACCGTGGCAGGGCCTGTCTTGGAGCTCTCGGCCACCTTTTGAGTAGGTTTGTAGCTCTGTGAGGTGTAGTATTCAGTAGCCTTACCGATGATGACACCAGCCAGCAAACCGACCACTACGGAGAGTGAAGTCTGCCACCACATGTTAGCATACTCACCTGTTTCTTTTCCAAAGAGGAAATACATGATGCCGAAGGTAGCGGCAGCAATCAAGACGGCGGCGGTATTGGTACCACGGCTCAAAGCGCCAAGAAGTTCCTTCATGCCAGCATTTTCCTTGGTGCGCACCAAGAAGATACCAATCAAGGAAAGCAACACACCGACAGCTGCGATGAGCATAGGAGCAAGCACGGCCTTAAACTGCATACCTTCAACGGCAGCAGTGGCGAAAGCAGAAGCACCCAGTGCCATGGTAGCCAAGATGGAGCCAGCGTATGACTCGTAAAGGTCGGCGCCCATGCCAGCCACGTCACCTACGTTGTCGCCCACATTGTCGGCGATGGTGGCGGGGTTACGCGGGTCGTCCTCCGGGATGTTGTACTCGGTCTTACCCACAAGGTCGGCACCGACGTCAGCAGCCTTGGTGTAGATACCGCCACCCACACGGGCAAACAGAGCCTGCGTAGAAGCACCCATACCGAAGGTCAGCATAGTGGTGGTGATGGTGATGAGGTCGTTTTCGGCTCCAACAGCCTCAAGCAGACCCGTGCCATTCAAGACGAGGAACCACACGGACACATCAAGAAGGGCAAGACCCACCACGACGAGACCCATGACAGCACCCGAACGGAAGGCCACCTTCAGACCGCTATTCAACGAGTTGCGAGCGGCGTTGGCCGTACGAGCCGAGGCATAGGTGGCCGTCTTCATGCCGAAGAAGCCTGCCAAGCCCGAGAAGAAACCGCCCGTGAGGAAGGCAAACCACACGATGCCGTTCTGCAACTTGAAGTAGGCCATGATACCGAAAATGGCTGCCAAGATGATGAACACAATGATCACCACCTTGTACTGCTGCTTCAGGTAAGCCATGGCTCCCTTGCGGACGTGTGCAGCGATTTTCTTCATCAGGTCAGTACCTTCGTCTTGTTTCATCATCTGTTTGTAGAAGATGAAAGCAAATGCCAGGGCCAAGATGGAGGCCGCCAGCACAATGTAAATAATACTGTTGCTAATCATAAGATTGTTATTTAGTTAAACTTGTTTTGATGCAAAAATAACAGTTCTTTTAGATGTTTTCAGTTGCTTTGAGGGGACAAAAATAAGGACAAATTATATTGAAATGAAAATTTTTTGCAGAGTTTTTTTCGGAAAAACAACTTTTTTTGCTCGTTTCCAAAAAAGTCCCTACTTTTGACGATTGAAGGAAATAGGTGTTGTCTTGGAATAGAAACTTAAAAATCAGTTTTTTAGCAGAGCCATCACCCTCATCCTTCCAAAATTGAGCAGTTATGAACAAGGTCAATTTGGAAATCGTAGGCCTGACCTATAGCGAATCCTCGACGGGAGCGTATGTCTTGATCCTGGGCGACAAGAACTCGCAACGTCGCCTGCCCATCGTCATCGGCAGCGCCGAAGCCGAGAGCATCGCCGTAGGCATCGACCACCAACGCAAAGGCCGTCCCCTCACCCACGACCTATTCTTGAGGTTTGCCAAGGAATTTGGCATCGAAATAATGGAGGTGGTCATCAACCGCTTCCGCGATGGTGTCTACTATGCCATGCTGGTGTGCAAGCAGGGCGACGACCTCACGATGATCGACGCACGTCCCTCCGACGCCATCGCCATCGCCGTGCGGGCAGGATGCGAGATCTATGCCTACGAAACCGTCATGGACGAAGCTGGCATCATCATGGATGACATGGAAAGAGAGGGAACTGACGAACCCGACGACGGTCCAATTAATATAGGAGTAGACAAGAGCAACCTGGATTTGCTCACCATCGAGGAGTTGGAAGAGCTGCTTCAAGAAGCCATCGACAATGAGGACTACCAGAAAGCGGCGGAGATAAGGGATGAGATTAACAGGAGGAAATGAGGAATGTGGAATGCTGAATGTGGAATGCTGAATGTGGAATGCTGAATGTAGAATGTAGAATGAGGAGTGTGGCTCATCTGTATTAATCCGCAGCGAAGCTGCAAAATTTCGACTCGAAAACATCTGTAAAATCTGTGAAATCTGTAGTTAAATAAAATCTTGAATATTTGAATCTTTGAATATTAAATCATTAAATCGACAAATATGAAAGCAATCAAATTCAGACTGATCGTGATGAACTTCCTCATCTTTGCGGTGTGGGGAGCTTATCTTTGCTCGTTGGGCATCTACCTGGGCCGTATCGGCATGGGAGCCAACATCGGTAAATTCTTTGCCATCCAAGGCATCGTCTCACTCTTCATGCCCGCCTTGATGGGCATCGTGGCCGACCGTTGGATTCCCGCACAAAAACTGTTGGGCATTTGCCACTTCTTGGCCGCTGTCTTTATGGCCCTAGCCGGCTATATGGGCATGAAATATGGTGCAGATGTCTCCTTTGGACAACTGTTCCCCTACTATGCCATCAGCGTGGCTTTCTTTATGCCGACCATCGCATTGGGCAACTCGGTGTCATACAATGCCTTGACCCAAGCCGGACTCGACACGGTGAAGGCCTTCCCTCCCATCCGTGTGTTCGGCACCATCGGCTTCATCCTCTCCATGTGGATTGTCAATTTCACGGGCTATAAGAACGGATACGAGCAACTGTTTGTATCCGCCGCATGGGGCATCATCTTGGCCATCTATGCCTTCACCTTGCCGAACTGCCCCGTCAACAAGAATGTGGAGAGCAAGTCGTTCGTCGACACCTTTGGCCTGCGTGCCTTTGCCTTGTTCAAGGACGCCCGCATGGCCGTGTTCTTCATCTTCTCGTTCCTCTTGGGCATGTGCCTGCAGGTGACCAACGGTTTCGCCACGCCTTTCTTGGATGCTTTCGGCCAGTCACCGGAATATGCCAATGCCTTCGCGGTGAAGAACAATGTTTTCCTTTCGTCCATCTCGCAAGTCTCTGAAACACTTTGCATTTTGCTCATCCCCTTCTTCCTGAAGAAATTCGGTATCAAGAAGGTGATGCTCATCGCCTTTGGCGCTTGGGCTTTGCGTTTCTTCTTCCTTGGTGCAGGTGGTCCGACGGGCTTCGGCCTCGTGCTCTTCATCCTCTCGATGATCGTCTACGGCGTGGCCTTCGACTTCTTCAACATCAGCGGCTCGCTCTTCGTCGACCAAAACACCGACGAGAAGATCCGCAGCAGTGCCCAAGGTGTGTTCATGATGATGACCAACGGCCTCGGTGCCACCATCGGTTCGTTCTGCGCCCAGGCTGTCGTCAACCACTTCACCCTCGGCAAAGCAGACTTCAACGAACTGATGACGGGCTGGTCGAACGCATGGTATGTGTTTGCCGCCTTCGCCCTTGTGGTGGGCATCTTGTTCGCCATCTTGTTCAAGTACAAGCACGAGCCTGAAAAGAAATGAAGCAATACCTCGACCTACTGCAATATATCCTTGACCACGGCCATCAGAAAGGCGACCGCACGGGTACAGGCACCATCAGCGTGTTCGGCTACCAGATGCGTTTCGACCTCTCTGAAGGCTTCCCTTTGGTCACGACGAAGAAGGTGCACCTGAAGAGCATCATCCATGAGTTGTTGTGGCTGTTGAGCGGCGACACCAATATCAAGTATTTGCACGACAACAAGGTCAGCATTTGGGACGAGTGGGCCGACCCCAACGGCGACCTGGGTCCTGTCTACGGTGCCCAATGGCGCAACTGGAACAACGAAGGCATCGACCAGATTGCCGATGTGGTGAAAAGCATCAAAGAGAATCCTAACAGCCGTCGGCATATCGTCACGGCATGGAACCCGAGCGTGTTGCCCGATGAGCATGAGAAGAATTTCGCTGCCAATGTGGCGGCAGGCAAAGCGGCCCTCCCTCCCTGCCATGCCTTCTTCCAGTTCTATGTGGCCGACGGCAAGCTGTCGTGCCAACTCTACCAACGCAGCGCCGACGTTTTCCTCGGCGTGCCTTTCAACATCGCCTCATACGCCCTCCTCACCATGATGATGGCACAGGTGTGCGGGCTTCAGTCTGGCGACTTCGTCCACACCTTTGGTGACGTGCATATCTACAACAACCTCATCGAGCAGGTGAAGACGCAACTGCAACGCACACCGCATCCCCTGCCCACGATGAAAATAAATCCAGAGGTGAAAGACATCTTTGGCTTCAAATTTGATGACTTCACATTAGAGAACTACGACCCGTGGCCTGCCATTAAGGGCGAGGTTTCGGTGTGATAATTGACACCATAATAATTTGAGACGCGATAAATCGCGTCTCTACAAACAATACAACAATTCAACATAATGACCATTTCCATCATCGTCGCCATGGCTGCCAACCGCGCCATCGGCATCAACAACCAGCTCATCTGGCACAACAGCAACGACCTGAAGCACTTCAAGAAAGTGACCTCGGGACATTGTGTCATCATGGGCCACAACACATGGCTCTCGTTGCCGGGACAGAAGGCTTTGCCTAACCGTCGCAACATCGTCATCTCCGACCGTTTGGACGAGGCTCCCGAAGGTTACGAACTCGCCACTTCCATCCCACAAGCCTTGGAGATGGCCGCCAACGAAGACGAGGTCTTCATCATGGGCGGCGGCAGCATCTACGAGCAGTTCCTGCCCAAGGCCGACCGTCTCTACCTGACCCGCCTCGACAAGGAGTTTGAGGCCGACACCTTCTTCCCCTACATCAACTTCGACGAATGGGATCTGGTAGACCTTGAGGTCATCGACGACGACCCGCAAGTCGACTACAGCTACCGCTTCGAGATTTGGGAGAGAAAGGATGAGGAATGAACAATAAATGCGGAATGAGCTATTTCATTCCGCATTATTGGTAGCGTAAAACAAAGAAAAACGGTTGCCTCGATCGAGGCAACCGTTTTTACTTTACATAGACTTCGGCTTATCTAATGACCGTGATGCGCTTGGTCACTTCGCCGTTGGCAGTAGCCACGCGAACCATGTAGATGCCCGTCTCAACATTCAGGTCGATGTCGACCGATTCAGCCTGGGTGTTCATTTCATACACCTTCTGGCCCATCGTGTTGAAGACCGTCACATGGCTCAAGCCTTCAGCTTCGATGGTGAAGCGGCTTGTGGTAGGATTGGGGAACACGGCCACGTTGCTGGCTTCCACTTCGTTGATGCCGTCCGTGTAATAAGGGGCGTGCAGATAGAAACGATTGTGGTCATAGATCCAATAAGCGGGAGCGGAGGTGCAGTCGAGGTCGCCATAGTAGGCGTACAACTTATAGTAATAGTCTCCGTCCTGATTGGCAGAATTGTCGGTGTAGCTGGTAGCATTGGCACCAAGCTGTTTCACTCTTTCGTAACTGCCGTCTTCGCCGAACTTTCTGTAGACATAGTAACCCGAAAGGCCATCCGAAGGCTCGGGGCGTTCCCATTTCACCTTGATCTTGTTGGTATTCGTATACTCCAGGTCGATGTTGGTGGGAGCATAGCAGACGCCTGAAGTGGCACACGACTCATTGGAGTACATGCCGTTTTCACCGCCATCATACATATAACCGACATAGTAGCAGTGACCGCCTTGGGGAGCATTCTCATCAACGAAGGAAGTGCCGCTGGGGATGAGGCGATGAAGAACGCCGTCGCGATACACCGTATAGCCATAGCCGTCTTCTCTGATGCCGTCCCACGACACATTGATGTTGTTGGGGTTGTCTGCGTCAACGAGGGCCACCAAATTGGAAGGAACACCATCGCCAATGGTTTGACCGCAGCTGTTGTTGGTCTCGAAGAAGATGCCTTCTGCCAGGTTAGCGGAACTGCCCGTATAGGTATAGACAGTGGCGTTTTGCGAATCCTTGATGTTAAAGCTCATGTTGAAAGGCTCGCCATAGGTCTGGGCCGACCAGCCAAACGACACATGACCAAGAGGCATGTCGACAGAGATGGACTGGACACTCGAGCTGGTCGTCGTGATTTGTGCAATGTCATGGCCGGAAGCATTATAGACATGGATCATACCACCACGGAAACCGTTCATAGCGGCTTGGGAGATATTCACCGTCCAACCGCAAGTGGGACCGAAGCTAATGTTCGTCTTATAGGCGATCTTACCATGGGCGTCTTGACAAACGGCATACACCATGTAATCGAAAGCATCGAAGCGCGGGACGCGGTCGTCGACGAAGGTCATCGTGGCACCGGGAGTGACATTGTCCTCGGTGTGAATGATTTCGTTGCCACGGCAAACCACGATCTGGTCGATAGTCGTCAGGTTGGTGTTGTTCAAAGTCTTGGTAGGATTGACCCATGAAAGCGTGGCCTTCAATTCGTTGTTGGCGGCAGGAGTCACCGTGAAGTTGGTAGGAGCCTGGGCCGTTGCGTTATAAACTGCGGTAGGAACGAAGTTGAAGATGGCACCGTCGCTCGAGTTGTATTCGATTTGGTCGAAATCAAAGTAACCGTCACCAGAACCGCTCCAGCCCCAGTTGTAGTGGAACAGGCCACTGTCGTCATAGCCGTCGCACACGAAAGCGTGGCCGCCTTCAGGGCCTTGACCGGAATAATAAACGGGCCAACCCATGTCGAACGACTCTTTCAGCATCTGTGCCCAGTTGGCATAGGTGTAGCTGTCCCTGCTTCTAAAAGTAGCTTGGTTGGAGTAGCTAAAATATTGGATAATTCTGGAGGGCACATCCTGTGAATAGGCACCACTACCATCGATGGCATAGTGCATGTCAACAGCGATACCGCAGTGATACATCAACAGAGCCACAGCTTCAATTTCCTCTTGAGGAGAGTTGTTTCTCAACTTTAAAGGCATTTTATCCCATTCATAGGTAGTCTCACCGAAATTGGCCGACAGAGGACCAAAGCCAGAGTTGTAGTTGGTATGGCTACCCGTGCCTTGCAACGGATGGTTCCAATACTTCATCATCTGGCTCATGGCGGTGGCAACGCAACCGGCATAGACACGGCCGCCAGGACCACCAGCGGCTTGAGGGCAGTAATAGTTGTAAGGTGAGCCCTGATCCCACTGGGTCTGCACGAGATTGAATTGCTCGCGACCGCCATTGCGCGACATCAAGGCACCCGAGTTCATCACGCTCTGCCATTCGGCAGCCACTTCGGGAACGGCAACACCCGTGTTTCTTCCCGAGCGTCCAGCGATCAACTCATTGAGCATATAACCCATCTCGGGGTTAATGTTTTCAGCATCGAAATTTTGATTATCGGAATAACCGACAATAGGACGATAGAAGTCGTCAGCCGAGACCATAACAAAGCCATGGTCACCGACATTGAACACATAGAAACAAGCCTCGCCACGAGTGGAGGAGCCAGTATAGACCAAGGTGAGGTCTTGGCTTTGGCGCGACTGTTCGAAGTTGGTCTGGACAAACTGCTGTCCAACGAACTTGGCTTGGCTCACGCTGACCGGATTGGCATACACCATCCCGATGCCGAGAACCAAAGCGAGTAAACTCATTAAATACTTCTTCATTTTTGTTGAGATTAAGATTAGATTCTGTTTAGTGTTTAAGGGTGCAAATATATACAAAATCCAATAAACCCATGCTTCTTTTGTTCATATTGTTGAAAAATACGCCATCAATGGACAATGGAAACACGGCGGATGAACCATCCGCTTTGGGTTTGCACCTTCACGAAATAGAGGCCTTCCGTCCAATCCGACACATTGAGCGTCAGGTTATTGGTTTCAGTTTCCTGCTGATACACCAATTGTCCGAGCACATCATAGACCTCCATGTGAGTCATCCCTTCAGCCTCAAGGCTCAAGCTTTGTTGCGCCGGATTAGGATACAGCTTAAGTGCAGAGGCTTGGTTTTCGTCCACCTCGGTGGGCGAATAGTACACCTTCAGGTAGAACTTGGTAGGATCGTCCTTGAGTGAAGCCGGTGCGGAGGTGCAGTCAATGCCGCCATAATAGGCATAAAGACGGTAATAGTAGTCACCCTGCACATTGGCTGTGTTGTCGGTGTAGACAGTCGCTGAAGCGCCAAGTTGCTTGATCTTTTCATAGGTACCCTCTTCACCGAATTTCCTGTAAAGATAGTAGCCCGAAAGGCCCGTGCTCACCTCGGGTCTGGTCCACGAGAGCTTGATCTTATAGTTCTCGCCCACATATTCATAGTCAAAGTCGGAGGCACCCATACAATCGCCTGCCGAGGCGCAGGTCTCGTTGGAGTGTTCTGTCTCGCCCCCCAGGCCCAAGGCAGTGACCGTGTAACAATGGCCTGCCGTAAGGTCTTCATCGACATACATGCGCGACTCGCCTCCAACGACCATGGCGATACGCTGGTCGTCACGGTACACGAGATAGCCATATTCTGGCTCTTCGCCCGACATCTCCCAGGTAAGGGTAGCATCACCCTCTTCCGTAGCAGCCCTCAAATTGTAGGGCGCCTGCACATTCAACTCGTTACCACAACCATTATTGGCTTCGAGGATGATGCCTTCCGTCAAGCCAGAGGTGTTGCCTTGATAGGTGTACATGGTGTTGTTCTCCGAGTCCTTGATAATGATCGTGACATTGTTCACATTGTTACGAGGTCTTGACCAGCCAAAGCTGACCTGACCCACGGGAACGGCGAATTCAACACTCTGCGGCGACGAGTTCGTCGTCGTCAAACGGCAGATTTCCTTGCCCGTGCCACTATAGAGGATGACATAGCCGCCGTTCCACCCTTGGAAGGCCGACGACTGCATGATGATCTTCCAATTGCATGTGGGGCTGACAAGCACCTTCTCGGCCACTGCCGAAGCGCCGCGCTGTCCGTTGACCACTGCATACACGGCATAGTCGAACACATCGTAATAAGGGACGGTCTCGTCGACAATGCTCATTTCAGCACCTGGAGTCGGGTTGTCTTCCGTAAAGACCACCTGGCCATTGCGTTCCACCACGATCTGGTCGATGGCAGCAAGGCTTTGGTTGGTCAATGTTATCGACGGGTTTTTCCATGTAAGGGCAGCCGAGAGCGTGCCATCGGTGGAGGCCACCACATTCAAGTCGGTAGGCATGTTGGGCGTGGCAGCATAGATTTCGGCCGGAACATAGTTGTAGATGACGCTCTCGCCTTCGGTGTATCCATGCTCGTCGATGTTGAACCATCCGTCGCTGCTACCACTCCATCCCCAATTGAAATGCACCATATCGTTGTCGTTGTATCCGTCAAGCACATAGGCATGGCCGCCACCGCGATGCACCATAGGCCAATTCATATCGATGGCCTTGATGATGAGCTGCATATATTCCTCATGGGTGTATTCCTCACGATAGAGGTTGGCCATCTGGTCCGTATAGAAGAAATAAGCGGGCATCGTCTGGCAAAGCAAACCGGTAACCGCACCGCTGCTTGAAGGACGATAGTTCATGTCCACACTGACACCCGCATGGTAGATCAGCAGGGCCACGGCCTCAATCTGCTCGATGGGAGAGCTGGACGAGATGGAGTTGGGCATATTGGCCCAGTCGTAGGTGGTCTCTCCAAAGTTAGCCGTCAACGGGCCGTATTCCGGATGGTCCTCGGGATAGTAGGTATGGCTCCCCTGCCCTTGTATCGGATGGCTCCAATAACGCATCAGCTGGGCGGCGGCAGTAGCCACACAACCCGCATAGCAGTGTCCGCCGGGACCACCAGCGCCTTCTGGGCAAAAGTAGTTGTAGGGATAGTTCTGGTTCCATTTGGTCTCCACGAGGTACTCGTCTTCCCTACCCCCATGGCGCGACACCATGCGACCTGTCTTTTCCAACATCGCCCAATCGGCGGCGACAGCAGGTTGGGCGGCAGGGGCCGCGGCCGCCTCCATCACCCCTTGACGAACGCCTTCGAGATAGTCAACCAAGGCGGGTGCCATGTCGTCGGGTTCAAAGATGCCTTCTTCGGAATAGCCGATGACGGGACGGTAGTGGTCGTCGCCCGCGATGATGACGAACCCCGTATCGCCTATGTTGAACACATAATAGCAGGCTTCACCCCTATCGGAGAAGGCGGTATACACCAAGTTAAGGTCAGAGCTCTGGCGTGAGAACTCGAAGTTGGATACGGCAAAGGACTGCCCCAAGCGTCTTGCGGTCTCTTGGCCAACCGGATTGGCGTGCATGGAAAGGCATGCTAGGACCAACGCCAACAAAGTGAGAATGTGTTTTTTCATCGTATTGAATTTGTCAGATTAAGCCGCAAATATACAAAAAAAGGAAACACGCATGTGTTTCCTTTTCATTTTCAATGTCTTTGGAGTACATTAGTGGATGACGGAGAAGCGCTTCGTCATGGTGCCTTGGGTGGTCTTCACGCTAATGGTGTAAACGCCCGAAGCCAGGTCGGAGGTATTCAGGACCACACCATCCTCGCTGCACTGCTGACGCATCACGACCTGACCCATCACATTGTGGATGGTCACTTGCTGCAGGCCTTCGGCCTCCACGCTCATCAATGCGTTGGCGGGGTTGGGATACAAGTTGAGACCGTCCTCGCCATCCTCGCTCACCGAAGTCACCTCGATATAGACATAGTCGTTGCCGTCGTTGGCCCATGCCGGGGTCGACTCACAATAGCTGCGGAAAGCGGTCACCTTGTAGTAATAGGTACCGGCTTCGCCCGTGACATCGAAATACTCGCGCAGGGTCTTCTCAACGGTGGCGACCACCTCGTAGTGGGCGCCGTCAGTGCTGCGATAGACCTTGAACGACTGGGGATCCTGTTCGTAGCTCCAAGTCAACAATGTGCCGAAGCCCTCGTTGGTCCACTGATACTCACCAGCCAGGTTGGTAGGAGGCTCACAACCAGCGCAATCGTTATTGCCCGTGTAAAGTGTAGCGGGAATCTGGTTGGAGTTACCCGTGTAGGTATACACCGAGGTGTTCGACGAATTCTTGATGTTGATGGTGATGTTGTTGACCGGGGAATTGGGAGCCACCCATGTGAAGGTCACATTGCCCTCGGGCATGGCGATTTGTTGGCTGACAGGTGTCGAGTTGGTCAGGGTGATCTCCTGCATGAGGGAGCCGAAGCTGTTCTTCACCTGGATCTTGCCACCGTTCCAGCCTTGGAAGTTGGAGGTTTGTCCAACGACTTTCCAAGTGCAGGTGGGGCCATACTGGTATCTGGTCTCGGCAGAACGGCCTTTGGCGCCATTGGTCAAGAAATACACGCGATAGGCATAGCAGTCAAAATTAGGCACCTCGTCTTCGATCTGCATCGCCTCACCAGGCGTCAAGTTGGCTCCGGTATAAATCACCTGGTCGTTGCGCAGCACCTGTACCTCTTCGATGTTTTCCAAGGTCATGCCACCCAACGACACCGTCGGGTTGACCCAACTGACAATACCTCTCTTGGAGTTGGCGCTTTCCGAAACCACCTGAAGTGCATCGGGAGCAGGAAGCAGCGCATCATAGATGTAGTCGGGGATAAAGTCGAAGATGGCAGCCTGATTGCTGTTAAAGTAGCCCGAATAGGTATTCAAGGCATCGATGGCGAAGTAGTTGTTGTTGAAGCCACTCCAGCCCCAGTTGAAGTAGAACTTACGGTCGCTCTCACGATAGCCGCAGCACACGAAAGCATGGCCACCATCGGTATCGCTACCTGAATAGTACATCGGGAAACCTTCCTGCAGGCTCGCGATGAGCATCTCCTCCCAATCATATTTGGAGTACAAGTCGCGTTCGAGACGGGTGGCATGACTAGTATAGCGGAAATAACTGGAAATGGCGCCAGGAACATCCTGCGAATAAGCGCCCGAACCTTGGTTGCCATACTGCATGTCGACAGCGACACCGCAATGGTACATCAAGGTGGCTACGGCCTGGTAGTTGGAGTTGTTGCAAGTGTTGGGCATGTTGTTCCACTCGTAGTAGGTGTTCTCAAAATTGACCGTTTGGGTAGGATAGCCTTGAGGCGTATAGCTATGCGAGCTCTGACCGTGGTCAGGCCAGTTCCATTTCTTCATCACCATCGACATGGCGGTAGCCACACAACCGGCATAAGCATGGCCGCCAGGGCCGCCTTGTCCCGTCGGGCAATACAGGTTATACGGGTTGTCTTGGTTCCAGTTGGTGGAAATCAAAGGAGCGACATCGCCACGGATGCCACGGGTCACAGTCCCCTCGAAACCCGTTCTGGCAATGCTTTCCCATTGGGCCGCGACTTCAGCATCGGGCTGGAGGTTGTTTTCAACGGCATAAGCGATCTGGCGGGCATAATAGCGCAGGTAATAGGCCAAGCCTTCTGAAATCTGGGTGGCATCGAAGTTGCCTTCTTCGCCATAGGCCAAAATAGGCAGGGCCACATCGTCGGCGGCGACAATGATGTAGCCATCATCAAAGTTGAAGACATAGAGGGCGTTGGCACCGCTCTCGGTCGTTTCCGTGTAGGCCAGGTTAAGCTCGGTGACTTGACGGGCAGCATGGCTCTGCACATATTTCATGCCCAAGTGACGGGCATGCTCCACGTCGACGGGCGAAGCGACGAGCTGGCTCACGAAGAGAGCCAA
This sequence comes from Bacteroidales bacterium, assembly GCA_017395365.1. Taxonomy (GTDB): domain Bacteria; phylum Bacteroidota; class Bacteroidia; order Bacteroidales; family F082; genus Limimorpha. The sequence goes on from JAFPUN010000008.1 coordinate 24,116, forward strand.
GGTCATCATCAGAAATAAAGTTTTTTTCATTGTTTTATAATTTATTGATTGTTATTGATTTACATCTTAACTACACGCTGCATGACGGCACCATTACGGGTCTCCACCTTAACCATATAGATGCCGTTCTGTAGGTTGTCCATGTCGATGACAACTTGGTCATTGTCGACCGATTGTCTCATCACGCATTGACCCACGAGGTCGTACACGCTGACTGCGGTCATCGCCTCTGCCTCGATGGTCAGCTGGCCCGAAGTGGGATTGGGATAGACAACGGCGTTGATGATACCCTCGGAAACCGACAAGTTGTTGACATTCACGAAATCGTCGCCGCTCTCGGTCAAGGCGAACTCCGATTCGCATTCCTCATAGACGGCCTTCACCTTGTAGGACTTGTCCATTTCTTCAACAGTGAGGGCGTCCTCATAATACAAGTCGGCGACACCGGTAACCTCTGTGGTCTCGTTAGTGATATTGTTGACGATCACCACGGTATAGCTGTCTGGAGTTCTCTCTTCGGGAGCGTCCCATGCGATATGCGCCACATTCATCGGGGCTTCGCGACGCAAACGACTTGGGGCGTTGCAAGGCAAGACAGGAGGTGCAGGCGGTTCGGGCATGGTGATACAGGCTTCATTGGAATTGGTATCAAACCCATCGCCATGCGCAATGACTTGGTAGCAGTAAGTCTCCCCTAATTCGAGGTCTGGGTCTTCGAAAGTCATACCTGAGGCTTCACCAATCTTCACACCATTGCGCATGATGTCATACGAGTTGGCGTGGTAGGCTGATTTCCAGCAGAGAGTAACCAAGGTGTCTTCCTCATTGTAGGAGGCCTGCAGGTTCCTCGGTTCATTGTTCCAGTCCACTTCAACGAAGAACTTGTTCTTGTCGAACATGTCATTGGCATAGGCCGTCGTGCAATCGATATCCCTATAGTAGGCCGAGACTGCGTATTGATAGACGACACCTTCCTCGGCCGTATTGTCCCTTACCATAGGAGCAGTAGTCTGCTTGATGCGTTTGAAAGGCGTATCTTCAGTCTTACGATATACGAAATAGCCTGTCAAGTTTTCATTGTCAGGCGCAGTCCAATCCAGTTGGACCTTATTATTAGCGGTATAGCTGAAATGCAAGTCGATGGGAGGCTCACAGCCCGTACCCGAAGTGACGCAATACTCGTTGGAGAAGGCAGTCTCGCCACCATTGCACAGGGCGGTGATGTAGTAGCAATGGCCGCCGATCTCCGTATTCTCATCGAGATATTGGAGTTCGTGCGACATGTTGAACAGGAAACCGTCGCGATAGATGCAATAACCAAACTCCGGGGTGTGGTCCGATTCCCAGGTAAGGAGGATGTTACGGTCGTTGTCGGGGTCGACGGTGGCTCTCAATTCATACGGCGCATCGCAAACGTTTTCGTTGCCGCAACCGTTGTTGAGCGTACGGAGAATGCCCGCTTCCAACCCTGTCGAAGAACCAGCGTATTCATAAACCACTTGGTTGCTGGCGTCTTTCACCTTGAAAGAGAGGTTGGAGATGGTGGACGAAGGCTCGGTCCAATAGAGGTTGCTATTGCCCAAGGGCATCTGGAAGCGTTGCATCGAAGCCGTGGCTTGGTTGGTGGTCAAGAAGTCGATGTAGGAACCGGCAGCATTCTGCACGGTGATGCCGCCGCCGTTCCAACCGTGGAAATCGGAAGAGGTCATGATAACGGTCCACTCGCAATAGGGTCCAAAGACGCCTTTGGTGTGGGCCAGACGGCCATAGCTGCCTTCATTGACAGCCATGACAGCGTAGTCGTATTGGTCGAAGAAAGGCACCAGGTCGTCGTAGGTCATGGTTTGGCCAGGTTGGCCACCTTCCAGTTCGGCAACGACGAAGCCCTTGCGGGTGACGACGACTTTGTCGATGGAGGTCAAGGCATCGCCGTTTTCCGTGGTTGAGGGGTTGGTCCATGTGAGGTGTCCCGTAAGACTCACGTCGCTATCGACACTCACGCTCAAATTGGTAGGTGCCGCGGGCATCGTATTGTAGATGTAATCCGGGACGAAGTCGTAGACGATGGCTTGGCTGCCCGAGTATTCGAAGTTCTCACCGTCGATGAGGAAGAAGCCGTTGTTCGATCCGCCCCAGCCCCAGTTGAAATAGAAGAGGTCGTCGACATCATAGCCGTCGCAAACGAAGGCATGACCGCCCTGCGGGCTCTGACCTGAATAGTAAATGGGGATGCGTTGGTCGATGTTCGACTTCAGCAGGGCAATCCATTCGTTATAGTTGCCGCCCTTGGTGATATGGGTGGCGTGGTCGGAATACGAGAAGTAGTTGTTGATGGCCACAGGCACATCCACGGAATAGGCACCACTGCCATCGGGTTCGTAGGCCATGTCGACCGAAACGCCGCAGTGGTACATCAGCACGGCCACGGCCTCTTTCTGTTCAGGTGTAGGAGCACCGATGCTATAGGACTCAAGCATATTGGCCCAGTCGTAGGTGGTCTCGCCGAAGTTGGCGTATTGCTGACCGTAGCCCGGCGCGTAATAGCTGTGTTCGCCCGTGCCTTGGGCAGGCCATTCCCAATATTTCATGAGCTGTGCCATGGCGGTGGCGACGCATCCCGTGGGGCAGCCGCCAGGGGCATACATGTTGTAGGGGGCGTCTTGGTTCCATTTCAGCTTCACCAAGAAATCCACAACGGGAGCGCCTCTGTCGAGGTGCATCACGCCATGCTCTTCGAGGTTCTTCCAACGGGCGAGGACAGCACTCGTTGCAGCATGCTTCTGCGCCACAAGGGTCTCGATGCCTCTCATGTGCTCACTCATCATGAAGAGCAAGCCATCGGGGGCCGTGTCGTAATCGAAATTGCCTTGGTCGGAATAGCCGAGGATGGGCGACGACAAGTCGTTGGCAGCCACGATGACGAAGCCGCCGTCGAAATTGAAGGCATAGGCGCCTGCCATGCCGCTTTCGGTGCGGAAGGTGTAGGCCAAGTCGATGTTTTGTACGTCGTTCTTGGCAAACATGGCCTTATGTTGGACGAAGTTCAGTCCCAGCCGTTGGGCCTTGGCCACATCGACGGGCTTGGCTTGAAGTGTGATGATGCCCAGCAACAAGGCAAGGATGACGAGTAGATTTCTTCTCATAGTCTATGATTTAATTAACTGTATAAAATTAAGAAGTATTATAAGCAATCAGCCTTCAGCTATCAGCTATGTTGAACCATGGTTGACGGCTGATGGCTGACTGCCAAATTTTCTGGCCTTTTATGTAAACTAATTATGCTCATCAACTTAATGAAACGATTTTCTTTTCTGTTTTTAAAGCGGCAAATATAAACATTTTCAGGTTTTCTGTTCTTTTTTCTTTGCTGCGGGGAACAAAATATTGTTCAAAATGAGGCGATAACCCGGTGAATTGGGGTGCATGTCGAGCTCGGTGGGCGGGTCGCCGACGATGTGCTGGTAGTCCTCGGGGTCGTGGCCGCCAAGGAAGGTCCAGAAGCCGTTGCCGAAGTTGCCGTGGATGTAGCGGTCCTCGTTCAAGGCGCCGTTGTCGCCCAAGACCACCACCGACGGCTTGACCGTCGCCTTGTTGAAGGCCGTGGTCTGCCCCATGAAGCCTTTCACCAGGCGTTCGTGGCATTGGGTGAGCATGGTCGGCACAGGGTCCCACTTGGCCGAGAAGTCGAAGAGCAGAAAATAGTCGTTCTGCTCGTTCACCAAGCGCGAACGGCCTTGAGTGACGTCGATGTTGGAGACTTCATATTCCTGCGGGTTGGTCGACACCTTGAAGTCGGTGAAGGCGAAGCAGTTGTCGTAGTTGAGGCGCTGTGGGTCGCCGCTGCGGATGGGGTCGCCGTCGAACATGTAGTCGCAGATGTCGAGGCCGTCGGCGGCGAGAGCGATGTCGAAGCTGTCGGGCGCGGAGCACATGGAGAACATGTAGCCGCCGCCTGCCACGAACTCACGGATCTTCTTCACCACGGCGAGTTTCAGTTGCGACACCTTGTTGAAGCCCCAGCGTTGCGCCGTGGCTTCCTGCATACGCACATCTTCTTGATACCATGGGTAGTTGCGGTAGCGCGCCCAGAATTTGCCATACTGTCCCGTGAAGTCCTCGTGGTGCAGGTGGAGCCAGTCGTAGGTGGGCAGCACGCCCTGCAGCACCTCGTCATCATAGATGACATCATAGGGAATCTCGGCGTAGGTCAGCACGAGGGTGACGGCATCGTCCCAAGGCAGGTTATTCTTGGGCGCATAGACTGCAATGCGTGGCACCTTTTGCAGTTTCATCTCGTCCATGTTCACGCCCGGGTCTGCAATCTCTGCCAGGATGGCATCGGCTTGGGCATCGGCGATGACGTTGTACGACACATTACGCATCTTGCACTCGCGCTCAAACATCTCGTGGTAAGGAATGAGGTAACTCCCTCCCCTATAGTTGAGCAGCCAGCTGATCTCCACCTCGCGTTGCAGCACCCAATAGGCCACGCCGTAGGCTTTCAGGTGGTTCGTCTGGGTGTTGTCCATGGGGATGAGCAGGTAGGCCGCCCGAGAAGGCAGGGCCAAAACCAAAAGCAGAAAAATGAGATATAGTTTGCGCATGGCGGGATAATCCTAATTAATATAGGGCGCAAAAATAAGAAAAAAATCAATACTTCACATATTGTTCCAAAAGCGGGTTCACCTCCCCTTCTTCCTTGATCAGTTCCTCCAGCTGCGCCCAGTTCTTGATCATGCCGCGCTTCTCGCGCTGGTTGACGATGCGCTTCACCTGCTCGTAGTTGAGGTAAGGATGATGCACCAAGGTCTTGAAGTCGGCTCGGTTGACGTCGACTTTACGAATCTCAACCGCACCTAGGTTGATATAAGGTTGAATGGCAGCAAAACGTGCATCGTCCATGCCCTTCACGTCGCGGAGCTGTTCCTTGTCGATGAAGCCGCCCAACTTCTCGCGGAACTCAATGATGCGCACCGCCGTGTAAGGCCCAATCTGCGGCAATTCCACCAAGGTAGTCGAGTCCACGGTGTTCAAGTCTACGATGGGGATGGGTTTCTTTTCCGGCTTGGCTTTCTCTTCATAAGACGGTTTCTCCTGCTTTTTGGATGAAGGTTTGCTGCTTGCACCACGCGACACTTCAGGCAACACAATGAAAGGCTCCAGCTGGGCAAACTCCTCCTCGCTGATGGTGTAAAGCTTGCCCAAATCGTTTTTCGAGTAGAACTTGCCGCCTTTGGCCTTGTAATTCATAATGTTGCGCACCTGACGGTCGGTGAGACCCATTTGCAGCCATTCTTCTTCCGTGAGTGTATTGGGATTGAAGGGAAAAGGATGCAACTCCACCACCTCTTGTGGCTTCTCGGCTTGTTGCTGCTGTTGCAACTCGATGGCCACCTGACGCAAGGCCAACAAAGAGTCCAGATTGTGCAAGGATTCATCAGTCAGCGACTTGCGCGACGGACGAAGCACGCAGGCCAGGATCAAAAGCAGTATCAATGCCAAAATCGTGATGATGGCAACACGCTCGCCTTTGCTGAAGGAAAACCATTTGCGCAAGGAATCCATATTCTTTGGTTTCGGGCCCTTCGACAGGCTCAGGGACCCTCGGCCGTTGAGCCCGTCGAAACGCCGACTATTATTTAATCAATCCACTAATAAACACAATCGTGATGGCAATGGGCGCCAGATATCGGATAATAAAAAAGATAACCTTTTTCAACGATGCCTTGATGGTGCCCTCGTTGGTCACCTCCTCGAAGAACTTGGCCTTGCCCAATCGCCAACCCACGAAGATGACGATCAACACGCCGCCGAGGGGCAAGAGGATGTTGGACGAGACGAAGTCCATGAGGTCGAAGACCGTCCTACCGCCAATGGCAAAAGGCGTGTTTTCCATCAGACTCAAGGAGGCAAAACTACCGATGAATAGCGTGGCTACACTAGCCCACACCGTCGACCACTTGCGGTTGATGTGCAGCTCCTCGGAGAGATAGGCCACCACGACCTCAAGCAGCGAAATGGTGGAAGTCAATGCGGCGATGGCCAACAGCACGAAGAAGATGATGCAGAAGATATAGCCTCCTGTCATCTGGTTGAAGATCATCGGTATCGTATTGAACACCAACCCCATACCTGCCGTCGGACGGATGCCAAACGAGAACGCCGCCGGGAAGATGACGAGACCCGCCAACAGCGCAATCAAGGTGTCGGCGAGCACCACCGAAAAGGCGGTGGAAGTCAGGTTGTCTTTTTTCTTGATGTATGAGCCGTATGTGATGAGCGCTCCCATGCCGAGACTCAACGAGAAGAAGCCTTGTCCCAAGGCGCTGATGAGGACATTGCCATCGATTTTGGAGAAATCCGGACGAAACAGGAACGACAAGCCTTCTTTGGCCCCTGGGAGCGTCACAGAGCGTATGCCCAACACGATAAGGATGACCAAAAGCAGCGGCATGAGGATCTTTGCGTATCTCTCAATACCGTTTTGTACCCCTTTGAAGACCACAAAGCCCGTCAGGAAGATGAAGATGGCTTGCCACATCACATTGCGCCAACCCATATTGTGGAAATCGGTAAAGTCTTGCTCCATGGCAGCCAAGTCCTTGCCTTGGAACGAGTTGGCCACCGCCTTGATGATGTATTCCAACGTCCAGCCCGACACGGTGGAATAGAAGGCAAAGATGATGAAGCCGCACAACACGCCCATATAGCCCACAATCGGCCACCCCGACTTGGGTGCGAGTTTCTTGAATGCCCCTACGGCATTGCTCTGCGAGCGGCGACCGATGACCAGCTCCGACAGCATCACAGGGATGCCGAGGAAGATGACCACGGCGAGATAGACCAACAAGAAAGCCGCGCCGCCGTTGTTGCCCAACTCACATGGGAAACGGTAGATATTGCCTAATCCGATGGCCGAGCCCGCAGCAGCGGCAATGATGCCTATCTTCGAGCCAAAGCCATCACGATTTTTCTTTTCTTCAGCCATATTGTAATTTTTGACTCGAGACGCGGGACTTCGGGACACGGGACAGTCTCGTGTCTCGCGTCTCGTAGTCTCGTGTCATTGTTTATCTCTTTTCTCCGTATGCAAGGTCGCCCACATCACCCATGCCAGGGACCACGTAAGCGCGGGCCGTCAGTTCTTCATCGATGCTACCGACCCAAATGGTAACCGGCTGGCGCGACATGGTGCGTTTCACATAATCAAGACCGTCTTGCGAGGCCACCGCCACAGCGATATGGATCTGTTTGGGTTCCTCTTCCTCCATCAGGCCCCGCAGTGTCTTCACGATAGACTCACCCGTGGCCAGCAGCGGGTCACAAAGGATGAGGATACGGTCTTCAAGACTGGGCGAGGAATAATACTCCACGCGGATTTCCGAGTCCTCCTCGTTCTTGTCGTATTTGCGGTAGGCCGCAATGAATGCACTGTCGGCATGGTCGAACATGTTGAGCATCCCGTTATGGAAGGGCAAGCCTGCCCTCAAGATGGTGGCAACGACAGGCTGCTCACGCATCGTGCGAATCTCCTTGATGCCCAATGGGGTTTGCACCTCTTCATCGTCATATTCGAAGGTCTTGCTGATTTCGTAGGCCATGATCTCACCGATGCGTTCAAGGTTGCGACGGAAGCGCATGCGGTCTTGTTGGATGGTGGCATCGCGCAGTTCAGCCATGATCTGGTTGAACACGCTGTCGTTTTTTTCAAGGTTGTGGATAGTAATCATAGATGTTGGCATTTTTTCTTCTTGCCACAAAAATAGGGAAAAGAAACGAATCCCATGCAAATCTCGAAGTTTTTTTTTCAGAGAACCTGCCACAAACCAAAAAATACTTATTTTTGCCATGAAATACTTCATGTAAAACTAATTAACGAAAGGAACACACTATGGCAGATGAACTGAAAGACAAATGGAAGAAAGTCGGCAAGGACTGGGCCGCATTAGGAACAGATCTGGGCAAATCGATTGTGAGTTCGATCAAGACCGGAGTGACCGCCGCCACCGAATGGGCCAGCAAAGACGATGAGCCCAAGGACAAGGCGGAAGAAGAGCCAAAAGCCGAAGAAGCCAAGGCAGAGGAGCCTAAAGACGAAGCGCCCAAGGCAGAGGAATAATCAAGAACTTACAGCTTTTTCCATACTTTCAATAGGGCTTTCCCTATCGGTGAAAGTCTATTGAAAGTATGGGAAGGATATTGCACTTCCCGGCCGCCAAAGCCAAGATAGAAACGTGCCAAGTTGTCGTCGTCGGATCCTTCAAAATCGAAGGTGACGGACTGCTTGGCATGTTTTTGTATCACCTGGTCCAAGAGGTAGGTCATGGCTTGGCGTTGCTTGCCTTCCTCGGTAAGGCCAGAGAACAGGAAGGTTATCCGCCTTTCGGTCTTCATGAAGATGGCGGCGCAAAGCAACAGCCCCACTCCTTTTTCGGTCACGCCTAAAACACAGGCGGCGTCGCGACTGACGGCGGCTTGGGTCAGATCGACCAAACGGGCATATTCCGCATCACCCCACTTCCCTATCATCGCCCCACGGTTGTCGCGAAACAGGGCAATCACCTCATTGGGGTCCACCATATCCACAACCTGCAGGTTGCCGTTCTCGGCCTTCGCCAAATTACGCTTCGTGTTTTGATGGTATTGGGAATGTAGGGTCTCATACCCTTGGCCCAGATCGAGCAACACATTCCTATGATATTCAACACCTTCACAACCTTCAGCAAAAACATTGCCTTCGTTCAATCTGATTTCAGCGAAACGGTATTTTGATGGAATGGCCTCCAGAAAAGCCTCCGTTGTTTCAGCGGTCAAAGACTTGGAAAACACGCCCAACTGCTGCACAAAATAAGGCTGAAACAGATAGTTCACGCCAAACTTCTTACCGCCCGTCAAAGGCATCACCGACTGGTAGTCATCTTCGACGAGGGCATCCCAACCCGTATGGACGATGTCGAGATACCAAGAATAGGCATAGATGTTGCCGCACTCGGCGATGAGGGCGTCCCATTTCGCTTTGTCGATGGCGTTATGTTCGAGATAATAGATCATGTTTTATTGTAATCGTTCAAAATAATATACAGCATTCTTGGCTGTAAGCTATCAGCCGTCAGCTATCAGCTTAGTAGCACCTTGGCTGACCGCTGACGGCTGACTGCTGACGGCCAAAATCTCTTGCCTTTTATGTAAACTAAATTCGCTCATCTACTGATATCGGCCCTTCGACCCTTCGAGGGGCCTCAGGGACCGCAGGCTCAGGGACCTCAAGTTCTACGGGCTCAGATACAGGGGTGATATATTCCAACAAATTACGGTACATTTCAGGCCAGCCTACCCAGCGTTTCTCGCCGCCAAGGGTTTCGTTATGGGTGAGATAAATGAACTTCCCTCCTACTGCTTTCACCTCGTCGACCAGTTGTTTGGCGAGGTCGAGCGAGGCCTCCACGTCGAGGTTAAGGTAGTCGCGCATGGTACCGTCCATCAAGGCGAAGGGATGCACAAGCAGATTGGTGACCATATCGTTCTCCAGGTCATAGAAGCGGAACGTGTCGGCAATGCCCGCGCGGAATCCGGCTTGCGACGCGAAGCCCATCGTATAGTCATCGCTGATGTCCAACTCGATGAGTTTCTGGTAACTACGCGGCAGGTTCATCCTCAAGAAATGCTGGCGGCTCTTGGTGATTGGGCGGTGCAACACTTCCGACAGTCGTTCGATTTCCGTCCCCAACTTGTTAATATCCAGATAGGAAGAGAAAGAAGGATGGATGCCCACGTCGGCATAGTCGCCCAAGCGCTTGATCAAAGACTGGAAAGCAGGCTTGCGGATGGAGATATTCTTGTCATTGGTGTCGTAATCACCGCAAAGGATGAAATAGATCGGTTTGAGTTTGAACTCCTTCTGCAACGCGAACTGGAACTCAAAGGAATCGAAAGGGTCTTCCCTCTTCCCGCGCAACACTTGATGCCGTTCGCGGATATTATCACGGTCGCCCGACGCCATATCCCGCACAAAGCCTCCCAAGGTACGATACAGTCCCTTATGCTTGTAGGCCCAGGCGGCATCAATGTCATAGGTAGGGATGAACTCAAATTTCGCCTGCTTGACGGGCAATTCCGGATAGTGTTCCTGCAGGCGTTTACCCAAGGCTATAGCCCAGATATTGACCAATGGCTTTTGAAGCATGCCGTTCTCGAACATCCACGTCGACTCGGCACGGAAGCGGCCATAATTGTCGCGTACCTGTGAGAGATATTCCTCATAGCGCGCCACCAGGAAAAACGAGGCTGCAAACACGTCGAATGGCATGAGGTTACCTTGTCCATAGACCGCATAAGGCGCCACCGTCCCTTCAAAACCCACCGTACGGAACGACTGTTCATGAATATGACGCTCAAAGAGCAGGTCGACCGACTTTATAAAAGGCTCATCGTTAATACGTTGTGGACCATAATGCAATTTAGGGCCATCAAAAGCCATAAATTGATCGGCATCGGTGATCATATCAAATTCAAGGCCCAACAATTGCTTGAGCATCAAATCGAAAATATACATCACGCGACCAGTGACCTTCGGGACAAGTACCAACAATTTCATAGGCACAAAAATAGAAGGAATTTCAATGCCATCAACAATTGCGCAGAAAAATATCAAACAACTCGGCTTGCCTTTTCTTTATAAAACACGAATTATCAGAAATTTACAACAAATTGATTCATAAATTGAATTTTTGATAATTCGTGGATAATTCATGGCAATTCATGTTGGAAACGAACAGAATAATCTTTTTCCAAGACAATTTATGTAGTTCAACGCCGAAAATGTGTATTTTTGTCGGTTTAAAAAAGGCTTACCCGATATGGAAAATTTCGTCGTATCCGCAAGAAAATACCGACCGATAACCTTCGACACCGTCGTGGGTCAAGGCTCGATCACCAATACACTGAAGAATGCCATCCGCAACAACACTTTGGCACAGGCCTTCCTGTTTTGCGGACCGCGAGGCGTGGGCAAGACCACCTGCGCCCGTATCATGGCCAAAACCATCAACTGTCTCAACCCCACCGAGAACATGGAGGCATGCAACGAATGCGAGTCGTGCCGTGCCTTCAACAACAACGCCTCGTTCAACATCTACGAACTTGACGCCGCTTCCAACAACTCGGTGGAGGACATCCGCAGTCTCGTCGACCAGGTGAGGATCCCTCCGCAAATCGGACAATACAAGGTGTATATCATCGATGAGGTCCACATGCTTTCGGCGGCCGCTTTCAACGCCTTCCTGAAGACTCTGGAAGAGCCTCCGGCGTACGCCAAGTTCATCCTCGCCACGACGGAAAAACACAAAATCATCCCGACCATCCTGTCGCGCTGCCAGATCTTCGACTTCAAGCGCATCACGGTGGACGACATCGCCAAGCACTTGGCCTATGTCGCACAAAGCGAAGGCGTCAATGCCGAACCCGAGGCGCTGAACATCATCGCACAGAAGGCCGACGGCGCCTTGCGCGACGCGCTCTCCATCTTCGACCAGATGGTGAGTTTTTCGGGCAAGAACATCACCTACAAAGATGTCATTGACAACCTCAATGTGTTGGATTACGACTATTATTTCCAAATCGTCGACCACATCCTGCGCGGCGAGACCAGCGACATCCTACTCATCTTGAACGATATCATCAGCAAGGGCTTTGAACCACAGCACTTTGTCAGTGGCATGGGCAACCATTTGAGAAGCCTCATGGTGTGCAAAGACCCCGCTACCGTTCAGCTATTGGAGGTCAGCGAGCAACTGCGGCAGCGTTATCTGGCCCAGTCGCAAGCCTGCCCCATGCCCTTCCTCATCAGGGCTTTGGAAATCAACAACAAATGCGACATCGACTACCGCGCCGCCAACAACAAACGGCTGCATCTGGAGATTGCCTTGTTGAAAATGTGCGCCTTGTGCAGCCAGGCCTTGAACATGCCTACGGCACAGGCGCAACCTGCACAGATGCCACAAAACAGACCTGCGCAACCGGTAAACCCTACAGTACCTAGCGGCGTTTCAACGGGCTCAACGTCCGCTGCTACAAAGGTCCCCGAGCCCGTGGTTACCACCAAGGTCCCTGAGCCTGCGGTTACCACCAAGGTCCCTGAGCCCGTCGAAGGGCCGGTCCCAACACAACAACCCCAACCCATCAATTCAACAGTTCAACAATCAACAATTCAACAACCAACGCCCCAACCCAACAATTCAACAATTCAACAATCAACAATTCAACAACCAACGCCCCAACCCAACAATTCAACAATTCAACAATCAACAATTCAACAACCAACGCCACAGCCAGTCATCCGTCCCCGCGGCACTACCAGCAGTGTCAGCATCAACAAGGCACTACAGCAGGCAGAGCAACAAGCAGAGGAAAAGGAAGAGACTTGGGACACGCCCTTTACGCAAGAGCAACTGACCGCTTCGTGGGCTGATTTCATCAACCGTTACAAGAACGTCTCGCCCAACTTTGCGGCAGCCTTAGGCAAATACACCCCAAAGTTGATTGGCACAACAGAAATACATTTCAGCGTCGACAACCTCCTCTTCGAATACGACACAGAGGGCATCAGCGCTTTAAAACATCACCTAAAGCAGAGTCTGCACAACAACCAGTTCGCACTGAAGCCAGAGGTGATGGAACATCCTGCAGAGATTGAGGCCTACACTGACAAGGACAAGTTTGAGAAGATGGTGGAAGAACGGCCTTTCTTGAGGACTTTACAGACGGAACTTAAGCTTGAAGGAGATTTGTAATAATGATGAATGATGAATGCGGAATGATGAATGATGAAATGCGAAGCATTAACTGCGTTGAATCTTCGATTTCGACGGAGTCAATGTTGAATTGTTTCTGGCAGTTGCAGACCATAGGCGGCCTTTCCCCAACCCGTCACTGCGGACTCGATCCGCAGTCTCCTGAAGAACAGGAGGGCTGCCAATAGCCAGCAGCCAGTAGCCATTTTTTGAATCTTAAATCTTTAAATAACATAATAATGAAGAAAAAACACATTATCGCCATGATGACATTATGTACAATGGCAGCAGGCTGCGCTGAAAAAGCAGTCGAGACACCTGAACCAGAACCCCAAAAAGAAGTTGTTCCAGCCATCGAGCTGAGCAACATGGACACCGTAATCAACCCGGCTGAGGATTTCTTCCGCTTCGTCAACAACGAGTGGTTGAAGAACAACCCGATTCCGGAAGAGTACTCCACCTACGGAGCCTTCACCGAGATCGACCAACGCAACGAGTTGCTGATCCAAGACATCATCAATGAGGTGTCGCAAGACACCAGCGCCACGCAAGGCAGCGTAGCCCAAAAGATCCGTGACTTCTACAATGCAGGCATGGACACCGTCGCCATCGACGCTCGCGGCTACAGCGAACTGCAACCTTATTTCGACATGATCGACGGCCTTAAAGACAAGGCTGACTTGGCCGAGCTGATGGGCAAGCTCCACAGCGACGGCATCGGCGGTTTCTTCAACGCCGGAGGTAGCTCCGACCCGAAGAATGCCGAAATGGTCATCATGCACCTCTACCAAGGCGGCTTGAGCCTCACCGACCGCGACGACTACCTCACGAAAGAGTCGCAGGAGATGCGCGACAAGTATGTCGAGCATGTGACCAAGATGTTCCAACTCACCGGCACCGACTCCATCGAGGCCGCCAAGAAAGCCAAGGCCATCCTTAACTTAGAGACCCAACTGGCCAAGAACTCGTTGAGCCGCGTGGAGATGCGCGACCCCGACCGCTTGTACAACAAGCGCACCCGTGCCGAGTTGCAGAAATCGACCCCTGTCTTCAACTGGGACAACTATTTCAATGCCGCTGGCGCTCCCTCGTTTGACACGCTCAACGTGGCCATGCCTGACTTCATCGCCAACCTCAACAAGGTCATCCGTAACACCGACCTCAACACCATCAAGGACTACCTGCGCTGGAAAGTCATCCATGGCAGCGCCTCCATGTTGAGCAGCGACCTCGACGCCGAGAACTTCAACTTCTATGGCAAATACCTCTATGGCCAAGAAGTGCAGCAGCCCCGCTGGCGCCGCATCCTCGACGCCACTTCAGGTTGCCTTGGCGAAGCCGTTGGCCAACTCTATGTCGAGAAGCACTTCCCGGCAGAAGCCAAAGAGCGTATGCTCAACCTCGTCGGCAACCTGCGCACCGCCTTGGGCGAACGCATCAAGAACCTTGAATGGATGAGCGACGAGACCAAAGCCAAAGCCCTCGTCAAACTCGATGCCTTCAACGTGAAGATCGGTTACCCCGACAAGTGGAAGGACTACAGCAAGTATGAAGTCACGCCCGAATCATACTTCCAGAACGTACACCGCGCCATCCGCTTCGAGAACGAAAAAGACATGGCCAAGATCGGCAAGCCCGTCGACAAGCAAGAGTGGTTCATGACGCCCCAGACCGTCAACGCCTACTACAGCCCCGAGATGAACGAAATCGTGTTCCCCGCCGCTATTCTTCAGCCTCCGTTCTTCAACATGGACGCTGACGACGCCGTCAACTATGGTGGTATAGGCGTGGTGATCGGCCACGAAATGACCCACGGCTTCGACGACCAAGGCTGCAAGTACGACGAAAAAGGCAACCTCAACAACTGGTGGACCGAGGAAGACGCCGCCAAGTTCAAAGAGCGCACCGCCCAACTCGCCAAACTCTTCAACGAGTTCCAAGTGAGAGGCTACCAAATCAACGGAGAGCTCACCCTTGGCGAAAACATCGCCGACCTCGGTGGCCTGAATGTGGCATGGGACGCCTACCAGATGACCGAAGAGGCCAAGGCCAACCAAAGCATCGACGGCTTCACGCCCGCCCAACGCTTCTTCATCAGCTACGGCACCATCTGGCGCAACAACTCGCGCGACAAATACATCGAACGCCAGGTGAAGACCGACGTGCACTCGCCTGCCGAAGCCCGCGTCAACCGCACCCTCGGCTCGATGCCGCATTTCTATGAGGCCTTCGACATCCAGCCCGGAAACGGCATGTACATCGCACCTGAAGAACGCGCAAATATCTGGTAATCAACAACAAATTGTAGAGACGCAAATTTTTGCGTCTCTACATTGTTCCATCAAAAATGGGATTTAAACAATTCATAGGAAAAACGAGGCTCAAGCTCGGCGGCTGGAAGATGGTCAACACCTACCCTGACCTCGGCAACGCCGTCTGCATCGTGGCGCCTCACACCGCCATCAAGGACTTCTTCATCGGTTTGGCCTTCTATTGGGCACAAGGCATCAATTTCAAGGCCATGATGAAAGTCGAGTTCTTCCAATACTGCGGCGGCATCTTGAGCCGTCCGCTGAAGAAACTCGGCGCCATCCCTGTCAACCGTGGCCACAAGAACAACCTTGTGGAACAGATGGTCGAGATGTTCAGCCAATGCGAGAACACCCATCTTGTCATCTGCCCTGAAGGCACACGCAAGAAGGTAAAACATTGGAAAAAAGGGTTCTATGTCATTGCAGAAGGCGCCCATTTACCGATTGCACTTGGCTTCATCGACTATAAGAAGAAACTCTGTTCGCTTGAGAAAGTCATCTATCCTTCAGGCGATTACGAAAAAGACCTGGCCGAGATTTGGGATTACTACCGTTCCCGAAAAGTCATGGGAAAACATCCCGAACAGTTCAACCTTTACGACGAATACGAAAAAGACTAAACCATGATAGACTTAAGCACAAAAATCCACGACAAGTTCACCTTGGAATTCAAGGTGGGATTCAACACGGAGCAAGCCACCAAGCCAACAAAATACCGTGACTACGTGATGAATACATGGATTTTTGTGCCCAACAGTCTCGACATCAACGCGGCCAAGTACAGCAAGGAAGACTTCTACCGCGACCTCAAGTCAGGCGTCAGACTCATCACCCCTTCGTATGAGATGCACGAGTTGGCCAACGATGACGAACTGTTGCCCAGCAAGGCACTCATAACCAACTTCAACGACTTGCATGCCGCGCCCGACGACACGCTTGACCTCACCCATACCATCAGAATGTATTGCGCCATCGCCAAGAGTGCCTTCCGCGACGCATGTTTCTCGGCTTCGCAACAGCCCGATGCCGTTACAAGGAAGGAAGCATGCCTAATGTTCCTCGACGACGGACGCAAGATCCTGGAACGGTTCCGCGGCCTCTTCAATCAGCTGAACGACGACAATGCCACCGACCGTACCCGGCAGGTCTTTTCCTATGGCGACGAGTTCCTGAGCAATGTGTTGGAGAAATACACCTACCGCCTGCGCGACGCCATCCGCATCCACCATCCCGAGGAATATCCATCTGTTGAAGCCCATTTCAAGGAAGTGCTGCTTGACGAGAGAAACTATCGTGAGCAAAAAGGCTACCTCTGCGTGAAGATTGACGACGAAAAAGGCAACGAGGACTTCGTCTTCCGCGCCAGCCTGCTCAAGAAATTCAGTGAGAGCGACCTCTACCTCAACGCCACCAAGCGCAAGAACACCTTCCTCGTGGAGCAGATCCTCTACAGCCTCGCCGCCGGTGCCGCCATGGTGGTGGCCACGCTGTCGTCGTTCTTCTTCCAACAAAGATATGGCAACTTCACCTTGCCCTTCCTCATCGCGCTGGTCATCAGCTACATGTTCAAGGACCGACTGAAAGACTGGCTGCGACTGTTCTTCGCCAAACGCGTCAGCAACAAGGTCTTCGACACCCGCACGGATTTCCGTGTCAAAGATAGATACATCGGTTGGAGCAAGGACAGCGTCGACTTCATCGACAGCGAAAAGATCCTGCCCGAAGTCATCAAGTTGCGCAGCCGCAACCCGCTTTTCGCCGAGGTGAGCGGCAAAGACGAGAAGGTCTTGCTTTACCGCAAGAAAGTGCAACTCTGGCCCAGCGAATTGGCGAAGGCCAGCCCCTACCCGCTCAGAGGTATCAACGACATCCTGCGCTACAACCTCACGGAATACACCCGCAAGATGGACAACCCGAGCTTCCCGCTTTCAGGCACTTGGGAAGACAACGAATACAAGCCCATCGTAGGCAAGAAGGTCTACCACATCACTTTCATCATCCAATGCGTCTACGAGGGCAAGACGGAATACAAGCGCATCGTGGTGCGCTGCGACCGAGATGGCATTGTGAATGTAAAGGTGAGTTAATCCTTGTAGAGACGCGATTCATCGCGTCTCCCAATAACGAACAACCTTCACAAATCAAGAATTCATTTCATCTTCCGGCCATTTAACCACATTCTTCTCCACATACAAGGCGGTTTCGTTCAAATCCTTTTGATCCCGAATAATACGATCATGGAAACGCGATTGCCATGCAAATTCAATACCTTTCTCATTGGCATAATGTGTAACACGGGCCTTTAACCCACGAATCACCGTTCCAAGGCTTCTATACAACATTGGATTGTTATTTCCCGTGACTCCACCTCTCTCTTTGTTTGATTCCACCGGCAATTCTGGTCCAGAGACGCGATGAATCGCGTCTCTACAGGTATCACGCCGGTCATTAATAAAGACGATGGCGTGAATATGATTTGGCATTACCACATATACAGGTATTTCTGCATAAGGATAATTCAAAGAGACATCTCGAAATTGCTCATCGGCGTATCTTCCTATTTCCGACAAACACATTTGTTCTTCATTAATCTTTCCAAAATAGAATCCACGATCCTTTGTGCAGATGGTGACAAAATACGCTCCGCCAAGATAATCATGCCATGAGGCACGTGCTGAAGGAATACGATAACGGTCTTTGAATTTGATTTCGGACATGTTTCCTAGGTTTCTTGTGTATGGTTTTTGCTTTTTCAATCTTTTTCGAGACGCGATAATCGACATATTTTGTATTTTCCGGTGTTTTTTGAGACGCGATAATTCGACGTATTTTGTATTTCCGGTGTTTTTTGAGACGCGATAAATCGACATATTTTGTATTTCCGGTATTTTTAGAGACGCGATAAATCGACGTCTCTACAGACGAAAACATTCATTAAACATCATTTTTCTCCCAAAACGTTAATCCTTGTAGAGACGCGATTCATCGCGTCTCCATTAATCGCGTCTCCATTAATCGCATCAGAACAACCGCCTACCATAATGGCGAAATCGCCAGGCTCCACATACCAGCCGTTTTCCTTTGAATACACGGCCAAATCACCTTGCATGAGGTAGAAATTGACTTCCTTCGTTTCACCTTTATTAATATGCACTCTTTGGAAACCTTTCAAGAGTTTGGAGGCAGGCGCGATAGAGGCCACTTCGTCGCGGACATAGAGCTGGACGACCTCGTCGCCATCACAAGGACCGATGTTTTTGACATTGCATGAAACACGGAAGATCGTATCGTATGGTTTCAAGACTCCTTCATTCGAGACGCGATGAATCGGCGTCTCTACATGAATTTCGCTGTATTCGAACTGGGTATAACTCAAACCATAGCCGAAGGGGAACAAAGGCTTGGCGGTTTCCTCCACATAATCACCCATGACAGGCTGGGAGTAATAGACAGGAATCTGTCCCACGGAACGCGGAATGGAAATCGGCAGACGGCCAGCGGGATTGTAGTCGCCCCAAAGGATGTCGGCCAAGGCGGAACCGCCTTCCATGCCGGGATACCAGAGTGTCAGAAGGGCGTTGGATTGCTCGGCGGCGAGATTCATGTCCAACGGGCGGCCTTGAATGTAAACGGTCACAACGGGTTTACCTATGGCATAAATGCGCTGCATCAGTTCCTCCTGCTTGCCCAAAAGCTTCAAAGTGGAGCGGTCGTAACCCTCGCCGCAGTCCATGTCAGAAACGGACTCGCTGACAATGGCGGCACCAGTTTCCTCATAGCTTGTCTTGAAATCACGGGCGGAAGAGCCTCCCACAACCAACACCACCACATCAGCGGCCTTGGCGATTCTGACCGCCTCGTCGATGTTGGCATCGTTTTCGTCGCGGATGGCACAGCCTTTGGCGTAGGTCACCTCTGCCCTGCCCTTTTCGCGGATGCCTTCGAGCATGGTCACGATGCGGTCGGGGTCTTGGGGCGCAGTGTAGTCGCCCAACTGGTTGTACATATTGTCGGCATTCGGCCCAATGACCGCCACCTTATTAATATGTTCGTCAAAAGGCAAGATGCCATCATTTTTCAGCAATACCGCTGATTCCAAAGCCACTTGCTTGGCCAATTGGGCGTTTTCTTTCGTGCCCACCTCGGCTTCGGCCAATGCCTCATCGACATAGGGATTGTCAAACAAGCCAAGGTTGAACTTGAGTTGCAACACATGGCGTACGGCGCGGTCGATGTCGGCTTCGGTGACGAGACCTCGCTGCAGGGCCTCTTTCAAGAAACCGCCGTAGTTGAATCCGCCCAAATCTATGTCGACACCAGCTTTTAAAGCCATGGCAGCGGCTTCGGCGGGGTCAGCGGCCACATGTTGCGTTGCATAGATGGCATTCACAGCATTCAAATCAGAGAAAACCACACCTTTGAAGTCCCATGAGTTGCGCAGAATGTCTTGCAAAAGCCAGGTATTGGCCGAGCAAGGCACGCCATCAATGGTGTTATAGGAAGTCATTACGGATTTGGCGCCACCGAACACAACGGCTCGCTCAAAAGCAGGCAGATACTCCGTCATCAGACGATTGGGGCCGACATCCGCTGTGGCGGCATTGTGTCCACCTTGCGGAATGCCGTAGGCAGCCAAATGCTTCAAGGTAGCGCAAACATTTTTCTGCATTCCTTGCACGATGGCTGCACCCAAAACACCGGAGAGATACGGGTCTTCGCCCATGGTCTCCTCCACCCTCGACCAACGCGGGTCGCGGGCGATGTCGAGAACAGGACCATAACCAATTTGTGCGCCTTGAAGTCGCACCTCCTTGCCCATTATCTCGCCCATTTGTTCCAAAAGGTCGCAATCCCAAGTGCTGGCTTGACCAATACCCGTCGGGAAAACGGTCGTCCCCACGGCCATGTGGCCATGAGGTGTCTCTTCGCAAAACAAAAGCGGGATGCCAAGACGTGTGTTCTCAACAGCGTGGCGTTGCATCATGTTCAGCAGCCTCGCCGACTCGCGCGGCTTCAAACCCGTCTCCACAGTCTTCCGCGACCATGGATCGGCACGAAGCACCGCCCAGCACGAGCCGAGTGGTAGAGTATCCATCATGCCAACAAAATCCTCAGCGAGCCACAGCGAATCGCCGTCCTTGCCAAAGAAATTGAAACCTATCGGGCAGGACAATTGGCCGCATTTCTCTTCGAGAGTCATTTGGTTAATGAGTTCCGAAACACGATCTTTCCTATTGCAGGAAACAGTTGCAATCGCCACAAAGACCGTTATGTAAAAAAGCAGAAGTCTATTTTTCATCTTGCTGCATTTCCTTTTGTTTTTGTTTAGCAAACCAACTTGGCATCAAAGATTTAGCCAGTTTCAATTTCTTATCAAGAGGTTTATCAAACAAAATACGCTGCACTTCTTCAGGAGTAGTGGCATAATCTTTATAAGTATCCAACAATTGGTCAACTCTTTGACGCCACTCATCGTACGCTCCTTCTCTATTTACGAGATAGACATCATGCGAGTATCGTGCAATAACAGTATCACGAATGGCCATGGCTTCTTCATAAAAACTCAAGAAAAAGAAAGTACATTCATTATCGCAATGAAGGTTAAAACTATCCAAGAAATGATGAAATTGATATTTCATATAACGAGCCGTTAGTTCGTCAATATCAAACACCAATTGTTGTTTTGCAAAATCCAAGGAATCTGCAGTGGAAGAATAGCATGAAATGTTCTTTTGAAAAAGAGGAGAAACATAGAGCTTCTCATAATACTTGCCAGGCTTATACCTTCCTTTTCGCGCATCAACCCTATAAAAGACACCTGTAGCAGCATTCACACATAGCCCTACTTTATCACAGTATTTTTGATGTCTGGGATCATTATTAAAATCACCCTGATAATCTTCCTTGGTCAAACGCCTATCGGGTTGCCATCCAATATGCGTTTTTGATTCATTCTGATAAACTTGCTCTTTTTGTGCCTGAATGGAAGTCACAAAAAAACAAAGACATAAAAGCAATAGGGTCTTTTTCATGTTTTTTATTTATGTTACACTAGTTTCCCAATCCATTCCTCGCGGTCGCCGGGGAGCATGTCGACGACGGGGATCTCCACCATCGTGTAGCAGCCTGGTTGCAAGCGCATCGTAGCGCGGGCCACGTTGACCAGCACCTGTCCCGTCAAAGCGGGATTATTGATGCTCATGTTGAACTCCAAGCGTTGGTTGGCGGTCTTGCCCGAGACGCCTTTGCGCACGAGGTTCACGCCATGGCCCATGTCGCGCACGGCATCGACGCTGTCAACGGCAAACACATGGGTCTCGTCGTTGGCGAAATACGGGTCAGCCTTGATGTCCTTGGTCACCTGTTCGAGGGTGGCGCCGTCTTCGAGTTCCACATACACCATGCGGCGGTGGATGCCTTCGCCCAGCGGAATCGTAACGGAAAGGGCGTTTTTCACGCCTTTCTTGCCACGCACGCAGACGCTGTGACCCATCGACATGCCAGGACCGAAGTTAGTGTAGGACAAGCCTTTAGGAGCCAAACTCTGCATCAAGGTACGGACGATGGAATCCGAACCCGGATCCCAGCCCGCAGCGATGACGCTCACGGTCTTTGTTTCCTTATTAATAGGCATCAGCTCGCGGCGATAGTCGACGATGGACGTATGGATGTCGAAGGAATCCACGGTGTTGATGCCCAAGGGCAGGATTTGTTTGGCAAATTCAGGGCAAGAACGCGTCGGTGTAGCCAGAATTGCCACATCCACGTCTTTCAGTTCTTTTATGTCTTTTACGACCTCATATTGAGACAGTTCCGAAGGCTTATTTTCTGCCCCACTGCGGCGCACGACACCTGCCACTTCGAAATCGGGGGCGGCTTCAAGGGCTTCCAACGCGAAGCGGCCCACATTGCCGTAACCTACTACGGCGGCTCTGATCTTTTTCATTTGTTCGAGTTTTAAAGGAGCAAAATTAGGAAAAAAAACCTTGGTTCACCCACCCTCATCACTTTTATCCTAAAAATCAGCGACAATGTAGGCCCTCCTTATATAACGGATTCATTTTTTGTTGTATTTTTGCAACCAAATTTTTTAAAAATGAAGAGATTAAGTCTATTCCTCACTTTATTGGCCATCGCTCTTTTCGCGCAGGCCGAAACCATCCAACATGTTTATCATTTCAGCCAGCCCATCGTCAGCGAACGCGACAGCTACCAACAAATCGGATTCCAAGGTTGCCTGCCCAACGGCACCGCGGGCGAGCCCACCCTGCCTTGGCAGAGTGTCAGCCTGATGCTGCCTCAAGGGCAAGAGGCTGTGGCAGTCAATGTGACTTTCTCCGACTTTATGGAGCTGGAAGGTTCATTCAACCTATATCCCTACCAACGGCCTCGTCCCATATCCAACGAAGAGGAGATCCCCTTCGCAAAAAACGAGGCTCTCTACCGTTCGGAAAACATCTATCCTGCACAAAACTTCAGTAGCGTCAATACACAATACCTGAACGGTGTGGCCTTCGCTTTCTGTGGCTTCACGCCAGTGCACTATGTGCCCTCCACAGGCAAGGTCAGTTATGCCCGCACCGTGACGGTAACCATCGAGACCGCGACGAGCCGCGATGACCATAGCCGCAAGCTCTGGCTGACGCCCGAAAACGAGCAATCCATCAAGCGCTTGGCACAAAACGCCAATATGCTGGGCACCTATTCCCATCGCAACCGTGCCATCGGCGGATACGACATGTTGGTCATCACCGCCGAGGAATGGGTTCCGCGTTTTGGCGAATATCTCAACCTTTACAACGACAAGGGCATCCGCACCCGCATCGTGGCCTTGGAAGACATCTATGCCACCATGGAGGGTCGCGACCCACAAGAGCAAATCCGTAACTACATCATCCAGGAATACGAAACGAACGGCATCCAGATGGTGAGCATTGGCGGCGATGTGAGCATCGTCCCGTTCCGCTTCCTCTACTGCTGGGCACAGGAAGGCGAAGAAGACCAACTCCCCTCCGACATGTACTATGCCTGCCTCGACGGATCCCTCAACGACGACGGCGATGACCGCTGGGGCGAAGTGGGCGAAGACGACCTGCTCCCTGAAATTGGCATTGGCCGTCTGCCCTTCAACAACGAGGCACAGTTCGAGACCATCATGCACAAGACCTTCAGCTACCTTCAGACTCCAGTCCTGGGTGAGTTCACCTCCCCCATCCTCGGCGCCGAGCACCTTGGCGACGGCTACTATGGCAACCTCGACATGGAACGCCTCATCGGTGAGGTGAACGACTACGACTACACCACCTACGGCTATCCCGAAGACTACAACTTCAAGCGCTACTATGCCACTCCTCAACATGACTTCAGAGGCGGCGAATTCCGCAATGTCATCATCACTGGAGGACAATATGTCCACCATGTAGGCCACGCCAACACCGACATCGTGGCAGGTTGGACAGGCAGTATGATGAGCGACAACTACTTCTCGGGCAACGACGGCATCCACCACAACTACATGCTGTTCCACTCCCATGGTTGCATCTGCGGCGACTTCGCTAGCAGCTGCGTCTTGGAGAAGCTCATCACCATCCAGACGGGCTTCGTGGTCACCACGGGCAATTCGCGCTACGGCTGGTATGTGCCGTGGGGCGACGGCATGGCGGCCCACATCCACCGCGAGTTTGTGGATGCCTACTGCCACGACCTCATCCCCTCCGTCGGCATGGCCTTGCGCGAAGCCAAGATTGCCACAGCGCCTTGGGTGACTGCCTATGGCGAAGAAAACGGATGCATGCGTTGGAACATCTATTGTCTCAATGTATTGGGCGATGCCGGCTTGTATCCTTGGTTTGAGGAACCGATCACCCCTGATGTCACCTACCAACACGGCATCCTCCAGGGCACTACAAGCACCATCGTCACCGTCAAGTCCCAAGACAGGGCTCTTGAAGGCTTCCGTGTCAGCATCTTCAAAGGCGAGGATCTGATTGCTTTCGGAATGACCGATGCCAACGGCAATGCGATACTTGAGTTTGCCGATCCCAACGAAGTGCTTGGCGAGCTGCGTCTCATCGTCACGGGACAAAGCGCTTGGCCGCAACAGCTTCCCATGACAGGACTCACAGAAGATGCACCTTTCCTCTTTGTTGAAGACTACGGCTATCAGGACTCGAACATCAACGGCATCACCGAATATGGCGAGACCATCAACCTCACGCTCACCATCGCCAATCCAAGTCTGGTGGATATCGACAATGTGACCGTCGACATCGCTTGCGACGACCCGCAAATTGAAGTCACGCAAAGCCATTCGGAGCATGGCTCCATCCCAGCGGGAAGCAACCTCGTCACCGGCAATGGTGGCACTTTCGTCATCAGCGACACGGCTATCGACCAGTCACGCGTTGTGCTCCAAGTGAATTGCTCTGCTGATGGAAACACTTGGGTCAGCGAAATCCCGATGTATATCAGTGCCCCGGTCCTTCAATTCACCGACATCATGATTGATGACAGCGAGGGCGACGGCAATGGCTTCATCGACCCAGGCGAACATGTCATCATGCATGTCAGCGGAACAAACACGGGTCACACCCCTGCTCCCGACACCTATCTCACCGTGACTTGCCCGATTGAGGGACTCAACATGGAAGAGACCACCATCTACATCGGCGAGGTGGGCATTGACGAAGACTTCACCGCCGACTTGGCCTTCACCCCCGACTACGACATCCCTGGGGGCACCACCTTCCATCTGGACATGGCCTTGCATACGGGTGCCTATGCCACTCACCAGCAACACTCTGTTTCTGTCGGCACCGCCTTGGAGACCTTCGAAAGCGGCGACTTCAACTTCCTCGAATGGGCGCACACCGGCGACCAACCTTGGGTGGTCACTGACGAAGATGCGCATAGCGGCACCTACTGTGCACGCTCGGGCGCCATCGGCGATGACGAAGTGTCCAAACTCTACATCTTCGCCGACCTCTTTGTCGATGGTGAAGTCAGCTTCTGGTTCAAGACCTCGACGCAATACCACTA
Source organism: Bacteroidales bacterium (assembly GCA_017395365.1). GTDB lineage: Bacteria > Bacteroidota > Bacteroidia > Bacteroidales > F082 > Limimorpha. Next base: position 49,254 of record JAFPUN010000008.1, read on the forward strand.
CGACTACTTCGCCTTCATGGTCGACGGCAGAAAGAAAGAATGGTGGTCGGGCGAAAACGACTGGACCTATGCCAGTTTCGACCTGCCAGCGGGTCACCACTGCTTACTCTGGCTCTACGACAAGAGCCGCGAGAACCAGGCAGGCTCCGACTGCGCCTGGATCGACGACATCACCTTCCCACACGCCAGCATCGTCAACGCCGTGGTAGAAAGCGAGACGAAGAACCATGTCCTCTACCCCAACCCCTCGACGGGCCGCTTTACCCTCGAATTGGAAGAAGAGAGCCATGTCACCATCTACAATGTGTTGGGGCAAATCGTTATGACCATGAACCATGTTGCCGGCACACAGCACATCGACCTTGGGAATGCCCCTAAAGGCCTTTACTTCGTGCAGATCGAGAGTGGCAACACTATCGACATCAAGAAAATCACCATAGAATAAAAAAAACACCCACATGAAAAGAACAAGTCTTATTGCTTTGCTTTGCCTCGTTTGTTGCTTCAACCTTATTGCGCAGAATTCCAACAACATCATCCTCCGCGAAGACAATATTGACGAAGTCATCGCTGCGATGACCAATGAGGAAAAAGTTACCCTTTTGGTGGGAGGTCCTGGCGACCTTGTGCCAGGTGCTGCAGGCTACACTCGCGCCATTCCGCGACTTGGCATTCCCATGACAGTGCTTGCCGACGGTCCCGCCGGTCTTCGCATCCAGCCTAAACGCGAAGGCACTGACCAGACTTTCTATTGCACGGGATTCCCCACCAGCACGCTCCTCGCCAGTTCGTGGAATCCTGAACTCGTGGAAACCGTGACCACTGCCATGGGCAACGAAGTGCTGGAATACGGTGTCGATGTGCTGCTCGCCCCAGGCATGAACCTGCACCGCAACCCACTCTGCGGCCGCAACTTCGAGTATTACTCCGAAGACCCTTTGCTCTCGGGCAAGATGGCTGCAGCCTACATCCGCGGCATACAAAAGAATGGCGTTGGCACCTCGGCGAAACACTTCGCCGCCAACAACCAAGAGACCAACCGTTTGGAAAACGACGCCCGCGTGAGCAACCGTGCCTTGAGAGAGCTCTATCTGAAGAACTTCGAAATTGCCGTCAAGGAAGGCAAGCCTTGGACGGTCATGTCGTCGTACAACAAACTCAATGGCGAATACACCCAGCAAAAACACGGCCTGCTGACCACCGTTCTCCGCGATGAATGGGACTTTGACGGCATCGTGATGACCGACTGGGGCGTGAAGGACAACACCGTGAAAGCCACCAAGGCCGGCAACGACCTGATGGAATGGGGCAACCAAGTGGAGATTGACCGCATCCTTGCTGCCGTCAACGATGGCACCATCAGCCAGGAAGAGCTTGACCGCAATGTACGTAACATGCTGCAATACATTGTCAAGACCCCACATTTCAAAGGTTACAAATACTCCAACAAGCCCGACCTGAAAGCACACGCCCAAGTCGCGCGCAAGGCTGCCGAGGAATCCATCATTCTGTTACGCAACGAAGGTAACACCCTTCCGCTGAAAGGCAATGAAAAGTTGGCCCTTTATGGCCTCACCTCCGTCGACTTCGTGGGCATCGGAACGGGTTCTGGCGAAGTGAACACGGAACACATCGCCAATATGCAAGAAGCCATGAAAAGTGCTGGATTCACCTTGGACCAAAACCTGGCTGAGTTCTACCAACACTACTATGCGCAACAGGAAGCCATACAAAAGATGGAGCGAAACAATCGTTGGGGCTATCGTAACATCCGTGAAGAAGCCGAGCTATCTGCCAGAGCCATCTCTTTGCAAGCCCAAGAAAACGATGTGGCAGTATATGTATTGGGTCGTAATGCCGGCGAGGGTGCCGACCGTGTCTTAAAAGACGATTTCGAGTTGAACACCACCGAGCGCGAATTGTTGCAAAACTTGAGCAGTGCCTATCACGCTTTAGGCAAGAAGTTGGTCGTTGTGCTGAATGTCGGCGGCGTCATCGAGACGGCTTCGTGGAAGCACCTCGTCGATGCCATCGTTTTGCCCTGGTCGCCCGGACAAGAAGGTGCCTATGCCGTGGCGGATGTACTGACTGGCAAGGTGAATCCCTCGGGCAAATTGCCGATGTCTTTCCCGATGCGCTACATGGACATCCCTTCATCGAAGAACTTCCCCTACGGTCAAAACGCCTCGGGGCGTCGCGGCGAGCGTAAGGATGTCGATTTCACGAACTATGAAGAAGACATCTGGGTAGGCTATCGCTATTTCCAGACCAACAATGTAGAGGTCTCCTACCCCTTCGGCTATGGCTTGAGTTATACGACATTCAGCTACTCCAAGCCCAATGTGAAAGCCGACAAGGATGGCTTCACTGCTACCATCACTGTGACTAACACGGGCAAAGTGGCAGGGCGTGAAGTGGTTGAACTCTATGTTGCCGCTCCATCAGGAGGTCTTGAGAAGCCCGCCCGAGAATTGAAGGCCTTCGCCAAGACCAAATCGATGGCTCCAGGCGAGTCTGAAACATTGACAATGAAGGTCAGCGAATACGAATTGGCCTCTTTCAATGATGAGCATTCGGCCTGGGAGACTGCTTCGGGCACCTATCAAGTTATGTTTGGGGCTTCTGTTACCGATATCCGCGCCACGACATCATTCCGGCTCAACAAATCACAGTCATGGGAAGTGCATGATGTGTTGGGCAATCCTAAAGAGTGATTTATAAAACCTGACTCAATCATTAAATCTATATGAAAAAACTATCGTTGACTTTAATAGTGCTTGCCGTTAGCATCATGGCATCGGCACAAAGCATTACACACACTTATCATTTCAGCAAACCGACCGTTCAACAAGTCGGTGAATACCAGACGCTCTCGTTTGAACAATCCGTACAAAACGGAACCGTCGGCGAGCCACAACTGCCCTGGCAGAGCATCAGCCTGATGCTGCCGCAAAACACCGAAGCCACCGCCATCCATGTGACTTTAAGTGACTTCGCGGAGCTGGACGGCCATTACAATCTCCTGCCTGCGCAAAAGGCGCGTCCCATCTCGGACGACAGTCCTTTTGTCTTCGAGAAGAACGAAGCGCTTTACCGCTCCAACGAGGCCTATCCCAACAAGACTTTCAACACGGTCAGCACACAGGTGCTCAATGGCGTCTCGTTTGCCTTCGGCGGCTTCACACCCGTGAAATACAAACCCGCATCAGGCCAAGTCAGCTTTGCCCAGACTGTGACAGTCACCGTGGAATACCAGGCCTCTCGTGCCGACCACAGCCGTAAACTTTGGCTGCGTCCCGAGACGAGAAACAGCATCAGCAAATTGGCACAAAATGCCGAGCTGCTTGACGGTTACGCCCGCCGCGACGGTGAATTGCCTGAATACGAGATGCTCGTCATCACGACGCAGGACTATGTGACGAACTTCAACGATTACATTGCCCTATATGCAGGTCGCGGCATCCGCGTCCGTATCGCTACCACTCAAGAGATTTACGCGGCTATGACGGGTCGCGACAACAAGGAAAAGATCCGCAACTACATCATCGATGAATACGAGAAAAACGGCATCTCCATGGTGATGCTCGGCGGCGATGTCGATTTGGTGCCTTACCGTAGCCTATGGTGCCACGCCCAAGAAGGCTATGACGACAACGTGCCTTCCGATAGCTATTACGCCTGCCTCGATGGCACCCTCAACGACGATGGCGACAACAAATGGGGCGAAATCGGCGAGGACGACCTCTTGCCCGAGCTATCCATCGCCCGTCTGCCATTCACCAATGCCAACCAACTGCAGACCATGCTCTCCAAGTCGTTCAGCTATATGACCTCACCGGTCTTGGGTGAGTTCCGCCGTCCCATCCTGGCCGGTGAGCACCTCGGCGATGGCGTGTATGCCAGCAATGACCTCGAGCGCCTTATCGGTGAGTGCAACTACAACGGCTATACGACCTACGGCTATCCCGAAGACTATGATTTTGTGCGTGTCTATGAAACACCTACCCACGTTTGGGATCCTGACGAGCTTGCCGACGCCATCAACGATGGCGTACAATTCGTGAACCACTTCGGCCATGCCAACACGAGTTATGTGTCGGGCTGGAGCAACTGGGACATCACACCTAGCCTATTCTATGGCGCCAATGGCACTGACCACAACTACTTCATCTTCAAGAGCCAAGGCTGCATCTGCGGCGACTTCGCCGATGACTGCATCCTTGAACGCATGGTCGTGAACCAGACCGGCGCCGTGGCCGCCATCGGTAACTCGCGCTATGGATGGTACAACCAAATGGGCGACGGCCCCTCCAACCATTACCATCGCGAACTCATCGATGCTTACAACCATGAGCGTTTGGCAGGGCTCGGTGCTGCCTTGAAAGAAAGTAAGATACAGACCTCGCCTTTCATCACTATGGATGGCGAGATTGGCGTTTTGCGTTGGACTTTCTATGCCCTCAATGCCTTGGGCGATGTAGGCTTATGCGCCTGGTTCGACGAACCCTTTACACCTGAAATCGAGTGCGCCACCACCCTTCCCGTGGGCACCAACCGCATCCCCGTCACCGTGAATGACGAAGACGGCTACGGCATGTACAACTTCGAGTGTCGCTTGTTCAAAGGGGATGAACTGATCGCTTTGGCTTCCACCGATGCCAACGGCGAGGCAGAGCTTTGCTTTGCCGCCGTCAACAACACCGATGTCCTCGACCTTTTCATCACTGGCATGAACGGCTGGCCACAGCACCTTGAGCTTGGCTTTGACAACGCCAACTGCGCTCATGTGCTCTTCGACAATTACGCCCTCAACGACCCTGATGGGCAGGTTGACTTCGGCGAGAGCCAAACTCTCAATGTTGGCTTCCGCAACGTGGGTAACCTTGTAGCGAACAACGTCACGGCCACATTGAGTTGTGACGCTCCATATATTACCGTTACACAAGGCTCTGCCACAATTGGAACCGTAGACTCCCATGCTACCGTCAACCTTGACAACGCCTTCGCTTTCACCGTCAGCGATGATGTGCCCGACCAGACCGTGGTCACTTTCACTTTGACCTGCACTGACGGCAGCAACACTTGGGAGAGCCATTTCGACATGACCCTCAACGCCCCTGGCTTTGGGCCTATCGCCACCCTATTAGAGGAAGTGGACGGCAATGGCAATGGCCATGCCGACAGCGGCGAGACCCTCACCTTGCATTTCACGGGCAAGAACATCGGCCACAGCATCTCACCCAATACCATCTTCGGCGTCTACTGCTCTGCACCCGAAATCCTCTTCGATCAAAACCAATTCAATGTCGGTGACTTGGCCGTCGACGACACTTTCACCGTCGACTTCACCATGAGCATCACTGATGCCAGAAATGCCACTGCATTCGAACTTATCCTGGCCACCTATTCGGGAAATTATGTCGTCTACGACTCCTATTTCATCAATGTGAACAGCGAGATGGAAGACTTTGAGTCGGGCGACTTCAGCAAGTTCGACTGGCAGTTTGAAGGCCAAGGCGGCTGGGAGATTGTAAGCCATGGTCCATACGAAGGCCTATATTGCGCCCACACCATGCCGATGGATCACAGCAGCCATGCCGATATGAGCCTCGACTATGACTTCGCTTGCGACAACGAAATCAGTTTCTATGTGAAGACTTCAACAGAGACCGGCTATGACTTCCTCGTGTTTTATGTCGATGGTGAACGCAAAGGCCGTTGGGCTGGTGAAACCGGCTGGACCTACATCAGCTTCATGATCCCAGAAGGCTCCCACCACCTCACTTGGAGCTACGAGAAAGATGGCGGCGCCACCGGCGGTCAAGACTGCGTGTGGGTGGACAACATCGTACTGCCGCCTAGCGAAGTTGTGTTAGATGTGAATGAAAACGGCCCTTCGACTCCTTCGACAGGTTCAGGAACCGAGGGCTTAGGGACCTTCTCGATTTATCCTAATCCCTCAAACGGTGACTTCACCATAGAGTTGCGTCAAGCCTCAAATGTCATTGTTTTCAATGCCATGGGACAACAAATCCTCAGCATGGATGATATGAATGGCTTGCAGCATCTCTATTTGGATGATACAGGCGTTTATTTTGTCCGTATCAGCAATGCCAATGGCGTTGAAGTGAAGAAAGTAGTGGTAGAATAAACCAAATTATTCCAATTCGTAGAGACGCAATGCTTTGCGTCTCTTATTACGCATCCGTCATCAACGATAAAAATCGTCCTCCTTCCAATTCGCCACATTGTCCTCGATGTAATTTGCAATTGCATTCAATTCATCGACGTTCCGAACAATATGGTCATGGAAACGTGGTTGCCAATCAAATACGATATTGTTGGTGGTGGCATACGCCTTCGTGCCTATTTTTATACCACGAATGATTGATGCCAGATTCTTGGATTGTGGCGAAAACGTGTTGTTTATCGAATCGGAGACGCAAGGCATTGTGTCTCTACCAGTCGACACGCCATCATCATATTCCACAGGCGTATTATAAACATTATCTCCAATCACCACAATCAGATGGACATGATTAGGCATTATTGAAAACAACGGAATCTCCACATTCATGTCTGCACGCATTTGTGAGGTAAGAAGAATTTGCTCGTTCAGGCATTTGCCCATTTCCGACATTTCCATGGCACCATCCACAATTCTTCCGAAATAATTCTCTCGGTTTTTCGTGCATATTGTCACATAATAGGTCCCACCATTGTATCGGTGCCACCACGCACGTGCAGATGGGATTCTATAACGACCTTTATATTTCGTTTCATCCATGACGATTATTGATTGGCTTCAGGTGACAAATATACATATTATTTCATTGATGGATTTGTTTCACGGTCAAATTCGTATAGACGCAATGCTTTGCGTCTCGAAAATGGAATGGCAATATAATCAGAGACGCAAAGCATTGCGTCTCTACAACAGACACCAAAATCGGTTCATTCCATTATTTGGAAGGTAACTCCAATATCCCAGCCATCTTTGGTTCTCGTGGCATAATACCCAGATTCCCAAACACTACCTTTTGTCGAACTCATCGAAAACACAAAAGTGTCGTCCATATTATCCGCCTTAAATAATGGCGTAATCCGATAACCATTCAAATCATCGGAATAATAATGCGGTTCATTATCGTATTCTTCTGGTGTAAGGAAAATGATACGCTCTCGGGTAGGCTGAACGGCAAGAAGATTGGGGTCGTCGGAAACAATCATCAGGGTTGGAGTAGTATCGGTGGCATAACTCGGTAGCGTGACTTCATCCAAAGGGATCAATTCGTAGGCTTCACCCCATGAAAAACGCAATCTCTCATCTTCGTTGAGTACCGCCTCAAAAACGATAGTCTTTTCGGTACGTGGCATGGAAAACCTTGGATTCATATCCAGATTGTCGGGAATACCATCGCTGTCGGTATCAGGATTGTTGGGGTCGGTATGGAATTTTGCTTCCACAATGTCCGTTAAGCCGTCGTCATCAGAGTCGCGCCACAGAGTTTTCAAGTCGAAAGTGAGCAATAGCCCGTCTTCAGACAAAGCCAACGTGAAATGTTCCATGCCCCAAGGACCAATTGTGCGGTCTTGGATAAAAAGACAGGCTTCCATTTGCAAGTCGCCATCCTCATTAATCAAAGGTGTATTGGAATACCATTTGACAAACAGTGGCTTTTTCTGCACAAGGCCTGTGTAGTAATACTCCCAAGATGAGCCTGAATTCGTAGAATAAGCCACCCAAAGACCAGGCAACGGGCTCCCATAAACAGGTTCCTCATATACAAAAGCCTCTATCTGACCTTTCTTCTCATGCTTCAAAATACAGTGTTTGTCGATTTTCCCCACATTTTGTCTCGGGAAATCTGGTTCATCTCCCCTCAAAATATATTTCATTTTCATATTAAAAACCGAATCCTGATAGGGAGTTAACCATAGCGAGTCGTTATAAGGCGTAAAATCCTCAATTCGTTTGAAATCGAAGAATTCGTTCTTATAGTGTTTTATTTGGTCTTCGGTCAATGGCTCGAAGTGTTTGTACTTATAGTTCTTGTTGTATTCATCTTCTTCACGACTTTGATATTTGTCATCCTGCCCAAACGAAAACGCAGGGAGCAGAAGAAGTAGCAACATAGTCAAATAGTTTTTCATATCATCAATGTGTTTGTTTAGTTTCAATAGTACGGATTATATGCAAAACCAAATTCTCAAAAAATCCCGCTAGAGATCACATCCAATTTCCATCCCTTGTCTATTTTCTTTACCAAACAATCCCAGAAACCTGAACGAGCCGAAACGGAAACAAGATAAGCATCCTCTTCGTCATCAACCTTAAACATAGGAGACAAATGATAGCTGTCCATCGGCACAAAATACCTACTAGAGTTTTCATAATCCTCTTCTGAGAGGACGATTACGCGCATTGTTCTCGGTTGAACAGCTTGAAGTTCTGGACAATCAGTTACAATTCTCACCGTTCTAGTCTTTTCGTTGGCATAACACAACTCTGGAATGGTCAAAGGAATAGTATCCGCAAAACAAAACTGAATCAAGTATTCATAAACGACCGTCTTGTCCGAACGAGGCACCGACATTCTCGGATTCAGGTCCAAACCGTCGGCAATTCCATCACCATCGGTATCGCTATTGAAAGGATCGGTCACAAACCTTGCCTCTTCAATATCCGTCAATCCATCCCCGTCAGAGTCTTTGCGCAATGTCTCCATGTCAATGGTCAACAGCAGACCGTCTTTGACCAATTCATAATCTGACACATGGCCCAGCCAAAAAGAAGAAATCTGGCGAAGCAGGCATGCCTCCAACTGCAAATCGCCTTGCTTGTTGAACAAAGGCATCTTGGATCGCGGCTTGAAACAAAGTGGCTGGCAATGCGTTATCCCAGTATAATAAAAAGTCCATGACCGTCCTTGGTCTTCTGAATAGGCCACATATATACTCGGTTCAAGTGCCATAAAATACTCATAACTCTTATACACGATGGCTTCCATCGAGTCTCTCTTTTCGTATCTTATGACCTGTCGCTTGTCAATCTTGGCAGCAAGTTCAGGACAATCATCAAACCTATGTTTTAGGCTCTCATAGTAATATCTTTGGTGATCCTCTCCTTCTTGAAATGGCGTAAAATTCTTAATCTCCTCCAACGCAAAATAGGCATTTTCGTATGCCATGATTTCGTTTTCATCCAAAGGCTTCCAAGGCTGGTAATTCTCCACCCTTTCACGATAATACTCATCTTGCTCTTTACTCTTGAATTCTATTTCCTCCCATTCTTCCTCTTCCTGAGCCAGCAAAACCGCCGGAGCCAGCAGGAACAGCAACAAGGCCAAGTGTTTTTTCATGGTTTTGAGATTTTATTGCCACAAAGATAGATGTATTTTTTAAAATACCAACTTCGTGTTATAAATATGCGTATTTTTGCACCTAAACAGTCAGAACAGATTTATTTAAATGATATGAAAAAGCTTAGTTTTATCATGATGTGCTTGATGGCCAGCTTGTTTGCCAAGGCTCAGACCATCGAAAAGACCTATTATTTCGGTCAACCCAACCTCAACCAAATCCAAGGCTACGAACAAATCCAATTCACGGACTGTATGCAGAGTGCCCTTGCGGGACAGCCGTCGTTGCCTTGGCAGAGCGTCAGCCTCATGCTGCCTCAAGGCACCGAAGCCGCCCGCATCGAAGTGGAGCTCTCCGATTTCCAAACGATTGCAGGCACTCACAACCTGTTCCCATACCAATCGGCCCGCACCTACTCCGACCCTGTGCGCCATCAGTTTGAGAAAGACGAGGCCCTTTATGCCTCCAAGAGCGTCTACCCAGCCCAAGCCTACGGCAAGCTGAGCACGCAATACCTCAACGGTGTCGGTTTCGCCTTCTCGGCGTTCACCCCTGTGCAATATGTGCCTGGCACGGGCGAAGTGCGTTATGCCACCAAAGCCACCGTGCGCGTCACCACCACTGCCGCCAAGGCCGACCAAATCCGCAAGCTGTGGCTCACGGGCGACAATGCCCAACGCGTCAAGAGCTTGGCCCAAAACCCTGAAATGCTTGAAACCTACAACACCCGTGGCCGCTCTGTTGGCGGTTACGACCTGCTGGTGGTCACCACTGCGCCATACGTCAGCACTTTTGACGAATACGTGACGTTCTACCAAGCCCGTGGCTTGCGCGTTCGCGTTGCCGACCTTGCCGACATCGTGAGTAGCATGGAAGGTCGCGACGACCAAGAGAAACTTCGCAATTACATCATCCAAGAATACGAAGAAAACGGCATCATCATGGTGAACTTGGCCGGCGACGTGCCTGCCATTCCATATCGCGGCTTCTACTGCTATGTGACCAGTGGCGGCGGCGACCAAGAAGACAGCAGCATCCCCGCCGATATGTACTATGCTTGCCTTGACGGCACATGGAACGACAACAACGACAACAAATGGGGCGAAATCGGCGAAGACGACCTCCTGCCCGAAATTGGCATTGGCCGTATGTGTTTCAGCGATGAAAACGAACTGCAAAACATGCTGCACAAGACCTTCAGCTATCAAGCCGAACCCGTGCTTGGCGAGTTCCGCAAGGTCATCATGGGTGGCGAGCACCTCTACGACGACCCATTGAGCAACGGCAGCGACTTCCTCGAACTGCTTATTGGCACACACGATGACAACGGGTATACGACAACGGGTATTCCCGAAAACTACAACTTCACCCGTCTGTATGAAGAAGAAGGCAACTGGAGCGGCACTGCATTACGCAACGCCATCAACCAAGGCACCCAATATGTCCATCACGACGGTCATGCCAACACCATCTATGTGGCTGGCTGGCTCACCTACGATATTACCGACAGCAACTTCAGCGGCGTGAACGGTGTGGATCACAACTACACCTTCTTCCATACCTCGGGCTGCATCTGCGGCGACTTCAGCGACGACTGCATCTTGGAACGCATGACCAAGATCAGCAACTTCGCCGTAGCCACTTTCGGCAACTCGCGCTACGGTTGGTTCAACGAAGGCCAAACCGAGGGTCCCGCCATCCACTTGCATCGCGAGACGGAAGATGCCTACTACAACGACCGCATCCCATACGGCGGCATGGCTTTGAGAGAAAGCAAAATCGCCACCGCTCCTTGGGTGAATGCCCCTGGACAATGGGAAGAAGGCGCCTTGCGCTGGAACTTCTACGACCTCAACATGATGGGTGATGTGGCCTGCAGCCCCTGGCACGACGAGCCGTTCACACCTGTGGTGTCGTACCCTGCGTCAATTGACGGAGGCCAGATTACGGAACAAATCCATGTAGCCAACACCAACGGAGAAGAATTACAAAACTTCCGTTGTGCTCTTCTCAGTGGTGAAGACATGATTGGTTTAGGCTACACAGACGAAACTGGTTGGGCCACCATAAGTATTAACGGTCCCCTCAACGGCTTAATAAGCCTCATCGTCACTGGTTGTGACGCATGGCCGCAGACTTTTCACATTGACCTCGAAGCCACAAATGAAAACACGATGAGTAACGTAACACTCTACCCCAACCCCAACAAAGGACAGTTCACCCTTAGCCTGCCTGAGGAAGACTGCGACATCACCATCTGCAACAGCCTCGGACAAGTGGTACATCACACTACGGCCAAAGGCCTCACCACACTCAGCCTTGACAACCTGAGCGATGGCGTTTACTTCGTCAACGTGAAGTCGGAGAGCGTTGTGAGGACATTGAAGTTTGTGAGGGAATAAGGCATCGATTATTTTCAATATGTTACAAGCGCCTCGGGATTGGTTCTCGGGGCGCATTTTGTGTGAGCCAAACCGAATCTACCTAAATTGAAACGACATGAATTTGTGCATGAGTGTTTTTGCCAGATTAAAACTTTTTTTCTCATTTTGTTTTTTAGAAGAAATAATTCTTATATTTGCGGCACTAATTAACGGAATGATATAACATTAAAAAATACTAACACGGACAACAAAAGAAATTACACTTTAACAAACAAGCAAGCATAGAGACTAATTTCATCTGTTCTAAAATTTGGCGATTTTAACGGATTGTAATCTTTGAGATATAGTTAATATCGAGATTACGGGTTACGCCAAATACCTTGAACAGCGGGAAACAGTCGAGTTTCACGCTTTTTTTGTTTTCGGATTTTTATATTTGTATTAACTTTAAACATAACTATAAATATAACAAAGACATGAGTAGGTTTAAAAAATGTCCAAATGGTCATACTTATAAAGCTGACCTTGAAGAATGCCCAATATGCAGAAATGGGAAAAATCCAGTAACTCCAGTAGAAAGAGGGGAAGCTACACAAATCATCCCTAGTTTGGATGGTGAGACATTCGGGTCAAAGACTACCACGGATGATGAACCGATTCAGGTGAAAAATGATGAAATAGATCCTCGCAAGGACTTCTCGAAAACCATGGTTGAAGAAGAAGTTCAAGAAGAGGACGAATCCGGTGCCGTGGTCAACAGAAAAGAAACCAGAAGTGCTTCAAGGCTGGTGGGGTGGCTAGTGACTTATACCCACGACCCTAACGGTATTGATTTCAAACTATTTGAAGGCCGCAATATTATTGGAAAAGATTTCAGTTGTGGTGTGTGCGTCAACGACCCCAAAGTCAGCGGGCAGCACGCGATTCTTCTTTTTAGAAACGACAAGTTCCGTTTAAAGGATAATCTTTCCACCAATGGCACCCTTGTGAATGGCGAAGACATTGACGACGATTCCATCGTGCTTCATGATGGCGACATCATTCAAGTGGGTGACACAGTATTTCTTTTTAGAACGGCTTTTGAATTACCTAAATAAAAAAAGAGGTTATGCGAAAAATCGTCACGGAAGAAACCATCAAGCAAGCTTGTTCCGAGCGGATTGCATCAATCAGGGTTGAAGAAGAAGAGCAACTCAAGTCTGTTGAACAACAGACCCAGCAACTTGAGGAACAATTTGACGAGACCATAGACAAAGCTGGTTTTTCGTCAAACGCTTTTATGCCTTCGGGAAAGTTGGACTTTATGAAAGATTCCCGATCGCTTCCTGACGGTTTGTTTGTAGGAATGCTTAAACATCCTGTGACAGGGGAAAGCTTTATCCCTGCGATTCTGCCTTTTGCCTCGGCTAATGCCACTGGATTCCGTATAGATTCGTCTTGTGAGAACCAAGTCGCTGAGTTGATGCAGACCTTAGCATTCCGTATCTTGCTTTCCATTCCTGTTGAGCTTGTCAAATGCCATTTCATTGACCTCCATTCTTTTGGGCAGTCGACTAAGTTGTTCAACAGATTGGCGGAAAAAGCGGAGAAAATCACAAAAGGGGCTTTGATAAGTGACAAAAACGGCTTGGCGAGTTTTGTTTCTGAAATGGAAAGCCACGTCAACCGTCTCAACAGAAACGAATTGCTGGATGCCGCCTCACTTTTAGAATACAATGCTGACCCATCACATATTGCGGTCCCTTATCATTTCGTGTTCTTCACCCGCATTCACGACAAAGTGGAGAAAGACATTATCTCTAGAATCTATTCCCTCTGTTCGGGTAGGAATGCATCTACATGCGGTATTTATTTCTTCTACACCTATGAGGTTGACCACCAAACTACTCAGCAACAGAACGATCCTCTGTCCGATTTACTTAGCATCTCTACGCTTGTTACCAAGGAAGCCAACGGTTTCCGTTTCTCAAATACCATTTATGGTAAAGCCTTTGAGGAACGATATGTCTTCGAACCGGAAAAGAGAACCCCCTCTACCCTGAATCTGATTATTGATGCCATCGCAAAGAAAGCCGCCAACATCAAGCCTCCTATTGTCTCGTTTGACCAAGATTTAGAGAAAATGATGGCCAATGGAGAATATTGGAAAGGCAGCACGATTGACGGCATCACCATTCCAATTGGCAGAAAAGGAGCCAATGGTTTGGTCAACTTCAATTTGGCAGGCAAGACTGCTGATTACTTCGCGATGATCGGAGGCAGGCCTGGCTATGGAAAAACGGTGCTGCTCCATGATATCATTTGCAATGGAGCCATCATCTATCCTCCACAAGAATTGGAGTTTTATCTCATCGACTGTACGAATGGCACAGGGTTTAAGCCTTACGAGCACCTACCTCACGCAAGGTTCATTTCCATTACGAAGCAAAGGGAGTATACTGACAGCGCCATTGAGTATTTGGTGAATGAAATGTATCATAGAGCTGAATTGTTTAAGGATGCTGGAGATCAGACAGGCGAAGCCATTGAGAAGATTGAAAAATATCGAACGGCAACGGGCAAAGTTTTACCTCGTATTTTAGTCATTATCGATGAATTCCAAGTGCTGCTTGAAAAGAACGACAAATTGTCACGGAAAATAAAAGGGTCGCTCGAAAAGATTATTAGGGAAGGGAGAAAATACGGCATAAGCATCGTGTTCTGCACCCAAAGTTACAGGAACATTGACTTTGACACAGAGTTGATAACACTTCGTATTGCGTTCAACCTCAAGGAGATGGATAGTCTAAAAGTACTTGGTTCGGGCAATGATTCAGCAGCTCATTTGACCAAGAAAGGCGAAGCTATCCTAAATAACAGTAACGGTGAGAAGGGAGCTAATGTGCTCTTCCAAGCTGCCTATACGGAAAAGGTACAGCATTATGTCAGTTTCTGTGTTGACAAATGGAACGAACTTGATGTGGAAAAACCCAAGCGCTTTGTGTTTGATGGAAAAGCTGTCAGTAATATAGCCAACAATGTCGAGTTTGTTGATTCGCTTACGACTCCGATGCTTAATCCCAACCATATCGTCACATGGATTGGAGTACCGATGTTCATCAGAGACAAACATTCGTATGCCACATTCCGCAAGGCCATAGGATCCAATATGTTGATTTGTGGAACGGATATGACCGCTGCACTCTCCACAATAGCTTTGGTCAATTACCAGATCAGCCAATCAATCGAGGATATTGAAAGTTCTCTTTTCATCACGGACTATTTCAGTGAATCACCGCAGTATTTGGTTAAGTTTGCTGAAATGGCAGGAATTCCGTATTTGCCCAAGAGAGGATTGGAGTCTGTGATTGACTCGATTGAAAGTCTTTTGAAGAAACGCATTGACGATGCTATGGCGGGTGTTGAAAACGACAATACACCCATTATCGGCACAATAGCCTATATTCAAAATGCCCCTGATATGAAAAAGAATCAATTTAACCAACCATCTAAACTGATGCTCAAGATTCAGGACATTTTGAAGAACGGTCCCGATTATGGCATACATTTGATTGTGTATGCCTATAGTTATAAAGGTCTTATTGATGTGATGGACAATGCCTTTGTTTCGGCATTCGGGAATCGCGTTATTCTACAAGGTGGTGCAATAGGCCTGCAAATGGCTCAAGAGGCAGATGCAATGGCTGAAGGAACAGCTTTCCTTGCTACGGAAGATGCTTCAACCACATACGAACAAGACCCGGTTATGATATACAATGAATGTCGGAGTGACGCACTTCAAGATGATGTGTTAGACTATATCTTCTCAATATATAAGCAAGAATGATGAAAACCAATCTTACCTATAGTGAACAATATTTAAGCATCGTCAAGTCAGCAGATATATTGATGACGTCACCTGCATACGTGAAGGCAGAAACAAAGCAGAGGATTGAGGACGTGGAGCGGTTTAGCAGGCATTTGTCGAAACATCTGCCAGAGTTGGAATCCTATCCATCGCTGATGGGTTCCGTGTTCTCGTTGATTGATCGGGACGATATGATTGGGTACTTGGGTGAGTTCTTGATTGATGAAGCGGTAAAGAATTGTTCTGAGTTTGTTCAAATAGAAAAGGAGTTGACAACAAAGATGGACAGGATAGGCAACTCCTCGTTGACCGTAGACAGGAATCTTCTTGCCGAAATGTCAAATAAAGTGAAGTCTTGGCGAAGAAGTGTCACCTTAGATAATATGGATGCGTTCAGGCGTTTTCTCGAGCATCAGCGACAACAGGTGGACGCTTTGTATGAGACTTTAAGTGATAAGGAAAAACTAGGACAGGCACTTGCACAGTCGGAAGAAGAAAGGAGAAAGCTGCTTGAGATGGAGGAAGCACGCAGGCGGGGCATCACGGAGATGGAACTCGACAAGGAAGAAAAACGCCGCAGGGCGCGCGAAGAGTATGCTAAAAATATGAAAATGAGAAAAAAGAAATAATAGATGGCATTAGCAAAAGTAACAATAGAAGCCCTAACGCAAATGGCGAACACCCTTCGCCAAAGTGCGGATGACATTTTGCTCACCAAGGAGCAGATGGACAGAGAGTTATATTCTATTCCATGGGATGACCCCATTGGACTGAATTTTATTAATAGGTACGAAGAGGATTTCATGCCTTTGAAGGAGAAGTTGATACCTGATATAAAAAGTTATCTCAATTATCTTGAGAACATAGGGATCACCGTTGGTGAATATGCCGAAATGTCACATATTCATATCACAGGTACAGAGGACATAGTGAGAGTTCTTCCTAAAGGAACACCAGTTGACCCTGTTGTCCTTGACCATGGTACCGTGCCACGTATTCCTAATGATCCGCTTCAACCAATCAACCCCGATTCGGTGATTCCTGCCACAGAAGAATATAGTGGAACATGGAAACTTCAACCAGATGAACAAATAGCCCTTGACGATAGGACTGTTATAGAAATCACTCCTATCCCCAACGGTTGTGGAACGACAGAGGGCATTGGGCATTGGGCTGGTCAAACTGGTGCTGGTGTTGACGCTTTTATGAACTATTCTCCAGTCGCCAAAGGCGCTGCCCTTGTGGGAATTGCCACTGGAGGTGTAGCTGGTATAATTGCTATTTCTGCAGCGGGTAAAATATTGAATCCAGAAGAATTCCAGCGTTTGAATGATGAAGCTTGCGCCATGCATGATATTTGCTATGTCCAGGGGGACAAATTTGTGTGTGAGCAAAATCTACACAACGATGGCGGTCGATTTATGTCTATAGGTACCTCTTTGTTTGGTGGGCCAGCTTATAAAGAAGCGCAAATAGAAGGGTTAAATAGCCAAATGTATATCAAGAAAGCGGAAATCATGTCGGGAAAGAGAATCATTTTACCAGAAGGCTATTGGGCCAGACTTAGTTCGGTGAGAAAACAGTAAATCCATAACTTGAAAGAGAACAAATTTATCTTTTCATAATACATAAAAGTCAAACTTAAAACATCAACATCATGAGCAGTGTAATTGTAGATTACGAAGACCTCATTAGGTTCAAAGCAACACTTGATTGTACTGCCGCACATTTCGACTAAATTCGCACTATCATCGAAATTTATAAATTGAATAATAATGAGTAGTATTAATATTGATAGTAAAGATTTGATTCGTTTGCAGGAAACTTTAGAATTGGCGACGTTTTCAATTGAAAAGACAAGAACGCTGGTTGATTTTATCATTGAATCCGGATTCCCTCCTTCTGATGTATTGCCTCAGACAGTTTCTCTTGACCAAATGTTGAAAAAAATGTTTAATAGCTCGGATTATTGGTCGGGAAATTCGGCTGAGGGAATATCAATCCCTATCGGATGTGATAGTAAAAATAACATTGTTGATTTAAAACTTGGATTTGACACAGGGGATTATTATGCGTCATTATTAGGTAGACCAGGTTATGGGAAAACCGTCTTGCTTCATAGTATTATATGTAGCGCTTCCGTTTGTTATTCGCCGAATCAGCTACAGTTTTTTCTATTCGATAATTCAAAAGTCAGAGATTTTTCATTTTATGAGCGATTACCTCACGTTAATACAATATCATTTGGTGTGGAAGGAGGAAGAATCCAAGAAGTATTGCAGGCGATAGAGGAAGAACTCAATTCTCGTATTCAATTGTTTAGAGACCTTGGGGAAAAAACAAATAGAGTGATAGACAGTTTTGAGTCTTTTCGATTGTTATCTGATTTTGCTTTGCCTCGTTTACTTTTGATTGTTAATGATTTTGATGATAATGATTTCTATTGCGATGATTTTGGCAGGAACAAAGCAGAAATTGAACACATGCTCATCAATATTATGATAAATGGTCGGAAATTTGGAGTTCATATTATCCTTTCATCTGTTATAGGCCGTTTTTCTCCATACAAGGGATTAATAACAAAGAGTGTTACATTTAATTCAAATGACTGTACAAACAATACAACAAGATATGCAAGTGGATTAAGTATTGGTGAAGCCTTTATGAATATTAAAGAAAATGGCAAAGATGGAATCATTAAATTTAGATGTGCTTTTTCAAAAGACTATCTCCGTTTTGTTGATTTTGTAACGACATTGTATAGTCAAACTTTTCAATAAATACTAACAAATAATTTAAATCTTATAATCATGAGCAGAGTAAATGTAGACTTTGTAGACCTTGAAAGGTTTAAAGCAATCCTTGATCAAAATGCGCAGCATTTCGATGAAATTCGCAGAAGTATCGGTAGCACGATTCGCAACATTGCCGAAACTGATTGGCAAGACCAAAAATCAGAACAATTTAGTGCTACTTTCTTCGGGCAAAGCGACCCTGACATCACCAAATTGGTGGAAACCATGACCCAATTTTCTGCCTATCTTCAAACAAAGATAGGGATCCTTCAACAGTATCATGCAACTAACATCAACTTTTAAAAACTAAACATCATGGCAAAATCAAAAGCAACAGCCGAAACCCTAACCATGTTTTCCGGCACCCTAAAAAATAATCGCGAAGATATCCTTCGTGTTATGGAATCAATGGATAGAGCATTACAATTCCAGTGGGATGACCCAGTGGGTAACGCTTTCAGAGCGAAGTATTACGAAGACCTCAAACCCATAGAGAGCATACTTGTCAATAACCTTGCTTCATATAGCACTTACCTTGACCGAGAGGCCGCTATCATTAACGAATACGGAGCACAGTAATTCTCTAAACACTTTAAGTTATGTCACGAAGTGTAGTGGATTTAGCAAAACTCAATGCACTGGATGCCGCCATCAGGTCTTTCGACAGCAACACTGGGGCTTCGATGGCGGCATACAGCCAGTCCGCCATGAATCTTTTGGCACAATTTGAGGCCAAACTTAACGAGCTTGCGGCAATCCGCCAACAAGCTTTGAACGCATACAATAGTTGCGAATGGAGACGCGCTGCAAACCCAAATATTTCCTGCGCAGGTCAGGCAGCGGCTTTTCATAGAGCAAATGAACGATTCTGTAGATGTGCCGAGCTCGTTAACCAAGCGCGACAAGCCATTTCAGAATACGACGGCTATGCTAGCCAATTCCGTCAAGCGAAGTCGGATTTGTGTTCAAGAGCAAGAACGGGTTTAAATAGGGTAAGGGCAACTATTGAAGAGTATAATTCAAATGCAACCCCGAACACGGATAGTGTGATGTCAAAAGGAATGCCTGTCGCTTCCACTATGTCTGGGCCTGTGGAAAATGTGCCCAACGATAAGTTGCCGGGGGGCGGTTCTTTCATGTTTATAAGAGGTGGCGAACAAATAGCTCAGATTCTTCCTAAAGGTTCTGGTACTGACCCTGTGAGAATCGATCCCGATGCCATGGCTAAGTCGTTGGATGGTTTGCCAGAAATTACCCCTCCTGATAGGTCCACCTTACGCATTGCTGCGTCAGGGATATTTGCTGCAATTGCGGCGGGCGGTCTTGTAATAGGAGGTCGAGAATTGTTGCTCCAACAAAGGGCAGACGAAATCTTTGAAGGACAATATGGTATCTCAAGAACTGAATTGCTATTGAGGTCAGGGCCGAAACAGAAAGAATATGTTAAAGCTTATAATGAAATATACAATGGGCTGAAACATGAATTGAAAGAAAAACAGAAGGAAGACATAGATGGCAAACTCATAGAAATCAATAATAAGATCCAAGCCAATTCGATGAATAAAGACCTTCTGTCTCTCAGAGCAATTGAGCGGTTAAAAGTTGACCAAATCAATCTTCAAAACAAGAAAATGACTTTAGAAGACGGTTTGATAAGACCACAAGTGCCTTATGGTGCTTCTTACGTTGCAGGGTTGAGCGAAAAGGAAATGTTGTCAATGTTGGACAACATGACGCCAGACCGATTCGCTACCTCACTGATTGCACTTCGTCAATCCGATAAATATGAACTTACCCAAGACATCAATGATACTTATACGTTTTCTAATGGGCAGGCTCGTATGGATATAGCTCATGATGGAAAACGTATCACCGTGACCACTGCATATTTTGGTGGAGATTGTGAATCAAACATATCAATAGGAGGCGGCATGGAGGTTGAACAAGGCGCAGCAGCTGAATGGAGTCAAAATCATCTAGAGGCAGGGATAAATAAAAGCCCAATTTCTTCGGCTGTAGGAGAGGCTTCTAAAAGGGCGAATTGTTCCTATGCTTGGCAATATCGTCAAGATAATTATTATATTAGCGAAGATGGTAGTGTCTTTAAAGCCGGTTATGGAGTCGCAGTAGGACCAGAAGGTTATGTGAATGGGGGCATCGGCGTTCAAAGCCCACTTTCCTTTTCTTCTGAAGACAGGTCGCTTCACCTAAAGACTCCTAGTGTAAATGTGAGCGGTTCGGCTGGAATCGATTTGGGCAAAGGCGGCGGTCATATAGGTGTATCTTCGATTCCAGTTAGAGTCGGAGATACTATACACCAAGCGAGTATAGATGTCTCAGCGGAAGCAAAGCTTGGTGGCTCTGTTGCAGGAGGGGTCGAAGTGTCTCCCAAAAAAGGATTCAAGGCGGGGGCCAAAGCTAGTGCCTTAATTGGTGTTGGTGGCCAGTTGAATTGGAACACGTTATCTTTAGACGAGTTGCCCTCATCTGTTGCTGAGAGGATGAAAGAATCTTCAAAAACACCAATGGATGTAATTACCGAAAGTGTTTTAAGAGAATGGAAAACTCTCAGTAGCCCTATTGTATATGGAACGAATTTTATCAGTGATAGTGTTGAACGTGCAGGTAGGATAGATTTACAATCCTACAGGATTAAGCAATAACAGAAAGACTTTATTAAATTATGAGACAATCCATAAGTAATTTCAAAAGCCAAACAGCACAATTCAGTGCAACTGCTGACGCAATTAAGGCCTCATGGCAGGATAATGTAGGCGATGCTTTCTATCGTGACATCATTCGACCTTTGAAAGAAGCGGCTGATCAACTGGAGCCTGCCATGCAAGCCCTGCCCCCTAAACTAGAACAAATAAAAACGCAAATCGACGCGATATGAGAAAACTGTCATTATCCTTTTTCTGCTTGCTATGGCTCTTGCCCTGTTTTGCCCAAGTAGATATCAAAGACTTCGACACCAAGGACTTCCCCAAGGTTTCGTTTACGCTTAAGTCGCATAACCCAGACGTCTATACCAGTAATCAAATTCGACTTTTTGAGGAAGATTCCTTGGTTGCTGTCACAGACTTTGCCTCAACTGGAGCACCTTCGGTGCCAGCCATCAAGAACGTGTTGTTTATGTGGGATTTGTGCGGACAATCGAGTTTTGTCCAAGAACTGCTATCCGACTTTTTCTCCGGAATGGATGCGACTTACCAAGCAAGCGACAGCCTAAAAGTCAATGTTGCGGTCTTTATGAGAGACGAAGAAGGCAAACCCGTGTACGCGTCATTGCTTCCGAAGTTCACCTCCGATTTGGAAGAAATGAGGAATAGCATTATTGCAGAGTCGGAAAAGGAGCTGACAAACAATTCTTCTGCGTCTGACATTGTTTGGGCGCTCAAACAGGCCTTGTCCCAAATCAACAATCAACCCATTGGAGAAGCCAAGGCTATCGTGCTATGTACTGTGGGCAAGAACAATTTCAGCTCAGGCTTTGAAATCACGCCTCTCGTGAACCAAGCGCGCGAAAACAGGATCTTGATTTATGTGGTGAATATCTCTGGCGGTGAGGCAGACGAGACTTTCTGTCAAGAACTGTCATCTCGGACATACGGCTTATACCTTCTCTCTGACGGGTCGTTTGATACCAAAAAGAGCAGAAAGGAGGAAAATGACGCTGCGTTGAAAAGTAAGAAGCCGATCAAACATCCTTTTCTTTTCGAAGAAAGCGAGGCCCTTAATGCTTGGGTGAACAATCTGCCGCAACGGTGGGCTGGCAATGCCTATCGGGTTGAGTTCAATTCCAGGTTTAAGAAAGATGGCCAAGCCAAACAAATCAAGGTTCAGCTTGGCGACGAAGTGGGGAGCAAGACGTATGATGTGCCCAAATACACTTTTGGGAATTGGATTAAAGACCACTTGATTCTTTTCCTTATCCTCCTCTTTGTTGCCGTTGCCGGTATCGCAACAGGGTTGTTCTTCTTGATTAGGTATTTACGTGACGTAGCTGCCGACAAACGAGAAGAAGAGAAAAAGAAAGAAGATGAGCAGGCGCGACTGAAGTCAGAACAAGAGGAACTCCGAAGGAAATTGAATATCGCAGAGAACGAACAACGCAAACTGTTGCAGAAGGAAAAAGCCAGGGAAAAAGCCGCTCAACGTCAGGAACAACTGGATGCGCTAAACGCGCTGATGCGCTCTAGGAACATTAAAGCCCGGTTACTTGTTTCTACGATGACAGGAGCATCTGAGTATCTTGTAACATCGGCGGAAAACACCATTGGCTCTGCCGAAGATAATGACATCGTGGTAGACGACAAGACAGTAAGCCGTCACCATGCGGTTTTATATTTCAATGGACAAACTTTTTGCATTCGTGACCTGAGGTCCACTAACGGAATCGTGATGAATGGTTTCAAAATGGACGACATGAAGCTGAGGAACGGTGATTCTGTTTCAATGGGTAATGCAGTATTGAAAATCTATTTTTGATATGATGAGCATAGTGAATTTTGACAATGGCGTTTGTGCCATGACTGACAAGGGCCTGGTAAGGGATCATAACGAGGATTCCAATCGAGTGACCCGAACACCCAATGGTGACCTGTTTGTCGTTTGTGATGGCATGGGAGGACATGCAGGAGGTGCCACGGCATCCAGAATCGGAGTCGATAGCATCTGTCAATATGCAAGTGAGAACACTTGCGATATTCCGCAACAGTTCCTGACCCAAGCACTCAAATATGCCAACGCTCAAATCTATGCCGAGTCGCGATCCAATCCCGAACTTGCGGGAATGGGCACTACAGCATGCGTGGCATTGGTAAGAGACGATAAGGTCTGGTATGCTCATGTGGGCGATAGTAGGATTTACTATTATAATGCCAAACAAAAGGCTCTATTCAGGCTCACCAAGGACCATTCCGTTGTGCAAGCTCTTGTCGACTGTGGTGAAATCACCGAAGCCGAAGCGGAGCATCATCCTGAAAAGAACAAGATCAGAAAATCATTAGGTATTAAATCGGATGTCGAACCCGAACCATGTCAGATGCCTCTGATGCCTGCTGAAGGCGACATGATGTTGATTTGTAGCGACGGATTGTCGGGCATGATGGACGAAGAAGACATGCTTGAAGTGCTGACAGGCGCTACCGATGTGAATGTGGCAGGAAAGGTATTGATAGATCTCGCCAAATCAGGTGGTGGTACCGACAACATTACCGTTCAAATTATTAGATTTACTGGTGTAGGGACTCGTGAAGCTGTGTTTGACCCGAAAAACAAAGGTGTCTCATTGCCAACAACAAGTGTTGAAACTCACAAAAAACGCTTGTGGCCGTGGATTGTCATTGCGGCTTCGGTGTTGGTGATTGTGTGCGCCGTGTTGTTGTTGGTTCTCGGACCGCAAAAAAAGGAAGAACCAGTGAATAATAACACACAGACACAAACTGTTGTCCCCAAGGATGACTTTGCTTACAAAACAATGCTCCCCCCAGGCGCAACCGGAGTAGAGTTTGTTAATAACAGTAATAAAACCTGTGTATATTATAATCTGAAAAATGGTGAAGGTCTAATTCTCGACTCAAAAGACTATTCTTATCAAATTGGAGTAGTTGAAGCCGTACAAAAAGACGGTAGAACCATCTACCAGATGAAGAGTACAAGTCCAGTAAAAAAATACAAACGAGACGGAAGTCCCATTAATTGATAGAATTAAGCCATGAAAAAAGTTGTCTTATTATTATTCGCATTAGCCGTCACAGCCGTATCTATGGCGCAAAACGGTTATAGGGTTGAAATCAAGCAAGTGTTTCCCAAGAATGCATCCGTTTATTCAAATGCTTTCGACTTCAAACGTGAGATGGACGATGCCATTGTCTCCCAAACAGCCAAATTGAACGCAAACAACAATTATCAGATTTTGCTAACCACGCCTTCGGGCAAGGAATCCCGCAACATCCAAAACATCACGTGGATCCAGACGGTTAATGGAGCCAAGACCTATCACAAGAAGCAGACATCTCCATCCCGTCTTTACGATGCCCCAACGGTATGGGAAGGCTATTCCTGCAATATCGATGGATCACGCAAAGGTAAGGCGACAAAGCACTCCTTTATCTATCGAGTGGCCTTCGCCGACAATCCTAAAGACTTCAAAACTCCTTTCGTTGAAGAAGACGTGGCTACAGCCGAAGCCCAAAGACTATTTGATGAATCTGTTTTGGACAATTCAAAGTTAGTGGAGGTAGTGGTTTATCGTTTTGAAGGGAACGAGGCAGTGGAATGCGATAGAAAAACCAATAAAGAAGCATATTTGGCCTACAAGGCACAACAAGAAAAACCAAAAGGAAAAACGCAGGTCACCATTAGCGCGGACTCTGTCCAACTACAAGTTTTACAGTTTAAAGCCACCATGGCGTTTATTGAAGGACATAAAGATTCGTTGGACATATGCGCTGTTCGGTATTGCCATGAGGCATTAGAAAAGGCTTCGCTAATACCCGACAGTGTGTTTGTAGCCGAGAAACTGGATTCTTTGTATAAAACTGTTTTGCTTGATGATATCCTTGTTGATAATACTCATAAGAAAAAAGTTAATAAATCTATTAAAAACATTGAAAAATCTAGCAAAACGACAGATAAAAAGACATGTCTTCTTAGTAATACAAAACGTATTGTGGAAGTTCTATGCCCTAACAAGCCGAAGAAAAAAAAGAAATGAACACCCTTCCTTCAATACCATATTATAAAACTATTCGGCTGATTCAGGAAGGTGGTACTTCGGCGGTTTACGAAGCTATCGACTTGAGAAGTGGAAATAAGGTGGCAATTAAGGCTTTGTTCTCAAACAAGGCCAAGGATGCTTTTATGTTGAAGCGTTTTAGGGAAGAAGCCAACCATTATCTATTGCTTTCGCATCCCAATCTGCCCAAACTTGTCGATTTCATCATTGATGATGGTCAGATGTATCTAGTAATGGAGTATGTGGAAGGTATCGATATGAACAAGTATCTTCAGGCCAACGGGCCATTGGATGAAGACATGACCGTCCACTTCTTCACCATGATTCTCGATACCATAGGCTATTTGCACAAACAAGGTATACTCCATTTGGACATCAAGCCGGCCAATATTATGGTTACCGATAACCTTGGCATTAAGATTTTGGATTTGGGCATATCCGCCAAAGTGTCAGAAGGAGAGACACTGAAGAAAAAATGTGGAAGCCCTTCGTTTATGGCTCCAGAACAGACACAAGGAGAAAAATTGGGCTGCTATACTGATATCTATCAGATAGGTGTAACGCTGTTCAATATGGTTACGGGCCAACTGCCTTATGGGGGAAACACTCAGCAAGAAATCTTCGATAGTGTTTGCAATGCGCCTATTCCTCAGTTGAAAGATTTCTCCGATGCGGTCAATCCTTCCTTGCAGACGGTGATTGACAAGTCGATGCAGAAGAATGGCGCAGACCGTTACGCATCGTGTAAGGAGTTTGAAGAAGCCCTGCTCGAGAGCCTTTCGGCCACAATAGAAGAGGAACAACCTGCAACGCCTAGCGCGGTTATAGAAAAACCGAAAAATAAAGAACAAAAAGTAAAAGAAAAAGCTAACGACAACGATATGAAAATCATCACTGTAGGCAGAGAGACAGGCAATGATGTTGTCATTCCGGATAGTTTTGTGGGTCGACATCATCTGCAACTCATAAAGGATGAGGCTGGAGCCTATTTTGTCCGTGATCTGGATTCCACCAATGGCACATTTGTGAATGGGAAAAGGATTTATGGTGAGGTGGCTGTTGACGAACAGGATGTGATTAGGATTGGAAACACGACACTCCCATGGATTAGCTACTTCGCTGTTTACAACAAAACAGAGGTGGCTCCAGATGACGAAGAGACTAAGAGCGAAAAACGTAGAAAAAGAAGAAAGAAAACCCAAGAAGAGAAACAAGCCAGCAAAGACAAAAGGAAAAAAGCCGTTGCGGGAGCGGGGAAGTGGATTCTACGGACCTTATTGGCCATTGGCACCTCTGTCATAATGATGCTTGTATTTCGTATGATTATGGGAAGGAGATAATAATGGCAGAAGTTATTCAATCTGAGTTGAAGCCGGGCACCATATTAAATGGCGGCAAATATATAATAGAGAAAAAAATCGGAGCCGGAGGCTTCGGCATCACTTATATGGCCCGTCACTCTACGCTTGACAAAAAATTCGCCATCAAGGAATTTTTCATGAGCGGTTACAATGTCAGGAACAACACTACCAACCATGTCAGCTTGCAAGGTATTGAATTAAAGGATTTTGACAGGATTAGGCAGAATTTCATTAATGAAGCCCAAACCTTGGCTCGACTCAACAATGTGGCTGTGGTAAAGGTGATAGATATATTCGACGAAAACGGCACATCCTATATGGTGATGCCTTTTGTGGAAGGAGTCACTCTGCAAAGCATCGTTGAAAAAAACGGCCCAATGAAATATGAAATGGCGGTCAATTATATCGTCCAGATTTGTGAGACCTTGACATACATCCATTCCAAGAGTATTTTGCATCGTGATGTCACCCCCGACAATGTCATTGTCACCCCCGACGAGAAAATTGTTTTGATAGATTTCGGTTCGGCACGCAAGTTTGTCAACAATAAAACCCAGCGCCACACGACAATTGTCAAGCCGGGTTATGCACCGCTTGAACAACATTCCGCCACTTCTCGTAAGGGGGCATTTACCGATATTTATTCAGTTGGTGCGGTATTCTATTATCTTTTGACAGGCGAACGCCCTATGGACGCCACCGAAAGAGTGCTAGAAAAGATGAAAGAGCCGATTGAATTGAATCCTGACATTCCCGAACAAATCAATGCCATAATCATGAAGGCCATGGAAATGGAAGGGGCAAAACGCTATCAATCGGCTGCCGAATTAATTGGAGACATTTTTGCCGATGATAATCCTAATGTGCAAGGAAACGAGGAAAAAGGGAACGAAGCGTATAAAGAAAAAAAGGAAATAGAAAAAGAAAAGGAGAAGGAGAAGGGAACGACCAAGAAACCTAAAGTCACAAAAGAAAAAGAAGAGGAGGGTGAGATTAATAAAGAATCGCCTTTTGTCGATCAGTTTATTCCCGAAAAAAAAGAAAATCTGAAAACCGTTGGCAAAAAACCAGAAAAGAAAGAGAAATCGAAGGGAAATCTTCTGATAGTTTTTGCCATTGTAATGGCTTTAATCGCTGCAGGATGTATTGTCGTTATGCTGGTGTATCAATCCAAGCACCATCAGCAGCCAAAACCAGGAGATCTTTCAGAACCTAGCGAGATGACGGTTCCAGTTGCAAAAGAATCCGTAGTGGACTTGGCCTCCCTCGACTCATTGGTGAAACAGAATGCCAATATTGTCGTTAACAAGTTGTTAACTGGCCAATCTAATGACCCAGTCTTGTTATATTCCATTGCGCTGAAAGCAAATAACAAATACAAGGTCGACGGAATGGAGGAGTATTGGAACCAGGTGCTTGTACCAGAAGGAGATGTTGACCGCCACTTGACAGCTAAAAAGGACCGGTTCTCGCTTGTGAAATTTGCCTTCGTATGTGGGGCAAAAGCATACGAAAATATCGATGGCTCCAACTATTCTTCCGCAGTCAAACAAGAATTAAATATGGCTTTGCCTGCATTTCTTGATAACATAAGAAAAATTGATCCCAATGTTATGGTCTATGAAAAACACGAATAAAACTATTATCTTATTGTTTTGCCTCTGCATGGCAAAAATTGCCAGTTCACAAACCGTCTCATGGCAGCAACGCCCATGTTGGGATGCCGTTGAAATGCTGGGCGATAATTTGCTGAAAGTATCAGAAGCTGGTGGATGGGGTGTTTGCCGTCTTAATGGAACCACCCTTGTTCCGTGTGACAAATCTATGATTACAAACATCTCGGACGGTTGTTATATAGGTCTAGATGGTGAAGGGAAACTGCGCTTTATAGGTGACGAATACGGGAATATCAATTCAATAAGCGGTTCATGGTTCGTCGACATGTCATGGCCATATTTCAGCGATGGATTACTTGCTGTTAGAGATGCCAGTGGATCGTGGGGATATATGAACCGTACAGGTAAGTTGGTTATTCAGAACCAGTTTAGGAATGCTTTCCCGTTTCACTATGGATACGCCTCAGTTTGCAACCAAGGGAACAAGGGTTGGAATTTTATCGACGTCCAAGGTGACTACCTGTTGAAAAGCGGTTTTAGCCATCTCTCGTTTGCGTCGTCTTTCACGCGAATCGAAGGCCAACAAGGCCCACTGGCTTTTATTGTCGTCGAATCAAAGATAAAGGGAGGAGGAACAAAGGGCTATATGGTGGATGTAAAAGGCGAAATACAAGGCAATGTGATTCCCAAGGAAGGAGTGGCATATACTGAACTGCAAAATCGTCACAAATTCCTATGTGGAAACAACAATACTTCTTTGGAGGTTGACGTAAATGATGTACTGGAAATTATTTATGTGAGCCGAAATGACAGACAATTTTCATGTCGTCCTGTCCAACTAGAGACATCTGATTTCCCTTATGTGGATATGGAAAACATCTATGTAGATGGGGGTGGAATCCAATATGGGAATTTGATGGTTGCTCCGCAATTCCAAGAAGTGACCCCTCTGTCATCAGAGTTGTTTTTGGTAAAGCAAGCTAACAAACTGGGACTGATTAAATTCAGAATGGATAATTTCCCGCCCTCGGTTTCATGTCAAGAAGGCTTTAAACTTAATGTATTTCATGCCATTGAGGTTCCTTTTATCGTGTCCAACAGTTTTGAGAAGATTAGGGCATATGCCGTTGACAAGTGGGGAGAAACGGGATTCTTTAACATAAACAATTCGGGACGTTTCTCCGTTCCTATTAAATACCTCGATGAAGAAGGAAGGATGCAGGTGGGCCTTGAAATAGATGGTATTTTGATCGCACCAGAGGATTATCATTTTAAGGTAAAATATGGCAAAGGATTTGAAGTGACTGGACCTCAAGAGGCTTCGGTCGGCAAAGCGGGACGTTCCTCGTTCAATATTAACATTAAAAATAAGTCATCTCAAGAAGCAAAGCCTTTTGACGTGTATGTCGGCGACAGACTTGTCGACCACGTGGATGGGTTACAGCCGTTCAAGAGCATTTCAGTGGCAGTTGTTACGACAGTAAGAATTGATGAGTTGGAGGATTCGGAAAACAAGATCGTTTCTGTCGTAATAAGGGAGGATGGACTTCCGCGTCAATCTTATTCTATTAAGATTCTATTTAAAAAAGTATATAATAATGAAGAATAAAAAAAGCAGCTATGATTAAAAAACTCACCATCATTTTACTTATCTTGGCAAGCAACATGCTGGTATGGGGACAACAAGACTGGGTTGTCGTCTCAAAAAAGAGTCCCTTATCCATAAGTATTTACGGGGAAGTGGGATGGGCATTGTCATCTTATCATGCCTTAGAGAATAACTTTGATGTGAATTTCTCACCTATTGCGGGAATGTGTCTTGGCGGTGGAGCTGGTTTGAATTTGGAAATAGGGAATGGCACATCTAGCTCATTATCCGCTCAGGCAGGTCTACTCTACACACGTTCGGGATTTGCCGTTGAAGAACAAAAAGTGGCTGGCCATTATCTTTGTCTTCCTATAGCCTTCCAATATTATCCGCTGGACTTTTTATACATGGAGCTTAGGGCGGTTCCCAGTCTCAATATCGGGTCCTCCCCCGATGCCATTACCATCCATAACCTAACAATGGTATTAGACAATCATCGGGCAAATGATTTCAAGATCGGATTGGGAGCAGGAGGTTTTATCAAGTCCATAGGGATGGGCATTTCAATGAGATACAACTTCGGATTGTCGAAGTTCGCCGAAAATTTGCCATGGAAAGGCAACCAATTTGAGATGCTATTGTATTATCGTTTCGATTTCAAAAAATAACATTGAAAAAAATATAGTTATGAAAAGTTCATATATCATAAATGTTGCCATCATCGCAACCATGCTTTGTTTTTCGTCATGCAAGAACGCCCCTGTTGAGATCGTTCGCGACGACACACAAGTGAATTTTATCCTCAACAATGTGCTTCCAACATTTACGACTTATTCCGCTGAGGAATTGGAAATGTATGTTCAACAAGGTATAGCGTCTCAAATCATGGTGAAAGCATTCGTTTATGACGATAATGGCAAATTGATAGACCAGTTCTCAAAGAAAATCGATGATTACAATCAGACGGTGGCTCCGTTTTCCGTGAAAATTACAGGGTATAACAACACCTTGGTGTGTTTTACCTATGGAACATGGACCAATTCTAGTGGTAAAGAAACAAATGCCTATGTAGTCACAGGCGAGCAATTGTTGTCATCTTTGAAGGTGGAAGTGAGCACGGCAACATCACTTTACAATTGCATACCTTGGCAGGTGCTCGGTGGAGCAATCGTCCCGATAGGCATTTTTGACGACGCCATAGATGTGGATGTGCGCCCTCTTGGCGGTTTGGCCTATATGGATTTTGAAAATATTCATGCCCATTCTATTGGAAGTAGCAATTCTGCTAAGAACCCAACTAAATACACATTCATGCAAAAGTTTAACGATATTGTCACTATTAAGGATGGCACTTTTTCATATAGTTGTTCGCTGTCGTCGACATACTGGTACTTTTGCTCGATTTATCCCGCACAACATCAGAATTATAATGGTGTTTTCATTTCAAGGTTTATGATGCCTGGGCAAGTTCAATCATATTGTTACGGTTCCTATTCCCCTTCCAACGACAGCTCCTATGACGATGAGGTTGAGACAGGGAGAAGTAGCACCCAAACCACAGAAGTGAAGGCCGAAAAACAATATGTGTTTGAGATGGATTGTAATGACTATACCCAAAGAATCAAGGAAGGTGTTTTGGAAGACAAGTCGTCTCTTGTCCAGGTTGCAGACGGTCAAATACACTCAAAAGCTATAAAATAACGAACAAGCTATCGTTATTGTTGATGGTTTAATCACTGGAATAGATAATAATATTATTTGTACTTTATTAAATAAAAGCTTATCAAAATGAAAAAGATTCTCTTTTTAGGCATGATATGCCTGATGTCATTAGTAATGCAAGCACAGCGTTGTGCAGGGTTTGACTTTCAAACTAGAACCAACATTTCAGAGGAACCCAAAGAAGGCTACACAGATCTTGGATTACCGAGTGGAACACTGTGGAAGAACTTTAATGCGGGAGGTCTATACTCATACGATGAAGCAGTATCACAGTTTGGCGACCGTCTTCCTTCAAAAGCTCAGTGGCAAGAACTGAAGAATGAGTGCCAGTGGTTGTGGACAGGGAGTGGATACGAAGTTATAGGTCCTAATGGCAAATCCATTGTGCTTCCTGCTGCCGGTTTTGGGTCTAGTGGAGGAAGTGTCATGCAATTGGGCAACCAAGGCGGTTATTGGACGACTACATCTAGTGGTCCTGATACCCAATGGGTGCTTGGGATTTCTTCAAGCGATGTGACCTTTTACAGCTACTATCCAAACTGGCGTTTTTCAGTTCGGCTTGTCTATAAATAAGATGACCGTTCGTTAAAACCTTATAACTCAATGACTCATATAAAAACATGTAGATTTAGATGCTTCATATTATTCTCTTTATCGTTATTCTGCACCACATTCAGTCTCAGCTATGTCTTTCCCCAAAACGCTTATTGACAACGAACTTTACTCTGTAAGGATGAACGGTAAGGAAGGTTATATTGACGCTACAAAAATTGTATTCTAAAAAGCAAAAATATGAAAAAGCTATTTTTATCGTTATTATTATTTGCTCAGATTGTTTCCTATGGACAAAGTTTTGACTTTGTGCATGGAGTTGGTATTAGAAGCGCTCAGGATCGCTCTAAGGGATACATTGTGTTCGATTTCCCTGGCATGAGTGCCAGTGATATCAGAGCGGCGGTTGTTGCAAAAATACCAACTATCTACGATTATTCAACGGGTAGCATTCAAAATGGTGAAAACAACTCGATTTCACTTATTGCATCAACGGGAAAAAACGAACTTTTTATTGATAATAATTATTCAAGATACCAAGCGGCGGGATCCCCCAAAGGCGGTGTTGGTGGAGATTTTATCATGAACATTTATTTTAAAGATGGAAGAGTTCGTTATGATGCTCCGACATTTCAACGTTTGTATTTAATTGCTGAAATTGTTCGGGGTCATTTTAATCGTACAGACTGTCCAAATTACGGAGATGATCTAACACCTTTTTATGAATTGATTAAGAATAAAGAACAACAAAATTCCACTGTCCAATACTTTAATAATCTTGTTAGGGCATTAAATAAAGCCATAGAAGAAGCGGCTTCTAAACCATCAGATTGGTAAAACTGCCGTTTAAGTCTGTATAATTAATCGAAACTCACATAAAAACAAGAAATCTAATCATTTTTGCCATACTGACCTCGCTGTGTTATCATCTTTCAGCGAGTATGGCACAACTTGCCAAGCGCAAGAAACCGAATTTTGTCCTGTAAGGGTAAATGGCAAGGAAGTGTTTCAACAGTGTGTCCGAATTCTATAGACTGAAAAACGCAAAAGAGAACAGTAGAAAGATGGATAATAAATTGAAGAAAGAGTTTTTAGAACACCATTGATGCATTATTAGCATATTGTCAAAATTATGAGATTCCATACATATTTTGCTGAAAAAATTGTGAGATTCCGACAAAAAGCGACATTACAATTAGCTTCCATCAATCCCTCAAGCAGCCGATTGGCACCACAAACACGCCATCCTGGCGGCGATAGGCAAATTGACCTCCCGTGACGACCATTAAAAACGAAGGCTCTCCCACTTTTGAAGTGTCCACCTTGTTTCGGAGTTCTATGAGGTGTTTCGCTCCTTCCTCAATCTCTTTGCTCCCCAACTTCACTTCAACTGCAGCCCAACGGTCGTCGTTCAAACGAATCACAAGGTCGGCCTCAAGATTGTCTTTGTCGCGATAATGGAAAACCTCACCATCAACAGTCTGGGCATAGACACGCAAGTCCCTCGCCACCAATGATTCGAAAAGAAAACCGAAATAATTGAAATCGTCCAAAATGCTATCAGCATTGGCACGCAATACCGCCGTGGCTATGGAAGGATCCACGAACTGCCGCTTTTCAGAAGTGCGAATAGCCGCTTTTGAACGCAACGATGGCTTCCATGCCGGAATATCCTCAATCAAAAAAATCCTACGCAACGCGTTGACATAGCCATACATGGTGGTATCGGAAAACGCCACATCATTAGCTTGAATGTCAGCAAGTACGGTGGTTAGGGAGGCCATCGTTGAAATGTTTCTCGCGTATGAACGCAACAATTGCCTCACTCGATATGGATTCCGCTCAACGCCATCCACTTTCTGAACATCAAAATTCACAACAGCATCTACATAATTGCGGGCTATCTGGGCAGAGGTTTGCCCTTTTGCCACAGCCTCTGGCCATCCCCCACGACAAATCACTTTAGCCAAGTCAGGAATACCAAGTGGACTCTCCCCTTCTACATCCTCCTGGCCTTCAAAAAGTTGTCGCAACGAGACCGAGCCAACAGATTCCATGGATTCAAACAAAGTCATAGGACGCATACGCAGTCGCGCT
The DNA here is from genome assembly GCA_017395365.1 of Bacteroidales bacterium. Lineage (GTDB taxonomy): Bacteria > Bacteroidota > Bacteroidia > Bacteroidales > F082 > Limimorpha. Next base: position 83,321 of record JAFPUN010000008.1, read on the forward strand.
ATCCTGCCCGTTCCAGTGTGCTTAGGCATATTGTCATCACGCGGAGTGGCGGAACCCGTCAAAATGTACTGCCCCCACTCGCCCGTTTGATCCACATCAAACCGCACCGCATCCCAAAGAACTGGTGCCTCCTGCCATTCATCAATCAGCCTGGGCTTCTCACCTTTCAGCAACCGTGAAGGCATAGTTCTCGACAACTCCATATAACCAGCTCCCTTGTCGGGATCTTGCATATATAAAACACTCTTTGCCGCGTGTTTTCCAGTCCAAGTTTTTCCACACCATTTTGGGCCTTCAATAAGCAGTGCGCCAGAATAGGATAGTTTTTCGTTCACCAATCCATCGCAAATTCGCGAAAAATACATTCTTTCAGTCATTTATTATAGAATTAAAACCGCTGCAAAAATACAAATTATTTCAATTCCAACAAAAAAACTTGGAGAGTTGGCGGAGTTTTACTTGGAGAGTTGGCGGAGTTTTACTTGGAGAGTTGGCGGAGTTTTACTTAAAGAGTTGACGAATACTAAACCACCTATCAAAAAAAATCTTCCTTTGCTCTTTGAGGTTTTGTAAGTTTTTCCTACTTTTGCAACTTCATTTTCGAGACTAAAGAATATCAGTTAAATCACTAATAATCAATTAAATCAATGACAAAGTATGTTTACACCTTTGGCGGAAAGACCGCTGAAGGCAATGCTTCGATGAAGAATGAGCTGGGCGGCAAGGGCGCTAACCTCGCCGAAATGTGCCTGCTCAAGCTCCCCGTACCCGCTGGTTTGACCATCACCACCGAGTGCTGCACCGCTTATTACCAAAACAACTGCCAACTTCCCGCTGGCCTGATGGACGAGGTCCACGCTGGCATGAAGAACATGGAGAACATCATGGGCATGAAATACGGCGACCCCGAGAACCCGCTGCTCGTCAGCTGCCGTTCGGGTGCGCGCAAGTCGATGCCTGGCATGATGGATACTGTTTTGAATATCGGTCTTTGCTCCAAGACAATCCCTGGTCTGATTAAGAAGACCGGTGGCAACGAGCGTTTCGTGTATGACTCCTACCGTCGTCTCATCATGATGTATGCCGACGTCGTCATGGAGAAAGCCGAGGGCATCGAGCCCGCCGACGGCCAAGGCATCCGCAAGCAGTTGGATGACATGCTCGACGCCTACAAAGAGAAGAAAGGCTACGCGAGCGACACCGATCTGACCGCCGACGACCTGAAGAAGTTGGCCGAGTCGTTCAAGGCTCGTATCAAGAAAGTGCTTCGCACCGAGTTCCCCGATGACGCCGAGGCTCAACTCGAAGGCGGCATCAAGGCCGTGTTCAAGAGCTGGAACGGTAAGAAGGCTGTCTCCTACCGCCGCATCGAAGGCATCCCGGATGACTGGGGCACCGCAGTCAACGTACAGACCATGGTGTTCGGCAACATGGGCGACACCTCCGCTACTGGTGTGGCCTTCACCCGTAACCCCGCCACTGGCGACAACCAATTCTATGGTGAATGGCTGATCAACGCCCAAGGCGAAGACGTGGTGGCCGGTATCCGTACCCCCAACCCGTTGAACGACGAGACCAAGAACGAGCAGAACAAGCACATGCCTTCCATGCAGAAGCTGATGCCCGAAACCTATAAGGAACTCTGCGAGGTGCGCCGCATCCTCGAGGACAACTATCACGACATGCTCGACATCGAGTTCACCATCCAGGATGGCAAGCTCTACATGCTGCAGTGCCGTGTCGGCAAGCGCACTGGCGTGGCTGCCTTGACCATGGCCCTCGACATGCTGAAGGAAGGCCGCATCGACGAGAAGGAAGTCGTCATGCGCCTCAGCCCCGAGCAACTCGACGAACTGCTCCACCCCATCCTCGACAGCACCGACGAGAAGAAGCACACCGTCATCGCCAAGGGTCTGCCCGCAGGTCCTGGTGGCGCTGTCGGTCGCATCGCCCTCACCAGCGAGAAAGCCAAGGAGTATCGTTCCGCCAAGATCGCCAACGTGCTGGTCCGTGAAGAGACGAACCCCGAAGACGTCGAAGGCATGCGCGCCGCCGACGGCATCCTGACTGCCCGTGGTGGTATGACCTCACACGCCGCCCTCGTGGCCCGTGGCTGGGGCAAGTGCTGCATCGTGGGTTGCGACGCCGTGAAGATCGACTTCGCCAAGAAGATCGTCCATATCGGTGACAAGCAGTTCAAGGAAGGTGATGTCATCAGCTTGAATGGCGCCAAGGGTTGGGTCTATGCCGAGCCCGTGGGCATGATCAACGCCACCGAGAACCCGCTCTTCAAGAAGTTCATGAAACTCGTCGACAAGTACCGTAAGATGGGTGTCCGCACCAACGCCGACAACCCGGAAGACGCCCAAAACGCCATCAACTTCGGCGCTGAGGGTATCGGCCTGTTCCGTATCGAGCACATGTTCTACGGCAAGAACAGCGAGAAACCGCTGGCCAAGCTGCGCAACATGATCCTGACCGACAACACCAAAGACAGAAAAGCCGCCCTTAAGGAGCTTGAGCCTTACATCAGAAAGGCCGCCAAGGGCACGCTGAAGGTGTTAGACGGCAAACCGCTGACCTTCCGTCTGATGGACCCGCCTTTGCACGAGTTCGTTCCTAAAGTAGACGAAAAAGAGAAGATCAAGGCTTTGGCCAAAGAGCGTGGCATGAGCACGAAGGAATTGGTCAAGCGCATTGAGGCCCTCCACGAAGTGAACCCGATGATGGGTCTGCGTGGCGTCCGCCTCGGCATCGTCTATCCCGAAATCACCGAGACCCAGTTCCGCGCCCTGTTCCAGGCCACTGCTGAACTGATGAAGGAAGGCTTCGACCCGCATCTGGAAATCATGGTCCCGCTGACCATCAACGTCAAGGAGCTTGAGCACCAGAAGGCCATCGCCGACCGCGTGCAAGCTGAAATCGAGAAGAAGTTCGGTGTGAAGATCAATTACATGTATGGTACCATGATCGAGATCCCGAGAGCCACCCTCGTGGCCGACCAAATCGCCAGCGTGGCCCAGTTCTTCAGCTTCGGCACCAACGACCTCACCCAGATGACCTTCGGCTTCAGCCGCGACGACGTCAACGCCATCGTGAAGGACTACACCGATCAGAAGATCATCCCCGCTGATCCGTTCAACACCCTCGACCAAGAAGGTGTCGGTCAGCTGGTGAAGCTCGGTGTGGAGCGTGGCCGTAGCCAGCGCGCCAACCTGAAGTGCGGCGTCTGCGGCGAACACGGCGGTGACCCTGCTTCGGTCCGCTTCTTCTACAAGGCCGGCTTGAACTACGTGAGCTGCTCGCCGTTCCGCGTGCCCGTCGCACGTCTGGCTGCTGCCCAAGCCGCTATTGAGGAAGAGAGAGCCAAATAAGTCAATTGAGAATTAATAATTGACAATTGAGAATTGAGAGCCTTCGGGAACGGAGGCTCTCATTTTTTTTCAAATAACTATAAAAAAATCGGAATTTTATTGATTTAAGTATTTTTTACTATCTTTGGGCGGTAAAATAACATGATTAACCAATGACGCTTCACCATGAGGAAAGCCTTCGTCATACTACTGTTGTTGATGGTCGCCCAACTCCATGCACAACATAGAGTTGGTGCGGGCGAAGCCTTTATCACCGCCGAGCGCTTCATAAAACAGAACACAAAGCAAAGCGCGGTCACATTGGTGTTGACGGAAGAAATCAAAAGCAAGACATCGGAGCAAACCAACCTGTTCGTGTTTTCGATGGAGCCACAAGGCTTTGTCATTGTTTCGGCAAACAACGAAGTATGGGCCTATTCCCATACCTCTACAATGCCTCAAAGCGAAAGCCTTCCCAGCCATATAGCTTATTGGCTCGATCTTTACAACCAAGCCACCGACTTTTTGATTGCCCATCCCGAGGCCAAACAGGAGCCCACAACTTTCGATAGAGAAGTAGGCCCACTGCTGACCTCTTGTTGGGGACAAGGCTGTTTCCACAACGAAGCATGTCCCGTTGACAGCATGGGACCTTGCGGCCACGCTTCAGCAGGTTGTGTGGCCATTGCCATGGCACAAATCCTATACTACCATAAGTATCCTATGACCGGATATGGCGAAATCTCCTATTACTGTGCGCCTTACGGGATGCTCAACGCCAACTTCGGAGAGACAACATACGGATGGGATGAAATGGCCGACACATTGCACGAAAGCAACCCCGCTGTCGCACAACTGATCTCCCATTGTGGCCTTGCCGTGAAGATGCATTACAGCGCACATGAAAGCTATTCTTCCTTCACGTCGGCCAACAATGCCTTTAGACAGTATTTTGGCTTGCCCTCAACTACAATACATTATCGAACTCAATATGACAATGAGAGTTGGAAACAACTCATCAAGTTGGACCTTGACAGCCACCTCCCCGTGTACTATCGCGGCATTTCGTCTTTGGGCGGACATGCTTTCGTATGTGATGGATATGACACCAACGGAATGTTCCACTTCAATTTCGGTTGGGATGGTGTGGCCGATGGCTATTATTACCTTAACAATCCTTCGGGGTTCTCATCAGAACAGGCCATCATCCACGACATCCGCCCCATTGACGGCAACGCTATCCATAGCGACGAACACAACATCATCTATGTCTCGCCTGACGGCGTTGGCAACGGCTCGTCGTGGGCCGAAGCCACCAACGACTTACAAAAAGCCTTGTTCAATTCTCATTTCAACGACCGTGTCATCTGGGTCAAGGAAGGCACCTACAAGAGTTGTTCTTCTAACGATTTCGCATTTTTGCTCATGCATAACAGCAAAATATATGGAGGTTTCAAAGGCGACGAGCCTTTTGACTACGACCTCTCACTCCGTGATTTCGAAGCCCACCCCAGCATACTTGATGGCGACCACCGTCAAGGGGTTATCAACGTGCTTCCTATCATCGACAATGACGAGGTAGTCATCGATGGCTTCACCATACAAAACGGGGTTTCGAACGAGGGCGGCGGCCTTCTCCTGTCAAGCCACGCTACCGTCACCAATTGCAAGATTTGCCATAACAGAGCGATTCAAAATGGAGGTGGACTATCTTCATCCATCAATAGCGTTGAGATATATGTCAGCGACTGTGAGTTTTTTGACAATGAAGCCCATGATGGTGGTGCCATTTATGACCGCGGCAGCACCAGGTTTGACCACTGCCACATTCACGACAACACAGCCACTCACTTTGGAGGAGGCATCAATAGTATTGCAGGCAATACACCAAGCACCATCATCCATAGTATTATTTGCAACAATTCGGCCGTAAACGGTGGCGGCATTCAAAGCAACCAATCCAAGACGGCATATTGGGACTGCCTTGTCAACAACAACACCGCCAAAAACGGTGGAGGTTGCTATGGAGGATCCAACTTGTACAACTGCACCATCGTGAAGAACATGGGTACGGTAAACTACGGTGGCGTATGCAACACACAGGATGCATCACAAGGAATCAAGAACTGTATCATTTGGGGCAATGTCAGCGATGGCGAATATGAGCAAATCGGGCCTTTTTCAAATTATGCCTATTGCGCTGTGCAAGACGGAGAGCCAATCTCATCAACCAACTTCGGTCTCGCCCCGGAAAACGACGGAGCGTCGCCCGGATGCTATGTCAGATTTGTTGATGCAGAGGTCATGGCAGGTTGCGAGGGTCATGGTGGCGACTGGAGACTGCAAACGCGCAGCGTATGTATCGACCGAGGTGACACTATAGCCCAGCAATCCGAAAACGACCTCGAAGGAAATCCACGCGTCAGACATAGTAATGTCGACCTGGGCGCCTACGAGACGAACACCGTCGCACACACCATCAATCTTGACTTTTGCGAGAGTGCTCCATACTATCATGATGGCACCTATATCCCTATGCCTGGCACCTATACCTTTTATTATCCAGATGCAGACTACGACAGCCTGGTCATTCTTAACTTGACTATTGAAATTATCAAGCTGAAAGAAGAGATTTGCGAAACAGACACCTATGACTTTTTCGGTGAAAGCCTCAACGAAGCGGGCTTTTATTCCACCGTCGTCGATTGCAAGTATTACCAACTCGATTTGGGCGTGAATCCCCTATCGGAAGCGGAGCACTTGGAAATCTCGCTATGCGAAGGTGACACCTATGATTTTCACGGCCGTACTTTGAATGAGACAGGCCAATATGTCGACACTATCGATTGTTTCCTCTACAAACTCGACCTGACTGTCAAACCAATCCATGACTATTACCAAGAAGAGACCATCTGCGAAGGCGAAAGTTACTGTTTTTTAGGGACTTTTTTGAGTGAACCCGGCCACTATGACAAATTAGTCCATTGCTCGGGGCGATACCACCTCGATTTAACTGTACAACCCAATCCCACGCTGCAATGCAGCAACGACACTACCATAGTGAAGGGGACTCCTGCCCTACTGAATGTTGCGGGTGCCGACACTTACCTTTGGTCGACGGGTGACACTACGGCAAGAATTGTGGTGTACCCCGAAGAAGATCAGTATTACCAAGTCACGGGTAGTTATGATAACGGATGTAGCAGCAGCAAGCGCATAAGAGTCAAAGTCGTAGAGGAGAACAAGGACTACAACATTTGTCTGTTTCCCAATCCTGCTAACGACATAGTGAACATATACAAAAAGAACATCGACGAAGTAAGAGTCTTTAATGTATTAGGCGAGCCAGTCGGCCGCGTCAGCGCCCATCGTGAAAACACGGTTTTGGATGTCAGCCAGTATGAAAACGGGGTTTACATCGTTATGGTAAGAGTCCTCACCTACCAATATTACACAAGACTCGTCATCCAACACTGACCGGCTCCACTTCTACACCAGTCTCATCCAGATAGACCAAGAACGCCCGAATCTCCTTGTCGGTCATTTCATGCAAGGCGCTGGCGTAGGTCTGCACCTGTTTTTGATGCGTTTCATCTTTTTTACCCGTCTTGTAGTCAATCAAGTAGATGGCGTCAGGTAGTTCGGCATATCGGTCAAGGCGGCGCACCTGGCCTTGATAGAGGACTTCGCACTCCGTCTTCACCTTGGCAGAAGGCTGGAAAGCAGCCGCAATCAGTCCATTTTGTGCCATTTTTGCCATCATTTCGCGAATCCATGCCGCAGTATCGCCGTCAATGGTGCCATCGGCAAGATAGGGTTTCAAGACCGTCTCCGTATCCTTGGGATAACGGATTCGCGACAAGATCTGGTGCACCAACTCGCCCCATTCGCGCGGCTGCAAACGCTCACTTTCAGCATGCCACAAACGGGTTGGATCGGCATCAACGGTGATAGAATGGAACCAGTCTATGGACCTGGAATCCGGCAATTCAGCCGTTTCAGTTTCCATGGCTTTCTCCTTCGGATTACGGAAGTCGGGATCACCAAAGCGATACATCAAAGACTCGCTCTCCTGCACCTGATGGTCGGTTTTGTCCTTGAGGAAATCAAGAATAACATTGGGTTTCCCAGTCTTGGCTATGACATAGAGGCGTTGTACGGCACGTGTGAATGCGACATAGAGCAAATTGAGATTGTCCAAACGGTTGCTGTCTTTCTCCAGCTTCACCTTTTCCGCTGGTTTGCCCCCCATCTTCTCAGCCGTGGAGTCCAATTTGAGCAACACCTTCTCCAAGGAGGGGATGGCGTCAAACCCCAACTCTTCAGGACTCAACCATTCTTCATTCGGGACATTACGTCTCAATTTATCGTCCAAGTTAGTGATGGCATCAGGATAAATAACCACAGGGAATTCCAGACCTTTAGACTTATGGATCGTCATAATCTTCACGGCGTTACCGCTCACTGACTTCACGGAGAGTTTATCTTGCTTTGTGTCCCAATACGTCAGAAAGTCCTTGATGCCCTCTTTTATGCCCGATTGTGCGCTGAACACTTCCTCCATAAAGTAGTTCAAGAAAGCGTCACGGAGGGTATCGAGGCCATAGATTCGCATCAAAGCGGCACAAAGGTCATAGATACAGGTGGACTGGGAGAGTGTCGCCTTGAGTAGACCCGCCTCGCCGATGCCCATCACTTTTTCGATGGCGGTTTTGCCTCTTGCGATGTCTTCCACCTCGGCAAACCAGTAGCTAATATCACCATCAAAAACAGTTTTTTGCTGCATCTTCCGAACCATCTTCCAAAAATACAGCACATTGGCAATATTGATCACATTGTCATCTTCAATCAGGTAACGCAATGTGTTGACAAGCAACTGCACCTTGTCCGATGATTTCAGCAAAATCGATTCTTGGGAGATGACAGGTATATTCTTGTCGTTCAGATAGCTGGCAATATCAGACCCCAACTCCTTTTTACGGGTCAGCACAGCGATGTCCTCATATTGATAGCCCCGTTGGTCGACCAACTCGCGGACGATGGCTTCCACATGCTCCTTGCAGTAATCGGGATGCTCATCAGGGTCATAAAACTCCACTTGCACCATACCTTCCTCCTTTTTGGCTTTCTTTTGGAAGATGCAAACGCCGTCCTCAGAATCGGGTTTTTCGTCCACATACACTTTCTTCAGCTTGTCGGAGAGTTGGTGATAGGCCGATTCAAAAAAGGCATTGTTGAAGTCGACGACTTGGGTAAACGAGCGATAGTTGGTGTCCAAATTGGTAAAGCCGAAATTGCTTTCCAAGTTCTTTTCGTATTGAAGGAATGTCGCCTCACGCTCGTCATGCGGCAGGGCATAAATCTCTGGTAGCCTCACGATTTGCTCCACCTCGCCACTGCGGAAGCGGTAGATGGATTGCTTGCCGTCGCCCACCACCATGCTCATCTTTTTTTCTGCCAGTCCATTGTCAATCAAGGGCAAGAGATTCTGCCATTGAAGGATGGAGGTATCCTGAAACTCGTCGACGAAGACATGATGGAAACGCTCGCCCATGCGCTCATACACAAAGGGAACCGAGAAGTCACCCATCACCTTGTTGAGCAGCTTGTTGAACTCGGAGATATGCACGATCTGTTCATCGTCAGCCAACTGCTTGAAGGCATCCCTAATGATTGAACGCAAGGCATAGAGATAGAGCAAGTTGCACTGCGACTTGTAGAACAAGAACTTACCATGTTCCTCTCCATAATACGTCTCCAGGGGACCAAGGATCTTAAGCAGCGCCTCATTGGCATCAGTCTTTGAGGTATCACTCAAACATTTGCGCTTCTCGATGGCGGTATGGAAATAGCTATTGGGCTGTATGTATTCCTTTTTCTCCAGTTTTCCGATAAACGCCCCAACGCCCGACTTTTTCTGCCAATAATCGTTGACGGTTAAGTCATATTTGTGTTCTACCGCCCTGAAATCCTCAACAAACGACTTGATCGTGTTTTCGAAGACGACCAACCTGGCATTCAAGAAATCAAGCGTTTGCTGATACTGAACTTTATCCTTGATATTGTTGTCCTCATCTTTTTGGTAGGCCTTTTCCTTGGTCAATTTCGTGACAAACTCGGCCAGTTGCTGCTCAATGGCGGTCGAGCGCTCGTTGTCGAATTGGTTATTGCTGAAGTCAATCAAGACTTTGGTCAGGAAGTCTTCTTCTCCACCGTCTGCTTTGTCACGTATTTTCAACCCGATATTCTCCGTAACGGCTTCAGCGACCTCATCGGTATCGATACTGACGGTATATTGGCTGGGCAGCCCAAGGTCGTTGGCGAAGGTACGCGACAGTTTCTGCACAAAAGCGTCGATGGTACTCACACAGAAACTGCTGTAGTCGTGCATGATGCAGGTCATCAGGCTTTGGGCATTGCGTTTCAGTTCCGCATCGCTGATGCCCAACTCCTCCATCAGTATCGCCTCCATCGAATTGGGCTCTACCGTAGTGCTATTGATGATCTCGCACAAGGCGTTCACAATTTTGCCCTTCATCTCATTGGCGGCGGCATTGGTAAAGGTGATAGCGAGGATGTGCTTGTAGTTACCCACGGCACCCTCGTTCACAAGACACAGTTTCAGATACTCCTTGATGAGTGTGAAAGTCTTACCCGCACCAGCCGAGGCTTGGTACACCTTAAAATGAGCGTCTTTTTGCATAGCTATCAGTTGTTTTCCTCCTTCTTGGGCCTGATCATGGGCTGCGAATTGAGCACAGTCTTCTTTTTGAACATATTACGGAAACTGTCGAACGAGCGGCTATAGGAGAGACCTAGTCCCTGCGTATAAGGCGAGCGCCGGTCGAAGGCCAAGCTATTGAAATTGGAGTTGTAGTTGGAATGGTTGTAGAAGTGGGCCTGCAGTCGCCCATCCTGCGTCAGTTTGTAGTACATGTCGAACTCACCGACGAGGCTTGAGGCATTGCTGGCATTGGGATTGTTAGCGGTCATCATACCGAGGTTGGTCTCGATGGTAAGTCGATTCTGGAAGAGTTGGGTTCGCATGGCGAGCTGGTATTCATCGTAGGAATCGTAATTACCCGAGTGGTATCTGAGCCCCAAATTGAGATTGTCGGTGATGTCAACCTGAAAAGCGCCACCGAAGATATTAGAGAGGTTAAGGTCGGTGCCTCCCAATCCGGCATAAGCGAAATTGCCCAACACAAGCAGCGAAAGAGCCTGTTGGGTCATCACGGCCTGGTTGGTGGTATCGATGAGTGAGTAAACCGTCTGGGTGATGTCTTCCGAAGCATTGGGCAGGTTCATGCCAAAGGTGATGTCGGGGTTGAGCAAGGCGCCTTTCAGATGAATGAGGCATTCCACATTGATGTTGCTATTGGTAGCCGTAGTGTCCACTTGGACCCCCAATCCAGAGAGCGAAGTCTTAACGGAATAGACACCTGTGGCGTTGATGCGTCCGTCAGTGGGATCGCCCGACCATGTGATGCTGCCGCCCTGCTTCAGATTAAACAGGCGTGAGATGACATTGGCCAGGGTCAGTTGGAACTTACCCGACTTGATGGTGTAATCGCCGCGCATCGTGAAGGGGGTCTTCGAAGAGGTGCCCATCTTCATGCTACCGTTGCCTGAAGCCTCAATGGTGCCGATGTTACTGGGCAAGATGATTTTCAATGTGGCATCATCGGTGGCCGCCACATCAAGGGCAAGGGTAAAGTTGCGCGGTTCCTCCTTCTTCGTCGGGATTACCTCTTCTTCCTCTTGCTCTTCTTCCTTCTGTACAAAAACGATGAAGTCGTTGTCTTTTACAACATTCGATTTGTTGAGCGGGATGGTAAGGTGGGTGCCTCTTCGCGTCAACGCCTTAATATCCAGCAAGATGTCATTGAATGGGCCTTTCACCGTAATCAAACCGTTCGCCACAGCCGTACCATAGAAAGTGTCGTTATCTTCGCTCGACGTAGCCAACGCGAGGAAGTCTCTCGGATGAATCTTCAAGTCCAGATTGAAGTCTTTGAGGTTGTTATGGTGGATTTGGCCATCCACAATAGCTTGATTGCCCAAAGTGTCGCGAAGCACCATGTCTTCAAAACGGATGCTCTCGCTGTCGATTAGGATAGTAGGATTAAAGGTGTAGAAGGTCTGCAGGTATTCTATCTTACAGCCGCCGTCCAATATGCCCAGACGCCCCTCGATGACGGGATGGTCAATCGACCCTTTGATGGTGGCATAGCCATCGCCATAGCCTTGCAGCCGCGACACAACACCCGTCAACAGCGGGCTGAGGGCGACAAGCCGCAACGAGTCCATATCCACGGCAAAATCCAGGTTGTCGGTCTCCTTGGCGGTATAGTAGGAACCCGTCACATCGAGCGTTTTTTTCTTGTCGTTGAAGACGTCGACATTCAGGTTAACCGCCTTGCTTGTGTTATCCCATGAACTCTCCACATTAGCATCGCCCACCATCTCGCCATCGACGGCGATGTCTTTCACATCAAGATCGGCGAGCACCATAGGATTGGCTTTCAGACTGCTTATCAAAGCATCACCTGTGACAAACCCATCCACGTCGAATCCTTTGAAGAACATGTCGAAATTGGAGATGTCGAACTGGTTAAGCAGCACAGAAAGCGTGTCGGCTTCTTGCATGGGAGCAAAGCCATCGAGCCTGATGGACTGCAGGTTATGGCTAAACATGAGGTTGGAGAGCGTCACCCGGCCATCGGTGATGTCGACATAGTTGTTGGGATCGGCAATCCACAGCGAGTCGTTAATGGTCAAATTGGCCGCCTTGAGGCCTCCAATACCACCGTGCTCATGAGGATGGAAATAGGCGTCAATTTTAGCCTTGTTATGGTCTTCCTGCTCATCATCATCCCACTGGAGACTTCCATGAATGGTGTCATTGGTCATCCGGACATTCAAGGCGATATTGTCGAGGCCATACACCGTAGTGTCGGTTTCGCTTATCTTTGTCCACGCGACCTCACCCACCGAGAGTGAGCCAAAGAGGGTATGTGGGAAGTTGAAATTCCTAAGTTCCACATTGTTGATGGCCAAGTCGCCAAATTGGATGTTCTTCGAGCGTACAGTCAAGTTGAGTTGGTTCGACTGCGAGGTGAAAGTGCCATTCACGCTGGTGCCTTTGGCAATCTTCAAGGAAGGCATGAAGAGACGGCTGAGCGTCTGTGTGTCTTTCAGATTCAACTTCACATAGAAGTCCTGCTCCACATTGTGTTTCTCGCGGTATTTTCTGAACTGTTCGCGGTCGCCAGCCCACATCGGGAAGTCAACGAAAGTATTGCCGAATTCGTTGAGCACCGGCATCAGGTGAGCGAAGTTCATCAGGCCAGCCATCTCGAAATCGAGGAAGTCACAGTCGACATTGATGCGCCTTTGCAACAAATTATCGTTGAAGATGGAGGCAGTGAAATCGTCCATCGTATAGCTGCCACGACTGTTTTTATAGACTGTGGATTCGAGATTCAGCGTGCCTTCAAGGTCGTCGATGTCGAATCCGGTCATGTTGGCCACGATATAGGTGCTCACCTCGCAAACGCTGTCATTCTTCACCAAATTCAAGGCGCTCAAATCGGCATGTTCGATGACCGCCTCGAAGTCGGACTTGGGATGCTTCTTGTTCTGGAAATCGACCAGACCGTTGAAGTCAAGAAACAGGTCGTCATCGTCAACCCTTATCTTACCTTTAAACCGGTTCTCCTTCAGGTTACCATCGAGTTTCACCTCGTTAATATGGTTGCCGAGCAGTTGCGCATCGGTCACCATACCATCGACCATGAACTCGGGACCACCTTTTTTCGGGAATTTGGCAGTAAAGTTGGCATCCATGTTGAGGTCGCCCACAAACTTGCTGATGTTGGCCACCTCGCCAGCCTTCACATTTTGGGCGTTGACATAGCCAGAAAATACATTGTCACCCTTGCCATCTTTGGCGCGAGCGATGGATGCATCGATGTCGCCGATGCCCGAACGCAGCGTAATATCAGAGGCAAAGTTGTTGTACGATCCCTTGAAATCCAGCGAGAGGTCGCCGCTGTTGAGTGCACGCAGCGACTCTGGAAGAGGGATGGTCTTCGTGCTGGAAGGGATATAGAAATTCGTCAGGTCATCGTAGGTGAAGTGCATCTTCTTGATCTTCAGCGTGTGATAACCGTCGTTGAAATCAAGTGGATGCATGCTGATGTTACCTTCAAAGTGGGTCGACTTGCCCAAATCGGCCTTGATATCGTCGACGCGGAAATTGCGTATCGGCCCGGTGAATTTTCCCTCAAACTGCACGCGGTCGGGCATCTTGTACATGACCTCCGTGAACACGCCGATGTCGGACAGCATGACATCGGTCGGGCGTATCGTGGCGTCGAACACCACCGAGTCGACGAAGCTGCTGAAGTCGTCGAAGCCGTTATAGTTCATATTGAGGTCGAGGTCGAAACGGCTGTTGTTGGTTTCCATCTGGAGGCCATCGAGGTGGATGCCCTTTTGCGTCACCACGGCATTGGCTTGCAAGTGCTTGAGGTCCAAACCGCTGATTTCGGTAGCACTCAAATTGGCGATGTTGGCACTGATAGAGTCACCCAAGACAAACAGATTGCTCGCTTCAAGATTGATATCTTTAAGTACAAGATGAGAATAGTCCATCAGGTTTTGGTCGGTCTTCTCGGGATGGTCGGAATCCTGGTTCCAAAAGGTGAAGTCGACATCTTTGAGCGAAATATTATCGATGACGATGGGCATGGGGTCCTTCTCGGGCTTCTCCTTGTCGCTCTTGAACGCATCTATGAGAAAGGCAAAATTGAGTTGGTCTTCCCCCTCGTATTTGATGAGATTGGCCTCCGTATTCCGCAATTCCACATTTTCAAGATGGAGCTTACCGTCAAGCAGGTCTGGCACATCGATTCTTGTACTCAGCTTCTCTATCTTTGCCAAGTCATTGCCTTTCAAATCTTTAACGGACACATCCTCGACCAAGACTCGAAAATCGGGGGTGACCACCAAACGGCCCACCTTGATGTCGGCACCAGTTTTTTCAGAAAGATAACCGCCGGAAAAACGCACTGCAAACTTCTGAATGATAGGGTCTTGTATGGCAATAAAGAGGCTGGTGATGATGGCCAGTATCACCACAAAAAAGATGAGAATGCTATGGATAATCTTTTTTTTAATAATTTTGACCCTCCAAATTGAGACCTATGAACGAATACATATTAGGCATCGAATCATCGTGCGACGACACCTCTGCCGCAGTGCTTCAAGGCACGCGTGTGCTCTCCAATGTCATTGCCAGTCAGAAGGTTCACGAGCAATATGGTGGTGTAGTCCCCGAACTCGCTTCACGTGCCCACCAGCAAAATATCATCCCCGTCATCGACACGGCCTTGAAGACTGCAAAAATAGAAAAAAATCAGTTATCCGCCATTGCTTTTACGCGCGGGCCCGGACTTTTGGGCTCTTTGCTTGTAGGCACCTCATTTGCAAAGGCTTTCGCGCAGACCTTGAACATCCCGATGGTGGAGATCGACCACATGAATGCGCACATCCTGGTGCATTTTGCCACCGACGACACCCACACCGAGGTGCCCGACTTCCCGTTTTTGTGCCTCACCGTCTCTGGCGGTCACACCCAGATCGTGGTGGTGAAGGACTATTTCGACATGGAGGTCATCGGTAAGACCATCGACGATGCGGCGGGTGAGGCCTTCGACAAGACGGCCAAGATCCTCGGTCTGCCCTACCCTGGCGGTCCTGTCATCGACAAGCTGGCCAAAGTCGGCAACCCTAATGCCTTCACATTCGCCAAGCCGCAAATTCCCGATTTGGACTATAGCTTCAGCGGATTGAAGACAAGCATCTTATACACCGTTCGTGACCACCTCAAGACCAACCCGAACTTCATCGAAGAGAACAAGGAAGACCTCTGCGCCTCGGTGCAGAAGACCATCATCGACATCCTGATGAACAAGTTGGTGAAGGCAAGCAAGCAGACGGGCATCAAGACCGTGGCCATCGCAGGTGGTGTGAGTGCCAACAGCGGCCTCCACGACGCCATGCTTCGCCTGGGCGAAAAATACCACTGGAAGGTGTTCATCCCGCGTCTCTCCTACTCGACCGACAACGCCGCCATGGTCGCCGTGGCCGGCTACTTCAAGTATTTGAAGGGAGAATTTGCCAGCCAGGATTTGGTGCCGTATGCGCGGCAGAGTTTGAAAGAATAGCTTAGCTTTTAACACAAAAAAAATGCAGGCAGATTGTCATCCACCTGCATTTTTTGCTGATTAGCGAGTCTACTCAAACACAATCGTCTTGCTCCAAGCGGCGGTTGAGACATATACATAGCCCTTGCCGGACTCGAGTGTGGTGAGGGTCCCCTCCCACTCCGTGCCGTTGTAGACGGCGAAGCCTCCGTCTTGCGAGATGATTTTGTCGCCGATGGATGGACTGAATTGTCCCAATGCCTGGTTAAGAGGTTTCTCTTGACCCAAATAACCGAACCATGTAACGACGCCAGGATAGATTGTCGTGCTTGCGGAAAGAGCGCTCATGCCTTCGAGGTTAAGGTTGAAAGTGGATGTGGCTCTTATTCTGTACATCTGACCTGGCGCAATCATTTGAAGATCGCCAGTCCATTGACTTCCAGAATACTGCACAGCACCCAAAGATTGCGAGGCAATCGTGACGCCTTTGCCGTCCAAGGCATTTTCAAGCTGTTCCACTGAAACAAACAGTATCGGACTCCACCAGTTCCAACCCTCAACCAATTCGGTGGTCTGTGTCGCACTAACTAATGAGAAGTCGGCCGAGACTGCGTTAGTGGTACACACATTCGAACCACTCGCTTCGCTGAGGACTATTTGTGAAACTTCAATCGAATACACTTCTTGAGAAGGTATGGCTTTGGGATGTAAAGTAACATGCAACACGTCGCCATCATGACCATCGACCATGTTGTTTTGCATGGAAAGCACAAGGATGCGATAAGTGGAGTCGTTGATGGGCAAGGCATAGAAACTGTGTCCCGAAAAACGTTCAGTAATTACGAAATCGGAGGTCGAAACCGAATAATCCTGATAAGGATATATGAAATCAGCCTGCATGGCCACAATGCCTGTGTAGTTATTCATCGATAGGGTTGCGGCCACATCCCCGTTGCCTAGATGGAAAGGGTCGACCGACAAGGCCATGCTATTTGGCTCATATCGGCTGCCACTCAGTGATACGTTTTTCAAGCCATCCTGTGGGTCGTTGCTGTAGATTTTCATCAAGGCACTGAAATCGCCTTTCTGCTCGCGGTCGTAACTCACGTGAAGGGTCGCGTTGGAGTTTTGACCGATGGTCATCGGAAAAACCTCGCTCACGGAGAAATCCGTCTGGTCGAACACGATTTGGTCGATGCGCATAGGAGCGTTTCCGTTGTTGCGGATCACGTATTCCCGTATCACAGTTTCTGTGACGGCAGTCGAGCCAAAATCCAAAGAAGCATTCCCTGCAATGCGTGGGCTTCGCACCGTGACATAGCCTTGATACTTCTGGGAAAGCACATCCTCGCCGTTGGCATCGGCCAAGACTGCCTTCGAGGGATTCAGGTAATAATTGCCATACAAGCCTTTCAAACGGAAACGCACCGTGCCAATCACGCCGTCGTCGCCTGTGAAGGCCGTGCCCGAGGTTGAATACGCCATCAGGCGCAAGGTGGTCCCGCTGACGACACCTGTCGCCACATGGTCGGCCTTACGGTCACTCAAAGTGAAATCGACGAATTCCAAAGCATCGTTCAGATTGGCTTCGATTTGGAAACCGATGACGTCCTCCATATTATTCATCGTGATAGGCAGCTCGACGATGCTGTCGCAATAGCCCGTTGTAGTGCCAATGTGAATCTCATTCACGGCAAATGGATCAGCCATCAGCTGTATGGTGCCGTTGCCCGAAACAGAATTGGATACAATCGTTGCATTTGCGGTTACTGCACCTTTCACCGTCGGGGCGAACCTGTAGGTGAAATGGGCATTCTCGCCCGCTTGCAAGGTGGTTTCGGCAAAACCAGGGCAACTGAACACGGTATCGCTGAAGGTGATGCCCGTAATAGTCAGCGGCTCATTGCCCACATTGGTCACACTAGCGGTTTGCGTGTATTCGCTGCGAATCGGGACGTGTCCGTAATCAATTGAGGTTGTGTTGATGCCAAGTTTCGGCGAAAGGATGATCACTGCGCCGTTTTGGGTGGTCACAGGCAGGGCGTTGCCCGAAGCGTCGGACAACTTTGTGCTACCCATGTCGAGGGTGTAATCGCCAGGCTCGTTTTTGAGTCTCAGGCTGAAGCTGAGAAGGTTGCCCTCGTTGCCGACGAAAGGCGACAAGGTGAGCGAATAGGCGAAGATTTTCAACGTGCCGTTCACCACGGCAGCTGTCACCTGATGGTCGGTGACGCGTGCCGCGTTGAGGGCGACCGAGCCTGCCACGTAGGTGAGCTGGCTGCCCAAGGGAATCTCCGCTTGGAAGGCCGTCGCCGCATCGTCGTTGGTGAGCGACACTTGCAACACAACCTCATCCAGCGGATGTCCGTTGGCTGTGGTGACCGAAACCACATTCTCGGCTCGCACAACCACTGAGAGGCAGCATATTGTTAAGATGATTAATAGTTTCTTCATAGTAAGTGATTGTTTATTATCCAACTATTTACTTATGGTTTGGCTCTTTCTGCGTCGCTTTGCGTCACTGCAAGGCTCGAAGCAGTCCAGAAGACCAACTCATTGTCTGGATTGCTTCCACTTCGCTTGCCTCGTGGCAGGCTCTGTGCCTCCTCGCAATGACGCGAAGCGGCAGAAAAAAGGCGGCGTCTATCATCTCACGTAAACCACTTTGGAATGTTGAACATTGCGTCCGTTGACTTGCATGATGATGGTGTAGATGCCAGTAGCCATGCCGTCGGCGGGTTTCCATTCATATTGATACTCGCCTCTGGTGCGTGAGCCCAATTCAATGGCGGCCACCGTTTGGCCCATCATGTTGGTGACGGTGAATACAACGTTATTGGCCTTTTCGTCGCCGATGATGAATGGGATGGTGAGATTGCCATTGAAGGGATTCGGATAGGGCTGTTCCATGAACAAGGTCTCATGTTCCTCCACGCCAGTGCCTCCCAAAATGGCCAACACATTGTGCCCTTCGGGATCAGAGAGGGCGACACTGCCGATCTTGCTTTCGCCAATGCGGAGCAAGGCGTGCTTGCCGACAGGCAGACGCTTGCCGCTCATGCTGTAGGCCATGAAGAGCGTGCCGTCGCTCACCTCGGCGTTCACCTTCTCAAAGCCTTCGAGGGCCTGCAGCGGCTCCAAGGTCTCATTGTTCTCGAACACAAACTGCACACCGCCCAACTCGACCGGCGTATCCACGAAGAGGATGCCGTTCTCGATGCTGTAGTAGGCCGTGGCTACGGGCTTGGCATCGGGCAGGCCGCCACGGTTGGTGATGATATTGATGACTCCCACGATGTCCAAAATGTCGATGGTGCCGTCGCCATTGACGTCCGCCGCCTCGAAGATGAAAGGCTGCGGGTTGCCGTTGGTGAGGTAGCTGACGAGGCTCACCACGTCGGCCACGTCCACCGCCATGCTGCCGTTGGCATCGCCAGGCACCGAAGTGAGCGGCACGGTGGTGACGGTGAGCGAAGCATCGCTCTCGGTGAGGTTGGTGCGCAACACCTTATAATAATAGTAATAGCGTTGACCAGGCACCACATCATAATCCGTGAACAGTGTGTCTTGGATAAGCGAAGTGTTGAGCATGAGCGTATCACTATGGTTGCCGAGCGTATCAATGACCGTGTAGCGATACATATTGTAACCCAAGAAATCCTCGAAATCCACTTCATTGTTGTTCCATTCCAGCTCCACCTTGCCGAGGCCCGGCGTGGCCATAAATTCATTACTTAACGAGCCAGCCGAGGAAACCTGAACATTAAAGCGCATGTTTTCCAAAGGAATCTCGAAATGCTCATCATCTTTGGCATTGGCCACGTAAATACGATTGAGGCCATCAGTAGCCGTGGTGCCGTCGATAGTGAGATAAGCCGTATAGATAGTACCCTCTTCATTCCAAGACCCATTCTCTGCAATGGCGTGTTGCGTGTAAGGCGGA
Organism: Bacteroidales bacterium; assembly: GCA_017395365.1. Taxonomy (GTDB): domain Bacteria; phylum Bacteroidota; class Bacteroidia; order Bacteroidales; family F082; genus Limimorpha. Next base: position 102,829 of record JAFPUN010000008.1, read on the forward strand.
CGCACTCCCATGGCCACCATTGGCGTAATCGTCTTATCCATGGGACGGTTGAAATACACCTTGAATTCATGAGTACCGCAGCCTAATGGTGGTAATTGCTCAAACTCATCCTGGGCATCGTAGTCATTGACGACTACTTTCCAAACGATGCCGTGGGCTTCGTGATTGGGTTCTGTTCTCATACCTGACAAATCCAACCATCCAAAAACACCTGAACCTGGCGTGTCAAAATCAAAAACCTCTCTTTCTTTTACCAATAATGGATTAGATGTTCCCCAATAAATGGAGTTATTGGAATATTCTACGGGCATAACATCTGTTCCTCTAGCAGAATATGGTTTGTTCAAAAAAACATTAGATGAAGTAACTAAATAATACTGATCACCATTTTCTTTAACACAATTCAATAATTGTAGATTTGGTATCGGAGCGCTATAATAATACTGGCCAATGTTTCCAACAATATTCGTATACATAACTTTATCACTTTGTCGGAAGCCATATGAAAAACCAGTACCTTCTATTATATTATTAAATATATTAACGCCATTATAAACTACATAGTTTAATATATTTGAGCCAATATGGGAATTCCTAATAACGCAATTCGAAAGTTCTGGGCACAAATAATCATTACTAGACAAATCAAACTGCCAACTATTAAACATTGAAAAATATTCTATTATGCAGTATTTCAAAGTATCATTCTGATTTAAGTACATTGTTTCCCAATTATTTCCCAATTCAGTTTTTGTAATAGTTATTAAACTATCAGGTGTTCCAACAGCATAAATGCGTCCAGCATTAGAGATACTAATATTGTCTTTAATTCTCAAGGTAACTCCAGGTTTTATTATCAACAAGCCACTTTCCGTAATTCCCAAATTGTTGGTAACAATATAATGCACATTAGGATAAAGCGTTACAGTATCTGTAATCATTCCTGAAAGTTCCACTCCATTCTCTACCTGGAAAGTAAAAGGGATAACCAATTCTGCTTGTGCATTGGAGGATGTGGCATGTAATTTCAAATTGACAAAACGTCCATCCACGCAATCTGGATTAATGGTAAAACGTAATGGATTCTGCGACTTACTTTTTGCATAAGCAGAAAGGCTCCAGCCAAACTCTACAGGCTCAGCATCCAAAAATTCCACAATATCGGGGTCTTCGTATTCGTCCACCGTCAGCCACATCATAATGTTGTCTGTAGCGCCCCAAGTGCTGCGCAAAGTGGGATAAAGATAGATGGTTTCGCCGGCATCGGGGCGGTAGTCACCATCACCCGCAATGGTGTCGTTCATCTCAAAAGCCACAAATTGCAGCTGTGCCGGAGCCTCGCCAGCATCATAGCATGCCTTAAAGTTCACATGGTTCCCAGCGGTATTAATCAAGTCGCCCCAAAGCATCTCCTGTGAAATGTAGGGTTTGGCATGAAGCAAGGCTGAAATACCGCCTGCTACCAAAGGTGCGGCCATGGAAGTGCCATTGTAGGAACGGTAATTGCCATTGGGCACAGTACTATAGATAGCGGCGCCCGGGGCTTGCAGTTCATAATTGTAAAGCTGCTCTTCTCCATATTGCGAGAAGGATGGACCATCGCAATCGGTATTGCTCCACGATGCCAACGTGCCGTTGTTTTGTGTGGCTTCCACGCCAAACACGAAGGTAAAAGCAGCGGGAAACAATGGGCCATCCATCATGGCATGAGCGGGGCCTTCGGGGCAGCATCTTGGGTCAATGTGCAGGCCATCATTACCCGCAGCAGCTACAAGCACGGCGTTTTGGTAGGCTTGGGCCAAGGCTTGCTCCAAGGCAATGGAATAGCTGTAAGTGCCAAAGCTCATACTCAGCACGTCGGCTCCGTTGTTTTTGGCGTAGTTAATGCCTTGGATGATGGTGGCCACGTCACCCGTGCCATTGCTTTGCAACACGGCAATGGGCATGATGTAGGCCTTGGGGTTGGCACCCGTCATGCCAATACCGTTGTCGCCCACGGCGGCAGCAATGCCCGCGCAGTGGGTGCCGTGGCTGTTGAAGTCGTGCATGTCAGCAGTTTGGTTCACGAAGTCCCAGCCGTGGAGGTCGTCGGCGAAGCCGTTGCCATCGTCGTCGTAGCCGTTTTCGTTTTCGGCCGGGTTGGTCCAGATGTTGGCGGCCAGGTCGGGGTGCTCAATGTCAACGCCTGTATCCAAAATGGCGATGATTTTGCGGTCGCTGTTGGAGGTCACCGTGTCGGAGGCCCATAGTTCCGGAAGATGAACAGCTTCGAGTCCCCATTGGAGTGGGTACATTGGTTCTGCCGTATAAGCAGTGGGGTTAAAATAACTACCGCCATCGAGAGAGCCTTTGTTCCCATTAGGCTTTAGAGGAATATATGGAGCGAACTCGTTTTCTATCCCCATGGCGAAAACCATATAGTTCGGCTCAGCGAACTCCACTTCAGACAGTGCCTTTAATGCATCTATCATTTCGTAGGTTTGCATGGCATCCTGCATCACAAAGCGGCAGAGGCGGCTCAGGTCGCGTTCCACCACGTCGGGGCCGTTGTACGACTTGGAGATCTTCAGCTCGCGGCTCGGGTTGTCGTTAGGGCAAAGGCGTTCGGCCTTGGCCACAGGAAACTGCTTCAACAAAGCATCCACCTTACTGATACCGGTGGCTTGCAGTGTGCCGCGTGCGTCGTTTTGGAGGCGCAGCGTGGTGTGGTCGGCAAACTTCACGATGAGTTCGCCCTCTTTGGTGGCGTGCTGGTTGTACCAGTCGATCTTCACCACCTCATCTTCGTTGTTGTTGCTCTGGGCAAAGCCATAGGCGCAAGCCAGAACCATGCAGAGCAGGGTAAAAACTTTTTTCATAGATTTGATATTTAAAGATTCGTGTTTTCAACTTTTGTTCTCTTCCCGAGCGGGCAATAAAAAAACGAAGGCTTTACTATTTATCTTAGCGGGTCTTCGAGGCCTTCGACTGCCTTTACACTACAACTAAGTCAGTAAAGCCCACGTAAACACGTGAGCATAGCCTTTACTGCTTGTAGTGCAATGAAATTGTCGAAGTTTCGAAGGCACAAGCTATTAAGCTAACGCTATTTCTTTTATGTCAATCTCGGAAGGGTTATTAGTTCATGGGCGAATGGGTTAAGTTTATATTATCGTTTATTGTGGCCTCGTCCTCAACGAGCTCGGAAGCGTCAAAATAATATCCAGTTTCGGGCAGCATATTTTCGGTTATGTCCTGGTGTTGTAACAATGTTGTTGCCGTCAATGTCCCTTTTGTTTTCTTTTTGTTTCCGCGTGCAAAATTAAGAAAAAACCGAAAAAAAATGGACATATCTGGAAAGAATTTGCTTTTGCTAACGCTTTTCCTTCTAACCTGTCGGACTCAAGTATACGCCAAATCAGATATACCCCAATCCCCACAACAGAAAATACAGCAGTCCCAGCATACCCGCAAAAATCACTCCGCCTGCTATATAGATGGTGTTTAAGATGGGTTTTATAATCTTGTCGGTTCGTTTGTCCAATACCTCCTCCAGCAACGTCTTTCTTTCCATCAGGGTTCGTTTCTGCTCAAACGTGATGTCTTGCAACTCACTGACTAACTTGTTGAGTTTCCTCACTTCGGCATCCATCAAGGCTTTTGTGTTGGTCAGCGTGTCGTCTAATGTCGATTGGGTGGTCGAAAGCCCTTCTTCCAACACTCTTTTGGTTTGAATGACACTTTGTCCCAACGCACCTTTGGTGCTGGTAAGGCACTCTGCGAGCTGGGATTTCGCGTTGGAAAAATCATCTTCAATCATCGCCCTTGCATTGGCAAGGTTCTCCTCCACAGCAGCCTTGGTGCCAGAGAGGTTCTCATCCACAGCAGCCTTGGTGACGGCAAGGTTCTCGTTCACCAACGCCTCCACCTTGGCATTACTCTCTTCCAAATTCGACCTAATGATTTCACGCACCTCTTCACGGAACTTGGCGGTGATGGGGTTCATCTCCGTGGCCGTCTCCTTCACCTCGTCGGCTTCCTTCATCAATTTCCGCAGGCTTTTTTCCACTTGGTTTCCAACGTTTTCCAAGGTCTCCACTGCCTTTTGATACTCCTCGACCAAAGAAGAAAGTTTTTGGTAAGCCCCTGAGACTGCCTCCAAATCCTTGACTTCGTTCTTGAACGATTGCAAAGTCTCGCTAAATTCTTGATAATTGCTCATATAATTGTATTTTTATTTGCTTCAGTTCCTCAACGCCCTTCATGATCTGGTCATTCATCAAAGAGGGCTGGTCCATGCATTCCGACAACAGTTTTCGCACGTCTTCCCTAAACTTCAACACCGAGTCGCAGAAAAGCTCAATCTGCTCGTCGCTACGGAGATACACCTTGGCAAACGCGCACAGCTTCTTCAGGAAGCCATCGGCCGAGGCATGCTCCGCGCTGCCAAGCATGTATTTCAAAACTTCCTCGAGTCGCAGCCTGCCGTCAGGGTCGTCATATTCGCCAAGGCGCAACCGCACCATGCCACTGATGAAATTGAGTCCCAGATTGTTGTTGTAGCTTTCCAAGTATCGGCTCACCCGGTATTTGATCCTTTTCACTTCATTGTCGGTCGGATGCTTTGCCGAGACATTGAAATAAGCGAACCATTTTTCGTAGTCCAAAGGCTGGTCGATGACATATTGGAGCTGCATCGAAGCGTCGGTGATGGCAAAATAGCCGTCGATCTTTTTCTTGAAATCCTGGCTCGTCGTGTACTGCGAGCACCACTCGTACAAGGTCTTCAACGACTGTTTCCTGTTGTAGATGATATGCTCGAAAATCCAAGTCAACAGATACCATAAGGACTTGTCGACGAAGGTGTTGACTGCCACGCTGTTGACGGCTTGAATATTCTTTTTCAACGTATAGACCGATTCGTACTTGCTGATATAATCCGACAGGCTTTGGAAGACGTGTTCCTCGTCGGTGCTGACAAATTCGACCGTGAACAAGTCATAGAAATTGCGGGTCCAATCGGCGACAATCCCGAGAATCGACAAGCGGTATAGGATTTTCTCGAAAACGTCGGTGTCGATGCGAAGCAGCTTCAGTTCGGCATAATGGATGTCTTTGGTGGTGTCAGGCTCGAAGAAAGTCTTGATCACCTTCTTGATGAGGTCGTAATCGGTCCTGATATCATTTTGGTGTTGCGTGAAGAGACGAACCTGCCTGAACAAGTCCTTGGCAAAGCGGCTGACTTTCCGCTCCATGGCATCGATTTGGTAGAAGGTGGTGCTTTTTTCGAACAAGGTTGTCGTCATGTCCTCAAACTGAAGGAGTTCTCGGGAAAAAAGGACATAACATTTGGCTTTCCGCCCTTGGTTTTCGGGCAGACGGATGTCCCATCGGCCTGCCCTGCCTGCCTCTTGATACAAAGCCTCCACCGAACTGGGGATGCCATAATGGAATGTGTAGCAGATGTTCTGCTTGTCAATGCCCATGCCAAAAGCCTTGGTCGCACACAAGATATTGTATTCATTGTCCTTGAACCGACGTTGGACTTCCGCCTTATAGGTCTCGAAATCACGCGCTTTCAGGATGGGCTTGTCGCCTTTTGTCGGGCAGCTTCCTGCATACCAAGCCACATGTTTGCCATAATAATCGTTCAAATAGTCGGCCAGTTCGTAGCAACCGAAATTGGTGTTCACATAAGGCGTAAACACAATGGCCGCCTTCTCAAAGGTCTGGTCAAGGCCATTCTGTTCGATGAGGTTCCTCAGACACGGTGCTTTTTGGCCTCTGTCATCGACGACTTCGAAATCAAGCTCGTCGCGACTATAGTCCTGCAAGGTCTTGATATCCAAATCATCCAAGTATTTTCCACCTTGCGAGAACTCAATCTTTATGTCTTTCAGCACATTGACCGATGCCGTAGCGGTCAAGCCCAACAAGGTGATCAAGCTGCGTTCCGTTTCGTCTTTCTTGCTGACCCTGCAAATGGCCCTAACCAAATTGAGATAGGAAGTGCGGAAATCGTGTCCCCATTCCGAAAGGCAATGCACCTCATCGATGACGGCGTATGCCAAATGGAACTTTTTGTTGAGGGCCTTGATGCTATCCCTAAAGGTCGGCATCTGGAAACGCTCGGGCGAGATCCAGACGAAGAGGTATTTGCCTTCGCTATAGTCTTGCATCACTTTCGACTTCACGGTGGTGGTCTGGTCGCTGGTGAGATAAGCCACACGCGTAATGCCGACGTCCGCCGCACGAAGGTTATACTCCTGGTCATACATCAGCGACTTGATGGGACAGACGACAAAACTAATGCACGGTTGCAACAGGCATGCCAACTGGTAGCACAACGACTTGCCTGCGCCCGTGGGCAGCAGTCCAAGGGTGTCGTGCAGACTCAAGACATTGGCGATGATGGAGAACTGTCCGTCGCGGAAATCCTGCTTGTCGAAAAGGTTCTGCAAGAAGAAACGCAAAACCGCCATGTCCGTCGCTCTGATATTGTAATCTATCGGATCGGTAGTGCTCACCACGAAATGGTCGTTTTCTTTGCGCGAATCGGCCGCTTCGGAACAAACGTAAATGATGTCGTCTTCAGGTTTGTCTACTACTCCAACACGTTGGGCAACAGAGAAATCAATATTAATCGCACCCGTTTCCTTCTTGAATTTCTTGGCTTTGCTCACCGCGATACTCACCACAGGCTTCGCCAAAGGCGTCTTTTCCTTGAGCATGACGAGATGGTCGAGCCAAACCAGCAAATCGTCGACAGCCAAACGGGCGAAATCGCCTAAGTCTTCATCATTCCGGATGTTGAATTTCCATTCATGCTCCCAGTCAAGCTTGCCCGCCAACAACAAATCGATCACCAGCATCTGGAAACGCATAATGGCGGTGAGAAGCGGCTTCTTGTCGTCGGTGACACGCCCCACCTGCTCCTGCAGGAACTTCGACATGACCACTGGACAACCTCGCTGCAACAGGTTTTTTAGCACAAACAGCAAGGGCTTGCGCTCCACTGTTGAAGCGGAAAAATCAAGATTCTGTATCAAAAAACCCGATGTAGAATCGACATAATTAGCCGTATAATTAAACAAGTTTCCTGACAAAATACAATATTTTCAACATGTTAGCAGCTACAAAAGTAACTATTTTTTCCAAATTCAAATCCATTTCCGAAAATAACAATGTCAATTTTAGGGTTTTTCCTAATTTTGCGCCAATAAAACCCTACCCGATGAACTGGACCGACCTCCTCTCTAACAAACGCTATGCGCAGCCGCACAAGAGCGCCGACATCCGCAGCTCGTTCCAACGCGACTACGACCGTATCATCTTCAGCAGCCCGTTCCGTAGGCTGCAGAACAAGACCCAGGTGTTCCCCTTGCCTGGCGCACAAATGGTCCACAACCGCCTCACCCACAGCCTCGAAGTGGCCAGCGTGGGACGCTCCATCGCCTGCCGCACCGTCGAAAAACTCGCAGAGAAACGCCCCGAGATGAAGGAACGCCAGTCCGACATCGAGACCATTGTGGCCACGGCATGCCTGGCCCACGACCTCGGCAACCCGCCCTTCGGCCACTCGGGCGAAGACACCATCAGCAGCTTCTTCCGCGACGGCAAAGGCAAGGAACTCAAGGACCATGTGTTGCCCGAGCAATGGAGCGACCTTATCGCCTTCGAAGGCAACGCCAACGCCTTCCGCCAGCTGACACACCAGTTCACGGGCCGACGCGCTGGCGGCTTCTCCCTCACCACCGCGACTTTGGCCACCCTGCTGAAATACCCCTATCCTTCGTTCGACAAAGGCAACCGCAAGAAATACAATGTCTTTTACTCCGAGATCGATGCCTTCAAGGAGGTCGTAGAAGAATGTGGCATGCCAAAGATCGATGAGGGACATCTCGTATATGCCCGCCATCCCCTTTCCTATATGATGGAGGCCGCCGACGACATCTGCTACCTCATCCTCGACATGGAAGACGCCCACAAACGCGGCATCGTCAGCACCGAGGCCATCGAGAGTTGCTTCACCGCTTTCTTCAATGAAAAAAAGGACAAGGGGTTCTTCAACCATAAAGACGAGGTCTACCATAGCGTGACGGATGTCAACGAACGGATGGCCTTCCTGCGCGCCATGCTCATCAACAAGTTGGTGAACCTCGCAAGCGACATCTTCCTCAAGAACTACGACGCCATCATGGAAGGTCGTTTCGAGAAGAGTCTCATCGCACACCTGCCTGAATATGAGAAGAACGCCCTCGAATTCTGCCGCAACGAATCCGTGAAACACATCTATCGCCATCCCTCGGTGGTGAAGATCGAGCTGACGGGCTTCAATGTCATCGGAACGCTGATGGAGGAGTTTACCGACGCCGTCCTCAACCCCGACACACCTTATAACAAAAAACTACTCTCGCTCGTTCCCGAGCAGTTCAAGGTGGAGACTGACGACACCTACACCAAGCTGCAGTCTGTCATCGACTTCATCTCCAATATGACCGACCTTTACGCCGTTAAACTATACAAAGACTTAAGAGGAATCGACTGATGAAAAAACTGTTTGCCACCCTCATCTTACTCTGTAGCGCCTTATTCGCCCAAGCCCAATATCTGGAAGACATCAGGAGCGTCTACACCTATCCTTTCCACACGCGTGACTTCTCGATCGGCATCGACGAGTATGGCATGGTGCGTTATGTCACCATCTGCGGCGAAAAGGTCCTCGCTGGTGATGGCTGTCCCGTCGCCATAGCCTTCAAAGACGGCAAGGCCTTCAGCTCCAGCTTCTTCGAATGCAATTTCGGCATGGCGACCATCGGTTTCAAAGGCGAAGTGGACAACATCAGCCTGATGTTTGACACAGACTACGACGGGAGTAGCATTTTCGTCACCATCGACCATACCGATTGGGAGAAAGGCCCCGATGCTGTGCTTCTGTTCCCTATATGCCTCAACCTCACCGAAAGCGTAGGCGAAATCATCGGTGTGGCACAAGGGCGGGGTTGGGCCTTCGGCATGCAGGCTCTCAACACGAAAATCAACGCAGGATTTCCAGCAAACTGCACCCAACAAGTCAGCCAGATGCTGCATTATGATGCCGACCCCGAACTGGCTGCCATGGCCACCTCCGAGGGAACTCGTATGCAGTTTTCGGCTTACGACCGTCACATTCCACACGTTCGCGACACCTACGGCCACGAAGGTGCCATCGCCTATAACCTTGATTCCCCTCAAGGTTCCATAAACGATGCCGCTTTGATGCTTTTCGCTTGCCGGCAACAAGATGTCATGGCCAAAATCGCCGAGACAGAGGCCCAGGAAGGGCTGGCGCATCCCGTCAACAACGGCATTTGGAACAAAGTGGACCCACTTTCGACCAAGTCGTATCTCTGCAATGAATACGCTGACAAAGACACCGCCTTCGTGGCCCAGAAATGCCATCAAGCCGGTTTGGACTTCTGCCACGAAGTGTGGGCCAACCGCATCCCCGCCAACGCTCCAATAAATCCCGATGACCTCTTGAAACAAGGCGAACTCCAGCTACAGCTTCCCATCGACGCCACACAGGCCGAGTTTGCCGTCTACCACTCCGGACTCTTCGGCAAGCCCGCCCACCTCAACGTGCTTCTCATAGACGACGAGCTGATCACCTATCGCAGCACCGAGGCCATCGGCAACATCCATGTGTTCTACTGCTGCACACGCGGCGCCTTCGGCACCAAGAAAGCCGCCCACAAAAAAGAAGCCTTTACCTTCAAACTGTGGGACAACACCGACTTCACCTTCGTCCCCGCCCCGTGGATACAGGACAAGATGATCCTCAAAGAAGCCAAAAAAGCCGCTAAAGACGATGCTCCACTACTGGTCTTCAACGACTTGAAGAGCTATGCCTACAATGGTTTTGGCGACTTGGCTATCACACAGCTTCTCGACACCATGCAAAGGTACAATCCTGGTAAACACCTCCAAGCCGACCAACTCACGCATGGCTCGTGGCACTACCTGACGAGAGTCAACGACAACACGCTTTGGAACGCTTCGATGCGCAACACCATGGCCGAAAAACTCCAAAAAAAACAAGACTTTTATCGAAGCAACATGATGCCATGGATGTTGGGCAATTTCAAGATCCACCTCGCCGACAATAACCGAAAAGCCACCACGATGGAAGAACTGGAGTGGTTCCTCTCCAATGCTGCAGCCTTCGATGCTGGCTTTGGCCTCGACTTCGAAACCAACACTATGCGCAAACATGGCCTCACCGACGCCATATTGAACACCATCAGCATTTGGGAATCGCTACGACTCTCGGGAGCCTTCAGCGAGGTGCAGAAAGAAGCCTTCAAAGACCCCTACAGTAGCTGGCATATCGAGAAAGGCGAAGATTCCACCTATCTGCTTTATCCACAATACATCTCAAGAGGCTATCTATGCAAGCTGAAGGATGACTCTTGGCAATGGAACAGCCCCTACAATAGCCGTTTTGCCCTCCGCATCGAGGTGGAAGGCAAAGGCAGCATCAGCGAGCTGGAACTGAGAACGCCCAACGGCATCCTTTACTTCCCTTGCACCGTCAAGGCGGGACAGTATCTAATTTTCGATTTTGACGGCACAGCCTGTATCACCGACGCGAATTTCAACACAATGGAAGAGATACTGCCACAAGGCGTTTCAATGCTCGATGAAGGCCCATCAGAAGTTTCGTTCAAGTGCAAGATGAAAAAAGAGAAAGAGAAACAACCCGAGGTGACCCTACGATTCATCACGCGCGGCAAGCCAGAAACCATAGTCCCGTAGGGACGACATATCAGTAAGCAGGCGACGTGAGTCCCTGCCAAAAGTCCCGTAGGGACGACAGCCCATAAGCAGGCGACGTGAGTCCCCGCCAAAAGTCCCGTAGGGACGACAGCCCATAAGCAGGCGACGTGAGTCCCCGCCAAAAGTCCCGTAGGGACGACAGCCCATAAGAAG
>JAFPUN010000009.1 GCA_017395365.1 Bacteroidales bacterium
ATGGCAGATCATATGGCCTCTTTACAGCCCCATAGAAGGCATCTCCCTATAAATGCAAAAAAATGGCAGGAACCTTTCGATGGCTCACGACCGACCATACAAGACATAAAAAAGAGGATGTGCCTGTTTTGACACACCCTCCTCTTTGAGTTTTTTCTTTTGGAATCAGTGCTTCGCCTTCAAGAAACTATATTCCTTGCCATATTTCAGGTGCTGCGCCACGAAATCGGAAGGATACTCGACCTTGTAGTCGACCACCTGGCCGTTTTCCACGACAGGCACGATTTCAGGATTGATGAAACCACCGTAGGGTTTCAGGCCCAAGGCGTTGTAACGCTCCTTGACTTCCTTGTGCAGCTCGGGGTCGACCTTCACGGCATACTTCTCCACGATGGCCTTGCCTGCGGCATAGTCGCCTTCGCTCTTGATGCGCTGGATCTCGGCCAACAGCTCGCCAAACAAGCCACGCAATGCCTCAAAGTCATTGATGACGAAGTAGGTCTTGCCGTTCTCCACCTTCTTCTCGATGACATTGGCGTCCTTGCCATGCTCGTAGCACCACTCGGAGATGAGCTTGCGGTTCTGCATGTGCGCCTCGGTGACGTCTTTGCCCAGCTCCACACGAGCCAGTTGCGACATCATGCCGTTGCGGATATAGGAGCAGTACTCGGCCTTATAAGCCTCGGCATCGGGCATCACGCCCAACTCCACCATCCTCGGCTCGGCCAGATAGTACAGGCCAAAGAGGTCGGCACGGGCCTCCTCCAGCGTCGAGCTGAACTCCTTCAAGGCGCCAGGTTGTGTGCCAGGCAACAGCTTGCCTGAGCCGTGACCCAAGCACTCGTGCAGGTTGGTATGCACCACATCGGCATCAGAGCCGTATTTCTTGCAGAGGTCGACCTCTTCCTGCGAGTAGGCAAACTCCTTGAGGGCACTCCTCGGGCATTCGTCGGCGGCCTTGTCGTAGGCTTCCATCAGGTTGGTGATGGTCACTGACTTGGAGCCATATTCCTTGCGGATCCAGTCGGCGTTGGGCAGGTTGATGCCAATCGGGGGCGAGGGGAAGCAGTCGCCACCCAGCGTGGTGACGATGATGCTCTTGGCCGACACGCCCTTGCACTCCTCTTTCTTGAAGCGCGGGTCGACGGGCGAATGGTCCTCAAACCATTGGGCGTTCTCGCTGATGGTGTTGGAACGCACCGTAGCCTCAAGGTCCTTGAAGTCGACGATGGCCTCCCAAGTGGCCTTCATGCCCATCGGGTCGCCATAGTCTTCGATGAAGCCGTTCACGAAGTCGATGTGCGAGACGGAGTCCTGGACCCACGCGATGTTGTATTCGTCCCAAGTCTTCAGGTCGCCTGTGGTGTAATAGTCGATAAGCTTCTGCGTGTAGTTGCGTTGGCTGTCGTTCTCCGCCACCTCGTTGGCCTTCTGCAGCCAGCCGATGATGGCTTGGATGGCCTCGCCATACAGGCCGTCGGCCTTATAGACGTCTTCATAAATCTTACCGTCTTTCTTCACCAGCTTGGAGTTGAGTCCATAGCTAATGGGCTCGGCATCGTTGGGCTTGCGCATCTTGTTGTAGAAGGCTTCCACATCACCCTTACGGATGTCGCCTTCATAGAAGTTCACGGCCGAGTTGACGATGATGTCGTCCTCGCTGCTGCGACGCATCTTGTAGAGTTCCTTGTCGAAGACCACAGGTGTCAGGAAGGCGATGAAGTCGTCGACGGTCTCGCCCTCGTTGAGCGGGAGCAAGTTAGCGTTGCTGCCCTTAATCAAGTCGGCGAAATAGGCCTCGCTGACCTCGGGGAAGAACTTATCCTCGGCATAGTGGTGATGGATGCCGTTGCTGAAGAACACACGCTTGGCATAGACCACAAAGTTCTGGAAATCGGCGCTCTCGCGGTCGCCTTGATACGAGTTCAGCACGGCCTCGATGGTCTTGCGGATCACCAGGTTGTACTTGAAGTTCTGGTCGGCAAGGATGTCGCGACCGCACTTGGCCGCCTCACCGAGAAAATAGATGTAGCTCTTCTGCTGTAGCGTCAGCTGGTCCCATTCCGGGATCTGGTAACGCATGATCCTCAAGTCGGCGAACTCGTCAACCAAATACTTGAACTCTTCTTTGGGCTGGGGCTGTTCAGCGGGTTCCTCCTGTTTTGGAGCACAGCCCACCAGAGTGGCAGCCATTCCAAAGCAAATCATTAGTTTTTTCATTTTATAGGTTATCTAAAAACTTGTATATCACTTGTATAAATCGCCAGGCGTATAATAATCATACGGAGGCATGGTAGCAGGATCGAGATTCGTGTAAGTCCCATCCACCTGAATTCTTTCCTTGTTGTAGATGTAATGATGGCAGAACCAAAGCAAATCGTCCACGGTCAGCGGGCCTGCGACGGCAACGCTGTGGCCATAGTCTTCAAAACGGCGTGCAAAATAAGGGTATTGATACTTCTTGAAACGCTTCACCAAGGCATCCGTGCCGAAGAAGCCAACATTCATGAAACTTATCCCCTTGTATGACACCAAGTTATCCCTCATGCCATGGAACAGCATAGTAGGTGCCGGCTCGCGATTGCGATACTTGACCTTGCCTTCATGCGAGAAAATGGCCCCGGCATAACTAACCACTCCTGCCAGACGGAAATCTTCAGGCAGGATGTTGGAATTGAGGTAGCCGTTGCACAAGGCATAATCAGTCTGCAAAGAAGTGATGGCACCCGCACTGGAGCCTATCATCACAATATAATCCTTGTTGACCTTCAGCTCTGCAGCGTGTTCGAGCAGATAAGCGAGGGCCGAGATGGCGTCTTCCGTGGCCATATAAACCGCCTTCTCCAAAGGCTCGGTATTGAATATGCCGAGGTTCTTCGCTCCTTTCAGGCCCAAACGATAGTCGATGGAAGCCACCATAAAGCCTTCGTCGACCAGCTGTTCAAAGTAGGCTTTTTCCCACTTACCGTCGCGATGCCCCCCGATGAAGCCGCCGCCGAAGACATAGACCAAGCAAATCGTGCTGTCATGGACATGTTCAGGCGTGTAAAAATCCAGATAGAGATTCAGTGTGTCGCGTTCGGCATACTGGTAGGTCTTCATGTCCTGGGCAAAAGTTTGAGCCACAACCATGAATAAAAGCAATAAAGCAAGGATAAGTTTCTTCATTTTTTGTATTTTTTCAAACCCTAACCCTAGACCCTGAACCAGACTGCTTTCACAAAGGATGAGGCAGGTCTGGGTCTGGGTCAATGGTCTTGGTCAAGATTGATGTGTTTTATAGTATTCTTTCAGGAAATCGGGCAACTGACGCAAGGCAGCCTGTTCGCGCCATTGCTTTCGCACCTCCTGGGCGGGCACACCGAAGACGGCCTTACCCGGCTCGATGTTCTTGTCGACGGCCGAGGTAGCCAAGACAACAGCACCCGTGCCGATGACCAAGTCCTTGTTGATGCACACACGGCCCCAGAGGATGACATCGTCCTCGATGCGTGTCACGCCAGCGATGGCGGCATGGGCACCGATGAGGCAGTTGTGGCCGATGTAACTGTCGTGGCCGATTTGGCAGTGGTTGTCCAACTTGGTGCCGCTCTCGATGATGGTGTCGGAGGTGACGCCGCGGTCGATGCTGCACAGGGCACCGATCTCCACATCGTCGGCGATGACCACACGACCAAAGGACTCAAACTTCTTGAAGCCTTCATTGCGGCGTTGGAAATAATAGCCGTCCGCACCGATGACGCTGCCCGAGTGGATGATGACGTTGTCGCCAATCACGCAGTGGTCGTAGATAGTCACATTGGGATGGATGAGGCAGTTCTTCCCAATGACGGTATGATGTCCGACAAAGCTACCCGGCATAATGAGCGTGCCCTCCCCTATCTCGGCCGTTTCGCTTATAGGCTGTGTTTGAGGCTCGAAAGGGCGGAAATGCCGCATGATGCGCAGAAAGGCATCAAACGGGTCGTCATGGAGCAGCAGGGCCTTGCCTTCAGGGCAGACCACTTCCTTATTAATAAGGACCACCGTCGCGGCCGAGTTGAGCGCCTTGGCATAGTATTTCGGGTGGTCGACGAAGGTGATGTCACCCTCCTCCACCTTGTGGATTTCATTCAAACCCGTGATGGGAAAATT
This sequence comes from Bacteroidales bacterium, assembly GCA_017395365.1. Lineage (GTDB taxonomy): Bacteria > Bacteroidota > Bacteroidia > Bacteroidales > F082 > Limimorpha. Next base: position 4,135 of record JAFPUN010000009.1, read on the forward strand.
GGCAGGGCCAACATATTTGGCTCCAATGAGTTCCGCTATGTTTTTCAGGGTAGTCTTCTTGATTTTCATGGGAATTGTCTTTTTGATAAGATGCAAAAATAGGATTTTTTTCTCAATCAAGAAAAAGTTTGAAAATCTAATCGTCAAATACGGCAGCAAGAATCGAAAACTGCCCTATTTCTGCAATTCCGAAATATACTTTTTCACATCCCTAACTTGCTCTCTCATAGACCAGTTTCTTGTCACGATTTGCCGATTCTACAGCAAATGGAAGTAATGTGCCTTCCTCTACCAAGTCAACTTGGCGGCCAAGACGTTCCTCCAACTCTCTCCACATTTGTGCGTAGGCAAACAATCCAATGGGACTGCTATGGTCAAACTCAACCAAAATGTCCACATCGCTTTCTGGCGTGGCCTCACCACGAGCAAACGAGCCAAACAGCCATGCCTTCAAGACAGGCTTCGTCTTGAAGTAATCGGCGATTAGGTATATCAAAGTTTGGTCACTCATTTTTCATTGTATTTCAGCGCAAAGGTAAACAAAAAAAACCAAATTACGACTGAATTTTGTAATTATCCAAAACAAAAGCAGTTGCAACCGCTCGGATCACAACTGCTTTTTTAAAGGTTTTTCAAAGACTGTTTAAGCCTTCACGCGTTCGCAGTATTCGCCCGTACGGGTATCGACGCGGATAAGATCGTCTGTGTTGATGAACAACGGCACGCGGACCATGGCGCCCGTCTCGACGGTGGCTTCCTTCAGAGCGTTGGTGGCGGTGTTGCCCTTCTCGCCAGGCTCGGTGTAGGTCACCTTCAGCACGGTCTTCACCGGCATTTCGGCGTACAGGATGGTCTCGGTGGAGGCATCGACGACAACGTCAACCTCGTCGTTTTCCTTCATGAACTTCACACCAGTGATGTTGCCCTCGGGAATCGGGATTTGGTCGTAGGTCTCGGTATTCATGAAGATGTAGTCCTCGCCTTCCTTGTAGAGGTACTGGTGGGGACGGTGCTCAACGCGCACGTCTTCGAGCTTCACACCGATGTCGAAACGCTTTTCGAGCACGTTGCCGCTCAGCACGTCCTTCAGTTTGATACGCATGATAGTGTTGCCCTTGCCAGGCTTAACGTGTTGGAAGTCAATGCAGAAATAAATCTTTCCATCCAAACGGACAGCGCTTCCAATCTTTACATCTTGACTTAACATAGTATTTCAGATTTAATGATTTAAAATTCAAAGAATTAAAATTCAACATTCGATACAAAAAGAACGAAATGAAGGTGCAAAAGTAGTGTATTTCAGGGAAATGGCAAAGGATTTATGAAAAAAAGTGTTATTGTCTTAGCTAGAATTGGATTTTATCGTAGTTTTCAGAGTGAAATTTCGGATTTTATCGTAGTTTACAAAACAAATAATTGGATTTTATCGTACTTTATTATTGATATTTTCGGATTTTATCGTACTTTTGCAGCGTAAAAATCTTTATTTATCGTAGTTTAAATAGGATAATCAGATTCATACGACATCAGCAGTCCCAAAACCCGCCGCCGCGAATTGAATGGACTGATTAAAGCAGCCAATAAACTGCATTGCAATAACTTGACTCTTGTCACCCTTGACGACCAAGAGGATATGGAGCAAGATGGTTTTACCATCCATATCGTTTCGGCAGCCAATTGGTTGATACCATAATAAAAAGCCACCCTCCAACTCCATTTTCCTTTGGAGCTTTCGAGGGTGGTTTTGTGGATTATGTTGGTATATTCTACGGGGTGGATCAATTAGCGGAACACACTGCCCGGACTAACATACCATAAAGCCGTCCATATTTGGAGGTTCGGGCATAGTTGGATTCAAATTCGCATAATTTCCCATAATACGGTTCGTCTGAATCGAGTGAACTTGACCAATATGCTCCGTAAATGCCAGGAGATATGATCTCACTATAATGGAAATAGCCACCAGCCGGCAAAAAGATACTATTGCCATTGCTCGCAGTAAACAATATTCCGTCCACGCCGTTCTGTCTTGTCCATGTATGCGTCGTGTGGTCGATAAGTTCCTTCCATTCTTCCTGGATAGGCATACGCCAGCCGGCTCCCCAGTTGGCCGTAGCCGCATCGTCTTCAGGCAACAAGGTGGTCAGATCGTCGGAAAAACCATCGTACCCGTATTCAGGTTTGCCACAATATTTGGTCAATTTGTTATAATCAATTCCCAACTGGTAGAAGTCCCAACCATAATTCTCTTTGGGTTGCGTCTCGCCCCAAGCGATGTAGTAGCCTAGGCCTTCGGACAAGTCGGCACCCACATTGCAAGTCGCCCACCGCAAACCACTCGGCAAGCCGAGGTCAACATACTCATGGCCGTTCAAAACACCATAACCTTCTTTCTTACATCCTGCGGCGAAAACCACCGCTGTCATTAGCATTAAGGCTGCTACTGCCTTCATTACTTTTTTCATATTGGTTAGATTTTGAGATTATTCTGTTTGTTTATGGTGCAAAAATAACATAAACTTCTTCACGAACAGAATAATTCCCTAATTTTACGGCCAAATTCTAAACCATTTCATCATGAGAAAAACCAAACTATTCCTGTTAGCCATGATCACCTGTACAATCGTGTCATGTAACACACAGTCACCCCGTGAAAATGGGGTTAAGAATGAAACGAAAACCGAAGCAACGAAAGAAGTGAAGGAGAAAATCGGCCCAACGGAGCTCACCCTGCAGTCGGATATCATGACGCCCGAGGTGCTGTGGGCCATGGGCCGCATCGGTGAATACAGCCTCTCGCCCGATCATCAGAAAATCGTCTATGCCGTGACTTACTACAGCGTGCCCGAAAACCGTAGCGGCTCCACCTTATATGTCATGAACGCCGACGGCAGCGATAATAAAGTGCTGGTCGTGAGCAATGACAGCCAATACAGCCCACAATGGCGTCCCGACGGAAAGAAGATCGGCTTCCTCGCCCCTAAAGACGACATCATGCAACTCTGGGAAGTGAATCCCGACGGCACCGGCCTGCAGTGCGTCTCCAGCGAGCCTGACGACATCAACGGGTTCCTTTATTCACCCGACTGCGCCCAGGTGCTCTTCACCAAGGAGGTGAAACTGAAAGAGACCGTGGCCGACATCTATCCCGACCTCGACAAGTCGTCGGGCCGCATCAACAACGACCTGATGTACCGCCACTGGGACCACTGGGTCGACACCTACGGCCACCTCTTCGTGGGTAACTTCAGTAGCGGCAAAATCGAGAACGCCTTCGACGCCATGAAGGACGAGCAATGGGAAGCCCCCGTACGTCCCTTCGGCGGCATGGAGCAGGTGCAGTGGCTGCCCGACGGACAGAGCTTCGTCTACTGCTGCCGTAAGAAGGTCGGCAAGGACTACGCCCTCTCCACCAACACCGACATCTATCAATACACCATCCAAAGCGGCGAGTGCAAGAACCTCACCGAAGGCATGATGGGCTACGACCTCAACCCCGTCATCTCGCCCGACGGCAAATACATGGCCTGGGAGAGCATGGAACGCGATGGCTACGAGAGCGACAAGCAACGCCTCTTCGTGATGAACCTCGAGACCGGCGAGAAGACCGACTACTCGGCCCGCTTCGACCAGTGCTGCACGGGCTTCAGCTGGGCCGACGACAGCAAGACCTTATACTTCATCAGCGACGCCTATGCCACCGACCAACTCTACGCCCTCACCCTCGAGAATGGCGAGATCAAAAAGCTGACGGAAGGCGTGCACAACTACGTCTCCGTGCACTTCAACGGCGACAAGCTGATTGCCGGCCGCCAGTCGATGAGCCACCCGACGGAGCTCTTCAGCGTCGACCCCGCCACGGGCGAAGCCACGCAGATCACCACCGTCAACGACAATATCTTCGCCCAACTCACCATGGGTGAGGTCAAGGAACGCTGGGTGAAGACCACCGACGGCAAGGACATGCTGACCTGGGTCATCTATCCCCCGCATTTCGACAGCACCAAGCAATACCCTGCCCTGCTCTACTGCGAGGGCGGACCGCAAAGCACGGTGAGCCAGTTCTGGAGCTACCGTTGGAACTTCCAGATGATGGCCGCCAACGACTACATCATCGTCGCCCCCAACCGTCGCGGCTTGCCCGGCTTCGGTCAGGAATGGCTTGAGGAAATCAGCGGCGACTACGGCGGACAGTGCATGAAGGACTACCTCAGCGCCATCGACGAGCTGAAGAAAGAGCCTTACATCGACGAGAACCGCCTCGGCGCCGTGGGTGCCAGCTTCGGTGGCTTCAGCGTGTATTGGTTAGCCGGTCACCACGACGGCCGCTTCAAGGCCCTCATCGCCCACGACGGCATGTTCAACCTTGAGGCACAATACCTCGAAACCGAGGAGATGTGGTTCGTCAACTGGGACCTCGGCGGCCCCTTCTGGGACTGGAACAACCCCACCGTGCGTAAGACCTACGCCAACTCGCCCCACCTCTTCGTCGACAAATGGACCGCGCCCATCCTCGTCATTCACGGCGGCTTGGACTACCGCATCTGCTTCACGCAGGGCATGCAGGCCTACAACGCCGCCATCCTGCGCGGCCTCGATGCCGAATTCCTGTATTTCCCCGACGAGAACCACTGGGTGTTGAAACCGCAGAACGGTGTGCTTTGGCAGAGACGGTTCTATAATTGGTTGGATAAATATTTGAAATAATACATTCACCCTGGTAGAGACGGTGTGCACACCGTCTCTACACCCTAACACGATGATCAATGTCAGACGACAAATTCCAACACAAATATAGAATAGAATCTGCCCGTGCATCATGGCATGATTACGATGGCGGATCCTATTTCATTACAATCTGCACGAAAGACCGAGAACATTATTTCGGCGAAATCGAGAATGGGGAAATGGTGTTGTCTGACATAGGGAAATATGCTGATGAACAATTTAATAACGTTACGTCCCATTATCCCTATGCGGAAATCCCGTTATGGACGATAATGCCGAATCATTTGCATGCAATTGTCATCATTTCAGCAGGTAGAGACGGTGTGCACACCGTCTCTACAACGGAAACACCCAGCCGATGGTTGTCTGATACCGTAAATGAAACCATGCAAGAAATCTCGCATCGAAAAGGACCACTATCGGTAGTCATAGGAGGTTTGAAACGAGCGGTAACCCATTATGCCAACGAAAACACCCTCGATTTTTCCTGGCAACCCCGTTTCCACGACCACATCGTTCGCGACACGCCAGAAATGAACCGCATTGCCAATTATATCGAAAACAATGTAGCTAACTGGAAGGATGATGAATTCTACACACCGTAAAACCATGTAGAGACGTTGCGCGCAACGTCTAAAAACGGCAACACAAATCATGTAGAGACGTAGTGCGCTACGTCTCTATTTATTTTCGTTTTTCCTCCAGCAATTGCGGCACCGGCTGACGCGACGGAAGGTTTTCCATCAGTTTTTCCGAGTCTACCGTATTGCCTTTCGCGTTTCCTCCATAGTTTACGGTCCTGCCATTTCTACCCAAAAACAATCCATACGTGCTTTGCGAGTCTGTTCCCATCCACTGCTCCCCAAACCGCACCTCGTAATCATATAAAATGACCGTATTGGGGAACTGATTCTGAAGCTGTTTCATCCGTCGTGGCGCCTTGTTTTTAAGAATAATGGTATCCACGTGCTTCGTCACGTCGTCTGGTATCTTCACATCTTTTACCGTCACCCATTCATCACTGTAAGAAACCAGACGTCTGAAAGGACGTGTTTTCTGGTTGTCAATCCGAAGCACGCCAATTGAATCGATGCCATACAAGGCGGAACCCACCTTATAATTGAAGACATGCACATTCGTTTTGTCTCCTCTCCTATCATACATAACATCATTCAGCCGAAGCATCGAAGAAGGATACCAATCCAATAACTTTTTCTGTTCCTCTTTCGAAATCTCACCAAAAACGCATAAATAGTCGATTTTCACATCTTTCATCCATTCTGGAAAGCGGACACCCTCCTTGAAATAAAGCGTCAGAGACGGAATACTGTCCAATTTCCCCAAAGCCTCTGGCACTTCCTTGACTCTCAACTTCAATCCAAATTCCATGTTTTTCTTCATACTTTTTATCGTGGAGGTATCATCCTTCTTCACCACCTTCCATCCAATCTTTGGCGTCAAGGCGTAATTCTCGGGATTCTGCTCAAGGCCCACAAACCCGCCATACAATTCAATCATTGTTTCTGTACTTGAACCGTCGGGATAGAGTTCGACGAAACGCACATCGGCCTCCGCCATCTCGTCAGGCAGATTGGAATCGCGGGTCAGCGTCTTCAAATCGAAGCGTTTGCCATCCTTGTCGTAAGGGAAAAACTTGACAATCCAACCGTCAATGACATTGGGCGCACCATATTCCTTCTGCGTATGCCACTTGAACATATTTCTCCAAAACTTGGTGTCAGCATGGCCTTCCGAGGACTTGATGAACTGCTTGAGAATAGGTGCCAATTCATCTATCCACCAATCCAAATCGAAGGAGCGCAACTGCATTGCCTTGTCGTACACCTTTTGCCAGTCTTCCGTTGTACCCAACAAGGTCACCTCTGGGATCCCACATGCAATATACACCACAACAAACTCAAAATAGGCCTTTGTCGTCTCCATTAGTGTAATCTCGGAGGCGATTTGCTCATATTGCGTCGTGGTCGAAAAGTCGGCAATCATCGTCTCGGCAATGGTCCCCTTCATATTCTCTCTTATTTCCTGCGCAAATTCCGGAATCAGCACATCCCATTGGGCTTTGTCAAGTGGGCACTCGCTTACCACCACCAGCGACATCTTATCTTGGAAATCGACCATGCGGTCACGGTATTTCTCGGGATCGGCATTGATATGGTGCGAAAAACCCTGACTGATGAGCAGCCAAATCATGTCGGGCGAAAGCACGAACGGACGATGGCTGGCGTAGGCCTCATACATCCCATAGAAAAACGGATGATTTCCGTATTGGAGAACCAATCTGTCAGCGTCCACATTCACGGATAGCGTGTTCACATCTTTATCAACCTTCCTAACAGGCAGCAACGCATCGGGCCTTGAAAGCTCCTCGATTTTAATGGTGACTTGCGCAGAGGCAACGACAGAAACGGCAAGCATTTGCAGCGTAAACAGAAAGCATAACAGTCTTTTCATGGCGTCAATTTTTATGGTTCAACACTGCAAAAATAGTGATTAAAATGAATATATTACCATTTTAACCCATTTTTTCTATTTTATTATTAATCATATCGGGTAGAGACGGTGTGCACACCGTCTCTACACATTTATCCCATCCTCTGCCGCACCACCTCGAAACAGACGATACCCGTGGCCACGGAAACATTGAGCGAATCAATGTCGCCAGGCATGGGAATCATCAGATGACCGTCAAGGCGTTTGAGGTAGGCGGGGCTGATGCCGTCCTCCTCGGAGCCCATCATCACGCAGAGCGGGCCCGTGAGATCGGATTTCCACAGGCTCTCTTGTGCCTTCTCCGTGAAGCCCACCACGCGCAGGCCACTGGCTTTCAAGAAATCGATGGCGTCCTTCAGGTTCTCCACGCGACACACGTTGATCAACGACAAGGCTCCTGCCGAGGTCTTCATCGCGTCGCCATTGATGGAGGCCGAGCCGTGGTTGGGGATGACGATGGCATCCACGCCGGCAGCATAGGCTGTTCGGGCGATGGCGCCGAAGTTGCGCACATCGGTGACGCGGTCAAGCATGAGGACGAAGGGGTCACGGCCGTCCTCGAAGACCATCTGCACCACCTTTTCCAAAGGCTGGTATTCGATCGGGCAGATGAAGGCCACCACGCCTTGGTGGTTCTTGCGCGTCAGGCGATTCATCTTCTCGATGGGCACAAACTGCACCGGCACGCCGTTGGCGCGGCAGGTGTTGGCAATCTCCGCAATCTCGGGCGAGCGCACACCGCCTTGGATGTAAACCTTCTCTATCTCCTTCTGCGAGCGAATCAGCTCCAACACGGGATGGATGCCGAACACCATATTGTTCTTGTAGTTGTCTTCCATGGAATCAAATTTTCGGCAAAAATAGGAATAATGTTGAATCGTTGATCGTTGAACTGTTGAAATGATAATTCGACGTAGTCAATTGTTACAAAGTGTTTCCAACAATTAAACAAATAAACAATTCAACAAATCGAAGATTCAACGAAGTTAATTCAACAAAATAATTTACTTTTGCATCATCAAAACCTATACGCCATGAAAACAAGACTCATCATCGCCATGGCCATTCTCCTTTCGGCATGGCAACTGAAAGCGCAAGTGACCCTTCCCGAACCCGTTGCAGGCAAGGCCGTCACCAAGGACTACATCACGCAAAACCTCGTCTATCCCGATGCCGACCTGAAGCAGGGCAACAGCGGCAAAGTCGTCGTGGGCTTCCACCTTGACGCCCAAGGCCAGGCCAGCCAATATGCCGTCAAATCCACCTTCAGCGAGGCCGCCGCTCCCATCGCCCTGCGTCTGGTGAAGACCATCCTCTGGAAACCCGCCTTGAATGTCGGCATCCCTGTGGAGTATGACTACGAGTACGAGGTCGAATTCAGTGCCAAGAGCTACAAGCGCTATTGGAAACGCCACGAGCGTCCCGTCGTGCCGCTCACATTGGAGGCCGACACCTCAAACAAAGTATTTGAATACAAACAACTGGAAGAGGTGGCCCGCCCTTATTTCGCCGACGGCTCTAACATGGCCAAATACATCGCCACGCACCTGAAATTCCCCGCCGAAGCCAAAGAACGCGAGATACAAGGCACCGTAAGGCTGAACTTCGTGGTGGAGACCGATGGCACCGCGTCGAACATCGTCGTCGTCAACTCGGTAGGCGGCGGCTGCGACCAAGAAGCCATACGACTCCTGCAAGAGACGATCTGGATTCCCGCACAAAAGAACGAGCAATATGTCCGTAGCCATAACATGCAGGATATCACGTTTAGCATTGGGAATCGGGAGTTTCAGGATGGTTATAATTTTTAGTTGAGAGTTGAGAGTTGAGAGTTGATAATTGAGAATTGAAAATTGAGAATTGAAAATTGAGAATTCGAATAATAAACATTTAAAAATCAAACCATTTCAAAATGAAAAGAGTATTACTTACAGCATTGGCATTAGCTTTTGCCATCGTTTCGTTCGCACAGGACGAGCAACCTGAAGGCTGGACCCACAAAGGCAATTTCGGCCTCAATTTCGGACAAAGTTCCTACACCAACTGGGCCGCTGGTGGACAAAACACCATCGCCGGACAAGGCCTTTTCAACTACGAAATCCATTACCTGAAGGGCAACTTCAAGTGGGACAACACCCTGAACACCTCCTTGGGCTACAGCTATTTCGACTTCAAGCGCAAGCCCATCAAGACGGACGACAAGATCGAATTCACCTCGCTGGCAGGCTTGAAGGCCACGGAGCACCTCAACTACGCTGCTGAGCTGGCCTTCCGCTCACAGTTCGCCTATGGCTTCGACTACACCAAGGACTCCACCAACTACATCTCCCACTTCCTCGCCCCGGCTTACATCAGCTTGGGTCTCGGTGTGGAATGGGCGCCCAACCCCCACTTCTCACTCTACTTCTCGCCCATCACGGGCCGCGTGACCATCGTTAACGACGACCGTTTGGCGGAAGAAGGTGCCTTCGGCGTCAACTCGTTGGATGCCAACGACACCACCCAACATGCCAAGAACGCCAAGGTCCGCTACGAATTTGGCGCCCGCGCCGTGGCCAAGTTCCAATATCCCCTCGCCAAGAACATCGACTTCAACTCGAAGCTGGAGCTCTTCTCCAACTACCTCAACCACCCCGAGCGCATCGATGTCGACTGGCAGAACATGCTCGTGCTGAAGGTCAACGACTGGCTCAACGCCAACCTCGCCACACACCTCATTTACGACTATGACATCCCGTTTGAAGGTGTCGAAAAAGGCTCCAAGGTCCAGTTCAAGGAGGTGCTGTCCATCGGCTTCATGATTAACCTGAAATGACATGCTGAAAGTCGGCATCTTGTCGGACACCCATTGCACCCTCATACCACAGCTCTTCCATTTCTTCAAAGACGTGGATGAGTTGTGGCATGCGGGCGACATCGGCAGCATCGAGACGGCCGAGGCCCTGGCGGCCTTCAAACCCTTGCGGGCCGTGCATGGCAACATCGACGACCACATCGTGCGGATGCAATACCCCGAGGGTCTGTCCTTCCATGTCGAGGATGTCGACGTCTACATGACCCACATCGGCGGCTATCCCGGCCATTACATGCCCGAGGTGAGATACATCCTACAGGAGAATAAGCCCGACCTTTACATCTGCGGGCATTCCCACATCCTCAAGGTCATCTACGACAAGCAGCTCAACCTGCTCCACATCAACCCGGGAGCGGCTGGCAACTCGGGCTTCCACAAGCAGGTCACCTTCATCAGGATGGTCATCGAGGGCAAGACCTTCAAGGACATGGAGATCTTCGAGCTCGACCGAAAAAAGGTCTTCTAAAACAGCAAAGCCGACCCCAATGGAGTCGGCTTCGTTGTTTCTTTACTTTGCCCCTATCAACGGATGCGGTCGGTGGCACGCACCTTGCTGATGTCCTTCTTCAAAGCCGAAGAAGCAAGAATCGTCAAGACGAGGGCAATGATCGGGAACACCGCACCTGCCCTGAAAGCCGGATCGGCGATGGTGATGTCGACCGACTGGGCCATCTTGGGGATGATGAAATAGGAATAGCCGAGCAATGCGGCGATGCAGGCCACAATGACGATGATGGCGATACGGGCGATCTTATGCAGCTTCTGGAATTGCGACAACTTGATGGCACGAAACAAGCCCATGGCCAAGTAACCGCACAACACCATCGCAGTGACCGTCAGCACCAAGATAGGCAGCGAAAACGTCATGCTAAAAGGAGAAGCGCCATTTTCCCAATTGTCGGGCGAGGTGATGCCGTAGCCAAACAGGTCGAACGTGTGGAAATCGCCATAGAAGCTGGCGAAAGGCAGGAAAAACAACAAGGCGAGCAGCAACGCCGAGAAGAAGAAGAAAATGGATTGCAATCTTTGTGACATGATCATTCGTTTTAAAACAGGGTGCAAAAATACGCTTTTTTTCATAAAAAATTGCCAATTCAAAAAAAAGCATTATCTTTGCAACGCTTTTCAGGGATTGAAACCGCTGAATGACCTTGCAAAAGCATTCCATTGAAATTATTGTATCACCATTTTCATTCCATTCGGAATAATTACAACAATCCTTTTTATGTACAACATTTTTGAACTCAATGAGAAGTCGTTTGAAGACCTCAAAATCATTGCAACAGAGATGGGCATTGATGACGAAGGGCGCGACCGCACCCAACTGATTTACGACATCATCGACCACCAGGTTGACCATCCCGACATCAAAAAACCGGGCCAACAGCCCAAAAAACAGAAACAGAAAAGCGCAAAACCCGAGGGCGCCGAGCCTAAAGAAGCCCCAGCCGTCGAGCCACAACCCAAACCAGAAGAGAAAAAGCCAAAGCCTGAAGCCGAGCCTGCCGTAGAGGCAAAAGAGCCTGTCGCCCCCGAGGCACAAGGCAAGCGGGGCCGCCGTCCGCGCATCAGCAAGGAAGCCGAGGCCGCCGTCATGGAATGGCAAAGAAACAACGCCCCTCAAGTCGCCGAGCCTGCCCAGGCAGAGCCCATGGCAGCAGAGGGCCAAGCCAAGGAAGCCCCGAAAAAGGAGAACCCCAAGCAGAAGCGCAAACGCACCCACGAAGGTGCAGGCGAGACAGAGGCTGTCAAGAAAAACGCTGCGGCCGAAGAGTCCACCCCTGCCGAGGAGAGCCCAAGACAAGAAAGAACGGAAAGAGCGGAGCGCACCGAACGCACCGAGCAACGTCCGCGCCGCGACGACCTGCTGAACCAGTTCGACAGCAGCGTGAAGGCCGAAGGCGTGCTCGAGATCATGCCCGAAGGCTTCGGATTCCTGCGTTCGTCGGACTACAACTACCTGCCTTCGCCCGACGACATCTACGTGTCGCAGTCGCAAATCAAGCTGATGGGCCTGAAGACGGGCGACACCGTGCTCGGCGTCATCCGTCCGCCCAAGACCGGCGAGAAGTTCTTCCCGCTCGTCAAGGTCGACCTCATCAACGGCCGTAAGCCCGAAGAGGTGCGCGACCGCATCCCCTTCGACTACCTCACACCGCTCTTCCCCAACGAGAAGTTCGACATCACGGGACACCAAGGCTGCACCATCTCGACCCGCATCATGGACCTCTTCGCCCCCATCGGCAAGGGCCAGCGTGGCCTCATCGTGGCACAGCCCAAGACCGGTAAGACTGTATTGCTAAAAGACGTGGCCAACGCCATCGCCGCCAACCATCCCGAGGTGTACCTCATCATCCTGCTCATCGACGAGCGCCCTGAAGAGGTCACCGACATGCAACGCAGCGTCAACGCCGAGGTCATCGCCTCCACTTTCGACGAGCCGGCCTCGAAACATGTGCAGATCGCCAACATCGTCCTCGAGAAGGCCAAGCGCCTCACCGAATGCGGTCACGACGTGGTCATCCTGCTCGACTCCATCACCCGCTTGGCCCGTGCCTACAACACCGTGTCGCCCGCTTCGGGCAAGGTGCTCACCGGCGGCGTGGAAGCCAACGCCCTGCAGAAGCCCAAGCGCTTCTTCGGCGCAGCCCGTAAGATCGAAAACGGAGGCTCGCTGACCATCCTGGCCACCGCCCTCATCGACACCGGCTCCAAGATGGACGAGGTCATCTTCGAGGAATTCAAGGGCACCGGTAACATGGAGCTGCAACTCGACCGTCGCCTCTCCAACAAGCGCATCTTCCCGTCTATCGACATCGTGGCTTCGGGCACGCGCCGCGACGACCTCTTGGTCGACGAGCGCACCCTCGCCCGCGTGTGGGCCTTGCGCAACCACTTCTCCGACATGACACCCGTCGAAGCCATGGAGTTCCTCAAAGACCGCGTGGCTAAGACGCGTAATAATGAGGAGTTTTTGATGAGCCTGGATAAGTGATAGTTTAGAGTTGAGAGTTTAGAGTTTAGAGTTGAGGGGCATGGTTTTTGATAATGCACGCTTCGTTTGATAATAAGCCAATGAAAAAAGTTATTATTGTCCTTACCGCATTATTGTTTGCCCTGCACATGCAGGCGCAAGACAAAGCATTGTTAGACCAGATCAAGACCGTCAACGGCAAAATCACCTCGTTTGAGGCCAACTTGAGCAACACCTTGGCCAAATCCGACGAGAAGAGAGTGCAAAACGGCACGCTCCATTATGTGAAGCCCCATGAGTTTGCCGCGCAGTTCAACACGGGCAAGTACATGATCGTCAACGAGAAAAGGATCAAGATGGACATCGGCATTTTCCACGGCACCTTCAGGCTGAAGGACGGCGGAAACATGCAGGCTTTGGCCAACATCTTCCTCCATGGCTTCCAAGGACGCGCCCAAGACCTCGCCAACGAGAACAACTACTCCCTCTCGACCAAGACCGAAGGCGGATTCCACGTCATCACGGCAACGACCACCAAGAAAAGGCTGTTAGGTATTGGCTACAAGCAGGTAATCTACAAATACCACACCGATAGCCATCTCCTCAAAGAGATTGTCTTGATAAGCTATAAAGGCTCCGTGGACACTTATACCATCTCGAATGTGAAGTATAACGTCGCGGTGGATAAGAACAGGTTCCAGTTTTAAGCAAATAACGCCTTCAAGTCATTGGTCGTCAGGCCGTTGAAGTCGCCAGAACTCATGAAAGCGCCAATGACATTGTGTCGTTGGCCTTTTTGTAATAGTTCGACCAGCTCTGCCTTGTTGTGCACCACCTTCAGGTCTTCCCTTCCGAAGCCCTCGACGATGCGCGCATCGGGCATCAGCTCCAGTTTCTTGATGGCCACGGCATGCGGATCGTAGAAGACGATGACCGTGTCGGCGAGCTTCAAGGCATCACGGTAGTGGTCGATGAAGACCTCGCTGAGGCTGCTATAGGTGTGCAACTCAAACACCGCCAACAGATGCTTCTCGGGGAACTGCTCGCGCAAGGCCTTCACGCTGGCGTTGACCTTGGAAGGCGCATGGGCGAAGTCGCGGAAGACGAAGTTGTCGCCATTGTCGAACAAGAGTTCCAGACGGCGGGCAGCCCCCTTGAAGGAGGCGATAGCCGCATAGAACTGCTCGTCGCTGACACCCAACTGCTGGCATACCAACCGAGCCGCATTGATGTTCTTCATGTTGTGGCTGCCAAACACACCCACTTCCCTCCTGCTGCCGTCAGGCAAGAGCAGCGTCGTCTTGATGCCATTGCTCTCGAAAGGATGCACGCCATAGCCGAAGGTGCGGCACTGTGCGCCTTGGGCGATCTTCTCGGCCTCCACATCGGTCTGGTCGTAGATGAGGCAGCCACCTGGCTCGATGGTACGCACGAAGATGCGGAACTGCTCCAAGTAGTTGTCGAAGGTGGGGAACACGTTGACATGGTCCCAGCCGATGCCGCTGATGACGGCGATATGGGGATGATAGTGGTGGAACTTGGGCACGCGGTCGATGGGCGAGGTAAGGTATTCGTCGCCTTCCATGACCATGTATTTCGCCGTCTCGCTGAGGCGTACCATCACGTCGAAGCCTTCGAGCTGGGCACCCACCATGAAGTCGGTCTCGATGCCGACCTTCTGCAACACATGCAGGATCATGGAGGTGATGGTCGTCTTGCCATGGCTGCCGCCGATGACGATACGGGTCTTGTCCTTGCTCTGCTCGTAGAGGTATTCGGGATAGGAATACACCTTCAGGCCGAGCTCCTGGGCGCGTACCAGTTCGGGGTTGTCGATGCGGGCGTGCATGCCGAGGATGACGGCATCGTAGCTCTTGTCGAGTTTCTCGGGGTACCAGCCCCATTGTGAGGGCAGGATGCCTTCTTTGGCGAGGCGCGACTTGGACGGCTCGAAGATCTCGTCGTCGGAGCCTGTGACTTCATAACCCTTGCGGTGCAAGGCGATGGCGAGGTTGTGCATGGCGCTCCCGCCTATGGCGATAAAGTGAACTTTTTTCATAGGTTGTTATTTCTTGCAAAGATAATACTATTATGGGATTGCTTCGCAAGAAATATGAAATATTCAACGTAGTTAAATCTAATCAAAATCATTATAAAATCTTTCAAAATCCTCGCTACCGGTTTTCAACGCTTATTTATTTTATGGGATTGCTTCGCAAGAAATATGAAATATTCAACGTAGTTAAATCTGATGAAAATCATTTCAAAATCTTTCAAAATCCTATTTACCGTTTTTTCAGTGCTCCGCGTCTCGCAGTCCCGCAGTCTCGCAGTCCCGCAGTCTCGCAGTCCCGCGTCATAAAACAAAGAAGGGTAAGCTACTCATATCGCACCGCTACAACCTCCTACCCTTGCTACATTCCTGTCCTGGGGGATTTCAGAGGGAGCTGGTCGTATAAGACTTACCCGATGCAAAAGTACGGACTTTTCTTGGATTGGCAAGCAAAAAAGCGACTTTTTTCCCTTATTTCAGGGATTGCACTGATTTACAATAGATTCCCCTACGGGGAA
The DNA here is from genome assembly GCA_017395365.1 of Bacteroidales bacterium. GTDB lineage: Bacteria > Bacteroidota > Bacteroidia > Bacteroidales > F082 > Limimorpha. The sequence goes on from JAFPUN010000009.1 coordinate 19,773, forward strand.
TGGAGAAACTCATATAATAATAAAGCGGCGGCTTAGGACACCTACGGATCGTAAGCATCACAAGCCGCCGCAATTCTAATACGGAGCAACCTCAATTACTCCTCTTTGCGCTTCTTGGCCACCACGTAGGCTGCGCCGAGGCCCATCAGCACGGCAATGCCGCTGCCCATCGGAACCTCGCCGTTGCCGTTGACGTCATTACCGTAGTTATGAGTATCAACAACACCAGGCGTAGTGAGACTGGTACGACGGCCACCATCATCAAAGTCTTCGCCTCTACCGAGCAAACCTTGTGCGAAAGCGCCGACGCCCATGGTGAGGACGATTGCAGTTGTGAGAATGAGTTTTTTCATTGTTTTGTAGTTTTTATCTTGTTTTCTGTTTTTCTTGTTCGTTTTTGTGTGGCTTCTGGCTTCTGGCCTCTGGCCTCTGGCAGCCCATCCCCACAGCGTCATTGCGGTTCCGCCTCTGCGGAATGAGGTGATCCGCAATCTCCTGAAACGAGGGTGAGGCAGCCAGGAGCCAGGAGCCAATAGCCAGCGGCCAATTACTTGACCACAATCTTCTGAGTCTTCACTTCGTTGCCGTTCACCAGGCGGAGCATGTAGACACCGGGCGTGGTGTTGATGCTGGTGGCGACGGTGCCGTTGATGGTCTCGTTGCTGACGATGCGGCCGTTGACGTCGATCACCTGCAGGGTGGCTTCACCCTCGTTGCCGATGACCCATTCGCCGTTGCTGAAGAAAGCAAAGGTCCCTGAGCCCGTCGAAGGGCCGTCCACATTGTTAGCGCTGAACACCAGGCGGAAGCGGCTGGCGTAGTCGTTGGTGGTGGCGTCGAAGGTATAGCTCGGGGTTTGGAGCAGGTCGACGTCCATACCGGTCATATTGTCGATAAGGTGGAGGTAGTTGAGCTCCATTTCCTCGGTGTTGACGCTGAGGGTGTAGGTGCCGTTCTCTTCGGCCTTGAATTTGACGGGCATCTCGCCTTGGGCCTTTTGGCTGCGCACCACGGCGAAGTCTTGGTTGTCCTCGGTGAAGTAGACCTTGGTGCTGTTCTCACGGAGTTGGAACTTGTGCAGCTGGCTGCCTTCGCCGAAGCGGACGATGGCGCGGTCGATGACGTCGCCACGGTTGCGGGAAAGGTTGAGGGCCACCTTGGAGCCACCACCATTGCTGGGAGCCTCGGTAGTAAAGGTCAAGGTCGTACCATTTGCAGCATCAACGATGATGCCTTGCATAGGTGCAATTGCACCGCTGCTTTGAATGAATCCGCTACCAGAAGCGTTCATAACAAAGAAGTCTCGGTCGATATAAGCCGTCTGGCCGAAAGGATTACCCACGAGGTTCATACCCTGATACTCAGTACCAGAATTAGAGAGTGTGACATCGAAGGTAGTGCCTTGGACGGGCGTGCCAGCAAAAGCGAGGGTGACATCCGTCTTGTGGGCATAGAGGTAACCTTTGCCGCGCTCCAGGTCGAAATGGTTGTGGTCGCCTTCTTGTTTCCAGTTTTCCCATTCCTTATCAGCGCTTTCGTTGAAGCGATAGAGGTCGAAGTTGCCATCGGTCATGCCGGTAACGTCTTCAGGATTCACGCCGTCAATCGGGGAAGCGATGAGAGTGTAACCGTATTGGCTGTCGTCATAGCCAGTAATATTCAAAACGTAAGCTCTCTCATATAGATAAACAGGCGATTGGCTGGCTGATGCATAGCAAGCAAAGAGACTGCCATTGTTACCGTTATACTGCATCACATTGCGGGTATTGGAACCTTGAGCAATTATATCAGCATATCCGTCTTCGACATTAAAGGTGATGGTCCATTTACCATTGTCGTCAAGTTCTTCTTCGGTCCTAAGATAGTTTGAACTACTACTGGCTGCATAGAGATAACCAGAGGTTTTTCCATCATAAATGGAATATTTCCCATCACCTGCACTTTCAACAACAAACTCATAGACATCAGCACTACTCACGGTAGCAACATTATTCTCAATTGCGACAGGCTCTGCAGCGCGGTTATTACTATTCTGCTTGCCCATAGCCACTCCAGCACCTGGATTGACAAAAATATAGTGACGACCGCTTACGATTGAAGTGGCCAAAGTGTAAGTGACAGGAGTGAAATACTTTGGCTGCGTGATAGTAATCAAATTGGACTCAACGCGTTCGCCATCAACCATGACATAAACTTTGAAACGAGCTTCGCGATCGGCATCGTCGTTTTGAGCGATGGTGTAGTTAACGGCATAACCATTTGTGATGGTACCAACAGTAACATTGTTCATCCATGCAGGGGCCTGCTGGACAGGTTGGCCCTCTTCATCATAGTACTGGAATGCAAAAGCGTCTGTACCGGAGATGGTCATGTTGTTATAGTTGATGGCAAGACTACCAGTTTCACCAGCGCCCTGTACGATAACCGCATCAGGAGTGACCGTAATGTTTGGGATGGAAGAAGGAGGTGTGAGCTTATAGAGATACAATGTTTTAGCACTCGAGCTGGCATAGCATCTGAAATCAGATTGATAGATAGATATCATTCTACTACCATATTGACCAACAAAACTAAAATCTCCTTCATCTACACTAACTGAATAATATCCATTCGTGGGATTATCAGACATGGCAAATGCAGTTGTTGCGTCAGATGAGATATAGCAATACTTTCCTGCTTCCTCATTATACAGCATCCAATAGTTAGCGTTGTTAACGGTAATGGCTTCCAATTTCCATACGATGGTCACTGCAGGGTCAATAATTGCATCATTTGTTACAGTAACCGATGTAAGTCCCATTTTCCCACTAGTGCATGTTGAATTCATAGCACCCTTATAGTCACCATTCACTCCGTAGAGTACATAATAACCACCATCCTCAAGATCATCAAGTGAGGTCACCTTTGTGAAAGTACCATGGCCATCATACAACACATCAAACACTACGGTAATTGTGATATTGTATGCTGGCATGTTAAACGAATAAATTCCACTTTCCTCAGTAATATTATAAACGTTCCCTTGTCCATTGGTTTCCGAAACAGTAAATGAAGCTACACTGTAACCCTCACTAGGCGTTACTTCTACTATGATTTCATCACCATAATGTGCAGTTTCATTAGTGCACTCAACCATTCCATTTTCGGTTTCTGCAACCGTTATGATGTAATTTACCAAGTTGAAGGAGCCAGTAACTGTAACATCGCTGGCAGGCATGGTAAACTGGTTATTGGTAACCTCAACTTGTTGTTGTTGGTCATCAAGTACAGTCCATGCGCCAAAGGAATAACCTATGGCTGGCGTAGCAGTCAAGGTAACAAGATCATTTTCATCTGCAGAAGTCTTGTTAGCAGCAATTGTGCCTCCAGCATTGGGCTGTATCAAAGTAATTGTATAAGCACCACTGCTACTACCGGCAGTTTTAACACTAAGTTCAACATCATCAATTCGAGTGTTTCCACTGCAACCAAACACAAGCGTAATGTTCTGATTATTTCCAGTATTAGTAATTGTATACGATTTCGAACTACCAGAAATAGACGTCCCTTCGGTAGCGCACGTAACACTTGATTTCGTATTATTAGACTTGTATACCAAAGTTAATTCTGTTGCACCACCTGTTGGAATATTTGAAATTGTCCAAGTCTTTCCACTTTTCAGTAACAATTCAGGAGCAGTTCCACCTGCTAGTATTTCGTTGTAAAGTTTTGTTCCATCATCATTTTGTTCATACGTTAGTGTTGCCCCTCCGTAAACAATAGTACCTTCAAAACCGTATTGCGAAGGTTGTCATTTCCTGATTTAGGTTGACTGTTTTATGTCGTTAATCGCTGGTTGGAGTTGACCCGTTTGGTTATTAATACTGATATTGGTTGACTGTTCTTGTTTATTCCTGATATCGGTTTACTCTCCAAGGATTATCCCTG
>JAFPUN010000002.1 GCA_017395365.1 Bacteroidales bacterium
ATAAGGTGATTCGGGATCCAGGCTGTCAGGATAGTACTCGGCGATAACCGTGCAGACGGGATCGAAGTTCTCATCGAGGATGTAGTCGATCGGGCTGGTGGTCCCGTTGTAGGTGATCACGATGGGTTCACCCTGGACAGGGGCAGTAGCAGTCTGGTAACCGTCCTTGGCAGCTTGGCCGTCGTAGGCAGGACCTGCGTACACAGCGCCGCTGTAGTAACCTTGGGCGTCGGTCGTGAAGTTGTAGGTGTGGTTCACACCAAACTCATCCGGGCCAACCATGGTGACGGTGGCGCCAGCGATGCCGGTGGTGCCGTCTTGCTCGTACACGTGGCCGTTCACGTCACCATAGCCGGAGACCTTCACGTTCACGGTGTTCGACGGGGCGCTCTCGCCTTCATCGTACACGGCGGTGACATAGTAGGTGTAGCCATTCATGTTGTAGGCCAGAGGACCATCGGTGTAGGTGGTGTTGCTGATGTTGTTCACATCGGTGTGGCCGATGAGTTCACCATCGCGATACACATTGTACATACGATAGGTACGGTCGACAACGGCGTTCCAGTTGAGGACGATTTGCTCGTCGTTGAACACGGTCTCGTCGACAGCGGTCAGGTTCTGCGGGATGTTGAGGTGGGTGGTGAAGCCCCAGTGCGGGCTCTCAACGCCTTCCTCGCAAGCGCCGCCGTTACGGAACACCACATACCAGAAGTAGTTGGTGTTGTTCCAGAGGTTACGGACGGTGAAGCTACCAGTAGCGCCATTCACAGGAGTCCAGTCAGAGATGACGGTCTGCGGGTGGCCAGGTTGCGGATAGTAGGTGCTACCAAAGACCACTTGGTATTCAGTGGCGTTGGCGGGGTTGTTCCACTTCAGCGTCACGCTGGCGGGTTCAATCTCGTCTTCGTCGTCAGCCGGGATCGGGTTGAAGCTGTCAGCAAAGGCTTCCACATCCGGGCAAGGCATTTCTTCGGCGTTGATGGTGACTTCGAAGTCAGCATCGGTCGAAGAGGCGACGAGGTAGTAGGTACCGGCAGCAACGGGAGCGTCGGTAATGACGGGGCCGTAGCTGAATTCACCAGCGGCACCACCAGCGGTGATGTTGAGCTGGATGTCGTTGACGAACGAGGTACGATAGGTGCTACCGTTCCATGAACCGACATTGTACGGATCGGGAGTATAGCTGTCGCTGTACCAGGTAAGACCCATGGAACCAGTGGTCGTATGGGTATAGAACTTGAAGCTTGAGCCAGGATAACCGCTCGTGCCATCAAACATACCAACCATCAGGTTGCTCGTACCATCATACTGGAACGGGGTGTCAAGGTTGATAGTAACCCAACCAGGGGCGGAAGCTGACATGTTACCACTCCAGACAATGTCGGAGGTGCTCATGGCCTCCATATCGGTTGAGCTGGCGAACTCGTTCTTATCAGTATGCTTCATGAACAGAGTCAGATTGTCCATGCTGAACGAAGAAGTGTAGTTGTAGTAGAAGCTGATCGAGTTGATAGTGCCAGCCATTCCAATCTCATCGGCAGTGTAGATCTGCTCGCCGAAGGAATAATTGAAATACATGTTGGCCGGGTAGTAGTAATAGCTAGAACCCGTCTGGTCGCCAATCGTCACGACGTCGCGGCCAGCGCGGTCGCGGTTACCACCCTTCATGATGATGTTCGGGCGGGTCGTGCTCGTGTACATCGTGTTGGCAACAGTCGGGTCATAGGCGCCGCTGTCCTGGTAACGATAAGCCATGGCATTGAACGGGAGGCTTGTTGTAGCCTGCCAGTTCACGGTGCTGTTCCAAGTGCCATTGTTGCGTTGGCAGAAGATCAACACGTTGCTGTGGCCGTCCCAGCTGAAGGTGCCCTCATTGAAGACGAACTCGTTCCAGCCGATGGCGGGAGTCATGGCACCCGTGTAGACCTTGGTCATGTTGGTGACAATGTGAGAGGTCGTCGTCAGAGCGGCATCCTCAACATTGGCCATCCAGATAGTGATACCCTGCTGGGCATAGCCAGGAGCGTTGGTAGCATACCAGCTCAAGCTCGTCATAGGAGCAGTGGTCACACCAGCCTCAGCCAGCTCGGTGGCGAGGAAGAGGTTCTCAGAGATGGTGTAGTTGTAGAGGGTGTAGAAGGGGAAGTAGCCAGTCGTGCTGGTACCTTCACCGATCTGAGCCTCAAACGGAGTGGCGGAAGCACCGCCGGCACCTGACAGAGGACCATTGTAGTTGTTAGTAGCCATGGGGCCGCCTTCGCCGTAGAAGTCCTCAGTGTAGAGGACCACCTTGCCGTCGGCGCCTTCGCTGATCTCGGCGTTCAGCATCACGTCGTTGTCGAACACGAGCTTGTAGACGGCGTCGTAGCCTTCCGGAATCTCGGGGAAGGGCAGCGTGTAGTCGTTGTGAAGCTGCATGTTGTGGGCCGTCTGAGGCACTTCCACGAAGGGGAATTCAGTGGCCTCTTCGCAAGCCAGCTCCCAAACATCGGGGCACACAGGAGTGTAAAGCTCAACCATGACGGGCCAGATGTGGGCAGCGCGGTTGCCTTCGGTGATGGCCACGAACTGACGCTCGATGGCGCCAGCCTCGGTGCCGTTGCAAGTCAAGGTCAGTTCGACATCTTGACCGTTTCTCACCTGGAAGGGCAGCTCTTCGCCTTCAACACTGAACATACCGTCGCTGGGCGTGAAGTCCAGAACGTTGACCGTGTAGTTGGGGCCTTCGCTGTACATGGTGAAGTTGAAGGGCTCCATCCAAGCGCCGGCAGGGCGAACACCCATGTTCAGGGTGTCGATGACCTCATTCTCACCGTCCATGTACTTGACGTGCAACATGTCTTCCATGCTACCACCGCCTTCACCAGCAATGGTAATCTGGATGTTGGCACGGTTGGCCGAGGTGTACTTGTTGCCACTGTACGAACCGAGGTTGTACGGATCGGGGTTAGCACTGTCACTGTGGAAAGTGATCACCTTGTCAGCGGCAGAGGTGTAATAGAAGTAACGCGTGCTGTAGCCCGAGGTGTACTCGTGCATACCAATCAACAGGTTACTTGTACCATCATACTCAAACGGAGTGTCAAGTGTGATGGTTGTCCAGCCGGGGCTGAACGTCACGGTGCCGCTAAACACCATGTCATTGGCCGTAACGGCCTCGTAATCCGACGTGCTCGAGAAACTGCTTCTCGTCACGGCTTTCATGAAAACGTCGACCGAGTTGGTTTGCGCGGCGTCGCTTTCACGCAAGTTGAAACTGATGGCGCTGATCGTGCCGGCAGTTCCAATCTCGTCGGCAGTGAAGATCTGCTCGACGAACGAGTAGCCCCAAAGGCTGTTGAACGGAGTCACATAAGTTGTGCTCGTTCCGTCACCAATGGTAACTACCTCAGCCTTTGCCACACCCATAAAGGCCAGCAAAAGCATCATCATCAAAGAAAATACTTTCTTTTTCATAATGAATTGATTTGGTTAATAAATGAGTGAATTAATAGGTTTTCTGGCATATAAACACGAAATGCCCCGCTGCACAGTGGCATGGTGGCATCATTTTTCCTAAGCATTAAAGTAAAAAAAGAATGCATAGTAAACGCGTTTAAAATGTTGTCGACATTGAAATGACTGTCAACTCTGCGTTTACCCTTAGTCCAAAATCACTTTTTTTTGATTTTTTTTATTTTTTCTTGATTTACCTATATATCAAATAGATAAAAATTGAAGATTTTCCAAAAAATAGACCATTTTCTAGACATTAGACCTCATGGATATACAGACCTTGACCCTGACCGCTTCAACAGTAGTGAAGATGGTCAGGGTCAGGGTCATCCGTCAGGGTCATAAGACACTAATCCATCTGGCGGAAATCGCGGGCCAAGCCACCCTGCGAGGTCTCCTTGTAGAGCGAGGGCAGGTCTTTACCTGTCTCCTTCATGGTCTCCACCACCTTGTCGAACGACACGCGGTGACGGCCGTCAGAGAAAGTGGAATAGATGTTGGAATCCAAGGCGCGGGCGGCGGCATACGCGTTGCGTTCGATGCAGGGAATCTGCACGAGGCCGCAAACAGGGTCGCAGGTCATGCCCAGATGGTGTTCGAGCGCCATCTCAGCGGCATATTCAATCTGCGCAGGGCTACCACCGAACAGTTGGTTGGCGGCAGCGGCAGCCATGGCACAAGCCACGCCCACCTCGCCTTGGCAGCCCACCTCGGCGCCCGAGATGGAGGCGTTGGTGCGCACGATATTGCCCACCAAACCCGCGGTCACCAAGGCACGCACGATGCGCAACTCAGTGAATTCATAGCTCTTCGAGAGATGATAGAGTACCGCCGGCATTACACCGCATGAGCCACAAGTGGGTGCGGTGACGATACGACCGCCCGAGGCGTTCTCCTCCGAAACGGCCAAGGCATAGGAATACACCAAGCCCCTACTCCGCAACGTATGCGTATAGCCCGATGCCTTGATGTGGTACATGGCGGCCTTACGGCTCAAGTTGAGCGGTCCGGGCAGCACGCCCTCAGCTTGCAGGCCTCGCTCAACGGCGGCTTTCATCACCTGCCATACCTCCATCATGTAGTCCTCAATCTCCTTTTGGTTCTCGTGTTCGAAGACATATTCCCAATAGGTCCTCCCCCGCTTCTCGCACCAGTCGAGGATGTCGGTCATCTTGGTCAGCGGATAAAGGTCGGGACTATCGCTCTGCTTGCCTTCTTCGGCGAGATTGCCGCCCCCGATGCTGTAGACTTGCCACTCACCTAACACCCCATCGCCCTCATCGAAGGCTTTGAAAAGCATCCCATTGGGATGGAAGGGCAAGATGATTTCGGGATGCCAGACAATCTCGGTGGGTGCCTGCAAGGTGTTGAGGATCGCCCAATCGGTCATGTGGCCTTTGCCCGTAGCGGCAAGACTGCCGTAGAGCGTCACTTCAAAACGTGCGGCATTGGGATAGCGTTCGTTGAAAAGGGCGGCCGCCTTCTGCGGACCCATGGTGTGGCTGCTGGAGGGGCCTACACCTATTTTATATATGTCTTTTATGGTTTTCATGGTGGCAAAGGTACGACTTTTGGGCTTGTCAGGCCTCCAAAAGAAAAAAATTGGAAAAATTTTTCCAAAAATGTTTGGCATATTGAAAAATGTTGTATTTTTGCAGCCGCAAACGAAGGGGCATTAGCTCAGTTGGCTAGAGCGCTTGCATGGCATGCAAGAGGTCATCGGTTCGACTCCGTTATGCTCCACAAAACGAAGAGGGTGACTAAAAAGGTCTGGAACCCTGTCTGAGAATCGAATATTTGACAACAGACTCGTATCCCCCTCCGAATAAAAAGAAGAGGATGACCACTTTTTGGTCACCCTCTTTTTGTTTTCCAACGCTGAAAGAGATTCCCTTCGGGAATGGAGCTCGTTTCTAGTTACAACGCGGCGGCTTGTACTGTTTACGTTATGTAAGCACTACAAGCCGCCGCTTGTTAACTCTATGTTATCAATGCCATTCCCGAAGGGAATCTCATCATTCTCCTTTAAGCTCCTCTAAAGCCCGCTGCAAAATCTCATCCATCGGAGCATAGATGGGATAGAACCCTTCGTCATCGAAGAGGTTGCGGGCGATGTAGGCTTTCAAAAGGATGTCGGTCTCGCGCCGCGCGACCTGACGCTGCTCCTCTGTACCCACTATGCCTTTCTCGTCGGCCAAATGCACCAAGGCGTCAAACATGGCATCAGTCACCTTGAACGAACGATCGAAAGCCTCCACGGTCTTGTAGCCTTTGAGTTGGGCGCGGTGTTTGTCGGTATAGTCGAAGGCATACTGGTAGAGCAACCCAAGGTTGACAATACGGTTGAAATAGTATTCGGTGCTATCGTCGACAAGCGGCACATAGATATCAGGCATGATGCCACCACCGCCATAGACGGTCTTGCCTTTCGGCGTGGTAAACTTCAGCGAGTCGGCGAAATGGATGCTGTCGGGATGGAACAGCTCGCCGTTTTCATAGCGTTCGTACGACTCAAGCAGATAGTCCTCGTGGCTGTCGCCATAGGGTTTCTGGATGCAACGTCCCGTGGGGGTATAATAGCGTGCAACCGTCAGACGGATGGCCGACTGGTCGCTGAGCATGATCTGTTCCTGCACAAGGCCCTTGCCGAACGAACGGCGTCCGATGATGGTGCCACGGTCGTTGTCCTGCAGCGCACCTGCCACAATCTCGCTGGCACTGGCCGATTCGCCATCGATGAGCACCACGACAGGGATGTCTTCCAACTGCCCATGACGACGGGCTTTCATATAGTTCCTGGGGCGGTTGCGGCCTTCGGTATAGACAATGAGGCTGCCACGAGGCAAAAACTCATCGGCGATATCGACGGCGGCACTCAAGTAGCCGCCCGTATTGCCACGCAAGTCGAAGATGAGCTTTTTCATCCCCTGGCGGTCCAGCTCTCCTATCCCCTTCTTGAACTCGCTGACGGTGGTAGCCGAGAACTTGCTCAATTTCAGGTAGCCGATTTCGTCGTCAAGCATATAGGCGATGTCGACACTATAAGTCGGGATGGCATCACGGGTGATGGTATAGTCGAGCAGGCCTTCGACGCCACGGCGCAGCACACGCACACGGACCTTGGTGCCCTTGGGACCTTTCAACTTGCGCATCACATCCTCGTTTTTCAGTTTCTTGCTCGCCACCAAGGTGTCGTCCACATAGATGATGCGGTCGCCATCCATGAGTCCTACTTTCTCCGAAGGTCCACCCTTGATGACACTAACGATGGCGATGGTGTCGCGCTCGAGCCGGAATTGCACCCCAATGCCATCGAAGCTACCCAAGAGCGGGTCGTTCACCTCGTTGAACTCTTCGAGCGGAACATAGGCGCTATGCGGGTCCAATTTCTCCATCATGGCCGCGATAGCCTCATCCTGTATCTCTTGGGCGTTAGGTTCTTCGACATAATCATTGCCGACATACCACATCACCTCGTCGAACTTGCTGCCACCCTCAACCTCAACCTTCTTGGTGTTCACACCTTTATTAATATAGAGGCCGATGATGATGCCCGATAAGAGCAGGATGATGACCCAAAGGGGGCGGATTCTGTTTTCCATTGATTCAATTAATTAGGAATGCGGAATGCTGAATGAGGAATACTGAGGTTCATTCAGCATTCAGCATTAAACATTATACTGTCGCGCTTGAAAGCTCAAGATTCCGGTCCATCTTGCGGAAGAGGCCTTGCAACACCGTGCCAGGGCCCACTTCAACGACCGAACGCACGCCTGTGGCCAAGATATTGCTCATGGTCTGCGTCCACATGACGGGAGATGTCAGCTGGGCAATCAGGTTCTTCTTGATGATCTCAGGGTCGTTGACCGATTGTCCTGTGACATTCTGGTAAACCGGGCAGATGCCTTGGTTAAATGTCGTCTCGTTGATGGCTTCGGCCAGTTCGACGCGGGCGGGCTCCATCAACGGGCTGTGGAAAGCGCCACCCACGCTGAGCGGCACCACGCGCTTGGCACCGGCTTCCTTCAGCTTCTCGGAAGCAGTTGCCACACCCTCAACCGAACCAGAGATGACCAATTGTCCGGGACAGTTGTAATTGGCAGGGACCACCACGGCATCCTTCACAGAAGCGCAGATGCTCTCAATGGCAGCGTCTTCCATGCCGATGACAGCGGCCATAGTGCCCGGCTGGGCCTCACAGGCCTTCTGCATGGCCATGGCACGCTTGCTCACGAGACGCAAGCCGTCCTCAAAACTCAACACTTTGTTGGCGACAAGCGCGGAGAACTCACCCAATGAATGGCCAGCCACCATGGTAGGGTCGAAATCCTCCAACATGGAGGCCAAAATAACAGAATGCAAGAAAATAGCGGGTTGGGTCACCTTGGTCTGGCGCAAGTCTTCCTCGGTGCCTTCAAACATGACATCGGTAATCTTGAACTTCAGGATATTGTTGGCTTTCTTGAACATATCCTTGGCCTTGGAGAAATTATCGTAAAGGTCCTTGCCCATCCCCACAAACTGGGCTCCCTGACCTGGGAAAACGTATGCTTTGATCATTGTTTGGTTTAAGATTTAATATTCAAAATTCAAAGAATCAGTGCAGATTGCTACCTATCAGTTGGAGGAACTCGGCACGGGTGGTCTCGCGCTCGAAGGCACCGATGAAATCACTCGTGGTGGTCACCGCGTCTTGCTTCTGTACGCCACGCATCGACATGCAGAGGTGCTTGGCTTCGATGACGACAGCCACGCCAAGAGGATGCAAGGCATCGTTGATGGCATTCTTGATCTGGGTCGTCAGGCGCTCCTGCACTTGCAGACGGCGCGAGTAGGCTTCCACCACACGAGCGATCTTGCTCAAACCGGTGATGTAGCCATTGGGAATATAGCCCACATGCGCCTTGCCGACGAAAGGAATCAGATGGTGCTCGCATAGCGAATACACCTCGATGTCCTTCACGATGACCATCTGGCGGTAATCCTCCTTGAACTTGGCGGAGAGCAGGATCTCCATCGGGTCTTGGCTATAGCCATGCGTAAGGAACTGCATCGACCTGGCCATACGCAAAGGCGTCTTTTGAAGACCCTCGCGTTGTGGGTCTTCGCCAAGGATGCGAAGGATGGCCTCATAGTGCTCCTGCAGCTGGGCCAATTTCTCCGGGTCGTAATGTTCGATGGCTTCGTAGCCGAAACGCTTCATTAGCTTTTCGTCCATCGTCAGCCAATTTTTTGCTTAGGCATAGCCACCGTCGACTGTTGTCCCATGACGCACTTGCCAGTAAACTGGGCGCCCACCTCGATGAGGAGCTGCTTGGTGGTCAGGTCGACCTCCACCTTTGAAGTGGATTTCAAAGCGGTCAGTTCTTCAGTGTTGATGTTGCCTTTCACCACGCCTGCGACTTCAGCCTGTTTGCAGGTCAGGTCGCCTTCCATGATGCCGGTCTGCCCAATCACAACTTTGCCGTTGGACTTGAGGGAGCCAATGAGATGGCCGTCGATGCGGATGTCACCATTCGACTCGATGTCGCCTTTGATGGTGGTGCCGTTACCGAGAAGGTTGCGTACTGATGATTCCATTATAGCCATGTTTTTACAGTTTGGTGTTAGTTTCTATGAATGTATTGTATTCTTCCAAGTCTTTCGACTGATAGAAGATGGGATAGTTCTTGTTGGAGATGGGTACCACGGTGTATTTTGCCTTGTCGATGCCACCAAAGACATAGTCAGAAGCTGTCATCGAGGCAAGGTATTGCTTGGCCCGGGTCTCGTTTTCAAAGTTACCAATGGTGATGAGGGTGTGGTCATCGTCGAGGATGACATTCTTGACATTAAAGCTACGGACACGATGCTCTTTCTTGTTGAAGTCGCTGATACGGACCAGTAACGGGTCGATGCGTACGTTCTTCGAGTCGCAAACAATCATCACGAAATGCTCAATATGAGGTTCATAGGTATAAGGCGAGGCCTTCTTCACCTCGGGTTGCTCTCCGCCTTCCTTGTTATCGATCTCGGTGAGCACCAAGCCCAGGCTGTATTCCTCGTTGATATCGGTCAACACCTGTCGAGCGTACGGCGTAATGCTGCTATTGGGATAAGTACGCACCAAGTCGTAGAGGGCAAAGGCCATGGTGTCGATGGCTACGAGACGACCTTGTGCCACGGCATGAAGGAAAGCGAAACGCGGCATGAAGGCCGTGTCGGAGGAATAGAGCTGCATCGCTCGCTCCGTATTCATCTTCACACGATAGTACTGGCCTTGCTCGAAAGCATCGTAAGTCTTGGAATAGAACTCAGAGGCTTCCTTCTCTTGCGCCTGCATCTTCTGGAAATACTCGGGATCGTTGATGAACTCGGCATAGCTCGACGTGGGGTATTTGTCGAAGATCTTACCTTTGTAGTACAACGACTGTTCCTCATGGTTGAGGTCTTTGTGCATCTTATAGAGGGCATACCAGGTAGGCAGCTCCTTCTCGTTGCCAGGATAGCGGGTGTCGAGTTTCTCGTACGACTCGATGGAACGCGGCAGGTCGTCAAGACGGTCCATGTAGAGGAAGCCGAGATGATAGAGGCCATCGGAGATGAGTGAGTCGCAGACCTCTTTCTGCTCCATGGTGAAGGGCAGGTCGCGGAGATAGTAGCCACGGTCGTGGGTGGTGTAAGTGGCGTTGAGCGAGTCTTGTTTGGCTTTGGCGTTTTTCGCCTCGGTCATCCCTTCGTCTTCGTCGCCGGAGAGGAAGGCTGCAAAACTCTGCTTGTCGCTGATGCGCCAGTTGTCCTCGTTTTTGCGCATGCCCCACTTACGGGTGAACTCGGTCATACCTTTTGAGACAGAAGTGGGGTTGTAGAAGTACCATGAAGACCCGCTCCCCGAGGTAGGCTCCGACTTGGGCTGTTCAACGTCACCCACAGCAGATCCCATCAAGGCAAGCTGTTCCTCGTATTCTTGTCGCGCCTTTTCCATCTCCTCTTGTTCGATGACTTGCGCGATGATACGGTCGATGAGGATGTTACGCGACACGCTGTCCATGGCGGCCACGCGCAGCAGGCTGTCCTGGTCGCGGACGACGGTGGCATACATCACCAGCTCGTTGAGGGTCTGCGAGATGTTCATGATGCTGTCGTAGTCCTTATAGTCGCGGCTCATGCTGGTGACGACGGTGTCATAGTAGGCCTGTGCCAATTCGTAGTCGCTGCGTTCAAAGAGCATGGAGGCCGCCTTGAGCGACGAGTACATGCGTTGAATCTGGTTGTCCTTATAGGCTGCCACCGACTTACGCAGGTAGTTGATGGCCTTGCTTTCGTCGCTTTCGCGGAGGGCCAGCTCGGCCATGGCGTAGTAGATGCGGTCGCGATAGTCCTCGTTGTTGGGATCGCGGAGCATCTTGTTCATCATCTTGTAGAGTTCCTTGGCGTTGTCGGACGTGCCCATCTTGGCCATATTCATGCGCGACTCAAACTCCATCTCATAATCGGGGTTGCGCTTGATGACTTTCTTGAACTGCGCCGTGGCGCGTTGCGCATCGCCTTGATGCATATAGATCTGTCCCAAGATGAACATGGCGCGGGTGCGCAGGTCGCGGTCGTTGTTGAGCAGCAGACCGCTCTTCAGGTAACGCACGGCGTTGTTGTAGTCCTTCACGGCGATAAAGTAGTCGGCAATGGTGAAGTCGATGTTGCGCATCAGCTCCTTGGGGGGCTTGGTCAAGCCTGCGGTCCTGGCCTGCAGTTGCTCGATCATGGCTACAGCCTTGGGATACTCCTCGGTCTGGATGTAAGTCTTGATGAGCCACATATTGGCCACATAGGCGATGTCGTTGTAGTTGTATTCGGTAGCAACGAAGTCAAAGGTTCGCTTGGCGGGAATGTAGTCGTGTTTATAGAAATGCGCCTTGCCCATGACGAGATAGGCGTCATCGATCCATTTCACGCGTTCGCGGCTGCCGAATTTCATCGAGTGTTTCTGCACGCAGATGGCAGTCTTCTCGATGGCGCGGTCCATGGTGGAGTTCATCGCCATGCCGTTTTGCTGTGTCCCGTAGTTGTAGACACGGAGCACCTGCGTGTAGTCGTCCTTCACGGTACTACGCAGTTGCTTGTCGCCCTCCTTGAGGCTCTGCTCGCCATTGAAATAGACGTTATAGTGGCTGGTCAAATTATGGTACATGCGACGGGTGAGGGTGTTCTTCTTGGTGGAGCATCCGCTCAACATCAAGGCCAACACGCAGCCTATCGTCATGAATATGTAGGTTCTTCTATGCACTTCGTTGTCGTTTTACAAACAATAACTCCAAAAAGGCCGAATTATTACGGCGGGATTCAAAAAGCGTCACTGGCGGTTGGGGAACCATTTCTTGGCCTCTTCGAGCAAGACCGAGTCGGTGGCTTTGGGAAGTCCCTCCCTAATCTTCACCGCGATGGTGTCAGTGGTCGTCTTGAACTCGGTGAGCAGCAGACGGTCGAAATCATCGAGGCGGCTGTTCACGATGCCAGCGCTCTGGTCCTCCAAGGCTTTCAAGGCCTTGCCCTTGTATTCTTCCATCGACAAGTAAGGCATGAGGGTCTCGACAAGCTGGAGGCTGTCTTCCGACCAGTCGACGGCGACAGGTTCGTCAAGCGACTGCATGGCATATTTCTCGCAGAGCTGAGGCAATCCCGCTTGAATCTTGTCGACCTCGCGGGTGAAGTCGTGAGCCAGGCGTTCGGCGCGTTCCTTCTCGACATTGGCCTTGATTTTGGGGACATAGATGAATGCCAGCGCGCCCAAAATGAGCAGGACTGCGGCCACAATGGCGACCTTCACGATCGAGTGACTCTTGGTGATGGCGGAGCGCACGTCGCTGACGTTGTCGTAGCGCTGTTCGCGCGAGAACTGGGTGCAATGCGTGGCCACAGCACCAAACTGCTTCGATATATTGCGTTCGCCGATGAACTCCATGATCTTGCCCAACGAATAGATGTCGGCGCGGTTGTCGACATCCTCGCCCTTGATGATCTCGGGGGCCACAAACTCCATCTCCTTGATGAGTAGCTCGCGGTCGGCATCCTGTTTCGTCTCGGGCACGCCGAGGTCGATGAGGCGGGCGCGGCAGTCGTTGGCGGTCACCAAGATGTTCTCGGGACTGAGGTTGCAGTGCACGATGCCGTTGCGGTGGAGGTAATACAAGGCCTCGCACACTTCGGCGAGGACGCTCTTCACCTGTTTCTCGGAGAGGGTGCCCACACGCACATGTTCGGCCAACGACTTGCCCTCGATGTATTCGAAGATGATGCAGTCGCCTAAACCTTCGATTTGAACGAAATCAAGTGCCTTGCGGATATATTTATTGTCGAGTATCGAGGTGGTATCATATTCCTGACGCAACGATGCGCGGCAGGCCGCGTCGGCGGCGCACTCGGGCTTCAACGCCTTGACAATGACCTTTTTGCCGTTGAATTTGGCCGTATAGACCCGGCTATTGCCATAGCGTGAGCTATGCAACGGACGCAGGTCGGTATAGTCGGTTGAAAAGTTATTCTCTGCCATTCCTATTATAAAAGTATTTGGGCGCAAAGATAACGCATTTTTCCGAACCGATGGCAAAAGTGGGGCGGAAAAAGATTAATTGACCCAAAAAGTGCTGTGTTTCCAGAATTAATGTGTACTTTTGCACATCAATATAGAAGGAGACGACACCCAACTCACCCTCTTGATGCTCAACACGGGCACCCATTCCGATTTGTTCTGAGCGCTACGTGCCGATCAAGGCGGACAATCACTCCGTTTCGTTGAGCAATTTCGTCATGGTGATGTCGTTGTTAATCAGGTAGACATCAACCTCGTCAAGTTGGCCGAACTTCTTCAAGTTCTTATATACCGTCTTGATTTCCGATTTGGAGATTTTGTGCAGCATATTGGTCCAAAAGACGAGCACCGTGTAGCCCTTCTCCCCTTTGATTTCCGGGAAAACGGTCTGCATTTCGCTTAACTTGACCTTATAGCCATCCAAAGGCACGGTTGTGGCAGGCGGAAACTCGTCAAACTGGTGGTTGAAGTCCCAATTCAGGTTGAAGCCAAGCGTGGGCGGACAATAGCAGTTGATGTGGAACGAGACGAGTTCGCTGCTGTGGAAATACATGATTTTCAGGGGCTGGTAGAGGTTTTTCATCTGCATGGAGTCCGCGCCGAGGTTGCTGACTTGCCTGAATTGTTCTTCGTCGCACACCAAGGGCGTGAAGGCAAAATCCTTAGGCAGCTTGCGATAGAATTTCTCGCATTGCTCCGCGTCGTAGCCGTTGATTTCGCGGAAACCGAAGAGCATGGGGGCGAGGGTGTTGCAGCCTGAGAGGACGAGCAAGACTGCAATAACAATTATGGACGCATATTTTCTCATTCATTTATCCTCATAATGTCCGTAAGCAGAAATGACGATTACAATCACTTCCATATCACGAATTTCGTAAACCAAACGATGCTTTTTCGTAATGCGGCGCGACCACTGACCAACTCTGTCGCCAGATAAAGGTTCTGGTTTTCCTGTTCCTGTTTTAGGATGCTCATACAATTCATCTATCAACTTAACGGCTTTCCTGAAAGCGGTAGGTTCCTGACGCTTCAATTTGGCCAAATCGTCCAATGCCTCTTTCTGATATCGAACATCATACATGGTCAAAGAGCTTCTAGATATTTATGCATTTCTTCCGGGGAAGAAAAAGAGACATACTCGCCCTTCTCGTAATCTTCCATACGCTTATCAACCATGGAGAGAAACTCATCCTTGGTCATTAAAGCCTCATCTTCCTGCTTTTGACGAGCAAGTTTTCTCAAATAGAGCATCGCCTTCTTCATCAAATCCGAATCTTCGGCGATAATGCTCAAGCTATGGTAAACATCCGCATTCATTTGAACAGTAGTCATTTTTCCTCCTTTTTTCTGCAAAAATAGACATTTTTTCTGAAATTTATAGGAAAAAGTTTTCATTATTATTCCTCATCGGGTTTATACTCCAGAATATCCCCCGGTGTGCATTGCAGCTCGCGGCAGATGGCATTGAGGGTGTTGAGGCGGATGGCCTTGGCCTTACCCGTCTTGAGGATGGAGAGGTTGGCTTGGGTGAGGCCGATGCGCTCGGCCAGTTCGTTGGAGCGCATCTTGCGCTTGGCGAGCATTACGTCTAAGTTCATGATAATCATAGCTTCTTCTTTTTTATCACAAAACCTTCAAAACAAGGCAAAACTCCATGAGACCGTGTGGCGGCTGCACAACCGTGCGCCGCCGGAAGCCCGCCGGTTGGCAGGCTTCCCACAACCCTAAAAAGGTTTTGTAGGTTTTGCAAGTTTTGTGACATAATCAGACGGTTAAGTTGTTTTCCTCCACCGCGTCGGCGGCCACTTTGTACATGAAGGCGAAAAAGAGCAGGAAGAAAGGAGAGAGAAAGTTGGTGTGCGTCAATTGCAATACTACATCATCTTTCCACAAGAGGGAAAAATCAGCCCTACCAAAGAGGTAGACAAAATCAGCCAAGGCAATCCAAAACATTAGTTTTTCATTGCTTCTGGGGAAAGCGATATTTTCGCGAAGTCCTTTCAAAGTATTGAAGACAACTTTAACGCACATGCCAATCAAAGCTATTGTTCCTGCAACATAACAAAAGAATATGAAAACTTTCACAAACGTGTTTTGCGACCAATCAACGGGATGAGAAGAAGCATTGCTACTGAACACGGAAATGAAAAAGACCACCATTGACACTGCCCAAACAAGGCAAAATGCAAGTGCCACATAACTACAAATGCGTATACCTTTCCAAGTCTTTTGATTCATAGCAACAACAATTTAGTTTCTGATTTCTATCAAACACAATGCAAATGTAGCAGTAGAGCAATTATGAGAAGGATCAGGATCAGCTGGCCCATCATCTATCCACCAAAGAGCATTGGCTTTCGGATGAAAGGTAATAATCCCTTTTATATAGCATTTCTTATCTCGGTCTATTCCATCAAACAACGCCATATCTCCTTCAATATGAATCCGTTCAGAAAGAAAATCGGCATTCATCGCAGTAAGGGAATCATCAGAAATAACAAATTGGACATAAAGGCTGTCGGATTCATTCGGCAACAGTGTTTGCCCATCCACATGGTTAATCCAACCACAAGTTTTAACGGTATCTCCTTCACGTGAATAATAAGGATAATTCGGCTTGTCAGCCCTTGTATTGTATTGCATATAATGCACTATATCAATCCAAGAGTTATAACCTGTGTCCAATTCCATTCCTTCGTAATAATTGACGCATTCGCAGTCATTAGTCAATGGATTGTACACAATTCCATCATGCCCATAATAACAATTCTTTTTTTTCTCGCATCCCTGAATAAACGGAATGACAACCACCATAATGGCCAAAGCCATCAAGATTAAATTCTTCTTTTTCATTGTTTTAATCTTTTTTATTTGACATTATTTATTTTCTATTGTAAATGTTATTTGACTCATTCCTTTATCTATCCACAACGAAACGCAAGACATGCACTGCACTTTCGCTATCGAAAACCCTCAACAGATAAACTCCAGCTGACAAATTACTAACATTTGCTTCATTTCCGCAAAAACTCAAAACGCATTGTCCCAAAGTGTTGTACACCTGCGTTTCCTTAGCTTCCATGCCGCCAAATCTAATGGTTTCTTTGGCTGGATTGGGATAGACGTAAGCCATGCTCTCTTCTTGGATTTCATCAAGGCCGACAGTACCGTCGGCATTGATTTTCAAGGCAAAAACATCAAACCTTTGTGCTTGAAAATTTCCTAATGAACCAGCCACTAGGCAACCGCCGTCAGCGGTGGCATTAATAACCATGGCTTGATAGTTCCCGTCTCTCAAAAAACGCTTCTTCCATTCAACGTTCAGGTCTTGGTCGGCTTTGATGACCGAAATGCCCGTCGGGAAAGGCTGCATCAAACCACCTGGCCCCGGATGTTCATTAAGTATGGAACACTGAAAGACATTGCATTTCATCTCAGCGATCTCCCGAAAGTCCATTGACCTGTAGAATGCCGGATATTCAACAGTATCGTTCATGTGTTCTGTAATAAGCATGTTTTCAGGCTGATGAAAATCGTTCTCGTATTTGGCCAAGATAACAGAATGGTCGTAGGCATAAGGATAGCCGTTGGCATGGAGCAGCGTTTCCGACAATCTCGAGGAAACCACGTAGGATCCATTCGGAAGCTTGCCTGCCTGGCTGTTAATCATATCATGAATAAAATAATGACATGATTCCCCACTGTTTCCTTCAGGCACTGTCCATTGAAATATGGTATCCCTGCTAATGGATTGCAAAGAATCGTCAAAAAACAAAATGCCCATGTGAGAAAGGCCAAAGTCGCCAAACAGTCCTATCCTGCCCTCTTCGTCATGAAACAGATTACACGCTTCCGCCAAAGAATCTCTTTCCAACCTTTGGCAATTGAGCAGATTGCCGTCAAAATCAAATCTAGTAAGAAAAATGGAGTTGGGCATTTCTCCAAGCCTTGAAGTCAAGGCAGCATAGAAACTCGAGTCGGACTTAAGGAATTTCGCATCAAAGAATCTGCTTCCTTCATCGAAGAAAGAGCAGGCAATCGTTCTCCTTGAAACAATGTTCAAGTCTTCATCGACATGCAGGAGCATAATCGCTGCCGTACTGCCATCGGCGGGATGGCTGGGGCATAAGACCATATACTCATCTCCATTGTCTTCGGGCAAATGCAGGATCCTATAGGCATAGATGGTCGTATCTTCTGCCATAACACTTCTCTTAGCTTGAATCTCTCCTTCAACTGACAATTTCAACAACATACTACTTGGCCCCCAATAGTCATGCGCACTGACCAGGAAGCCGCCATCCGAAGTTTCTATGGCGTCGGTTACAAACCAAGAATGGTCCGGTTCGGAATACGTGGTCAGAAAGCCTTTCTCTTGGGCTGCCAGAGAGAGACAACAAAACATAACCAGACCGAACAACAAATTTCTTTTCAACATAATTGCAACAATAAATACCCTGCAAAATTACAAATATTTATCGAATTACAATATATTTTTGATGAAATATTTGATTTTTTTCCAAATCACACCAAACTTATCAGAAATACATCTCCGGGAAGATCGTGATACCCTATCCGTAACTCATAAAAAAACAGGGTTACGGAGCAAGTATCGCAAAATATCATAGTAAGAACGTTTGTTTTACCAATGAATCAATGTACCTTGTGTGGCCTACAACAAAGAAACCATATAGAGCGGCAAGTAGACAATGTCGTTTTCCACTTTCACGTCGCCGTCATGCACGACAAACGCCGTGGAGAGATAAGGTCCGTATTTCCTGATGCACTTCTCCAACGAGGTAAGCGAATATCTGTCACCGCTTTTCACTTCTATAGGCGAAATGTTGTGGCGATTGGTAATCTTCGATTTCCGTACCAAAAAGTCAATCTCCATGCGATCCTCGGCATCTTTGTTGTTCGACTTGCTGTAGAAAAACAACTTGTGCCCTGCCGCAACAAGCATTTGCGCCACAACGTTTTCCACCAACATCCCTTCGTTGGTTTCCAACTTGCCCAGCATCATCTTCTGGTAGATTTCAACTGGCACTTGTCCCCTTTCATTGAAAGCATGGCTGACAAGCAGCCCCGTGTCGCCCATATAGCATTTCAGCGTGGTTCGACTCTCGTTCAGGCGCAAGCCAAGGCTCGGTTCGGTTGCGTTGTAGCAGCAATTGACGATGCGAGCGTCGCTGAGCCAGAAAAATGCATCATCGTAATCGCGCATACGGGCGTCCGTACCAAGAGCCGAAAGCCGAAACTTTTTCTCGTGCTTTTGCAACTGTCCGGGAATCTCGTCGAAAATGGCTGTCACCTTGTTTTCGGCGTTATCGGCATATTTGCGAATATCATTCCGATAGAGCGTCAAGATTTGCCTTTTGACGGCTTCTACCTTACGAAAGTTCTGAGTCTCGATGTATCTCAACACGGCTTGAGGCATCCCCCCGACCACCATGTAAAGCCGAAACAAATCCATCGCCTTCCGATGCAACGCCTGACCAAGCGGCTGGCGTTTCGCATAGCAATCCTCAATATAAGGCATCAAGGTCTCGTTTCCCATGGCCCACAAGAACTCCTCAAAATCCATCGGGAACATGTCTACCGTTTCTTCTTCCGATGGTATTACAATGTCTTTCACGTTCTTTTTGATGCTAATCAGCGAACCCGTCTCCATATAATCAAACCGTCCATCGGCCACAAGGAACTTAATGGCTTCTCGAGCGCGAGGGCAATCCAGCACCTCATCGAAAATGACGACCGACCGACGAGGCTTCAGCTGCTTGTTGTAATGCAATTGGAGATTCAACAGCAATTTGTCGAGGTCTTCCAAATACAAGTCAAACCACTCTTTTACCTCCCTTGGCGCAAGACGAAAATTAATGAGCAAGTAATCGTCATACTCATTTCGGGCAAATTCCTCAACAATAAAACTCTTACCTATACGCCGCGCTCCTTCCACCATCAATGCACTCGTTCCTTTGCTCACTTCCTTCCATTCAAGTAACTTGTTGTATATCTTTCGTTTCATAATAGTAATTTCACGTTTTTGAGGTTAACAAACAGCCTATTTTTCACGTTTTTGACTTTAATTTCGGTGCAAAATTACACGTTTTTGAGGTTATTGCAACACAAAAAACACACTTTTTTGAGGTTTCGCAATTTTTGAAGAAGAAATCTTCGTGCCATTTTGTCAGTTTTTCGTATCTTTGCGGCTTGATAAAAGACCCGGGACTGCGGGACGCGAGACGCGAGTCCTTCGACAGGATCAGGAACTTGCCCCGTGTCCCGAAGTCTCGTGTCCCGTGTCAAGAAAAATGAAGTTTAATGATTAACTGTAACATACAACAATGAAAATCTCCTACAACTGGTTGAAACAATACGTCAACTGCGATTATCCGGCCGAGAAAGTCGGCGAACTGCTCACCTCGACAGGCCTCGAAGTGGAAGATTTGGAGCGTTTTGAGTCGGTGAAAGGCGCCTTGCGTGGCGTCGTCGTGGGCAAGGTGCTCACCTGTATCGACCACCCCAACTCCGACCACCTGCACATCACCACCGTCGATGTGGGCGGCGAAGAGCCCCTACACATCGTGTGCGGCGCACCCAACGTGGCAGCTGGCCAAAAGGTGCTCGTGGCCACCATCAACACCGAACTCTGGATTGGCGACGAACACATCACTATCAAGAAGGGTAAGATCCGTGGCGAGGTCTCGGAAGGCATGATTTGCGCCGAGGACGAGCTGCAACTTGGCGCGTCGCACGATGGCATCATGGTGCTGCCCGACGACTACGAAGTGGGCAAGCCTGCCTCGTTCTATTTCCCTGTGGAAGAGGATTACACCTTCGAAATCGGCCTCACCGCCAACCGCAGCGACGCCACCTCGCACATCGGATCGGCCCGCGACCTCGTGGCCGCCCTCAACCAGCGCGAGAACACCACAAAATACCACCTCATCCGTCCCTCGGTGGACGACTTCAAGGTGGAAAATCATAACCTCGACATCGATGTCGTTGTGGAAGACACACAAGCCTGCCCGCGCTACTCGGGCGTGACCATCAGCGGCGTGAAAGTGGGCGAATCGCCGGCCTGGCTCAAGAACCGCCTCGCCGCCGTCGGCCTCCGCAGCATCAACAACATCGTCGACATCACCAACTTTGTCCTGATGGAAGTGGGGCAACCGCTCCATGCCTTCGATGCCGACAAGATCACGGGCAAGAAGGTCGTGGTGAAATGCCTGCCCGAAGGCACGCCTTTCGTCACCTTGGACGGCGTGGAGCGCAAGCTCAACAGCCGCAACCTGATGATTTGCAACGCCGAAGAGCCTATGTGCATCGCCGGCGTGTTTGGTGGACAGAAGTCGGGCGTGACCATGGAAACCACCAACGTCTTCCTCGAGAGCGCCTACTTCAACCCAACGAGCATCCGTAAGACCGCCAAGTTCCACGGCTTGCAAACCGACGCCTCGTTCCGCTACGAGCGCGGTGCCGACCCCAACATCACCCTCTTCGCCCTGAAACGCGCCGCCTTATTAATTAAGGAACTGGCCGGTGGAACGATTTCTTCCGAGATCAAGGACGTGAAGAACGGTGACTTCGCCCCTGCCCGTGTGGACTTGAAGTTCGACTACCTGAACAAAATGGCTGGCAAGGTCATCGACCCGACCCAAGCCGTCAACATACTGAAGAGCCTTGAGTGCCAAGTCGTTGAGCAAGACGACAAGCATGTGGTCGTCGATGTGCACACCAGCAAGGTCGACGTGACCCGTCCCGCCGATGTGGTCGAGGAAATCCTCCGCATCTACGGCTACGACAACATCGAGATTCCGAGCCGCATCCACGCCTCCATCAGCCGCGCCACCAAGCCCGATGCCGACAAGATGCAGCAGAAGATCAGCGACATGCTCGTCGCCAACGGCTTCTACGAGATCATGAACAATTCGCTCACCAAGGCTGCCTACAGCGAGGCCTTCCCCGCCTTCGACCCAGCCCAGAACGTGAAAATTTTGAACCCGCTCAGCAGCGACCTCAACGTGATGCGCCAGACCTTGATGTGGGGCGGATTGGAGAGCATCGCCTTCAACCAAAACCGCAAGGTCAGCGACATGAAGTTCTTCGAGTTCGGCAGCGTGTATTTCTTCGACGCACAGAAAGTCGGCGACGAGACCAAGCCGCTCAAGCCCTATAACGAGCACACCTGCCTCGACCTCTTCCTCACCGGCAACAAGCAAGCCGAGTTGTGGAACGCCCCGAGCAAGGCCCTCGACTACTTCGACCTGAAGGAATACGTCATGGGCGTGCTCAACCACTTCAAGTTCGACTTCAAGGCCTTGGAAGCCAAAGAGGCCAACCTGCCGCATTTCGACTATGCGACCACCTATTGCGTTGATGGCAAGGAGATTGTCACCCTCGGCAAACTCAGCAAGAAGACCTTGAAGCACTTCGACCTGAAGAAAGACGTCTTCTACGCCACCTTCAACTGGACGCTGATGATGCAATGCTTGGCCAAGGCCAAGGAAGTGCACTTCGAGCCGCTGTCGAAGTTCCCCGCCGTGCGCCGCGACCTTGCCATGATATTCGACAAGAGCGTCACCTTCGACGAAGTGAAGCGCGTCGCCATGTCCGCCGAGAACAAGATCCTGCAATCCATGAGCCTCTTCGACGTCTACGAAGGCGAGAAGATCCCGGCTGGCAAGAAACAGTATGCCATGAGCTTCGTCCTTATGTCGTCCACCACCACCCTCACCGACAAGGTGATTGAGAAGACGATGGGCAAAATCCAGAGCGCTATGGAGAAAGAATTGGGAGGAATATTGAGATAAAAAGAGATTCCCCTGCGGGGAATGGAGATAACGCTTTAACTTACAAGCGGCGGCTGGAGATGCTACAACATAGTAACTGGTATTTGCCGCCGCGGGACACAAAACTAACATACTCCATTCCCGAAGGGAAACTCCACAAACCACTGACCATGGACGTACAAGCAATAAAACGGACCTTCGGCATCATCGGCACCGACCCAGCGTTGGACCGCGCCATCGGCATCGCATCGCAGGTGGCCGCCACCGACCTCACCGTGCTCATCACGGGCGAGAGCGGCACGGGTAAGGACGTGTTCCCGAAGATCATACACCAAAACAGCGCGCGCAAGCACGGCCCTTATTTTGCCGTGAACTGCGGCGCCATCCCTGAAGGCACCATCGACTCGGAACTGTTCGGTCATGAGAGGGGGGCTTTCACCGGTGCTGTGGGCGAGCGCAAAGGCTACTTCGAGATTGCCGACAAAGGCACCTTGTTTTTGGATGAAGTCGGCGAGTTGCCCCTCTCCACCCAAGCAAGATTGCTTCGTGTACTCGAAAACGGCGAATACATTCGCGTAGGCGGCTCCAAAGTGATGAAGACCGATGTCAGAATCGTGGCCGCCACCAATGTGGACCTGCCTTTAGCTATCGAGAGAGGTCGTTTCCGCGAGGATTTGTATTATAGGTTGAACACCATCCCCATCCACATCCCTTCCTTGCGGGAGAGAAAGGCCGACATCCCGCTGCTATTCAGAAAATTCGCCGCTGATTTCGCCGAGCGCAACCACATCCCCGCCATCACGCTAACCCCCGACGCGATGAAGATGTTGGAAAACTACCATTGGAACGGTAATGTGCGCCAGTTGAAGAACATCACCGAACAAATTTCCATCATGGAGACCGAGCGCAACATCACGGCGGAGACGCTAACGAAATACCTGCCTGTCAAGGTGCAGAGTAGCCTACCGATGCTGCTACCGCGCGAGGACATGTCAGATGGCATATCGGATCGAGAACTGATCTATCGCTTCCTCATTGACATGAAGAAAGACATCGCCGAACTGCGTGCCCAAGTCAACAGCATGAGCGGCGGCCATCCGACAGAACCTAGTTACGTACAACCCTCTCCCGTCACTCAAATCGGTGACACCGTGGTGACTCGCGTGAACCAAAGCGAACCTGAGACCGAACCGGAATTTGCCGAGTTCGTCCCCGCCGAGGAACCCGTCACAACAGGTACCACGCCCCACCCGACCGACAACCTCTCCCTCGAACACCACGAGAAAGAGATGATCATCAAGGCATTGGAAGCCCACCGAGGCAAGCGTAAAGACGCCGCCAAGGCTTTGGGCATCAGCGAGCGCACCTTATACAGAAAAATCAACGAATACGGCATCAACCTATGAGAATGAAGGCGAGGATAGTGGTTTTGGTGTTGGCTTTGGCACTCGTTTGCCAAGGCTGCGGCATCTATTCCTTCTCAGGCGCATCGATACCCGCAGAGGCCAAGACCGTCTCGGTGGACTACTTCCCCAACCACGCCCAACTCGTCAACCCGCTGTTGAGCAACAACCTCACCAACGCCTTGCGCGATGCCATGACCAATCAGACCACCTTGGACATGGTGGAGACAGGTGGCGACCTCGCTTTTGAAGGCGAGATTACCGACTACAAGACCATGCCCGTGGCCATCACCTCGGGACAGACCGCGGCCATGAACCGCCTCACCATCACGGTGAGAGTCAGATTCAGCAACCGCATCGACGACACCAAAGACTTCGAGCAGACCTTCTCGCGCTACGAGGACTACCCCAGCGACCAGGACCTGAACGCGGTGCAGGAGTCGCTGACGACAACAATCGTCGAACAATTGGTGGAAGACATTTTTAATAAGGCATTGGTAAACTGGTAATTATGAATGTGGAATGATGAATGATGAAATCGCAGATTCAGCGAAGCTAATGATGAATGAAGCAAAGCGTCAACTCTCATCTTTAAACTCTAAACTTACAACTACTCTAAACTCTCAACTTTAAACTCTCAACTAAAAAATTGGACAGCAAGCAACTGATAGGATACATGACGCGGCCCGAACGGCTGAAAGGCAACACTGTGAACGAGGTAGAACAGATGGTGGCTGAGCACCCCTATTTTGCCATCGGGCACACTCTGTTGACCATCGCCTACCAGAATGCCGGCGACGAACGGTACGAGGGCCAACTCCGCCGCACGGCGGCCATCATGCCCAATCGCGACAAGCTGCGTCTCTTCACCTTGATTGCTAAGCACCGCTTTGAAAGCGAGCCCGAGATACCCGCCCTGCCCGACGAGATACCTCCCACCGACAATGTCTTCTCCAACATCGAGCCTATCGAGACCGTGGAAGAGCAAAGCAGCGGCATCATCCAAAAGAAAGTGTTCATCATCCCAGAGATCAACCTCAGTGGCAGCCACGAAGAACTCACGGCCGAGATGGCGTTGCTCGAAGAGAAACGCAAATCGCTCGACGAATTAAAAGCCATCATTGCCCGACGCCTCAAGGAAATCGAAGAAGAGAAACAACGCAAAGAGGCGGAACAGCAGCAACCCAAGAAACTCACGCGTAAGGAACTGATAGACAAATTTATACTTGAGAATCCAAGCATCTCAAGACCTAAGGCGGAGTTCTACAACCCCATCTCGGTAGCCCAAAACAGCATCATCGACCAAGAGAACATCGTCAGCGAGACTTTGGCTCGAATCTACGAGAAACAGGGGTATATCGAAAAGGCAATTTCAATTTATGAAAAATTACGCTTGCATTATCCAGAAAAAAGTCGTTATTTTGCAGCCCAAATTGAAAGGCTACAAGAAAGTTAAACATTAAAATCATAGACATGTATTTATTAGTAGTAATTTTAATCCTGATTGTCAGCGTGTTATTAGGACTGATTGTTCTGGTTCAGAACTCAAAAGGTGGCGGTTTGGTGTCCAATTTCGGTGGTGCCAACCAGATGATGGGTGTCCGTCAAACGACCGATTTCCTCGAAAAAGCCACTTGGACGATGGCTGGCATACTGGTCGTGCTCTGCCTGATTTCGAGCATCACTCTTCCGAAAAACGCCAAAGAAGGCACCCCGAAGAGCGCCATTGAAAACATGGTGTCGCCCGATCTCCAAACCGAGACGCCCGCCGCTACGATGGGTGGAGCCACCGCTACGGAAGCTCCTGCCCAGTCCACCGAGGCTCCCGCTGAGACTCCTGCCGAATAATAACAAGGCAATCGCACAGACGAAAAAAGAGGATGAAACATCATCCTCTTTTTTTTCATTGTCGCCGACTGCGTCCCCGCAGTCGGAAAAGAAGAATCTAATTTCAATCTGCGAGACGCAGATTGCGACAACGAGAATGTCAATACAATTTGGCATTCTCTTTCTTTTTACTTATGTTTGCAATTTCAAAAGCCACGCCAATGCCACAAGAACACAAAAGAAATGAACATGATTTCATCTGCGAGAACGCAGATTGCGACATTGTTTTCCCTTATTTCGATGAAAAAGACTTTGAGCACCTGAACTGGGGAACACATCTTCCCCATTGGCATCAAGATGACAGATTTGTTTTTGTAACTTTCCGTCTATATGATTCTCTGCCACAAGAGAAACTTCAATGGCTCTACGAAGAAAAAGAAAGTTGGCTGAAACGCCATCCACAACCATGGAATGAAAACACTATTAAAGAATATATCGACAAGTTTGGAAGAACTGTGGACAAATGGTTAGACAATGATTTCGGAGATTGTCTGCTCAAGAAAAACAACAATCGAAAAATAGTTGAAGACGCATTGTTATTCTATGATGGCAACCGCTATGATTTAATTGCATTTGTCGTGATGCCCAATCATGTACATTTGCTCATAAGACTAAAAAAAGGGCAAGATTTGATTGAAGTCATGCGTTCTATTAAAAGCTATACAGCCAAGAAAATCAACGAGAACGAAAAACGCACAGGCCGTGTTTGGCAATCGGAGTCGTACGATCGTCTGATAAGAGACCAGAAGCATTTTGAAAATGTCGTTCGTTATATTATAGCCAACGACAAGAATTTGGCTTGGGTGAATGCCTCCATTGTCGCCGACTGCGTCCCGCAGTCGGAAAAACAATAAAAGGCACCAAATCAATCTGCGAGACGCAGATTGCGACAATGACTGTAAAAAAACAGCGCACCCCAACGGGATGCGCTGTTTTCATTTAAATCAGGAACAATTACTTCCCTTCGCTCAGCTTCTTGTAGCCTTCATAGCGGAGCTTGGCAAATTGCTCGGTCTTGGCGAACAGTTCCTTGGCTTCCTCGGGGAAGGTCTTCACGAGCGAGTTGTAACGCACCTCACCCATGATGAATTTCTGGAAGTCGGCCCAGTTGGGTTCCTTCGAATCCAAGTGGAAGCCGTTCTTGCCTTCCTCTTCCTCGGCGGGGTTGAAACGCCAGAGGTGCCAGTAACCGCAGTCGACGGCAAGCTTCTCTTCCATCTGGGAGTGACCCATGCCGATCTTGATGCCGTGGTTGATACACGGGGCGTAGCAAATCACCAGCGACGGGCCCGGATAAGCCTCAGCTTCCTTGATGGCCTTGAAGTATTGAGCTTGGCTGGCGCCCATGGCGACCTGAGCCACATAGACATAGCCGTAGCTCTTGGCGATCATGCCGAGGTCTTTCTTGCGGACCTTCTTACCAGAGGCAGCAAACTTGGCGACAGCACCGGCAGGCGTAGCCTTGGAGCTCTGACCACCCGTGTTCGAGTAAACCTCAGTGTCGAGGACGAGGACGTTGACGTCTTCGCCGCTGGCCAACACGTGGTCGAGGCCACCGAATCCGATGTCGTAAGCCCAACCGTCACCACCGAAGATCCACTGGCTCTTCTTGGCGAGGAAGTCCTTGTTATCCAACAGTTCTTGTTCAAGCTCGCAACCGTGGCAGATGCAGATCTTGCGACCAGCCTTCTTGGCCTTCTTGGCTTCTTCCAGCTTCTGTGCGGCAACTTCCTTGCCGTAGATTTCCTGGGCTTTCTTGGAGCCGAAGAAGTCGATGCGACCGTCGATGGAAAGGATGGCCTTTTCGAGGGCGGCAACGAATTCGTCAGTAGCCTTGCGGTTGGCGACCGTGTCGTTGTAGGTGTCTAACCACTTCTGCGTGGCTTCCTTCATCCAGTCGAACACGGTGGTGTTGACCAGCTCTTCAGCCTTCTTGCGGAGGCCTTCGCGGAGCTTGCGGGCACCCGTGGCCATACCTAGACCGTACTCGGCGTTGTCCTCAAACAGGGAGTTGGCCCATGCCACACCCTTGCCACTGCGGTAGTTCTTGCAGTAAGGCGTTGCAGGAGCGGAACCGCCATAGATGGACGAGCAACCCGTGGCGTTGGCCACCATCATGCTCTCACCAAAGAGTTGGGTGATAGTCTTGATATAAGGCGTCTCGCCGCAACCGGCGCAGGCACCCGAGAACTCGAACAGCGGCTGTGCGAACTGGCTGTTCTTCACGTTGGCGTACTTGTCGATGAGTTCGTCCTTGTAGGTGACCTTCTTCTGACCGTACTCCCAGTTCTTGGCTTCGTCGAGTTGGCTTTCGAGCGGTTTCATCACCAGAGCCTTCTCCTTGGCGGGGCACACATCGGCGCAGTTGCCGCAGCCCGTGCAGTCCAAGACGGAGACTTGCATGCGGAAGTGCATGCCAGCCATCTCCTTCGGCATCTTCATGTCGGCAGTCTTCATACCCTTGGGAGCCTTCTTCAGTTCGGCGTCGGTCATGACGACAGGACGGATGGCAGCGTGCGGGCACACCAGCGAGCACTGGTTGCACTGGATACAGTTGGCAGGATTCCACTCGGGAACGACGGTGGCAACGCCACGCTTCTCGTAAGCGGTTGTGCCAGCCGGGAAGGTACCGTCAACGATGTCCTTGAAGGCGCTCACGGGCAGGTCGTTACCACACTGGGCGACCATCGGGCGCATCACCTTATTAATAAACTCGGGATCGGCATCGTTGTGCTCGAAGACGAAGTCGGTGGTGCAGTCGAGCTTGGCCCATGCTGCGGGGATCTCAACCTTGGTGATCTCGCCACCGCGGTCAACGGCAGCGTAGTTCATGTTGACAACATCCTCACCCTTCTTGCCGTAGCTCTTCACGATGAACTTCTTCATCTGCTCGACGGCCAGGTCGTAAGGAATGACGCCCGAAATCTTGAAGAAGGCACTTTGGAGGATGGTGTTGGTGCGGTTGCCCAGACCAATCTCGGCTGCGATCTTCGTGGCGTCGATGATATACATATTAATATTGTTGAGGGCCAGATACTTCTTCACGTAGTCGGGAAGATGTTTCTTGGTCTCTTCAACGCTCCAAGGCGAGTTGTAGAGGAACGTGCCGTTCTTCTTCAAGCCGCGGAGGCAGTCATACTTGCGGAGGTAGCTCGGGACGTGGACAGCCACGAAGTCGGGCGTGCCGACGAGATAAGGAGCCAGGATGGGCTGGTCACCGAAACGCAGGTGCGAGCAGGTGTAACCGCCAGACTTCTTGGAGTCGTAGTCGAAATAGGCTTGGCTGTACTTGTTGGTGTTGTCGCCGATGATCTTGATGGAGTTCTTGTTGGCACCCACGGTACCGTCAGCGCCGAGGCCGTAGAACTTGGCTTCGAACGTGCCCTTCGGCAGAATGGAGATTTCCTTACCGACCTTGAGCGAACGACGGGTGACATCGTCCTTGATACCCACGGTGAACTGGTTCATCGGTTTCTCGGCAGCGAGGTTCTTGTATACGGCAAGCACCTGAGCCGGCGTGGTGTCCTTTGAAGACAGGCCATAGCGACCGCCGATGATCATAGGAGCCTTCTTGACATCCTTGAAGGCTTCGACGACGTCGAGGTAGAGCGGGTCGCCATTGGCGCCGGGTTCCTTGGTGCGGTCGAGGACGCAGATGCGCTTCACGGTCTTCGGCATGACGTCCATGAGGTACTTCACGCTGAAGGGACGATAGAGGTGCACGGTGACGAGACCGAGCTTCTTGCCAGCCTTATTCTCCTTGTCGATAACGGTCTTGATGACATCGTTGATGGAGCCCATGGCGATGATGATATCAGTGGCATCCTTAGCACCGTAGTAAACGAACGGAGCATATTGACGGCCAGTGATGCGGCTCATCTGCTTCATGTACTTGGCCACGATGTCGGGCAGAGCGTCGTAGTACTTGTTCTGCAACTCGCGGGTCTGGAAGTAGATGTCGGGGTTCTGGGCGGTGCCGCGGGTGACCGGGTGCTCCGGATTGAGGGCGCGGTCGCGGTATTCCTTGAGGGCCTTCTGGTTGACGAGTTTGCGGAGTTTCTCCATGTCGGCAGCCTCGACCTTCTGGATTTCGTGAGAGGTACGGAAACCGTCGAAGAAGTGCACAAACGGCACGCGGCCTTCGATAGCGGCAAGATGTGCCACGGGGGCGAGGTCCATGATCTCTTGGACGCTGCTGGTGGCCAGCATGGCGAAGCCCGTCTGACGGCAAGCCATCACGTCGGCGTGGTCGCCGAAGATGGACAGGGCCTGGGCGGCGAGGGCGCGGGCCGAGACGTGGAACACACCAGGAAGCAATTCACCGGCGATCTTGTACATATTGGGAATCATCAGCAAGAGGCCTTGCGAGGCGGTGTAGGTGGTGGTGAGGGCGCCAGCCTGCAGCGAGCCGTGGACGGCACCGGCGGCACCGGCTTCGGATTGCATCTCGACCACTTTGACGGTCTCGCCAAAGATGTTCTTCTGACCTTTAGCAGCCCATTCATCGATATACTCAGCCATCGGCGACGACGGAGTGATAGGATAAATGGCGGCCACTTCACTGAACATGTAGGCAACATGGGCCGCAGCCTGGTTACCATCGCATGTCAAAAATTTCTTTTCTGCCATTTTTTAATAATTTAGTATTGAATGAATTATGAATTTTAGCATCGTTCTGTTCCACTTCATGGAATAGGCCGCAAAATTAGGCATTCCACATCAAAAAAACAACCCTATTTAAAAAAGATTTTTTTAAGCAAAAAAAACAGGAAAAACGAGCACTTATTATAATTTTTTGTACTTTTGCACGCTCAAAAATAGAAAACAACTCAAACAACAACATTAAACTACTTAAAAATGAAGAAGTTATTCTTAACTTTAGGATTGGCCAGCCTCTTTATGGTGGCCTGCAACAACACGCCTAAGCAACCCGAGCAGCCTGCTGCTCCCGCCGAGGAACAAAAGACTGAAGTCGTTGAAGAAAAGCACGAATGCCCCATGGATGCTCTGAAAAACGAGTATGCCAAGTGGGACGAGATGACCGACGAGGCCAAGGCTGAACTCAACAAGAAGGCCTGCGAGCTGTTCACCCAAATGGACGCCAAGAAGGCTGAAATGGAAGCTGCCGGCGAACAAGTCTGCAAGGGAATGGCCGAGATGACCGAAGAGGCCAAGGCTGAATGCGAGAAGAAGTGCGCCGAGATGAAGGCCGCTTGGGACAACTTCGCCAACATGACCGTCGACGAGCAGAAGGACCTCATCATGAGCCGTCTGCAGAACTGCGGTGGCGAAAAAGAGTGCTGCAAGCACGAAGCTCCCGCTGAGACTCCTGCCAAGTAATCCTAATACACAGGAAACAACGAAAAAGAGGGCTGAAAAGTCCTCTTTTTTCTTATCAAAACAACATTAATGACTTAAAAATGAAGAGAATAATGCTGTTGTTTGCCATGGCGGCACTGATGGTGTCATGTGGCATGAACACGAACCAGAAAACCCCAGTCAGCAACATCGCCTCAGTTCCCACCGAGACGGCAACAGAGACGGTGGTGAAGCCATCATCTGAACGTGACAGTTATACCTTCAGCACATCGTTCCGCAAGGACGAGAACGACCAGTGCGACGCCATCGTCCTAAACTGCCAATCGGGCGAGAAGAGCCAGCAGTTCGTTTGCGAGCTCATCTGGCCCAAAGACATGGATTTTTTGGGAGGAGCAGGAGAGATCGAAGAAGAAGACATCAACTTCGACGGCATCCCTGACGTCCAACTCTATTTAGGCAGTTTCAGCATTGATTCCCCATTGGAATACTACGCTGCGTTTGTGTGGGACGAAACCAGCCAGAGTTTCAAGGAAGTCGAGGCCTACGCCGGACTCCCCAACCCCACCATCGATGCTGAAAAACAGCGCATAGTCAGCGCCTACCACGACCTCTCAGGCGCGTACAACGAGAGCATCTACGGTTGGAAAGACGGCACAATGTCGCTGTTAGAAAGCCGCGTCGAAGAAGCAGAGGAAGACGAATAAACGACCCCGGAACCGCTTTTCACTCGAACACGGATCTCACGGATAGACACGGATGCTATTTTCCGTGCAAATCCGTGGAATCCGTGTTCGTTTTTGTTATTTGCAACAGATTTGCGAAAGATTTGCTTCCCTTCTCTTTTTTTTTGTATTTTTGCAGTTTAATCCAAACTGCGCCCAAATGTACGCCTACATCACTGGTAAAATAGCCGAAAAGTCGCCCACCTTCGTCGTTCTCGACAACCAGGGCATCGGCTATCTCATCAATATCACACTCAACACCTTTACCGCCATCGGCGAGAAGGAAGAAGTGCGACTCTTCACCCATGAGCAAATCCTTGAGGACGCGCACAACCTCTTCGGCTTCTATTCCGCCAAGGAACGCGACCTCTTCGAACTGCTCATCTCCGTTTCAGGCGTAGGCTGCAACACGGCCAGGCTCATACTCAGCTCGCTGACCGTCAACGAATTGAGCAACGCCATCGCCAACGATGACGTGAAGACCATCCAAGCCGTGAAAGGCATCGGCGCCAAAACCGCCCAACGCATCGTCATCGACCTGAAGGACAAACTGAAGAAAAACGACTTCCCCACCGAAATTTTTACCTCTTCAAACAATACTATCAAAGCCGAAGCGTTATCAGCATTGACGATATTGGGCTTCAGCAAGGCAGCCGTCGACAAAGCCCTCGACCGACTGCTCAAGCAAATGCCAGACGCCAACGTCGAGACCCTTATCAAAGAAGCACTTAAGATTTTGTAAATCAAATGAATCTATATTACAAACGAGATATAAAAATGCAGAATGTGGAATGCGGAATGAGGAATGAGAGCAAAGCCCAGCGTCGCATTGCGACATTGACTCCGTCGAATACTTCGTATTTCAGCATTCAGCATTCAGCATTCCTAATTCTTCTCTTCCTCACTTTTACCCTATTCCCCGCTCTCCGCTTGACAGCAGCAGAAAGCTACGACATCTTCTACCATCCCTACGAGGTGGAACCCGACACCACCAAAGTCATCTACCCCATCCCCGTCCCGACAGGCAACCCCATCGAGGACCTCAACAACCAGTCGCCCCTCTACCTCAACGACCCCGACAATTACGAGACCGAGATTATCTATGACCCGCTCACCGGCCAATACACCTTCAAGCGCCGCATCGGGCAGTTCTACTACGACACCCCCACCACCCTCACGCAGAGCGAATTCTTTGACTATCAGAACAAAAAAGGCATACAAGAATACTGGAAACAACGCCGCAGCCAAAACGCCCGGTCCACCACCAACGGCAGTTCCATCATCCCTCCCATGTTTATCGGCGGCAAAGCCTTTGAGACCATCTTCGGCAGCAACACCGTGGATATCCGTCCCCAAGGCTCGGTCGACCTCACCTTCGACATCAAGCACAGCTTCCGAGACGACCCCTCGTTGAGCGAACGCCGCAAGCGCCATACCGACTTTGACTTCGACCCCGACATGCAACTCAACGTGATGGCCAAAATCGGTGACAAGATCAACTTCAACATCAACAAGAACACCAAGGCCACCTTCAACTACCAAGACAAACTCGACCTGAAATACGAAGGCAAGGAAGACGAGATCATCCAACTGCTCGAGGCTGGTAACGTCAGTTTCCCGCTCAACAGCACCCTCATCACGGGTACACAGCAACTGTTTGGTGTCAAAAGCAAACTGAAGTTCGGCAAGACCACCATCTCGTCCATCGTCTCCTATCAGGAGAGCGAGTCGCAAAACATCACCGTGCAAGGCGGCGCACAGACCAACCAGTTCGAGTTGAGCTGTCTGGACTACGAAGAGAACCGCCACTTCTTCCTCAGCCAATACTTCAGGGACCACTATGAAGAGGCATTGGCCACCCTGCCCACAATCACCTCAAGCGTCAACATCACCAAAATCGAAGTGTGGATTACCAACACCAACACCTCGACGCAAAACACACGTAACATCCTTGCCTTGAATGACTTGGGCGAAGGAAAAGACGCTTGGATCTACAACAACGAAATCAGCCCTACCAACAGCCAGCCCTATCCGCGCAACTCGGCCAACAACCTGCTCACCCGCATGGACACCACCCAGATACGCAGCATCAGCACGGTGACCAACTACATGAGCAACGACCCCATGCGCATCGGCAGGTCGGGCTACATGACCGCGGGCCGCGACTTCGAGAAGATCGAGAATGCCCGCCGCTTGAGCAACACCGAATTCTCGGTGAACTCGAAGTTGGGCTTTATCTCTTTGAATGTCAGCCTCAACTCCAACCAGACCCTGGCCGTTGCCTACCAATACACCATCGTGGGTTCCGACGAGGTCTACCAAGTGGGTGAGTTCTCCGACCAAGGCATCAACACACCTAAAGTCTTGGTGGCCAAACTGCTGCGCGGCACTACGGTAAACACCAAGATGCCCATCTGGAACCTGATGATGAAGAACGTATACAACATCAGGGCCTATCAAATCGGTTCCCAAGACTTCATGCTCAACATCTTCTACAACGGCAACTCGAACAGCACGCCTTACGGCTACTTCACCGAAGGCTCGGTGAAAGGCGTCTCGATGCTGCACTTGATGGGCTTGGATAACTTGACTACGCAAAACAACCCCATCGCTGGCGGTGATGGCGTGTTCGACTTCTTGGACAACGCGGCCACCCAAGGCGGTACCATCAACTCGTCGAACGGACGTATCTTCTTCCCCGTGCTGGAACCTTTCGGCAAACACATCCACAACAAGATCTTCCCCGACGAACCCGAGTTGGGTAACAAATATGCCTATGACTCCCTCTACACGATGACGAAGACCTCTGCCGAACAATACTCGGAGAAGAACAAGTTCAGCTTGAAGGGCTATTATTCGTCACAATCGGGCAGCGAGATCAGCCTCAACGCCATGAATGTGGCACAAGGCTCGGTGACCGTCACCGCTGGTGGTGTGCAACTCGTCGAGAATGTCGACTACACCGTCGACTACACTTTGGGACGCGTGACCATCTTGAACGAAGGTATCCTCAACTCGGGCACGCCCATCAACATCGCCTTGGAGTCGAACTCGGGCTTCAGCGCCATCAAGAAGACCTTCTTGGGCACCCGCGTCGAGCATGAGTTCAACCGTGACTTCCGCATGGGTGGTACCGTGCTTTACCTCGGTGAGAAGTCATACACCCAAAAGATCAACTACGGCGAGGAAGCCATCGCCAACACCATCTATGGCGCGGACATCAGCTACCGCACCGACGCACGCTGGCTGACAAGCCTCATCAACGCCTTGCCTGGTATCAGCACCAAGGCCCAGTCGCGCATCAGCG
Organism: Bacteroidales bacterium; assembly: GCA_017395365.1. Classification (GTDB taxonomy): domain Bacteria; phylum Bacteroidota; class Bacteroidia; order Bacteroidales; family F082; genus Limimorpha. The sequence continues at coordinate 34,491 of JAFPUN010000002.1, forward strand.
TCGACGGCGAGTTTGCCCGTTTCATCCCCGGCCTCTCCAGGTCGGCAAGTGAGCGCGGCACCTCCTATATCGACGACTTCGAAGGCGCCAAGTCGACCATCGACCTGCGTCTGCCCACCTTGTGGTATATGGCCAGTACACCCCAAAACCAGACCAACCTCTTCCCCGAGGCTGCGGCAGGCACTGACCTCAACTACGGAAAGAACCGCGCCAAACTGGCGTGGTATGTCATCGACAACTCCATCTTCTACGACCGCAACTCCAACTATCGTCCCAGCAACGTCGACAACGAGGAACTCTCGAAGAACACCGTGCGACAGGTGCTTGAGACCGAGCTCTTCCCTGCCAAGGACATCGCGGCCGGTACACAGACCAACGTCTCAGTGCTCAACTTGGCCTATTATCCCGACGAACGCGGACCTTATAACTACGATGTAGACCCATCGCCCTACTCGGCCGGTATCGATGCCAACGGCAAGCTCAACGACCCGAAGAGCCGTTGGGCCGGTATCATGCGTAAGATGGAGTCGACCGACTTTGAAGCCACCAACATCGAATACATCGAGTTCTGGCTGATGGACCCCTTCGCCGACGAGGAATACCAAAACAACCCCGGTAAACTCTACATCAACTTGGGTGATGTCTCGGAAGACATCCTGCGCGACGGACGCAAGTTCTACGAAAACGGCTTGCCCGCCACCGCTACCGTCGAAAATGTCGACACCACCATCTGGGGCCGTGTGCCCACCATGCAGGACCTCGTCAGCACCTTCAACAACTCTTCGGAAGCCCGCCAATACCAAGATGTGGGCTATGACGGCTTGCGCGACGTCGACGAGCGTTCCTTCTTCGAAGACACCTACCTCAACCTCGTTAAAAACCGCTTCGGCGAAGACTCGGAGGCATACCAACAAGCCTACAACGACCCGTCGGGCGACAACTACCACTATTTCCGCTCCGGCGACTGGGACTCGCCCGACGACCAAGAACACCGCAGCATCCTGGCCCGTTACAAGCAGTTCAACGGCCCCGACGGCAACTCGCCCTCCGACATCCAACAGACCGAAGGCTACACCAATAGTAACTCGACCTTGCCCAATGCCGAAGACATCAACGGTGACAACACCTTGAGCGAGACAGAGCGTTACTACCAATATGAAATCGACCTCGACCCTGCCAAGATGGTGGTCGGACAAAACCATATCGCCGACATCTTCGAGGCCTCCAACATCGCCTTGCCCAACAGCACCTTCGGCAGCGTCACCTGGTATCAGTTCCGCATCCCGGTCAGACAGCCCGACAAGGTAATCGGCCACATCGACGACTTCTCGTCGATTCGTTTCATGAGAATGTTCATGACCGACTTCCAACGTCCCGTGGTGCTGCGTTTCGCCACCTTGGACCTCGTCAAAGGCGAATGGCGCACCTATTCGCAGAGCATCCAGGCACCTGGCGAATACGAGCCTAACGACATCAACAACGAGACCACCTTCGACATCTCGGCCGTCAGCATCGACGAGAACAGCCGCCGTCAACCCATCCCCTATGTCATCCCGCCCGGCATCCAGCAGGAGACCGTCATCGGCATGACGCAAACCACCCGCATCAACGAGCAGTCGCTCCAGATGACCGTGCAAAACCTCGTCGACGGCGACGGACGCGCCATTTACAAGACCGCCGACTTCGACTTCCGACAATACAAATACCTCAAGATGTTCGTCCACGCCGAAGCAGCGCACGAGGATGAGCCTTTGGAAGACCAAGATCTCACCGTGTTCATGCGCATCGGTACCGACTTCACCGAGAACTACTACGAATACGAAGTGCCGGTGAAAGTCACACCTTGGGGGACATCATACACCAACAAAGACGCCATCTGGCCCGAAATCAACAACATCGACATCCGACTGGAGGACCTCGTGGAGGTGAAGCAACGCCGCAACGAAGCCATGAACCAGCCCAACAGCAACGTCAGGCTCAACTACATCTATTCCGAGAAAGTCAGGAAAGACAACATCGACGGGCGCGACTATTACCACACCATCAAGGTCATCGGTAACCCGAGCATCAGCGATGTGGAAGCCATGATGATCGGTATCCGTAACCCGAAACGGCAAAACCTGGCTGACGCCGATGACGGACAACCGAAGAGTGCCATCGTGTGGGTCAACGAGTTGCGACTCACCGACTTGAGCAGCAACGGCGGCATCGCAGCCACCGGTCGTTTGGAAGCCACCTTGGCCGACTTGGGTCGCGTCAGCGTGAACGGTTCCTACAAATCCGCCGGCTTTGGCGCCTTGGACAGCGACATCACCAGCAACACCTTCGAGGCCAACTCGGCCTTCAACGTGGCCACCGACCTCGAACTCGGCAAGTTCTTCGAAGAATACGGCCTGAAGATCCCGATGCACTTCGACTATGGAGAGACCAGAGTCACGCCGCTCTACAACCCCTACGACCCCGACATCAAGATGAAAGATGCCTTGGCCATGCTCAACACCGACCACGAACGCGACTCACTCACCTCGATGATCCATGACTTCACCCGACAGAAGAACATCAACTTCATGAACGTCAGGAAAGAGCGTGTTCAAAGAAAACGCAACAACGACGAAGGTGAGAGCAAGCCCAAAGAGAACCCGAGAGATCCCAACAGGTCGCTCGGCAGCGGCCGTGGCAACATGCCCAAGGTGCACATTTGGGATATCGAGAACTTCAACGCCTCGTTCAGCTACAACGAGACCTTCCAAGAAAACACCGACATCAAGTACTATATGGTGAAGAGCTACCGTGGTGGCTTGGGCTACAACTACGCGGGCAACCCCAAGAACGTGACCCCCTTCGCCAAAGCCAAATGGGCCTCAAAACCCTCCATGGCGTTCTTCAAGGACATCAACTTCTACTATGCCCCCAAGAGCATCATGTTCAACACCGAGATGTACCGTTACTTCTCGGAACGCGAGATGCGCAACAAGAGTGGCGGCATCGTCGACATCAAGCCCACCTACTCGAAGCAATGGGACTGGAACCGTAACTACCAACTGCGTTACGACCTCACCAAAGGCCTCACCTTCGACTACTCGGCCCAAGCCCAGGCCTACATCTATGAGCCTGCCGGCTTCGTCGACCGCAACGTCGACCCCGAGCGTTGGCAGAAAAACCAAGACACTATCAAGAACGAGTTGAAGCACCTTGGCTCCATGTCGCGATTCCAGCAAAACCTCACCGCCAACTACACCTTGCCCATCAACAAGATACCCATCCTCAACTGGATCACCGCAAGCGCCAACTACCAAGGCACTTACAGTTGGACAGCCTCGGCACAGTCGATACAACCCCGTTTAGGTAATACCATCGAGAACTCCAACAACATCCAAGGTAACGCCACCCTCGACCTCACCAAACTCTACAACAAGGTGCCCTACCTCAAGCAAGTCAACACCCCGCAACGGCGCAACAACAGCGGTAAAGGCAAGGGCAACCAGGAGAAGAAGGGAGAGAAAGACAAAGAAGGAGAGCAGCCCGCCGATTCCACCAAGACAACGCCCAAGGTGAACTACGGCAAAATCGTGCTCGACAACTCGCTGCGCGTGCTAACCTTGGTCAAGAAAGTGTCGGGCACCTACTCGCTCAACAACGGACAGTCGCTGCCAGGCTTCATGCCCAAGGCGCAATATATAGGCCTCAACAGCGACACATGGGCACCCGGAGTTGGATTCGTGTTTGGCAGCACCTACGGCAGCGACGCCAACATCTTTGAAAAGGCAGTCGCCAACAGTATCGACGTGGAAAACGCCAAACGTTGGCTCACCACCGACTCCATCATAAGCCAGCCTTATACGCGACGCAGCACCGAGACGATGAACTACCGCGTCAATACGGAGCCGCTGCCTGGCATCAAAATCGATTTCACGGGTAACCGCAACTATGCCGAGAACCAGCAGCACTACTTCCGCTACAACGAGGCAACCAACAACTTCGACGTGTTCACCCCCACCAACAACGGTAGCTTCAGCATGAGTTACTTCATGGGCGGCACCTCGTTTGTGCGCACCGACTCCATCCACTCGAGACTGTTCAACAACCTGCTGGAGAACCGTAAGATCATCGCTGAGCGCATCGCACGCAACAACCCGCAATGGATCGAGCAAGTCAACGAATACACCTTCGACAGCATCGCGGGCGACTACTTCCCGAAAGGCTACAACTCCTCTTCGATGGATGTGTTGCTCTACTCGTTCATCGCTGCCTACACCGGCAAGGATCCGAACACCATGAGCCTGAACCCCTTCCCGCGCTTCCCGCTACCCAACTGGAGCCTCACCTACAACGGCCTGACCAACATACCAGCCATCGGTAATCTCTTCAAGACCGTGAGCATCACGCACAGCTACAAGTCGAACTATGCCATCAGTTCGTGGGCCAGCAACGTGTATTACGATGAGGACAACACCATCCAAACCTTCGAGAACTCCGACATTATCGTCCCGAAATACGACATGGGACAGATCGTCCTCAGCGAACAATACGCTCCCTTGATTGGCATCGACTTGGGACTGCAGAACTCGATGACCGCCAACTTCCAACTCAAGAAGTCGCGTACCTTGACATTGAGTTTCGCCAACAACCAACTCACCGAAGTCAACGGACGTGAGCTTGTCATCGGAGCCGGCTACCGCATCAAGAATGTCAGCTTCAACTTCACGCCCATCGGAGGCAACGGCAAGTCGCAGACCATCAAGAACGACCTCGTGCTCAAACTCGACATCGGCTACAAGAGAGACATCACCATCTTGCGCCGTATCGACGAGAACAACAACCAGGTGTCGGCCGGCCAAAACAAGATCAACTTCTACTTCACCGCCGACTACAACTTCAGCCAACGCCTGAGCGCACAGGCCTTCTTCAAGTACGACCTGGCAATTCCTGAAGTGGCCAACACCTTCCGTAACTCCACCACCTACGGCGGCATCACCTTAAGATTCAGCCTGGCGCAATAAAATTTTCAGGAAAATGCCGAGCGAGTGACTAAAATACGTAATTTCGCAGCCTTAACAGAAACAACTTTAATACAAACAAAAATGAATATTCCAGCAAACCTGAAGTACACCAACGACGACGAATGGATCCGCCTTGAAGGCGAAGAAGCCTACGTCGGCATCACCGATTATGCACAACACGAACTTGGCGACATCACCTTCGTCGACGTCGACCCCGACCTCGTCGGTGAGACCTTGGACGCCCAAGAAGAATTCGGCGCCATCGAAGCCGTGAAGACCACTGCCGAGCTGCTCATGCCCGTGGCTGGTGAGATCCTCGAAGTCAACGAAGCCTTGGCCGACGAAGAGAACGCCAAACTCGTCAACAGCGACCCCTACGGCGAAGCTTGGATCATCAAGATCAAAGTGAACGACGTCGCCGAACTCGACGGCCTCTTGGATGCTGCCGCCTACGAAGCCAAGATCGGTTAATACCACTAGCCCATGTCATTTCGAGCCTCATAGACACACTCATTAGGTTCGGAATGACATGCCTTTAAAAGGCGAAGAAATCTATGGGCTTAGAAAAAATCACCAAAAATAGCTACCCGGGAATCCTGTGTGGAATCATCATCTTGATTCTGACTGGATTTCCGGGTTCCTTATTTCCCCACCCCAAACCCATCATAGGCCTTGACAAGGTGGTGCATTTCCTCATGTATGCCTGCTTCGCCTTTGCCTGCCTCTGGGGTTACCGCGAGCCATTCGTTTTCAACGATGTCGCATACAAAAAGAAAGCCATGCTGATCACCCTTGCCATCGGCGTCGCTTACGGCGGGCTGACCGAGCTGATGCAAAACTATCTCGTACCCCAACGGACAGGCGACTGGTTGGATTTTCTCGCCGACAGCCTAGGGGTCTTGGTCGGAATCCTCGTTTTTTACCTTTTTTTCCGTCACAAAAAATAAAATTCGATTTATTTGCGTTTCATAAGAAAATAATTCCTATTTTCGCACCCAAATTAAGAAGCAAAATATTTAAAAACACATAACCATGGAAGAGAAAAAATCACCAAAAGCCAACCTTGAGAACAAGAAGTTGATGTTCATCCAGATAGGAATGGTCATCAGCCTTCTCATCGCATGGCTCGCCTTCGAGCACAAGAACTACGACAAGCGCGAAATCGACGAGAGCTTGCTCAATCGTGAGATTGTGGAAGACCTCGAAATGACGGAGATCACCAAGCAGGAGGAGCCGAAGCCCCAGCCTGTGGAAATGCCCAAACAAACCACGCAACTCGAGATCGTGCAAGACGACGTTGAAGTAGAAGACATCGAAATCAACGCTGAAGTCGACCAGCAGGAAGTCATCGAGGAGTATGTTCCCGTCGAGGTTGAAGAAGAGGAAGTCCAAGAACAGGAGATCTTCCAGATTGTGGAAGAGATGCCTTCGTTCCCCGGTGGTGAAGCCAAACTGATGGAGTATGTCGCCAAGAACATCAAGTATCCCCAAATCGCCCGTGAGACTGGCATTCAGGGTCGTGTGTTCGTCGGCTTCGTCGTCGAGCCCGACGGTTCCATCTCCAACGTGAAACTGCTCCGTGGCATCGGCGGTGGTTGCGACGAAGAGGCCATGCGCGTCATCAAGTCGCTGCCCAAGTGGAAGCCCGGTAAGCAACGTGGTAAGGCCGTGCGTGTGTCCTACCAAATCCCGGTGTTCTTCAAGTTGCAGTAAGAGCAGCCACACCTGAAGCAAAAAAGAAAAGCCAGCGTCGCGACGCTGGCTTTTTTCATTTCATTCCTGATAATAGACGCGCTTCACCCGCTGCGACACTCGCGTCATGATTTCGTAAGGAATCGTCTGACAGGCTCGCGCAATGTCGGCGATGTCGTGCTCGGCATCGAAGATGACCACCGTGTCGCCCTCAACGGCATCGACACCCGTCAAGTCAATCATGCACATGTCCATGCAGATGTCGCCGACGACTGACACCTGTTTGCCGTTCACATAGAACTTGCCGTTGCCATTACCCAGAAGGCGCGAGAGGCCGTCGGCATAGCCGATGGGCACGATGCCGATACGCATTTTGTGCTCGGCGTAGCCATGACGGTTGTAGCCGATGCTGTCGCCCGCAGGCACCATCTTGATCTGGTTGATGGTCGTCTTGAGCGACACCACGGGCTGCAGCGCACCTTTGTCGACATCGCAGGTGGGCACGCCATAGAGGCCGATGCCCAAGCGCACCATATCGAACTGGTATTGCGGGAAACGCGTGATGCCCGCCGTGTTGAGGATATGACGCAACACCTTGTGGGGGAAGGCCTCCACAATCATCTGGCTTCCTTGTTCGAAATTGTGTATCTGGCTCAAAGTGAACGCATCTTCGGCAGGGTTGTCGGCAGTAGCGAGGTGCGAGAATACGCTCCTCACATTCAGCATCGGGTTGGCTTTGATGCGGCGGATAAGCTCGGGCAACTCGTCGAGAGAGAAGCCCAAGCGGTGCATGCCCGTGTCGAGCTTGATGTGGACATTCAAGGGATGTGCCTCGGGCAACGCCATGTTCTCCATGGCCCGTTCGATGCATTCCAAGTTGCGGAAGCTGAACACCTCCGGCTCGAGATGGTATTTGATGATATTGTCGTAACTGTTCACCTCCGGGCTCATCACCATGATGGGCAGGTTGATGCCCGCACGGCGCAGCTCCACGCCTTCGTCGGCAAAAGCCACCGTCAGGTAGTCGACATTATGGAACTGAAGCACATTTGACACCTCAAGGTTGCCGCTGCCATAGCCGAAAGCTTTCACCATCACCATGAGTTTGGTTTCGGGCTTGATCTTCGACCGGAAATGGTTGAGGTTGTTGACCAAGTGGTTGAAATTGATCTCAAGCACGGTCTCATGCGCCTTCTCCTGCAGTTCCATGCCGATTTGCTCAAACTCGAACGCACGCGCACCTTTCAGCAAGATGGTCTGGTTGCTGAACTTCGAGAAGGGAAAATGCGCCAAAAAGTCGCCCACATTGGGGAAGAAATAGCGTTCCATGTCGAACTTGTTGGATTGGCGCGAAATGCCTTCACCGATACCGATCAGCATGTCAACGTCTTTGTTCTTCAGCAGTTGGGCAATCTCCGTATACAGGTCGATCTCGTTGCGTCCGCTCTGCAGGATGTCGGACAGGATGACCACACGGCGCTGGTGCTGGTGTTGCTGCCGCATCACATCCAAGGCGATGGAGAGCGAGTTGATGTCGGAGTTATAGTAGTCGTTGATGATGGTGCAGTTGTTCATGCCCGCCTTGATCTCGAGGCGCATGGCAATAGACGTCAGCGCCATCAGCCGTTCGGCAATGACCTCGGGGCGCATCTGAAGCAGCAGGCCCACGGCGATGCAATGGATGGCGTTTTCGACGGAAGCGTCGTCGATAAACGGGATGACATAGGTCATACTCTCGCCCTGATAGGCGGCTTGTATGGTAGAAGTCTTCTCGTTTTTCACCACCGAGGTGATGGTAAGGTCGGCCTCTGCAAACTTGCGGCTCCAAGTGAACAGTTTCAACTTCGAGGCCATGCCCGAGCGGATAATGACCTGCTGGATCTCGGAATAGTCCATGCAGTAGACCAACGAATCGGCCTTGGTGAAGAGGTTGAGCTTCTCCCCTGCCTTTTGCGCCGGGTTGATGAAGTTCTCCTCGTGTGCCTGTCCGATGTTGGTGAACACGCCGATGTTGGGCCGTATCATGTCTTGCAACGCCATCATCTCGTCGGGTTCGGAGATGCCTGCTTCGAAGATGGCCATGTCGTAGCTGTCGTTCATCTGCCACACCGAGAGCGGCACGCCCACCTGAGAGTTGTAGCTCTTGGGGCTGCGCACGATGTTGTGGTCGGGGCTAAGCATCTGGTAGAGCCATTCCTTGACGATGGTCTTGCCGTTGCTGCCCGTGATGCCGATGACGGGGATATCGAACTGCTGGCGGTGGTGCGCGGCCAAGGTCTGCAAGGCCTTCAGGGTGTCGGCCACGACGATGAAGACGGCCTCGGGACACTGCTCCTGCATGGGCCGTTTCACCACGAAGGCACGCACGCCGCGGTCGTAGAGCTCCTTGATGTATTTATGGCCGTCGTTGCGCGCACTCGTCAAGGCAAAAAACAAGGCAAGCCGAGCGTCCATCAGGTGACGACTATCGATAAGCAAATCGCTGATTTTCAAATCCGTTGCATTCCCGATGACCTGTCCGTTGACGATTTCGGCCACTTCGTGAATGGAATAAAACTGATGTTGCATAAATCCACTGAAATTTCCTGCAAAAATACAGTTTTTCCACCAAAAACGTTACCTTTGCAACATCAAACAAAACGAAAAAAATGAGTCTAAAGCAACACATCCCCAACGCCCTCACTTGCGGCAACCTCGTCTCGGGCTGCATGTCCATCCTTTTCGTCGCCTGCGGCATGCCCGTCAAGGCGGCTGTCATGATTTTCGTGGCAGGTCTCTTCGACTTCCTCGACGGCTTTGCCGCACGGCTGCTCAAGGCGCATTCGCCCATTGGGGCCGACTTGGACTCGTTGGCCGATGTGGTCTCGTCGGGGGTGGCACCCGGTTTCATCATGTATTGGCTGATGGCGCATGCCGCCGACCTGCCCGATTTCAGATGGCTGGGCATCAGCGTGTTGCCTTGTTTGGCGTTTTTGTTGCCTGTTTTTTCTGCCATCCGCTTGGCCAAGTTCAACATCGACGACACGCAAAAGACCTCGTTTCGTGGGCTACCCGCCCCTGGTATGGCCATCTTCATCGCTTCTCTGCCTTTGGCGCTCGGCCAAGTGGGACATCTCACAGATGGCGCCTTGGGCTATTGGGCCTGCCTTGGCATCACCATGGTGTTCTCGTTCATGATGGTGAGCCGTCTGCGTTTCTTCTCGTTCAAGATGAAATCGGCAAAATGGAAAGGCAACGAGGTGCGCTGGATCTTCCTCATCGTGGCCGTAGCCGCCGTGGCCGTCTTCCGCCTGGTGGCCTTGCCCTTCGTGATGGTGTTCTACATGCTGCTTTCGATTTTTTTCGCTGGGAAAATGGAGTAATTTTTGGAAAATTTCCCCGAGACCCGACCAAGAAATCGGCATCCGCGACCTCGCCTCGGGACTCTACCTGATGCGCTGCGGCAACGCCGCCTTGCGCTTCGTAAAACAGCAATAATGGTTGTTTTTAGTATAAATGAATCCCGCAGCAAAAAGTTTTGCTGCGGGATTCGCTTTTTAGGGAATTCTCTAGCGTGAATTACCTTTACAATTCCTTCTTGTGGAAGACGAAATTATGTCCGAGATACACCTCGCGGACATGCTCGTCCTGTGCCAGATTCTCGGGCGTGTCTGTCTTGAGCACCTTGCCGTCGAAAAGCAGATAGGCACGGTCGGTGATGCTGAGGGTCTCGTGCACGTTATGGTCGGTGATGAGCACACCGATGTTTTTCCGTTTCAGTTTGAAGATGATGCGCTGGATGTCCTCGACGGCGATGGGGTCGACACCAGCGAAAGGCTCGTCCAAGAGGATGAAGTTGGGATCGATGGCCAAGGCACGGGCTATCTCGGTACGACGACGCTCGCCGCCCGACAGTTGTATGCCCTTGCTCTTGCGCACCTTCTGCAAGCCGAACTCGTCAAGTAGCGCTTCCAACTTCTCCTGCTGTTGCTGCTTAGTCAGGCCATGCTTGAACTGCATGACGGAGATGATGTTGTCCTCGACGCTCATCTGCCTAAACACCGATGCTTCCTGCGCAAGATAGCCGATGCCGATTTGAGCGCGCTTGTACATGGGCAGTTCGGAGATGTCCTTCTCATCGAGAAAGACCTTGCCTGCGTAGGGCTTGATGAGGCCCACCACCATATAGAATGTCGTGGTCTTGCCTGCACCATTGGGACCGAGCAGACCCACGATTTCGCCTTGTTCAACCTCAATGTTGACATTGTTGACCACGGTGCGTTGACCGTATTTCTTGACCAGATCTTCAGTTCTCAGCTTCATTTTTAGTTGTTCAGTTATTCAGTTGTTTAGTTGCTGCTGGCTATTGGCTACTGGCAGTCTCACCGATTCTTTAGGAGATTGCGTTCCACCTTCGCGGAATGAGGGGCCCGCAATGACGCCAAAGGGGAAGAGGCTGCCAGAGGCCAGAGGCCAAAAGCCAGAGGCCATTAAAATAACCCTTCCTTCAATATATCATGCAAATGAATAATCCCCAAATACCTCCCCTCATGCACCACGGGCAATTGCGTAATACTGTTCTCCCGCATCTTGTGCAAGGCGTTGACCACCAAGGCATCTTCTTCGATGGTCTTGGGGTTGGAGGTCATGATCTGTGATGCTTTTACATGTTCGATGTCAGTGGTGTTCATCAGCATGCGACGCAAGTCACCGTCGGTGATGATGCCCAATATCCGCTCGTCGTGCATCACCACGGTGGCACCCAACCGCTTGTGTGTCATCTCGATGATAACGCGAGTGAGGTTGTCGTCAGGACCCACCTCGGGGCGCTCGTTGCGGGTGTAGAGGTCTTTCACGCGAAGGTAGAGCTGCTTGCCGAGGGCTCCACCCGGGTGGAACTTGGCGAAATCTTCCGTCGAGAAGCCGCGGCACCGCATTAAAACAAGTGCCAAGGCATCCCCCATGACGAGTTGTGCCGTGGTGCTACTCGTGGGTGCGAGGCTGCCAGGGATGGCCTCCTCTCCAACCGTCACGTCAAGGACATAGTCGGCCTGTGCAGCAAGATAAGAGTCGCGATTGCCAACGATGGCTACAATCTTGTTGCCGCGCAATTTGATGAGCGGCACCAGCACCTTGATTTCTGGGGTCTCGCCACTTTTCGAGAGCACGACCACCACATCGCCTTCGCGCACGATGCCTAAGTCGCCATGGATGGCATCGGCAGCATGCATAAACACGGCCGTAGTGCCAGTCGAATTCATCGTGGCCACAATCTTTTGCGCGATGATGGCGCTCTTCCCGATGCCAGTAAAGACCAGATTTCCTTTGTTCTCAAGCATCAGTTCCACCGTTTTTCGGAAATCGTCATCGATTTTTTGCCTCAATCCAATTATCGCATTTGCCTCATTTTCAATAATTTGAGTGGCTAATTCGATAATTATGTCATTTTTTTTCATTTTTTATCGCTTTTTTCTTGCTTCGTATGACCTAAAACCTATAACTTTGTCTTTGCGACAAGAGCTCAAACCGGCTCTCTACAAAAACGCAGTTTCTCGTAAGAGATTGCAAAATAACGCAAAAAATCGGACAATACCAAAAGAAGGAAATCATGGCAAAAAAAGCAGACCTCGAGATTCACAAGCTACTGAAGAATGTTTTCGGCTTCGACCAATTCAAGGGAAACCAGGAAGAGATCATCAAAAGCATCCTTGGCGGCAACAACACCTTCGTCCTCATGCCGACAGGTGGTGGCAAGTCACTTTGCTACCAACTGCCTGCGCTGATGTCGAAAGGCACGGCCATCGTCGTCTCGCCGCTCATCGCCCTGATGAAGAACCAGGTCGACATGATCCGTAACTTTGGCACTGAGCTGGGCATCGCCCATGTGATGAACTCGTCGCTTTCGAAAGCCGAACTGCTGGAGGTAAAGGAAGACCTGAAGAGCGGCAAGACCAAGTTGCTTTATGTGGCACCCGAGTCGCTCACCAAAGACGAGACCGTCGATTTCCTTCGTGGGCTGAAAATCTCATTTGTGGCCATCGACGAGGCACACTGCATCTCTGAATGGGGCCATGACTTCCGTCCTGAATACCGCCGTCTACGCCCCATCATCAATGCCATTGGCGACAACCTGCCGATCATCGCCCTAACGGCCACTGCCACCGTCAAGGTGCAGAACGACATCATGAAGAACCTTGAGATCATGGACGCCAAGGTCTTCAAATCGTCGTTTGACCGTCCGAACCTGTACTACGAAGTACGTCCCAAGACCAAAGACGTCATCAAGGATATCATCAAATACATCAAGCAAAACCCAGGCAAGTCGGGCATCGTGTACTGCTTGAGCCGCAAGAAAGTGGAAGAGTTGGCCGAGACCTTGGCCGTCAACGGCATCCGTGCCCTGCCCTACCATGCCGGCCTCGACAGCCAGACCCGTAAGGAGAACCAAGACAAGTTCCTCATGGAGGAGGTCGACGTTATCGTGGCCACCATCGCCTTCGGCATGGGCATCGACAAGCCTGACGTACGCTTCGTCATCCACCATGACATCCCGAAGAGCCTTGAAGGCTATTACCAAGAGACAGGTCGTGCCGGCCGCGATGGCGGCGAAGGCAACTGCATCGCCTTCTATGACTATGAGGACATCCATAAACTCGAAAAGTTCAACAAAGGCAAGAATGTAGCAGAGCAGGAAATCGCCCGCGAGTTGCTCAATGAGACAGTGACCTACGCCGAGTCGGCCGTGTGCCGTCACCGACTCCTGCTCCATTACTTCGGTGAAGAATACGAAAAGGAAAACTGCGGCTCGTGCGACAACTGCCGCTCTCCCAAAGAGAAATTTGACGGCAAAGAAGACCTTAAGCTTGTCCTTGAGGCCGTGGAAGACACCAAGCAACTCTTTAAGACCAAACATATTGCAGAATTGCTCGCCGGCAAGCTCACTGGCGACATCAAGGCGGCCAAACAGGAGAACAACGAATTCTTCGGTGCCGGTGACGAACACGATGAGAAATATTGGACCGCTGTTATCCGTCAAGCCTTGGTCAACAAACTGCTCTCGAAAGACATCGAGAACTACGGCATCCTGAAGATCACCAAAGATGGCAAGGCCTTCATCAAGAAGCCGTACACCATCATGCTCGTCAAAGACCACGACTATGAGAACTCCGACGAGGACGATCCCGAAGCCATGGCAGCTTTGGGCGCCGGCAAGGACGGTGGTGCCGACAAGACCCTCTTCTCCCTGCTGAAAGACCTGCGCAAGACTATCGCCAAGCAAAACGGGTTGCCGCCTTTCGTCATCTTCCAAGACCCGTCGCTCGAAGACATGGCCATCCAATACCCCATCACCAAGGAGGAGATGACCCAGATCGCGGGTGTCGGAGCAGGCAAGGCCGAGAAGTTCGGTGAGCCATTCATCAAGCTCATCAAGGAGTATGTGGAAGAAAACGAGATCACCCGTCCCAACGACATGGTGGTGAAATCGGTGGTCAACAACTCGGCGCTCAAGATCGGCATCATCCAAAACATCGACAAGAAGATCCCGCTCGATGACATCGCCTATGGCAAGGGTTTGAGCTTCGACGAGCTACTTTCAGAGATTGAGAGCATCGTCTCGTCGGGCACGCACCTCGACATCAACTATTTCATCGAGGACTATGTGGACATTTACCACCAGGAAGACATCCTCGAGTATTTCCACGAGGCCGAATCCGATGATGTGCAGGCCGCCCTTCGCGAGCTCGGTGAAGACGAATACGAGGAAGAGGAAGTCCGCCTGATGCGCATCAAGTTCCTATCCGATGTTGGCAACTAATCGTAAATGAAAAAAACAGCATTCATTGTTTTGTTCTTTGTCCTTGCGGCCCTCGTTGGGTGCAAGGACAAAGGTTATGTGCCCGCCCATCTGCTCACGGAGCAGGAGATGATCGCCATCATGACCGATGTGCAAATCATCGAGGCCGACATCAACCGCCAGAAGACGCAGGAACGTGAGCGCGACCTCAACGACACGACGCAAGTCGAGCCAAAAGATTATGTGGCGATTTCAAAGGATTATTACGCCCAGCTCTTCGAGCATTATGGCATCACCGACAGCATCTTCACACAGAACCTCAAATACTACACCGAGCATCCCGCCGACTTGGAGCGCATCATGGACTCGGTGATGCAGCGGCTGATGAAGGAACAGGCAGAGCCCTGAAGGGGCGAGACGGTGTCAACCTCTGCCCTTCGTTGTGTTTATAATGTCAAACATTATCAAATGAAATAAAACATCATCATGGCCAGCACATTAGTCCAGCAATATATACACATCGTATTCCATACGAAATGCACCAGCATCACCATGCGTGAAGAGGATTTAGGGCGTATTTTCGATTATGTAGGGGGCATCATTCGAAACATCGACGGAGTTTCCATACAGGTGGGAGGTCGTCCCGACCACATCCACATTTTGGCATCCATGCCAAAAACCATGAGCCTAGCCGAATTTGTCAGAACCATTAAATCCAACAGCAGCAAGTGGGTGAAAACATTGGACAGCTATTATGAGCCATTCATGTGGCAGGTAGGCTATGGGGCATTCAGCGTCAGCGCTTCAGTGTTGGACAAAGTCGCCAGATATATCAAAAACCAGAAATCACATCATGACAAACAAACCTACGTCGATGAATACAAACAATTCTTGGATGCATACCATATTGAATATGACGAACGGTATGCGTTCGGGGATTGAATTTTGTCGGCTTGCGGACGGCTCGTCCGCATTTTTTCGGCAGGGGTTTACACCGCCAGAATTGATTATTCCCGTTTTTTTTGTCGGCAAGGGTTTACACCCCATTTCGCCGTTTTTTTCGGCAGGGGTTTACACCACCTGCCTGCGAAGCTGTCACCCTTTCAGGGTTCCGTTATTTCTTCAATTCCTGGGCAATCAAATCATTCAGTTTCTTCGCGGCATCCAATAGCATGCTTTCGTCCGTCGGGACGGGCACAGGCTTTGTGTTCAGGCGGCTCAAGGTCTCCGACGAGCAGGCCTCGCGGTCGCCCTTGATGGTGGTGTAGTCGTTCTTGAAGGTAGAGGTCACTTCGAAGGGAACTGTCGCCTTCTCAAATGTACGGTAACCGTCACAATCCATGTATTTTATCGTTCCTGAAACCGCCACGCTTTTGTTCTGTGAATGATCAGTTACTATTACAGTCTTTCCCTCATTAGTTTCCTTAAAGGTAACTTCATCAAGACGGTTAGGGGTAATTTGAATGTCATCTACAACAACGAGCATTTGAGCATCACCCCGTCTTGGTATCTTCCAGCTTGAAGAACACACCACATTTTCAGTAACCTCGCCTTCGTCGAAAGCCATTACAGCATCGGCAAACTCCACCAACAAGGGACGTTCATCCTTACCCACAACTACAATCTCTACATGGTCACACGAAAGCAGGAGCATTTTCTTTTGCAATAATGGCAGGTTGCTGTTCTCCTTATTGGTACGTCTCAACTGTTTGACATACTTTTCCGCCTCTACGGCATCCTCTTTTGAGCCTGAATCAAGCAGTTGGTTGGCCTTCGCCACCAAGAAAGCCTCTGCATGGTTGCGTGCCACCATCATGTCCTCATCAAGGTCGAGCTTCACATAGTTCATATCGTTTTTGACTTGGGTCGGGAAGCAGGCCAAGGCGTCGTTGCGGCCTTTCATGCTGCAATAACGCTGGTAGATTTCGGGCCACACATCGGGTTGACCCGTGGCCTTCAAGGCCTGTATGCGCTCGTGGTCGGCCTGATTGGCCTTGTGGTAGGAAGCCGCCACATAGTTGATATGCTTGGCGTTCATGTCGCCGTCGCAGATGTCGGGCGCCACGCGCTGGATCACCTGGTCATATTCTTGGGCTTCATAGAGTTTCTTGGTCGTGTTGCAGGCAGTCAGCATCGCGCCGAACAACAAAGCGGGAATCAGTCGGAGGTATTTCATTGATTCAATTATTGATTACTTTACTCATAGCGCTATACTGGGATGCGTGACTCCATGTCTTCATCGTCATGGCGGAGGGACATCCGCCATCTCCTAAGCAAGAAGAGAGACTCGTTTGCTTTAGGAGATTGACTCGCTCCGCATCGTCGAATCTTCGATTTGCGGATCGAGTCCGCAATGACGGCTGTCGAGTCTCGTAGTCACGCAGTCTCACAGTCTCGCGTCAATAAAGAAAAACTACAAATTTCGCTCCAAATTATCCTTTTCCAGCGAAAATCTTTAATTTTGTGGCATCGAAACCTCAATTTTCATGGAAAAAATAAAGCAACTGCAACAGGATTTCGCCGAATTCTTGGCGAACACCAACTTCAACGGACAACCGAAGGAGTTATACGAACCCATTGCCTACACCATTTTGCAAAGCGGCAAACGCCTCCGCCCGATGCTCTGCCTCTTGGCCAACGAACTATTTGACGGCGACGAGCAGCAAGCCCTTTGGCCCGCCTTGGCCTTGGAGACCTTCCACAACTTTACCCTCATCCACGACGACATCATGGACAAGGCACCCATGCGCCGCGGAATGCCGACGGTCTACCAAAAATGGAACGCCGACATTGCCATCCTCTCTGGCGACGCTATGCTGGCTCAAGCCTTCCAATATGCGCTGAAACCCGATAAAGGCGCCGAACTCGCCCGACAACTCGGCAAGGTAGCCATCGAGATATGCGAAGGCCAGCAGATGGACCTCAACTTCGAGACCCTCGGCAACGTCACCATCCCCGAATATCTCGAGATGATCCGCCTGAAGACCGCCGTCCTCTTGGCCACGGCCTTACAGATGGGCGCCACAGTAGCGGGAGCAAAAGAAACTGACATACAACACCTCTACGACTTTGGCATCAACCTGGGCATGAGCTTCCAACTGCAGGACGACATCCTCGACCTCTACAGCGATGTGGCGGTGTTCGGCAAGCGCCATGGCGGCGACATTGCCGACAACAAGAAGACCTACCTTTATCTGAAGGCGCTCGAAATGGCTTCCGAAAAAGACCGCAAGCGCCTCGAACAGCTTTTCGCCCTGCGCATCGGCCACGACGAAGAGGAAAAAATCGAAGAGGTGCAATCCATCTACGACCGTCTTCAGGTGCGCGAGGCTGTCGAGCAGGTCATGCTCGACTATGACCACAAGGCTTTCGCGGCCTTGGAAGCCATCGACTTGCCTGAAGAAAGGAAAACACATCTTCGCACTTACGCGGAACTACTGTCGGGAAGGAAAAAATAAGACCACGATAACAATAAAAAAGAATGCGGAACAGAAGGCTCAAACCTCTATTCCGCATTTTTTGTTTTAGCGAATCTCAAGAAAGACTATTTTTCAGACTTTTCAGTACCTTCGTTTTTTTTGAGTTCCGGTTTCCGCGCGGCTCTCTTGGATTGTCTGTCGACCTTCAGAGCCTTCTTCTCTTCCTTCAAAACTTTCTTCTCGGCGCAGTGTTTGCCATCCTTGCATTCCACTTTCTTCTCGGCGCAGCAATCACCTTGTTTTTTCTCCACCTTCTTGTCAGCGCAGCAATCGCCTTGCTTTTTCTCTACCTTCTTGGTGTCACAGCACTCGGCCTTCTTTTGCTCCACAGGCTTCTGAGTGTCCGTCGAAAGCGTAGGTTTCTCCTTCTTTTCCACTACGGCAGTCGTCTCCGATTTCTTAGTTTTCACTTCTACAGTTTGTGCGGTCGCATCTTGGATGCCCAAGGCACTAATGGCGAAGAAAGCCAAAGCGCCAAATAAGATTGATTTCTTCATGTTGATAGGGTTTAATTAAGTTTACAAATGAATATCTAGCAAAAATCGTTCCAAAAATCAAGGCAGGAAGAGGCAGCTGTCGCCATAACTCAAGAAGCGGAAGCCCTGGTCGAGGGCAAAGCGGTAGCAGTCCTTCCAACGCTCACCGATGAGGGCTGAGACCAACAGCAACAGTGTACTCTTCGGTTGGTGAAAATTGGTAATCAAGCCCGTGATGATATGCATCTTGTAACTCGGCGCTATCATCAAGGCTGTACTGGCTTCAAGCCTGGTGAGACCATGCTTGTCGAGATAAGCCAAAATGCCTTGCAGGGCTTCTGTGGCCGACAAGGGTGCATGTGTTTCGTAAGGGAACCATTGCTCCACATGCAAAGGCCGCAATGCATCCCCTTGCTCCTTTAGCATCACGCCTATCCAATAGAGGCTTTCCAAGGTACGGGTACTAGTGGTGCCCACAGGAATGATGGGCTTTCCAAAATATTGTATTAGATCTTCAATCAATGACTTACGAACGATGATAGTCTCCGAGTGCATGGCATGTTCGCCAATAGTCTCAGTGGCCACTGGACGGAAAGTGCCCGCACCTACATGGAGCGTGACCTCATCGAAGCCAAAACCTTCGTCGCGCAGTTCAGCGATAAGCGGTTGTGTGAAATGCAGACCTGCCGTGGGAGCAGCCACCGAGCCGTCATAACGGGCGAAGACGGTCTGATAACGG
Organism: Bacteroidales bacterium; assembly: GCA_017395365.1. Classification (GTDB taxonomy): domain Bacteria; phylum Bacteroidota; class Bacteroidia; order Bacteroidales; family F082; genus Limimorpha. Next base: position 53,651 of record JAFPUN010000002.1, read on the forward strand.
TCGCGGTCGTCAGGTTCGGCATCACGATGCAGGTAGGGCGGCAACGGTATCTCGCCTGCTGCCTCGAGTACAGCGGCAAACGACAGGTGTTCAGGAATCCATGAGAACTCGATCTCGGAATACTGGTCATTATGTGCCAAACGTTCGGCAAACAAGGTCACCTTCTCCCCTTTTACCGACAACTCCATCGAAAGTTTGCCTTCCTTCCAACGCTTGGCATTGCCGACCAGGCATTTCCACCGTACGGGCGAGCAAGCCGAAAACGCCATCTGGTAGTCTTGTTCAGGCTCAAGACAGAACACCTCGATGCGCGATCCCGTGGTCTTGTGGAACTGAAGACGCGCCCGGATGACTTTGGTCTCGTTGAAGACCAACAAAGCATCTTTGGGCAGGTACTCACCCACATGCTTGAACTGGGATTCACTTATCACATTGTCTTTCAGCACCAACAGCTTCGAAGCATCGCGCTCTGCCAAAGGGTATTTGGCGATGCGGTCATCGGGCAAGGGATAGTCGTAGGCTTCAATGGAAATGTCTTTTACCATATTCATCGTTGAAATTTTGCGCAAAAGTAGGGATTTATTCCTATTTTTGCGCCGTTAAAGCAAAAGAGATGGTCCCCTTGCCCCTAAAAATAGAACTGACCCGTGAGTTTCTGCTGAAGTTCCTGAAATTCGGCGTGGTTGGCCTGTCAGGCGTATTCGTCAACTTCGGCGTCACCTATGTCTGCAAGGAATGGTTCAAGTGGAACAAATATTTGAGCAACATCCTAGGGTTCGTCTTTGCCGCCACCACCAACTACATCCTCAACCGGGTGTGGACCTTCCAGAGCACCAACCCACAAATCGGGGTGGAATACCTCAAATATTTTGTCATTGCGCTCATCGGCTTGGGCATCGACACGCTGACTGTCTATCTGCTCAACGGCAAGCTGAAATGGAACTTCTACCTCAGCAAGGTGTTTGCCGTGGGCGCCTCCACACTGTGGAATTTCTTCGGAAATCTGCTGTTTACATTTGCCTAACCAAGGAACTTATCCAAAAAGATAAATGGCATCAACGACTCGATGCCATCGAAGGCAAAGACGGGACCCGTCTCACCTTGGCATAGCACGCGCAGCGGCTGCTTCGACAACTGCTCCACCTCCACCATCACCTGACGGCAGGCACCGCAAGGGGCGACAGGCTCATCAATGGTTTTGCTGGTAGAATAGGCCGTCACCGCCAAGGCTTCGAAAGGCACATTGGGGTACTTGGCCATGGCTGCGAACATCGCCACACGCTCGGCACACAAACCACTAGGATAGGCAGCGTTCTCGATATTGTTGCCCGTCACAACCTCGCCGTTGGCCAAACGCACCGCAGCACCCACATTGAACTTGGAATAGGGCGCATAGGCATTGCGAGCCGCCTCGTGGGAAAGCCGCAACAATTCAGCATCGCTCGGGTCGAGTTCCTCAAGATGATCGTAAACAGTGTAAGGGCAAATAAGGCGTTCTTTTTTCATGATGGCATCATTTTTCATCCATGATGCTGCAAAGATAAGGAAAAAAACCTTATTGATTGACATCCACACTTCTTTGAGGCTTGGCAAACAGCAACAAAGCCATAAAAAAGGCAAACAGGGTGGCACCCGCTTGGGTCTCAAGGGTGTCTTCGGGGAACATAGAGAGCAGCATGATGCAGAAAAACACCAAGTATAAATACGTATGGTTTTTTCGAGAAGCAAACCAAGGATAGAACAGCACAAAGAGGAAAAACGCCAAGCCTACAAGGCCAAAGGCCACGGCAATGGCCAAGTATTGATTATGTGCGCGAAAGCGATACTCCTCCTGCAAAGGCGAATGAATCTCATCATAGGCCTGACTGAATGCCTGTGGCACATCGCCCGTACCCACACCAAACCATGGATGCTGACCTATGAGGTGCAGCGAAGCCCTCGTGAACTCGATACGCTGCGAGAGCGAGCCTCCGTTAGGGTTGTTGTATTTGCGATAAAGACCGTACTCAAACAAGGTCGACGAGAGACGGGCCCGCAAGCCAGGATGCTGCCAGTTGTTGTAGTTGGCCACCCCCTGCTCGATGTTATGGATATCCTCGTCTGTCAATGCCATGACACCTTGCGCGTCCTTGCGCAGACCTTTCGAGGTGAGATAACGAGCCAATGTAGGCTCTAACATCACGCCAGCCGAATCGTTCAAAGGAAGCGCACTACGCTGCTGCCATGCCTCCTGTAGTTCCTTGCGGCAATAGTAAAGCCCAACATATTTCCCGTCTTCCACGGGGTTGTGTATGGTATCGTGCCAATAGTCGTTGCCTTGGGCCGTCTTCTTCTCCAAAGTGGCGAAGTCAACGGGCTCAACCTTCAACAAGGGCTTCATTTCGTGCCACACAACAAGGAATCCCGTAACGACCACAGCCACTAACAAGGCGGCAATGGCGATGCGCCAACCCCAAGCTTTTTGCCAACGCAGGAAGGCATAGACGGCCGAAACAAGGACAACCGCTGCCAAAATCACATAGCCTGTCAGCGATTCGAAGATATAGATCTGATAGGCGAACCACAGCCAAATGAACCACATCAAAAACTGATTCACAGCCACTTTCACCCCAAAAGCAGGAACGCCATGTCCCCTCGGAACGCGCATCTTGAAAATATAATAGCCGATGACGGCCATGCTGAATACGATGTTGAGGCAGAAGCGGATGTGACTGATGAAATGCGAGATTTCACGGACATCTTCGTAGTCATGTCTCCAATAGGATATGCTACTGAACAATGTGGCAATGAATACCGAGAGCACATAGACGAGCATGACGAAATCGAAACGCTTGCGGTCCAAAGGCGGCATGCTCGAAAGGACGAAAGGCATGACCAGAATGGGGAGCTTGACACGCAAATCCTTAAGGGCATACTCGAAATCGGAGGTCCACAAGAGGCCTACGACATGCATAAGATAAAAGGCTACCAGAAGGACGGCGGCTTTGTTGTGCCAAAAGCGGGAGAGTTTTGTTTTAATCCCCCCGGTCCCCTTAAAAGGGGAAGTAAGGGCATCAACAAGCCAGACGAGGACCAGCCAGAACTGCGACATGCCCATGAGGAAGGGCGAGAGGGTGAGTCCCACGGCCACCATCAACAAGCCTAGAAGATAGGCTTGGTTGACATAGGGTCGTATGGAAACCTTGGAGGTCATTACTTGCCGCTCAAGATGCTATGGTATTCATCCTTGCCGTTGGTGTTGAGCAGGATCTCAAAGGCGCGCTTTAAGTCAGGATCGTCGTTAAGCGACGCGATGATACGGCCTTTTTGGTAATAATAACGGCCCACAATCTCGGAGCGTAATAACTCTTCGATATCTTTGCGGTTGCTGATCAAATCATTTTCCTTCTCGGCAGCAAGATTCTTTTCCAACAGTTCAATTTGAGGCTTAATCTTGTCGAGATAGCCTTCCTCTTTGGCAGTCTTCTTCAACTTCTCAATGGCTTTTTCGCTCTCGGTGGTATAGGCAAACTTCTTGTCTTTCACAAACTTCATGAAGTCCTGATAAGTGGCCTCGTCGATCTGGAACGACTCCGCCGGGGCGATGCTCTTGTGTTCGTGGTAGAACTTATTGGCGTAGTCAAAGATATAGTTCTTGGCGAAGAGATAGGCCGTCACCGTGGCATAAGCATCTCGTTTCACTTTCACATCGGGCATAATGCCATGGCCTTCATAGACGGTGCGTCCGCCGAGGGTCTTGAAAGGCTTGCCGAGAGTGTCATTCTTCGTTTGCGTGGTATCTTTCTTATGCGAATAGTCAATCTCCTGGATGCAGCGACCGCTGGGGATGTAATAATGTGCGACAGTGACTTTCATCTGTGTGTTGTAGCTCAACGGCAGGATGTTCTGCACCAATCCTTTGCCGAAAGTCCTTTGGCCAATGATGACGCCACGATCGTAGTCTTGTATGGCACCTGCCACAATCTCGCTAGCCGAGGCGCTGTTGCCATCGACGAGGATGGCCAAGGGAATCTCCAAGTCGACGGGGTCGTTGGTGGTAGGATGAATGCTGTTGGCATTGGCGGCCTTGCCTTTCATCGACACCACCGCTTTGGCTTTGGGGATAAACAAGTTGACGATGTCGACCGCCTCGTTCATCAGGCCACCGCCGTTACCGCGCAAGTCGAGGACGAAGCCTTTCAGCGTATGGTTCTTCTTCATTTCCAACAGTTTATCCTTTACTTCCTTGCCTGCGTCACGGGTAAAGCCACTCAACGCCAGATAGGCAACGCCGTTGTCGAACACCTTATAATAAGGTATATTGTCAATCTTCACCTTCTCGCGCTTCAAGGTCATCTCCAGCGGTTTGTCTTCCCCATAGCGCTTGATTTTGAGTTTCACCTCGGTACCTGGTTGTCCCTTCAGCAGGTTGCTGACCTCTTGGGTGTTTTTCTTCTTGCAGTCAACGCCGTTCACCTCAAGGATGGCATCGCCGGCAATGATTCCGGCTTTCTGTGCAGGCCAGCCTTCGTAAGGGTCGGAAATGCGGGTCAGCTCGCCGTCATATTGGATGAGGGCGCCAATGCCGCCGTATTCGCCCGTGGTCATGAACTTGGCGTTCTCGATGTCCGACTCGGGAATGAAGACCGTGTAAGGGTCGAGTCCGTCGAGCATGGCCTTGATGGCAGTCTCATTGAGTTCGCCGGGGTTGATTTCGTCAACATAGTTGAGGTTGAGTTCGCGCAGAAGGCTGTTGTAGATGTCAATGCTCTTGGCGATTTCGAAGTTGTTCTGCTTTTCTTGGGCAAGGAGTCCAAGGGGAAGGAGCAGAGCGAGGATGAAGGTAATAATTTGTATCTTTTTCATTTTCAATTATTTATTATTCGTATCAAGAGTTTCCCTTCGGGAATGGAGTACTCTTTTTTTTCGTTTTCGCGGCAGCTTCAAACAACATCCAACCCTTTGGCTTCTATTGCCGCCGCAATATAGACTTGTCCCTCCTCCATTCCCGAAGGGAATCCCCTACGGGACTGGGTCATAGCCGCTACCGCCCCAAGGGTTGCACGAGAGGATGCGTTTGAAGGTGAGCCAGCCACCCTTGAAGAAACCGTATTTCTCAATGGCCTCGATACCATAGTTGGAACAGGTGGGCGTATAGCGACAGCTGTTGCCAATGAAAGGCGACAATGTCACCTGATAAATCCGAATCAAGAGGATCAGGAACTTAGCGGGTAGTTTTGCAATTTTTTTCATAGGTCTTGGCAATCTCCAGAACGACTTTTTCAGTCTTCTTGAGCATCTCTTCGTAGTTATGGATGACCGTAGCCGTATAGACTAACGCAACATCAGCGGAAATATTATCCCTTTGGCAGATTTCATAAAGGGCGGACTTGTTCTTGCGCCATGCCTCACGGATAAGGCGTTTCACGCGATTACGCTTGAAAGCATGATGGAAGCGTTTTTTCGATACCGAAACCAATAGACGGACCGTTGGCGGCCGACTATCGTCGTGACGGAAGAGGTAGATGGCCCGATAAGGATAGACTGAAATGCCCGAACCTCGGTCGAAGAGCGCCTGGATGTCGTTTTCCTTGCAAATACGCTCGTATTTCGGTAAACCTTCGGGGGCGACCATAGAGCAAAACGATTTGGTTGGCAACGCGTTTATTTCTTCTTGGTCTTTTTGTTTTCGGCAGCCACATATTCCTCAATGGCCATGGTTATGGAAGGGGCTGTTTGCGTGGGAGCGCGGAAACTGAGCGTGAAGCCAGCATCGACAATGGCTTGACATGTGGCATCACCGAAACCTCCGATGGCCACATCACCTTGTTGGAAATCAGGGAAGTTCTCTTTCAGCGACTGGATGCCCATGGGGCTGAAGAAGACCAACATGTCATAGTCATTGATCTTCACCACATCCTTCAGGTCGGCAGGCACGGTGCGGAATATCACGGCCTTGGTGAAGTTGAGCTTGGCGGCGGTCAGCAGGTCGATGGTGGCATCGGAACTGATGTCGGAGCAGCAGTAAAGGTACTTCTCGTCCTTGTGCTTCTTCATGATGTCGATGAGGTCGTTCAAGGTCTGGTTGCCGTAGAAAACCTTGCGCTTGCGATATTGAACATAACGTTGCAGATAGTAGGCGGTCGACTCGTTGATGCAGAAATACTTCAAAGTTTCGGGGACAGTATATCGCATTTCCTTGGCAACGCGGAAGAAATGGTCGATGGCATTGCGGCTGGTGAGGATGATGGCCGTGTATTCCGGAAGTTTGATGTGTTCCTGGCGGAGCTCGCTTGCCGTGACATCGTCAAGCTTGATGAACTTCTCAAATGTGAAATTCACGCCATATTTCTTCATCATGTCGGCAAAGGGGGTTTTCGAAATGTCTGCAGGCTTGGGCTGCGACACCAAAATCGACTTAATCTTCATCTTTTTTCTTCTTTTTTAAGAACTAAAAACACTCAATTTTTCCCACCTCTGAATTGTATAACTCATTAAAATACAGTTCCCTGACTAAAGTATCGCCAGACTGCAGTCACGAGCGTTGCAACGGGTGCGATTTCGAGGGCGCAAAAATACAAAAAAATATAAAACGCAGGTATTTTTGTTGAAACTCTCGTTTCAATCACCCCGATGACAAGCCTCACAATTGCCGCCAAACCCAACACTCCAACGCCAGCCCATACGAAGTATTTTGAGGGATTGTAGAGCAGTAGCAGCAGCAATGGGACCATGATGATAAGGGTAAAAATGGACACTGAGAATTGAACCGTCATCTGTCGGTCGACTGTCTCATGGGTGTCGAAAAGCCAATTGACGATATGCAGGACGGCAAACCGAAGTAGCACCCATCCCGTCATGGCCGCGCAGATGATGCCAAACACACGCATCACATTATAGGTGGACACATCGTGCGAGAGCACAACGCAACTCTTCTGAACGAAGAGCGCAATGAGGAGAATATAGCCCAACATGAACGACACACAGAGGAAACTGCGTTGCGGGTTCCATTCCCTGAGCAGTTGGTTGGTGTGTGCCACCCCTCCCGGCACGCTCAACACCTGACGGAACTGGCGGGGATAGAGCTGCTTGTTGAGCACGATGAGCAACAGCAATACACCCAACAACGCCAAGTTCCATCCCTGAAGTACCTCATACGACATCCTCGGCAGCGGAATAAGCGAGCCTTGGAACCCCGATGTGATAAAACTAGGCACAACACTATCGAGCGCCACGCTGTCAACAGCCTGCAAAGTGTCAGCAACTTGCACCGTATCAATGGGTTGAACCTTATCTACAAAGGGAGGCGTGTAGAATATGTCGGTATACTGCGGCATGAAAGGTCATTTTTTCCGCTGCAAAAATAATGGATTATTTGCAAACCGACACAAAAACTTACTAACTTTGCAGTCTTATCTTGAAATGAACAATTAAACAATAATCAATCAACAAATCAAAGATTCAACGTAGTTAATTAAACATAACAACATGGATTTAATGCAAGAAATCATTGCCAATGCCCAAGCTAACAAACAGCGCATTGTGCTCCCCGAGGGCGACGAGCCCCGCACCCTGAAAGCCGCCGACCGTCTTTTAGCTGACGGTGTCGCCGACATCATCCTCATCGGTCCCGCCGAGAAAATCAAAGAGATGACCGCCGAGTTCGGTCTCCAAAACATCGGCAAGGCCCGCATCGTCGACCCGAAGAACAACCCCGACAAGCAGAAATATGCCGACCTGCTTTACGAACTGCGTAAAGCCAAGGGCATGACGCCCGAGCAAGCCGACGACCTGGCCCAGAATTTCATGTATCTCGGCATCCTCATGGTCAAGGCTGGTGAGGCCGATGGTCTCGTCAGCGGTGCCCGCAGCACCACCGGCGACATGCTCCGTCCCGCCCTGCAAATCATCAAGACCGTGCCTGGCGTGACCTGCGTCAGCGGCGCCTTCACGATGTTCCTGCCCGAGGGATGCCCCTACGGCACCAACGGCCGCATGGTCTTTGCCGACTGCGCCGTCACGCCCATGCCGACGGCCGAGCAACTGGCTGAAATCGCCATCTGCACCGCCGACACCGCCAAGGCCATCGCCAAGATCGACCCCGTCACCGCCATCCTGAGCTTCTCCACCAAGGGCAGCGCCAAGCATGAGGTGGTCGACAAGGTCATCGAAGCCACGCGTATCGCCAAGGAGCGTCGTCCCGACCTCGTCCTCGATGGTGAACTGCAAGCCGACGCCGCCATCGTGCCTTCGGTGGGTGCCAGCAAGGCTCCCGGCAGTGATGTCGCCGGCAAGGCCAACACCCTCGTGTTCCCCTGCCTCGAAGTCGGCAACATCGCATACAAACTCGTCCAGCGTCTGGCTGGTGCCGAAGCCGTCGGTCCCGTGCTGCAAGGCCTCGCCAAGCCCTGCAACGACCTCAGCCGCGGCTGCTCGATTGATGACGTTTACAAATTGGTCGCCATCACCTGCAATCAGGCTATCGCACAAAAACAGAAATAATACGCTTGTAGAGACGCGATTAATCGCGTCTCTACCTACACAATAATAACAACATCAACAATTCAACATGAAAATATTAGTCCTCAACTGCGGCAGTTCCTCCATCAAATACCAATTGCTGGAGATGGAAAACGCCAATTCATCGCGCCTGCTGGCCAAAGGCCTCTTGGAGCGCATCGGCCTCGAAATGGGCGAATTCACCCACAAATACAATGGCGAGAAATACTACGAGCAACTCCCCATCCCGAACCACACCGAAGGCATCAAGTTGGTGCTGAAGGCTTTGGTCGACCCGAAGATGGGTGTCATCAAAGACCTGAAAGAAATCAACGCCGTCGGTCACCGCGTGGCCCACGGTGGCGAGAAGTTCACCAAGAGCGTCCTCATCGACAACCAAGTCATCAAGGGCATCGAAGACCTCTGTGACCTCGCTCCTTTGCACAACCCAGGCAGCCTGCAGGGCATCCACGCCATGGAAGAAGTGCTTCCCGGCATCCCGATGGCCGCCGTGTTCGACACCTCGTTCCACAGCACCATGCCGCCTGAGGCCTACCTCTATGCCGTGCCTTACGAGTACTACGACAAGTACCGCGTGCGCCGCTATGGCTTCCACGGCACCAGCCACAAATACGTGGCCGAGAAGGCCGCCGCTTTCGTTGGCATGGACTGGAAGAAGTCGAAGATCGTGACCTGCCACCTCGGCAGTGGCGCCTCCATCGCCGCCGTCGAGTACGGCAAGTCGGTGGAGACCTCGATGGGCTTCACCCCCGTTGAAGGCCTCGTAATGGGTAGCCGTACAGGCGACCTCGACCTCGGCGCTTTCATGTACATCATGGACAAGGAAGGCTACACGACCAAGGAGATGAACACCCTGGTCAACAAGAAGTCGGGCCTCGTGGGCATCACGGGCGGCAAGCAGGACATGCGCGACGTGCGTGCCGGCAAGGAAGAAGGCGACGAGCGCTGCACCTATGCCTTCAACATGTTCGCCCACCGCGTGAAGAAGTACATCGGCGGCTACATGGCCGTGATGAACGGTGCCGACCTCATCGTGATGACTGGCGGCATCGGCGAGAACGCCTGGTTCATGCGTGAAGCCATCCTCGAGAACATGGAAGGCCTCGGCATCGAATTCGACCCCTCAATGAACAAGGAAACCATCGGCGACGCTGGTGTGATCTCGACGCCTAACTCCAAGGTCAAAGTGGTGGTGTATCCTACCGACGAAGAGTTCGTCATCGCCCAGGACACCTACAACTTGGTGACGAAATAAGAAAATACGGAAATCGTGTTTTTATTGAACACGGATTTCACGGATGACACGGATCGGCTCCGTCAAATCCGAGAAATCCGTGTTCTTCTTTTATTTCGACCAGAACTCAATCCATTCCCTCTCATCTTTGCTCATCTTGCTCATGTCGTCAATGTAGTCAGGATTGGGAATGTACCAAGCTGTCGACTCGAAGAATTTCTTCAGCCCTTGGTCCTTGAACACATGGCCGCGATAAGCGAACGGAAGGTTCTTCATGATGCGTTTATCTTCCTTGGTCAGGCCAAAATCTTCGTCTTCAAAGGTCCATAAATACCATTTGGCATATTGCCGTTTGACAGCATTCATCACGTCCGAAGCATTCCCATCGCCACCCCACAACATCATATTAGGGATAAACTTATAGATTTCCAATTCCCCTTCAGGATGGAAGTTCTTCTTATGATAAGAGATGCCACCTTTCTGCATGTGGAATAAAGGATCATTATTATATAACTCACCTCCGTTCGACTGTCTTCCCACGCCTTTCATGGTCCATTCGCTAGCGCTCTTGAAGAAGGTAGGACGAATGGCAAAAGACTCACATTCACCCATATCGACGTTTAGCGTAAAGTCATCGATCTGATGGTTAGCCCAGCGGTTGGCGGCGGTCAGCACGTAGTCGAAATCATACTCGGCACCCACATAGGTCGACGCGTCGAAGACATAGGTGTGTTCCACGATGTTGAGGCCTTTCTTGAAGGTGGCATTAAAATGGTAGACAAACAAATACGGGATTCCTTCCATGAATTCCATCTCGCGTCCCAGTTCAAGCTCGCGTTGCTTCGAGAGCTCGTCGAACTTTCCATTGTGGTAATAACCAGTTTCATTGCCTTCGACATGCGACACCTGATAGTTCAAGCGCTCGCCATTGATGTACACAGTAAAGTCATGCATGTAGGGGTGGTCTACAAGTTTTTTGTATTCTTCTTCAGAAATATCCCAAGCACCGCTGGGCGGCATGGCTTCGAAACCCACCAAAAGCGTTTTTTCGTTACCAGGATTAAAGAACTCATAATAGACATGGACATGGATCATCCGATCTCGTCCCGTAATGTCAAGCACTTCCTTCTTCACCGAAATCTCGGTCTCGGTGATCGGAATCAGTTGGTTGCCCGACGTGAAGTATACGCCATCGTTGGCTTTCGCTCCAATGAACGAAAGAACCATCAATAAAAGAATGAGTGTTTTTTTCATGTGTAGTAGAGTTGAACGTTTAACTGTTTGATAATTGGCAAGGTTAACCACGGTCATAGTGCGGCATCTCGTCAGGTAGGATAATGGAAAACTCGATGAGTCCACCGACAACTTGCTTGGCGTCGTCCTCATACCAAGGCGTCTGGTAGATGAGTTTCTTCTTGCCTTTCTTCGAGATGGTGTAGACATTGGTGGCAGCATCATCCAAGAGGTGACGTATGATTTGTTGAGAACGCTCGTTGTGGCACTTCATCAGGTCGCGCCCACGGGCATCGCCGTTCACCTCAATGGAGCTGTCGTTTTGGTACAAGATTTCGCCGTCCTTGGCGCTGATCGTAATGGCTATATTAAGCCCTTTGAAATAATCGAGTTGATTCATATTGTGCGTATTTTTTCGGCAAAGATAGAATTTTTCTAAATTTGCAGCGTTGTTTTTACAAAAATGAAGAAACTTTACCGCTATATCACCAAGTCGTTTTTGGGCACCTTTGTACTCACCTTCTTCATTGTGGTATTCATTTGGGTGATGCAGTTTGTGTGGTTATATGTCGACGATTTAGTCGGTAAAGGGTTGGAATTCAAAATTATAGCAGAGCTATTATTCTACACCTCCATCACCGCCATTCCCATGTCGTTGCCCTTGGCCTTACTATTGGCCTTGCTGATGTGCTTCGGCAACCTAGGCGAACATTACGAGTTGGTGGCCATGAAAGCCTCGGGCATCTCCATGTGGCGCGCCATGCGTCCGTTATTCAATTTTGCATTGATCCTCAGCGTATTGGCATTCTTCATCTCCAACAGTCTTATCCCTATTGCCACACTCAAATGGCGCACCTTGTTAACTGATATACAGCGGCAGAAGTTGGCGTTCAACATCAAGGAGGGCGTGTTTTACAAGGACATTGAGAACTATGTCATCTTCGTCGACCGCAAAGGCAAAGACGGCAGCCACATCTACGGGGTAAAGATCTACGACCACACCGATCATAACGGCTGCACCAAGGTCATCGCTGCCGACTCGGGCATGATGTCGATGAGCCCTAACCAACGCAGCATCATTTTCACCTTGTACAACGGCCACAACTACACCGACCTCACCCCCGACAACTACAAGGAAAAAAGGCCTTTCGAAAGGATGTCGTTCAAGCAGGAACAACTCAAGTTCAGCTTGGCCTCGTTCGACATGACACGTTCGAGCGAGGACATGTACAAGTCGTACCAACAGATGATGAACATACGGCAACTCTCCACTGCCTTGGACTCGTTAGAGATACGATACAGTGACAAGCAGCAGGCCTTCAACGAAGGCTTCACGAGGAGGTGGGCCAACTACAACAGCACGAAGAATGACACATCCTGTGTCAACATGGCGGCCGACACCAGTCGGAGGCTACGCTGGCCGTTGTTAGACCTGTATGAAGGCGAAGCCCGTTCGGCCATCCTCGCCACAGCCATGGGAAGCGCACAAAATGCCAAGGACAATATCACTTTCAACAAGTTGGACCTCGGCACACAAACCGAAAACATCAACAAGCACCGGAAAGAGTGGCACAAGAAGTTCACCTTAAGCATCGCGTGCCTCATCTTCTTCTTCATCGGGGCGCCACTCGGAAGCATCATCCGCAAAGGCGGACTAGGCCTGCCCGTTGTCGTCTCGGTGCTCTTCTTCGTCGTATACTACATCATCTCCACCATAGGCGAGCGCATGGCCGTGTTTGGCGACCTCAACATGTTTGTCGGCGTATGGTTGTCTTCCATCGTACTAGCGCCCGTCGGGCTCTTCCTCACCTTCAAGGCCACCACCGATGCTGCGCTATTCGACGGCGACAGTTGGAAAAAATTCTTCCAGAGACTATTCAAGAAAAAGCGTAAACCCGAGGTTGAAATACCTACATAAACAATCGGCAGCCGAGATTCGACAGCCATATTAGGAAAACCATGAAAATACTCCTTCTTTGCAACAAGCCCCCCTACCCTGCCTCCGAAGGCGGTCCCATGGCGATGAACAGCATCATCACCGGACTGCTGGATGCTGGCCACCATGTCAAGATATTGGCAGTCAACAGTGAGAAGTTCAACGTCAAGGAGAGCGACATCCCTGAAGACTACAAGAAAAAGACGGGCATCGAACTCATCGATGTCGACTTGAGCGTCAAGCCCATGAACGCCTTCCTCAATCTTTTCACCAAGAAATCGTATCATGTGGAGCGTTTCATCTCTGACAACTTCAAGGCCAGACTCATCGAAGTGCTCGACAAGGAGCAGTTCGACATCGTGCAATTGGAGATGCTTTACATGGCGCCTTATGTCGATGTTATCCGCGCCCATTCGAAGGCCATGATTGTGCTGCGTGCCCACAATGTAGAGCACAAAATTTGGGAACGCATTGCCAAGGAGACCCAATCGCCATTGAAGCGTTGGTATATCAACCATTTGGCCAAGACTTTGAAGGAATACGAACTCAACGCCTTGGAGACCGTCGATGGCATCGCTGCCATCACACGCAAAGACGCCGCCTTCTTCAGGAAATACAGTTCCAAGCCCGTAATCGACATCCCGTTTGGCGTTTATCCCGAAGAGTTCACCCCAAAATACGAGATAGAAGGCAAGCCCAAGTTCTACCATATCGGCTCCATGAACTGGATGCCCAACGAGGAAGGCATTCGATGGTTCATCAATGAGGTGCTGCCCAAGACCGTGGAAAAAGTGTATGATTTCGTCTACCATCTGGCGGGACGCAACATGCCCGAGTGGCTCACTACGATGAAAGACCCTCATATCGATGTTGTCGGCGAAGTGCCTGATGCCAAGGCTTTTGTCTCCAATAATGATGTGGCCATCGTGCCCCTACTCTCGGGCAGCGGTATCCGCATCAAGATCATCGAGTCGATGGCGATGGGCAAGACCGTCATCACCACGCGCGTGGGTGCCGAGGGCATTCTCTACGACGAGGATGTCAACATCATCATCGCCGAAAACAAGGCCAAGATGGTGGAGGCCATCCGCTCCATCAATGAGAACCCGCAGATTGCCGTCAAAATAGGCCAAGCGGCGCGACGACTTGTCGAAGAGACTTACGACAACCGCAAGATCATCGCCCGACTGCTGATGTTTTACGAGCAGATTAAGCCAGGAAGTAAGATTAGTTTTCTTTGAGTGACTATGGCTAAAGCCATCAGCCATAGTCAACAATTAAACAATTAAACAGTGCAACAATCAACAAAAAACTTTATCTTTGCCCCCTAAATCCGTTGAGATGAAGATTTTTGTCCTTTTGCCCCGCATCCCCTACCCGCTTGAGAAAGGTGACAAGTTGCGGGCTTTTAACCAGATAAAGCAACTCGCAAAGCATAATGAGATCGTCCTCTGTGCCTTAAATGACAACGGCAAGGTGAACGAGCAGGATGCTTTTCGCGCCTTGCAGCCCTATTGTCAGTCCATCAACTTCATCAGAATCACGAAGCCGCAGATTCTTTTGGGTCTCATCCGTGCCTTCTTCAACGGCCTTCCTTTACAATGCGGCTATTTCTACAACCGCAAGGCCGCCAAAAAAGTCAATGCGCTGATTGCGAAGCACAAACCCGATATGCTGTTTGGACAGCTGCTCCGTGTGGCAGAATACATCAGGTACAAAGACCTTCCGAAAACCATCGACTATCAAGACATCTTCTCCTACGGCATGAAACGCCGCGCCGACATCGCCTCCTTCGTCACCCGACCCATATATAACATGGAATACCACCGTTTGGCGCGCTACGAGGCCGCCATCTTTGACGACTTCGATGTGCGCACCATCATCAGCGAACCCGACCGGGCCTTGTTCCCTCATGAGAAACGCGAAGAGATTCTCATTATCCCCAACGGCGTGGACCACGAGAAATACCATCCGATGGACTGCGAGAAGCAATATGACCTGGTCTTCACAGGCAACATGAGCTACGCGCCCAATGTGAACGCCGTGGACTATCTGGCCAATGAGATCCTGCCTATCGTGTGGAAGACCCTGCCCGAAGCGAAGATGTACATCGCCGGCGCCACTCCCGACCCCAAGGTGAAGAAAGTCGCATCAGATAGGATCATCGTCAGCGGCTGGCTCGACGACATCCGCGACGCTTATGCGCAAAGCCGTGTCTTCATCGCGCCCATGCGCATCGGCACAGGCCTGCAAAACAAGCTGTTGGAAGCCATGTCGATGCGACTGCCTGCCATCACCTCGCCCTTGGCCAATGCCTCTTTGGGCGCCAAGCCCGATGAAGAAATCCTCATCGGCAACAACGCCGAAGAGATGGCACAACACATCATCACCCTGCTGACCGACAAAGAAAAGGCCGAACAAATCGCGCAAGCAGGGTACAATTTCACCAACCGCGTGTATGATTGGGGCAAGGCGACCGCCATCATGGAACACGCGATGACACAACAACTGAACAACTGAATATGGCACAAACTGACGACACAAAAATCATCTTCTCGATGGTAGGCGTGAGCAAGATCATCCCGCCGTCGAGACAAATATTGAAAGACATCTACCTCTCCTTCTTCTATGGCGCCAAAATCGGCATCATCGGCTTGAACGGTGCGGGTAAATCCACCCTGCTACGCATCATCGCGGGCAAGGAGAAGTCCTATAATGGCGAAGTGGTCTTCTCGCCTGGCTATTCCGTTGGCATGCTCGACCAAGAGCCGCAACTCGACGACAACAAGACCGTCCGCCAAGTGGTGGAAGAAGGTGTGCAGGAGATTGTCGACATCCTCAAGGAATACGAGGAAATCAACAACAAGTTCGCTGAGCCCGACGCCGACTTCGACAAACTCATTGCCCGTCAAGGCGAACTCACAGAACTCATCGAACAACATGACGCCTGGGAGCTCGACAGCAAGTTGGAGCGCGCCATGGACGCCCTTAACTGTCCCGATGGCGACACACCCGTGCGTAACCTCTCGGGAGGCGAGCGTCGCCGTGTGGCCTTGTGCCGGCTCCTGCTGCAAGAGCCCGACATCCTGCTCCTCGACGAGCCCACCAACCACCTCGATGCCGAGAGCATCCAGTGGTTGGAGAGCCACTTGCAGCAATACAAAGGCACCGTCATCGCCGTCACCCACGACCGTTACTTCCTCGACCACGTAGCTGGCTGGATCCTCGAACTCGACCGTGGCGAAGGCATCCCGTGGAAGGGCAACTACTCCTCGTGGCTCGACCAGAAGACCGCCCGCCTCGCCATGGAGGAAAAGACCGAGAGCAAACGCCGCAAGACCCTCGAACGCGAACTGGAATGGGTGCGCATGGCGCCCAAGGCACGTCACGCCAAAGGCAAGGCCCGTTTGGAGTCGTATGAGAAGATGCTCAACGAGGACGTGAAGGAAAAGGAAGAGAAACTCGAGATTTATATTCCCAACGGCGACCGCCTCGGCACCAAAGTCATCGAAGCGCATGACGTGACCAAGGCCTACGGCGACAAGTTGCTGTTTGAAAACCTCAACTTCAGCCTGCCACAAGGCGGCATCGTAGGCGTCATCGGACCCAACGGCGCAGGCAAGACCACGCTGTTCCGCCTCATCATGGGTTTGGAAAAGCCCGATTCGGGTTCCTTTGAGGTTGGCGAGACCGTGAAAATCGGCTATGTCGACCAGCAGCATGCCGATATTGACCCCGAGAAGACCGTCTGGGAGGTCATCAGCGGCGGCAACGACTTGATCCAGCTGGGCAAGCGCAGCATCAACTCGCGCGCCTATGTCTCCCGCTTCAACTTCGGCGGCAACGACCAACAGAAGAAGGCGGGCGTGCTCTCTGGTGGTGAGCGCAACCGCATGCACCTTGCCTTGACCCTGAAGCAGGAAGCCAATGTGCTCCTTTTGGACGAGCCCACCAACGACATCGACGTGAACACCCTTCGTGCTTTGGAAGAAGGCCTTGAGAATTTCGCGGGCTGCGCCGTTATCATCAGCCACGACCGTTGGTTCCTCGACCGTGTGGCCACCCATATCCTCGCCTTCGAGGGCAACTCGCAAGTGTATTTCTTCGAGGGCAGCTACTCGGAATATGAAGAAAACAAAATGAAGCGATTCGGCAATGTAGAGCCTAAACGGTTCAGATACAAGAAGCTGAAAGAATAATCCAGAAAAACAGCAATATCATGAACGAAGATACAAAAACCCCATGCCCTTATTGCGGGACTTTGGTTGACAAAACAGAAGAAGTCTGTCCTCAATGCTATGCGCCCCTCAAGCAGACTCAAAATACCCCTGAGCCAAGCGAAGGAGTCGAAGGGCCGACAAAACCAGCAAAGCAACAAGCCAAACTTCTTGCTCCTACAGCCGTCGCCTCATTGGTCCTTGGCATCCTTTCCATCAATTTCAGCTCACTGATCATCCCTGGCTTTATCTTAGCAGCCATAGGTAAACGTAAGGCGAATGAAGGCTTTGATGCCATCGCTGCAAACCCTGACACCTACACTGGCGCGGGCATGCTCAACGCTGGTCGCATCACTTCCAAGGTAGGGCTCATCCTCAGCATCGTCATGATTCCTATATGGATATTCTATATCGCCATCTATGCCATTGCACTCAGCGAAGGCTTCTAAAAAAGTTCAGACCATTGTTATTTTTTCATGCCGAATAGCACCCAATTTCTAACTAAAGCTTATATTAACAAACAAACAATAGTTTAAACGATGAGAAAAACCATTTTTACCTTAAGCCTTGTCGCCCTTACTTTGGGCAACTTGTTGGCTGGCCCCGTCGACCAACAGAAGGCACAAAAAGTGGGTGCCAAGTTTTTGAGCACCACTGCTGTTAGCGAAAAAAACGCTGACATCCAACTCCAGTTGGCAAGTACGGCCACAGACCGCGACGCCACCGACTATTACGTCTTCAACGTCAGCAACGGAGAAGGCTTCGTCATCGTCGCTGGCGACGACTGCGCAAAACCCATCCTCGCCTATTCCACCACCGGCCATTTCGACCCGAGCGACGTCTCCGAAGGCTTCGCTTTCACGTTGAACGGTTTCCAAGAGGAAATCCAATACATGCGTGAACACAACATCGCCGCTACTCCCGACATCATCGCCGAATGGAAACAGGTGAGCGAAACGGGTAGCCTCAACCGTGGCGGACAGACCCGTGCCGTGGTCGACATGCTCTGCCAGACCCTCTGGAACCAAAACTTCCCCTGGAACAGCCAATGCCCTGAAGACCCCGAAGGCAACGGCGGCCACGTCTACGCCGGCTGCGTAGCCACCGCCATGGGACAGGTGATGAAGTTCTGGGAGTGGCCTGCACAAGGCACCGGTTCGCACACCTACAATCCTCAAGGCTACGCCCAACAAACCGCCAACTTCGGCGAGACCGAATACCACTTTGAGCTGATGCCCAACGTGCTCGACTCGACCAGCACCGAAGACGACTACTACTACATCGCCCAGTTCCTGCACCACTGCGGCATCGCTGTCGACATGCAATACAGCGGCAACGGCAGCGGCGCCTACTCCGAAATGGTGCCCGACGCCCTGCGCAACTATTTCCGCTACACCTGCGACGACCACATCACCAACTACGGCAATTGGTGGCCAGGCTGGGGCTACACCAACGAGGAATGGGCCCAGATGCTGAAAGATGGCGGCTTGGACGAGCTCCTACCCCTCTACTACAGCGGTCAAGACGACAGCGGCGCTGGTGGTCATGCCTATGTGTGCGACGGTTACGACGAGAACGACTACTTCCACTACAACTGGGGCTGGAGCGGCCGCGACAACGCTTGGTGCCCCATCGGCGCTGCCAACACCACCCGCTACAACTTCAACACGATGGTGGGCTTCACGGGTCACATCATCCCGCAAGGCGATGTCTACTATAGCCGTCCCGACAGCGTGGACAAAATGGTCGCCATTGAGGAAGCTTCACTGGATGCCGTACGACTCAGCTGGACCAACCCCACCCTCGACCTCAACGGTAACACCTTGACAGGTATCACCTCCATTACTATCCGCCGCAACTTCGAGGTCATCGCCGAACTGACTGACGCCCAAGTGGGTGCCGACATGGAATATGAAGACAACGGTCTCGAGCCTGGTCTTTACGAATATTCCATCTTTGTCACCAATGAGGCTGGCATCAGCCGCACCACTTACCGCAGCGTGCTCGTCGGCGAGAAGTGTAACGTCGTCTTCCAACTCCACGATGACGGTGGTGACGGCTGGAAAGGCGCCGCCATTAGCGTGGCCTCCGAAAGCGGCCAGCGCATTGCGGTGGTCAGCATGACGCAAGGCTCCGAGTTGATCGTCGACCTGCCTTTGTTGAGAGGCAACCTCAACTTCATCTGGAATCATGGCTGGTACCATGCCTATCCTGAACACGATACTGATGGTGAGTGTTCATTCACCATCCTCGACAGCAACGGCAACGAACTCTATACCTCCGCCGACCTCGAAGATGGCATCTTCATGACTTATGAGAACAACTGCGAGGAAGCCCCGTTGGCTTGCTATCCTGTGCAGAACCTGCAAGGCGAGTATCAATGGCATAGCGAAGAAGAGTATGGTGTCTACCTCTCTTGGAGCAAACCCAACGTAACTGCCAACCTTGACCACTTCAACGTATATCGCTCCATTCTTGTCACCAAAGAATCAGAACTCATTGCCGAAGTACCCTACACTGGTGCCAACACATACGAATTCTTCGACGACAACAATGAGCAAGGCGAATACGAGTATGAAGTCACCTCTATCTTCGTTAGAGGTAGCGAGCAATGCGAATCAGAGGCTGAAGGCATTGGCGACCTGATTGTCACCTCCGTCAATGAAAACACTGCCAACGTCAACCTCTACCCCAACCCGACCAACGGCATGCTCAACATCGAAGGCCAAGGAACAATGCTCATTAGCATAAGCAATCTCTTGGGTCAGACGCTCCAAGAGACGAAAGCCGAAGGCAACACTACCCTCGACATGAGCCGCTTCGAATCAGGCATGTATCTCATCCGCATCGAGACTGAAAATGGCGTAACGATACAGAAGGTCAACTTACGGAAATAAAGGTTTTGTTTTCATATATGTTGAAAGCCGCCTCGTCTATTCGGGGCGGCTTTCTGTTTTCTGTAGGGCTGTCAAACCGGAATTACCATTTCAAGATCTTCTTGAAGTCGTAGTCCTCGGGATTCGGCAGATAGGCTTTGGCTGCTTCGTAGTCGGCAGGACCGATGTACTGCAAGCCCTCGTTGAAGATGAGCTCTGCCTTGGGACCGCTCAAGTTGACCAAACGCGGCTTGATCTTGCCGTTCTCATCTTCCACATCCTTGAGATACAACGGCTCAATCTCACCCTTGGGGTTGGCGGTGACCATAGCGCCACTCACGCCCTTGTCGAAGAGTTTCTTCACGCCATAGCCCAACAACGAGCAGTAGGTCAGGTCGTAGCCATTGGGCTCGACGCAACGAATGCCATAGCCAATCTCGACAGGACGGCTCTTCACATTCAAGCCTAATGCCTTCAGGCGCTGCTGCAACAAGAGGTTGAAGATGTGTGCCTTACTGACATTGCCCAGCTCGGGATGGCCGTGCTCGTCGTAGGTGAAGGCCACACCCGACTTCTCGATCTCCTCGTCGCTCATGAAGTGGAAAACGCCCTCGCTGATGATAGCCACGCCATAGTTGACGCCCAACAACTTGCGCTTCACGATGGAGCTCACCACCATCTTGATGATGGAATCGAAAGTCACTTGGGCATTATTGAACATCTCGGGGATGACCACCATCGGGCAGTGGCAGGCCGATGTCATGCCGAAAGCCAAGTGACCCGCCTCGCGACCCATGGCGGAGACCACGAACCAGTTGCCGCTGGTACGAGCATCTTCGTAGATGGTCTGCACCAAATGCACGCCAGCGTCTTTAGCTGAATAATAACCAAAAGTGGGGCTGCCTTCAGGCAAAGGCAGGTCATTGTCAATGGTCTTGGGCACATGGATATTCTGGATGGGGAAACCGCTGTTGGCCAAGAACTTGGAGATGCGGTTGGCCGTCGAAGCGGTATCATCGCCGCCGATGGTCACCAACAATTTAATGTTGTTCTTGACAAAAAACTCGGTGTTAAACTCCTCGTTCTTCGGTTTGTAACGGCTCATCTTCAAGGCAGAACCACCTTGTTTGAGGATGGCATCGGCATAGAGGAAGTCCATTTCGATGACATCTGGGTCGGGCTTGAAGAGGTTCTTGTAGCCTTCGTTGAGGCCGAGAACGCGATAACCGTCCTTGAGGAAGGTCTTGGCTACGGTGCTGATCACCGTGTTGATTCCAGGAGCCGGACCGCCGCCGGCGAGGATTACGATGGATTCTTTCATTGTTATGTTGTTTAGTTAGTTCGTTGTTTCTCTTTTTCAGCGTCATCGCGGACTTGATCCGCGATCTCCTGAGCATTGGAGTATCCTTTGCGTTCAGGAGATGGCGGATGTCCCTCCGCCATGACGCTCAGGGGGTAGGCTTGTCCTCCCCAGACTATTATTCTATCACCAGCTCATCACAGAAGATCCAAGCCTTCTGACCTGCGCCGACATGGCCTTCGGGGCAAGTGCCGATGGTCTTGGCCACCATCTTCACATAGCGGGCATTGGTGCGCGGACGCACTTCCATCTCCTGAACGAAAGCGCCGTCGGCATCAGTAGGCACATTGTTCTTCACCTTACCCACGCTGCGGAAACTCTTGCCGTCGTCGCTGACAAAATACTCCACCTCGGTTGGCATCCAAATCCAGGAGTAGATCTCCTGCAGGAAGCTTCCCGCCAAGCGGTTGATTTTCTTGCTTTGGCCCAAGTCGACGGTAGCGATGAGGTCGACACCATAATAGCCTTGCCACGAACCCGTGCGGAAGTTTTCACCTCCCCGCTGGTGATCGATGAGGGCCTTGAGGCCACCTGCCTCGTATTGCTCGTTGTATTTGTTCTCCAATTTCACGCTGTGACGCGCATCAATCAGATAGTATTGCGCGTCGATGGGCAGACTCCAGCGACCGTCTTGCTCTGCTGCGGCACATAGGGTCGCATTCTCTTTGAGACAAAGCGGCTGTTCATACAACTGGCCGTTCTCCCTTGGGTCTGTGCCGTCCATAGTATAGTATATCTTCACACCTTCCACAGGATGGCTCATACTCACCATGAGGCTATCGAAGAAAGTATCGGATTGGGCGTTGATGGTCGGAACGATGACGATATTGTCGCCATGAGTACGCACCGCGGGGCAATTTTCGGGTTGCGTCGCCCAAGTGGAGTTGGACTGGTCGGTCATGGTAAATTCCAAGGTGCCGCCATTGTAGACCTCCTCAAAGGTGATGAAACTACGCTCCAAAGGTTGGCCATTCAGCTTGACCGACTTCACGAAGCAGTTCTTGTTGTTCAAGTTCTTGGCGATAACCTCAAACTGTTTGCCGTTCTCGAAGGTCAGACGGGTGCGCTCGAAGCGCGGCACGCCCAACACATAATACCCCGAAGCGGGTGTGGCGGGATAGAAGCCCATGCATGAGAGCACGGCCCATGCCGACATTTGACCACAGTCTTCATTGCCGGCATAGCCGTCACGACGGTCGGTATAGAAGTCATCCAGCACTTGTTTCACATATCTCTGCGTCTTGGCCGGCTGTCCGACGAAGTTATACATATACACCGTATTATGGCTCGGCTCGTTGCCATGGGCATATTGCCCGATGAGGCCCGTGATGTCGGGTTGCTCGCGGCCCGTCAAGTTGGAAGGGGCGTTGAAGAGGGCATCGAGTTTGGCCTCGTAAGCGTTCCAGCCACCCATCAGGTCGATATGGCCGTTCACATCCTGCGGCACAAAGAAACCGTATTGGTAGGAGTTGGCCTCGGTCAGTGTGAAATTGACCTGTGCGGGATCGAAGGGACGCGACCAGCCGCCATTGCGACGGCCCTGGAAGAACTGGTTCTCGGGGTTGTAGATGTTCTTGTAAGCCTGTGCACGGGCATAGAACTCGTCGGCAATATCCTGCTTACCCATGTCCTCTGCCATGCGGGCCACGCACCAGTCGTCGTAGGCATATTCCAGCGTCTTGGAGACTGCCTCGCCTTCGACCTCAATCGGAATGTAGCCATATTTCATGTAGGCACCCATGCCACGGAAGTCGTCTTTCTGACTGGCCACCATGGCTTCCAATGCCTTTTCCGTATCGAAGTCGCGGATACCCGCAAAATAGGCGTCGGCGATGACGGGGATGGCGTGGTTGCCGATCATGCAGTAGGTCTCGTTGGCGGCCAGCTCCCAGATGGGCAGCATGTGGTGCGGGTTGGTCTCGTACTTATTAATAAAGGTGTTGATGAAATCGAGGGTGCGCTCGCGCTGCATGAGGCTAAAGAGCGGATGCAGGCTACGGAAGGTATCCCACAAAGAGAACACAGTGTAAACGGGTCTTTCGGACTTATAGACCTGCAGGTCGTGGGCACGATAGCGTCCATCGGCATCGCTGAAGAGGTTGGGCGCCACCATGCAGTGGTAAAGCGCCGTATAAAACACCGTCTTGTTCGACTCGTTGGGGTCGCTCACCTCATAGCGGAGCAGTTCCTTGTTCCACTTGTCATATGCTTTTTGCTTTAGAGCATCGAAATCAAAGTCATTGTCGGCAAGTTCGGCTTTCAGGTTGTTCTTGGCGCCTTCCACATCGACAGCAGAGATAGCGATGCGCATAGTGATTTGCTCACTTTCCTCGGTATCAAATTCAAAACAAGCTTTCAATTTGACGCTTGCAGCGGTATCAGCGACCAACTTTTCACCATCGTCAAAGAAAGCATGACTCTTGAAAGGCTTCGAAAACTCGGCGTAAAAATAAAGGTACTGCTCGTTGGCCCAGTCGCGGGTGCGGCGGAAACCGCTGATGGCGTTCTCGCCTTCCACTTTGAGGTTGGCTTCATACACAAACTCGTCGTTAACACCCTCCACCATATCCAGGAACATATGGGCATCAGCGCTCTTGGGGAATGTGCAGCGCATCATACCCACACGGTCGCCCGTGGTGAGTTCGACCTTCGTATTGTAATCATCAAGCAGGAC
Organism: Bacteroidales bacterium; assembly: GCA_017395365.1. Taxonomy (GTDB): domain Bacteria; phylum Bacteroidota; class Bacteroidia; order Bacteroidales; family F082; genus Limimorpha. Next base: position 77,680 of record JAFPUN010000002.1, read on the forward strand.
GGCATAATAGCCTGCCTTGGCATCCTCGTTCTCATGCTGGAATGCCGACCGGTAACCCGAAGCGGTATTGTTTTCATCACCCTTGTCGAGTTTCACCTCGCCCACGATGGGCATAAAACGAAAATCACCATAATCGGAGCAGCCGGTGCCACTGAGGTGGGTGGTGCTGAAGCCGAGGATGGTGTTGTCGGAGGTGTGGTAGCCCGAACAGCCGTCCCAGTCGTTCATACGGGTGTCGGGGCTGAACTGCACCATGCCGAAAGGCACCGTGGCGCCCGGGAAGGTGTGGCCGTGGCCACCCGTCCCGATGAAGGGGTCTACATATTGGGCCGCATCGGTGACGAAGTCGGCCTTGGGTTCCTGTGTACATGCCGCGAGGGCAAGAAGCAATAAGGGTAGGAATAGTTTTTTCATAGAATCCATATTTGAGGGTGTAAAAGTAGAAATAAAAACTGTCCGTTTTACAAGAGCAGGTGTTTTTTTGAGATTCCCAAGGGAATGGAGTTTCTCCAACCTGTTGTTATCCGCGGCGGCTTATGACGTTCCCAACAATGAATTCTTTTCTGCCGCCGCTAAACATAAAACAAACACCTCTCCATTCCCGCAGGGAATCCTCTGCCGCCGCATTACACGCCGAACTTATTCTCCATTCCCTACGGGAATCTCTGGCACAACTTTTGCAACGATACCTAATTTGGACAAAAAAAAGTCATTTTAGCTTCCATAATCAAAAAAATGTCTATATTTGTAGCCTCAAAATTGAGCACAATCATAATCACAAATTATTAACTCATTAAAAAACAAAACATCATGAAGAAATTGTTTTTACTAACTTTGAGCCTTGCTTTAGGCTTTAGTGCAATCGCACAACATCGCGTTGCAAAGTCTGACATCCGTTCAGGTGTTGCCCGCGACCAAAAAGTTACCGTAGGCAAAGACATGGCAGAACCCACTGCTGCCCAATTTGCCCCTCAAGCCCCCGTCGTGGTGAGCAGCAGATATCAAGGCGACCTTGATTACGCTGGTACCATCATGACCTTCTACGACCTCCAGTCGAACCAGTTTGTTGCCAACCGTATGTATCAGCTGCCCAATGGTTCGGTTGGTGTTACCGCCACCATGTCGCACCTGACCAGCAACTCTTCCGTTCCGGATCGTGGTACGGGTTACAACTTCTACAAGCCCATGGAAAGCAAAGAGTTTTCCTCTGGCGAATGGATCTTTGGCACTGTCGAAAACGGTGAAGGCCCCGATGCTCGCGTTGAGACCTGGATGTCGGGTTGGCCGACCATCGCCCAATGGGGTGATAATGGCGAAATCCTCCTTTCTCACGGCAATGGAGCTTTGAACTGCTACACCAGAGAGCACGCCGGTGAAGGCGAATGGCAATTCCGTGGCGCTCTGCCGAACTATCCCGAAGGCTATCCCTACAATGAATACCCGACCTGGCCGAGAGTGGTCACCACTGGCGATCACCACAATATCATCCACGTGGCTGCCGCTTTGCAACACAGCATCAGCAGCGACGAGACCGACATCCGTACGGTGTTGTTCCGTTCGGAAGACGCCGAAAACTGGACGGTGAGCTATGGTCCCCTCGAGGAGTACAACTATCACATCGGCACTTTCTCGGCTGACGACTATGCCCTGGCTGCCAATGGTCACACCGTGGCCCTCCTCTATTCCGGCCAACTGACCAACAGCGTCTGGATGTTCAAGTCGACCGACGACGGTCTGACCTGGAACACCTTCAAGATTTGGGAGAACCCCTATGAAGGCAGATCATTCGATTTTGAAAATGGTGAGCCTTGGGGCATGGAAGACACCCTCTTCATCCCCATGAATGGTGCCATCACCGTCGACAACAATGGCACTGCCCACGTTGCCCTCAACACCCACGAAATCATCCACACCACGGATAACGAGGAAGGCTACTACACCTTGTACTATGGCCGCACCGTTGACGGCATCCTCTATTGGAACGACACCCAAGAGGCTCCTATGCAAGACACCGAGCACCCTGAATACACAGATCCTCACCTCAGAAATCCCAACCCGCACCATGTTGCTCGTCTGTGGTGGCCGGATCCCGAAAACCCGGGTTATGTCACCATCGTGGGCGACACCACCAAATGGATCGGTTGGATGCCCTACTATGAGGAGTTTGGTGATTGGAGCAACTGGACCAACTATTATTATCACGGCGATGACTACTATCCCAAGTTTTATGGTACTTCTGGTCAACCCGCCCTTTCGTGCGACCCCCAAGGCAACCTGGCTTGCGCCTATTCAGCACCTTGCTCGGATCCCGATAATAGCGGCTACTACAACATGAATGGCAACCAATACTTCTTCAGACATGTCTATGTAAGCTATCGCAATGTCGACGAAGGTTATTGGCATCAAATCATTGACGACATCTCCGATGGTCAAGATGCCTTCGAATTCAGTGAGCAAGAGAACACCTTCACCATGTCGGTGCCCAACACCGTCAACGATGGTGAATTCTGGTTCGGCTTCCAAACCGACCCGGACGTCGGCTGGTGGTGGGGCTCCAATGCCGCCCAGACCCAAGCCTCTGAAAACGTCATCAATGCCGTCAGAGTTCTTGCCGATCCCGAAATGGTGAACGTCCCCGAAAACCATGATGCCGTCAATCCTGTGACCACCACCCGCATCTATCCCAACCCCGTCGTCGACCAAATGACCATCGAAGTGAACGCCGCCCAGGCTTCCGAGATGAGCATCAGCGTCTACAACCTCATGGGCCAGAAGGTGATGGACAAGAACGTCAGCATCAACACGGGTATCAACACCCCGACCATCAACACCAGCAGCCTCAGCAGCGGCGTCTACTTCGTCACCGTGAAGGCCAACGGCTTTGAGAACACCATGAAGTTCGTTGTGAAGTAAGTTCAACACTCACACAACGTGAAACCAAAAAGGAGGCTTCGGCCTCCTTTTTTTGTGAGGTTCCCTTCGCGAAATAGAGTTTCTTCATCTTTCTTATATCCGCGGCGGCTTGTCGTGTTTCCAACATTCAAATCTTTTCTGCCGCCGCTTGATAGATGAAACTCATTCTCCATTCCCGAAGGGAATCTCCTACATTTGGGATTCCCTGCGGGAATGGAGTTTCTTCATCTTTCTTATATCCGCGGCGGCTTGTCGTGTTTCCAACATTCAAATCTTTTCTGCCGCCGCTTGATAGATGAAACTCATTCTCCATTCCCGAAGGGAATCTCCTGCCGCCGCAATTATAATACAAACAGCTCTCCATACCCGAAAGGAATCTTCTATAAAAACCGAAAAAAAAACTCCAAAACCACTTGCATATTAGAAAAAACCATTATCTTTGCTCCACATTTCCTATAAAAGAAAACACAATCAATCAACTCAATTATCAACTAAAACCACACAAAATGAAAAAGTTATTTACTTTAGCTTTAGCCTTGTTGGTAGCCATGGCTGGCTACTCGCAAGTGAGAACGATGTCTCACAAAGACGTCAAGCACAATGTGGCCACCATGCAGAAGGCCAATGGCTTTGAGACGCTGCAGAATGTGCAGACCGAGCCTACCATGATGCGTGCCGAACCGACCGAGTTGGACTACAGCACCTACGACTGGCAGACCAACGCTGGCTACATCACCAGAACGATCACTTGGCCTGATGGCATCGCCAACTTTGCCTCCACTTGGGCCAGCACCACTAGCTACAGCGACCGTGGCACCAACATCGCCACCTATGACAGTGAAAAAGACGAATGGATTCCGCTCGGTGGCCGTATCGAAAACGAGAGAACCGGCTTCGGCTCCATCGCCCGCTACAAAGAGAACGGCATCGTCATTGCAGCCCACACTGCCGACAACCTCGGCATCTACATCGCTGAAGACAAGGACAATATGACGCCTGAATGCGCCACCGGTGTCCTTTACACCAACAACCCTGACTACACCCACCCCTCGGTGATGACCTCGGGTGCCGAGCGCGACATCATCCATGTGGCTGCTGCCAAGTTCACGGCTTGGGAAGGCGAAGTGTATGAGCCCATCCGCTACTGGCGTTCGAGCGACGGCGGCCAGACCTGGGACAAGGAGTGCGTCGAACTGCCCTTCACGACTGCTGAATACGGCCTCAACTGGGGTACCAACACCTATTATTGGATGGAGACCACCGAAGACAACCGCCTCGCCCTTGTCATCAACAACACTTGGAGCGACGGTATGGTCATCTACAGCGACGACAACGGCGAAACCTGGGAAAGAAAGGTGTTCTATCACCATCCCGATCCGTTTGGAACCTGGCCGAGTGAGGGTTGGGGCTTCGGCTGCCCCCGCTGGACTTCCTGCCAATGGAATGCCAACGGCGAGCTCTGCATGGCCTACGAATGGAACGGCACCAACGACGTAGCCACCTCTGAAGATGGTGGTTATTTCCCGGGCATGGGCGGTGTCGCTTTCTGGAGCGAATACCTGCCTTTCCAAGGTTATAACGACGGCAGCTACGGTTATGGTTACGACCCCAACAACCCGATTACCCCCACTCACGGTCAGCCCTTCATCATCGACACGGCCTATATCTATGAAGACCTCTTTGCTTCATGGTGGCCTTGGAGCGACGCCAACCATGAGATGTGGCCCGAGTATTTCGGCTCCCTCGCACCTTTGACCGACGAAGGTTTCTGGGAAGATCCCTATGAAGCCACTGAATTCAACATTGACGTGACCGAAGCCCTCGGTGACCTTCACGGACACTACAACTGCGGTATCTGCGCCATGCCTATCCTTTGCATGGTGCCCGGCACTGGCGGCAGCGACATGGTTGCTGTGTGGATGATGATGGATGAAAACAACATGGATGCCGACAGATACTTCTTCAAGATTTTCGCCAACTACTCGGGCGACGGCGGTCTCACTTGGTCGCACTTCGAACCCCTTACTTGGGACTTCCAATTCACCAACAGTGAATTCGCCTATCCTCAAGCCACTGTCATCGGTCACACCCTCGTTGTGGCCGTGCAAGAAGACGGTGCTCCCGGCACTTATGTCCAATCAGAAGAGGGTGCCAGCCAAAGCGCCAACGATAACTTCTATCGTGGCTTGACCTTCGAGCTGGATGAACTCTTCCCGAATGCCGGTGTTGGTGTTCCGGAAGTGAACCACAACACGCACATGAGCGTCTATCCCAACCCCGCTGTCAACCAGCTGCAAGTCGTCCTCAGCCAGAACGCTGACATCGTGATCTACAACATGATGGGTCAGAGCGTGATGAGCGTCAAGGGCAACGCTGGCGTCAACAGCGTCAACATCAGCGAACTCACTGCTGGCGTCTACTTCGTGAATGCTGGCAACGACACGCAGAAGCTCATCGTGAAGTAATTCACTTAAACACACACTATGAAAAAAGGAGGCCAAAAGCCTCCTTTTTTTGTGAGGTTCCCTTCGGGAATGGAGAAAAGCGTTTGTTGTTTTGCGGCGGCTGGTGAAATCTACAATTCGTCAGACCCTCTAGCCGCCGCATATTATAGATGATGAAACTCCATTCCCGCAGGGAATCTCCTTAAACCTGTGAATTCCGAGAATTTGAAACAGAGATTCCCTTCGGGAATGGAGAAAAGCGTTTGTTGTTTTGCGGCGGCTGGTGAAATCTACAATTCGTCAGGCCCTCTAGCCGCCGCATATTATAGATGATGAAACTCCATTCCCGCAGGGAATCTCCTTAAACCTGTGAATTCCGAGAATTTGAAACAGAGGTTCCCTTCGGGAATGGAGAAAAGCGTTTGTTATTTTGCGGCGGCTGGTGAAATCTACAATTCGTCAGACCCTCTAGCCGCCACATATTATAGATGATGAAACTCCATTCCCGCAGGGAATCTAACCTCCTTTAAGTAAGTAAATTCCGAGAAGCAGTTTAAATAATTTTCCTTGAATTCACAATGTCAGAGGCAAGGTACACCGCCTTGCGGTAATCGTCGGGCACAGCTTGGTTGGTGTTGGCGATGTCGAAAGCGGGACCATGCAGCGGTGCGGTACACACCACAGGCAACCCGGCCCAATAAGAGGCGCAACCACCCGTCGTCATCAGCCTGAGCGGCAGGATGCCTTGCTCGTAATGCAAAGCCAACACTGCATCGTATTTCTTCCACAATCCCGTGGCAAAGAGCTGCGTGGCCGAGAAAGGCCCGAAGGCAAAGATGTCTTTGTTCTTGGCTTCAGCAATAGCCGCCACCACCTGGTCATCATGGCCTGAATGGGGATTGAGACCCATGACGGCAATCTTCGGCGCGTTAAGGCCAAAGTCCGTCGACAAGGCCTGGGCAAAGACGGTCAGCTTCGACACGAGATAACGAGAATTGAGAAGACCCAAGGCATCGTTGAGCGGCATATCATCCGTGGCCAGTCCAATACGCATCAAGTCATTGACCATCACGCGCAATGGATCCGTAGCCTTATGGAACGACAGCAGATAGTCAAGGTTGCTCTTGGCCACTATAGGACCATCGGGTGCAACGACCAAAGCATCGATAAAGCCGTCGTTGAGGTCGGCGGTGGCGCGTTTCATCGAGAGCACCGACATCTCGGCCGAGACCTCGGTAGGCGTGCCTGGATCAATCTTCACCTCGTTTTCCACGATGTTGATAATATTGAACTTCTTGTCCCATGCCTGGCGTGCGTCACGCGTCAGCGAATAGTTGGGACTCTCAAGGCCAAAGTTCTTCTTGTAATAGGAAAACGCCTTGGATTGCCCATACAAGACAGGGATGAGCGCGTCCAACATACGAGCGTCGGCAAAGGTCTTCAAGATGATTTCATAGCCGATGCCATTGAGGTCGCCAGGGCAAAGCCCGATGCGGGGAAACAGTTGGGTAGGTTTGTCTTGCATAGGCGTCACTTTTATATGAAACTGAATTTCAACACGAAATCAGCCTTCAAAATTAGTCATTAAAATCAAGAAAGCAAAAAAAACTTGAAATTTTATGAAAAAAGTGACTTTTCCAGCCCCGACATTATGCTTTGTGTGGCACCTACTTGTGCATTGAGGTAGTCGATGCAGACTCCAGAGGCTTGGTTGAGGAAGGCCTCGTCATCTATCAGCCGACGAAAAACGGACTGCAACTCTTCTGCATTCCGTATGGGGAAAGCACCTTCGAGCGCCACCAAGTCGACCGCCTCGCGGAAACTCTTGTACTTGGGACCGAACACCACAGGACAGCCAAAAGTGACTGGCTCCTGGATGTTGTGGATGTTGACGCCGAAGCCTCCGCCGATGTAGACGAAGCGTGCATACTGATACAGTTGGGAAAGAATTCCAATCGTATTGATCACCAAAACATTGGAACACTTGCCAAGAGATACACTCGACTGCGTTTCGTTAGGACATTGGCAGAGCGACGACCATTCGGAATACAACAGCGCATTGGGGAATTGTGCCCTGATTTGTGCGATATGCGTCTCCGAAATATCGTGCGGAGCGATAATGAGGCAATAGTCATCCGGCATGTGAGGCATGAAGTCGAGGAGCAGACGCTCGTCGGGGGGCCATGTGCTACCCGCGATGATGCATTTGCGTCCCTTGATGAATTGTTCGACCTCAGGGAAAGGTTGGGCCTGACGGGCAATGGCAGCCACGCGGTCGAAGCGGGTGTCGCCACACACGGTGACATTAGACAAACCATTGGTCACAAGCAACTTTGCCGTGGTATCGTCTTGTACAAAGAAATGGGTCACATGATGGAGTTGGCGGAAAAACCAGGTACCATACCAACGGAAGAAATAGGAATCGGAACTGAGGATGAGCGAGATGTAGAACAACGGTATGCCAGCATCTTTCAGCGCTTGCATGTAGTTGAACCAAAACTCGTACTTGATAAAAACGGCGGCTACGAAATGGTGGCGTCGCACCCATTGGGCGGCATGACGAGGCGTGTCGGAAGGTAGGTAGAGCACCTCGTCGGCCAAGGGATAGTTCTTGCGCACCTCATAGCCCGAAGGCGAGAAAAACGTGAGGGAAATCTTCAATTCAGGATGACGTTCCTTCAGTGCCTCGATGACGGGACGGCCTTGCTCAAATTCGCCAAGGGAGGCAGCGTGGAACCAGACCCATGAAGAATCAGGTTCCTGAGCCCTGAGCTTGTCGAAAGGTCGAAGGACCGGTTCTTTTATGGTCGGCCCTTCGACAGGCTCAGGGACCTCAGTTTTTTCAGGTTCCTGAAGACTCTGGGGTCCTTGTTTTCTACGTCCTTCGACCCACTTCATCGCCTTGGCATGGCCAAAGAGGGCGGCAAGGCGAACGCCGAGGGAATAGAGAAGGATTCCTATGGTATAGAGGACTCGCATGTTTTCCTTACCCTGACCAAAGACCATGATCCTGACCTGCCACAATTAGGTTGGTCAGGGTCTGGGTCAATGGTCTGGGTCTATTTAATCGTAATAGTAGTCATCAGGCTTGCGCTCGTATGTGGGGATACTCCACGTGACGCGTATGCCGTAGTAAAAGTCGTTGTAGCGCTTGTGAGGATCGGTGTGACCCACGGGCTCAAGCTGACCCGTCTCGGGGTTGGTAAACACGCGGAAGTCGTAGTCGCGCAGATCGCGGGTACGGGCATAGGTCACCTCAAGGGCAACGGAGAGGTTGAACAAACGTGTGTCGCTGAGATAGAGATAGCCTGTCTCGAAATGCACTGCCGGACCGCCGCGCAAGCGGTCGTAGCCGTATTGATAGTCGCCTTCCACCTGATAGGGCGGGTTGAGCAAGGTCTGCTGGAAATCGACACGGAGGCGGTTTTGGAGGTAGCCAAGGCCGCCTTGCACGAAGATGCCACAGTTGGGGTTGGGGCCCAAGGAGAACATCTTGCCCATTTCAGCCTGGACATGGAAACCACGTTGGTTGACATCAAGCAATGCGACGCTACCCGCGCCACCGATGATTTCACCATGGACTGTGGTGATGCCCTCGCCAAAAAGCTCGATGCGGTCACCTTTCACCTTGTCGCCCATGATGAAATTGGCGTTGGCCGCAAAGAGCCAGTTCGTTTCGGTCTTGTAAGCAAATCCGCCGCCTATGCTATGGTTAACGCCATACAATTTCCTTGTGTCGAAGGCAGGCATCTGGAAGGCATAGTTAACCTGGAACATGGCCACAGGGATGGACTCTTTCATGATGTCTTTAGGCGTCTGCGCGGCCACCTGCAGCGCTACACCCAACAGAAGCAATAAGGATATAAAGAGTTTTCGCATTGTCATCAGTCATCAGTTTTTATAATGAACGGAATACAAGTCATTTTAGTATAGAGACTGCAAAGATACGAAAAAAGGTCGCCTCGTTAACGAAGCGACCTTGAATTATAAACGGAACGCGTTTTTACATCTTCACGACCCTGCGGATGAAGATGCTTTCTCCCTTCATGACGCGGAGCGTGTAGACGCCGCTCTCCAAGCCGTCAAGTTGATAGGTGTCGCCTTCCACCTTGACGCGTTGCACCAACTTACCCTCGGCAGAATAAACCTCTACCATAGTCATGCCTTCGCATTGGATAGTTACCTTGTCGGTGGTTGGGTTGGGGAAGATGGCGACCTTACTGTCATCCTCGCCAACACCTGCGAAATAGTTAGCGCAAGCTTCCTCAGAGAGGTCGGAGACGCCTTTCTCAAAGACTGACTGCACCGCATAGCAATGTTGGGCATTGAGGGCCATTTCGGTGTCGGAGTAAGCCAACTCGGTGAGATTTTCTTCAATCATTTCACCGTCACGATAGAGGTTGTAGGCGACGGCACCGTCAACGGCATTCCAAGCCGTGGCTATAAGGCCTTCGCGAACATCGGCGATTTGAATGGTGGGAGCAACATTAGTGACCACAAACCTAAATTCTGACATTATGGACAGACATTCTCCATCGATATAGTAAGGCTCAACCAAAATAAAGTGTTCTCCATCTTCTTCTAACATGATATTATAAGTAATACTTTCCACATTGAAAGGAGTATCGGTGAAGTCGCCTCTGATGATGTATGAATCGGCATCACCGTTCCAGCTCACTGTAACCAAGTTGCCAACGAAAGAATAGTCGAAGCCATCGACGAGGGCACAGACCTCCTTCGTCAGGCAAACCGGCTCCGAATCGCAGCCATAGACAGAATGGGCCGTCACGCAAATGGTATTCTCGCCAACAACAGGATGGAATGAAAATTCCGTGTCACTAGGAGCAACCTGGACGGTACTGTCATTGTAGGTCACCAGATAATACTCCACATTCGGCACGGCATTCCAAGCGAAACCAATCCCATCGTAATTAATGGAAACAAACCTCAAATCAGCGACAGGTTCGATGTAGCAGGCCTCAACATTCGAGCCAAGCACATAGCAACTCTCGGCGACTGCCTTCACTGTGATGGAGACCACACCAGGTTCCGCCTCAAAGGTATAGGCAGGTTCGTCGACAGTAGCGACCAAAGCGCCATCAATGTAGACCTCATACTGGTCCACGCCCTCAATGGCATCCCAGGTCACATTGGCTTGGTCTCCTTCTATCTTGCAATCCAGATTCTGAACCGCACCCACTACGCAAACTGCGATATGGACATCTTTCTCACAGCTTTCGAAGACCGCGTTCACAGCCACGTCATGCTGGCCTTCGGTAATGGTGAAGGCATAGGTCAGTTCGTTGGTTGTCGTCACAAGTTCATCATCCATATAGACTTGGTACTCTATCAATCCCGACGGGTCTTCAGGTGCCTCCCATGTGAGGGTGAGCAGCAAGTCGTCGTTCAAGGCATAGTCGAGATGCTGTACAGGACCACACATCAACACCTCCGCCTCGACACACACATATTCGCTCTGACAATCGGCATATACCGCATAGACGCAATAGTTGTAAAGGCCTTCATCCAAATCAGCATCGGTGTATGCCAACTCGGTAGTAGTTGTGAGCAAAACTGTCTCACGATAGACCTCATAGCCCGTGGGGGAACCCGTCTCTGGAGCCTCCCAAGTGAGAACAATATCATGTCCTACCTGTTCGTAAGCCAGATTACGCACAGGATCACAGAATTCAGGCGTACCGCCGCCACCACCACAATTGATGGTGAAGGTCTGGGTGCCATTGAATCCACCTGCATTTTGGTAGATGACTGTGCCGTCCTCGTAGGTAACCTCGAAACTGCACTCTGAAGTCCATTGGCCGTTATGCCAAGTCAGCGAGATGGTGGAACCCGAAGCCACTTCACGGATATAGGTGGCTGTGCTGCCATTATTAACCGTCATCTGCTCGGTGGGCGTGCCGTCGGAATAAACCACAGTGAGATAGTTGCCCTGCCAGCCGTCACCATAAGAGTCGACCAACGAGAAGATGATGTTACAGGCATTCCTGTAGTTGAAAGTCAATACGGTATGGCGTCCAAAAGCATCCACAAGGTCAAGAGTGAAAGGAATCACGAAGTCCTCGGGGGCAGCGGCATCGAGGGTGACATTATAGTCAGCGTAGGCCATCATGTTGGCACCGATGGTGCTGTAAGGCTTTTCTGTCTCGTTGAGCGTGACGAATTCATAATCAGTCGACAAGGTTCCCACCACCATCTGCGCCAACTCATTACCCACATTGTCGACCAAGATGCGAAGGTCGGCGGTCTCGCCAGGATTGAGGAGGCCGTTGGCGTTATCGTCATTTAAGACGACGGTGGCGCCATATTGCAACAAATAGTCATAGACATCCACATTGAAATTGAAGTGGGCGGTCACCTCTCCTTCGACAGAAATCTCGATGCTAAAACGAATCCTTTCGTTGGCAAGCAATTGGTCATCAATAGAGAACGCAAAGGCATCAGCAACGGTGAGCGTCTCATTGGCGGCAAAGCTGGGGAAGTCGACGGTATTGTCGGTGATGGTGACATGTTCGTTTTCGGTGCTCAAGACCACATGCACATTGTTCACGGGTTGGTCGGTGATATTGTCCAAGGTCAGGTCCATCGTGACCGACTCGCCCGGGTTGAGCTTGTGGTTGTTGTTGCCTTGCAGGTCGTTGATGGCAAAAGTGTTATACTTGATAGCACCCAGTTGGATGGCTTCCACAGCGGCAAGCACATCGATACGGCCGAAGCCGTATATGTTGCTCTTGCCTTCAGCCAAACGGACGGCAGTCTCCTCAAGGATGCGGCACACATCGGCGGGCATCAGATTGGGGTCTTTGCTCAACATGAGCGCCATGCAACCAGCCGCACACGGTGTGGCCATTGAGGTGCCACTCATCGAAGTATAGCCCGTGTTGGTTTGATAGTTCAGCGACTTGATGTCGACACCAGGGGCGCACACATCGGGACGGATGAGGCCGATACCCGGGTCATAGGGGTAGTCGCCAAACTCGGTGTTGGTCCAAGTGACAGGACCGTGCGAAGTGAAATTGGCAGCAGCATCGTTGTAGTTGACGGCGCCGATGCACACCGAGCAGGTCAGGTCGCCAGGGTTCTCGCCCTGCACCTCGTCCATATAGGGAGGCGGGCAGCTTCCAGGGACGCGCACATTGTTGGGAATAGGTGCTTGCCACATCTGGTTGCCCTCATTACCAGCGGCGATGGCAGCCACCACACCCGCATCCAAGGCTGCGACACACATATGGCGCAGCAGCGTACGCTCGGCAATCGTAGAATTGGCGATGCCAAGCGACATGCTGAACAAATCACAGCCATGTTCCACTGCCCATTGGATGCCTGCGGCGATTGGCGTCGCACCACCTCCACCTTGGGAGTTCAAGCACTTGACGCACATCAGCGTGGCATTGGGAGCCATACCTGTCTGCGAGCCTGCCGAGCCATCGCCACACACTGTGCCTGCACAATGTGAGCCATGGCCCATATCGTCCATGGGGTCATTGTCGTTATTATAGACATCATAGCCATGATGCGGGAACTCGGTTCCACCATCCCAGAGGTGATCCGCCACATCCAAGTGGTTGTAGTTGACGCCGGTGTCGATGACGGCCACCACCACGCCTTCACCTGTATAACCCAAGGCCCACACATCGTCGGCATTCACTTGGGTGACATTAGGAGTGATTTCGCGCGTGGCAGAGGCAGAAGCGGCCACTTCCCCATCGGGGATCCAATTGCGCTCTATATCATAACCAATGATCTGGATGTCATTGCGTCGCGCAAGGTCATTGATGGCGGCTTTATTTGCCGAGAGGCCCATGGCATTGGCCATCCAGAGGATACGCGGCGAGGTGACCATGCCCACGCGTTCCATCTCGGCGAGCGTATGGAGCAAGTCGTACTGGGTGGCATTGGCGAACTCCTTCAGTTCGTTCACCACAAACTCACGCCGTTCCGAACGCGTCGTGAACCAGTCGGCGCGACGGTTCAGTTGGGCGCGGTCGTATTGTGCCTTCATGATAACGATGATGTTGATCTTCTCATCGTCGCTACGGCGTGTCATCTCTTCCCCCAGAAACGGGTCGATGACACTTTGGGCGAAGCCATTCATGCACAGCATCGCCGTCAATAAAAAGAATAATAGTTTTCTCATAGTGGATAGTATTACGATAATAAAGATGCAAATGTAAGAATGTTTTCGATTTGTCGTATCTTTGCAGCCCGATTTTTAACCCATGTTGGAAAACAAATACACAGAATCCGTCCTCCCCAATGGCATCAGACTGATACATAAGGAGAAGCCAGGCGAGATAGCCCATTTGGTGCTCATGGTGGAGACCGGCACTCGCGATGAATTGGCCCACGAGAATGGCCTTGCCCATTTCGTGGAGCACACCATCTTTAAAGGCACGCAAAACCGCAAGGCCTACCATATCTTGAGCTGCCTTGACAATGTAGGCGGCGACCTCAACGCCTTCACCACCAAGGAGGAGACATGCATCCAAGCCACATTCTTGAAGCAGCACTACAAACGCAGTCTCGACCTCTTCGCCGACATCGCCTTCCACTCCACTTTCCCCGAGAACGAGTTGGCCAAGGAGAAAGAAGTCATCTTGGATGAAATCAACTCCTATTTGGACTCGCCCTCCGACGAGATTTATGACCTGTTTGAAGAGATGGTCTTCAACGGGCATCCGTTGGCACGCAACATCTTGGGTACCACCGAATTAGTAAAAGGCTTCCATCGCGAGGACATCCTCGCCTTCATGGCGCACAACTACAGCACCGACCAAATGATTTTGGCCAGCATCGGCGACATCAGCTTCAAGGAGTTCGAGAAGATGGCCATGGCCTATTTTGGAAGCCAGCCAGCGCACCTTATTAATAAAAAGAGGGTGAACTTCACGGGCTACAAACCCGAAAACCGATGCGACAAACGCAACAACCACTTGAGTCACTGCATCATTGGCGGTCTGGCGCCCGAATTCAGCAGTCCCATGAGGATGCCCATCGTGATGCTCAACAACATATTAGGTGGTCCAGCCATGAGTTCACGCCTCGGCTTGAACATCCGTGAGAAATATGGTTTTGCCTACAGCATCGAGTCGCAATATACCGCTTATAGCGATGTCGGCCTCATCAATGTCTATATGGGTGTCGACCCCGATTCTTTGGAGCGCGCCATCGAGTTGGTCCACAAAGAGTTGGATAAACTATGTCAACAGAGGTTGGGTACTTTGCAGTTGCATCACGCCAAACAGCAACTCATCGGCCAAGTCGCCTTGAGCTACGAGAGCGGCATGAATGAACTCTTGAGTGCCACCCGTTCCCTTCTCATGGGCGAGCCCATCGAATACATGGACGACATCATCCGCAATGTGGATGCGGTGACGGCTGACGACATTCTCGAGATAGCCAATCAAGTGTTTGACAAGAGGCAATTGAGCCAGATTGTTTTTCTAGGAGATACCCCGTAGGGGTTGCCTTTTCATAACCGACAAACGCCAACGCATTAAAAGTACCCCATAGGGGTTTACTTTTAAACGGAATTATTTGGTTTAAAACAACCATTTTATCAATTATATTGATTAGAACAAAAAATAATGCATTTTTTATCATCTTGCAACACAAAGGTTTATGTCAAGTGACGAAAAATAATTGAAAAAAAAGCTTGACAAAACATCTTGAGGTTGTATATTTGCAATATGAAACGACAAATATATAACTTGAAACGGATTTTTTTCATTTAAAATAACAATTCGGGGATTAGGCTGAAAAACTGACAACATGAAACAAAATTACCAAATTGCTCACCCAAAAACGAACGACATGAAACAAGACCACGAGACACCCCTTCACTCTTTGCTTCCAACCCCGTGAAAGACCGACAACCCCTCCGCTTCGACGACGGCGTCTAGCCCGAGAGCGTTGAACGACAAAACACAATGCTAAATGCGCAATGTCACAATGCTAGCTCATATCCCACCGGGGTCTAAACACAGAAAGAACAAAAAGTAAGTGCTTTTTTCATAATGATTGGTTTTAGTTGATTTGTAGAGACGTTGCGTGCAACGTCTCTACTTATTTCAACCCAATCAGTTCGTCTTGAACTTGTACTGCACTTCCTTCAGCTCGGCATTAGCCTTCGTGATCTTGTTCTTCAGGTTTTCCTTGTAGTTTGCCACCTTGGCAGCTATTTCAGCATCGCCTAAAGCCAGCATTTCGGCGGCGAGGATAGCCGCATTAAGGGCCCCATTCACGCCCACCGTAGCCACAGGAATGCCAGGAGGCATCTGGATGATGGACAGCATGGCGTCGAGGCCGTCGAGCATACCTTTCACGGGAACGCCTATGACGGGCAAGGTGGTGTTGGCGGCAATCACGCCCGGCAGGGCAGCGGCCATGCCTGCGGCAGCGATGATGACTTTGATGCCACGGCCTTGGGCTTCGCGGGCGAAGGTTTCGACTTCTTGTGGCGTGCGATGCGCGCTGAGGGCGTTCATCTCGAACGGGATTTCCATCTCGTCGAAGAACTGCGCGGCTTTTTCGAGAACGGGAAGATCGCTGGTGCTTCCCATGATGATGCTTACAATTGGGTTCATAACTGTCAACTTTTGTCACAAAACCTCCAAAACTAACAAAACCCATGCGGATTTGGGAAAGCAGCCAACTGGCCTGCTTTCCGGCGGCAACACGGTTGTGTAGCCGCCCTCGCTTCTCTTTGAAGTTTTGACATGTTTTGTTAGTTTTGTGATTATTAACTCCTGCAAAAATAGTTTTTTTCCCCATGCGGTTGACCCAATGGAAGCATTTTGTATATTTGTAACCTCTAAACAATCGGGAAAGAAAAAGACAATCCTTTGAAAATGAAAACGGTAAAAGTTATAGACAAGGAATTTGGGCTGTATATCCCCCAAGAAAAAATCGAGAGCAGCATCCAAAATGTGGCCAACCAGATCAACCAAGACATGGAAGGCATGAATCCGTTGTTTCTCGTGATTCTCAATGGCGCCTTCATGTTCGCGTCAGAGCTGTTCAAGCGCATCACCATCCCCTGCGAGATTAGCTTCGTCAAGTTGTCGTCGTATGCGGGCACCGAGACCACCAGCGTCGTACGCGAGCTCATCGGCTTGGACCATCCTTTGAACGGCCGTCATGTGGTCATCGTGGAAGACATCGTCGACACGGGCCACACCTTGCGCTACACCACCCAAAAACTCCGCGACCTGAAGGCCTCCGACGTGCGCATCGCCACGCTTTTCTTCAAGCCGGACAACTTCAAATACACCTACCCCATCGACTACAAAGGCATGGAGATCGGCAACGAGTTTATCGTTGGCTATGGTTTGGATTATGACCAACAAGGGAGAAATCTGCCAGATATTTATAAAATCATCGAATAAACGGCCTCTGGCTCCTGGCCTCTGGCTTCTGGCAACTTCATGAAGAAGATATACTACACACCTAATTGAAAGTTGCAGCAGCCAATAGCCAGCAGCCAATAGCCAACCAAAAACAAACAACACTATGCTAAACATCGTACTTTTTGGCCCTCCTGGGGCTGGCAAGGGAACGCAATCGCAGTTCCTGCGCGAGAAATATAACCTGACCTATATCTCCACCGGCGAAATCCTCCGTGAGGAAATCGCAGCCGAGAGCGAGTTGGGCTTGCAAGTGAAAGAAATCATCAGCCAGGGCAACCTCGTCTCCGACGAGATCGTGGCCCAGATCATCGAGAAGAAACTCTCCGAGAACATGGACTCGGCCGGTTTCCTCTTCGACGGTTATCCGCGAACGGTGCGCCAAGCCGAGATCCTGGACGAGATGATGGAAAAATACGAAATGTCGCTGACTGGTGTGTTGAGCCTCGAAGTACCCGAGAAGCTTCTCATCGAGCGCATGTTGGAGCGCGGCAAGACTAGCGGTCGCGCCGACGACAACATCGAATCCATCAAGAAACGGTTCGTGGAATACAACGAGAAGACACATCCTGTGCTCGACTTCTACGAAGACAAGGGCAACCTGCATCCGGTGAACGGCGTAGGCGAGATCCCGCAAATCTTCGAGAACCTCTGCACCGTCATTGACGCTTTATAGGATTATCACAAAACCCACAAAACAATCAAAACTTCTTTGTAGTAGAGGGAAAGCGGCCAACTGGCCCGCTTTCCGGCGGCGACAGAGTTGTGCGCCGTCCTCCTCTTTGACAAATAAAACGGTTTTGTGGGTTTTGTATGTTTTGTGAGAAAAATCAGTGTTCCCAGCGAATGTCGTGCTTGAGGACAACTGGCGGGTTGCCGCCAATGACCTGATGCTCGCCGTTGAAGGAGGAGGTCAGCAGCGTGCCTGCAGCCACGACTGTATTGTTTGGCACCTCGGCACCTTTCAGCAACACGCATTTGCAACCAATCCACACATGGTCGCCCACTAGAATGGGTTTGTCGGGATTGATGCGTTCGTTTTCCATATCATTTGACACGGGATGCGGGACTTCAGGACACGGGACAGAACTAGAGTCCCGCGTCTCGCGTCTCGAAGTCTCGTGTCCATTATACAAGGGATGCTCGTCGGTGTCCATCACGAGGATGTCCCAACTCAACAGGCAGTCATTGCCAAAGCGGATTTCCTTGGCACAGACGATGGTGCTTTCAGCCGTCATATTGAAATCCGCACCAAAGCACAAATTTCCCCTCACCGAAATCTTCGAGCCATGCCCGAGACTCGCCTTGCCGCCGAAACTCACCGTGCCACTCACCTGCCAGATGCCACGTGAGCGTTTGCGGTCGTAGTGGCCCACATCGCCAAAACCGATTTTTACCATTGCCCTTTCCACCTTTTCGGGGAGCTCCACCTTGCCGTGCAGCTCGCGCAGATAAGTGCGGTGCGACACCACGACGGGCAGCTTCAAAGCCGTCTTCAGCGGAAAATAATGCAGGTTGAAACGCAGCGTCTTCGGAATCGAACGAATGATATTAAAGAAATCGAAAGCGGTCATGGACATCGGATTGATTGGGCAAAAATAGGGTTTTTAGACATATAATTGCCATTAATTGAACACGAATTTTTCAAAAATACAGCCATGGTATTATTGCCTGTTTTAATCACCGAAGAAGAAAAATTAGATTTAAAGTGTAAAGATTTGCATTTGAATTGAAAGATTACCTATATTTGTCACAATAAAATGTACCGATTGGCAACTCAAAAACTACCTGAAACATGAAAAAGACAACTTTTCTTTTGATGCTTTTCTGTCTCGGTTTCATCTATCAGATTGTCGCCCAGGAACGCCAAGTCATCCAAGGTTACTGTAAGGATGAGAACGGCAAAGCCATTGAGAATGTAAGTGTCTACGCCCACGACTCACTGCTCGTTTCAGTCACTGACGAGCAGGGCCGCTTCACCTACGGTTATGCCAAAGCCAGCGAAAAACTCCGTTTCGCGCACATGGTCTTTGAGCCGACCTATTACACCATAAAAGACAAAGACATCAACGGCAAGAACCTGACAATCAGAATGAAAACAAAGAGCCATGAATTGCTTGAAGTGGAAGTGACAGCCAATGCTCCTCAAATCGTTTTCGACAATCCCGTGATGACCGTCATCGATTACACCCTCCGTGAAGACGGCATCTATATGATTGTCTATCGTCGCCGCAATTCCGCCCTACTCCACCTCTCATTTGATGGAGACACACTGCACGAAATGCCCATCTCCTCGCGTTACAAATACCTCAGCAAAGATGCGTTCGGCGAAATCCATGCTATCAGCGACTACAAAGTCGATCAACTTGGATTTCAAGAATCGATAGACGGTAAGAAGATTTTCATGAATTTTTACAATTCCATGTCACGGAAAACATTCTATGACCAATTCTCGACCATTTTGGCCGCTTCCGACAGCATATTCGTGACAGGACGGTATTATTACTACAATAAAGAATTGGGCTACTACCGGAACAGATTGGGTAGCGACAAAGAACCGGAATTGCTCCATTACATCGTTGACGAAGAAGGGCGGGACGACATTTGGCTGCTGACTCATACAGGAGGCATCGGCGCCAATTTTTGGGTGGCCGACCCTATTTACAACCCTATCTATGCCATCGACAACAAGTTCTATCTCTTTGCCTACACCGACCGCGAGACCATTGTCTTCGATGCCGTCGGCAATGAATTGGAGCGCTATCCCCTCACCTTACACGAATACCGCAAATGGAACGGCAAGATGGTGCCCGACCGCCGCTGGAAACAAAAGATGATGATGGATGTGGCGCGAAAGGAATTCTACACTTTTTTCGTCACCGACGGTATCTACACTTTGAAGCGCATCGACCTGAAAACCGGAACGGCCACCTCCGTGATGGACCTCAGCGGCTATCCTTTTGCGCAAAACATGAGGATACATGACGGCGTTTTGTATTTCATTTATCCGACGGGCATCAACCACCGAAAGGCATTGTATCAGGTGAGGATAGAATGAAATTATGATTGATTATTTATCAAAGTCGGTATGATTTTTGTATTATTTAACCTGAATCTTTCCTGGTTAAATCCTCAAAAATCACACTCCATGAAGAAGATTTACATTCTATTGCTTTTTGCAACGTTAACTTTTCAATGCGCCGTGTCACAAAACGCCAAAACCACCGTTTACGGCAACCTCGGCGTGGAGAACGTGAACATCAGCATCGTGAACACGCCTTACGGCACCAGCACCGATGCCAAAGGGCATTACGAACTGCCGCTTTTCGACCGCTCGGAGGCCGTCAACCTTTATTATTCGTGTATCGGCTATCAGGATACGGTAGTGAGCTTTACGCCAAGACAATTACAGCGTGATTCCATCAACATCAGTTTCCGAATGCGCAAGATGAGTTATGACCTTCAGGAAGTGGGCGTCTCGGCAAGCAAAGACTTTTACCGTTCTGGTTCCAACCGCAACATCGCCGACATCGCGTTTTTAGGCGGGAAAATCTACCTTTTGGAGAACAAACCCAAGACTTCATCGATGGTCGTCCTCGACGCCGAAGGCGTTGAACAAGCCCGCAAGGACTTCGACCAACTCTTTGAAAAGTTCCACATTGACGCTTTCGACGATCTCATTCTCGTTGGTCAAGACAGTTGTCTGCAAGTGTATCTCGATGAAAAGCAAGGCATTTTGCCCGTTTCCACCTTCTCACGCGATGATTACCGCAACAAACTCCTCAAAATCGTTTGCGAGTACAACGGGGCTTACATCGTAAGGACCATCGTTCACGACCGAGGACTTTACTGGCTCAAATTCAACCACGGCAAAAGCCAGGATTTCCTTTACATGAAGAAAGACGGCTCCATGGAGAAACCCCAATATTTATGCAGTTTCATCGACACCCTCGGCTACCGCGCCTGCCAGTCGCAATGGATGAAAATCCAAAACGAATACCATCAAGCGATGGCAGAAAACTTCACCCTCGAGTCCTTCTACGATGAGAACGGGAACAGTGAAGGAGAAAGCATAACCTCCATGAGCATCAAAAAAGCGGAACGAGGAAGCCCAGGCATTGACCTCATTAACGAGGGAACTTGGGACGGAAATTTGGTACGCTTGGCAGAAACCCCAACCTTGCTTGGGATGATACAATGGTATTGCTCCATGCTGGCCAAAAAGGAATTCCAGATTGTCCCCTTGAAAGTCAACGGCATGCTTCAATTCGTCGGTCTTGACAACCGTGAAATCGTGGAAATCGGCCCCGACTTCAAGATTGCGAAAAGACAACCATTGAAAATCACTTCGGGAGAGCAATGTTTCAAAAACGAGTTCCTCACCGACAAAGCCACAGGCAAAACTTACGGTCTTTTTGTGGAAGACGGGATGAACCACATCGGTCTCTATGACCCCGAAGCGGGCGCAGTGGGTATGGGACAAAAAGCCAGCAAGAAGATTTATCCAAGGGTATTCAAGGTGCATGGCGGCTATGCCTACAGCGTGTTTTTCGATTCAGGTAGCAATCGAGGAGTGATTAGTCGGATGAAGATTGAATAGGTTTTCGGGGACAACAATTAGGTTTTTATCTATATTTGCCCCGTCAAACCAATCAAATCTATTTCATCATGAAAAAACTATTCATCTTTATCACCATGGCAACCTTCGCATTCGCCATGATGGCATGCAACAACAACGGAAACAACAAACAAAACACTGACAACAAAGCAAGCACAGAGAACACCGTCAGCACACCAGATGCCTCGGTAGAGTTGGGCAAAACCTTCTTGGAGAACTTCTACCAAGGGCTGGAGGAAGCATTTGACCAAGAACAAGAGGAAGCCTATCAGTATGTATATAAACATGTTACCCCAAAAGCCAAGCAGTCTCTGATAGACCAATACGACTACGACTGTGATGGCGAATGCATGGCGATATGGCTGTTCTTTTATGAGGGAGGCGGTGATGTGATCGGCGACTGCCAGCGCACTATTGAACCGGCTGACGGGCTTTCGTACAAGGTTACCAATACCTATTATTATGAAGGCAAAAAAAGCTACGAATATCACGTGAAGCTTGGCCTTGTCAAAGACGGAGACTCTTTCAAGATCGATTCCATCACCCCGGAAGACGAAGAATACTTCGATTAACGAATCATGGCCTCCTTATTCCGATTAAGATACGACAGCCGCTGGGGCGAGGAACTGTTCCTCACGGGAAACATCCCGGAATTAGGAAATTGGAATCCTAACAAGGCCGTTCCTATGGAATATGTGGGGCCTGGGATTTGGTCCGCCATGGTAGAGACGGTGTGCACACCGTCTCTACAGACAATGGAATACAAATATTTCATCCGTGAAAACGGCCAAATCCATTGGGAGGACGGCCCCAACCGCCTTTTGCCCGAGGGCAAAGACCGCGTTTGGGATTGGTTCGGACTCACCGAACGCCAAACGATGCGAGGTGTAGCCGTGCCGCTGTTCAGCCTGCGCACGGAAAATGATTTCGGTATCGGTGAGTTTGCCGACTTGCCGAAATTAGGCGATTGGTGCTTAGCCAACGGCTTGAAAATCATCCAAATCCTTCCCATCAACGACACGACATTACATTACGACTGGCGCGATTCGTATCCGTACAATGCCATATCGGCCTTTGCGCTGAACCCGATTTACCTCAACCTCAAGCAATTGGGCATCAAGGAAGACACAGCTTTCAAACGAGCAAGGACGATACTCAACAAAGAGGAATCCGTCAACTATCCCAAGGTGCTGAAAGCCAAATGGAAGCATTTCCAAACCGCTTTCGAGCAACAATGGGAAGCGCTGAAAGGCACCGCTGAATTCCAACAATTTGTCAAGGAGAACGAAGACTGGCTCCATGACTATGCCCAATATTGCGCCGAGCGCGACAACAACGGCACAGAGATCCATCTCTTCCTGCAATACCACTGCGACAAACAGCTGCGCGAGGCAGTCAAGGCCTTGCACGACAAGGGCCTACTGCTGAAGGGCGACATTCCCATCGGGGTAAATCCCTCTGGAGTAGATGTGAAATCACATCCCGACTTGTTCAACCTCGACGTGCAAGTGGGTGCCCCGCCCGACGACTTTGCCTATGAGGGACAGAATTGGGGCTTCCCATCCTACAATTGGGAAGCAATGGCGAAGGACAACTACGCCTGGTGGCAACGCCGCCTGCAAGTGATGGCGCGCTATTTCGATGCCTACCGCATCGACCATATCTTGGGCTTCTTCCGCATTTGGGAGATACCGAAGTCGACCAGGTCGGGGTTATTGGGACATTTCAATCCTTCTCTGCCTTTGAGCGTGGAAGAAATTGAAAAACAAGGGTTTAAGTTCAGCAAAAGATTCCATACGACAAGAGGAGTGGAAACGCTTTTCATCCCCGACCCGATTGAGAAGGACAAATACATTCCTCGCATCGAACTGCAAAGAACCTACCATTACCAGCACCTAAAAGACGACCAAAAACAAGCCCTCGACCGCATCTACGAGGACTTCTACTACCACCGCCACAACGAGTTTTGGAAGCAGAAAGCCCTTGAAAAACTGCCACCGCTCATCAACGCGACAAAGATGATTGCCTGCGGCGAGGACTTGGGCATGATTCCCGCCTCCGTGCCCGAGGTGATGCAACAGTTGGGCATCATGAGCCTTGAAGTGCAACGAATGCCAAAAGTATTTGGCCACCAGTTCGTGCACACCGAAGACCTGCCCGAAAACTGCGTCTACACCACCGGCACCCACGACATGCCCACTTTGCGCGGATGGCTTGACGAAGACCGCGTGCGCACCCGCCAATTCTTCGACAGCCTCGACCTCGACGACCGCAAAATCACCGGCAAGACAATCAAAAAAATCTTGGAAAAACATTGCGACAGCCCATCGAAGTGGAACATCTACCCACTGCAAGACCTTCTGGACAGGGAACAAAAGAATTGGTCGCCCAACCCCAAGGAAGACCAAATCAATGTGCCAGCCAATGCCAGAAACCAGTGGAAATGGCGGATGCGGATGAATTTGGAAACTTTATTGCCACCAATCCGATAAAAAACCTTACCTTTGAAGCCTAAATTCAAACCATCATGAAATTCAAACCCTACAACCATAGTGAAGCCGCGCTCAACGAACGCATCGCATTGATTCTCAACGAAGAGAAGAAAAAAGGACACGAAAAGGAAGCCTTGCGCACCATCTTCCAAAGCATCGACTTCACCACCTTGGAAGCCTTCGACAACGAAGCCAAGATCAAAGACTTCTGCGAAAAGGCCTTGGCCTTCCCAAAGCAGAAACCTCATTTGAGCGTGCCCGCCATCTGCATCTACAGTCCCTTTATCCGTCAGGCCAAGAAACAGCTTGAAGGTAGTGGCATCCGTGTGGCCACGGTGGCCTGTGCCTTCCCTTCGGGCATGATGCCCTTCGACTTGAAAGTCAAGGAGGTGGAATATTGCGTCAACGAAGGTGCCGATGAGGTGGACATGGTCATCTCGCGCGGCACATTCCTCGCTGGTCGCTACGACGAGGTCTTCGACGAAATCAAGACCATCAAGGAAACCTGCGGAAATAAGGCTAGACTGAAAGTCATCCTTGAGACGGGCGAACTGAAGACCGTGGAAAACATCCGCAAAGCCAGCGAACTGGCAATTCTCGCCGGTGCCGACTTCATCAAGACCTCGACGGGCAAGGTGCCAGTGGCCGCCACACCACTCGCCGCCATCGTCATGATCGACACCATCAAGGAATACTACGAAGCAACGGGCAAGAAGGTCGGCTTCAAGCCCGCTGGCGGCATGAAAGTGCCGGACGATGCCCTCACCTATTATTATTTGGTGAAAAACATCCTCGGCGAACAGTGGCTCAACCCGAACCTCTTCCGCGTGGGCACAAGCCGCCTCGCTGGACTTATCTTGGAACAAATTAATAAATGCTGAATGCGGAATTATGAAATCGCAGATTCAGCGAAGCTAATGCGGAATGCCGCAATGCGCTGTTGGGCTTCGCCCCCATTCAGCATTCCTCATTCAGCATTCCGAATTAAAAACACAAATATGGCAACAATTAAAGGAACTTATAAAGGTAATCTCCGTAACGAGATGACCCATGTGCAGTCGGGCAACACCATCCTCACCGACGCACCCACCGACAACCACGGCAAGGGCGAAGCCTTCTCGCCCACCGACCTCGCCTGCGCGGCTCTTGCCGGCTGCATGATGACCATCATGGGCATCAGCGCGCAAGGCCACAAATTCGACATCGACGGCACCACATACACGGTGAAAAAGACCATGAACGCCGACCCGCGCCGCATCGGGCAAATCGACATCGTCTTCAACTTCCCTGCCAAGGAATATACCGAGAAGCAAAAAGCCCTGTTGTGGGCCGCTGCCGAGAGCTGCCCCGTGGGCCGCTCGCTGCACCCCGATGTCATCGTCAACATCACCATGAACTTCCAAGCCTGATGAGATACACTTATAGAACCCAAGGCACCTGCAGCCAAGCCATCGAGTTTGAAATCGAGGATGGCATTTTGAAAAATGTACAGTTCTACGGCGGTTGCAACGGCAACACGCAAGGCGTTGCCACTTTGGTGGAAGGCATGAAGGCAGAGGATGTCGTTGCCAAACTAGAAGGCATCCGCTGCGGCTTCAAAGGCACCTCTTGTCCCGACCAACTTGCCAAAGCTATCAAACAAGCATTGGCGGAATAAATTAAATGCCTTTGCAATTTTATAGACATTCTCGCGTTAATTGAGCAAACAAACATAATCGAATATGAAGAAACACATTTTATCGGTGGCAGTATTGGCACTTGCAGTCGCCCTTACCACCTTCAGTAGCTGCAGAAAACCCAAGGCAGAAGACAACACTCCGGCCAAGGAAGGCCTCTATCTCGGCATCGTAGGGTTCAACAGCGAACTATACACCATGCCACTCGGCCTGCTCAACCAAGACACGAAACACAACTTTGAGAATTTCGTTGACGGCCTCTCGATGCAAAACGGCACCATCCTCTATCATGCCGTCAACACTGGCCTCAACAGCCTGGCAGCAGCCAAAATCCCGGAGAACCTCATCAATGTCTCCGTCGTGACCTTTACCGACGGCCTCGACCAAGGGTCGTATGTGCTTTCCGACAGCTATAGTTCGGGCAGCGAATACCTGGCAGCCGTCAACTCAAGAATCAACAACGAGCTCGTCGGCGGAACCAACATCTCGGCCTACTCCATCGGCGTGCGCGGATCGGACGTGAGCGACATCGAAGGCTTCCGCAACAACCTCAAGAAACTGTCGAGCGACCCCACAAACAATGTCTTCGAAGTGAGCAACATGAGCGAGGCTTCCGAGCAATTCGCACAAATCGCGCAAAAGCTTTACAACCAGAGCACCTTCTATAATGTCACTCTCAAACTGCCGGCACAGGAGCCCAACACGAAAATCCGTTTCACCTTCGACAATGTGACCGATGTCAACGAGTCGCAATGCTACATTGAGGGCACCTACATCAGAAACGGTGGCAAAGGCCAACTGACTGACATTCAATATGTCGGATTGGAATGCATGTCGGGCATCGCCGTGACGGCCTCGACCGAAGGTATTTTCGACCTGTTCTCGTTCCAAAACCTCACCGACCAGAATGGAGCTCAAATCAGCACCGACTATGTGAAGCAATGGAACTGGCTCGAGTCGACCTCGCAGTGGCAATACAACAGCGAGTTCACGCCTTCGGGCAACACCCAAGTCGTCAACGAATACAAGAGCGCAATGATCATGCTTGTGCTCGACTGCTCCAGCTCACTAGGCAGCGATTTCGTCAACATGAAGACGGCAGCCAACGGCTTCATCGAGACCTTGAGCGGTAATTACAACGGTCGTTGATTTTTCGACGACAACCATCGACTTTGACGATGACCATTTCCATTCGAAGTGGTCATCGTTATTTTTATGCATGGATCATTTGTCGGCAGAGTTTTTGTAGTGGATGCCCGACACTTCAGTCACGGTGCCATCGGTATGCAATTTTACGGGCATAAACGCAAAACTCCAGCGTAAGCCATGATAGGTTTTTGGCACACGCATTTCCACAAGGTTTTCACCCTGATTCAAATGGATGGTTACTGGTTGCCTCATCCAATAAAGCTGCTCATCGGTAAATGGCTCTTCCTCTTCAGGCTTGCCCCAAGTGTTGAAATGGTAGTCATATTTTCCTGGTTCAAGCCATGATTCCTGCGGCAAGACCTCTTCCCCATTTACGAAGCACTGGCAGCCACCTTCCCATTGTCCTTGTTCTCCAATACCGTAACCATTGCGATTGGAACGAGCCGGTGTGCAGAAGCCTATCCAAGCCTCAACATCAGTGTCCTCATCGGCTATGATTACTGTTTGCGCCACGGCCGAAGCTCGCTCTCCTACATTAAAACGATGGACCTGACAAAACATGTCTAAATCGACCACTCCACCACAAGTCAAAAACGGCTGGTTATCATCGACCTGCACCTTCCATTCCATCAGCGAGTTGGCCACCCAACGCATCTTGTGGCGATAGAATCGGTTGCGATGAATGGCCATCTTCTCTTCAAAATTGGCCAATTGCGAGCCCGCCTCCGTCAAGGGACCTGGCAAAAGATTCTCGTTCTCCACCTCGCCAGCATCGCCGCCGTTCCAGAACCGTTCGGAAAACGCCATCATACCGTTGATCATGCCGTTATGAAGTGAGATGTTATCTTCATCATCTACACGGACATCGTTCCAAAGGCATAAGATACCTCCCATCGCCGTTGTGGTGTCAGGCGTGGTTTGCGCAGCAGCCGTATGCAGAAAACATCGACTCGTAAACAACATCGGGTCATAATAGTTTAAATAACCGACAAAAGAATCAAGGTATTTCCCTGCCTTCTTTGACGCCGCTGCATTAGAACCTGCTGCCTCATTCCAAATCTGACGAATCACATGGTCAGAAGCGGGCAAGCCCGGATCCCAAGCGATGGGCTGCCGACCGTATCCTGCCACCAAGTTCTCTATCCATTGCATGAAGCCTTTGGGGTCTTCAATCCAAACTTCGTCGGAGCCGATATGGATGTATGGACAGTCGCTTTTCGGAATCTCGCGAAAGAACTCGTCGAGGCATCGCTCCAACACCTTACGGCCTTCCGATGAATCCATCGTAAAACCAAAGGCATTTTTAAAATAGGTGGAATGCCCAGGCATGTCAATCTCCGGCACCACGGTGATGCCTCGTTCTTTGGCATAAGCAATCACCTCCCGGATCTCATCATAGGTATAGTATCGTCCCTCATCACGCCCTTCTCTTTGGTGTCGAGCGTCATTGAGTTGCGGATACACCTTACACTCAATGCGCCATGCGGGATAATCGGTGAGGTGCCAATGGAAATAGTTGAGTTTGTAGAAACTCATCAAATCAATTGTCTCCTTCAGCTTACTGACAGTCTGATAATTGCGTCCCGTGTCATGCATGAAGCCTCTGAAAGGATATTCCGCCCAGTCATGGACTTCAAGGTTGGCTATTTTTCCTTGTTCATCAACTAACTGATTCAAAGTATTTTGTGCCCATATCACATTGCCAGAAATCGTAGCTTTGCCTCGTTTCACGACGATACGGTATTCATCGGGATTGTCGAAGGTTTCCTTCGAATCGACCACCACCTTCTTGAACTTATACTTTCTTCTCGTATACTGTTGATATTCCTTGGGTTCAGGAATCACATCGGTCTTTGTATCCAACTCATAGTAGCGCACATAGTCGATGCGCAGCTCCACCGGCAACTTGGTAGTGTCGATGTAAGGCGAGCGGTCGCGGCCCAGTTGGGCGTCAAGGATGAGGTAATAGTCTTGCAGGTCGAAAGGGAACTGGCCATCAACGCCCTTACGATAACGAGGATAGTTGAGCGTCCTTTTGCCGTTGACAAAAAACACAAGACTATCGTGGAAGCGTTCCATGCCATAAGTGTTGTATTCGCCCTGGTTGTATTTCGGATAGGCCACATGTGAAGGTCTGTTGCGCTTGCCGAGGTGGACCGTATAATGGCTGTGGACGGTATTGTTCACAAAGGGGTTGTCCCTGAAATGCTCCATGATGTCAATCTCGCCCCCATAGGGCCAATCTATCGACTGGTTGACTTGTGGCATCATCCAGATGGCAGGCCAAAAGCCTTGCGCCACATCAAACTTGGACCTAACCTCCACCCTGCCAAAGCCAAAGGCCTTGCGGTTGCGACTCCACACACCGCCGGTAAGAAAAGCCGCCGTGTCTTTCGGCAGGAAATCATTCACCATGCCACGAAGCACGAGATCACCCTTCTCCAAGGCATACAGCCGTTCATCCGACGACATGTGAATCATCCAGTCGGCCCGGCCTCGCCAAATCTTCGACCATACATTCTTGTCCAAGACACTCTCATTGAACTCGTCATGCCAAATCAAAGCATAACGGCGATTCTCTTGAGCCGTAGCCAAGCCCAAAAAACAGAGAGACACCAAAAACAATAAAAAGTACTTTCTCAAATTGTTCGTTTTTTTCGGGTGTAAAAATACGATTTTTCCTTTTCGGTTATGCGTTTTCGAGTTTGTTTCTTACTTTTGCCACAAATTTTACCCTATGGACAAAAAAGAACTGCGAGCCTACATCAAGGGCTTAAAAAAACAGCATACCAAAGAACAACTTCTCGATCAGTCGGAGAAGATTCTGGCCAAGTTGGAACAGCATCCTGAATTCATCAAAGCCGAGAAGGTAATGCTCTATAGCGCCTTGCCCGACGAGGTACAGACACAAGCCTTCCTTGAGAAATGGCATCTCAAGAAGACCATCATCCTGCCCACCGTGGTCGGCGACGACATCATCCCCGTGGAATACGGCAAGGACACCGCTTTTGACGTGGGCGACTTCAACATTTTGGAACCGCAGAACGAGCCTTACACTGGTGATTTCGACCTCATCGTCGTCCCTGGCGTGGCTTTTGACCGACAAGGCAACCGGTTAGGACGCGGCAAGGGCTACTATGACCGTTTCCTTTGCCAACACATGGAGGTGAAACGCATCGGTATCTGCTTTGACTTTCAATGTGTTGACACCATCCCCACCGAGCCTTTCGACATCCGGATGGACGAGATAATCACACTTTGATCCCTGTTTTCTATGATTTCTTTTCCAATACAGCATTGCACTTCCAAATTTTTATTATTTTTGAGCCCTTTTAGAAACACATATTCACAATGAAGAAACAACTCCTATTCATGCTTATCGTCATGCTTGCCAGCGTGACCATGCTGAACGCCCGTCCCGTCGATGCGGCCAAAGCCAAGGACATTGGACAGAAATTTGCCTGCGCCAATTTCAATCATATTTCGAGAACCAACGACTTGCAGTTGGTCTACACAGGCACTTCCGACCGCAACGAGGTATGCTTCTATGCCTTCAACGTAGGGCAGGAAGGCTTCGTCATCGTTAGTGCCGACGACCGTTTCCGTCCCATCGTGGGCTACTCTGACGAGGGTCCTTTTGAGACCGAAAACATGTCGCCCGAGTTGGAGTTCTACCTCGGTAAAATCATCGAGGCACGCACGAGTCGTGCTGCCGTGCTCGACAGCCGCACTGCCGAAGAATGGCAAAGTGTGATCTCCACCGGCAAACTGCTTTCACGTAATGGTGGCCGTGGTGTCGACTACATCTGCACCACCCTGTGGAATCAGGACTCACCCTATAACCTATACGCCCCCGAGGCCAGCGGCGGTTCTGGCGGCCGCTGCTATGCTGGTTGTGTAGCCACAGCCATGAGCCAAGTGATGAAAAGATGGAACCACCCGTTGCAAGGCACGGGCAGCCACTCCTATTACTGCCAAGGCTATGGTACGCAAAGCGCCAATTTCGGCAACACCACCTACGATTGGGACCACATGCCCGACCGTCTCGCCGGTGCCTCACAAGAGGAAATTGAGGCTGTAGCGTTGTTTATGTACCATTGCGGCGTGTCTGTCGACATGCAATTCTCCCCCTCTGGTAGCGGCGCCAACTCATGGGATGTGCCCTATGCCATTCGTCACTACTTCTCCTATTCCAACAATGCCTCTCTAAGGAACCGCGACGAGTATTCTCTCACCAACTGGCAGAACATGCTCAAGGAGCAATTCGACATTGGTTGGCCAGTCTACTATTCCGGTTTCAGCAATAGCGGCGGTCACGCTTTCGTGTGCGATGGCTATGATGACAATGACCTCTTCCATTTCAACTGGGGTTGGGGCGGTAGCAGTGATGGTTGGTTCGTCATCGACGAAATCGACTATGCCGGTTGGGCCCAAGCCGTGATCAACTACGTGCCGACGGATGTATACAACTACCAGCCCTTGCAACCTGACAACTTCACCGTGGAAGCCAGCAACGACTTTGACTATTCCGCCACTTTGAGTTGGACCAACCCCACCCAAAACATCCATCTCAACGACCTCTCGTCTCTCGATCAGATCGTCATCACCCGCGATGGCGTCATCATTGAGACCTTCAACGATGTAACCCCTGGCCAAAATATGACCTTCACCGACCACTATATGCCCGCCATGGTCACCTACGGAGTATATGCAGTAGCCCACAACGCCATGGGTTTACCTGCCATCGAGCCTGATGTCCTTGTTGGTCCCAACTGCCGTTGGACAGTGACGATGAGTTCGTCCGATGCCCAAGGTTGGCACGAAGGTTCATTGTCATTCATCAATGAGGCTGGCAACGTAGTAGCCGACGTCACTCTCAATGCTTCTAATGCCGACCGTGACATCATGCTGCCCCTCGGCCATGTGGAAATCCATTGGAATCTACCCACTCAAAACATTGAAAACGTAAGCTTTGTCGTCAAAAACGAAAATGGTACCGTCAAAGCCCAGTACCATGGACCATCGGGCAACATCACCAAAGGTCTTTTCTATATCCTCAACAACACCTGCAGCGATAAGGACGGCGAAGTCGAAGGCCCCACTAATCTCACGGCTACCGTCACAGGACCAGGTGCTGAACTCAATTGGAATGCACCCGACATGCCCAGTGTCATCAACTACCACGTCTATCGCGACAACATCCTCTATGCTGTCGTCACCGACACGCATTTCACCGACACTGAAGTGGGCGACATCTTCCACAACTATTATGTCACCGCCTTTAGCACAGAAGGAGAAACCATGGCTTCCAACCTCTGCAATGTGATTCCCGAATCGCCTTGCGACACCCCCGTCAACTTCCGTTATGAGATGGCGACACCCACAAAAGTAAATCTATCATGGGACGCTCCAGATCCCGCTCCTACTGGCTACTACGTATACCGCCGTGCCCGAGGTGAAGAATTCAAACGTGTTAAATCGACCTCCTCCACCACTGTTTTCGACAACATCGCAAATCAAATCGACCAGCACTATGAATATGCGGTGGTGGCTTATTTCAGGGATAGTGACTGCACCTCTGGCTTTGCTCCCACACAAGCCGACCTCAACCAGTATTTCCTGTCGGTCAACAAGACGATCATCCCGCAGCACCTCAGATTCCTCATCCATGAAGGCCGTGTCATCCTGCAATGGGACGAAGCCTCAATGGCTGAAAAGTATCGCATTTATCGCGATGGCGAGCGAATCGGGCATAGTTCAGGGACTGATTTCATAGACTATTCGGCCAATTCATCCCAGTCCTACCACTACACGGTGACTGGAATGAGCAATGGCCTCGAATCCAGCCATTCCAACGAAGTCTTCGTTGACTGGACCACTGCTATCGACGAAACAGAAGGCTCAAATGAGACCATACTCTATCCTAACCCCACCTCTGGCATCGTATATCTTGAAAGCGACGGACTGCAAGAAATCAGCGTCTTCAACCTGATGGGACAAGAGATGATGCACCAGAGCGTCATCGACGGCCAAGCCACCATCGACATGACATCGCTTCCCGAAGGCACCTATTTCCTGAAATTGACAGGCACGCGCAACGAAATCAAAAAAATGGTCAAAATCCAATAAATCAAAATAATATGAACAAAATCTTGAAATTGGTAGCTGTTGCGCTACTGTTGGGAACCGGATCAACGCTTTTTGCCCAAGACAAGGAAGAACCCGTCTACCAAATCACCGAGACCGTCAACGTGAAGCATACGCCCGTTGACAACCAAGGCAGTTCAGGCACCTGCTGGTGCTTCGCCGGCATCGGTTTCGTCGAGGCGGAAATCCTCCGCATGTACGGCAAGGAGTTCAACCTCTCCGAGATGTTTGTCGTCCGCAATGCATGGACCGAGAAAGTGGCCAAGTTTACCAGAATGCACGGCAACAACACCCTCAGCCAAGGCGGCGAGGTGTGCGATGTGCTCTATATGATCGACAAATACGGCATGATGCCCGAAGCCGACTACAGCGGCAAGGTCATCGGCGAGGAACGCCACATGCACGCCGAGATGAACGAAGTCATCAGTTCGGTGGCCCGCGGCATCATCAAGAACGGCAACAAGAAGATTTCGCCCGCTGGCCCAAAAGCCATTCAAGGCGTCTTGGATGCCTATCTCGGCGAAGTGCCTGAAGAGTTTACCGTCGACGGCAAGAAATACACTCCCAAGTCATTTGCGGAGAAGTATCCCATCGACCCCGCCAACTACATTGAGATCTGCTCGTTCACCAGCGAGGAATACAACAAGCCTTGCATGGTTGAGATCCCCGACAACTGGACCTGGACCCCTGCCTACAACCTGCCCCTTGACAAGCTGATGGAAGCCGTCGACTATGCCCTTGAGCATGGCTACACCCTCGGTTGGGCACAGGACGTCAGCAACAAGGGCTTCTCGGGCAAGACCGGCATTGGCATCGTCCCTGAAGACCCCGAAAGCGAGCAGCTTTGGAAAGAGATTGTCGCCGAAAAGAAGGTGACCGACGAGGACCACCAGAGAGCTTACGACAACTGGGATGCAGGCGACGACCACAGCATGTTGGTTGTCGGTATCGCCAAAGACCAAAACGGCAACAAATATTACAAGATCAAGAACTCGTGGGGCGACAGAGGTCCTTACAAAGGCTACTGGTACTGTTCCGAGCAATACCTGCGCCAATACACCATCTTCTTCACGCTCAACAAAGAAGCCCTCTCGAAGTCCATGCGTAAAGACCTTGGACTTTAATTCAATTTTGAATCTTTGAATTTTGAATCTTAAATTTTAAATTATTAAATATCAACACATTATGAAATTCAAACATCTATTAACCGCCACCGCATTGATGCTCAGCATCAGCGTTGTTGCCCAGCCGCAGGCTAAAGAAGAAGCCAAGGATGAAGAAGGCTTCAAGTTTACCACCATTAAAGAGCTACCTGTCACCTCCGTGAAAGACCAGAACCAAGCTGGTACCTGCTGGTGCTACAGCTCATTGGCTTTCTTCGAGGCCGAGTTGCTCCGTATGGGCAAGCCCGAATACGACTTCTCTGAGATGTACATCGTTTACAAGACCTATCTCGACCGCGCTGAAGCCGCTGTCCGTACCCACGGCGACGTCTCCTTCTCGCAAGGCGGTTCCTTCGGTGATGTGTTGTATGCCATCAAGCACTATGGCCTCGTCCCCGACGAACTGATGCCTGCTGGTGCCATGCACGGCGACTCACTGTCGAACTTCACCGAGCTCTCCGCTGTTACCGACCCCTATGTGGAAGGTGTCATCAAGAGCCGCAAGATCCAGATGGACAAGGACGGCAACGCCCTTTGGAAGAAAGGCCTGGCGGGCATTTATGATGCTTACCTTGGCGTCCCTCCGACCGAGTTCACCTACAAAGGCAAGAAGTACACGCCCATGACTTTCGCCGAGTCGACGGGCCTCAACATGAATGACTACATCAACCTGACTTCGTTCACGCACCATCCTTTCTATGAGCCCTTCGTCATCGAAGTGCAAGACAACTGGCGCTGGGGTCAGGCATGGAACCTCCCAATCGACGAATTCATGCAGGTGATGGACAATGCCATCGACAAAGGCTACCCGATTGCTTGGGGTTCCGACGTCAGCGAAGCTGGTTGGCTCCGTGGCAAGATGGCTGGTGTGGCTGTGCTACCCGACCTCGAAGCTAAAGGCCGTGACCTCCAAGGTAGCGACATGGCCCACTGGCTGGGTATGAGCGCCGCCGACCGTAAGAAAGAAGCACAAAATGGTCCTACCCCGCAGAAATGGGTCACCCAGAAGGAACGTCAGATTGCCTACGACAACTACGAGACGGGCGACGACCACGGCATGTTGATTTACGGTACCGCCAAAGACCAAATGGGCAATGAGTACTTCATCGTGAAGAACAGCTGGGGCGATGCAGGCCAGTACAACGGCATTTGGTACGTCAGCAAGGCTTTCGTCCGCTACAAGACCTTGAATATCGTGGTCCACAAGGACGCCCTGCCGAAAGACATCGCCAAGAAGCTTGGCATCAAGTAATCAAACCAATTGAAACAATTGCAATTAAGAGGGTGTGTCAAAATAAGGCGCGCCCTCTGTTTTTTTACAGCGAAGCCCCAACTTTTTCGAGCTGGGGCTTTGTCATGTCCAAAGGTTTTCGTACCTTTGGAGAAAGTTTAAAAAGCATGGCAAAGATAGACAAAATTCA
>JAFPUN010000010.1 GCA_017395365.1 Bacteroidales bacterium
GGATTTGCAGGAATTCACCACCTTGTATGACCTCACTGCCGAAGCTGGTGACGAATGGGAAATCAAGGTGGGCACGGAAAGCGTTACAATGCATGTGGATATGGTGGAATACCAAGAACTCAACGGACTTAATATCAGGAAACTGCGCATAAGTGACGAAAACGACCTTTTCAGCGGCGACATCTTGTGCAGTTTCGGCCACATGACCAATTTCTTCCCCGAACGGCTGATGAACCGTAACAGCAATTTCGATGTGAACGGATTGCGTTGTTTCTGGGTAGAAGACGCCTTGCTTTACCATAATGATGACGAGGACTGCGATGCCATCTATAGCGAGATTCATGGTGTTGATGAGGACGGCCCTTCGACGGGCTCAGGGACCTTCATGGTCTATCCCAATCCTGCGAATAACATCCTGTTTGTAGAGACGGTGTGCACACCGTCTCTACCAGACCAAACCTACCGCATCACCAACCTGATGGGACAAACCTTGCTCACTGGCAACATTTCGGCAGAGACCCAACAGATTGACATTACCAATCTACCCGCTGGGATGTATTTCATCAGCGTGGGCGAAACGACACTGAAATTCGTGAAACGATGAAACCAAAAACCATAATCATCAGCGTGTTTCTGGCGTTGGCAATCCTCGCGGCCTGCCATGACGAGACTTGCTACTTCCGACAGGCGGAGGCTGGCCTTGAACAAGGACGCCAGCACATCGCCGACAAGCAGACGGAGGCCGCCGCACAAAGTCTGAGCCAGGCCCTGCTCGCCATCGACCGATGCGACCCGACGAAGACCGAGGTGCAACGCCTGAAAGGCCTTATCGAGGACAACCTCGGTTTCGCCTATTGGAAACACGAACTGTTCGACGAAGCCCTGCCCCTCCACACCGACGCTGCCCATCTGTTTCGCAACTTGGGCAACGACACATTGTTAATGAACGCATTGCGCAATTGCGGTCGCACTGCCGCCTCTATGGGCGACATCGACGCGGCACAACAGCACTACGATGAAGCCTTGCAACTCGCCAAGACACTGAACAACAAAACCATGGAGCGCGAACTGCTTTTGAATTCGAGCCTTGACGTGCTGATGGTCAAGGAAGACTATGGACAGGTGATAGAACGTGTCGGCCAAGCCTTGGCTCAAGGCGCCGATGCCGACGCTTGCCACCTGACCTTGGGCTTGGCACATTACTATCTGTCGCACGACAGCCTCGCCATCGTCCATCTCAACGAGGCCACCCACAGCGACAAGGCGGGTGTCCGCATGTCGGCCTACCAAAGCCTCAATTACCTCTACCAGTTTGCCGGCGACTACCAAAAGGCACTTGAATGTCACGAGCTGTTCAACGAAAACATGATGCAAGCCGACCGTGAGCATCGTAGCGAACAAATGCAGCACATCAAAGCGGATTATGACCTTCAGATGCAGAAAAACAACCTCGAAGCCGAGCAAAAACTGAAAAGCCTCTATCTCTACCTCATCCTCGGAGGCTTGGTCGTGGCCTTGGCAATAGTATTACTCCTCCTGCGACAAAAAACACTCAATGCCAAGTTGAAAGCCGAGGAGATAAAGAACCAACTAGAGCTGGAATTGAAGAAAAACAAGGTGTATGTGACCGCCCTCGCCCTCACCGAGCAAATCACCGCCTCGACCCTCGACTTCAACCTGAAGGAAAACGAATGGGATGACTTCGTGACGCTCATCGACAAGGTCTACGGCAACTTCACGAAAAGGCTGATGGAAAAATATCCCACCCTCACCAAGAGCGACCTGCAAATCTGCTGCCTCACCAAGCAAGGCTTCAGCAACCAGGTCATCTCCATCCTAATGAACCTGCAAACCAACAGCTATGCACGCCGCAAGTCGCGCATCAAGCAGGAAAAGATGAACGGTTTGGAGGACGAAAGAAGCTTCGAGGAAATCATTGATAGCTTGTAGCCGATGGTTGATGCTTTTTTGCAGGAGATTGCGGATCAAGTCCGCAATGACTCCTTTGAGTCAAGCCTGTCATGTGCCATAGGTTTACCTCACATTCGCCTTCAAGCGGTCAGCAATCATCTTCTTCAATTCGAAATACATCTGCTCCGTGTCGTTACGCTTGTTGGGCTTGTATAGGTTCGGGTATTTGCAGCCTTCGAGCTTGTATTCCAAATTGTTCAAAGGACCTGAAATCATCAGTCCAAGACGCACGGGCAAGGGCGACTGCGTCACCGAGAGATGGTATTCGCCATTCTTGTCGAGCTTCATGCGGCCGTCGACGGTCACTTTGTACTTGCCAATGGCAATCTGCGAAGGCCACAAGTCGATCTCATCCTTGAAAGCGGTGAGTTGCACATCGAGGCTGTCGACACGATACTGGCCATTGGTGCTGATGTCTAACATGTCGGTAATCTTCGTGAAGGTGAATTTGTCCTTGACCGTCAAGTTCTTGCCTTCAATGTCGGCAGCAGCCCTCAAGGTCGAAATCTTGGGTTGGTAGTTCGAGGTGAGTCTGGTCTCGGCCCCAATGTGGAACTCGGCTTGACCGTCGAAGGTCTTCAGCATAGGCACCAAGGTGTCGATATAGGGTATCATCGTCAGCAGGTCGTTGATCTGCACCCGCAGCAAGTGGAAGTCCATGGCGAGGTAGAGGTTGTTCTTGCGCGGCGACTGGTAGAGTGCCGTCAGCTGCATCTCGGCAGCCTTGTTGGTGAAGCCGATTTCACGCAAGATGAGCGTGCCGTCCTTCACCGTCATCGTGCCGTTGAGGTTGTTCAAGTCGAAGTTGTCATACAAAGCCTTCTTCGTGTTGAGAACGAAATTGAAGTCGATGCCTTCGGGCACCATGAAGGGGTCATCGGTAGTGTTTTCGGTGACGGTCGCTTCGACTCCTTCGATGGACTCAGGAACCGAAGGCTCAGCGTCCGAATGGCCCAAACCGCTAGTCAAATCCAAGATCTCGTTGATGTCGGCAAAATTCGAGGTGAGTTGCATCTCACCCTTCATCAAGTTCTTGTGATCCTCAACCCACTCTTTGATGCCAATGACGCTGCCTTGCAGGCTGAAGTCTGACTTGCCAAGACGGAAGGTGCTCTTCTTGAAGTCGAGTTCGTGCGAGTTGAACAAAAAGTCGATGTTACTGATCTTGATGTCTTCATCGATGCCGTCGACCTGGACAACGGCATTGCCCAAGGTGAAGTCTGCCGATGGATTCCAGCGGTTCAGGAAATCGGTTTTTTTCTTGTTTTCATCCACCGAGGCATTCACCTTCAGCGTATTGCTGTTCAAAGCAAAGTCTTTGCCCTTCTTGGCTACGATGTCCTTACCATCCAAGGTGATGCGCGCGTTTAAGCGCTTTGCATTTTTCTCTGGCGTAGTCACGAAAGTGAGGGCAGGCGCATCGAGATGGGCCGTTACATCGTCATAAACCACATCCAACTTGCTGAAATTCAAAGCAGCATCCAAAAGCATCTTTTCGAAACCGCCTTTGAAGTTGTCGGCCGACAACTTGATATCAGGACTCTTCATGTCGGCCTGGATACCCTTCCCTGCTTTGGCTTGCAGCGTTTGCGAAGCCAAGCTGACATAGGCCCCCTTGCGACCTTTCCCTTTGGCCGCGGCAGGCAGGGTCAAGCCGACATTCAACAAAGGCGAAGTCACATTGATGGTGTCCATATCGAAGGCGAAATCCTTGATCTTCAAGGTACCATTGGCTTTCAGACGATTCAGGTTATAGTCGTCCAACGACTTCATCAATTGGTCGACGGTGAAGTTTGTCGCCAAGTCGAGGTTAGTGCGACCATTGAGTTTCATTTTCTTGGGCAGGAAACCCTTGATGTCGGTCATCGGCACATCACCCTTCACCTTAAGTTTCAGCCCGATGTCACCCAACAAATCGTCCACCAAGCCATCGGCAGTGAAGCTGCTGCGGTTGAATTTGGCATTCATCGCGTTGACCGTCACACTATTGGCTGAGGAGTTCAAATCCAAGTCCAAATCGGCATCCAGATTGATTTCAGTCAAAGGATAAGGCAAACTCGGCACATTCACCATCGCATTGTCGGTCAGGATTTTAGCCGAAATCAGAGGCATCAGGCTGTCGTTGTAGGTACCTACCACCACCGCATCCTTAACACGCATCTTTCCGGCATAACCGATGCTGTTGAGGCGTTTTTGCAGTTTTTCAGGAAGGTAGGCCATCACGTTTTCGATGTCCAAAGTGTTGGTAAACAGATTCACATCAAGTTCAATATCCTTATTTTCAAGTATTTCCGCACTCCCTCTTACCGTAATCTCATATTGATTCAAACCAATATCCCAATCGTCGAAATGAGCCTTCTTACGAACCATATCCAAATTCAAGTAGGCATCCAAATTCAAGGTGTCATGCTGAAGATAGTTTTCCTTGAATGCGAAACTTACGTCGGGCGTATGGAGCTCAAAAAGGCAGTCTAGGATTTCTTTCTGTTCCAGGGTACCGTCAAATTTCAACTCCAAACCGTTGATTGCCAAATCAATGTCATTCATCCGCAACGACAGTGACAAAGCCTCCAGTCCGAGCTCCGCATCAATAGTATCATTCATCATCGACCCTTCCAAGTCGAGATTGAAACCATGGGCTTGAGCTGTCATCTTATTGCGGTCATCAGTATAGAACAAAGTGGAGTTTTTCAGTTTTACTTCCTCAATATCAACGAGATAATCGAAGGAAGAACTTGTTGTGTCATTGTCCTTTTTTGCATTGAACACGTCGAGGTTGGAGTTGCCGATGGAATCCGTATAAAGGTTGACGAAAGCATCTTCGAGGATGCATCTGCGCACCACTATTTCTTTCTCCTTCAGGAACTTTTTCGCATCGACCACCACGATGAGATTGTTGATGTTGGCCAACGTATCAGACGGCGAACCCGCCATCGGGTTGATGAGGGCGACATTCTCTATATCAATACCCACATTAGGGAAGGTCTTGAACAGTGTGAGGTCTGCCTTACCCAACTCCATCTCGCAAGTGATGAATTCCGGGGCATATTTCTTCACCATCTTGGTCAGTCGTCCCGATGAGGTGACCATGGCCACGGCGATGCCAGCCACGATGAGTATCAGCCCCACAAGCGAAGCCAAAACAATGCCGGTGATCTTCAGTGCCTTTTTCATGCTTATTCGACCTTTGTGAAATAATGTGCCATCCCGTAATCGTCTTTATAAATCAACTCATTGGCATTGAGCGAAGTAATGGTATATAGTTTCGGGACTATGATAAAAGCACCCACATGCTCATGCTTGAGCGTAGCACCTGTCAAGGTCCACTTAAAGAGCTGGGCTTCTTCCTCTGTCACATCGTCGCTCACATCCCAAGTGGTGCCATTCACATATACCGTATCGCCATTCGGCAGGACACGCTCGATAGGCGAGTCATAATAACGCTCAAAGACAGAACCTTCTTGCCATTTGCCATACAGCATGGAAGCATCATAATGGATCACTGGAGGCTTTTTGTGACAAGCGCCAAGGCTCAAAACAAGAAACAGGAACAGTAAAATATGAAGGTGCTTTTTCATCGGTTTGATGTTTGTTTACTGGTTTAGTTTTCCTTTTATCTCATGGTTTGAAAGGGCTTTATGTAAGATTATTTCATGATCGAAGGCCAGTTGTGGCAATTGGTCCAAGGCAAACCACTGCGCCTTTGCCGCATCGTCGCTTCCTTTGGCTTGCTGATCCGTGTCATCGAAGCCCCAAAAGGCGATGCTGATGGTGCGATGACGCGGGTCGCGGTCGGGAGCCCCGAAGGCATAGAGCTGATGCAAGCTGATGCCTGTCAGTCCAGTCTCTTCCTGCAATTCTCGTGCCGCACAGGTCTCCAAATCCTCCTCCATCTCCAAAAATCCACCAGGCAAAGCCCAACAACCCTTGAAAGGCTCGTTGCCCCGCTCGATGAGCAGCAAGTTCCAAACAGAATCTATCTTTTTGAATATCAAACAATCAGTAGTCACACAGGGACGCGGATATTTATAAGTAAAACTCATGGCATTTAGATTTTCTGCAAAAATAAGATTAATTTTCTATTTTTGCGAAAAAATCAGGCTCCTGAGCCTGTCGAAGGAGTCGAAGGACCGAATTGTCTATGAACAATCTTCATGTAGCTTATATCCAAGCCGACCTCGTTTGGGAGGATAAAACCTCTAATTTACATCGTTTCGGCCAGTTGCTTGAACAGGTGCAGCCTGGCACCGACCTCATCCTCATGCCCGAGACCTTCACCACGGCCTTCCCCGTCGACCCAAAACGCTTTGCCGAAAAAGAAGACGGCCCCACGATGCAATGGCTACGCGAACAAGCCCAAGCCAAGCAAGCCGTCATCGCGACCACCTTCCCTATCGAAAAGGACGGACATTACTTTAACAGCCTCGTATGGATGCGCCCCGATGGCACCTACGAACTCTATTTCAAGCGCCACACCTTCACCATGGGCGGTGAGGATAAGTTGGTGGAACGCGGTGACAAACAGCTGATTGTGGAACTGAATGGATGGCGCATCAAGCCGATGGTATGCTACGACATCCGATTTCCAGTGTGGGCCAGAAACCGCTATGCTGACGGACAATATGAATACGACTTGGCCTTCTATCTCGCCAACTTCCCCGATTCGAGGATGGTGGTTTGGAACACGCTCTTGGTGGCCCGCGCCATCGAGAACCAAGCCTATTGGATGGGTGTAAACCGCATCGGCGAAGATGCCAACGGCCTGCATTACAGCGGTGAGTCGCAGGTCATCAATGCCCGGGGCGAGGTCATCTCAAAAGCAGAGCCTTACCAAGAGGCTGTGCTGCATTGCACCCTGGATTACGAAAAGTTGGTGCGCTTCAGACAGAAGTTCCCCTTGGGACCGGATTGGGATAGATTTAAGATCATACAATAATCTTGTAGAGACGCGATTCATCGCGTCTAAAATAATCAATAAAATTAAGGAGACGCGATGAATCGCGTCTCTACAAACAAACACAATGATTTCCGTTTTCTCCGACGAATATTACATGAAACAGGCCTACCAAGAGGCCCAGCAAGCCCTTGAGGCCGACGAAATCCCCATTGGAGCCGTGGTGGTGTGCAACAACAAGATTATCGCCCGCGCCCACAACCAAACCGAAACCCTCAACGACGTGACCGCCCACGCCGAGATGCTCGCCATCACCGCAGCGGCCAACGCTTTAGGCGCCAAGTATTTGGACGAATGTACGCTGTATGTCACCTTGGAGCCCTGCCCCATGTGTGCCGGCGCACTTTGCCATTCCCATATTGGAAAAGTGGTTTGGGCTGCCGACGACCCGAAAAACGGCTTCTCACGCTTCGGCAACATGCTGCATCCCAAAACCAAAACCGAAAGCGGCGTGATGCACGACGAATGTTTGTCGCTACTGACGGAATTTTTCAAGAAGAAACGATGATTTCTGCGCAAAACTTCCCATTCTGCGCAACATCATTGGCCATTTTGACAGCAAAAACGGTAATTTTGCCGCCATGATTGGAACCCGTTTACTCATTGTTTCTATCATCGTCGTGTTCGTGATCGCCTTTATCATCACGATGCTGCTGCTGAATGCCAATGCTAAGAAAATCATTGACACCAATTCGAAGTTGGTGGAAAACCAGAACAAATTGCTGGAACAGAATAGGTTGCAAGAAGACGACAAAGCCGACCTGAAGAAACGCATCGACGAATTGGAGGGGCAGCTGAGTCAACATGTTTCGGAGGAAGTGAAGTCGTTGCAGGCAGAGACACGACAACGCCGCAAACACATCGAACTGACCGCCGACATGGATGATGCGGCCTTGATGGCTTGGCTCGACCAAGAAATGGAAAAGACGCACCTTTACACCAATACCAACCTTACACTCAAGACCTTAGCAAACACCTTCGGCCTGACGCAGCGTCGTCTTGCCGCGTTGTTCAAGAACCATCCGAAATATGCCAACTTAGGCGACTACCTCAACGAGAAACGCTTCATATTGGCGTGTCGGCTGCTGCGCGAGCAACCCAACTGGACCATCGAAGCCGTTGGAAAGGAAGCGGGATTCGGAGGGCGCAGAACCTTCCAAATGGAAGTGAAGCGCAGGCTGGGCATCACGCCCTTGCAGTACCGTCAAGGCGCGGAAAGCGTCATTTCCCTGGAAAACACTGAGACTTCAGATTAACACCTGCCGCTGTACCCAAGCGAAGACAACAATGGCAGCAACGGTGGAAATCTCCAACAGCAAGTAAGCCCACAACTGATCAGGCTCGAAAAGCAGCACGACAATGACTGGCAACAGACTGGAAATCAATATATAGAGCACCATCCAGATGCCTACCTGACGAAGCCGTCCCCGATAGTTGATGGCGATGGCACTGCCCAAGGGCAGATAGACGAGCATCAGCGAAACGGCGACGGGAAGGCCGACGCTATCGGAGATGGATGGGATGCTGTCCGTCAGGAAACCCGCAAAGTTGAGCACGATGACGAGCCACCACCACACCGTAAACGGACGATAGAGCGACTTCATGCCTCGCATCAGGCCAATATACATCACCATGGAGCCAAAAGTCCTGACAATGCCGCTCAACCACGCGAGACGATGACCTTCCATCCAAAGCGACACATCCGTCCAACTGACAACAGCCTGCAAGAGATAGCTCACGAAAGCCGCCTCGATGAGCCAGCGGGGCAGGCCGCTTTCAACGTGGTTCACAAGGTATTGGTTCTCAATCTTTTCCATCTGCTCGATGGGATGCTGTCGGGTTGTTTCCATGGCTGCAAAAATAAGGTTTTATTCCGACAAAAAGCTCAAAAATGTTTTATTTGTCATATTCCCTGTTGATTCGGAAAAGCGGAGATTTTGCGCAAAATCGCACTTTCTGCGCAGCAAGTCGAAAAAAATTCCGAAACAAGTCGAGGGCGAATGT
This sequence comes from Bacteroidales bacterium, assembly GCA_017395365.1. Classification (GTDB taxonomy): domain Bacteria; phylum Bacteroidota; class Bacteroidia; order Bacteroidales; family F082; genus Limimorpha. The sequence goes on from JAFPUN010000010.1 coordinate 8,930, forward strand.
TACTTTTGCCAGCTTTTAGAAACTACTGTACATTTTAAACACTTATTCCATGAGAAAAAAACGTTTTCTTGAAACGACCCTGAGCCTCGCCTTGGCCTTCGCTGCCACGGGCGCCTGGGCGCAGGTCAACTTGGGCGATGTCCCGAAGGAAATCCACTTCGATGACGCCAGCATCGAGAATTTCGGCCACCTGACGATGACCGTGGCCGATTCCGTAGTCTTCGACGCCGAGCGTCAAACCTACGACACCATGCAAGTGACCAAAAACATTGAGTGGGACACCTCGGCGGGTACCGCCATGAAACGCATGAAAGAGAGAGAAGCCAATAGCAAGGAAAGCCCCAGCGACTTCATCAACGGACAACACAGCTGGTGGTACGACATGTACTGGTACCGCTTCTTCTATCCCTCCATCAACGCCAAGGGCGAGGAAATCGTCCTTTCCGCCCTCGCCGCCTTCCCCGACGGCGACCCCGACCATATCAACAACGTCATCATCGGTTGCCACGTCACCATCACCAGCAACAAGGAAGCCCCTTCGGAATATTACCTGACAGGCAATTGGCAGACCGACGTCGGCATGTTGATGTGGCACGCCTCAAGCGGCACAACCTTTCATAAGCCACTGAGCAACCTGCTTTACTACAACTTGGTCATCCTGCCCGACTATGAGGGCTATGGCATCACCAAAAACCTGCCCCATCCCTATCTTTACCAGGAACTGACGGCGCGGCAGGTGGTGGACGCCACGCGCTACGGCATCGCGCTCTACCAAAACAGCCCTGTCATTGCCTCCTTCCGCCGTCCGTTCCGCGATAACTGGAAGACGGCCTCGGTAGGCTATTCGCAAGGCGGCAGCGTAGCCATGGCCACCCACCGCTTCATCGAGCAAAACGGCCTCGACGGTGAGCTTAACTTTGCAGGCTCGGTTTGCGGCGACGGCCCTTACGACCCCATAGCGCACGTGCGTTATTACATCACTGAGAACGGTGGCCTGCTCAACATGCCCGTGGTGCTCCCCCTAATCCTGAAAGGGATGCTCGACAGCAACCCCTACATGCGCGAGCACAAGCTGGAGGACTACCTCGTGAAGGATTTCCTCGACACCGGCATCGTGCAGTGGCTCATCGACAAGAACGACCCGACCAAGGAAAAAACCACCGACGACATCACCGCCGCACTGAAAGCGCTCTACGACAATGGCCAATTCACAAATATCTTGAATTCAGACGGCACGGCATATATCTATAAACTGATGACCCCCGAAGTCTATGCGTATTTCAGTGACGCGAGCAATTTCAATGCAATGCCCAACACGCGCGGCGTGGCCCAAGACCTGCACTTGGCCCTCGAAAGCAACAACCTGACGCGAGGCTGGACACCCCGACACCCCGTCAAGCTGTGGCACTACACGAGAGACACCGTCGTGCCCTACGTCAACGCCCTAAATGCCCATAGCTGGCTGGGGTCCTATTGCATGCTCACCACACCCGACTTGTCATGGTACCAGTCGAGCTGGGATCATGTGGGCGGTGGCCGCGTGTTCTTCACGGGCTTGAATGTCGGCGATGCCGAAAACGAGCTTTTGGAAATCATTCTTCAGTAAACTAGGAGGACAAAGCCATGAGAAAGATATTATCAGCCATCGCATTACTGCTTGCGACCGTTGCCGCACAAGCCACCGTAATACGAACCAGTGTCAATCTGCCTCTTGAAGGCGGGACGGTGTCAACAAAAGTCGTGCTGAACACCGACACCCACACCGCCTCCATCGGATGGGACTACGACGCCTGCATTCCGCAGTATTCCGTAGGGAAACTGAACATCCCCTCTACCATCACTTACGAAGGAGAGACCTACACCGTCACGGCCATCGCCAATGTGGCCTTCCGCTTCTGCAGCCAACTGACGGAGGTGGAGATTGAAGAAGGCGTGACCACCATCGGCAACTACGCTTTCATAGGTTGCAGCAACCTTGAGGCCATCAGCCTGCCCTCATCGCTCACCAACATCGGCGGCGGCGCCTTCTGCGGATTGTCGAAGCTGACCGCCATCAAGGAGTGCGCCACCACGCCGCCCGCATGGGCTTGGTACGATGTGCTGCAAGTCAGCGGCGGCACCGAAGGAGTCAACAGCAATTTGAAGCTCTATGTGCCCAATGGCAGCCAAAGCGCTTACCTTAACGCCAAGTGGGACTATTCATGGACGTGCATGAACACAAACAACGTGCCATACACTTGGGACCTTACCGAGACCCGCTCACAGGTAGGTTGGGGCAGCTACTTCGATGCCAATACCATCCTCACGTTAGAGGAGTGGAACCAACACCGCAGCATCAACATCTTCAGCGTGGCCGACCTGAAGGCCTTCCGCGACATGGTGAACAATGGCACCACCTATAATAATTACATCATCACTTTGGAGGCCGACCTCGACCTGAACAACGAGGAATGGACTCCCATCGGACGCGTCGAACAAAATCTTTCAAACCTGTACCACGACTTCTGCGGCACCTTCGATGGCAAGGGGCACACCATCAAGAACCTTAGGATTTCAGAAGAATCGCACAATAGTGGACTTTTCGGCGGCACACGCAATGCCACAATCAAGAGACTCATCGTGGAGGATGCCTCCGTGGCAGGCGATTTCTATGTGGGCATTGTCATCGGCCATGCCGAAGGCACGACCATCATACAAGACACCTATGTGAAGAACTGCACCGTGAGTGGACGTAGCTTCACAGGCGGCATCGTAGGCGGTGCCGTCAATTATGACAACGTAGACAACTGTGACCTGCAAATGGACCGGTGTGTGATAGAAGGTGGTTCGGTCAGTTCCTTCTATAATCATTACAAGCCCGATATAACGAATAACCAGCCTTTCTGGGAAAGTTACCCGTTCTATGGCACCGTTGGCGGACTTATTGGCTATGTCGATTGCGCCAAGGTTCAGAATTGTGCCAACTTGAACACAAAGGTCTTTTGGGATTCCAGCCAGGTGAATGATGAATACGGAGAAGAACTCAGAAAGACTGTCACCCGAGGCGCACTCATCGGCTACCAGCAAAACAATGCCACCACTCCTCCTGCCATGTCGAATTGCTACGTTCTGCTTCATCCGGAAAACAGCCTCACTGCCACAGATTATATGGTGAGCGCTCATAAAGACTATTTGGATCCAGACCGTTATTACGGCAACGCATATTATTCGGGCGGCTATACCCACTGGAGCTACGATGAAAACACGTTGGCCAATAGCGGAAATGCAAGCGAACTCAACGGCTTGCAATTGCAATCGACGTTAGGCACCACCGCTTGGGGTTATACTGACGAACAACTCCCTCTGCCCGCCAATTTCGCTTACCTGTTTGGCGATATCCCTGTCAACAAGGCGGCCTTTTTGCCTTACGGCACCGAAATCGATGCCCCCAACTACCTAACTTTGACCGAGAACGGCACCGCTTACACGGCCAGTAGCATCCACGTCAACAAATATTTTGTTGGTTTAGAGAATTATTTGCCTCTCGGTTCCAGTCAAATCACCGTTGCGAATGGTGTCGTCAACGGAATCACACTCAGCGCAACAACGAATGGCACGCAGGAGGTCACCACTGAGTATCCTGTTTATGTGAAAGACGAAAACAATATGCTCGTCCTCGACCCGCATGGCAACCCCGTGCAAGCCACCAACGATGACGGCACGCCCATGACGGAATCCTTCACCGAAACGGTAAACACCTACACACCAAAAGGTTATACACTTTATTTGCCGTACAGCATCACCCTTTCAGGCGACTGCAAAGTGTATGAGCCAACCTCCTGGGACGTAAGCACAAGCAAGTTGAACTTCACCCGTGTGGAAAACAACGAGGTGGAGGCCTACAAGCCTTACTATGTCGTGGTCAACAAGGGCGAGATAAGCCTCAATACCTACACCGAACATGTTATCGCAACGCAATCAACCCATACTTTCACGCTTGATGATGTCTCTTTCACTATAATAGGAGCTTTGAATGGAGACATTTTCGGCACTTCTAATTACTACATCTTTAATAACGGTCAGTGGGTAAAAACTTCATTAGGGAGCACGCTCGACGCATTCACTTTCTATATCCAAAACAACCAGGCAAACCCCGGTGAGTCTTTCGGCATCAACTTGATAGACAACACCGTCATCAACCTGGCCGTGACAGGCCATGGCGGCAGCAACGGCGGCTGGGCATTCATCGCCTCGCCGGTGGCGGACGACATCGCACCTTCTATGGTGGAAAACCTTGAGGGAGTGAAGTATGAGACAGGCACGTACAACTACGACCTCTACCGCTTCAACCAAAGCGCCGACTTGGAATGGGAAAACTACCACTCGAACGACACGCCACAGAATCCTTTCATGCTCGAGAACGGCAAGGGCTATCTCTACGCCTCCAAGGCTGATAGAACGTTGACTTTCAGCACACCCTTCAACACCGACAACACCAAGACCTTCGATCTCGAATACGATGCCGACGCCGAGTTTGCCGGTTGGAACCTTGTCGGCAATCCTTTCCCCGTGGCGGCCTACGCCGACAAGAGCTACTACACGATGAATGAGGCGGGAACGGGCATTGAGCCGATAGCAGTTTCTTCGGCGATGCCCATCGATGCATGCACCGGCGTGATGGTGAAAGCCCAAACGACAGGCGAAACGGTCACCTTCAGCCGCACGGCGCAGCAAAGCACGGGCAACAACGGAATGATCCAGATTGCCGTGGCGCAAGCCAACACGCGCGTTAACGCCATTCAGGACAAGGCTATCGTGAGCTTCAACGAAGGCTCACAATTAGGCAAATACTACTTCGGCAGACAAAACGCCAACATCTATCTCCCGCAGGGCGGTGAGGAATATGCCATTGCCTTCAGCGACGGCCACGGCGAAATGCCCTTGAACTTCAAGGCCACGAAGGACGGCGAATACACCCTTTCCGTCGCCCCCGACGGCGTGGAGATGGAATACCTGCACCTTATTGACAATCTGACGGGTGCGAATGTGGATTTGACAGCTACGCCTCAATACACCTTCACCGCCAAGACGACGGACTACGCTTCGCGTTTCCGCCTTGTGTTTTCCATTTGTGAGGACGCAAATGGCGACAATGCGCCGTTTGCCTACGTCAGCAATGGGAAAATCATCCTCACCACCAACGTGAATGGCAATGCGACGTTGCAAATCGTGGACGTGACGGGGCGTGTCATTGTTCAGGGAGACGCGATAAATCGCGTCTCTACAAGCGGAATGACATCTGGTATATATGTCTTGCGCCTCATCAACGGCGATGACGTCAGAACGCAGAAAATCGTCATTCCATAGCCCTACAAACCTATTCCTCCGAAATCTCGCTCACCATGCTGCGGTAGGCCGAAAACACATTGGCACGCGAGATGTAGCCCAGATACTTCCCGTCTTGAATGACCGGGATGTTGTATTTGCCTGATTTCTGGAACTTTTGCACGATCTCCTCCATCGCCTCGTCGGGGTGGATGACAACATCGGGGAGGACGGCGAAATTCTGTATCGACTGGTCGTAATACTGCTCGTCGAAGAGGATGCCGCGCACGTCGTCGAACAAGACGTGACCGCAAAAAACACCCTTCTTGTCGACCACCGGGAAGATATTGCGCTTCGACGACGACACCAACGGCAACAAGTCGCGGAAAAGACTGTCAGGATCGATGGGGCTGAAGTTGGTCTCTATCAACTGGTTGATAGCCATCATGTTAAGAATACTCTTGTCTTTGTTGTGTGTGACCTCCACGCCTTTTTCTGCCACGGCATTGGTATAGATGGAGTGATTGAAAAACAGCCGGTTGATGGCATAGGCCAGGGCAGAAACGATCATCAAAGGCACAATAAGGGCATAGCCATTGGTGATTTCGGCAATGAGGAAGATGCCCGTCAAAGGTGCATGAAGCATGCCTGCCACCAATCCGCTCATGCCTACGAGAGCAAACTTGGCAGGGTCTAAGTGCCCGATTCCGAGGTAATTGACCAACAATGCAAAGAAAAGCCCAGTGAATGCCCCAATGAACAATGCTGGAGCAAAGGTGCCACCTACGCCACCTGCACCAAAGGTGAAGGCTGTGGCAAAGGCTTTCAGCAAAATCATGCCCGCAAAGAGTATGATAACCACCAAGTCGTATTCCTTGAACCTCGCAAACCACGCGTTGCCAAAGACCGGGCTGTAGTCGCCACGCAAAGCCGAGTTGATGGCCTCGTAGCCCTCGCCGTAAAGTGCTGGAAACAAGAAAATAAGGATACCCAACAGTGTACCTCCAACGAGGAAACGAACCCATGGCGACTGCACCTTCTTGAAGCGCTTTTCCACACTAAAAGTCACCTTGAGGAAATAGGCCGACACCAGACCCGCAAAGAGGCCCAAGCCGACATAAAACAAGGCATTGCTTGGAATGAACCCCTCGGCGATGACAGCAGGATACTCCACCGTCTGGCCAAGGAACCAATAAGCCGTTAAGATGGCGACAAACGAAGAGCAAATGATTGGCACCAAGGCATTGAGCGACAAGTCGATCATGAACACCTCCAGGGCAAAGACGATACCCGTTATGGGGGCTTGGAAGATGGCCGCCAAAGCCGCTGCGCCACCCATGCCGATGAGCTGGATGGTGTGTTTGTAGTCGAGCTTCAAGGCTTGCGCGATGTTGGAGCCTATGCTGCCGCCTGTCGACACGCTCGGACCTTCCAATCCCACCGAGCCACCAAAACCGACCGTCAACGCGCTGGTAACGATGCTCGACCAGGTGCTACTGCGGCTCACCTTGCCCTTGTTTTTCGAGATGGCATAAAGGATGCCCGGAATGCCGTGCCCGACATCTTTCTTCAGGATGTACTTGCAGAACAGAATCGTCAGCAGGATACCGATGGCAGGGCAAATGAAATACAACAGGAAGGAATATTGGAACTGCGCGTTGATGACCAAGTCGCGGATGCCGTGGGCCAGCTTCTTGATGATGACGGCGGCGGCACCAGCGAGGAATCCCGTCGGGATGCTGAGTATCAGCATAAAACGACGGTCACTCATGTGCGTCGTACGCCAAGCGTTGAAGCGGTCAATCCACCCGTTGATTCTATCCTTGAATTTACCCACGGTCATTCTCGTTTTTCGGCCGCTAAAATATAAAAAAGTAACGCGCGCACCGAAAAGAAACAACTTTTTCACTATTTTCGCAGTCTCATGGACACGGGACACGAGACTTCGGGACACGAGACATTGGACCCCGTAGTCCCGCGTCCCGCAGTCCCGCGTCAAAAAAGAACACCATGAAGATCGTCAGCTACAACGTGAACGGCATCCGCGCAGCCATCAACAAAGGCCTGCTACAATGGATCAACGACTACCAACCCGATGTGCTCTGCTTTCAAGAGTTGAAAGCCACGCCCGACCAGATTCCCTTGATGGACTTCGAGATGATGGGCTACCACCACTATTGGTTCCCGGCCCAGAAGAAAGGCTACAGCGGCGTGGGCCTCATCGCGAAAACCGAACCCGACAACGTGGTCTACGGCATGAACGAGCCTCTGTACGACAACGAAGGCCGCTTCCTCCGTGCCGACTTCGGCGACCTCTCGGTGGTGAGCGTCTACCACCCTTCGGGCACCACGGGCGACGAGCGCCAAGCCTTCAAGATGGTGTGGCTCGACTTCTTCCGCCGTTATGTCAACGAATTGCGGAAAGAGCGTCCGCAATTGGTGCTTTCGGGCGACTACAACATCTGCCACGAGGACATCGACATCAACAACCCGCGCAAGCACGACACCTCGTCGGGGTTCCTACCCGAGGAACGCCAATGGATGACCGACTTCCTCAGCGATGGCTACGTCGACTCGTTCCGCCATCTGGTGAAGGAGCCCAACCGCTACAGCTGGTGGAGCTTCCGCGCCGGTGCAAGAGCCAAGAACCTCGGCTGGCGCATCGACTACCATATCACGACCGACAACCTGCGCGACCGCATCGCCGGCGTCGACATCCTGCCCGAGGTGATGCAGAGCGACCACTGCCCTATTGTGTTGGAGCTGAAATAAGTATCATCTTTTTCTGTAGCATCACTCTCTTAAGCGTCATGGCGGGCATAGACCCGCTGCCTCATCGCAGACGCAGACCCGCGATCTCATAAAGCGGGTAGTGCCCCATAGCTCAGGAGATCGCGGAGCAAGTCCGCGATGACGACAAAGGTCGGCTAATACCCAATAATAAGGCATGGAAACGTTTTTAAAGCCACTTTTGCCTTTATTTCAGAAAAAGTCGTACTTTTGCAGCGGATTTATTAATCCCCCCTGCCCCCTTTCGAAGGGGGAGATGGCCTAATAGTTCAAGGGATAGAACGGAAGTTTCCTAAACTTTAAATCTAGGTTCGAGTCCTAGTTGGGCTACAGCACAACAAAAATCCCTAATTGATTATCAATCAGTTAGGGATTTTTATTTTCCAAAACCTTCATGTTCATTCTGTGAAGAATGACTTTATTCCTTTCTAGGGTTGAAGCACGTCGTTGGGATCATCGGAATGGTATCGGGCCGTGGGGTCGTAGCTCTGCGGCTGGGGCTGGCGACCATATCCGTCGGCGTACCACCCCGTCGGGTCGGTGTAGCGCAAGGGGTTGTAGCCGCAATAGGCGTAACGGTTGAAGGCTTGGGCGCTTGTCGGGTCCTGCACATAGGCGTCCACCGAGAGGAAGCTGCTGGTTAAGGGTGCGTCATTCATAGCGGTTCAATTCATTTGCAAAAACGTAAAGCCATTATGAAACTCACGAGAGAAAAAACAATAAATAAAAGCACCAATATTCCTTTTAGCCAAGTCAGTTTTTCGTTATGGTATTTCTTCTCTAATTCTTTGTATCTTAGTTTTAAATCTCCCATGAACCGTTCTGCGAAGATATAAAATAAAGCAAACGGAAGTGCCGTGACAATAATTAGACTTTTGTTTATTTTTAATCCAAGCTCCCATAAGACAAGCGTTTCTATAGATAATGTGTAGGAACATATTGTAGAAACCAGCACTAGCAATCCCCAACTGAAACAACTTTGAATTAGAAGATAACCAGGAGCATCTTCTATCCCAAAAATGTTCCTGTAAGCTTTTGCGATTCTGAAATAAATGTATAAAAACAGATTCTTCATGGCAGGGACACGGTTTATTTAAATGGTTGATAGGCTGGCATGCCTGGATTGATACCCTCTTTCATTAATTCCCCCACAGTATATCCATATTGGAAAACCAACTCTCTACCTCCAAAGAACCAGAATGTACTAATAACAGAACCTCCTGGTGCATACCCTAATCCGCCAAAAACCACATCAGCACCATATTTTATTTTATCATCAATAGTTCTAGCCGAATAATACTGACCAATAGAAATCCATATTCCAACGGCATTGAGCATGCCAGAAGCCCTCCTGAATTTCTCCCCAATGGCCTTCCCATACTTCAATTTTCCACCAGTATATTGGTTCCCATTCTCGGTGAGAGGTCTTCTGTTGCCTTGCCTATCCGTCCACTTCCCAAGAGTCTCACTATAATGAAGCACTCCTTCAACATAGGTGTACAAACCTGCAACATTTACCATCCAACCCGAAACCCTGGCATTTTGGTTTTCATAGCTCTCAGGAGTCCTGTTTGAGAGGGTGCAGGCTCCATTTTCATTGCCTCCGTAATATTCCAAATACTTGGCGCTATAGAACTGTCCGGTGGCATCCGTCCAACTATAGGTGGATACACAATAGCCAGGAATCCCATAAAATTCGCCATAAAGGCATCCAACATTCAATTCAATTCCTAAATCTTCCAATGCCTGGCTGGTCTCCTTGCAGGGATTGTTTCGCCATGCGAGAATGGCTTTTAGGTGAGATGGGGGAACATTCCCCGTCACGTATCCATTACCAATAGTGTACCCAGCAAAAGTCATGTTAACCTTGTTCATATTGCCAGCATCACACGGATGCACGCTCCTTCCCCAAAGTACGTCGTTGGGGTCGTCGGAATGGTATCGGGCCGTGGGGTCGTAGCTCTGCGGCTGGGGTTGGCGACCATAGCCGTCGGCGTACCACCCCGTCGGGTCGGTATATCGGAGCGGGTTATAGCCGCAATAGGCATAGCGGTTGAAGGCTTGGGCACTTGTCGGGTCCTGCACGTAGGCGTCCACCGAGAGGAAGCTGCTCGTAAGCGGATCGTAGCAGCGGCCGTTCATGTTAATCAGGTCGAACTCGTCATAATGCTCATGCAGGGTGTAGCCACGGTCGAAAGTTGCTTCGACAGGCTCTGCAACCGAATAGTTCTGCCATGTGGCTGAGTCTATTATTATTCTTCTTTTAACCGCCATTCGTTTGTTTCGCAGGAGTATTCATAAATATAATAGTCCATACAATGAGGCCAATAACCTAATAATACTTCATCACCATTCATTGTCGCTGTCAAATAGTGTATGTATATTTCGATACAGTTCCCTTTCAAATAATAATGAACGTCCAAAATATCGATACCTTGTTCTAAATCATCTTTCAGTTTTGTAATGGTTCCCTTAGAAACTGTTCGTAAACCAATACTCTCATAGAAAGATTCATTGCATTTGACCTCCTTGGGAGGCAATCCATCTTGGCATAAGAAAAATGGATGCTGTATGGGTAAGTTTTTAACAAGATGAAGATAATTGTCTCTACTTTTTATTATACTTTCTTCGAGCATTCGGTTAATTTCATTCTCATTTTGTCCGAAAGAGCATGCATATATTAAGATTAGAATAATGGTTATTATCGACTTTCTCATGGTCTGATGAATTTGGTTGGATTAATGAAATCTTGTGTTGTTATTATGGATTGAACCCCTTTTCTGTTGTAAACGTATACATTTCCGTCTCTTCTGCCGAAAACATAGCACACATGATTTCCTGCAATTGCATAATCATCTGGTGTTGGAGACTGCTGAAATATAGTTGTTGAAATATGGTCATCATATACAACGCTCGCACAATTCCCACTAGGGTGACTATGAAATGTCGGATATTCCATCCCTGTAGGGAATTTTATATTTATCTTTTGATCAACGCAAGGACTTTTTACATCTCCTGGTGGAACTTCCATGACAAGACACTCATCAATATACCCTCCATACTCTCTATTATTGCATTCTGCGGAACCTCCATTGCCATCGTCTTGAGAAACAATATCATACATTCTATTTCGACCGAAACAGGACGGAAATATTTCTACAAAGCAATTATAGATATCATTCCATGTTAAGGTAGTTGCCCCTCCGTCAAAAAAGCTTAAAATGTCATCTTTCATACCCATAACTTCTGGTATTTCTGAACGCAAAACATATACCTTCCCATTATCATATCTATTGGCACCTAAGAAATCCCCGTTTTGGTCATAAAATCCTCCAACTCCCCCTCGACTCGTCGATGAGTTATTACCTTCCGTATATCCCGTACTCGTAACCGCCGTTCCATTAACATACCCCGAAGAGCTATTAACGCACGGATGCACGCTCCTTCCCCAAAGCACGTCGTTGGGGTCGTCGGAATGGTATCGGGTTGTGGGGTCGTAGCACTGCGGCTGGGGTTGGCGACCATAGCCGTCGGCGTACCACCCCGTCGGGTCGGTGTAGCGCAAGGGGTTGTAGCCGCAATAGGCGTAGCGGTTGAAGGCTTGGGCACTTGTCGGGTCCTGCACGTAGGCGTCCACCGAGAGGAAGCTGCTCGTCAAGGGATCGTAGCATCTTCCATTCATGTTAATGAGGCCAAAGGCCGTCATGTGTTCGTGGCCTGTGAAGCCGCGGTCGAACATGGGCGTGCCAGAATAACTCCCACTCCATGTCTCGGGGTCGCGCAGGTTGCCCCAGGCATCGAAGCTCAATTCTTGCACAACGTTGCCCTCGTTATCGGTTATCGTGGTCCACGAGCCGAGGTGGTCCTTCAGGATATAGTGGATGACTTCCTCGTTGTCCTGCTGTTCTACCACAGCGAAAACGCCGTAGGGGCCTACAAGGTAGGTAAGCGTCTTTTCTGTGGTGTTTTCCCCATCGTCTTCGGTGATGTATTCGCACACGCCCACGTAGTCCTTTGTTCGTGTTATGTCTCCTATGTTTTCCACCATGCGGATGCGTTGCTGGTCGTGGCCGTAGGTGTAGGCCAGCGTGTTGCCGCCTTCGGCGATGGTCTTCACCTTGTCGAAGCCCGTGTACGTAATCTCCTGGGGGGCCGAGGGGAACACGCCTTCCACCGTCTCGGCGCTCGTCATGGCGTGGGGCCGTGAAGGTTGCCCTTGGGCTGCGGCAAATCCTGCATTGGCAAACACGGTCTGCCCGTCGGCCTGCTTGTCGGTCATGCGGCCCAGTGGGTCGTAGACGATCTGGCTGTGGGTGTTGCCAAGGTATATGTCGGTCAAACGGTTCATCTTGTCGTAGTGGAAGGTCTCCTCAAGGTTACGGAGGTTGTCCTTCCGGCTGGCTAAATTACCGAATTTATCGTAACCATACGACAGGTTCTGCAAATTATTTGAGGTGACGATATTAGAGAGCATTAGTATTAATGCTGTTTCCTTTATTCCTTCACAAATTTTCCTTCGGCCACCGTGCGGCTTCCGGCGACGATGCGATACAGATACAGACCCGAGGCAAGGTTGCCCGTATCGAGCCTAATCAGGTTGCCCTCCTGGCCGACGGCACTGTCGAGGCATTTCACACCACCAGCGTCGAACAGCAGGATGCGGGTGTTGTCGGCAATGGCTTCCGGAAGCGGAATGTTGATGGCGTCGTTCGTGGGGTTGGGATAGGGCGAAAGTAATGATGCTGTGCTGTTTTCCTCCACCACGTCCCAGGTGATCTCGATGTCCTCCCTTCTGAACTTCATCAGCATCCCTTGAAACTCCGGGTCACCAGGTTCATTCGTCCCTCTCCGCTTGAGCATCGGCACAAGGCACCCGCCGTCGTTGAAAGCCGCGGGCTGTCCTGGGCGGAACAGGAACTCGTCATCCCTGAATGCCTTACGCCCCAAAAGGTTGAGATGCTTGTCCACAAGGATCACATTGGCCTGATAGATGTCTGCATATAGCCATTCGGCACAATAGGTGATTGCAAAGATTGTGGTGTCGTCGATGTAGGCCGTGCTGGTACCCCGTGGCATCCATGCAGTCGAGTCGTAGGGTGGCAGTCGCAATTCTCCGTACACGTTCAATGCCGAATCGATGACGTATAGGGAAGAGTAATAGAAAGTAGTCCGGCGATTAAGCTGGACTTTATTGGCGTGAAGTATCAAACGGTCGTCGTCTATCCAATTGCCGTCGGTGGAGATTTCATAAATGGGATCCACTTCGTATCCATATCCGCCTTGCACCTTATTCAGGTTTTTCCTAGATACGACTTCAAAACCCATGTCGACCACATATATCCCCGGAACGCCCGTGGAGCTCAGGAAATCACCTCCTTCCACAGCCATCAACAAATTGTCGGAATGCGGCTCATAGGTGATTTCCTCGATGGAACTGGCATAATAGGTCGGAAGCGACTTCATGACAAGTATGTTGAGTTCTTCGTCCAATTCGTATAGCTGCAAGGCTCGCTGATAATACTCCTGCTCGGTATAGTAGGCAGGTGCGGCGGCAAGGATGACTGTGCCCGAAGGGGACAGGATGGAATTCAGCAACATCCCTGAAATGACATAAAAGCAATCGAAAGCTTCGTCCTCAACACTGAAAGTTCTCGAGTTTATCGGCTCCAATTCGCTGTCGAAGACATCCACGCGGATATATCTTTGGTAGTGTGGGTCACATAGGCTGTCATCGCACACGCCGAATACCATGTAGTTTCCATCGTTAAGCTCCACGGCGCTGAAATAGTTGAGTATCATGCCTTGTGGGTGTACTAGCCTGTCGATGTGCTCGCCGTCCTTGTCGACTTTCACCAACAGCCCGTGTTTGTTGGACGTACAGCCCATGCAAAGTGCCGACTCGCCATCGTCAACCGATATGACATCATTGAGGGCCCATGTGTTTTCCGTCTCTATCTGGACCGTCCATTCCTGGGCGAACATGGGCTGGCTAAGGACAAACATGAGCGATAGTTGTAGGAATCTTTTCATGGCTGTATTCCCTTTCTTTTCTTTTTTCATCGTGTGTTACGTTTAAAATCACGATGCAAAAGTACAATGACGCTCAAAACTTGTCAAGAAAAAGATGGTACGAAAAGGTACGAAGAATTGTTTTAATATCTTGATTGATAAATAATAGTCATTCGTCAAGCATGTTGCGAAGGGTATAGTAAAGGCTGTCATTAGTCCCGATAATGCGGCTTATTTTCCTGCTCCGGTCACAAACCGTGGTATACGCCCGCTGCATCATGGCGGAAATGTCGGCTTCATTCAGGCCCAGCAGGACAAGACAACAACAATCCATATCGTTGTCGGTCAATTTTGGGTATTGTCTACGAATGTGCGAAACAAACCGTGGCAGATGCTTTTGAACAGCATTGCGCAAATCCAAAAGCTGTTCTTTGCTGAGCGCATTGTCCTTGTAAATCAAATAATCCGTCTTCGACTTGAACTGCTGTTTGTGAGCGACCCCAACAATGTGTTTGCAGATGGGGTCGTTTATGAATGCAGCATAGTCATTGGAGACACCTGATTCGTATTGTGCATTTTTTGACAAAGACAGCTCCAATCGTTTCGATATGTCGCGCAGTTCCTCGTTACTACGCTTCAAACGGCCCGAGAGGGCGGCTTGTTGCATCTGGTGGGTTTGTCGCACCGCCTCCAATTCCTCATCATGCCGCTTCTTGGTCTTCTCCATCTCCTTGTCAGCCCTGTCTTTTTGTGTCCTTAACTCTTCTGAGTGTCGCTCCTCAGCATCCGCCATCCATTGCTGGTGCTTCTTTTCCGCCTCTGCCAGGTGTTGTTTCGTCTCAGTCTTCAACTGTTCCAGCTCTGCCTCATATTTCTTCTCCGTTTCTTCCAATGTCTTGTCAGCCTCGGCTTGCCACAGCCTCAGCTCCTTTTCATGCTCTTGATCCGCCTCCCTAAAAGCCCCATCCGCTTCTTCTTTCTGCTTCTTCAGCTGTTTTTTGTTCCTTATCACCAACAAAAGGAAAACACCTAACGCGACCCCAGCGATACAGATGATGATTCCCCCAACTATCTTCATGGTCTTTTCTCTTTCAATCTCCACCTGTCTCTCCTGCTTTTGATCTTGGTATTCCTTAAACAGGTCTTCCAGTTTTGAGACTAAGGCCTTGTTTTCTCCATCAGGTTTTTTGAGTTTCGTCAAAAACCGCATATATGCATCGGATTGCTCCCTGTTCCCTATACTGTCATAAATGATACGCAAATAACCTGCTGCTTGGGCTTGTAGTCCCGCTTCATTATTCTCAAACACGGGTTCCAAATAGAATAAAGCTGAGTCATAATTACCTTCGTAGAAAAAAACACCCCCGATAGTCAGATAACGATTTAATCGTTCATTCTCCGTCCTTGCCTGAAAGAGAACACGATTGAGCTCATCCAAGGATTGTTTTGCAACTCCATTAATGTGATAGTCGCAAAGAGCCTTGTTCGCAACAATATCCCTATAAACCATATTGTCAGTTACCGTCATATCCTCTAAGGCCTCGTGGAAATAGGATTGTGCTATTTCCATCTCTTTCTTTTTGGCATACTGTTTGCCTATTCGATATAGAATACTGGAAACACCAATAGGCGATGTAGGTTCAATTCTACAATATATTAGTGCTTTCTCATAACAAGTGATGGAGGACTCCATCATGAACTGTTCCGAAAACAAATCACCAAGACGGTTGTAGGTATAGGCCAAGAATCGAGCCCTATGTTCCACCAATTCCCTCTCCTCAAAATGCGCTTCCATCACCTCCAAGGTCTTCAGGTATTCAGCACAGGCTTGCACAATACTGTCTTGTTCGTAATAGCCTGCGCCGTTGATGTAGTGGGCGCGGGCGGCGAGGAAAGCGAGGTTGGGGGTTGGGTTGAGAGATTGCGGATCAAGTCCGCAATGACGGTTTCGTGGCTGAGAGTTGTCGTTCAGAGCGATTGTCAGGCTGTCGAAATAGGCCACGGCTTGAAGCAATTCCTCACGGTTGCTTTGGGCCGCATAGTTCTTATACAGCAGCTCCGAAATCAGCAGCTGGCAGTAATGCCCATTAAAAACATCGAGGCTGTCGGCCGCTGGGCTTGCCACAAACCGCTGCAGCTGCGCCAAGGCACTATCCGGCTGGCGCCACATCAGGCTGTCGATGGCAGACAATTCAAGGGACGGCCCTTCGATGCTTCGACTTTGCTCAGCAACCTCAGGCTCAGGGACCTTAACCGAGGGTGAGCAGGCAGCAAAGGCTATGCCCATCACCAAACAAACCATGCAGCCGTGTAGGCATCTTTTCATTGTCATAGCAAGCGCTATTTTCATATCGCCGTGATTTTTCACTGCAAAGTTATAAAACATTTCGGCAAAACTAGCGTTATCTCCTTATAGTTTTGTATTTTTACCGCCCAAATTCATCAACCTATGAAGCAACTCAACCTCCTCGCACTCATCATAATGATGGTCTCCTCATTGGCCTCGTTCGCCCAAGACGGCGTCTCCATCGGTAACTGGCGCACCCACCTGCCCTATCAGAAAGTCATCGACGTGGAACCCGTCGGCTATAAAATCTATGCCGCCACGCCGTTCGAGCTATTCTACTATGACACACAGGACAACTCCATCAATATCCTGAACAAAATCAACGGACTGTCGGACATCGGCATCAGCAACATCGGCTACAATGAGAGCCAACGCAAACTGCTCGTCGCCTATGCCAACGCCAATGTCGACCTCGTCTGCCACGATGGCGCCATCCATAACATGAGCGACATCAAGGACAAAAACATCGTGGGCAACAAGAGCATCAACAATGTCTTCTTCGACGGCGACCTCGCCTACATCGCCTGCGGCTTCGGCATCGTGGTCTTCGACTTGAAAAAGGAAGAGGTGAAAGACACTTATTATATCGGTAACCATGGCGATGCAGTGAATGTCACCGATGTGGCCATCTACAGCAACCGCATCTATGCCTCCACCGACGACGGTCTGTATTATGCCGACCTCAACGCCACCAATCTGGCCAACTATGCCTCATGGCATTTCGACACCA
This sequence comes from Bacteroidales bacterium, assembly GCA_017395365.1. GTDB lineage: Bacteria > Bacteroidota > Bacteroidia > Bacteroidales > F082 > Limimorpha. Next base: position 26,110 of record JAFPUN010000010.1, read on the forward strand.
GCGTCCCCCATCCCCACTTGGGCTACACCGAGATGGAAGTCTTCGGTAACAGGCTTTACGTGAATTACGACGGCGGGTTCAACGCCGACACGCTCTATGTCCTCAACGGCAGCCAATGGGACTACTTCGACAAGGAGGATGTAACCCAGAAAATGGAGCTCCGCGCTTACAACGACCGCTTCATCACCACTAACCGCTATGGCGTTAGGGTGTTCGACTACAACCACAACCTGATGCTGAACATCTACTCGCCAGGCGGCTCCATCGAACCCCTCTCGACAGCCTGCGACCCGAGCGGCAACTATTGGATTGGAGACTTGCGCCGCGGCCTACTCAAGACCAGCGACGGATGGGACAATATGGACGTGAAACCTAACGGCCCTGCCTCACAAAACGTCTTCGAACTGCAAGCCAGCGGCGACCAGGTATGGATTGCCACCGGAGGCCATGCGTCCAATTGGGGCAAACGCTACATGAAAGAGGGCGTCGCCCGCTTCGATGGCTCGTGGACCATCCTCAACGCCAACACCCTGCCTGACTTTGGCAACTATTCCGACTTCGTGTGTACCGCCACCGACCCGAAAGACCCTTCCGTCACCTACGTGGGCACCTGGGGCAACGGCATCCTGAAGTTCAAAGGCAATGAGTTGGTTGAGGTCTATGATGACAGCAACTCCACCTTGCAGCCCTGGATGCAAGACATGAGTCTCATCAACGTCAGCGGCTTGGCTTTCGACAGCAAAGGCAACCTCTGGGTCGCCAACACTGGTGCACCGTCGCTCCTCTCCGTGATGGAACGCAACGGCACTTGGCACGCCTTCAGCCTTGGCGGCAGCCTGAGCGGTATCGACATCGGCACACTCCTCGTCGACAACAACGACTATAAGTGGATCATCCGCCGTGGCGGCGAACTCATCGTCTTCAACGAAAACAAGACCTTCGACAATCCCAACGACGACCAAACCGTCACCCTTAACACCGCTACCGGTAGTGGCCACTTGGCTGGCGCCGTCAACTGCCTCACCGTTGACAATACTGGTGCTGTGTGGGCCGGCACCGACCTTGGACCTTGTCTTTTCGAAGACACCCGCGCCCTCTTCAACGGCTCGGGCAACTACGACGCCACGCAAAAGAGAGTGCCCCGCAACGATGGCACCGACCAATATGACTACCTTTTTGCCAACACCAACGTACTCTCCATGGCCGCTATCGAAGGCACCGACCAGATCTGGTTCGGCCTCGAATCGGGCGTCTACCTGATGTCGTTTGAGAAACAACCTACCGAGATTCACCACTTCAATGTCGACAACAGCCCGTTGCTCGACAATGCCGTCACCACCATGGCCATCGACAAGAGCGGCGAGGTGTTTTTCGGCACTGCCAACGGCGTCATCTCCTACCGTGGCAAAGCCGCGACTCCTGAACCACAAGTCAGTGATGTTGTGGCCTACCCCAACCCTGTCAGAATGGGCTTCAATGGCTTTGTAGGCATCAAAGGCTTGGTGTCCAACTCATTGGTGAGAATCACCACCGTCGACGGCACCTTCGTCACCCAGTTGATCTCGGAAGGCGGACAGGCCGTTTGGGACCTCACTAACATCAACGGCGAGCGCGTCGAACCTGGTGTTTACTACATCTTCGTCAGCACCAAGCGAGGTACCGATAAGTTTGCCACCAAGATTCTGATCATGAACTGATGGACGACAAGATCCAAGGCGTTGTCCTGCAATCCATCCGCTATGGCGACACCAGCCTCATTGTGAAGGTGTTCACCCGTCAATACGGCTTAAGGTCGTATATGGTGAAAGGCGCCTTCAACCGAGGCTCAAGCTTGAGGGCTGCCTTGTTCCAAAACTTGAATTTCATCCACTATGTAGAAGCAGGCAAGACCAACAAAGGTTCCCTTCACTACATGAAAGACGTGCAGCTTTCGTTGGTCTACCAAAGCATTCCCTTGGTGATGAACAAAAGCGCCATCCTCATGTATGTCAGCGAGTTGCTCTCAAAGACCTTGACAGAAGAAGCCTCCAACGAGACCCTGTTCGATTTTATCCAGCAATCCATGCATTGGCTCGACCTCGTAGAGGAAGGCTATGCCAACTTCCCCTTGTATTTCACCCTTGAGCTGACGCGCCAATTGGGCTTCTACCCCAAGGCCAACCATCAGGTAGGATGGTGTTTCGACATGATGGAAGGCTCGTTTGCGCACGACTATCCCTTGCATCCCTATTACTATGATGCCAACGATGCCGCATGGCTTGCCGCCTTGCTCGATTTGGGCATCGACGAGACCTGCAGGCTGCCCATGTCGACCCAACAGCGTCGTGCCATGCTCAATGGGCTGATCACCTTCATGCGCCTTCACGCCCCCGTGATGAACGACTTCCATTCGCATGAGGTATTGCAGACCGTGCTGCAATAAAAAAGCCAACCCGAAGGCTGGCTTTAACAATCAAAATGAATGAAAAACACTACTACTATTTATCTCAAATCCACGGAGGTTTGTCCCACGAGTTTGCCGCCTTCTTCATAGACATCGATGAAATAGGTGCCGGGGCGCATCTCGAAATTGGTAGGCTTGCTATAGTAGGCCCTCACAGGGGTCGCCGTGCCATCATAGTTGACGCGCACCTTCTCGGTGAACTGCAGTGTCTCGCCATTGGCCTTGAACGAATACTCGTCGCCTGAACCCTTGGTGATGATAGCCTTGGTCGGGTCGGCAATGCGCACGTAGAAGAGCTTGGTGCCAGGAGCCACGAGGTCGTTGGCGGCCACCGTGAAGTCAACACGGATACGCTCGGCGCGGTCGGCGCGGTCGGTAGCGGTTTCCTTGCCACCACCCTTGAAACGCACGGCTTGTGCGCTGTAGTTGTAAAGCTTCAACGTGGCCGCTTGGTTCACTTTGCTGGTCAGCTCTTCCTTTTGGCGGGTAAGGGTGGTATTCTGACGGCGCTCGGCTTGATACTCCTCACGGATGCGCTCGTTTTCGGCTACCAACTCACGGTTGACCGTATACAGCGAGTCCATTTGGCGCACATAGCGCTGCGAGATCTCCTGAAGCTGCGTGACTTTCTTCTTGATGCGGTTGTAATCCCATTGCGAATCAAGGAGTTTCTTGATCTCGACGGCGTCAGCCTGGATGATACTGTCCTTCTCGGCCAGTTCCTGACTCAACTCGCCGTAGCTGTCTTTCAGCTCGTTGTGCACTTTCAGCAAACTGTCCACTTCGGCTTGGAAGTCGAGGCGTTGCATCTCTTTTTCGGCCTTAAGATCCTCCAGGTCGCCCTTCATATGGCTATTGCGCACCAAGAGAAACACCAAGCCGATGGCCAAGAGGCCGAGGATGGCATAGAGCCATATAGGCTGATTTGACTTTTTCCTGTTTTCTGAATCCATGACTTATAGGTTTAGTAATTTTCTGCAAAAATAGAAATATTCTTTTGATTGACCACTCTTTTCGTATTACTTCTTCAAACGGGTTCCACCTTGGCCCGTGGGATATGCACCGGAATGCATTGACCCACCACATCGATGTAGACGATGAGATGGCGTTTGTTGCGGATGGTATCGAGTCGCCCTTCGAGGCCCTTCATGGGTCCGTTGATGATCCTTACCATCTGTCCCACCATCAGCTCCTCGTCGTTGTTCATCTTATATTCCTCGCCATTCTCATACTCACTGACAAACTTCTTGATGGCAAGGATCTGGTTTTCGGGGACAACGACGGCTTCTTTCTCGAAACAGACAAACTTGACGACGCCATATACGTTGAGTATCGAGATGTACTGTTTGTCGTTGGAGAAAACGAACACATACGACTTGAACAAAGGCTCCTGCACTTTCTTGCGGCGGTCGCTCCATTGCTTGACCATCGAGATCATCGGAAGATAAGCCTGTATGCCCATGTCCTCAAGCTGCGTAAGCACCTTCTTCTCGCAGCGTGACCTAACATAGAGGGCATGCCAAAACTTCACGTCATGACTGTCCAAGGGTTTCGGGACCATAGTATTTAGTTCTCTTTGCTTTTCTTAAAAGGACGATGTTTTTGTTTTTCGGTGGCTTCGCTCTCACCGTAGTATTCGCTGCCATAGCCATAGCCGTAACCGTAGCCGTAGCCATATTGTTGGCCTCCATAGCGATAGACATAGCCCTTCTCTGCTTGAAGGCCATTGACCACGATAGAGAATGGCAAGTCGCGACTCTCAAGATCCTTAATGATGCTGGCGAAGGCATTCTTGTTGGTCACGCCCTGACGGACGATAAAGAGGTTGGCGTCGGAATGGCGCATCAGCAGCAAGGCATCAGTGACCAAACCGAGGGGAGGCGTGTCGATGACAATATAATCGTAGCGTTTTTTCAATTCGGCAAACAACGCATTGCACTTCTCGGAAGCGATCAACTCGGAGGGGTTGGGCGGGATGGGACCACTGGTAATGATGTCGAGCACCGGGATTTTGCCCGACGCCTGAATGACGTCATCCAGACTATCCTTGTTACTGAGATAACTGCTTAAACCGACATTGTTGCTCAGACCAAACTCTTGGAAAAGCTTGGGTTTACGCAAGTCGAAGCCCAACAGCACGGTCTTCTTGCCATAAAGTGCATAAATCGAGGCGATATTGATACTGTTATAGGTTTTGCCGACGCTCTGCATGTCGCCCGTAACGAGCACAGTGCACGGCAACTTACTCTGCGTGATGAACTCGACGTTGGTACGAATCGAGCGGAACGATTCTGCTGCTGGTGATTTCGGGTTATTGACGACCAGAAGCGGATCCTTTGAGTGGGTCTGCATCACTTGTCCGACGATGGGATAATGCGTCAGCTTCTCTACCTCGCTGCGGTCGCTGATGGTAGTCTTGAAATAGTTCTTTAAGAAGAGATACAAGGCCGGGATCAGCAGACCGATGATGACGGCGATGAGATAGTTCAACGAAGTGCGGGGCGAGATTCTCACCGTGCGCTCCAGACGGGCCTCGTCGAGGATCTCGTTGTCGGGCGTGTTGGAAGCGCGCAAGATTTGGGCCTCGGCCAAGCGTTGCATCAAATACTTATAAGTATCGTCTGTAAACTCGAAATTACGCTGATAGTTGATGAGCTGTTGTTGCTTGCTGGGCAGCTGGCGCGACTCCGACTCGAGCACGCTGATACGGCGGTCGATTTCGTTGAGGCTCAGTTGTGCGTTATCCACAAGGTTGTTGATGGTCTCAAGCAGGGCTTTCTTCGTGGTGATGATTTGCTCGTTGAGTTTCAGGATCTCGGGGTGTTGCTCAGTTTGCGTGAGCAATTTGGTGGCTTTGGTTTGAGAAAGCATGACCAGGTCGCGGGCCAATTGATTGAGCATCGGGTCGTTGATGCCCATCGTACTCGGCGAGGCCAAGTTCTCGGGGTCGTCGATCTGGGTTTGGATGTAGGTCTGCATACGCTTGTAAATCTTCAGGTTGACGGCCATCTCGGCACGTTCCTTCCCTAAAGCCTGCAAGTTGGTATACACCTGGCTAGCCTGCAAGTCGAGGTTCATCAGGTCGTTTTGCTGGCGGAAATCTTTCAGCTCGGTCTCGGCCTGATTCAACGACTTCTGAATGCCTTCCAATTCGTTGTTGATAAATTCAATCGTGTTTTCGGAAACGAGGTTCTTCTTCTCCAAGCCACGATTGACATATTCGTTCATGAGCAGGTTGGTGAACTCAACGATTTTCAGCTTGTTGGGTCCTTTCGTAACCACCGAGGCCACCGAGGCCATCTTGCTGATGGGACTCACGGTGTAGTTGCTCATTTGCCTGACGAGGGCAGGATAGCTGTTGAGCCAAAAATACATCTTACGGCCACCGATGGTTTCGCTGTCGTATTGATCGGTCTTGGTGATGCGGATGCGATTGTAGCCGTTGTCGACCCATTCGCCTTCCTTGTATTCGCCATTGATTTCAATCTTGGCAAAAGGATTGGTTTCCGTCGTCTGGCAAAGAATGAAGTCGTACTTGCTGAGCCCCTCGCCCTTGGCCTGAAGCCTGAAGTTGCCATCGGGAAGGAACGATATCTCGTAGGCGAGACCTACGGCTTGTGGCACGCTACGCTCAAACTCCACATGGAAAGGAGAACTCTTATACATCTCGGTAGTAGCAATTCGGCCTTTGTCCATGTAGCTCACCTCGATACCCATCTTCTTGACCACACGTTCGGTAAGCGAATACGACTGGAGGATGGCAATCTCGTTGTCAATATTCTGCATGTTGCCGAAACTCATCGAAGTCATGATAGACGTCGCATCGTAACTGTTCCGCCCTTCCTTGATGAGCACCGTGCCCGAAGTTTGGTATACCTTGGTTGAATAACGGTTGATGACAAAACAGATGGCCAAAGCCGCCACTACAAAGATAACGAACAGATACCAATGGCGTAAGGCAATGTAGATCAATTGTTTGATATCAACACTTTGCTCCTCTTTGCCAGGCTGGGGGATGTATGCTTGCTTCTCGTTTGCCATAGTTGATGATTATCCGTTGGGGGTGGTTCTTTTCAAACTAAAGATCAGCGTAACGGTGGTCAATGCGACCGACACCACCGAGAGAACCGTCGAATAGGGGAAAGCGGTGAAGCCCCATTGCTTCATCTTGAGCGGCTCCACATAGACGATGTCGTTGGGTTTCAGATAGTAGTAGGGCGAAGAAAGGATGTCGGCCGAGCCCAAGTCGACGGTGACGATTTCGGAGCCATTGTCGGTCTGCCTTACGATCTTCACCTCTTCGTTCTTGGCGAAGTTGGTCATGTTGCCCGCCATGGCAATGGCTTCCAAGAGGTTGATCTGAGACTGGTAGATTTTATACATACCCGGTTTGTTCACCTCGCCCAGGATGCTCAGGTTGAAATTCGACAGCTTCACAATAAGGGTGGTTTGGGTCATGAACTTGTTCACCTCATTTTGCATCTTGTCTTTGGCTTGGTTAACCGTCAGGTTCTTCAATTCAATCTTTCCCGTCAAGGGCAACTCGATGCATCCATCATCATCAAGGGTGTATGACTGGAGGTAGATGCTAGCGTCCGACGAGAGTTGGGTCGACCGATAATCACCGGCAAGCGAGGCGGCGGTACGCTCATCCATCGTATTGATGAAACGGATGTAGAGATTGTCGCCTGGCTGAAGCTTGTGGTCCACCGAACGCTCGTTCACATAGTTGACCGATTGGTTTTCGGCGGCCATCTGCGCCTCCTTCAGCAGCAGCATCTTCTTCTGGGGCACACATGAGGCAAAGGTCATTGCCAGCAACACTGCCGCCAAAACAAATCTAAAAGGTTTGCGTATATCTTTCATGTTCATTTGATATTTCTCAATTGTTCAAAAGCACCAGTTCCTTGACGCCGACAATCGGTGTGATGGGCATCTTCTGTTCAAGATGGAAGCTATAGGTGCCAGGATCGCTGATTTGCAAGTTCTTGTTGATAGGAACGTTAAAGGTATAGCACCCGTCGACAAGTTCGGCACTCCACTGGCCATCCCCGTCTTTGAGCTTGGTGACATATTCCTTGCCCCTATAGCGCTCGCCTTCTTCGGTGAAGACGACAAAAACAAGGTCGATATAGTCGTAGGGATAGTCGTCGGTGAAGCTGATTTGCATACTCAAATCGAAGGTGGTAGGCGAAGTGATTTTGACATCCTTTTTCAAATAGTCAAAACGCTCCCAAACGGTATTGTAGAAGCTGCGCTTGATCAGCTCGCGTTCCTTCTCCTGACGTCCGCATCCGAGGAGACCACAGCACAAAACCAATAACACTAAAGTGATTCTCTTCATTTTCATAGGCATATAAAACCGTGCAAATGTACGAAAAAAAGTCAAGCGAGTCCGTATTCCACGCCGTTTTTTGGCGAAAAGAATTTTTTTTGAAAAAAACGCCGAGAAGCCACCTTCGGTACGGAGAAAATCTTTTACCTTTGTCCTTCCCGATTAGACCTATGAGAACGAAAAACAACAATCTGTCAACCAGAAAGTTACTTATAATGGGCGTCTTCATTGCCATTGGAGTCGTCTATATTGTGAAATTATTTGCCCTCCAAGTGGTCGACCAAGAATATAAAGAGCAGGCCGACAACAATGCCTTGCGTTTCGTCACCCAATACCCCGCCCGAGGCAAGGTGTACGACCGCAACGGCGAACTCTTGGTGTTCAATGAGGCCGTATACGACTTGATGGTCACCCCGAAACAAATTGCCGATGCGGTGAGAAAAGACACCTTGCATCCTTTCGACACCCTGATGTTTTGCCATCTTTTGGATATCGACAAGGCGTCGTTCATCGAGCGGATGGACAAAGCGAAGAAGGAGTCGTATTTCAAGTCCTCGCCTTTCATGACCCAGGTGTCGAAGGAAAGCTATGCCCACATCGCCGAGGTGCTCTACCGTTTCCCGGGGTTCTATTTCCAGACCCGCACGGTGCGCCACTATCCCAAATCCATTGCCGCCCACACCTTGGGCGACATCGGCGAAATCAGCAAGGCCGAGTTGGACAAGGACACTGAAGGCGAGAAATACTACCGCAGAGGCGACTACATCGGCAAGTCGGGCATCGAGAAGTCGTATGAGAAAGAACTGCGTGGCAAAAAGGGCCTGAAAGTGATGATGGTCGACGTCCACAACCGCGAGATGGGCAGCTACAAGGACGGCGAGCTCGACAAGGAACCCGTGGCAGGCAAAGACCTCTACCTGGGCCTCGATGCCGAGTTGCAAGCCTATGGCGAGCAGCTGATGGTAGGTAAGATAGGCTCCATCGTGGCCGTCGAACCCTCGACAGGACAAATCTTGGCCTTCGTCACCAGCCCCACCTATGACCCCAACCTACTCGTAGGTCGTGAGCGCGGACAACACTACAAGGAGTTGCAGGCCGACCCGATGAAGCCCCTCATCAACCGCGCCATCAGCGGCACCTACCCTCCTGGCTCCACCTTCAAGACCGTCGTGGGCCTCATCGCCATGCAGAGCGGCAGCATCACGCCTGCCACCTGCTTCCACTGCAGCGGCACCGGCTCACTACCCATCAAGTGCACCCACAGCCACGGCAGCAGCCCCGACTTCGCCAACGCCATCATGAACTCGTGCAACCCTTACTTCTATGAGTCGTTCAAGGCTACCATCAACAACCCGAAGTTCGGCGGCATCAAAGAAGGCTACCGATACTGGAAAGAAATGACCTACAAGTTGGGCCTCGGTCGCAAGTTCGACACCGATATCCCCTACGAGCGCAAGGGCAACATCCCTGATTGCGAGTATTACGACAAGATGTATGGCGGCCAATGGAACTCGGTGACCATCCGCTCATTGGGCATCGGACAGGGCGAGGTGCTCGTGACGCCCTTGCAACTTTGCAACATTGCTGCCTTGATTGCCAACGAGGGCTATTACTACCCGCCCCACCTCATCAAATGCTTCGGCGACAGCACGGCCATCCCCGAGGTGATGACCACCAAAGTCGACCCAGGCATCGACCCGAAATATGTCCGCACGATGAAAAGAGGCTTGCGCACCGTTTTCAGCGGCCCTCACGGCACGGCACGTCGCTACGAGCTGAAAGACATCCCGCAATGCGGCAAGACGGGCACCGCACAAAACCCACACGGCAACTACCACTCCAATTTCATCGCTTTTGCCCCTGAAGAAAACCCTAAGATCGCCCTTGCCGTCATCATTGAAAACGGCGGCTACGGCGCCACCTGGGCCGCCCCTATTGCCAGCCTCATGATTGAGAAATACATACGCGGCTATACGGTACGCGAAGACCTGGAGAAACGCATCATGGAAGGTAGAATCTCATATAAGAACGAACGATGAACGAAAGAAACAGCATCATAGGAAAAGTCGACTGGCTGACCGTGCTCATTTATTTGGCTTTGATCATCATTGGATGGTTCAGCATCTTCTCGGCCAAATACGACGAGATGCATCCCAGCATCTTCGACATGTCGCAAGTGTATGGCAAACAGCTGATTTGGATTGGCGCCTCGCTGCTCATCGGCTTCATCATCCTTTTGATTGACGCCAAGTTCTTCAACGCTTTCTCGCTATGGATCTATATCTTCTTCCTCTTTAGCCTCTTCGCCGTGTTGGTCTACGGCAAAGCCACCAAAGGCGCCACTTCCTGGATCGACCTCGGGGCCGGCATCAAGTTCCAGCCCTCCGAATTCGCCAAAATGGCCACGGCCTTGGCCCTCGCCGGCCACCTCGACCGCCTCGATGTGGACCTGCAAAAGCGCAAGGACCAAATCGTGGCCGCTGTCATCGTGCTCATCCCCATGGCTTTGGTGTTGCTGCAAAACGACACGGGTTCGGCCATCGTCTTCGTGTCGTTCATCTTCGTGCTCTACCGCGAAGGCTTCCCTGGGGCCGGTTGGGTGATGGCGGCAGGTGTCGTTGCCATCCTCCTGTTTATCTTTACCTTGATTTGGAGCCAAAAGGTCATGTACATCATCTTGGGCAGCTTGCTCGTCCTTGCCGTGGTGTACTACATCGTAGCCAAGCGAAAAGGCATCGTCAAGATGTTGGCAGTCTTCGCCTTCATGTTCGTCTTCGTTTTCTCCGTCGACTACGCCTTCCATAATGTATTGCAACAGCATCAGCAAAACCGCATCCTCGTCATGCTCGGCAAGCTCGACGACCCGCAAGGCGTAGGCTATAACGTGCACCAGTCCAAGATCGCTATCGGTTCGGGCGGCCTCACGGGAAAAGGCTTCCTGCAAGGCACGCAGACCAAATACGACTTCGTGCCCGAGCAACACACCGACTTCATCTTCTGCACCGTAGGTGAGGAAGGCGGCTTCGTCGGCACCGCCGTGGTAGTGCTGCTCTATGTGGCGCTCCTGATACGCATCATCATCCTCGCCGAACGACAACGATCCACCTTCAGCCGTGTGTATGGCTATGCCATCGCGGGCATCTTGTTTGTCCATGTGGCCATCAATATCGGCATGACCATCGGCTTGGTGCCGGTCATCGGCATCCCTCTGCCCTTCTTGAGTTATGGCGGCAGTAGCATGCTGGCCTTCACCATAATGTTGGCCATTTTCGTGAAACAGGACGCCAACCGATTGAATATTCTGTAAAATCTGTCACCCCTACGGGGTTCAATAAAACGGTATCGATTCATTTTTCGGCAGGGGAAACCGCCTGCCTATTCATCCGTCACCCCTACGGGGTTCCGCCCAGTCCCGTAGGGACGACGGATGATAAGCAGGGGTGGAATGCAATGCAACCCCTGCCGAAAAAACGTAATAAATCCACTGAACCCCGTAGGGGTGACAGGACTACTCGTCGTAAAGCGACGTCAAAGCGAATTGCTTCACGTCGAACAGTCCCTGGTCGCTGAGCTTCAATTCGGGGATGACGAGCAAGGCCATGAATGCCAGCGTCATGAAAGGCGCGAAAAGCGTCGAGCCAAGGCGTTTGGCCAAGGCGTCGGCGTTTTTGTAGGCCTGCGCCACCTCATAGCCGTCCTCGTTGCTCATCAGTCCTGCCACGGGCAAGGGCACCGCCACCATCTCCGTGCTGCAATAGGCCGTCACACCACCCGTGTGCTCGATAAGTAAGTTCACGGCATGGAGGATGTCGCTGTCGGTGGCACCCACCGCCACAAGGTTGTGACTATCGTGGGCCACACTCGAAGCCAAGGCACCTCTCTTCAAGCCGAAGCCTTTGATGAATGCCACGGCAGGCGTGTAGGGCTGGTATCGGTTGACCACCACCATCTTGAGAATGTCATGCTCCACATCGCTGACGATGCCACCGTCGACCACCTTAGGCTCAACGATGTCGCATTTGGTGATGAGTTGTCCGTCAAAGCACTCTATCACCTTGATCTTCTTGCCTTCATCAGGCACGAAGAGGTCTTGGAAATACAAGTAGGGTCGCTCAAAGATGTTGGGGGTAAAGGTCTCCTCGTATTTGAATTTCGCCACGCCGTTTTCAGCCACCAACATTCCTTTGATATAGGTCTGCTTGGCGACAAGTTGGTGCAGGTTGTCGACCACGATAAAGTCGGCATCGTCGCCCTCCTGCAACATGCCCACGGGCAAATGATAATGCTGCACCGCATTGAGCGAGGCGGCTTTCAACACATCCATCACATCGTATCCCAACTCGATAGCCCGGCGCACCAACACATCGATATGACCGTCGTCCAGTTCATCGGGATGCTTGTCGTCGGAGCAGAACATCAACTTGTGGGGATGGGTGGCCATCAGCGGGATGAGGGCATCGAAGTTCTTGGCCGCGCTGCCTTCGCGGATGAGGATCTTCATGCCGAGGCTGATCTTCTCCAAGGCCCCCGCCATGCTGAAGCACTCGTGGTCGGTGGTGATACCCGCACCCACATACTTCTGTAGGTCGGTGCCTGTGACTGCAGGCGCATGGCCATCGATGGGTTTGCCGTACCGTTGGGCAGCGGCGATTTTACGCATCATCTCTGGGTCGTCGTGGATCACACCCGGATAGTTCATCACCTCCGAAAGGTAATAGATGTCGGGCGAGGCCATCAGCGCCTCAATGTCGTCGGAGTTAAGGATAGCACCCGAGGTCTCGAAGGCAGTGGCGGGCACACAACTTGGCGCACCGAAAAAGAATTTGAACGGCACCTTCTTGCCATTGTCGATCATGTATTGTACACCTTTCTTACCCAACACATTGGCGATCTCGTGTGGGTCGCTGACGGTGGCCACGGTACCATGGCATACCGCCAAGCGGGCAAACTCCGACGGCACCAGCATCGAGCTCTCGATGTGGACATGGGCATCGACGAAGCCAGGCATGATATACTGCGTGTTGCCCACAGGCTGTTCCTCAATCTTGGCGATCTTGCCGTCCTCGACGATGACAACACCCGAGAAAATCCTGGAGTTGACGAGGTCGACAATCTGGCCTCCGATGGTAAAAGAGTTGTTCATAGGCAGAATTTTGGCGCAAAGGTAGGGAATCGGTTTCAAATCGTAAAAAGAAAAAAACTATCTTTGCATCAAAATCCGAACATCATGGAACAAACGCCACTCTATCCTGTCATACGACTCAATCCCGGCAAGGAGGAAGCCATCAAGCGCTTTCATCCTTGGGTATTCTCGGGCGCCATCCACGACACCGCCAAAGGCCTGCAGGCGGGCGACACCGTCACCGTCACCGACTATGACGGCCACATCCTCGGCACCGGCTTCTGCGAGTCGGAGAGTATCGCCGTCAAGATGCTCTGCTTCGACAACCGCAAAATCGACGAATGGTTCTTCCTCGAACGCCTCAACCAAGCCTACGAGGTGCGCAAGATCATGGGCTTGACCCATAATGCCCATACCAACTGCTTCCGTCTCGTCCACTCGGAAGGTGACGGCTTGGCGGGCCTCATCGTCGACATCTACGGCCACACCGCAGTGGTGCAAGCCCAAACCGAAGGCATGGCGCTGCATATCAAGGAAATCGTGCGTGCCCTCAAGCTCATGCCCGACCTCGGCCTTCAGGCCATCTACAACAAGAGCGCAGAGGCCATGCAACGCATGGGCAAAGAAGACGCCATCGTCGAAGACGGCTATCTCTTCGGTGACAGGCTGGAGGAAGTGATCCTGGAAAACGACAGCCGCTTCCTGCCCAACTGGGAAGAGGGACAGAAGACAGGCTTCTTCCTCGACCAACGCGAGAACCGCGAGATGGTACGCCGTTTTGCACAAGGCAAGACCGTGCTCAACGCCTTCGGCTACACGGGCGGCTTCTCCGTCACGGCCCTGAAGGGCGGTGCCCGTAGGGCCGTCACCGTCGACGCCTCCAAGAAAGCCATGGCCATGGCCGAAGCCAACCTCGAGCTCAACGGCTACTCGAAAGAGGAGCATCCCTGTTATGTGGCCGACATGAAGGAATACATCACCGAGATGCGTGAAGGCGCTTTCGACCTCATCATCCTCGACCCGCCGGCATTTGCCAAACGGCATCAGGACAGGCACCGCGGCCTGGGGGGCTACAAGTTCCTCAATGCTGAAGCCATCAAGCGCATCGCCAAAGGGGGACTGTTGTTCACCTTCAGCTGCTCACAAGCCGTCGACAAGGCCACCTTCCAAGGCATCGTCACCGCAGCAGCCATCGAGGCCAAACGCAACGTGAGGATCGTCGACCAACTGTCGCAGCCCGCCGACCATCCTATCAACATCTTCCACCCCGAAGGGGCGTACTTGAAAGGATTGATGCTCTATGTTGAATAATGCTGAATGCTGAAATGCTAAGCATTCGACGGAGTCAATGAAGAATGCGGAATGATAGCCTGTGGTAGGCTCATTCCGCATTAGCTTCGCTGAATCTGCGATTTCAGCATTGACTACGTCGAATACTTCGTATTTCCTAATTCCGCATTCCGAGTTATCTGCTCCCTAAGAACGAACCTGGATGGTTCGGATGCTTCACTGCCTCACGGCTGGACGATTTCGAAGGAGAATTGCTGACACGTTTCAGATAGGCCTTCTCCACATAGTTGACATTGTATTCGTTCTCATAAACGAATGAGTTGTCTTCCACATCGGACACCTTCACCATAAACGTGCGAGAATATACATAGGGGTAGGTATATTTCATGTTCATGTAGAGGGCCGATTCGCTCTTGTCGTAGGAATAAGTGAAAGTGTACACCAACACCGTATCAGGACGATACAAGACCGTCTCATAGACTTGGGTCTCTTCGTTATAGTCCAAATACAAGGTGTCGATGGCGCCGTCGCGCATCTCGCCGGTCTTGTCTTCCCTGAATACCAACTGGATGGTATTGTCAGGATCGTTAGGGTTATAGTTGAAGGATTCAATCGAAGAGCTGATTGGGTGGCCATAATAGTCGATGTTGAAATACTCAATCTTCTCGACGCCCCAGGTGCCTACGAAAGACTTGTAATCGGTTTTATTGCATGAGGCAAACAGAAGGGCCGCAAAAGCCATAACAAATAAGGTAAGTTTCTTCATTTTGATATTTAATTATACTGTTAATCAATTCGTTTCAAGAAAAACCTTTCAAAGAAAGGTATGTCCTCCGAGACGCGGTTGGTCCACGAGGCTACCAGGGTGCTGTCGGTCAAGGTCTCCACGTTGAAGACGGCGTTCTTCTCGTTGTGGAGCAGCGAACCATAAAGGCCCATCAACCATGAACTGCTCTCAATCCTGACCACCTGTTCGATGGAGTCATAGACATAGTCGCACGAGAACTCCTTGATCCAAGCCGGACTGTTGTTGAGCTTGAGCAAGCCCTTGCCCGTGTTGTAGAAAAAGAGCTCGTAGTCAATGGTGTCTGCGTGGGGATCGTAGCAGATTGTGTCCCAACGGTCGACACCTGCTGCGGTATCCACGCGGTGGCTGACATATTGCTCACAAGCCCAATGCCCTACGACAGGCGTGTCAAATGTGACTTCCTCTTTGTGGCACGAGGCCAACAGCAGCATGGCCAAGAAGGCCAAAAATCCAATT
This sequence comes from Bacteroidales bacterium, assembly GCA_017395365.1. Taxonomy (GTDB): domain Bacteria; phylum Bacteroidota; class Bacteroidia; order Bacteroidales; family F082; genus Limimorpha. Next base: position 41,564 of record JAFPUN010000010.1, read on the forward strand.
TTTTTATTGTTTCTCATAATGATATGCGTTGCAAAAATAGGATTAATTCAAATATCGCGCCAAAATTTCTATTTTTGCTGCGCAAATAACCACAAATATGAAGCGCAAGACCCCTCTTATATTCCTTCTTCTGTTGTGGATAGCATTGCCGTCGTGGGCGCAAGACACCCTTACCGTGATGCAGTACAACCTGTTGTATTACGGCAACTACAACAGCGGCTTTGCAGACTGCTACGAGACCAACAACAACACCCAACGCAAGGACGAATGCATACGCACTATCGTCGACTATGTGAAGCCCGACATCTTCACCGTATGCGAGTTTGGCGCCACCGCCGCCTTGCAAAACAACTTCCTCAGACACAACCTCAATATCAATGGTGCTAGTTACTGGAAGTCGGACAACATCATCAACTACGCGGGAGAGAACATCATCAACCACATCTTCTACAACTCCAACAAGATGGGGTTGAAAAGCCATGTCGCCCTGCGCACCAACCCTCGCGACACCGACGTCTACGAGTTGTATCTGAAAACCCCTAACCTAGCCGCTGGCGACACCATCAAGCTGGTTTGCATCGTGGCCCACCCCAAGGCGGGACAAGGTTACGAGAGCCAGCGACGCGCCTTGATGCAGACCGCCATGGATTACGTCAACCAGCACTACCCTACCGACAATGTGCTGATTATGGGCGACTTCAATATGTATAGCGCCAACGAAAGCGGCTACCGACTGCTCACCCAGACCTATAGCAACCCGGCTATCTGCTTCATGGATCCCGTGGCAGGTGTTGGCGGCGTGGGCGAATGGACCAACAACAGCCAATTTGCCCAATTCCATACCCAGTCGACACGTAGCTATTCCGACGAATGCTTTTCTTCTGGTGGCTTGGACGACCGCTTCGACTTCATCCTGATGGCTGATGAAATCGCCTTCAGCTACAACCACATGCGCTACGTGCAAGGCTCCTACCATGCCGTGGGCAACGACGGCCACCACTTCAACATGAGTGTCGACCAAGGCACCAACAATGCCGTGCCTGACGAGGTCGCCGAGGCCCTCTTCGACGGCTCCGACCACCTCCCCGTGACGATGAAGATTGCGGTGGACGTGCACCTCGGTGTGGAAGACCTCGAGGCACAAAGCCTCTGTGCCACCGTAGCGCCCAATCCAGCCAGAGACAGGGCATCCGTGACTTTCTTCAACCCTGCGCAAGGACAGGTGCAGTTTGAGCTGTATTCGCTGCAAGGGCAGTTGCTGCAGCGCGAAGCTGCCGCTTTTGGTGAGGGAACGCAACAGTATGAGTTGGCGCTTCATGACCTCACGAAAGGGTTTTATCTGCTGCGCATCAAGCATGATAGAGGCTGGGGACAGACGGTGAAGCTGGTTGTCGACTAAACCCACCCCAAAACCCTCATCGCGGAGGAACATCCGCGATCTCCTACGCATTGGGGATCCCTTTCGCTTAGGAGATCGCGGGTCCATGCCCGCGATGAGGGCTTTGGGTCTCACTACGGCGATGTAGCGTGTCTCCGACACGCCGTGGATGGACGGTAGCTCTCCTCCCCCACACTGCGTATGGGGTAAATAGGATGGTGTGTCTTCGACACACCCCTTACTCGCCTACCTTCACGCGCATGCCATCCGAATACGCGCTGAACTCTGGCGCATACTGGCACTGGATCAAGGCGTAGCCGTTGTTGAGGTAGCCTTCCTTGGTGACGAACATGCTGTACTCCAACTGGTGCGTACCCTTGGGCAGGAACTCGATGAAGAACTCCATGTCGGTGTCGGTGTTGCTCTGGTAGTAACTCATGCGGTCGTTGTACTCGTAACGCGAGATCTGTTCTATCGGTTCAAAGCCGGCGGCACGAAGATCCTTGACGAAAACGAAACTCATGTCCTGCTGGTTAGTGAAGGTAATCTTCACGGTCAGTTTGTCGCCAACCTTCAGCATACGCTTTTCCGCAGGCACCAAAACCTTGCCCTTGTCGGTCACTGTCTCCACAAACAATTCGCGCTTGATGGTGAAGCCCGACTCATCGCTCTTCACCTCGTCGATCGGGACGAAATACTGGCGGAACAGGCCGCCCCAAACCAAGTGCGGGGTCGGGTTGTTGACGGTGAGCTGACGCATCTCTTGGGTCACTTCGTTGGCGTTCCAGCGACGCTGGATGAAGCCCGTGCCAGCCACGCCGCCCTCGGTGCTAATGGGCGTGTTGCCGAAGCGCAGGGTGACTTCCTTGCCTTCCTCGAACCAGTCGCTGCCACGCATCAGCAGGGCATAGATGGCATCGGCTGTGGAAGCGGAGTTTTCCCATTTGTTGGTCTGCTTCTGGGTGAGCAGCCACACGCGCAACTCGTCGATCATCTCCTGGTTCTGGTCGATTTCGGCGAAGGCGGCCATGATGTTGGCGTGGGTGGCGATATGCGACTCAAACGAGAAGTATTTCTTCGGCCAGTACATGCCGATTTGCTCGTTCTTCTGGGCGCATTCCTTGAACGACTGGATCATCAGCTTGGCGGTCTTTTCGTTGCCGCTGCGGTAGAGCACCAAAGCACCCTTCGAGCGGTCGTTGAAGTTGAACGAAGTCCACTCCTTGTCGAGGCTGCCGAGGTAGTATTTCTTGGCCGTGGCAAAATCCTTGTCCGAGTTTTGTGCTTCAAAGAAACTCAATGCATAGAGCTCGTTCAAGGTGCTGGAACCGATGGGCCAGTCCTTGCCCTTGCTGTGGGCTTTCATATAGCGGTAGGTCTCGGCCACCTCATATTCGAGGTAACGCACGGCCTTGTCGCAGATACTTTGGGCCGTGTTTTGGTCGGCCTTGCTCAACGACTCCCATGCACCCATCTTCTGCAACTTGCCGAAGCCGCTCAAGATATAGGTGCTGATGTAGGGACTTTCAGGCATACCGTCCATCCACGGCCAACCGCCGTTGTACTTCTGCTTCTGCTCGATGAGCCTCAAGGCGTTGGTCTGTTGGTTGCGGATCATGTTCACCTCGAAGAGCGTGGCGATGCGGCTGCGCTGCTCGGTCTCGCTCTTGGCTTCGAGCACCCATGGCGTCTCCTGCAGCATGATGGCCTTTAGGTCTTGGTCTTTCTCGAGTTGTGAGAGCAGGGCATCAGGTGTCTCAATCTGCCATTTCTTGATGTAGTTCAAAAGGTTCGGGATGTGGTCGGCGATGTAGGACGAGAGCGTGTTGGCGTAGAACACGTAGAAGGCGGTCTCGGCACGGTCGGTGCTAACGTTGGCCAGGTAAGGCAAGGCTTGAACAGCGTACCACACGGGGTTGGTGCTGAAGTTGAGCGTCAGGCTGTAGTCACGCTCGTGATTATGGCTGTCCCTTGGCAGAGATTGCGGGTCTTCGCCCGCAATGAGGCTGCCAAGGGGAACGTCGAAGGTCTTTTCGGTCTCTGCCTTCACGGTGATGGGCAGGGTCTGCGTCATGAAGATCTCGCTGCTCAGCACAGGCAGGAGGTGCTGCTCGGCGTCGCTGAACTGTCCCGCATAGGCCGTGAAACGGAAAGCCAAAAGGCTGAGGTCATACTGTCCCTTCACCTTCCAATGCACTTCCTTGCTGCGACCAGGTTGGATGGTCTCCATTGGTATCGTGCAGGTCCCTGAGCCTGTCGAAGGGCCGTCCATAACAATCAAGTTCACAGGCTCCATCGTGCCCGCATCAAAAACCTCAAGTTTTGCCTTAGGCGTGACTGGCTCGTCGCCCGTGTTGATGACGTTGGCCACGAACCACAGCGTGTCGTTGTCGTACATATAGCGCGGCATGTCGGCCATGATCATCACGGGCTTCGAGGAGGTGAAAGTATAGTCTTTACTACCCGTTTTGCGGTCTTTGGTGTAGGCCATCAGCATCAGGCGCCAGCGCGTAAGGGCGTCGGGCATAGTGAAGCTGAAGGTCGCGCTACCATCGTTGTTGGTGCGCAGTTGCGGGAAGAAGAAAGCTGTCTCGTTGAAGTTCTCGCGAAGGGTGGGCTCGGCTTCTTCTCCAGCGGGATTCGGTTCTTCTCCTTTGTCAATAGGAGCAACCTCTGCTGAAACAATAGTAGCGACTTCTTGCTCAGCAGTCTCACGAATAGAACCCACTTCTCCATCCATTGAATAAACGGCTTTATTCATCGCATCTTCTTCTACCATCGCTATCGGTGCGGCACATTCCTCCACCATGTCGTACATCACCCTGCCCGCACCCAACGATTTGACAGAACGGTAGACATGGATGTAGTCGAAGAACGGTGCATCGGAAGGCAGGCTGAAGTTGAACAATTCGGCGAAGTAGTAGTATTCGCCATGAGTAGCCGAGGAGGTGAAACCGAGTTCATCGGTGGAAAAACTAGAACTATAAGCAGCCAAAGGCTTCATGCTGAGCCTCCAATAATTACGGGCAAACTCGTCCAATGAGGCATCGTACATTCCAGCCAACAATGCGGCTTCCAAAGGCTTGTCCTTGTAGTCGCGGACGGTCACTTCCCATGTTTCCTCGGCTCCAGGCGAGAGTTTGTCGCGCACAGTGGCAAGGCTCACATTCAAATCATAGTTGTCAAAAGGAACGGACACCCACACGTGGCCGAAATTTAAGGTGTTTTCTTTCACAAAGACATAACGCCAACAGAGACCGCCATGGTCTTGTTCGGTCACCTTATAAGACAAGGTCTGCACGCTATTGTTGAGGTTGATTTTCTTGTCGAGGCGGATTTCGTCGCCCTGGAGCAACTGCACCCAAACGTCCACGTCCTTGGCCGAACTACCGAGACTGAATTGGATTTCGTCACCCGGATGGGCGGTCGACTTGTGATACACCCATTCCATCGTGGTGAAGGGCAACTGCTTGGCGTCCTTCTCGTAAACGATGAAATCTCGTGTCGTCTTCGCTAACGGGTCATCGAGACTTTTTAGTTCAACGACATATTTTCCAGGCTTCAATGCCTTACCATCATAAAACTTGGTCTTATCGTCCACCATGATTTCGGCCTCGTCCACCAAGGTCTTGTTTTCCTTTTCGTAAAAACTGAAGTTCGGGAAAAGTCGGGCCAATTCCTCATCGCTAAGGATTTGACGGTCATATTTCTGGTCATAATGCATCGCCTCGAAATAATTGATTCTTTTGGCATCATCGTAACGGTAAATTGTCCGCTTGACGCGACTCTTGGCGGGCTGCCAGCTGAGGTTGCTCACGCTGATGTTGTAGTTGCCGATTTCCGATTTCTCAATTTCGGAAGGCAGGTCGGTGCTGATGGCGATTTCGTTGTAACCCGCGCGGATGCTGTAAGTATCGGCATGGGTCTCGCCCTGCTTGCTCGTGGCAGTCACCTCAATCTCGTAAGTGAACACGGGTTGTTTCTCGGGCGCGATGCTTAATGAAGGTTTCAAGTTGAAGGTGACGGCGAACTTGCCGCTCTCGTCGGTGCGGGCCTTGCCATAGGTGATTTGCTCGTCCTCGACGGTCGGGTACCACCACCACCAGCAACGCCAGGGGAAGGAAGTCTTGCGGATAACACGATACGAGTATTCCACATCGTCCAAGCCGAAGCCTGCGTAAGCCTTCACGTCTCCGCGCACCGTCACCTCCTGGTTGAGTTTATATTGCTCTTTCGGACGCTCGAAGTTGACCTCGAAGGTCGGGCGCTTGTACTCCTCCACGCGGATGGTCGTGCTGCCTTGCTTGGCGTTGAGGTGGAACACGCCGTTTAAGCGGTTGGGGGGGATGACGAAAGAGCCGCTGAAAGAACCGTATTCGTCGGTCTTGAAATCGGCCGAGCCAATCTCCTGCCAGTTGGCATCCTTAAAGGAAATCCTCTCACTGTAACCGTTCACTAAAGTCTGATCGTCGCCCTGACGGCGCACCACAATGCCTTGGAAATAGACGGTCTGTCCTGGACGATAGATAGCGCGGTCTGTGAAGAGGGTGGTGGTGTAATGCTCTTTGTCGTCTTTGTATTTAGCACGAAGTGTGAAATAATTGTGTGACAGCAAGTTGTCATCGCCCTTGCGCAGGTTGATGCTAAAGGAATTGTCGGTCTTTTTGGTCAGTTTCACCACACCGTTGCGGTCGCTCTTGGGCGTTTCGACGATGATGTTTTTGTACTCGCGAGCCTTATAGTCGTACTCGCGACGGTAGAGTTCCACGGTGACGCCTTCCACGGTTTTCCCCGTTTTGCGGTCCACGGTGACCACCGTCATTTGGTCGTCCTTCTGATCGGTGATGTAACCCAATTGCGACACCTGGAATTTGAGCATCAGCATCTTATCCTTGTCCTTGTTGCCTTTACTGATGTTGCCCACCAAATAATAGAAACCGCATTCCAAGGCAGGTAAGGCAATCAAGGTTTTGTGGCGGCGGTAGTCGGTCTCGGCGGGCAGCGTGTTTTCCTGTTCGGCCACGACTATTTTCTTATTCAGTTCTTTCAACAAGTCTTCCTTGTCCAAGTTGTTCAGTTTTTCAAGGTCTTTCTCGCTGACCTTCACAATCTTATAATAAGGTGTTGTCACATTTGTGAACGCCAGTACTGCGGGAATGGCCTCGTTGGGCAGCTGCACTGAATTCAAAGTGATGTCGATATCTGGCTCTTCGATGCGTTTGATGAGATTCTGGCAATTTTTCGCGCCCTGCGACTTCGGGAATTTGGCGATGGCCTCTTCGCACAAAGCCTTGGCTTTCTTGTAGTTGTCAAAGTAGGCACTATCTTCGCTGTGGCTCTGGTATTGGTTCATCATGTTCCGCGCAATCAACGAAGTAATCTCTGCAGAGAGCGGGTTGTCTTGATGTTGCGCCCTCAGATCCTCCATCGCGGCTTGGTACATGTCGTCCTTGTCAAGAATGTCATTAACAAACTCAAAACGCCTGAAGTCGTTGTAGATCAGCACATCCTCGTTCTTTTCCTTGAGGTTGTAGGCAAGGAGGTCTTGGTAGATCTTCAGGCATTTCGTAAGCGGGTTGTCCGTGGCGCCCAAGTCGGCTTTCACAAAGTCCTTGGCAGGCAGCCACCAGGCATCGGTCTCGCCTTCCACATCGTCGGCATCGGCCTGTTCTTGGTAGTATTTTGCCACGCGGTGGAACATGAACTCGAATAAGGAAGCCTCGTATTCGATGTTTTCCTCGTTGTTGTTTTTGTTTTCAAACAACTCCATGAAATCTGCGGTCTTGGCTTTTTTCAATGCCTCGACGGGCTTCAGCGCCTCGTCATAGTGTTGGTTGATGCGCGTTTTGAAACTCTCCTTGTCCCAATATTTCATCTCCACCTTTGAAATATCGCCGTCGATGGGAAGGTTTTCGTCGATGCGCCATTCGTTTTCGTCCAGATAATTGGCGTAGGCCTTGGCGATTTCCTCGTGCAGGAGGGCGTCGTGCACGGCATCCAGTTGGCCGACTTTGGACTCAAGGTATTGGATGAAGGCCTGTTCAGGGTCTTCTTCCACGGTTCTCAGCATGATGTTTTGCCGATAGAGCCAGGTCTTCAGCAATTGGGTTTGGTTTTTGTCCTTCGAGGCCTTCTCCTCGATGGCATTCAGTTCTTTTTCAGCCGATTCCGGCAAGTCTTTTTCAAGGTTTTCCTTAACTTTTTTCCACATAGTCTCATAATTGTTTTTCGGGGTTTTGGGGTTGTCGGGATTGGGCGTCCTGCTGGGCATGGCAAAAGCCAATACGCCGATGGCCACTAGGGCGACGGTTGCGATGATGATTCCGAGGTGTTTCATATTGTATCATGTTTTATTGTTCGTTATTTTAGGAGATTCCCTGCGGGAATGGAGAACCGTTTGTGTTGCTTACTGCGGCGGCTTGTGGCGTTTACATTCAGAAGGCTCTACAAGCCGCCGCCCTTTAAACACATGACCAATTCCATTCCCAACGGGAATCTCTCATGTCTTATTCAACGCAAAAATAACAAATATCGTGCTATTTTTATCACAAAACTCACAAAACAAGGCAAAACCCAAAAAATAACAGTTGGAAAGCAGCCCCTCATTCCGAACTTGATTCGGAACGGCCTGCTTTCCTGCGGCCACCCGGTTGGGTAGGCCGCACCAACCAAATAAAGTTTTATACGTTTTGCAAGTTTTGTGATAATTCCTACCTTTGCCGCGTGAAAGAATTGGAGCATATCATCGAGCCCATTCGCGATGAATTGGCGCAGTTTGAGGTCTTTTTCGAGCAGACCATGAAAGCCGAGACCGAGCCCATGGACGACATCATGCACTATGTGCAGGAGTCGCGGGGCAAACGCCTGCGTCCCATCCTGGTGCTGCTCAGCGCGAAGCTCTTTGGCGAGGTCAACGAGCGGACGCTGCGTGCCGCCACCTTTGTGGAGATGATGCACAGCGCCACACTCATCCACGACGACGTGGTGGACGATGCCGACGAACGTCGAGGCAAGGCCTCAGTGAAAGCGCAGTTTGGCAACCACTCGGCGGTGCTGGCTGGCGACTACCTCTTGGCCAAGGCCATGCTCCTCCTCAGCCAACCCGACGAATACAACATCCTGCAGGAGATGCTGCGCACCGCCGCCGCCATGAGCGAAGGGGAACTGATGCAGAACGCTTCCAGGTCCCTGAGCCTGCGGCCCCTGAGGCCTCTCGAAGGGTCGAAGGGCCGGGACAAAAAGGTTGAATCTTCTATAGGTCGGCCCTTCGACCCTTCAACAAGCTCAGGGCTCAGGGGCCTCAACTATCTCGACATTATAATTAGAAAAACCGCCACCCTGTTGCGTGCCTGCTGTGTCGTCGGCGCCTTTTCTGTCAATGCCACCCATGAACAGGTACAGCAAATGGCCGACTTCGGCCTCAATTTCGGCATCCTTTTCCAGCTGCGCGACGACATGCTCGATGGCGAGAACGTGGAACAGGCACAAGCACTGCTTCCCGTTTATTACGAAAAGACCATGAAGGCTTTGGAGGGCTTCCCGCCTTCGGAAACCACTGAGGCATTGCGTGATTTGACTGTGTTTTGCGCGGAGCGGGAGGAATAACCCTTGTTTTTAGCCTCATCGCGGGCTTGACCCGCGATCTCATAAAGCAAGGGACTGTCCCAAAGCGCAGGAGATCGCGGATGTTCCTCCGCGATGAGGCTAGTAGTGGGTATTCGCGATGAGGCTAATAGGGGTATTCGCAATAAGGCAAGTAGTGGGTATTATTCGTTATTTCTATAGCGGAAACAAAATATTTCGTATCTTTGCGCCCTAAATTAGGAATCATAGTATATGAACAACAACTACAAGGAATATAAACAGCTGAATCTCACCGAGACAGCCGATGAAATCCGCCGTTATTGGGAAGAGAACGACACCTTCCAAAAAAGCCTTGACAACCGCGACAAGGACAACGCTTTCGTATTCTTTGAAGGACCGCCGAGCGCCAACGGCACCCCGGGCATCCACCATGTGATGGCCCGCTCGATCAAGGACGTGGTGTGCCGCTACCAGACCCTGAAAGGCAAACACGTGGTGCGTAAGGCCGGCTGGGACACCCACGGCCTGCCCGTCGAACTCGGCGTGGAGAAGAAACTCGGCATCACCAAGGAAGACATCGGCAAGAAGATCAGCGTCGACGACTACAACCGCGCCTGCCGCGAGGAGGTGATGAAATACAAGGACATGTGGGACGACCTCACCCGCAAGATGGGCTATTGGGTCAACCTCAACGACCCCTACATCACCTTCACCAACGACTACATCGAGACCTTGTGGTTCCTGCTGAAAAACCTCTATAACAAAGGTTTGCTCTATAAGGGCTATACCATCCAACCCTATTCGCCCGCTGCCGGCACCGGCCTCAGCTCTCACGAACTGAACATGCCTGGCTGCTATCGTGATGTGAAGGATTTGACTTGCGTGGCGTTGTTCAAATTGAAAAAAGATGTACGGCTGCCACAGTATGACAGTCCTACATACGCTATCGCATGGACGACAACACCATGGACCTTGCCGAGCAACACCGCTCTCTGCGTCGGTCCCAACATCGACTATGTGCTGCTGAAGACCGTGCACCCCTACACCGAAGAGCCCTGCCAAATCCTGATGGCCAAAGCCTTGGTGGAGACCATGTTCAAGGAAGCACCTGAAGTCATCAAAGAATACAAGGGCGGCGAACTTGTTGGCCTTGAATATGAACAACTCATCCCATGGGTCAATCCGGGTGAAGGCGCCTTCCGTGTTATCGCCGGCGACTATGTTACCACCGAGGACGGTACCGGTATCGTCCACATCGCACCCACCTTCGGTGCCGACGACAAGCGCGTGGCCGCCGCCGCGGGCATCCCGCCCTTGCAGATGATCGACAAGGACGGCAAGCCACAGCCTATGGTCGACCGCACGGGTAAGTTCTTCCGCATCGAAGACCTCGACCCCGACTTCGTCAAGAACTGCATGGATGTGGAGGCCTACCGCTCCTATGCCGGCCAGTTCGTGAAGAACGCCTACGACCCCACCAAGACCGAAAAGGACAAGAGCCTCGATGTTGACATCGTGATGCTCCTCAAGGAACAAGGCAAGCTCTTCAAGAGCGAGAAACATACGCACAACTACCCGCACTGCTGGCGCACCGACAAACCCGTGCTCTACTATCCCCTCGACAGCTGGTTCATCAAGACCACGGCCCTCAAAGACCGCATGATCGAACTCAACAAGACCATCAACTGGAAGCCCGAGGCCACAGGTAGCGGCCGTTTCGGCAACTGGCTGGAAAATCTCGTCGACTGGAACCTGTCACGCTCTCGCTACTGGGGCACACCGCTGCCCATCTGGCGCACCGAGGACGGCAAGGAAGAGATCTGCATCGGCAGCGTCGAAGAGCTCCGCAACGAGATCGAGAAATCCATCAAGGCGGGCTTTATGACTTCGAATCCATACGCTTCTGAAGACTATACGAAGTTTGATTTGCACCGTCCTTATATCGACGGCGTGGTTTTGGTTTCGCCAAGCGGCAAGAAGATGTTCCGTGAGCCCGACCTCATCGACGTGTGGTTCGACAGCGGTGCCATGCCCTACGCCCAATACCACTACATGGGTAAGGAAGGCCAATTGGGTAAAGATGTATTCCCCGCCGACTTCATCGCCGAGGGCGTCGACCAGACCCGTGGCTGGTTCTTCACCCTGCATGCCATCGCCACGATGTGCTTCGACAGCGTGGCCTACAAGAACGTCATCTCCAACGGCTTGGTGCTCGACAAGAACGGCAACAAGATGTCGAAACGTCTGGGCAATGCCGTCGACCCATTCGGTGCCATCGAGAAATATGGTGCCGATGCCGTGCGTTGGTATATGATCACCAACTCGCAGCCTTGGGATAACCTGAAGTTTGACGAGGCTGGAGTCGACGAGGTGCGCCGCAAGTTCTTCGGCACCCTCTACAACACCTATGCCTTCTTCGCCTTGTACGCCAACATCGACAAGTTCGACTACAGCCAAGCTGACATCGACATCAAAGACCGTCCCGAGATCGACCGTTGGATTCTCTCGGAGCTCAACTCCCTCATCCTCGAAGTCGACAACGCCTACCAAAGCTATGAGCCTACCCGTGCGGGTCGCGCCATTGCAGAGTTCGTCGACGCCCACCTCAGCAACTGGTACGTGCGCCTCTCGCGCCGCCGTTTCTGGAAGAGCGAGGATAACCAAGACAAGCTTTCGGCCTACCAAACCCTATACACCTGCCTCGAGACCGTGGCACGCCTCAGTTCACCCATCGCGCCGTTCTTCAGCGAGCAGCTCTACCGCGACCTGAACAATGTCACGGGGCGCAACAAGGCCGAATCGGTCCACCTGACGGACTTCCCCGAGGCCAACACGACCTTCATCGACAAGGCCTTGGAGGAGCGCATGGAAGCCGCTCAGCTCATCTCTTCGCTGGTGCTCTCGCTGCGTAAGAAAGCCAACATCCGCGTGCGTCAGCCCCTGTCGAAGATCATGATCCCCGTCGCCAACGAGGAGATGAAAGCTCAGATCGAGAAGGTGTCGCACCTCATCAAGAGCGAGGTCAACATCAAGGAAATCGAGTTCCTCTCGCCCGACAACAACATCCTGGTGAAGAACGTGAAGCCTAACTTCAAGACTTTGGGCAAGAAGTACGGCAAGCAGATGAAACAGATCCAGGCCTACTTCACCAACATGAGCCAAGACGAGATCCATGCCTTCGAGAAGAACGGTGGCACCCACCTCGATGTGGACGGCGTCGACGTCGAGCTGACCCTCGAAGATGCCTTAATCTCGACGCAAGACATCCCTGGCTGGGCTGTCACCTCGCAGGACGACATCACCGTGGCCCTCGACATGACCATCACCGACGAGCTGATGCAGGAAGGCCTCGCCCGCGAGATCGTCAACCGCGTGCAGAACCTCCGCAAGACGGGAGGCTTCGAGGTGACCGACCGCATCGAACTGCTCATCGAGAAGAACGACAAGACCAACACCGCCGTGGCGAAATACGGCGACTACATCTGCAACGAGACCCTGGCCACCATCACCGAGGTTGACGCCTTGGAAGGCGTTGAGGCCGAAGAATTGGTGGAAGGCGTGAATGTGAAATTGAAGATTCAAAAGAAATAATGCTACTGGCCATTGGCTACTGGCTACTGGCAGTCCCCTCCCCAAGGCCTCATTGCGGGCCCCTCATTCCGCGAAGGTGGAACGCAATCTCCTGAACACAGAGGAACTGCCAGAGGCAAAGAGCCAGAGGCCAAAAGCAACAAAAATATACAACTATGGAAAAGAAAGAACCCCAAGTGCGTTATTCCGACGAAGACCTTGAGGAATTCAAAGCACTGATACTCGAGAAGCTCGAGCAGGCCAAAGCCAGTCTGGAGACCTTGCAGGCCAACCTCTCTGGCGGCGAGCACAGCACCGACGACACCGCCCCCACCTTCAAGGTGTTGGAAGACGGCTATGCCGTGGCCCAGAAAGAAGAGAACGCCAAACTCGTGGCTCGTCAGGAGAAGTACATCCATAACCTCGAGCTCGCACTGATGCGCATCGAGAACAAGACCTATGGCGTGTGCTGCGAGACGGGTCGCCTCATCCCCAAGGAAAGACTGCGCTGCGTGCCCATCACCACCCGTTGCCTCGACGCTAAACTGAAGAAAAAGTGAAAAAAGAAGGCAGCCGCGGCCTCATCTGGTCGTTTGTGGTGATATTTCTCGTCTTACTCTTCGACCAAATCCTCAAGATTTGGGTCAAGACCAGCATGACTCTCGGACAAGACACCCCTATTTTCGGGAGTTGGTTCAGGTTGTTGTTTGTCGAAAATAACGGCATGGCTTTCGGTTGGCTGGGCGGTGGCGGCTTCCTTAAGCTCGCCTTGAGTCTTTTCCGCATCGTAGCCATCGTCGCCTTGTTCTGGATCTTGATCCGTCAGGCGAAGAAAGGCACCAAGTTCGGTGTGTTGTTTGGCCTTGCCCTCATCACGGCTGGCGCCATGGGCAACATCATCGACAGCGTGTTCTACGGGCGTATCTTCAGCGAGAGCACCTTCACGCAGGTGGCGACGCTCTTCCCCGACGGGGGCGGCTATGCGGGTTGGCTGCACGGCCGCGTGGTCGACATGCTCTATTTCCCCATCATCGACGTCGCCCGCGAGAATGCCACCTGGCTACCCGATTTCTTCTTCGGTCCCGATGGGCATTTCATCTTTTTCCGTCCCATCTTCAATCTCGCTGACGCGGCCATTACCATTGGGGTCTTTTATATGTTGATCTTCCAGTGGAAATGGTTGAAGACGTTGAAATAAAACAGTTGTAATAGGCTTTCTTTCCATCTTAATATCAATATTTTTTTAAAACGCTTGCGGAATGAGAAAATGTTTGTACTTTTGCAAACACTCAAAAATCCGCAAAAAGGTGGTATATACCCCACTTAATTTGGTGGTATTACCGTAGGACAATACAAGACACGCCCCAACAGCGTAATCACTCGTTACGGAGATCGTTTTGAGTATGCCTCGCCCGAAGAAACACCCTCGTTGATGAGTGACCTTATTGACTGGTACAACGATGCCGAAAATGAAGGCCTGCTATCTCCAGTAGAATTAGCGGCATTGTTCCATTATCGCTATATCCGCATTCATCCCTTCGAGGACGGAAATGGTCGTATTGCCCGCCTAATGGCGAACTACATACTGGCCCGCCACGGATGGCCAATGATAGTTATCCGCAACAGAAAGAAAGCAGAATACTTGGAAGCATTGCACAAATCGGATCAAAAAATCGGCAAAGTACCTTCGGATGGTGCACGTGCCCCAATAGGAAAGATAACCTCATTTTTAGCTTTCTTCCGCAAAACAGTATGCGAAGAAATGCAATGCGAGATAGATATTGTCATGAGCGCCGAAAAAGACAATTGGTGGTACGATGGACAAAGGATTAATTTCAGAAGCCAAAACGGAGAACGTTTACTCAGTTTAATGAGAGACAAACCTTTCGTCACATTCACTGAGATAGCGGAGTATTTGTCAGTGAATCGGTCGGCAGCACAAAAACTGGTTGAAGGTTTCAGGAAGAAAGGCTATGTGGAGATACTGTCCCAAAAAGTGTGTCTGAGCGTTGACGCGTAAAAAAAGGGACTGGTCATTGCGGACCAATCCCGAAAGTCTGTAACTTTAGGGTGCCCAAACTCTAAAACACAGACTAAAATGAAGTTCACAAAGGAACAA
>JAFPUN010000011.1 GCA_017395365.1 Bacteroidales bacterium
CCCCTTGGGTAATGTGGCCACCATTTCTTTTAGCCTATCGTCATCAAGAGGCAGTGGCTACAACATGATTACGCCGGCCTATTTCTGCATGGACAACTTCAACGGTGGTGGAGCCGCTCCCGACCTGCCGCCATATGTTGTCAACCCCGTTTCTGATGTGGTCTTCAACGAGTATCCGCAGACACAACAAGTCAACCTCAACGGCGTGGCCACCGACCCCGACGACCCGGATGAGAACATTACATATAGCATCGTCAGCAACTCGAATCCCAGTGCCTTGACGGCCACGATGAGCGGCAAGATCTTGGTCATGACGCGCCAAAACGCCAACCAAGCCACCGCCGACCTCACCATGCGCGCCACCAGCGACGGGCAGTCGGTCGACTTCATCGTGCATGTCATCCTCAATGCCGTCGTTGATGAGCCGCCATATATCGTCAATCCTGTCTCTGATGTGGTCTTCAACGAGTACCCGCAGACGCAACAAGTCAACCTCAACGGCGTGGCCACCGACCCCGACGATCCTGATGAGAACATCGCCTACAGCATAGTCAGCAACTCGAATCCCAGCGTCCTGACGGCCACGATGAGCGGCAGAATACTGGTCATGACACGTCAAAACG
This sequence comes from Bacteroidales bacterium, assembly GCA_017395365.1. Classification (GTDB taxonomy): domain Bacteria; phylum Bacteroidota; class Bacteroidia; order Bacteroidales; family F082; genus Limimorpha. Next base: position 624 of record JAFPUN010000011.1, read on the forward strand.
CCAACCAAGCCACCGCCGACCTCACCATGCGCGCCACTAGCGACGGACAGCATGTCGACTTCACTGTGCATGTCATTATCAATGCAGTGACATCGCCTCTCTGCGGTGTTTATACCATCAACGCGGATGCGTCACAAAACCCAGACTTCACTTCGTTCAATGAAGCGGTCGAGGCACTGGAGGCAGGCGTGTCGTGCGAGGTTGTCTTCGAAGTGGCTCCTGGCACATACGAGGAGTTTGTCACCCTTACACCCATTACGGGCGCCAACGCCACTAACCGTGTCATCTTCCGTGGCCTGCAATCCGACAAACGGCTGGTTGAACTGACCAGCAATGCGGGCTACTCGCAAAATAGCACCCTCACCCTCAATGGTGCCGATTATGTGAGTTTTGAGAACATGACGGTGTCTTCCACTTCAGAGAATAATGCCGTTGTGGTTACTTTGCGAGGTGGACTGACAGACGACCGTTTTGAGAATGTGCGGTTTGTGGGCTGCTATTCCGAGGCTACCAATACCGACAATGACAAGAACTTGGTCTATCGGGTCTCGGGTGGTTGGATGGATACCGGCAATGCCTTCGTGGACTGCGAGTTCGTCAACGGCTTTATCGGTCTGTATTACCAAGGTGTCGACTTGACCCAATATAACGACGGCCTTCTGGTTGAGGATTGTACCTTCACCGACCAATGCAGCAAGGCCATCTACGCCACCTTTACCGATCATGTGACCCTCCGCGGCAACACGATTGACAATACCAACGACTCACATACCGACTTTAATGCCATTGATTTGTTCCGCTGCCGTTACGGCTGCCTTGTTGAGAACAATGTGATGACCGTGAACCATTCCACCAAATATGCGACGGTGGTGAAACTCCGTCCCTGCACAGGTACAGCCGAAGAACCCATAATCGTCCGCAACAACATCGTTGATTTCCAAGGCGCGGCTTCTAGTTGGTGCTATTCGCTCGACAATGCCGATAGCGAATACATCTATTTGGTTCATAACACAGGCAGATGTAGTGGCTTGGGAGAATCGGGCAACCTGATGGTGCAGAAAGAAATGTCGAACCTTTATGTCTATAATAACCTGTTTGTCAACGAGACGGATGGCTATGTTTTCCGATTCAACAACGAGAGCGAGGGCCGCTATTGCGATTACAACCGTATCTCGTTTACTGGTGGCAATGTTGGTATATTTGCTGGCACGGATTGCGCAACATTGGCCGATTGGACAGCCGTATCGGGCTTTGATGTCCATACGGCTACATGCGCGCCTCAATTTGTGGGCGATGGCGATTTCCACCTGACCAGCCCCGAAGGTCTTACCGTGGCCAATCCTTTGGATTACGCAGCTACCGACATCGATGGTGAATCGCGTCCCAATACGCCATGCGCAGGTGCTGACGAATACAATGAGATTTACGCCATTGGAGAATCGAATGTTTTCGGAAATCTGATGGTTTATCCCAATCCTACCCAAGGCTTGGTTACAATAATCGTCGATGAGGCTTCAGGCTTTGAATATCAGGTGATTGACATGTTGGGCCGTGTCGTAGTGAAAGGGGAGACACCCAATCAAATGGCTACGGTTGATTTGAATAGACTTGCCAAAGGAGTCTGCTTCATCTCCGTGACCACAGGGTCTAATCATCTGACGCAGAAAGTGATAGTTAGATAGTGATTGATACATATAGAATTTTGAGTGTGAAGAGGCGATTCCTTGTGGGTCGCCTTTTCTGTTACAAAAAAAGCCGGCAGCAGAAAAAACTCTGCCACCGGCCAACAACATGAAATGAATGGTATCTTTACTTTAGTGTTTACATTTCTTGGCCACGAGGTAGGCACCGCCAAGGGAAGCCAATAGGGCGATGCCGGTGCCCATGGGCACTTCGTCAGCGTCTTGGTTGCCAGTCTGGTTGTGTGAAGGCAACATCGGGGCGTTTTGAGTGCGGTTGCCGAAAACGGCGTTTTGCTCTTCTGGGTTAGCCCCGCGTTGGAACAGGCCGCCACCATCGGCGAAGCTCGTTAAGCCTATTCCGAGGATGATTGCTGCTGTGATTATGAGTTTCTTCATCGTATTTTGTGTTTTTATTGTTGTTTTCTGATTGTATGTTCATTCTTTATTGGAGTACTTTGTTTTCTGACTTCTGGCAGATTCACTATCCCTTTGGGAGATTGCGGGTTCCGCTTTCGCGGAATGAGGGCCCGCAATGACGCCGTGGGTAGGGAGCCTGCCAGAGGCCAGTTGCCAATGGCGAGTAGCTAGTTTATCTGACAACCACCTTCTGCACTTTTACATCATTGTTGTTGACCAAACGCAGCATGTAGATGCCTGCGGGTTGGTCGAGGCTGATTTCGGCGTTGCCATTGAGGGTCTCGCTTTTGAGTATGCGTCCCATGATGTCAATCACTTGCAGCGTGGCCTCGGATCCTGAGTCTGTCGAAGGGTTGCTGATCACCCAGTTGTTTCCGTTATAGTAGGCGAAGATCGCTGAGCTTGTCGAATCACCGTTTTCATTGGCGTCGAATAGCAGTCGGAAGCGGCTTGCATAGTCTGTTGTCTTTGACTCGAAGCTATAGCTTGGTTCAGCCAGCAGGTCGACATCGGCACCCGTCATGTTGTCAATGAGGTGGAGGTAATGTATGCCCATGTTTTCAGCGCTAACATTGAGGGTGTAGCTTCCGTTCTTCTCGGCTTTGAAGTTGACGGGTATCTCATCTTGAGCGGCACTGCGAACGATGGCGTAGTCTTTATCGCCTTGTGGGATGTAGACTTTCGTCTTGTTCGGGTTGAGTTGGAACTTGCCGAGCATGCTGCCGTTGTCGAATCGGATGATGGCGTTGTCGAGTGTGGTTGATGAGCCTGTCGAAGTGGTTGCTGAGCCTGCCGAAGTACCACGGCTTTGAGTCACATTAATGTTGAGTTTTGCCACCTTGTCAGTGTTTCCGTTGGTTGTTGTAATTGCTGCAAAATTGGCTGTTTGGCCAGTTTCAGTAGCCTGAACAAACACACCTTCCATAACTTCTACGGCATCGTTTTCGGTAGTTGCACTCAACGCATTGCCATCTTGGTTCAGCCTATAGTATGCCTTGTCAAGTGTGGCGATGGTGGAATAAGGATTGCCGATGAGGTTCCATCCTTTGAGCGTTGCGTTTGCATCGTAAGCCAAATCGACTTGACCGTTCTCGTTGTAAGGCGCACCCGTGAAAGTGAGGGTGACATTTTCGCTATTGGCATAGAGATAGCCTTTGCCGGGCTGGAGGCTGAAGCCGCCACCGGCATTTGCGTCATTTCTATAGTTAACCCATTCCTTACCATCGGTTGCTGCTTGGTCGAAATAGTAGAGGTCATAGCTGTTTTCCAGCATGTTCGTCACCTCCTCGGGACTCACAGTGCCGATGGGTGAGGCTACGAGGTAATAGTGGTCCTTGCTGCCTTCAGTGTAGGCGTCGATGTCTTTGGTGAAGGAAACATTGGGGATTTCCACGGTGATGTCGTCAACATAGAACGCTTGAGAATACATGGTGGGCGATGGGCATTTTAGCGCGATGTAGCGACCAGTTCCTGAATAGCTGTTCAGATTTATGGTCTTCTCTGTATAGGTACTTGTCATTTCAACATCTTCAACCTTGACATATGTGTTGGCATTACTTGGGTCTGTCATGACACCGACTTCCATAGTACAAGGTGAACTGTAGCTTCTCACCCAGAATCTGATTTGAATGTTGCTCATGTCATAAGCATCACCGATTTCAGGCAAGATGGCATATTCTTCCGTGGTTCCGTAACTAGTGCTGTTGAGGAAGTAGAGGCTATATGAACCACTATGGGTTTGTTGCACGATTGGTTGAGTGGATGTGCTTGGCGTTGCCATGGTCGGGACACCATACCTATAAGAACTGTTATAATAACCTCTAATCACACTCCAACAACTCGGAATTATGCAGTTGTTGACGGTTTGCGATGTACCTTCGAAGTCGCAGGTGTAAGGCAAATCGATGGCACCGCAGCCAGTGGTGAAAGTCGTTTCAGCCCATTTGCTTAGGTCGCCTTCTCCGCAATTTGCCTGTACCTTGGCATAATAAGTGGAAACGGGGCTGAGACCGGTAATGGAGTAGGTCGTCATGGTAACGGGAACTGTAATCCATTCGCTGTCCGTGTCCTTCTTGTACATGACATTCCAAGCGTCTTGTCCTGCTTCGCCTGCTGTCCATGAAAGTGTGGCACTTGACGAGGAGACATTGCTTGCAGAGAAATTCGTTGGCTTGATGCAAGTCGGTAGGGTGGTGAAGCCTTTTGTAACACTCCACACACTTAAGCCTTCTTCTGCGCAATTGGCGCGGACATAGGCATAATACACTTTGTCGGGAGTGAGACCCTCAATGGTATAGGGGTTTTCGCTAACGGAATAAATCATGCCATCTGTTTCGGGATGCATGGAAGTAGTCTCGCAGATGCTGATGTCCCAGCCGCATTCACTACCGCCTGCACTCCATGAAAGTGTTACGGAAGTGGTAGTGATGTTGCTTGCGTTCAGGTTGGTCGGTTTGGGGCAGGTCACCGTGGTGGTGAAATCTGTGACATCACTCCATGAGCTTTCCTCTTCGCCAAGAACGGATTTCACGCGGGCATAGTATTTGGTCTCAGGAGCAAGTCCTGTCAAATCTTTTGCTGCTGTGCCGCTGACAGCGATTTCAGTGAGGTTGTCGGTGAAACTTGAATTGGTGGCATATTGCAGCACCCAGTTGGCGGCGGTGCCGTTTTCTGTCCAAGTGAGGGTTGCGGTGCGGCCTGCTACATTGCTTGCTGTCAGGTTGGTGGGTCTTGGGCAGGTCATGTAACTGATGCTGATGTTGTCGATGGCCGCAGGGGGCTGGTTGCCACCGCTACTATCGTTACGCCAGATAAATACCATGGTATAGGTGCCCGAAACGGAGGCTTCCGCAGTCTGGCTTTGCCAACCCTCTTGGAGATTAAGCTGTTGTCTGCCATCAAGAGCAATCCAGGTGTCTGGCAGAGTCTTGTATCCAACGCCCGAAGGCAGACTTCCGGCAGTAAACTCTACATCTCCAGGAGCCAATATGGCACGAAGATAGTCGTACTGGTTATAAGAGCTACCTTCTCCTTTGGCTTGCCAGTTGAAAGAGAATGTATAGGTGCCTTGCTCAAAGTTGAATAGTTTGGAGGCAAAAACTACCGTGGTGCTATTGACCGTATATGAATAGCTCGTTCCATTGTCATCGGAAATGTACATGGATTTCGTCCCTCCATTATTGGTGGCACTGCCCCATGACCATTTATTGGTTTGAGTGCCGTTGGCGAAGCCCCAGTCGTTATTGGTTTCAAAGTCTTGTGAGTAAGGATGATTGGCATCTACAACAAGAGCTTCACGGGTGGTGGTGAAAGTTTTGCTGGCCCATTTGCTTAAATCACCATCTCCACAGTTGGCGCGAACGTAGGCATAATAAGTGGTTTGTGCCGTAAGATTGTCCAATGATTTGCTGCATTCCGTGACTTGATAAGTGGGCGTGGTGCTTTCGTTAGGAATATCTGTCTCTGTCGTGGTTACATACACATCCCAGTCGCTTTGACCTTCAGCGCCTGCTGCCCATGTCAATGTGGCGGTATGGGCAGTGATTCCTGTCGCATTGAAACTTTTGGGTTTGGCGCAAGTGACGGTAGAAGCTTCAATGTCGAGTATGATTTGGTTTTTATAAGTGACGGATACTTGATTGGAACTATAACCATTATTGGGGTTGCTAGGGTCGTACGGGTCGCCGTCTCTGACTATGTAATGAGCTTGTGTGCCTTGGTCTCCACTTGGGGTGAATACCAAGCAACTTTGACCGCTTGAATATGAGCCTGTTTTGTCGTTAACCACGACGGCGAGGTTGCTGCCGGTATAGTCAAATGGAGTAGTGAAGGTGATTGGTGTCCATTGGTTGGCGGTCAAACTAATGCTGCCACTGAATACCAGCGTACCTTGACCGACATCTACCCAATCGTTGTTTGCACCTGTGAAAGATGATTTGTCGGTGTTGACCAGATAAACATCCCATGTGCGTGTTTTGGCAGTTCCCTTGTTATAAAATGCTATACTGTTGATGAGGCCGCCACCAGGATAGTCAATTTCATCCGCTGTGTAGATTTGTTGGGTGTACGAGCATTTGTAATTGGAATGGCTGGGAAGCCATGGTTGTTGGTCTGTACCCGAGCCAATCGTTACTTCGTCGGCTCTCAGAGGAACCGACATCAGTCCAATCATTCCTATCAAGAGGAACAATCGCGTAAAATGTTTAAAATGCATAAAACTAAAGTTTTAAAGGTTTGACGTTGAGTTTGTTACCTCAAAACTTTCGGAAAATAATGTTGGAAAACTAAAACACAAGCACACCCCCGCCATCGGGGCACACCTTATTATTTATAGTAACCCAGCCTCTATCCCGGAAGCTTCGTTTCGCGACTTGAGGCAGGTCTTCTGACTGAGGCCTCGATTCTGCCGCCTTCCCGAAAGACTATGTTTTCAGTGGCACAGTGGCAGGCGATTGGCCATCACAGCAGCGGGAACTGTCCGGGATTCTCACCCGATTCCCTATTGAGTCCGTGAAGGACACCACAAATCGACTGCAAAAGTACGGTTTTTTCCCTTTACCTCGTAATGATATGATGAATTATTATTTTTCCTACGAGTTCAGCCCAAAAACCGAAAAATACGGCTTGCAGCGCTTATACCGCAAGCAACACCAGCAGCTGCGCGGTGAAGATGCGCAGAAACATAGTGAGTGGATATACCGTGGCATAACCCATGTTGGGCAGTTTGCAACCCTCGGGAGCTACGGTGTTGGCGAAAGCCAAAGTGGGAGGGTCGGTGTGTGAACCACCGATGAAACCCATCAGCGTGTAGTAGTTCAGCTTCAACACCAATCTCCCGAAGAGGGTGACCAAAATGGGCGGCACCATGGTGATGATGACGCCATAAACGACCCACATGTAATGCTCCTGCACGGTGGCAACGAACTGCCCGCCAGCACTCAATCCTACACCAGCGAGGAAGAGCGCGATGCCTACCTCACGCAAGGCGTGCACGCCTTGACCCTCGGTGAAGTCGGTGCTGAACCAACCTTTCTTCACACCCAGCCAGCCGCCGATGATGGCGACTACCAAAGGACCTCCAGCCAACCCCAACTTGATGGGCGCTTTCATGCCCACTGGAATGGGGATGGAGCCGATGATGATGCCCAAGGCAATGATGACAAAGACAGGAATGAGCAAAAAGCCGCCTTTTTTTGAGTTTAGAGTTGAGAGTTTAGAGTTGAGAGTTGTTTCTGACAAATCGGTTGGCTCTTTCGCCAAGTCGATGCGACAGAGTATGCGCAACAAGATGCAGGTTACTATCATGCCTACCACGGCCAAGGGATAGGCTACGGCATAGCCGGCAGCCAAACGGTCGGCAGCGCCTTCAATGCCTATGTCGGTGACGGCTTGTTGTGCCGCCGAGAGGCCGGGCGTGTTGGTGATGGCGCCTGTGTAAACACCAGCCATGTCAGCCAAATCCTGCTTTGCGACCTTTGCAATGATGACGGTGATCAAAACGCCAAGGGCCACATTGACCAAGGCCATGAGGTTCATGGCCAGACCGCCTTTCTTGAACGAGCGGAAGAAGCCTGGACCCACCTGCAAACCCACGGCCACCACGAAGAGAATGAGCCCGAACTCCTTGATGATGTGCAACATCTCCGCGTTGAGGCTGATGCCGCATGCGCTGAAGGCGATGCCCACAAAGAGCACCCAAGTGATGCCCAATGAGATTTTGGCAATCTTGATTTTGCCCAATAAAAGGCCAATGAAAATGGATAAGGCAAGATATAGAACGGTGGGACCAACGCCCGAACCTGTAAAGAGATTCATCATAAGTGCGGTTCTTTTGGAGATTTGAATTCAACAGACAAAATTAGGGATTATTTCGGTACCCTCGAGATGATGGCCAGAATATTGTTCACAAACATATTCACGGCGATGGCCAACAGGATGACACCGAAGAACTTTCGCAAGATGAAAATCAAGTTCTCTCCCAACAGTTTTTGGATCCTGTCCAATTGACTGATGACGATGTAATCCAATAAGATATTGAGCAACAAGGCGATGATGATGTTGATGACGGCATAGTCGGCACGAAGCGAGAGTAAGGCCGTCAGTGCGCCTGGTCCTGCTATGAGAGGAAAAGCGATGGGGACGATGCTTGCGCCCCCTTTGCCGCCTTCGTTCTTGATGATTTCGCGGCCGAGGATCATCTCCACGGCGAGGGTGAACAACACGAATGCGCCTGCCACGGCAAACGATTCCTTGTCGATGCCGAAGAGTTTCAGCAAGGCGTCACCGGCGAAGAAGAAAGCCAAGAACAAGGCCAAGGCCGTCAGACAGGCTTGTCCCGCCTTGATGGTCTTGTTTTGTTCCTTCATGCTCATGAAGATGGGGATGGAGCCGAAGATGTCGATGATGGCGGCCATGACGATGAAGGCGCCGAAGATCTCTACGAAGTTGATGTTACTGAACATTGTATTTGAGTTTTGAAAAAGAACTACGAATTGTACGAATTAAACGAATGCCGATTTGTGAATTTGGCAGCTAAAGCTGCGAATTATACGAATTCGTACCCATTCGCAACGAAGTTGCAAAATTAAATTCGTCCAAAATTAGCGTTATTCGTGCAATTCGTAGTGCAATAATTACACGATGTTGTTCCACAAATAATGGAAATGCGGTCCAAAGCGCTTGAAGGCGGCCTCGTCGAGCATCTCCTGGAACTGCGGATGCGCCACCGAGATGATGAGCTTGGCCCTCTCTTGCAACGAGCGTCCATATAAGTTTACTGCACCATATTCGGTGACGAACCAATGGATGTGGTTACGCGTGGTGACAGCACCTGAACCCAAGTCAAGGGTGGGCACGATTTTATTGATGCCCTTACGCGTGGTGGAGGGCATGGCGATGATGGCCTTGCCGCCTTTCGAACGCGAGGCGCCATAGATATAGTCAATCTGTCCACCCACGCCCGAATAGATACGCTCGCCCAACGAATCGGCACACACCTGTCCCGACAAGTCAATCTGTATGCCCGAATTGATGGAGGTCATCTTGGGCTGTTGCGCGATGATGAAAGGGTCGTTGGTGTATTCTACATCCATCAGCAGCACTTCATGGTTGCCGTCGATGAAATTGTAGATTTTCTTCGAACCCATCACGAAGGTGGAAACGATTTTGCCCTTGTTGAGCTTCTTGTTATCGCCCGTGATGACTCCTTTCTTAACAAGCGGCAGAATGCCGTCGGAGAACATCTCGGTATGGATGCCGATGTTTTTGTGGTTGTGGAGGCAGGAAAGGATGGCGTTGGGTATGGAACCGATACCCATCTGTAGGCAGGCGCCGTCTTCGATAAGTTCGGCGCAATAGCGGCCGATGGTTTTTTCCACTTCATTGGGCTCAGGCATGTCGACGGTGAGCAAGGGCGTATCGTCTTCAACGAAGATGTTGATTCTGCTAATGTGGACCAACGCATCTCCGAAAGTGCGCGGCACATGCTTGTTGACCACGGCGATGACGAACTCGGCGCTCTCCATGGCGGCCAAAGTGGCATCTACGGATGAACCCAGCGACACATAGCCGAACTTGTCGGGAGGACACACCTGAATCATCGCCACATTGCACTTGATGTAGCGCTCGCGGTAGAGTTTCGATGTCTCACCAAGGAACACTGGGATGTAGTCAGCCAGACCCTTTTGCACACTCTCGCGCACATTGGCGCCCACGAAGAAGGCGTTGTGTTGGAAGATGCCCTCAAATTCGGGGTTGACATAAGGCGCGGCGCCTTCGGTGTGCAGGTGATGGATGTAGACATTTTTGAGTTCGCCAGCACGACCTCGGTCGCACAAGGCTTTGACCAGACATTGGGGCACATTCGACACCGAACTGATGTGGACATGGTCGCCCGACTTGATGACTTTGACGGCTTCTTCGGCCGTGACTGCTTGATACTGTTTCTTCATAAACACGGTTATTGCTCGTTCAACTTAAAAACAGCAGCAAGAGGACAAAATGAGAATAAGAAACAGGATGTCTGTTTCTCTTTGATTCCCAAGCTCTTGTTCCCGAAAGCTGCGAATATTATGGAAACGGGCAGGTCTTCTGGCTTGTCCAAGTCCGCGGCGTCTTCCCGATAACGAATATCAGTGACATCGGTGCTGCGAACCTTCGTTGGACTTACAGCTACGGGCATAGCCCCTGATTCTCACAGGATTCCCTATTAATCTTCGGTTGAAAGAACCCAAATCCGACGCAAAAGTACTGCTTTTTTGCGAGCCGACGGCCAAAAAACGATAATAAAACCTTGTGAAATCCGTTTTCATAGCATCGTTCGGAATGATTTTTGACCTTTTTTGCTGAACATAAAGTAGAAAACCGTATTTTCGTGAAAAATTTTGAACTATGAAATTGCGACATAAACTAGGTTTGATGATGGGAATTGCCTTGTCTATAACAATCTCTGCGTCAGCCCAAAAGCATATTGAAAACTACGACCCGGAGGCCCTTTTCAACGAAGGAGTGCTGCTGTTCCAAAATCAGGAGTATGGCGCCGCGTTGTCTACCTTTGCACAATACCGTGCCCAAGCCGCCGATGCCAAATCGCAGCGTTGCTCCGATGCGCAGTATTACGAAGCTGTCAGCGCCCTCTATCTCGGCCATGCCGATGGACCAGCCAAGGTCGTCCAGTTTGTGAACGACAACCCAGGCAGCACTTGGGCGCGTCATGCCAACTTCCTTTATGCCAACCATCTGTTCAAGGAAAAGAAATATAAGGAGGCACTGGCTATCTACGAGAAGACCGATGCCTTCGCCCTCACCACCGACGAAGCCCAGCAGATGCAGTTCAACATGGGCTATGCCAATTTCCAGTCGGGTGAGCTCGACAAGGCCATGCCGCTCTTCCATGGCCTGATGATGAACGAAGGCAAATACCAAGACCAGGCGCGTTATTATTACGCGCATATCCAATATGTCAAAGAGAAATACAACGAAGCACTCGACAATTTCCGCCGCCTGCGCACGCATAAGGACTATGGGAAGGTGGTGCCTTCTTACATTATGCAGATCGACTATCTGAAGGGCGACTATCAGGCGGTGATTGACGAGGGACCCGAGTATATCCGAAAGGCCGACAAGAAACGCAAGTCGGAGATGGCCCAAATCGTCGCCGATGCCTATTTCCAGCAGAAAGACTACGACAAGGCATTGGATTACTATGACATCTACAAGAAGAACCTCACCCGTGGCATTTCTCGCGAGGCCTATTATCAGATGGGCGTCAGCAAGATGATGAAAGGTGACTATAAGGGTGCTGTCAATGATTTGCAGAAGGTGGCTGGCAGTAGCGACATCCTCGCTCAATATGCTTCGTATTATCTGGGCTCGGGTTATGCCAAGACCGACGAGCCGAAATATGCCCGTAGCGCGTTCTACAATGCCTATTCGGCGGGCTTCGACAAGGAACTCGCAGAAGAGGCCCTCTTCGACTATGCCCGTTTGAGCCTTATCCCAGGTGCCGACCCTTTTAACGAGGCTGTCGGACTGCTTGACAATTTCATCACCGAGCATCCTAACTCGGAGCGTAAGGCAGAAGCCGAGGAGATGTCCATCTATTTGCTGCTCAATGCGAAAGAGAACGACGAGGCGCTCAGCCGTCTAGAGGCGATGAAAAAGAAAAGCGCTGAATTGCAAACGGTTTACAATGATTTGCTCTATGCCACGGGTATCGACAACTTCCAAAAAGGCTATTACGACAAGGCGCAAGTGTATTTCTCCAAGATCATGAATAGCAAGCAGTCGGCTACCAACAAAGCAGCTGCCTGCTTTTGGATGGGTGAGTCGGCTTACCAGATGGGCGACCATAACAAGGCGGGCAAATACCTCACCCAGTTTAAGGGCATGGCCGCCGCCTCGGGTCTGCCCGAATACGGCCTCGCCGACTATGACTTGGGCTACATCTACTACCAAAAGCCCGACTACGATGCTGCCGCCGAGCGCTTCAGGAGTTTCATCCGCCTGGCTGATGACAGCCAAAACGACCTCAAGACGGACGCTTATGTTCGCCTTGGCGATTGCTATTTCATGGAACGCAGCTACGACAAGGCCATCAATTATTATGATTTGGCCACGCGTGTCGGGAAGCGCAACGCCGACTACGCCCTCTTCCAGCAGGGCCTCTGCTATGGCGCGAAAGGTAATGTGAACCAAAAGATCAGCATGCTCAATGATTTGTTGCAGAGTTATCCTAGCACACCGTATTATGAGCAGGCTTTGTTCGAGATAGGCAATACCTACCTTGTGCATGGCGACAAACGCTCGGCCATCGCCAACTTCAACCGTCTCATCAAAGACAGGCCTCGGTCGAGTTACACGCGTCAGGCGATGATGAAGGTTGGCATGATTTATTACAACAACAACCAGTATGACCAAGCCTTGACCAACCTGAAGAACCTCGTGGCCTCCTATCCCAATACCGATGAGTCGCGCGAAGCGTTGAGCATCATCCGCAGCATCTACATGGAGCAGAACAAGCTCGACGAGTATTTCGGCTATGTCAATGCCAATGGCGGTCAGGTGAAGGTGACGCAACAAGACTCGTTGGCCTTTGCCAATGCCGAGAACTTCTATCTCGACGGACAATATCAAAAAGCGCAGACCGCCTTGCAGTATTATTTCGACAACTTCCGCAATGGCGCCTACGCGCTGAAGGCCCATTTTTACGCATACGAATGTGCAGAGAAGGTGGGCACCGAAGACCAAATCGTCGCGCACCTTAATTATATATTGTCACAACCCGACAACGACTACACCGACAATGCCTTGTTGAAGATGGCTCGCATTGAATACGAGAAAGCCAACTACAAAAAGGCTGGCGAATACTATGAACGCTTGTCACGCATCACCGAGGAGCCACTCAAACGCCTCGAAGCCTTGGAAGGCAGCATGAAGAGTAACTTCTTCCAGGGCAAGTACGACAAGGCCATTGAGATGGGAGAGAGCCTTCGCCAGTCGCGCGACCTTACCGACGAACAAGTCAATCAGGTCAACCACATCGTGGGCAAGTCATATTTCGAGAAAGGCAACTACAGCACTGCCATCGAGCGTCTCGACAAGAGCGCGCGCAACGACAAGTCGGAGTATGGTGCCGAGAGTGCCTATTATTCGGCCCTGGCTTCCATCAAGCTGAATAAGTATGACGAAGCCGAAAACAAAGTCTTCGACATCTCCGACAACTTCTCGAAGTATGACTATTGGGTGGCCAAGTCGTTCATCGCCCTTGCCGATGTCTATGTTGCCAAGGACAACTTCTTCCAAGCCAAGGAAACCCTCCGTAGCGTCATCGACAACTATAAGGGCAACGACTTGAAACAAGAAGCCCGCGCCAAACTCGCCGAGGTGGAACGCAAAGAACCCAAAGTGAGCAACAGCAACGGCATCGAACCCCTAGAAATGGAATAAACAAAGCCCCGTAAGGGCGATACATCAGTAAGCAGGGACGTGAGTCCCTGCTACAAACCCGTAAGCAGGCGACGTGAGTCCCTGCGACAACACAAAGAAAAATGAAAAGAAACCTCATAATCCTCATCCTGGCCCTGCTCTCCATGCAGGCCTTCGCCCAACATGACGAACAAGTCACAGTGGAAGGAAAATACCGTCCTAAAGTGAACAAGGTCAACAAGCTGCAGCTGCAGCCTGAAACACCGCAACCCTCCTACGAGTTCCCCAGCTCGGAGGTCAACCCGAAGGAGACCTCACAGAAGTTTGCCCTCGACCTCGAGAAGATTGCCCCGACGGCCTACTCTGGCAAGGATGACAAACTCGTCACCCCAACGCAAAACTTCATCATGGCGGGTATGGGCACACGGCTCTCGCCTTTGTTCCTCTACAAACACAACTCCATGTTGACCAAGACCTTGGGCCTGGGTGTAGGCATCAGGCACAACTCGTCGTGGCTCGACATCAAGGATTATGCACCGTCAAGTTATATGAACAACGCCTTCGATGTCAATCTGTCGACGAGCAAGTTCGACGGCTTCCAACTGGAAAGCGGCGTGTATTACAAGAACGACATGTATCATTTCTACGGCATCAATCTTGCTGAAAACCCGCTGACGGACGAGCAAATAGCCGTGTATTCGCCAAAAATCACCTATAACAAGGTGGGTGGCCATTTGGGTCTGGCGTCTACGACGACTCGCGTCGGCGAATTGAGTCATGATGCCCATTTAGACTATTTTTACCTGTTTGATAGGGAACACAATGTGGATTTCGGCTACACTTTAGGCTATGCCGACAATTTCTGGGGCGACAAGAGCCATCCACAAAGGGTGGGCATCGATTTGGGCTTCCAATATGACTATTGCCTCGGGCAAGTCAACAACCCGTTTGTTGTTGACCGCATCTGGTTCAAGGCAGCCCCGTTCTTTGAGATGAGCGACGAGTTCTATCGTTTGCATCTCGGAGTGCGTCTGGATGGTGCTACAAAGAGTTCGGAAGAGGACATGTTTTTGGCCGTGCGCCCCGATGTAGGTGGTAGCCTGTTTGTTTTGAATAAAAAGCTGGAATTCTACGCGGGCTTGAATGGGGGTCGCGAGTTGTTGCGCTTCAGCGATATCGTGGAGGACAACCCTTTCGTGTCTCCCGCAGTCAATCCTTCGCTGCCCATCCGAAATGTGAAACTAGGTTTTGAAGGCGGTATCCGCACCAATATCGCTGAAATCGTGGATCTTCATCTGGGGGTGCGCTATCGCCAGACCGACAATGACCCGCTGTATGTTTACCATATCCCAAGTTCCAATGAGGTACCACAAGGATACGATCCATTGTTGAATGCTTTCAACCTTGTGTATGACGAGACACAAACGGTGACTGTCAGAGGCGATATCCGCGTGAAGCTGCGCAACAGCCTCACCGCAGATTTGGGCCTTGCCTATAACAACTGTAAACCGACCGTGGAGGAATACGCTTGGTATCGTCCCGCGACGGAAGGCAAACTGAAATTGACCTATGACTTCAACGATAATCTGGCCTTCAACACGACTTTCCTCTATCAAGGCGGACGCTATGCCAAGGTGTGGGATGGCGTGGTGGACTGGCAGAACTTTAACTTCAACCCTGAAAAGTTGAAGGATGTCTTTGACCTTAGCCTCGGCGCTGATTACAAGGTGAACGACCAAATCACCGCCTTCGCCTTGTTGGATAATGTGGCTTGCCAGAAATACATGCTTTTCTACAATTATCCCGTCACGGGCATCCAGTTCTTTGCTGGTGTGAAATTGAGATTCTGAAAATGTCTTAAAAGCCCTAAAAAGCCCCTTCTTATCGATGGGGCTTTTTCTTTCCCGCGTACGCGAGATATTAAAGTGTTTCGAAAAATTGCCTATTTTTAGCCCCGTAGAGCCATTTTGCACCAAAAACAATTTTTTCAACTTTTTTGTGCATTGTGCCGAAAAAATCCGTATCTTTGCACCTTTATTTGAAAACAGCAAAAATCATAGAAAATGACTGAAGAAGAAAAGAGAGAATTGGCAAGCGAAGAATACGGTGCCAGTAAGATCCAGGTGCTCGAGGGCTTGGAGGCCGTGCGTAAGCGTCCGGCCATGTATATCGGCGACGTCCATTTCCGCGGCTTGCATCATCTGGTATATGAAGTGGTCGACAACTCCATCGACGAAGCCATGGCAGGCTATTGCGACAAGATCGATGTCCGCATCCTTCCAGGTAACGCCATCAGTGTGCTCGACAACGGCCGTGGTATCCCCACGGGTATGCATCCCAAAGAGCACCGTTCGGCCCTTGAGGTCGTGTTGACTGTGCTGCACGCTGGCGGTAAGTTCGACAAGGGCTCCTATAAGGTTTCCGGTGGTCTGCACGGCGTGGGTGTCAGCTGCGTCAACGCCCTTTCCACGCACCTCACTGCAGAGGTCTATCGCGAAGGCCAGATTTTCAAACAGGAATATGAGTGCGGCAAGCCGCTGTACGATGTGAAAGTGGTGGGGACGACCGACATGAACGGCACTCGCATCACCTTCCAGCCCGATGGTTCCATCTTCCAGACTACGGAATATGACTATAGCACCCTCGCCAACCGTATGCGTGAGTTGGCTTACCTCAACCACGGCATCACCATCCAGCTCACCGACGAGCGTGAGAAGATGGAAAACGGCAAATATCGCAGCGAGACCTTCTACTCCGAGAACGGCCTCATCGATTTCATCGCCTACCTCGATGCCAACCGCGAGAAACTCATCCCCGAGCCGATTTCCATCTCGGGCGAGAGAAATGGCGTGCCTGTAGAGATTGCTTTGGAATACAACAATGAGTACAAGGAGAACTTGCATTCGTATGTCAACAATATCAACACCATTGAAGGCGGTACCCACCTCCAAGGCTTCCGCTCGGGTCTTACGCGTTCGTTTAATGCATATGCCGAGAAGAGTGGCCTGCTGGAGAAATTGGAGAAACTGAAGGTGAAGATTTCGCCTGACGACTTCCGCGAAGGCTTGACGGCCGTCATCTCGGTGAAGGTGCCGGAGCCGCAGTTCGAAGGTCAGACCAAGACCAAACTGGGCAACGACGAGGTGATGGGTATCGTTAACTCCATCGTGGGTCAACAGCTCTCTGACTATCTCGAAGAGCATCCCAAAGAGGCCAAGACCATCTTCGATAAGGTGACTTTGGCTGCCCAGGCACGTCAAGCGGCACGCAATGCCCGTGAGAAGGTGCAACGCAAGGGTGCCCTGTCAGGTTTCAGCCTGCCGGGTAAGCTGGCCGACTGCTCCGAGCGCGACCCCGCCAAGACCGAGCTCTATCTCGTCGAGGGTGACTCTGCAGGAGGCTCCGCCAAGCAAGGCCGTGATCGTAACTTCCAGGCCATCCTACCCCTGCGTGGTAAGATCCTGAATGTGGAAAAGGCCATGGAACACCGCGTGTTCGACAGTGAGGAGATCAAGAACATCTACACTGCCCTTGGCGTCACCATCGGCACCGAGGAAGACAGTAAGGCACTGAATCTCGAGAAGTTGCGTTACCACAAGGTCATCATCATGACCGATGCTGATGTCGATGGTAGCCACATCACCACGCTGATCCTGACCTTCTTCTTCCGCTATATGCGCGAGCTGATCGAGAATGGCTATGTGTATTGCGCCACGCCGCCTTTGTACCTTATCAAGCGCGGTACCAAGCCGGTGCGTTATTGCTGGACCGACGAGGAACGCTTTGCCAGCATGGCAGAGCTGACCAAGAACGGTACGGTGAGCGGTTACGATGTGCAGCGTTACAAAGGTCTTGGTGAGATGAACCCCGAGCAACTCTGGGAGACCACTATGGACCCGGCCCACCGCACGCTTCGTCAGGTGACCATCGAGAACGCCATGGAAGCCGACCACATCTTCTCCATGCTGATGGGTGACGAGGTGGCTCCGCGCCGCGAGTTCATCGAACAGAACGCCACATATGCGAATATTGATGCATAAGCCATTCTACTATAACATATGAAAGGGCCGCTTTGCGGCCTTTTTTGTTTTCTATAGAAAAAATTTTCTCTCACCCTTGCGCAGGTCAAAGAAAATCGTGAACTTTGCCCCAACAAATAATCGCGTATGGAAACTTTCAAAAAAGGGGAGAAGATTGGCAAGTATGTCATCAACTCGTTTATCAAGAAAGGCCTTGTCGCTGAATCCTATTCGGTGCTCGGTCCTGACGACATGATGTATTTCATGAAACTGTACGAACTCCAGAGCATTCCCAAGGAACAGCTTTTTGAGGGCAAGGAGGTGTACGAGATTCAGCTCTGCAAGGAACTGAATACCGATGACAATGTCAATGTGGTGCGTTTTGTCGACAATGGCGAGGTGAAAAAAAGCAACAAGGTCTTCCATTATTTGGTTACGGAATACTACCGTGGCATGCTGCTCTTTGATGCGGTCAGGCAAGACGGCCCGTTCGACTTGGAAGACGCCGTGCAAATAATTTTGTGCGTGTTGAGCGGTCTGTCGTTTATTCACTCCCGTGCCTTGATACACAACGATATCCGTCCTTCCAATATCATGCTTCAGGAATTGGACAATGGCATGCTGATGCCTACCATCATAGACTTGGGCCATATCTCCTATATGGTCAAAGGCCGCCCCACTTTCATTGACGAGGACCTGATGCCTTATTTTCGTGCTCCAGAGACTTTCCGTGCGGTGTATACGGTGAAGAGCGACATTTTCTCCACTGGAGCCCTCCTTTATTTCTTGATCTTTGGCAAATCGCCCTGGGAGATGATGGATTTGAGGACTTTGGAAGGCGACAAGCAAAAGATTGCAGACGCGGTGAAGAAAGCGAGGAAACAAGATCTCGTCTTGGAGACGGATGAGGTGAAATTGCCTGATTATATGAAGGCGATTTTGTTGAAGGCCTTGGCCAAGAAACCTGAAGACCGTTTTGGCTCGGCTGGCGAATTCGCTAAAGACTTGATAGAGCAGGTGATGCCGGAACTGGCGAAAAGAATGGAAGAAACCGACACGAAAACTGCCCAACCCGAAGAGCAAGATCAAGTTACTACAGGTCCCGTCATCACTTTCAAGAAAGGGTCGGGTAGTGGTTTCGACAATGTGACGGGACGCGACGAACTGAAGGAACAGCTGCGCAAGGAAGTGTTGTTCGCCTTGCAGAATCCTGAAAAAGCCAAGTTGTATAAATTGCCAGCCATTAACGGTGTGCTGCTGTATGGACCTCCTGGTTGCGGTAAGAGCCTCGTCCTTGAGAGCTTTGCGGAAGAGTTGGGCTTCAATTACTCCATTATCAAAGGCGTAGAATTGGGCCACATCTATCAGGAAGGCGTGCTCGACAACTTGCAGCGCATCTTCGATGCCGCCGAGATTAAGGCACCGTTTGTGCTCTGCTTCGACGAGATTGAGTTCATTGCCCCCAATCCTAATGCAGCATTGGAGGAAGGCAATATCACACCACAAATCTCGGCCTTCTTCGGAATGTTGAATAACTGCTCGAAGAAAGGCATCCTCGTTGTGGCTACCACCAACCGTCCCGACCTTATCGACCAAAGCATCATGCGCGTCGGTTGTTTCGACCGTGTGTTTTTCGTCCCGCAGCCCGACTTCGAGGCACGCAAGGACATCTTCATCGACCACCTGAAAGACCGCCCATGTGAGGACATCGATTTTGATGAGCTGGCCAGGATGTCGGACGACTTCAACGCTGGTGACATCACCGAGGCCGTCAACGAAGCTGCCATGACCGCCGCTTACAATGATGTCCCCATCTCGCAGAAAATCCTCGTCGATGTGCTGAAATACAAGAACCCGACCTATTCTACCAAGACACGTATCGGCTTCAATAAGAAATAGAGTATGAATGCCAAGAATTTGGTTTTGAAATACTTGAAATCGCACGGCATCGTGGCGACCAAGAACGAGGTAGGCCTGAATTTCATCTATGAAGGCTGGAATTTCTTGTTTTGGAACGACGCCGACGACCCCTTGTTTTTCCGTCTGACCTTGCCTGGCATCTTTGATGTGACCGACGACAACTTCGCCAAAGCTATCATGGCTTGTAACAATGTCAACTGGAACTATAAGGTGGTGAAAGCGGTGCTATACGACTACGAGGACGGCAAGGATAAGGGGGCCTCGGTATGGATGTGCTACGAGCAGGTCCTGGATGCCACTCCGGATATGACCACCCTGATGAATTGTGCCGTTCAGAGTCTCATCGCTGCCGCCGAAGCATTTACCAAGGAAGTGATGGAGGAATAAGTTTCCTTCGGAATGGGGGAGTGATAAGGTTTGTAATGCAGTTTCCATTCCCGTTGGGAATCTAAATATGAATTGTAAACTAGTAATAATATGAAAGTCAAACTTTTACTTATCTCACTGCTTATGACTACTGTCGCTATTGCCCAGTATGCTCCTGCGGGCGACAAGATGAAGACGCGTTGGGCCGAACAGGTGTCACCCGAAAACGCATTGCCCGAATATCCCCGCCCGATGATGGTGCGTCCCGAATGGAAAAACCTCAATGGCCTGTGGCAATATGCCATCACGGCGAAAGGGGAGAAGGCTCCTGTGCAATACGAGGGTGACATTCTTGTCCCATTCTGTATCGAGTCGTCGCTTTCTGGTGTTCAGAAAGAAGTGGGACCCGAGAAAGCCTTGTGGTATCAGAAGACTTTTGCCGTTCCGAACAACTGGAAAAATGGTCGTGTTTTGTTGCATTTCGGTGCCGTCGACTGGATGACGGATGTATGGGTGAACGACATCAAGGTGGGGTCTCATACAGGTGGGTACACTCCTTTTACTTTTGATATCACGCAGGCGCTGCAAGGTAAACAAAATACTATGGTTGTTCGCGTTTGGGACCCTACCGACGACAGTTATATTCCTCATGGCAAGCAGGTGCTCAAGCCGCGTGGCATCTTCTACACTGCTGTGACGGGTATCTGGCAGACGGTATGGTTGGAGTATGTGCCAGAGGACTATATCCGGAACATAGTCACTACACCCAATTTTGACAAGGCTACGGTTAGCGTGGAGGTGGATTTCACCAATCCGACCAAGAATGATCTCTACCAAGTTGAGGTGTCCTTTGAAGGTCAGCCTGTCGCTACGGCCAAGTCTATCAATGGACAGCCCGTTGAGGTCAATATGCCGGAGGACTTTTTGCGATGGACGCCCGACCATCCTTTCCTGTATGATATGAAAGTCAAGGTGCTGCGCAAAGGTAAAGTGATAGATGAAGTCGCCAGCTATTTTGCAATGCGCAGTTTCGGCACGCAGCGTGATGACAATGGTATTGTACGCCTCACTTTGAATGGCCTGCCCGTCTTCCATTTTGGCCCACTCGACCAGGGTTGGTGGCCTGATGGGCTCTATACCGCACCTTCCGATGAGGCTTTGGCCTATGATGTCCAAAAAACCAAGGATTTGGGCTTCAACATGATTCGCAAACATGTAAAGGTGGAGCCGGCGCGTTGGTACTACCATTGCGACCGTATCGGCATCATCGTCTGGCAGGACATGCCTAGCGGCGGACGCGGCCCACAATGGCAGACTACGCAATATTACCAAGGTCCCGAGAGCTTGCGTACGCTCGAATCCGAGGAATGCTACAAGAAGGAGTGGACGGAGATTATCAACAGTTTGAAGTCGGTGCCTTGCATCGGCGTTTGGGTGCCCTTCAATGAATCATGGGGTCAGTTCAAGACACCTGAAATTGTGGAGATGACCAAGAGACTCGATCCGACCCGTTTGGTGAACCCTGCCTCGGGGGGCAATTTTTACCAGTGTGGTGACATTCTCGATTTGCATCACTATCCTGACCCGAAGATGGTGCTTTATGACCCGACTCGTGCCACGGTGCTCGGCGAGTATGGCGGCATTGGCCGTAAGGTGGAAGGTCACACCTGGGTGAAAGACCAAGGCTGGGGCTATGTGGAGTTTGATACCGAGGAAAAGGTGACTGACACCTATGTGGAATATGCGGAAAAACTCTACAAAATGGCTTTTCAAGGCTTCTCGGCAGCAGTCTACACGCAAACCACCGACTGTGAAACAGAGCTTAATGGTTTGATGACATACGACAGGGCAGTCGTCAAATTGGATGAGAAACGGTTACTGCAAATCAACCGAAAGATTAGCCATGCTTTCGCGGAATGACTAGTCCTAAATAACCGTTACAGGTTTTACGGGGCAAAAATAGTAAAAACTCAGTTAACCGTCGCAGGGACACCTTGCGGCGGTTTTCTTTTGTAGGTTTTGACAGGCACATCTCTTTGGGAATGCATCCATTCAG
>JAFPUN010000012.1 GCA_017395365.1 Bacteroidales bacterium
AACTCATTCTAACCATGTTCGCCATCATCAGGACAGACCAGCCATATTCACCCGAAATTGTTCGTAACTATGTTGAAAAGTTTTCGCAAAAACCCATTGTCAAATCATAAGAATGGGATGGGAAGGTGAAGGTTTAAATTTTCCGATGATGCTTTATATTATTTTGTCGAACCTGTTTTTTGCAAAACTAACTTGTTTTTTTAAATTAGTTTATGTATATTTACTATATTAAAATGTAAAAATAACAAATGTCAAATCAAAAAAGGAGGTGTGTATCAAGCAATGTTATTTATAACAATAGCAGATTTGCTAATTTCAATGGTTAGTTTGATTGTTAATATTACTAGCAACAACAAAAGAAGTGCTCATTGAACACTTCTTTTGTTATAGATAGCAGTATTTTACAAAGCGAAGGAGCTGATTAACAGTAGAAAGCTTTCGATATGGAGTCTTATACAAATAAGCGCAGTGTCAATAATAAATATATTTGATTTTCATTCTTTTGCGAATTGATAGTAGTAACTGTGAACCATACCCCGTGAATCGGGATTTTTTTCGTCGTCTAATTGCTCCACGTCTTTTCGTTTCAGTTTTTCTCCTTTGTCTTTCATTTTCTTGATGCGTTTTGCTGCTGCGCTAAGCATCATACCCCGATGGCGGTCTAATTCATGCAACTGTCTTGAAAGCACTGGGTTCATTTCTAATTCCCTAAAACCGTCAGCCCAACACATTTCACTTTCCATAAATTTGGCATTCCAAACAGCCACTTTTCCTACCGACATTGACACAAGCTTGCGTTCAAGTGACCCATACAAAGAACCGTCTGATACGCGATCCTTTCCCTTTATCTTGTCTAACACCTTCTCAAACACTACACTCTGCTGCTTGTCCAACTCTTTACGGAATGACTTGCGTCGGATACGGATCATTCCATCGCGTCGCATCTCATAACCTACAAAGCCAATCCACTCGGCGGCATCAGTCTGTCCCATTGCCCATAGGTAGGCATTTTTGCTTTTGCTTTTCCAAAACTTTGGATTATTGAACTCAAGTCGTTTCTCTGGTTCATGAGGCACCAACTTAAGTTTCTTGGCTCCGTTATAATATGTAAAGAACAACTTGTGGCAACGTTGGCGACAAGTGGAAACAATAATCATGTCATCGCAATAGCGGAGATACAAGTCATTCTCTTTTGTGTGACTCATCACTTCGTGGTCAACGGAGTTGAGCACCATGTTGGCTATCAGAGCCGAAAGTGCACCGCCTTGCGGTACGCCAATTCCCATTCGCATTAGACCACTCTGCGATTTGGCAATGCCGTTGTCCAGCAACTCATCTTTCACCCATTTGAAACTACGACATTTTCCATCGATATGGTTCTCTTCCCAAAAATCGGGACAATGATTCTTGCAATATACATTTTTGGGGAAGGTGTAACATCTGAGATACGCCTCAAAAACTCGATTGATCTCATCGAACTGCAGCCCTGGATTTTCTTTTGCTACTTTGCGCAACAGCATGTGATAGCACTTACGGACCACGTTGTGACTCACTGTATCGTAGAATTTTTTGAGGTCACACTCTGAAACATAAAGATTGCGATCCGACATCTGCTTTCTGTATTCCTTGATGCGGGCTATGGCATCGTGATGAGAGGTTACATAATCCTTTTGGCCGTGATATGTGCGTTTGCTGCGGAATGCAAGTGACTCATCGTAGAATTGATTATTGAATAATTCTGTGAGGTATTTGTTTGCCAAGATGATAATAACTGAATCCTCCAAATTAGTAAACTTGCACAAAGGGCGGCAACTCGACTCGTCTTTCTTTTCGGGGAACACCATAGGGGCATCAAACCTAAATTCAATGTCCTTCACGCGGTTTTGAAGTTTTGTCACAAAAGTTTCCAACTTTAGGAGATAAGCGGGCTTTACTGCCCTAGACATATCCTTTTCAATTGTCCATTGGATGGCCATCTTGTTACACTGCGACGCAGACCTACGCTGTAAATGAGCACCGTCTTCAGTTTTGCGATAACGACCTTTTTCACCAAGAGTCACCCAATGTTTCCTTGATGGCAACAACGACAGCAATTGTCGATCAGCATTCGTGAGCATCCCTAAACTCATTTTGGGTGACATAAGATGAAGCATGTGGTTTTTATGGCGCTTGTCAGCCAATTGAACTCGTTTGCTGATGAGAACTTCAGCAACGGCCTCAAATGATATATAATCAAGAAATGCTTGCATGGTTTGAAAAGAATGGCACAAAAGGACGACATAACCGAGAAATGAAATAATCCGAAACAAAAACTATTCTTCCTTTGTTGGCGGAGAAGTGGAAGAAACCTGCTGACCCCGCCCGTACGTAGGCCTCAACGGATATTAACCATCCATTGTGGTATCCTCTATGGCTACTGCCTTCTGTGCCATTTTATATCCTTTACATTGTGCGAAATATATAAGTGTTCCTAGTGTAATTTCAAAATTGCTGTGTTCGTAGCAGTAGCGCAGCATCGAACGGCTCGCCTCTTCATCGTGGCGAGGTCCGTCGAGGCGGCACAACCGCAGGTAGTAGTTCTCTCCCACATCGTAGTTAAAGGCCGTTACTATGGCCATAGCCACGCTGAACCATTCATAATAGGAATGGGTGATAGAGATATTGTGTTTCTCCAAATATTTGATGATTGAATTCATCATTTTACGATTATGTTGATTATTGCGCCCAGGTTCGTTACGACGGTAATTGGTTCCGTTGTAGGTTCGGAAAGCTTTGCGATAACGCTCAGCCACTTTTTTGGCTTTTTTCACTTCCTCGATAGGTTCTATAGGGAACGCCTCAATCTCGTCTTTCACACATAAGCCTGGGTCGTAGGAGACAAAGCAGAGCCTCGGTACATCCTTACATTTGATGTCAAGTTCAATCTCGTAATGTCCCTTGAAATAATTCGACAGCTGGTTGAATGCCTCACGATGCCAATATTTCTTATCTTCCAAATTGATATCACCATAATCGAGCAACACAAGCCCTTTGTAACCTATGCCAGATGGCGACAGCCAAAAGGCAAACACATAAGGATCAGATGTAAGGTTTTGCTTTACCTTGATTAGTTGCTCGGCATTCAACTTGTCAATATCGAGTGTCATTAGACGACTATACTCTACAATATCAGTGACGGCATGGCCGCCCACAAACTTCCCTGCGAAGATATTTGCTGGTAATGTGCTTTTAATACGATCATACTCGTCGTGGTCGGTTTTGACCACGGCTCGCATACGCAAAATGTCCTGCTTCTTTTCACCATTGCGAATCGCTGCCAATGCCGCACGCAGGGACTGATGGGCAACTTGCTTTGAGGTGGTAGAGGACACCCAAGAAACCTGCATATTGAGCAGTTCGTCTTTCGTCATATTAGATGGAATACAGGTCTTTCCCTATCAGGTTGTTTAATTGCTTTTCAAGCATCATGAGTAGGGTAATTGAGCGTTCAACCTCTTTTGTAGTTGAAAGCGGCAATGCGCCAGTAGCATGGGATAGTGGATGCATGGACACTTTTTGATATACGACCATCTCACATAGTATATCCCTGAGTTTTATCAGTTCTGTTCCCGAAACGTATCGGTTGATTACTGTCTCTAATTGTGTTTTCAACGCTGAACCAGCGTCAGCGTCAATAATGGCAATCAGTTCATCGACGAAATCATAGACCGTATTGAGCTTCTTGTTAGGAACATCGTATTCGTAGTATAATTTTTTAGGAGCGAAAAGTGAGCCCAAGAGTTGATTGCTTTCAGAAACGCCTCCTGTGTAAAGCAGTTTAGACACTTCGCCCACGAGAAACTCAAAACGTTTGCGTATTCTGTTTCCGATTACACCTATGGCAGATCGATTCTTATAGTCGCGGTTAATTGTTTTTGCATAGTCCTGTGAATCCCGTTCGTTAACATCAGAATAGCCCACATGTTCTTCAATCTGGAAACGTTTCCAAGCATCTTTTTGCTGATAGGCTGTAGAAAACGAGTAGTCTGCCATATTGAAAAAAGAAATACTATGAGTCATTATGATCAACTGATATTCTTCAAAGAAGTCCTTCAACAGCCTAACAAACAACGTTCTATTTGCAGCGTCCATACTGGTAATAACGTCGTCTAATACAAGAATTAAAAACTCTCCCCTTTCTTTTGCGCCATTAAACTGGATAGCGGTTAATAAGAGTAACAATTTTATTATATGTAATTTGGCTTCATTGAAAAAAGCAGTCAATTCTTCGTTTCGGGTTAGGTTGCCCCTACTTATATCAGTTACTTGAAGAAACCAAGAAGGGTTATCATACACCAGTTCAACGGAAAGATTGCCCTCAAAGAAATAATCCTTAAGAAAAGAGTTTACAAGCGACACTATTGTGTCTTTCTTGTTATTGATAAAATCTGTGGGATTTACTATTCCAACCATAGCCTTCCCAAATAAATCAACAACATTGATTTTGTCCTCCACCTGGATATCTTCCTGTGATATCATGCTGACATCGTAACCAGCAGTTGAGAAAGTGTCATAAGGTGTATTGTTGATCTCAATAGTAAAGTCAGTCAGTGGCGACTGCTGATGGTTGAACGAAGCCAATATGTCATCCTCGCGACGTTTACGCTCGTTTGGGTCGGTTATAGTCTTAGGAATTTTGCTATCGAATACTTTCTGTTTGTGGAATATTAGTTTTAACGCCTGATATATGGAACTCTTGCCGGAACCATTTTCCCCAAATATCAGAACGTTCTTATCGTCAATGGCCATTTCTACCGTACTGAGAAAGGCTTTGAAATGATCAATCTTCAGATAGTTTATCATAGTCTTGAGGATTTGTGAAGAACTTAATCAATAGCATCCTCATGTGTTTATTACGGCTTTTCCAATTTTCGAAAGTGAAGTCGGGTGAGGTAAAAATAGTATTCACATAAGGACTTTTCGATTGCTTATAATAGGTGTATTTATCAATCAATGAGTTGTAACGCTTGGGAATATCGAGTACCACAAGGTTGCCGATACTGTTGCAGACATCATTCAAGTTGTCATACATAAACTGCCAATCATCGCCCAGCAAGTTTTCGTCTCGAAGGTTTATTATCTTGTCTATGGAGTATTTCACAGGGATAGCTTTTTGGGTGTCCAGGTAATATGCTAGCAGCGCGAATCCGTTCTGCAAGCGCCCTAGATGAGACAAAGCGTTTGAAGAGGCATTGATATAGTATGGGTCGATAATACCTTTATTGGCAATCACCTTGATAATGCTATAAATATTAAATTTCACCGATGTAGTAGATCCCATATTGAAACAATACCTGATTAACGACTGAAGAAAATAGACAAAGTCTTTTTTTTCAGTGTCGGTATTTACTTCGTGGTAATAGAGATAGACTACGATTGCATAAGTTGGGTACTGGTTGGTGTAAGCACTGATGATTTGTAACCAAGTACCTATTTCCTCGTCATCGCCCCGATGTTTATTGAGGTACTTCAGGATGCTCAGAATCTTATTAAGATCCTCCATCACCTCCTTGTATGTTTTCGTTTTCAGTGGCGAGAAAGACTCGGTGGTGAAAAATTCCCTTAATCGTTTCTCGGTGGAGGTGATGCGTTCGCGTCCACGGATAATGTGCGAATAATAACGGAAGATGTCATCAATAGAGACCTTCATCTCATAACAATCCGTCTTGAAATCAACCCACATGTTGATAAACTCTTTACGCTGTTCCTCTTTATAGGCACTGTCGTACAAACGAGCCTTGAATATATCAGCATCTGCCAAATCCATGCCACGGTTGTTGATAGTTTCAAAAATAGAGAGTGCCTTATTTTCAGCGTCCTGCTGTTCATCGGCCGACTGTACTATTGGCAGCATGGTCACTTTACGCATCAAGAACAAAGCGAATTGGCCTAGATTAAAGTCGGGGTTCTGGTATTCAACAAACTGCTGATAAAAATAGAGCAGAGCTTCTTCCACTCTAGAATTGCATTTTAATTCGTTGATGATGCCGTTATTCACCACCTCATAGTAACGTGATTTTACTTTCTCCTTGTCATAACTGAACACTTCGTTGATTGCTTCATTATCACTATTCTCGAAAATGAGCGAATGGATTTTAGGCAGTTTTTCGTTACCTGACCATGGCACTACATAGAGTGCGCTTTGGAGTGAATTGATGTCGGGCAGGTATAGCGCTAACACTTTAATCAGTGTCCAGAGTGTGATGATACGCTGCTGGCCATCGACCAAAAAATTCTGACCATCGTTGTCATAACTTTTGCTTCGGGCCATGATGATATTGCCTAAAAAATAGGAATCGTTTTTGTCGTATGCCCCCATTAGGTCACGGTACAAATCGGAGAACTGGTCCAGGTTCCACGAGTAAGGCCTCTGGTACATGGGTATCACGTATGTCTCGTTAGGCGCACCAAAAATACCCTCTATCGTTTTCTGTTCAGCTGTTAGTGAAATCATATTGCATCCATTTTATTGTATTTCTTTATGGTAGCTTCAACCATTGTATCTAAAATCCGAGGACTTCGAATATGCGATGCAAAATTAGGTAATTATTTCATATTAGGTTATGGTTAGCGGATAAAACGTTTTGTCTTGCTGTGGAGCGTAAAAGCATGTTCTGTTGAAGTGCTGAATGTCTTAAGCAGGTTGGTTCTATCCATTTATTGCTCGGAAGCGGTCTTGGAGTTCTTTGATGCGGGCCATTAGGTCTGCGAAGTCGAGAGATTGGCCGTAGATGAAGCTCTTTCTCATTTCGTTGTAGTCGGCTTCAAAACTGGACATCAAGGCTTCGGTGGGTACTATCTGGATATTGGAAGGCAGGTCCTTGTCGTAATCCACATAGCCTACATGGTAGAACTTGCGTCTGTGCTCGACTATCTCATGATATAGTTTGGCATCGGTTAGCGCCATTTCGCAATATGGGGTTTGCATCAGCTTCTCCAAATCGTAAAAATGGCGTGTCATCCTAGTTGTCCTGGGTTCGGCCTTCTGGTATTCCTCGCACAACAGAAAGGCTTTTTCCAAAAATGTTCTTGTGGGGCTTACGGTGGGGATGTCTTGGATGAAATCGGAATCCACATCTTCACCTTCATACACCTGTGCGACCAGCGATGATATGCGCCTCATCTCAAATGGCTCAGCCATAGAGGTAACGCTTATCTCTATTTTGACAACCGGCTGGGCGTATGAGGCATTGTCGTCGTAAAGTGAGGAATAAAACACATAAAGAACGGATGGATCCTTGTCGTGAGGTACGTCACGCGGCTCACCGTTTTCATTCAACACCTCATTATCGCAAACCACTGTTACATCAAGTCCCAATTCGTTAAACTTGGTTTCAAGTTCCCACTTGAAATCACCAAAAAGATAGTCTTGTGCATGCTCGCGCATTTTGTGTATCTGTTTGTGAGTAAGGCACTCTGCGCATTTTAATTTCCTTACATTCAGGAAAAACTCACGGCTCAGAGCTATATCGATGTCCTCGCTGAAGCGATTGATGATGTTCCAGCCTTTGCTGAGACTTGTCCCACCCTTGAACAAAAGGAATTTGCTTATGCTAGTATGAAACAGGGAATAAATGACGGCGGTCACCCACCAATCCTTTTCGGCAGCTGCTTCATCGATTTGTTTTGCCTGGCTGACCGCCAGTATCATTGCTTTACGTTCATCAACTGAGAAGTCTGTCCATTTACTCATTGTCTTGCCCTTTCATGTTTCTTTTGATGAGTTGTCTCATCCATACAGGAGCCAAAAGCAAATCCTGTTCTACGGTGTTCTTTTCGGGTGACTCCGCCAACAGCTTTGCTATTTGTCGTTCGTCTTCTTGTGTGATGTTGTTCTCACCAATGCTACGCAACGCCTGTACCAGTTCCCGCATCAACTTGCCACGAAAGGCAAAATTCTTTGGTGCCCCGTGTTTTAAGGTGACGGTACGGTTGCCAAGTTTCAGCTTCCGGCTAGACCCAGTTGTCAGAAAACTTGTGTTCATGGGGACCTGGGTTGAGAATCCCAGACGGTTAGCGGCGGTGGCTCCCGACGGGATGATTACAGCTTTGTCCCTTTTGGCTATCTGCGAGACCAATTCAAAGGCAGAAGGATACAAGATGCCGAAGCGGGTTTTTCGAACTTTGACATAGACCCCTTTGGCGATACGGGTAATAAGCCCTTCTTTCTCAAATACGGCCAGCAATTTTGTGACATATTCCACATCATATTTTGGGAAAGATGATGCGAAGAACACCTCCCCAAACCTTGCGTGGGTTATCTTGCTTCTAATTTTTTCAACTACAGCGTTTTGCATATCGTTTTTGACTAAATTTTGGTCGGAATAATTGCAGATTTTTCCGACCGCAAAGATAGTAATAAACCATTATTTGGCAATACAAATAACCAACAAAGTGAAATTCGTCGGGAAATAGTATGTAGAGATAAGCAAATCGCATGGTAAGGATGCAAAAATCCCCCGTCGCTTTGCGGCACCCCCTTTGAAAAGGGGGAAAGATTTTTGATTGAGTTTGATGGATTTTGAGTAATTTTGCGGGCATGAAATGGTGGTTTTCCATAGGGTGCTTGCTGATTGGGCTGGTGATGATGGTGGCGGGATGTACTCCCCCTGGCCCCCTCTCAGAGGGGGAAGGGACTCCCACGACCTCACCCCGACCCTCTCCTGGAGGAGAGGGAGTGGACTTCCCCGCCCTGACGGGCACCCCCTCACAGAGGGGGACGGCCTCACGGACACTGGAGAACATCGATAGTTTGATGTGGCGGCAGCCGGATAGTGCTTTGACGGTGATGTTGGGGTTTGTGGGGAGCGCGGAGGCGGATAGTTTGGATGAGTTTAATGGGCTCTATTGCCAAGTGCTGGTTGCGGAGCTGCTGTATAAGAATGATTGGAAACAAAGCAACAGGGAGAATCTGCTGAAGGCGGTGGGGTATTTTGATTCGATTGTGGGGATGGATGGAGCGGACGCACGTAAAGCGGACGCACGCGGTGCGTCCCTACGGGAACGGAATGCGTTTATTGATGCGCGGGCACATTATATTAATGGTGTGGGGTTTTATGAGCGGGATGACGTGGCTAATTCCTGCGCGGAATACCTGAAGACATTGGAGGTGATGGAGGAACATTTTGAGGAGCAGGAATTGGTGGGGCATAAAGCACGATTCTTGGCCTATACCTACAACCGGCTTGGTGACTTGTTTTCGGAGCAGTTCATGATGGAATCTGCTGTTACTTGCTATGAGAATGCCTTGGTCTATTGTAGAATAGAACCCACCTCACCCATTGGTGTTTCCAACATCCTATATCGAATAGGCAAACAATATGACAAGAAGAATGAAATAGAGAAAGCCATTTCTTATTATAGAGAAGCCTTAGAGAATATGATGGTAACTGACAATATGGTCTATAGGGATATTGTTGCAAGTAAGGCTCTTTGTGACTATAAAACAGGAGTTGCTGCGGAAGTATCTGTGGATAAAATAACACGTGTCCTTTTGCAGGCGGAAACTGATAATGAACGATTAAACCGCTATTTGACCATTGGCGGCATTTATTTCTCTGAGGGTAATTATGATTCCGCCCTGTATTATTTGGAACCCGTGTTTGAGAATCGTGAGGCTGGATTGCAAGACCAAGCAGCGAATTATTTATACATTGTTTACGACAAGTTAGGTAACAAGGAACAATTGGACTCCCTTGTTCATTTTATGACAAGCCGTAAGAAACTGGTTGGAGAGAACAAGGCCTTAGTTTCAACTCTTGAGGATATGTTTAAAAACTATTCAAACCAAAAATTGAAAAGGCAAGCTGAAGCTGAACGAGACAAATCCTTGAAGAGAGTTATAAGTATCATTATTTCCATAGCAGTTGTGGTTTTGTTGGTCGTTGTTTGTGCGTTGATGCTGAGAAACAAGAAACAACTGAAGATACAACAAGAGGAAGCAGACAGGATACTTGGTGAGACTGAACAAGCGCACGAAAAGGAGTTGAGGCTTTGGCAAGCTGAGGCTGACAAAACGTTGGAAGAAACAAAAAAGAGATATGAAGAAGAGCTGGGGCAACTGAAAGTGGAAACCGAACAACGGTTAGAGGAGGTGGAAAGGAAGCACCAACAGTGGATGGCCGAGGCTAAGGAGCGACACGCGGAGGAATTAAGGACACAAAAAGACAGGTCGGAAAAGGAGATAGAGAAGACCAAGAAGCGGCATGTGAAGGAATTGGAAGCGGAGCGGTTGGCCTACGAGAAGGAGCAAGATGCCTTAAGACAGAACCTTAAGGAAAGGGAAGCGCAAGTAATTGCATTGGAAAAAACATTGAACCTTCAGCAAAAAGCAGCAAAGCAGCGGCGGATGGCTTTCCTGAAAGAACCGATTTGCCAACACATTCTCGATGAGGCAAGAAGCCAACATATTACTTCTCGCGACGTGGCGCACGAACTTGGCATTGCCCTCAAAGACAAGGACTACAAACAACTTGGAGAAGCTGTGGAGAAGCATTATGAAGGTTTTGACCATGAGTTGTTGAGCCAATGTCCGGGTTTAAAGCAGGGGTTGTTATCGTTATGCCATCTGCATTTGTTGGGATTGAGCGAGAGTGAGATTGCGGCACTGAAAAACTTGTCTTATTCCGCCATCAAGAAGCAAAATGAGAGTCTTCAGGAGAAACTTGGTGTGGAAGAAAGCGTGGCGAAGTATGTTATGAGGGTGGCGGATGGGCTTGTTGGACATGCTTATGATGTATCGAAACTGGATTTATTGTCTGGAAGCCAATGGACTTCACAGAAAAGTTCACAGAAAAATTCACAGAAAATTGTGGACCTGATTAAGGATAGACCTGAAATAACCACCACTGAAATGGCGGAGATCATTGGCCTTACGAGGCGTTCCATCGTAAACATCACCAATAAATTGCAGGAAGAGGGCGTCATTCGCCGTGTTGGGCCTGATAAGGGCGGGCGTTGGGAAGTGGTTGAATAGCAGACGGTTGTCTGGTTATTCAATTGATGTTTTCTTTATTTTCGTACTTACGTACTTACGTTATACGTGCTTACGTGCTGTTGTGCTAACGAGCGGTTTTTGGACCTCACCCCGGCCCTCTCCTTGAGGAGAGGGAGGTGGACTCATCCGGCAAAACCCCATTGACACTGTTTGATCTTTGATTTCGGTGGGGAAAAATGATTGCATTTTGTTTGTTTTTGTGGTTGTTTTTTTGTTTAAAAATGGGCAAAACCATTCCCAAAGCCATTTGGTGAATTTATAACTTGTTGATTATCAGGTTTTACCCCCCCCCATAGATTATTTCCAACTTTACTCCAGCAAAGTAATGCACAGCCAATTATGCATCGGACTACTTTTGCTGGCGAAAGCTTAAGCTAAAAATTATCTGAATTACTAACCTTAAAAACACAAATGCAATGTTCAAATTAAAACAAATGATTCTGATGCTCTGCTTCGTTCTTTCTGGAGCATTATGCCACGCCAATAACGTGACCGAAACACAAAATGAGAAGGACGGCCATCAAGTTTCCATCGAACTAACAGAAAGCACGGGCGCAAGTAGTTCGGACAAAAGCAATGCCATTACCCCATTCATTAATGGCCATGTACTTGTTGTAGCATTCAGCGAAAATCTAGGTCAAGTCACGGTGGGAGTTGCCTCAATCGCAGGTGCTTCGGTGCAATGCCTTTCAGTGTTTACACCAAATGGCTTGCAGGTCTATATTCCCAATACAGGGAATTACATTGTCACTATTACACTCTCTAATGGGGATGTGTATACTGGTGAGTTTAGTGTAACAGACTAATAATCAAAAACTTTAAAACTTGTAATTATGAAAAGAGGATTTATTTTGAGTTTATGCCTGCTAATGACTATGGCGGTGCATTCACAATCATGGCGTACCAATGCAGATGCTTTGATTGTCAATCAATTGTTTGCCAACAATGTAGGACACGTTGACATCTTTGGTTTGTCACAAGAACTAACCTCCTCCGATACTATTTATCTGGAAGATGGTTCGTTCGTACAAGTACCATTCTCACACTGCCTTGGCTATTTCATAGATTATCAGCCAATGGCCAACTGGTCGCATCCATGTAAATACTGTTTTGTTGATATGTCTTTAGGGTACACTATGATATCAGCAGACATGCCACCAAAAAACAATGACTTAATAGAACTATCACTCTGTCCACGTTCAAACCCTAATCCAACGCCTCTTGTATCTGACACTATCTTTGTTAGAAATAGCAACTCTTTAGATACAAGTCATAAATGGGCTGTGTTAATTTGCGGAAATGGATGCGAAACAAGGTTTTGGTTTGATTTATCAAGCGTTTACACAGTACTGACTAATGTATACGGGTATCAGGAAGGAAGCGTGTGGGATGGATTCGTTAACCGTCGAGTTATTGCTATGGCTCCTGATCTCATAAGAGACAAATACAAGGAAGATTTGTTTAGCTCAGATTTGAACGGAAACGGTCATGAAGCCAATGCCGACGGTACTGGTGATTTCTTTAATTGGTTTGACGATCAATTTACTAGTTACACCAAGGATAATCTTCATAACATTTTCAGATGTTTTGCCGGTGATGAAAACTGTCTTCAACTATATGCGGAAGAAGGATTAGAAGATTTACGGACTTTGACCGAAGAAGACCAGCTTTTTATCTATATTACTGGCCATGGCAAACAAGATCAATTTGGTTGCTATTTTCCTGTTACGGAACACAATGGAGGGACACAAAAAGTCTATGACTACGAACTTGTTGATTGGTTAAAAGACATCAAGTGTTCTCAAATGACTCTTGTAATGCAGAACTGTCATTCAGGCGGATTTATTGAAGAGTTTATGGATGATGTCAAATACCCCAGTTTTAAATGCAAAAACCGTATTGGTCATTCCGCCGCTTCTGCCGATGGAATCTCCTGGGCCGAAAACTATGGGGTTTATTTAAAAAGTCACCGAGGTCTCCCCGATCCTTATGCAAACGAATTTACTTATTATTGGACATCAGCCGCCCTTGGATATTATCCTTATTATCGAGTTGTTAATTCTATGGTTGTAGATGGTCCATGGACTCCAAATGAAAGAATTATCGGAAGTGGATTTATGAACTGGGGTGATTATTTTGGGAACCACGAACTATCACATCCTCATACCCAATATGATGTAAATCCAGATACAGATGGTGATGGGGTATTGTCTTTAAATGAAATGTTTGAATTCGCTAATAATCTTGATACATGGACTAGACAGGGCTATTATTATCCGGACCATAATGACACATTAGGGCAGCAGTTTGATCCAGGATATGAACCCGTGATTCCTCAACAGAGGTACGAAAGTCCTTTTACCAAAGAAGCGGCCACGCTTGCAGGTTATGAGGGGCAGATTGACGGCAATATCAATTCGGGCACGGCTGTGCAACCCTACCGTTTGTGTGGCGACATTTGGGTAAGTTCCGATTCGGAACTCACCATGTGGGATGAAGTGCAGGCTCCAGAAAATGTAAGAATCTACGTCAAACCTTCCGGAAAACTGATTTTGGACGGTGCAACGCTTACCAATCTGCCCGAGGAACATAGCCCCATGTGGAAGGGTGTTCAGGTTTGGGGTAACAGAGAGAAGCATCAATTTAAAGAAAACGGAGAGTATTGGCAAGGCTTTTTGGAGATGAAAAATGGAGCAACGATACGAAACGCTGTCATAGGCATTGATGTATGGAACCCAAATGACGACAAATCGAGTGGCGGCATCGTGAAAGCATCGGACGCCCATTTCAATAATAATACTACTGCAGTGTGTTTTCATCCTTATGAAAACCAATTTGAACACCCGCACCAGCAGGGAAACATGGTAATCAGAGACAATGTTTCTTATTTCAAGAACTGTGAATTCTCTATTGATGAGAAATACATCGGGCCAAACCTGTTTGAGATGCATGCCAACTTGTTTAGAGTGCGTGGTGTGGGTTTCTACGGTTGTAGGTTTAGTTACGATGACAATGCATATTCTAGCCTTTGGCCTATTGGGCTTCATGCCTGGGACGCGGGTTTCAAACTGGGCGGGGTATGCACATCAGGTAGCCAAGTTTATCCATGTCAGCAGTTTGACAACTCTTCTTTTGACGGGTTCTACAAAGCCGTAGTCTCAGTCAATGACGGTTCAGTTGGAATACGTCCGATGACCGTGAAGAACACGGACTTCACCAATAACAGTTTTGGAGTATTTGCGGTAAGGTCGGGTTACCCTCTCATACTCAACTCCACGTTCAGCATTGGCAAGGATAACAACCAATGTGCAGCGGGCATTTTTGCTGAACAAACGCCTGCTTTTATCATAGAACAGGACACTTTCGGTATAGCTCCACAACATCCTTTTGAGAACTTTGGTGTCGTAATCAAGAACTCGAAATCGCAGAATCAGATATACAAGAATACGTTCAAGGGTTTGTATTGTGCGAACCTGTCAATTGGGAGAAACAACACATGGATGATGCCAAGGAATACAACTGACGCAAAGTCCGATATTCTTGGGCTGGAATACCGTTGCAATGAGAACACGGATAACTTGTGCGATTTTTATGTGCTTGGCGGTAATAGTTATTACAAATTAGGCATACAAACAAACCAAGGAGCGTTGAATGTACCTGCCAATAATACGTTCAGTGAATATAGCAGATACCAATTCATCAACCATGGCAATAATGGCATCAACTACTATTATGATCCCAACCTCACTAATGGCACTCCAAATATCAATAGCATTTACGGCGTAACATTAAAAACAACGATGGACTCCATCGGTTGTCCTTCACATTACACTTTCGGAGGAATCAGTTACAATGACACCTTGACCCCTGTCCTTTCCGTAGCACAGAGATTACAACGTGAGACGGACTATTACGAGGCTTATTCAGCTTACAACGCCATCAAAACAGTTTATGACGGCATGATTAATGGAGGTGACACCGAAAAAGAAATTGCAGACATTAGTTCCGCAACACCTTCAGACATGTGGCAGCTTCGTTCCCAGTTGCTTGGCCATTCTCCATGTCTCACCGAAGAAGTGCTTATCAGTATGCTTGGCCGCGATGATGTGTTTCCACAATCCGTATATTTTGAGATTCTTGCCTCAAACCCAGATGAATTGAAAAACGATACGCTATTCAATTATCTTCAAAACATGGACAATCCTTTACCTGAGTATATGATTGGTTTATTGCGCCAAATGGCCGACGGAGTTACAGCCAGAACCGCAATGGAATCGCAGATGGCACACTATAGCCAAAGATACCGTCAGGCTGCAAGCGACATGATTCGTAGCATCCTTTGCGATAGCATTATCGACAAAACATCATTGGTTGGATGGCTAGGAAACATGAGGGACTTAGAATCAGACCGCGAAATTGTTAGCATCTATTTGGAGGAGGGCAATTATACCGATGCATTTGCATTGGCCAACATGTTACCTACCTTATACGGCCTCTCCAGTGACGATCTTACTGAACACAATGATTATTTGGCGCTGTTGAATCTTTATAGTGTGTTAAACGCTGATAAGCGCAATACTATGCAACTTGACAGTACGGAACGGGCATCAGTAGAGTATATAGCAGAATTTGGAACAGGCACTCCACAGGCCATGGCAAAATCAATCATGATGGGAGCCTATGGTTACCGGTACAATGATTGCCCAGGTGAATTGGATTTGGATTATCCAATAAATGGACGAGGAAATGTTGTCACCTCCTCCATTTCGGATGCAGACCTTAACAAGGCCATGGGCTTTTCCATAGCCGTATCGCCCAATCCAGCCAACACATGGATTGCAGTTGACTATACGCTACCTGCGGGAACGACCAAAGCGCAAATGAGAATTGTCAACGCTCTCGGAATGACTGTTGCCACATACGATCTTCAGGGCAAGGAAACACAGAAAGTGCTTGACTTGCGTGACCTGGCTTCTGGCGTTTATACTTATACAGTGTTTTGTGGGAAATATTCACAAAATGGGAAATTGGTTATTGTTAAATAAGTGAATTCGTTTATCTCTGCCGTTGACATGTTCAACGGCAGAGACAAACGAATATAAACATAATTATAATATGAAAAAGGCAGTTATTGTTTTAGTAATAATGGTCAGCTTTGCGATGCAAGCCTTGGCCTATGATTTCCAGTCTGGAAATCTGTTGTACACAATTATCAGTACCGACCCTCCCTGTGTATGTCTTGACGGGCATATTGACGGTCAGGCGGCGCAGGGCGAACTCGTCATCCCCGCTTTAGTGGAATACCAAGGTGTAAATTATGAGATGAAGTCCATCAAAAAAGAAGCTTTCTGGAACTGTAGCGGTTTAACAGGAGAGCTTGTTTTGCCTGAATCGATAACCGAGATTGGTGAGATGGCTTTTGGTCGCTGCACTGGATTTGTTGGAGAACTCCGTTTGCCACAATCGTTGACCAAAGTCAAGTATGGAGCTTTTTTCGAGTGCAACGGATTCACGGGAACGCTTACCATCCCTGATTCTGTGAACGAGTTGGGCGACACAGACGACATGTATTATTTCAATTATTCGGTATATTTTGGTGCTTTTATGGGTTGCTCAGGTTTCAACCGTTTGGTACTTCCAGAGTCTTTGAGAGTCATAGGGGTGGCTTGTTTTGCCGATTGTACTAACTTGGCAGGCCAACTTGTATTGCCCAAAGGCTTGGAGAAAATCAAATATGGTGCTTTTACTAATTGTGGCGGTTTTATGGGCGAACTTGTCATTCCAGATTCTGTGACGGAAATTGGCCTTACCGATAATGATTATTATCTATATGACTATGGAACTTTTATGAATTGCACGGGATTTACTAGATTGGTGCTTTCTGAGTCGTTAAGGATTGTTGGAATCTCAAGTTTTTCGGGTTGGGATCAGCAAGCTGGGGCACTCGTGATACCTGATAGTGTGAAAACGATTGCCCAAAACGCATTTTTTGAGAGCAGAGGCTTTACGGGCGCTTTGGAGTTAGGCAAATCCGTACAATTCATTGAAAATTCTGCGTTTTGTGGATGTAGTGGCTTAACAGGAACATTGACAATTCCGGAATCGGTAAGGGAAATCGATTTCCTTGCTTTTGCGGATTGCTCGGGTATAGAGAGCGTTATTCTTCCTGCTCGATATGTTTTTGAGAATGAATCCGACCAAGGTTACGGTGTCTTTAAAGGTTGCACGAGCCTTAAGGATATTGTGATTCCCGATGGTTGGGAAAAAACAGGAAGAGAGACTTTTACCGGTTGTTCCAATTTGGTTTCCGTTGTTCTTCCTGATGGACTGAAATATATTAATTCCGATTGTTTCAAAGACTGCATCAATCTTTCAGAAATCAATATGCCCAACGGGGTGATTAGCATAGGTAGTCAAGCTTTTTCTCATTGCGAGAGACTTGCCGAATTCGTTTTTCCCGAAAGCTTAGCGGAAATTGGAGCAGGAGCCTTCTCACATTGTACGAGTCTTACGGGCGATTTGGTTATTCCAGACTTTGTGGAGAGGATCCCGATTTACACCTTTGATTCTTGCATCGGTTACAACAATCTTGTCATTGGTGAATCAGTGAATTGGATTGCTGAGTCAGCTTTTGATAATACACAATTCGAGAAAATGATAATCAAGGCGACCACTCCACCAGAATTGAAACGCATGATGACTCCGAATGCATGGCATTTCCCTGTTGACATCCCCATCATCGTTCCATGCGGTACTCTTGATGCCTACCAAAACGCCGAAGGATGGAGCGAATTTACCAATATGCATGAGAGTTTAACCGTAATTTTATCGGTGGTTTCAGCCGATGAAACTGCGGGAACGGTCAGGGTTTTAAAAGAGGCTACTTGTGAGGATAAAATGGTGCAAGTGGAGGCTATTCCCAATGAAGGCTGTTCGTTCTTGTATTGGGAAGTCAACGGCAATCAGGTTTCAACGGAGAATCCATATAGTTTTGAGATTGAGGGAGACACTGAACTTATTGCGCATTTTTCGGGAACGGGGCTGAAGGAATTGGGGCAATGCGTTTCTGTTTATCCCAATCCGGCTAGGGACAGAGTAAGGATAGATGGCATTGAGGCTGCCGAAGTGCAGGTTTGTAATGGTCTTGGACAGCTGGTGAAAACCGTGCATGGCACGAATGAAATCAGTGTAGCAGGTTTGCCAACAGGTGTATATCTGATGCGTATTATAGATGTAAATGGGATTTTCCATACGGAACGTGTGACTGTAATAAAGTAAGAAATGAAAAGAATCCCGAACATAATTATCCATGCAGCAGTGACGGCTTTGGCCGTCCTGCTGCTGGCAGGATGCCAAAACAGAAGTAATAAAGGACACGCTAAAGCACCTCATGAGGAGAAGGAAATCCACATTCCTGCTCCTATCGATACATCGGCGATGGACGAGGAGTTTTATAGGCGGATGTGGGAGTTTGAGGCTTTGCATCCGAGCAGTCCGTCGGATAAGTGAGGTGGGATCGGATTTTTATTGGACGAACAAGATGGCATGATGGAGGTTGTTGGAAAAACCGTAGTTTTGTAGGCAATAATAAGGTTGCTGATTAGAGAATGATTAAGGATAGAAAAGACATAAAGGCGATACTTAGGTCTCCGATGGAAAGGTACTATGAACTGGGGATGATTTCGTCCAGGGCCTTCAATATATGCAATGCTGCTGACATAGGCACCGTAGGCGATCTTATTCAATGGCATTACGAAGATGGATTGCGAAAGCTGCGCAATTGCGGACCATATACCATCAAGGAGTTTGAGAGTGTCATTGGGTTGGTGAATTATAAACATGCCGTGCAACTCTTGAAGAAGTTGGATAGTTATGAAGATTTGCCCAAGTCGCTAAAAGACATCATTGTGGCCCATTACAAAAGGACACTGCTTGACTTCTCCTTGGATTGCATAAGGCGTTTTTACGACACTTTTGGCGACTGCAAGGCATTTTATACCTTTTTCTTTTGTGGCTTAAATGACTTGGATGTTAGGTTTAATAACATTGTTAATAGAGAGCTGAAGCATTATTGCTATCAAGTGCTTTCGGGAATCCATTCTTCTTTGCGGAAGGAGCAACTCGATGATACTTATACCTACGAGTTGATTGTCATAGCACGGGCAATACTGTGGTTCTGCGACGATGTTTTTGCGGCGGAACTTGAAGCCAAAGACTGGGATTTGAAGGTTAGGAGAAAGGCGCTTTTGGATGATTTTCATGAAAGAGCCGACCATCTCGTCAATGCTGCAGCAAATGTGCGGCGGTATTTGATTCCCGGTTATTCGAGGGCTGCGGCGATGATGCAGCTTTCAGAAGGAGAAGTGAGAAGCAAGCTGCTTGAGATACGTTCATGGGGGCCAACCTACAGGACGATTTTCCTGTTTTTAGCTGAGCTGAAGGAGACGCTTCTTTGGTACGAAAGTATCGACGGGAAAGAGTTGGGCACCACTGTTGTCGCTAACAAGTACCGTTTTCTGACTTTGGAACAGGTTGATTTCGTCGCCGACTTTTACAAACAATATGGTTATTATCCCATGTTCTTCCTGTTAAGGGAACTCCTGGCGACCACGAAAGAAAGAGTGGAGCAGATTTTTGCGATGGCCACTGGTCTCTGTGATGGTCATCCAATGAACTATGCAGAAATCGGCAAGGAGATTGGGTGCACAAGGGAACGTGTCAGGCAATTGATGGTGTTGGCACCTAAAGACTTATTCAAAGACAGGGGATGGATGCATTACCAGCTTAACAAAACTCTGGTTGTTTCGGAGATTGATGACCTGTATTTGGATGTCGTCGAAAACGAGAAAGTGAACATTTCGTTCGAGACTTTTGCCTTGGTATGTACCGAGGGATTCCCGATGAAAACAGCGAAAGAGAATGATTTGCGTTTCCTAGTCAACAATCGTTTGAATGTCAGTGTTATCAATAAGGTTTGTGGCGAGGTGGGCAGACATAGCAGGCAGATAAGGCCGGAGACGGGTTCTATTTGTCTTGACGATCTGCTGAAGGATATTCCTGATGACAAGAAGGGCATTTACAAGGAGGCCTTGCCAGTCATCATCACTAAGGCATTCGGATTGCCTGTTGACGAAAAAGGGAACATTGTTTTGCCTCCCAATGGGGTGGATGTGGTTTACGAGCTGAGTGAAATCCTGCGCGAGAAAGGCAGGCCGATGAGCATGAAGGAGCTGTATGCAGAACTGATCAAGAGATGTCCAGAGGTCAAGCACAAGAGTTTTGAACACGTCAGAGGGAAGGTGTTGCGGTCGGAGGCAATAGTTCCCATCGGGAAGTCGTCGAGATACACCTTGGCCGAATGGGACCATGTGTATCGAGGAAGCATCAGGGACTTGGTGGTCGATATTTTGAAGAAATCCAGGACCCCTATGCACATCAATGAGATTATGGAGAAGGTGTTGCCGGCCTTTCCTTATACCAACAAGAACAGTGTCACGTCGAGCCTGGGCAGCGACAAGGAGAGGTTTGTATTGTTGGGAGATGGGTATTATGGGTTGAGAAAAAAGAAGTATC
Source organism: Bacteroidales bacterium (assembly GCA_017395365.1). Classification (GTDB taxonomy): domain Bacteria; phylum Bacteroidota; class Bacteroidia; order Bacteroidales; family F082; genus Limimorpha. The sequence continues at coordinate 20,609 of JAFPUN010000012.1, forward strand.
GAGGAGGACTTGTTCCGAAGAGGAAAGTGAAGAAGGGGAATTAAAAAGATCATACTATGAGTGAAACCAAGGATTCTGTGAAGATACGGCATTTGATGGAGCAGGCGGAGCGGCTGCCGAAGCAGGATTGTATTGTCGTGCTGAAGACACTGATGGCTACCGTGGCAGAGGAACATGGCGACTGGACGCAGACGCTGAGGATGGCCATCGAGGAGGCTGAGGAACGAGAGGAGACCGCTGAACTCCATAGCCGATACAGAATCTCAAAACAAAAGACCACGGCTTTTGTGAAGCTGTTCCGCATCATCTATGACCTGCATATCTTTGAGACGGCAGACGGCAGAATCGCCTCGAACTCGGAGGATTTTGTCTGTGACTTGGGGCTGTACTTCAACACGGATATCCGCAACATGAGGAACCTGCTTTCGTCGGCGAAGCGGACGGGCAACTTCATGGATGTGTTTGAGAGGCTGCATGAGCTTGCACAGGCGTATTATGAGAAGGGGGACGGGCTGAATGCCGGAAAGCGGGCTGAGGCTCGCGAGTGGCAACAACGCATCGATTTTGAGGGTTTTTGATTATACGTACAATTGTAGTATAATTCATAGTCCGACACAAGGCCTCATCTTTGCCCACGATTTAACCGTCGTGGGCATTTTCTTTATCGGTACCGTAAGGATGGCCCGCGCCAAAACGAAAGTATCATGTTAGACACCATCACCTTTGACCAACTGCCCCAGGCCGTCGCCGACATCCTCGACGGCATCGCGGAGCTGAAGAGCATCTGCAACGACATCCGTGACAAGGACTCCGGAAAGGATGTTTACCTCACTGTGGAGGAGCTTTGCGCCTACCATCCCGACCACCCCTCGCAACAGACCGTGCGCCGCTGGAAACGGCTCGGCTACTTCCCCTATTACAAGGACGGGGAGACGCGTCGCGTGAAGTTCAAGAAATCGGAGATAGACGCTTGGATTGCCTCCAGCAGGCACATGTCGCGCCAGGAGCGGAACGCGCTGCACGACGCGCAGATCCTTGCCAGACGGCAACAAATGGAGATAGGAGGGCTTGACGATGAATGATGAGAAGAAGAGGGTGAGAGCAGGCGAGACACCTGCGAACCCAGAGATGGCGGACGAGCCGTCCGCGGGCCTGAAGGAATATCCCGTGCTGTTCGACTGGATTGAATTGTCGGACCTGCTGCTGATGCTGCACCTGACCAAGAACACCTTGAAGGAGTGGTGTTCGGAGGGCGGGCTGAAATGCAGCCGCATCAAGAACAAGACCTATTTCCTGCGCCAGGACATCGAGCGCTTCCTCTACAACCATTACCAAACCTACAAGCCATGAACACCGACAAAAGCAACACCCCGGCGATGTACTTCTGGGGCACACCCGACAACTACGCCGTGAAGCCCTCGGCGCAATGCGACCTGAAGAGACTGCCCGGCTTCAGCATCTTCAGGCGACCCATCACGAACAAATACCCCTACCAGGTGGTGAACCTGATTGATGTGTTCAACTACATCATCAGCGACTACGCCAAAGACCGCACCCGCGAATACCGCACGATCAAGGACGAGCGGTACCGCCGACAGTACAAGTCGGACAAGTTCGACTACTGCACCTTCTCCGGCATCTTCACGGTGCGCATCGACAAGGCCATCATCCAGCACTCGGGCTACCTCTGCCTCGACTTCGACCACCTGAAGGATGTGGAGGCCGTGTTTGAGCAGCTGAAGCAGGATCCATATTTTGAGACGCTGCTGCTGTTTCGCAGTCCCTCTGGCGACGGTTTGAAGTGGGTGATCTCGTTCACGGACTCTTTCTATCGGTACGGCAACGACGGGGAGTCGTTCGGGGAATACCAGGTGCGTTTCTTCGCGAGCCTCTACAACTACATCTTCAACCACTACGGCGTAGAGGTTGACCGCCACTGCCGCAACCTCTCCCGCGCTTGTTACCTGCCGCACGACGTGGATGCCTACCTTAATCCCTCGCTGCTATGAAGAAAGCCATCTTCAATCCCGATGACTGGAATGCCGCCGTGGCTTCGTCGGCCAGGCACACTGATGTTGAAGCTTTGGTGAGTGCCGTCGAGGCCTCGGGCATCGACATCACGGCTGCCTATTCCGACTGGCTGGCCATCGGCTTCGCCTTAGTGTCGGAGCTGGGCGAGGAAGGGCGGTCGTTCTTCCACCGCCTCAGCCGCTTCTATCCGGGTTATGACATGGCCGAGGCCGACCGGCAATATACGGCCTGCCTGCGTGACGGGAGCCGAGAAATCAGCATCGCCACGCTGTTCCATATCGCCGAGACGCACGGCATCGTTATCCCCGTTTCCTCACGAAAACGATGTGAGGAAGTTGAGGAAGATGAGGAAAACGAGGAAGCGGGGCGGTCAAAATCGGTCAAGACCGACACCTTCTCGCAGGCTGTCGGCGGCCAACTGCCCGACATCCTGAAGCGCATCGTGGCCGATGCCGTGTCGGCGGTGGATGCTGACCTGCTTATCCTTGGCTCGCTCACCGTGTTTTCAGCCTGTCTGCCGAATGTGTACGGCGTGTATGACAGGAGGGAGGTGTTTTCGAACCTCTTCCTCTATGTCACGGCCAGCGCCTCGGCAGGCAAGGGGCGGTTGTCGCTGTGCCGACACTTGGCCGCGCCGCTGCATCGGGAGCTGAGGGAGCAGTACCGCAAGTCGATGGAGCGGTACAAGCAGGAGCAGCTGCAGTATGTCATGAACAAGAAGAAGGGCGAGGCTTCCGAGCCTGAGGAGCCGCCGTTTCTGACGCTGTTCATCCCGGCCAACAGCACGGCGACGGTGGTCTATCAGACTCTGTCGCAGAACAACGGCGTGGGGCTGCTTTTCGAGACCGAGGGCGACACGTTGGCCAATGCTTTCAACTCGGACCTGGGGAACTACTCGGACGGCTTCAGGAAGGCGTTTCACCATGAGATGATTTCGTACCTTCGGAAGAAGGATCGCGAGTATGTGGAAATCACGAAGCCGAAGTTTTCGGCCATCCTGTCGGGCACGCCGGAGCAGGTTTTCAACCTGATCCCTTCGGCGGAGAACGGGCTTTTCAGTCGCTTCATCTTCTACGTGATGCCGACGGAGATCGTTTGGCACGACATGTTTGACGCCTCGGAGGGGCCCACTGCCGACGAGCTGTTCAAGGAAATAGGCAGGGACTTCTACCAGTTCCACAAGCTGCTGGGTGCGCAGCCTATCCGCTTCACCCTTCCGCAGGAGCAGCAGCGGAGGTTCAACGCTTTCTTTTCGAAGGCACAGGCGGAGTATGCCGCGCTGTTCGGCAACGACATCATCGCCTCGGTGCGCCGACTGGGGCTGATACTCTTTCGCTTCGCGATGATCCTGACAGTGCTCCGACAGATGGATGAGGGCGCTTTTCCGTTGGCTCTTGATGACGGGAAGGAGGCTTTGCTGGTCTGCACGGACGCTGATTTCGACACGGCCTTGGCGATGGTGAAGGTGCTGCTGCAGCACACGGTGAGGGTGTTTCAGGCCTTGCCGCGCAGGGCTGAGCGGCGCTTCAGGCAGGACCGTCGGCAGCGGACGGAGAGTTTTATGCAGACTTTCCTTGCCGCCTTGCCCGATGCGTTCAGCCGTTCGGGCTACCTTCAGACGGCTGCCGACATGGGCATCAGTGAGAAGACGGCTGAGCGGTACATCGCGGAGCTGTGCAGGTCGGGGATGCTGGAGCATCCGGCCAGTGGGCAGTATGTGAAACCATCATGACCGTGGAAGCGCCCACGGGAATCAGTTGGGAAGGGCCTCGGCATCGGTAACGATGTCCGGGGCCTTTTTGTTGAGGAGCATGAGCCATTGGCGGGCTTCGTTGAGGATAGGCTCGCGCTCATCGAGAATCTTGGCGACTTCCTGGACGCAGTTTGTCACGGTTTCTTCGGAGGGGTCGCCGTCGAGCTGTTTGTCGATGGCGGCCATGCGTTTGTCGAGGTCGGCGATTTGTGCCTTCAGTTCTTTCAGGCGTTGTATGATGAGTTTGTCGTCCATGGGCTGTTGGGTTTGGGGCATAAAGAAGGCGCGGACTGCACCATTTTCATTAGCAGCAAGGCTCTGGTAAACCTTTTAAGTATGAAAACGATCGCCTACGCCTATAAGCGCAGGCCTTATCGTTCGGTTTCCACTTATTGAAATTTACCAGATTTCGCTGCTAGGAAACGCGAGCGTAAAGCCCTAACATTATGTCTTATACGGGTACAAAAGTAAGACTTTTCTTTGAATGGGAGAATTTTTGTGGTTTTTGAGGGGTGGGAATTTTCCTCACTTTCCTCAAGTTCCTCATTTTCCTCAACATGTTTTCGTGAGGAAAATGGCACGGGACGGTGCCTGGTGTGGGCTTTTTTCGTGAGCGGTTGTGGATAGGTGGGGGCGTGTCAACGGGGATGTGGTGCGTGTCAACGGGATGGATTTTCGTGGCGACGATATGCGTCTATTATCGGTTTTTGTGACAATGATGGTATAGGTTTTTGGAAATCGGTTGACACGTGGTTGACACGGGAGGGGGAGTTTGGGGAAAGAAAAATCCCTAACTCGTTGATTATTAGAGTTAGGGATTTGGAATTGTGGTACTCCCGCAGGGGGTCGAACCCTGGACACCCTGATTAAGAGTCAGGTGCTCTACCAACTGAGCTACGGAAGCATCGTTTGTGGGTGCAAAAGTACAACCTTTTTCAATACGATGAACCTTTTTCAACAACTTTTTTTTCATAAGTATATCAATTCATTGTAAAACAGATATTTATAAAAACACCAAAATACCATCAAAACTTAATTTTTGCGCCACAAAAACCGACCAACCTGTACAAAATTATAGTATTTTTGCCGACTCAAAAAAAGACCGAAAACCATGAAGAGAAAAGAAAAGGACAGTAACCCGCTCTTGCAAAACGACTTCACCACGCTTTTGCTGCGTCTTTTGGCGGTTTATGTCATCATGGCCATCCTGCAAGTGGCTTTCTATATGATTGACAAACCCTATTTGGGGCATATCTCTGACTTCAGCGAGACCTTAAGCATCGCGAAAGGCGCATTACGCTTCAACCTCATGTCGGTGCTTCTGGCCAACACTCCGTTCATCCTCCTCTCCATCCTGCCCTTCTACTTTCGCGAGAGGCGTTGGTACCAAGGTATCTTGTACGCTATTTACTTGATTACCAACTCCGCCGTTATCATCCTAAACAGCGCCGACATCATCTACTTCACCCACACCATGAAGCGCGTCACCTTTGAGGACACCCATTTCACCAGCAATAGCAATAACTTACCCATTATCCTTGACTTCATCACACACAACCTGCCTGTCATCATCATTGCACTCGCGCTCATCGGATTGCTCATCTACAGTTGGCATTACATCATATATCGTCCCACACGCATCGAAAACAAGCGACGCTACTACCTCGTCAACTCCATCGCCGCCATGATAGTCGTCGTTCTGACAATTTGCGGAATACGCGGCACCGTCAACCCTACCAAGCCTTGGACCAAGATGAGCGAGGCAGCGGAGTATTCACCCGAGAAGACCTGGCTCACGCTCAGCAACCCTTACTGTTTTTTCCGATCGCTCGATAAAGAAACCGAATACGACCGTGTAAGTTATTTCAGCGACGAGGAATGTAACCGCATCTATAGTCCCGAGCATGATCTCGACAGTTGTTGCATCGACTTGGGTCAGCGCAACGTTGTAGTGTTTATCATGGAGAGTTTCAGCAAGGAACACTCAAAATACCTCTGCCCCGAACTGTATCCAAACGAAACAGGCTGCACTCCCTTCCTAGACTCGCTGATGCAGGAAGGCTACACCTTCACCCACGCCTACGCCAACGGTATGAAGTCGATTGAGGCCATGCCCGCCATCTTTGCATCTATCCCCTCATTCAAGACCTCGTTTGCCACCATGCCCGAGACTTTCGGCGAGTTCGAAGCCATGCCCGAGATACTGGCCAAACAAGGCTACGAAACGGCCTTCTTCAGCGGCAGCGAACACAACTCCATGGGCTTTGAGGAAATGGCCCAAAGGTTTGGCGTCGAGAAATGCTATTGCCGTGAAGAATACGAGAAAGACTATCCTGTGAACGACAGCACCATAGAGCCTTTCTGGGGCGTCTACGACATGCCTTATTTCCTTTTTATGGCTGATGAAATCGACAAAATGCAGGAGCCTTTCTTCGCTTCGGTCTTCAACCTCACTTCGCACCATCCCTACCGCGTGCCGCCCGACTATGCCGACATCGTACCCCAAGGTCACAACCCCGAACAACACGTGGTGGCATACACCGACATGGCTTTCCGCGCCTTCTTCGAACGCGTCGAAAATGAACCGTGGTTCTGCAACACAATCTTCGTCTTCGTGGCCGACCATGTGGCACCCCTTGCCTACGACCCACAGACACGTAGCACCATGAAAGGACGCTCTTCCATCATCCAATTCCTCTATACCCCCGACGGCACTTTGCAAGGCACCGACAGCACCACCGTCCAGCAACTCGACCTCATGCCTACCGTCCTAGGACTTCTTGGCAACAAAGAGCCTTACTTCGCCTTCGGCCGTGATGTGTTCAACGAACCGCAACGGGAACCCGTTGCCTTCAATTGCATCAACCAAATGTACCAATGCATCACCAACTCGACGACGTTCTATTTCAACACCGAAAAAGTGGTAGAGATTAAAGAAGGGAATCCGCAAAAAAGTGATGAGGACTTTCTGAAAGCCGTGCTACAAAGCTACGCCGAAAGTCTTGCTAACAAGAAATACACAACACAAGAATAAGGCTTACGACACAAACCAAGCCTTGAACTCGGCCACACGGGCCTTGCTGACGATGACCTTCTCGGGTGTCTCAACAGTGAGGTTGATGGCCAGTTTATTGCCAAACCAAACGGAGACGTCCTTCACCGCATTACGCGATATCAGGAACTGGCGATTGGCGCGGAAAAACATCTGAGGATCGAGCTGCGCCAAAATGTCGTCCAAGGTCTGGTTCATGTAAAAAGTCTTGTCGTCAAAGGTGACCAACTTCACCGTCTTGGTGTCAATGTAGGCATAGGCAATGTCGCTGGTGGGAAGCGGCACCAACTTGTCGCGCTCGGGAAGCAGGAAGCAGCTCTTGAATTTCGGCTTGGCACCCAAATGCTTCAGCAAGGCTTCCAGCTGCTGCTGCTCGAGGCCCCTGCCCAAGTTATGGTATTTTGCGACGGCACGCTCCAACGCCTCCTTGCTGATAGGCTTCAGCAGATAGTCGATGCTGTTCACCTCGAAGGCCTTCAAGGCATATTCGTCATAGGCAGTGGTGAAAATGACCGGGCAGGTGACCGTGACGCGGTCAAAGATGGTAAACGACGACCCGTCAGCCAAATGAATGTCCATGAAAATGAGGTCGGGCATGGGATGTTGACTGATCCAATCGACACTGTCCTCAATCGACTCAAGCACGCCAACGATTTCGGTATCTGGGCTGACTTCTCCAAGAAGCTTCTTGAGCGTCTTCGCAGCCATCAATTCGTCTTCAATAATTAGAGCTTTCATGGTTCATTCGATTTGTTTAAGGGGCAAAGTTACACTAAAAATCTTTCCATCATCAAAAATTTCAACATTTTCGTTCCATTTGATTCGATATCGCTCCGAAAGATTGGCCAAGCCAATGCCTGTTCCATCTTCTTTTCCAATCTTGGGTTGGATCTTATTGCTGATTACCAAATGATTTTCATCATCAGTCAAGATATTGATGGTGAGAGGTTGTTTCGATGAGATGACATTGTGCTTGATGGCGTTTTCTATCAAGCCCTGGATGGAGAGGGGCAAGACATAATAGTTGTCATATTTCTCATGGTCGATATGATGGTCGAAAACGAGATTGTCGCCATAACGCATCTTCATCATCCTGCAATAGGAGCGTACGCAATCAAGTTCCTGTGACAAAGTCACCACCTCCTCATTCTTAAGGGTGTAGCGCATCACGGTCGACAATTGGTGGACAAAATCGCCGGCTTTGTCGGCATCAACGTCAATCAATGCCTTCAAGGTGTTCAGCGAGTTGAAAAGAAAATGCGGGTCCATCTGGGTCTTCAGGGTCTCATAGCGCGAGTTAAGGTTCTCAGCACGAAGCGTCTCGTTCTCCACCGCTATTCGTCTTTGCTGATAAAGCGAGCGCTGCAAATAACTGAATACAAAAGCAATGGAGACCAAGGTGAAATCACCCAACATGCCTCTACTGATATATCCAATCAACGAGCGGGGAACGGGGCCATAAGGCCAAATATACAATTGAATGATCGTACACAATGAACTTAAGAATCCAGCAATCAATAAGGTTCCCACAATATTAATCATCAATTCGTTACGGCGCAACGCATAATGCCGGCTCATCACCTTTCTGTTGTAAAGAAACACCGACAAAATCATCAGAAAGGTAAACGGAACATTAAACAGCAAAATATGTGAGAACCTGGGCTTGTCGAACTTGTGGCCTGGCTGGAATCTATCTGCTTGAAACAATGCTGGAAATTTTCTTTGAAATGTCCCAAAGACATATTCGTTGGCGCCCACCACATGCTCTTTCTCGCGTTCAAACTCTTCCTGCTCGTTGGCATCGGCAAAAGAAGGTCTGCCAAAATAATGGCTCAACGCAAACAAGGAATAATAGCCTATCGTTATGGCGAGTGTCATCATGATAATCCGCTTCAGCGAAAGGTAGTTGTCGACTTCGTTCAAGTTCATGTTTTTCATGGCAACGCTATCTTTATTCGTATCTCAAGGCATTAATCGGGTCGGTGCGCGATGCCTTCAAGGCGGGGAAGAATCCCGAAATGAGGCCGAGGATGGCGCACGAAACAAAGGCGATGACCATCCACAACACATTCACGACAAAAGGCAACGACATGGCCATCGAGGCCACATAGGAGAGTAACAATCCAAGCAACATACCAACGACACCTCCGATAAGGCTCAAAATGATACTTTCGGTGAGGAACTGCAATAAGATCGCCGAGTTCTTGGCACCGATCGACATACGCAGGCCGATTTCCTTAGTGCGCTCGGTGACGGTGACGTACATGATGTTCATGATGCCGATACAACCCACTAGCAAGGATATCAGAGCAATGGCAACCAACACCGTGGTGATCATGCCTGTCATCGATGTCATCATCTCCAACATCTCCTGTTGGGTGCGCACCTCGAAATCGTCCGCACCACCGTCTGGAATCTTGTGTGAAACACGCAAAATGCTCTCAACTTCCTCCACAGCGGCCTCTGCCACATCCTCGGAAGCGGCAGAGCACACGATTTGCTGGATATAGTCAACGCCCAACATGCGCTTCTGCACTGTAGAATAAGGCATCACCACAAGGTCGTCCTGGTCCATGCCCATACCGTTTTGACCTTTCTCCTTCAATGTCCCAATGACCTTGAAAGGCATATTCCCAACGCGTATGGTCTTGCCGATAGGATCTTCACCCTCATCAAACAGCTCTTTGACAATGGTCTGGCCTATCAATCCGACTTTGGCGTATTTCTTCACATCTTCATCGGTGAAGTTGACACCTGTGGCAATCTCGTATTTTCTGATTTCCAGATAGTCAGGAGAGCCACCATACACCGTTCCCGACCAGTTTTTGGATCCATTCACCAATTGGCCGCCACTGTTGACCACAGGGCTGACCATGGTGACATTTTTAGCGTTCTTGGCGATCAGTTCACAGTCTCTTACCTTGAGCGATTGCACATTGCTGGAGCCCATGCTGACGCCACCACGCCGTTGGTTGGCACGCATCACCATGATGAGGTTGGTACCCATATCGGAGAGCTGATTCGCCGTACTTTGCTTTAAGCCCTCTCCCAAATTGACCACAGCGATGACGGCAGCAATACCAATGACGATGCCAAGCATGGAAAGGGCCGAGCGCGTCTTGTTGCGCATCAAGGCTTTCGCCGAAATTCTTATGAGGTTCAGGATATCCATGGTCAATAATCGTTTTCTACGGGCAAAGCCGCCAATGCCTCTGCCGCTGATTTGGTCGTCACGGACTCATCACGGAGGATGTGACCGTCACGAAGAAAGATGGTTCTACTCGTAAATACCGCAATGTCAGACTCATGTGTTACAAAGGCAATGGTCTTGCCCTGTTCGTGCAAACTCTGGAAGAGACTCATGATTTCGTAGGAGGTGCGGGTATCAAGGTTACCTGTGGCTTCATCGGCCAACACGATGACCGGGTCGTTGACCAAGGCACGGGCGATGGCCACGCGCTGCTGCTGACCGCCCGAGAGTTGGTTGGGCATGTGACCCATGCGGTCTTTCAAACCCACAAGTTCCAGGGCATGCTGTGCCCTTTCATGGCGCTCGCGATGCGACACATCGGGATTATACACCAAAGGCAACTCTACATTCTCCAAAGCAGAAGTGCGCGGCAAGAGGTTGTAGGACTGGAACACGAAGCCAATCTTGCGGTTGCGAATCTCCGACAACTCGTTTTTGGACTTCGTCCTCACCGAGATGCCGTCAATGTAGTATTCGCCGGCAGTAGGCTGGTCGAGACAGCCGAGAATGTTGAGCAAGGTCGACTTACCGCTTCCCGACGAGCCCATGATACTCACGAACTCGCCTTGACAGATGTCAAATGACACACCCTTGAGGGCATGCACCTCCTCACTGCCAACAACAAACGTTCGTTTGAGGTTCTCAACCTTGATGATGGATTGCTTCTCATTCATAAAGTCAGACATCATTTTTTCTGTTGCTGGTTGTTGTTCCTGTTTCTTCCAGGAGGACCAGGCATGAAGGGGTTCTCACCCTTCTTCACGGCCTTTTCCTTGGCAACAAATTGTGCCGACAGCACGACTGAATCACCAGCCTGCACACCTTGTTCGACGATTCTGTATGCCCCGTCGCTCATGCCTGCCTTGACAGAACGTGGCATGATATCATTGCCTTTCTTTAGCCAAACCACAGTGTGACTGGACGCCGATGCTTCATCCATCTCCGGGCGTTCGCCCTGTGGAGGCTCGCGTCGTTGACCCTCGGGCTTTTCAGCTTTGCGGATAGCTTTCAACACCGCCTCGTCGGGCGTAAAGGTGAAGGCCTCGGCCGGGACAGCCAAACCCGTTTGTTCTTCGGTGACGATAGTCACGCTAGCGGTCATGCCTGGGAACAACTTCTGATCGGGGTTGGGGGCCTCGATGATGACGGTATAGGTCACCACATTGCTTGTCGTGGTTGGCTTCATACGAATTTGATTCACAGTACCTTCAAACACATCGTTCATATAGGCGTCGACGGTGAAAGTCACACGCTGTCCTGTCTTCACTTGCCCGATGTCGGCCTCGTCAACGTCAGCCTCCACCTGCATCTTGGTCAGGTCATTGGCCAAAGTGAACAGCGTAGGCGTACTAAATGAAGCGGCCACCGTTTGGCCCACCTCCACCGCACGGTCAAGCACGATGCCATCGATGGGCGAATAGATTTCGGCATAGGCCAAGTCGACCCGAGCCTGGTCATAAGAGGCTTGCGCGTTGCGCTTGCTCATCTGCGCCTGAGTGTAACTGTTTTGCGCCTCTTGATAGGCTGCCAAAGTAGCGGCGTTTGCCTCATAGAGCTGCTTGGTACGTTCGTAAGTGAGCTTGGCATAATTGAGTTGGCTCTCGGCCGAGGTGAGACTGGCCTTGGCGCGACTCAAACTCTGGTTGAGCGTCTGCTTGTCCAACTCGGCCATCAATTGGCCTTTTTTCACTACATCGTTGAAATCGACATAGATCTTCTCCACCTTACCTGAAACTTGGGTACCGACCTCAACGGTCTCCACAGGCTCGATGGTGCCCGTGGCGGTGACGGTGTTCTCAATGGTGTATTCCTCCACCACATGGGTGCGGACTACTAATTCCTTATTAGCTGATTTGGTGGCTTTTACAATCAGAGTCGCAACCACAGCAGCGACAATGACGCCAAGGATAATCAGCCATATTTTCCCTTTTTTCTTCATATATCGTATTTTTCGATTTTCGTTTTTTTCTTGCGGCTGCCCAATCCCCCTACCCCCTTTGGAAGCTGGAATTGTAATAGCCCTACAACTCTAAACACTCAACTCTAAACTTATAACTCTATCTTTTTGCCCATGTAAATGTCCAAAATCTTGCGTTGCATCACCAAAGAATACTTGTTCTGAATGTAGGAATTGAGGGCATTCAGGTAGTTGTTCTGCTGTTGTAGCAATTCCACCGTGGTAATGGTGCCGTATTGATATTGGATGTTGTATGCATTGAAGCTCTTGCTATATGCGTTTTCTTTTACCTGCGACACCTTATAGGCATTATAGGCTGACAACACATTGCGATAGGCTTGCACAACAGTCTGACGCACATTCAGCCGCGACTGTTCGTAGTCAAGTTGGGCTTGTTCCAAGGCGATGCGGCTCTTCTTCACATTGGCCTTGGTTTGACCTCGACTGTAGATGGGAATGCTCATCGAAACGCCTGCCGACTCCGTAGGCGTCCCATACCATTTCTTGTTGCCGTCTTCGTCAAACGAAAGCACGCCCATGCCGACATTGGCATTTGCAGTGATGGAAGGGAAATAGTTGCCTCGTGCCATGTCGACGCTCTTTTCAGCCAATCGGATGTCATAGTCGCCTATACGCAAGTCAGGCATATAATCCATCGCCAGATTGATGGCTTCTTCCTCTGTTGGCAACGACGCTTTCAAGTCGTCGAGGTCTTCGGTATAGGGCGCAATAATCTCCAGATCGTCGGTTGGATTCATCGAAAGCAACACCTTCAGGTCCATCAAGTTGTTCTCGATGTTGATGCGCGTATCGACCACATTGTTGGAGTCGCTATAATACTGTGCCTCCAACAACAGGAAGTCGCTCTCAAGAATGGCTCCCAACTTATGGCGCACGCGGCCTTGGTTCAACTGCGCACGACTGGTATTGAGTACCTCTTGTTGATAGTTCAGCAAATCTTGGTTGCCAAGGATGGTGACAAAACTTTGCAGGATTTGTGCTGTCAGTTGGTTATCATAACGCTCCAGTTGCACCGCGTTGCGCTCCATATTCAGACGGTTTTGCTCGATGGTGTTGTTGATGTTGCCACCTTGATAGATGGTCACCGACGAGCCTACGCCGACATTGCCCGATGTCGACCAACCGTTTTCATTGTTCGAGAAGTTCTGTCCCACCGAAGCACTCACATTGGGCAGGCGTTGTTGTTTCGATTGTTCATAGGTCGTCTCCAGTGATTGTCCCGTGAGTTCCATCGACTTGCGTTCATAGCTGTTGGCGTACGCATAACGTATGCAGTCTTCCAACGAGAAACGATAGGCATGATGCTCTTGGGCCCAACCTGAAAAGCCCAACCCAAAAATAACCAGCAATGCTACTATGCTCTTTTTCATCCTCATAATTCAATAATAATGCACCGCAAAAATAGAAAAAAGGGGTTACGAAAAAAATGAAAAAATTGTATTCTTTCAAGTTTTTTGTATTTTTGCGGTATCCAAAAGAATATGGTCGTATATAGTTTTGTTGACAAAAAGAAAACCAATTAACTTATAACTAACTAAAAATTAAACAGTTATGAAGACAAGTAACAAATTCTTCGCCGAATTGTTCGGCACGTTCGTTTTGGTGTTTGGCGGTTGCGGTACCGCTTTGTTTGGCCATGTTGGCTTCCTTGGCGTAGCCATCGCCTTTGGTCTCACCGTGGTGGCCATGGCCTATGGCATTGGTCATATCTCGGGTGCCCACCTCAACCCTGCCGTCAGCTTTGGCGTGTTTGTCAACGGCCGCATGAGCTTTAAGGAAATGCTCGTCTATTGGGCCGCCCAGTTCATTGGCGGTATCATCGCCGGCGCTTTGCTGTTAGCCATTTGGAATGCCATCGGTGGCGGTGCCACTGGCGTGTTTGCTTCCAACGGCTTTGGCCAGGAATTCGCCGCTGCCACCGGCAACGCCGATTACCAAGCCATCTCGTTGTGGGGTGCCTTCCTCGTTGAGGCCCTGCTGACCTTCGTGTTCCTGATGGTCATCCTTGGCGTCACCGACAGCTGCCATGCCAACGGCAAGTTTGGCGGTCTGGCCATCGGTCTCACCCTGGTGCTCATCCACCTCATCAGCATCCCGCTGACCAACACCTCGGTCAATCCCGCCCGTTCACTTGGCGTTGCCCTGTTCTCGAAATGCGATGGCTGGAGCGCCATGGGTCAAGTGTGGCTCTTCATCGTGGCTCCGCTTGTGGGTGCCTGCCTCGCTGGTCTTTGCTACAAGTGCATCTGCGGCTGCTGCAAAAAAGAGAAATAATCCCTATCATTAATTAAAGGATTTCAGGCCGTTTCATTTGCTGGTGATACCGGCAATGAGACGGCCTTTCCGTTATTTCAAAACCATTGACTATGAAAAAGACACTACTATTGCTTGCCCTCTTCTCCTTCTCATTAGGCTTGGTTGCACAGCAACCTGCCACGCGGGCTTTCATCGACACAGACGGTATCATCAAAACTGAAAGCGTACTTACCCAACTGCCACCAGCAAGTCGCGACGGCTTGACACCCATGCCTGGCTTCCCGCTGAGCTTCAGCTCCAACACCACCTATAAACCCATGCGCGGCCTTGCCCTTGCTGACCTCAACAATGACGGTGCCGATGAGATCATCCTCTGCCACAACGAGGAAATCAACGTCATCGACGGGCAAGGCAACGTACTTTGGACACAACCTTTGGTGGGAGGCATGGCCCAGTATCCTGCTGCTGTCGGCGATATCAACAAAGACGGAATACTTGAAATCGTATCCCTTACCGCCTATGGCAACGCTCGTGGCGGCATCAACGTCTTTGATGCTTCGGGCAACATCTTGATGGCAACAGTCACCAACAACAACCCTCTCATCTGTGCTCCCGTTTTGGCCGACCTCAACAACGACAGTAATTTGGAGATCATCTTCTGCGGTCGAGGGAAGGCCTCGGCCAGTATTTCAGCCGGCATCCATGCTTGGAACCTGCAAGGCGAAGAAATCGAAGGTTTCCCATTCGACCTGCCCTCAACTCCCGCCTTTACACCTACCTTGGCCGACATCGACGGTGACGGCTTCCTTGAGATGTTCGTTTCAACAACCACCGCTTTGTATTGCGTCAGTCATACCGGAGAAGAGATGTATAGGGTGGACAGCGAAGAAGCCTACAAATACTCCTATCAATCGCCGCTCGTGGTTGACTTCGAAGGCGATGGCAATTGGAGCATCGTTGGTGCCTGTCATGGCGACAATCCAAACCATTATGTGCGCGATGCCCACACGGGAGAGTACAGAACGGGATGGCCTAAACCCGTCTCCTATTGGACCTACTCCGCTCCGACAGTGGTCAAAAACGGTGACGAATATGCCATCTTTATGGGCGTCTCTGGCGAAGGCAACGTGTTCTACCAATACGATATGAACGGCAATATAGCTCCTGGATTCCCGCTCAACTTGACTTCGGGAGTTGAAGGCTTCATTTCCGTAGCTGACATCGATGGCGACGGCGCAAACGAAATCATCACCGACTTCAACCTGATGGACGGCGAGCAAGGCTACATCCGCGCTTGGGAGATGGACGGCACCGAGGTGACCGAAGGCTTTCCGCTCCGTCCGCAAGGCCTATCCTATATGAACGGTGCCAATTTCGGTGACATCGATGGCGACGGCAACTTAGAAATCGTCACCTTGACCTATGTCCAGAACTTCTCGCCTGACGACCCTGTGTATGTCACTGCCTACGCACTGAATCAGCCCGATAAAAACCTTGTTTTCGGCACTTACAAAGGCAGCAACGACCGCATGGGCTGGATTCGTGAAGAAGAGATAGTCGTCAGTTGCAATCCCGTCCGTGACTTGGAGGCAGAAACCGGCGGTGACGTATCACAAGTGTATCTGCACTGGACCGAACCCGAACCTGGCTCAACGGGCAACCTGTTAGGCTACCTCATCCAGAAGAATGGCGAGCTCTTGGAAGAGTTTTTGGAAATTCCTGAATATGTAGACAACGAAGTTGAGTTCTTCGAGACCTACGAATATGTCATCATCGCTGTGTTCGACGACAACTGTGAGTCTGCCTGCGCCCCACTGTCAACAGAAGTGATTCCTGATGCCGTCCCAGAATACAGCAAGGAAGCCAAGGTCTATCCGAACCCTGCCCAGAACATACTTCACATCGAAGGTGGTGGCCTCACCGAAGTAGAAATGTTCAACATCATGGGCCAAAGTATGCTGAACATCAATGAAAATATTGAGACAGTCGACATCAGCCATCTGCAAAACGGCATCTATTTCGTGCGTCTCAAAACCAATGACGGAGAAAAGACCGTGAAACTTGTTATCGAGAAGTAAGATGGCTGGTGTATACATCCATATTCCTTTCTGCAACTCGAAATGCGCCTATTGCGGGTTCTATTCGCTGCCTTCCTTGAAGCTGAAAGATCGCTTCTTGGAGGCTTTGAAAGCGGAGATTGTGGAAAGAAAGGATTACCTTCAGCGTGGGCCTCATTGCGGGCTTGACCCGCAATCCCCTACGCTGAAGGGCAATCACGATATGCCACCCATCAACACCATCTATTTCGGTGGCGGCACGCCTTCCTTACTATCCATAAAGGAAATCAGCGAGCTGCTACATCTTATTAAGGAGACGTACCCCATCGCCGAAAACGCTGAAATCACCCTTGAAGCCAATCCCGACACGCTGTCGTTGGAATACCTCGAAAGTTTGCGACAACGTGGAGTCAACAGGCTCAGCATCGGCATTCAAAGCTTTTTCGACAATGACTTGAAGTATCTAAGCCGTCGCCATGACTCACATCACGCCCGACAATGTATCGATTGGGCCAAACAAGCGGGCTTCAATAACATCAGCATTGATTTGATTTATGGTCTGCCTACCTCAAACGCCGAGCAATGGAACCGCAACCTTGACCTCTTTTTTGCATTGAACATCCCCCACCTCTCGGCTTATGCACTCACCCTAGAGCCCAATGCCATTTTGACCAAACAAATCGAACTAGGAAAGGTGTATCCCGTCAACGAAGAGGATGCCTTACGTGATTATGACATCCTCTGCCAACGCGCCAAGGAAAACGGTTATCTGCATTATGAGATCTCCAATTTCTGCCGTCGTGAGATGCATTCGAAGCACAACGCCAGCTATTGGTTCGGAACACCATACATAGGCTTCGGGCCTTCAGCACATTCCTTCGATGGCACTTCACGGCAATGGAATGTTTCCAGCGTTGAACGCTATTGTGAGGTTTTCTCTACTGCATCACGTCATTGCGAGGAGGAACGACGAAGCAATCCAGACAAAGAGCTTCAGTATCTGGATTGCTTCGTTCCTCGCAATGACGCAAAGCGCGTCCAGGATTCGGTGTTGGAAGTCGAACAATTAACCCTAGAGCAGCAATACGACGAATATGTCATGCTCCGCTTGCGCACCCATTGGGGCATCGACCTGAAGTGGCTGAAACGTGAAATGGGCGAACGTTTCTCCACCTATTGCGAACAACATGCCCAGCCCTTGATTGCCCAAGGCAGGCTCTCACAAACACGCGAATTCCTCTACCTCACCGACCAACAGATGCTCTTCGCCGACGGCGTGGCAGAAGAATTGTTTTGGGAATAAGTAGATTTTTGCTTCCAAACCTATCAACCTACCATTTTCTTTCCTATTTTTGAATTTCCAAATAACCTTGACAGCAAGGTCCCTGAGCCAGTCGAAGGGCCGATATTATAGAACCATCAATTAATAAAATAACATGTTAAAATTCAAATCATTACTCCTATCCGCTCTTCTGCTCATCGGCCTCGGTGCCATGGCACAAGACGAAAACGAACAACGCGTCGGTGCCAACTGCACCAGCATTATGGTAGGCAAAAAAGCCTCCACCGACGGCTCCGTCATCACATCCCATACCTGCGACGGTCGCTACCGCACTTGGATGCGCTGGGAAGCCGCCGCCGACCATGAAAAAGGCGAGATGCACAAGGTCTATAAAGGCACCATGCACACTGAAGACCCCTTCGACAACCGCAAAGTAGAACTCGCTGGCGAGATACCACAAGTGGAACACACCTATGCCTATCTCAACACTGCCTATCCCTGCCTTAATGAAAAACAATTAGCCATCGGCGAGACCACTTTCTCGGGTCCCGACACTTTGGTGAACAACAAAGGCATGTTTATGATCGAGGAACTGGAGCGCGTTGCCCTCATGCGCTGCGACAACGCTCGCGATGCCATCCAACTCATCGGCAAACTGGTGAAAGAATACGGCTATGGTGACGGCGGCGAATGCATCACCATTGCCGACAAGAACGAAGTGTGGCAAATGGAAATCCTCGGCGAAGGTCCCGAAAAAATCGGCGGCGTTTGGGCGGCCAAACGCATCCCCGACGATGAGGTGGGTGTTTCAGCCAATATCGCCCGCATTGGCAAGCTGGAGCGCAAGAGCAAGGACTTTTATTGCTCCGACAACTGCGAGGCCGTAGCAAAGAAATATGGCCTTTGGGACGGCAAGGGTGACTTCGTTTTCTGGAAGGCCTTCCGTGCCGAATATGGCGGTGGCAAAAACTACAGCGATCGCGAGTTTTTCATTCTCAGTCAGCTGGCACCTTCGCTGAACCTCAACCGCGACATGCCCGAGCTACCTTTCTCCGTGAAACCCGATGAAAATGTCGATGTGCGCAAGGTGATGGAACTCTTCCGCAGCACCTACGAGGGCACCGACATGGACATGACACGCAACGTGAAGATGGTCGCCAAGAAACGCACCGACGACGGTGTGGTTGATGACACCATCATCAGCCCCATTGCCAACCCATGGGTGGGCAGCGCGATGATGAACACCATTAACTACCTCGCTCCTGGAACCATCAACTTCCAACGCACCGTGGCCGTGGCATGGAGTAGCTACCACCACATCATCCAATGCCGCAGTTGGATGCCAGATGAAATCGGTGCCATCTGCTGGATGGCCTGCGACAACCCTGGACAAAGCCCACGCATCCCCATCTTCTCTGGTTCCACTACCCTGCCTGAAGGCTTCGACAAATGTGGTCAGCTGCGTTACCGCGACGAGGCTTGGATTTGGCACTATCGCAAGGCTAACAAGCTGGCCACCGTGCAATGGGGCCGCACCAAAGAAACCCTGCTCGGCACCGCCAACCGTTTCGAACAGAAGGCTTTCGATGAAATCCCTGCCCTCGAGACCCGTGCCAAGGCATTGATTGCAGAAGGCAAAAACAAGGAAGCCACCGACCTCCTCAACCAATACACCTCCGACTTCGCCGCCTCAACGCGTCAAGCCTGGAAGGAAATGGAAAACAAGTTCTGGTATTGGTTCGGGATGGGGTTCTAATCCCTATAAAATCACAAAAGAAAAGGAGAGCTTAGGCTCTCCTTTTTCGTTTAGTGTTGGTTCACGATGATACTTACATCCGCACCATTAGAACCACCAATCTTAATGCGACCCGTGCGTGGCCGCAAGCCTGACATCGCATCCACCGTAACAGTCAAGTCCTTGGGACCAAATCCACTCGTCGGTTCGCAATGCAGCCAATCGACATCAACGCTTACTGTCCACGACAAATTTGAAGTGATATGCACTGTGTATTCTCCACCTTCAGGACGTGCGTCAATCTCGGCAACATCAACCTCTAGGATTTCCTGCTTCCCTTCCTGAACAACAACCAGGGCATCAAGCAATTGACCGCCATGAATGACATTAACATAGCCTATACGCTCTTCCAGGTCTGGGTTGCTGTTAACCGCGATGTCAAATGAGGCATCACCTTCGCCATAAGAGGTAATTAAAGAAATCCAATTGCTTCCTTGAAGCGTCCACGACGTGTTGGACGTTAACTCCAAGTGCTGAAGTCCACCATTAAAGACAACGAACAAGGTATCCGTCGAGAACTCGGCATAGATCTGTTCGTCACCAGCCTCTTGGGTCACGCTGACATCAAAGCATAAATCACCCGACTTGACAGGGAAGGTAAATGTTCTGGGCTCCATTAACGCATTAGGTTCGGCGATTAGGCTGACAGTGGCATTGCCTGTTCCTTCATATTGTGAAACAGACAACCAGTCGCAAGCCAAGCCAATGATCCAATCTGTATCGCATCCTATGTTGATTTCCGCTTCTCCGCCATCCTTGCCAAACTGGAACGAGAGCGGAGAGACCTCCAAGAAGTGAGGGTCGGGTGAAGCCTCTTGTCTCACGATCAAGGTGGTCTGAACACCGCCTGCTGTAACGAAGGCAACGGTGGCTTGGCGTTGGACAAACTCGGGGTTTTCGCCCAGTGTCACGCTGACTGTGGCATCACCCTGGCCTTCCGACTGGTCCAAACCAATCCATTCAGCCGTAGTAGAAGCCGTCCAAGCATCTTCGGTGGTGATGGCTACCGTCTTCGTCTCGCCTGTGCAAACAAATTCAAGCACCGAAGGAGAAATCTCAATTCCTAATACAGGGTCTAAGACTTGCACAACATGCACCTTATCGAAAGTGAGCAAATTACCAATAAAGACCTCAACATCACGAGACTCGCTAAAATCTCCCTCAATTCGCGAAATCGTCAAAGTCAACGTGCCATCATTGGAACCTTCACTGACCGAGCTGGTAATCCATTGAGGTACAGAGACAGTCCAATTAATATTCGATGACACCTGAATGGTATACTCACCTCCTTCGGCGTCACATCTGATTTCTTTTGGTGTGACATTAATATAGTACCGTGGAGCCTGCTGTGTTACAGTCAAAACAGCGGTATTGTCCTTGGTGGAAGCCGTTATTTGGGCCGACCTTGATTCCATAGTATTGGCGTCTGCAGTAAGGGTCAATGTAGCATTACCATTGCCCGAAGTAGGCGTCACAGCCAGCCATTCGGCACTCGAGCTTACGGTCCAATCGCCATTCGACTTCAGCGCGACCTCCACCGAGCCTCCCTGGGCTTCTATTTCTGGCACAGTGCCATCGAACGATACTTCAACGGCCTTTTGGCAGCCAACGAGCGACAAAGCTACGACTGCAACAAACATCAAGCATTTTAGTTTTTTCATATCAGACAAATGATTTTGGTTTTACTTCAATGTTTAAAAAGAACGAAAAAAAGTCGCGGTTATTATGGTTTATTATAAAAAAGGGTGGCCACAGGAAGTGACACACCCTTTTCCTACCATGAAAACAATTATACTTATTATTCCATTAATAAACTTCGGTTCTATTGTCCTTGATCTTGGCGTTGTTTCTCAAGGCATTGTACACACCATTGTTAAGCACTTTATTCGTGAACTGGCTGGTCTTTTCCCTAATGATGTCACTAAAATCATTGGTAGTGGCAGGCTGCGTGAACTTCACGTTTTTGATGATGAAAGCGCTGCTGTTGCCCGCGATGGGACCCACTTCTTCGCCTTCCTTCATGCCAAGGAGGGTACCAACGATGTCGGCTTCAACACCGAAGTTGCCCAACACACGCGAATCAATGGTAATGTCGCTTACCGAAGTCGACTCGGCGCCCAACTCATTGACCATTCTGTTCACATCATTGCCGCAAGCCTTCATCTTATCGACAGCCATCTCACCTTTTTTCTTATTGAGGATCTGATATTTTGACTGTTCGGCAACAACATCCAAAGGAGCATAACCTTCGTTGACGATACCCGTCAAGGCAGCCACAACGAACATGTTGTCAAGCTCAAAGACCTTATCGGACACATCACCCTTCTTGGTTTTGCCATCGAAAGCCCAACGGACGATTTCACGAGGATTGTCAATACCAGTGATTTGATAGGTAGCCTTGTTCATTCTCGGCATGGTACGCTTGGTCAGACCTTGATCCTCGATGGCTTGGTTGAATTGTTCGTAGGTTCTGTTCTGCGACACAAACTTGTTGGCCTCTGCAAAGGTATTCTGATAAGTCTTCGTGCTCGCAGTAATCTCATGGGTCAAGTAGGCCAAACGAGCCTTGGGCTGGGGTTGAGTCTTGCCCGTGACCTTCACGACATGATAGCCAAAAATGGTTTCAACGACGCCCAATGTGCCAACAGGGTTCTCAACCACAAATTGGTTGAACTCAGGAACCATGGCACCATCGGTAAACCAATCAAGGTCACCACCTTTATCCTTGGTAGCATCGGTGTTGTATTGAGAAGCCATTTCGGCGAACAACTCGTCATTGTTCTTGGCGGCCTTCAGTTGAGCCAGCAACTCGTTGGCCTTGGCTTCGGCTGCTTCCTTGCTGATTGTGTCTTGGCTGCCATAAGCATCCTTGTAACCAATCAGGATATGGCTGGCCTTCAGCGAGTCAGGACGGCTCTGCATATCAACGATACGCACCAAGTTGAAGGCTTCTCCATCCTCATACGGTCCATACACATAACCTATGCCATTGCCACCATCGAATACAGCTTGCTCAACCAACTCTGACACATCCTTACGACCATACCAAGTGCTGTCGTAACGCTTGTCGGAATTGGCATTGACGAAACTGGCCACATTTTCAGCAGCAGTGAAGTCAGGCTTAATGTCTGTGATATATTTCAGTGCTTCTTGACGGTCTTCCAGAGAAGGTTTGATTTCAAAAACCACATATTCGATGTCGCGACGCTCATCGGTTTCATAGCGAGATTTGTTTTCCTCATAGAAAGCCTTATTGTCGGCATCGGTCACAACCACAGTCGAATCAGGGATGGTAGTATAGCGCAAAGCGATGACATCGGCTGAGGCTTTCATGTTCTTGTTCTCATAATACTTCTGGGCCAAAGCGGTGGGAAGAAAATAAGAAGCCTTCACCAAGTTGTTGAACTTGGTCTCCAAGCGGTTGTCTTTCACTGCATTTTCGAAATCGAGCCAACGGTCATAGTATTCGGCGGGAAGGTCCTTAAGATTCTGGAGATATTGGGTGACTTGGGCCTTGTCGAAGTTTTCGCCTCCGAAGCTCTGCACCACCCACTCGTGCGGATGGTCACCCGTCATCTGGTCGAGAAGCTCCTCGTTGGTAATGCCAATACCTGCCGCTTCATATTCTTTAGTCATGAGGTTGTTCTTGATCATCTCTTCCAAGGTGTTGTTGTAGATGCTATAGGTCTCAGCGGAAGAGAGATTGCCCGTGCTCGACGAAGACCGTCTTTGCTCAAGACTCTTATCCTTTAGTTGCTCAAAGTCTCTCACCAAGATTTCATCACCATCGACGACCGCAATCTTGGGGCCGCTCGAATTTCTTCCTTGACTTGAGAAAAGGTCTTGCAAGACGAACGCTAACAATGCGATACCGATAATTGCAATAAGCAATCCGGAGTGTCTTCTGATTTTTTCAATTGCTGCCATAATTCTATTTTTCTATTGATTATTAAACTTCAAATTTGAGCGTGCAAATTTAGTAAAGATTTCAACTCAAAAGGACAAATGTTTCATTTTTATTTTTCAGCCCACAAGGAGACGCATTTTGACGCACCTCATTAACATGAAAATCAATTATTTAGACTTGATTTTCAGTTCAACTTCATCCAATTTCATGTGGGATGCCTTGAGGATTTTGACCTTATAATTGCCGATTTCAAGCACCTCGCCGACCTCAGGAATGCTCTCACAATAATGGAGAATCATGCCCGCGAGTGTCTCATAGTCGTCGCTGACAGGAAGGTCGAGCTTGTAATTATCGTTGAGATAATCTATTTCGAGACGGGCAGAAAAGACAAATGTGTTGTCATCAACGGTTTTCTCCACCTCGTCCTCCACATCATATTCATCGTCAATCTCTCCAAAGATCTCTTCCACCACATCTTCCATGGTGACAATGCCTGCTGTTCCACCAAACTCGTCGACAACAGCGGCCACCCCTTGCCGTTTCTGGATGAAGTGCTTCAAAAGGCGATCGGCGGTATAAGTCTCTGGGAAGAAGTCGATGGTGCGTACCAAGTCGTTCAATGTCGCCTCTCGATGCTCGGCGATGACACGCACCACGTCGTTGAGATGGATATAGCCCACAATGTCGTCAATGCTCTCTCCTATCACGATGAGCTTGGAGTGCTTGGTCTCTTCGAAACGGGCTTTCACCACATCAATGCTATCAGTCAGTTTCACAGATTCAATCTCGTTACGCGGCCCCATGCACTCGCGGAGCTTCACCGAACGAAACTCCATCACGTTTTGGAACAGTTGGATTTCCTGCTGCATGTCTTCATCCGCCTCCTCCGGGTCGGCATATTCCGCAATGTAGTCGTTCAAATCCACCGTGCTGAACTTGTACTCTTGTCTGTCGACCTTCAAGCGCAACACATAACGGATGATGAATTCTGAGACACCCGTATAGATCAAAATCAGCGGATATAGAAGGCAATAGCAAACAAAGGTGGGCAAGGCAAAGAACGACAGGATGGCATTGGGGTTGATGCGGAACAACATCTTGGGTAAAAACTCGCCCACCAAAAGCACGAGTAAAGTGGCAAGGACGGTCTGCACCAACAGAATCATGAAGTCGTTTTCGAGGGAAGCGGGCAACATCCATTGTGCCACAGGCAGCAACAGTTGCGACATGCTCATACCATAAACGATAAGTGCAATATTGTTGCCCAACAGCAGTGAAGTGATAAAACGCGACTGGTTCTTGAAAAACAATCGGATGAGCTTTGCCGAGAAGCTATTCTTGGTCAACTCCACTTCCAACTGAAGCCTATTGATACTGTTGAAAGCAATCTCTAGGCCCGAGCAGAGGGCTGAAAAAACTAGCGTGATGACAACAATAATCCAGTGGTTCATGGCTTATTCCTCCTCATCGACATCTAAAAGGGCGCTACCCGAATACATGGTATACTCCGAGAAATCCTCACGAGCCACAAGGCTATCCGCCTCAATCTGCTTGTCGGGCGTGACAATCTTGACATGAGAACGCGTGTAAATCATCTTTAGGTTCTGATACCAGAACAGTTTGTCGGAATACATCGTCTCATCACTGCCAAAGTTTTGAACCACCACATTGCCACGAGCTTCGAGTAGACCTAATGAGCCATAGCTCTTGCCATAGTCGGCATGAAGTTCAGTGGTCTTCTTTTGGTTGTCGTACATATAGACATCAAATCCCAAAGGAAACTCCATGATGTCCTCATCAGTCTCCATGCGCACCATGCGTGGGGTATGCAGTTCGAGGCTGACGATACCCGAGTCGCTGCGATAGAAAACCACGCTGTCGGCGATAATGCCCGACAGCGTGTCGTCCGACCCCATGGCTTGGATAATAGCATCGGGGTTTGAACACGAAAACAACATCACAGCCACAAGGGCTGTGATGTTGAGAGTGAGTCCTATCTTGAGTAGGCGTTTCAATTATTTCTTTGCTCTGATGGTAGTCGTTTCGCCAATCCATCCGCCTACGTTAAAGCTTTGTCCTTCGTTGTAGTCGTTGAAGAAGATGGTTTCCATCGACGGGAAGGCAGCGGTGTAGGCGCGAATCAGGCTATTGGCTTTGTCGGAGCAAGAGGGGTCGAGTGACTTAGCCTTTTGGCACTTGTCGACGGCAGCCCAGTAGACAGCTCCTCTCTCGATGTCACCGTTATACTGTTTGGCACTTCCGGCATAGAGCATTGCGATGAGGAGGTAAGGCTCGCCGTTGGTCGGGTCGACCTGGGCGGCTCTTCTGTAGATGTCGCGGGCGCGGCCCAAGCTACCCATGTTCTCGTAGCACATACCCAAGTTACGATAGGCACGATACCTACGGTCGTTATTGTCGGTCTTGGTGGCTTGCTCAAAGAAGGTGGCGGCATCGCTCCATTTTCTATCCTTGAAGAACTTGATACCCAAGCTGTAGGAAGCCTCGGGGCTGGGCTCCAACTCATTGAGGCGGACAGCAGCATCCAAGAAGAGTTTCGAGTCGGCGCAGTCCTTCTTATCAAGGATGGTGGTGATACGCTTGAGCAGGGTCACATCATCAGGCGTCTCCTTCATCTTGGCGCTGAACACCTTGATCAGGTCTTCACAAGAAGCGAAGGGCTGGAACAGGTTGTCGAGGTTGCTCTTCGTTCCCTTGTTGTTGTTGATCGACTTCTCGTTCTTCTCGAGTTGTTTGTCGAAACTGGCAACGGCATCGGCATCACCACCAGCTTCAGCTTCTTCCTTGGCGGCAACCAGTTCGGCTTCGGTATCAGCCAGAGCCGAGATATTGTTGTCGACGACCTCCGAAAGTTCCTGATAGACATTGATGACCGTCATCTTCTCAGCCTTGTCGTTGTTCACCATATCGATGGCAGCTCTGAAGTAGGCATCGATGTAGGCGGCCTGCATCTGCGAGGCATCCATGTCGACGGCATCCTTCAGCACGTTATAGGCCTCTTCGTAACGGTTCTTGTTGTAAGTGTAGATGAGGAAGCCTTTACGACCCATGATGTTGGCCACTTGCGATGCGCCCGTCTTGGGGTCGGTCGGGAAGTACTTCGCACGGTTGTCCATCATCAAGCAGATGGTGTCGATGTAAGCATCCTTTTCCTTCGGGTTGGTGCGGATGAAGTAGTCCATGATCTTCTCACCTCTTGTGTAGATGAGCTGACTGGAGCGCGGGCAGTTGAGGAACACCTCGCGCCAAGCGTTTACCATTTCCATGCTAATGGACTCGGGAGCAAACTTGGCAGCTTCCCACTGCTTGTAGGCCTCACCGTAGATGGAGAGGTTGGTCACGCAGGCCACACTGTCGGCGCCATACTTCGACTCTGCAGCCTCTTGGGCGGTTACGCTCATTGCCATTCCAATCGCAACGGCAATCATCAAAAATTTCTTCGTTTTCATCGCTTCGTATTTTAATTGTTTGACTTGTTATTTTCTTCTTTCAAATATCGTTCCAAAATGATTTGGACAGATTCCTTATTTGTATTTCCGTTTCATGAACCAATGCTCAAACACCGAAATACCCACATTCATCCTGACATAGCGTTCCTGAATCAGACCTCCTTTATGGGTGCCGTATTGGCCCAATTCCACGGCAAGGTTGACCTTGGAGAGTGTGCGAGGCAACGGCAATGACATTCCTGCCGTGACACCTACCTTATTAATATTATATGCATTGCCATCATTGCCAGAAAGGCGCACAAAGCCCTTCTCATAGAAGCCGCCAAAGCGGTAGGTGACACGCGAGAAATAGCCACTGATGGAAGTATGGCGCGGCGTGAATTCAGCGCCTGCCGACACATTCCACGAATCGGTGAGGCCTTCGGTATGCCCCTGACGGGCAAACTTCGACCATTGTGTCCAGTTGAAGTCAGCGCCAACAGCCCAACGGTCGTTTTTCTGCAAAGCAATGCCAAAACCAATACCTTGAGGCATGGTCAGCTTGGTGGTAGAGGTACCATAGGCTACAGTATCGATGACATATTCCACCTCGGTGTCCATGTCTTCTTCGATGGAACGGATAAACAAGGTTTGGCTGCCCTTCAAGTTCAGGCTTTGTTGATAGGTGAGGCCGACACTGAGGCTCATGTCGTTACCGAGGCCGGTATCGAAGAGCAAGCCATAGTCAACCATGAATGACTTCACCATCACATCGACACTACGGCGCGAACCGATGTAGTAAGACGAGTCGGGGAAATATAGTGTGGTCTCCGCTTGGCTGTCTCCAAAGACATAATAGCCATTGGCTCCCAAAGAGAAATGGTCGCCGATCTTGAAAGCAGTGCCAATGAAAGCCTGGTTGAGGCCACCCTTACCTCTGAAACGCGTGGTAGTTTTGCCGATGTCAGGCAAGGTTTTGTTGACAAGCATGGTATAACCTGAAGTGCTATAAGGTTGCACGCCGAGCGAAAGCTTCCACCAAGGCGTAAGGCCAAAGGCCATAGCGACATAGTCGAACGAGGCGTTGCTCGATTGCTCCGAAAGGCTGGAGGTGCTGAAGGTCGATGATTTGAAATAGAAGCCAGCGTCAAAGAGGAAAGCCAAAGAGTCAATCTTGGCATACGAGGCCGGATTCTCAACATTAATCATTCCCTTGCCAAACATGGCATTAGCCACGCTTCCCATGCCTTGCAACCTGCCGTTCATCGACTTTTCTCTCACCTGCCCGATACCGAACAAGGAATAGGGCGAATCCACATCGGCCTGGGCAAAAGCGTTAAAGCCAAAGCAAGCCAGCATCGAAACGACCAAAATGCTTTTCAACAATGATGTTTTCATATTCAATACAATTGCGTTGCACACCCAATTGAGCGTGCAAATATCCGATTTTTTAACTCGTTGAGCAAATATTTATTGCCTATTTTATCAGCTCATTTTGTTATCTTTTTGATATTCAATACAAAAGAATTTAAAAAACAAAAAAATTGTTCTTTTTGGAGATTTTTTCTTGTCAAGAAAGAAAAAAGTCGTATTTTTGCAGCCGCAATACGGAGGTACCGTAGCTCAGTTGGTAGAGCAGAGGACTGAAAATCCTCGTGTCACTGGTTCGATTCCCGTCGGTACCACCACAAAGAAGAGACGCATGGCGTCTCTTTTTTTGTTGTCATTCTGTGTGTATAGGGCATAAAAAAAGCACCCCCGAGGAGGTGCTTTTTTATTAAAGTTACTCTTACAATTAGTTCAGGCTAAGGGCAAGGTTCTTGATAACACCAGCCTTGATGCCATAATGCCAATCAGCAGCATTTTCGAACACTTGAGGTTCGTTAGCACCTTCGGTGTACACATAAATCTTGTAGCCATACTTCAGAGCGCCCGGACGGAGACCGATGAAGAACAAGGTCTCGGTGCTGCTCAGCTGAACGCTGGGGCAGTTGAGGGTCATGGTCTTTCCACCACCTTGGGTCGAGTAACCAAGCTTATTCTTGAGAGAATTCCAATCGCTCACGAAAGAATCATTGTTGTAAGGATCATCAGCACTAACAAAAGCGTTTTGCAGGGTGGTAAATTTGTCCATATCGACTTCATGGAGCTTCATGGTTGCAGAGCCACTCAGATTGAATCTCTTGTCTTCCACTACGATTTGAGTAACTTTGCCAGTACCCGTCAGTCTCAACTTCAAAGTACCGAAGATGTGCTTCAGCGTGAAAGACTTAAAGTTTGCGCTCTCGCAAGCCATAGCCATACCAGCTTTGTCAATCGTAGGTTTGCCTTTAACAAGGGTATACTCTTGTTGATCGGGCACATTGAAAGTCTCGAAGTTGCTCGCATCCAAAGGATCTTCACCGCTAGCCACCTTGTCGCAAGGATAGAAAACAAAGTAATGGTCTTTTTTGCTGCCGAGGTCAGGACCCGTAAAAGAGGCACTGGCTTTACCTTCGGCGCTGGCATTGGTGCTCCAAATGCCCTTGACAGTCTGAGTACCGTCGGCATTATCAATGTTGTAAGCCATGACTTGGTCATTAGCATTCCACTTGAAGGAATTATTGTTGGCAATGTCAAGATAGGCTCTGCCTTCCATCTCCTCCTCAAACTGAGGCAATCCGAGGTTCAAGGTAGATGCAGTGTCGTTTTTCTTGCAGGAACCAAGCAGCAAAGTAAAAGAACCGGCAACAAACAATGCCACAAATATTCTGTTCATTTTATTCATCTCGTAATCTGTTTGATGATTTTACTTAACTACACTTTATTTATTGTACCAGAATAACTTATTCTTCAGGTTGGGGTTCAATAGTAATTTCAGTAGACATCACAACGACCACGTTGTTCAGCATTTCAATTGTTTCAGCCTTAGGGGCTTCATAGTTGTTCATCTTTTTCATTTTTGTTAGTTTTTAAGGTTTTACTTATGTTTGTTAATTAAATATTTAGCCAAAAAGTGCTTATAAATCGGCTGCAAAAGTAGTAAATTAATTCATACGCAGTGGAAAAAAAGTCATTTTTTAAAAAGATTTTTTCTAAACCCATGTTTCAAGGAGTTACGCAACTCCTTAAAAGCGTATCGTGGGAACACGCTTGCCAAATGAAAGAAATCGATAAAGACAAGTATGAAAGCGTGTAGTTTGTGAAGTAATTTGTTTTTCGGTTTTTGGCTCTTGAAACGGTTGGGGCGTCTGAAATTACCTTCTGCCATCACTCGATGGTACACCTTCTGTGCCGTGCGTCGGCACGATGCATTAAAGAAAGGCATCTCGTTCTCAGGAAGCCCCAAACAGTTCACGATGAGATAACCAAAAGCCTGCCATGGCTGCATCAAACACATAGTTTCCAACCATTGGCGCAGTTTGTCGAGATCAATCTGCCCGTGATAGACATGTAGAGCCATGGCCACGTCACTCACCTGACGCCAGCCCACGCCGGTAGTGGTGAAGTGATGCCATGCATGGAAGAAGGTGAAAAACACCATAAACTCTTTTGACGGTATGGTTATGGGAAAACCATCGAGATCAATCTGCTGGACATGCTCTACCAAACCATCATATTCGATGGCGGCATACAAGGCATTCTCCTTCGGGTCGGTCATTTCGGCACTGACACGGTGTATCTCAAACACCACATTGCCGAACTCCACATTATAGTGGCGTCCTGCATCCACTTCCATGCACCATGTGTATGCGCCAGGAAGCGAACGTACTAAAGCGCAGGCCTCATGGAAACAGGACAGACCCACAAACAGGTCGTTGTCGCCAAACTGCCGCAAGGCGGGGTTAGGATAGAGTTGCGCAAGGCCAAAGCCCTTGAGCAACATCGGCTCAATGCCATTCTCGCGCAGAGTGGTCACCACCTTGGTCAGTATTTGCTTCGATTCGATTTGGCTGAAAAGGTTCGACCGCAGGGCTCCCTTTAACTTGGCTTGCCTATCATCGGAAGGACGATCGCCTTCGGGCAAACGCAAAGCCACATCGGCAACGAGCGTGGTAGTGGCATGGAACCGGGCAATACCCATAATCTCATGCCAATCGACGTCTCCATTAAGATTCACCGGCGTGCCCCATAAAGCCGCCTGCATTAATGAAAAGTAATGCGCTTCCGAGGTTGTCATGTTCATTCTTCCAAAATCCCTGCTTCGCGCCAGTTCAGAATCAAAGCGTCGATGTCGTGTTCGGCCACCTCGCGAGTGATGTCATAATTGTCCAGCAAAATATCGACTAATGCAGCTGCATCAAATTCCTTGTCCTGTACGGCTTCCCAAAGAAGTGCAGCCGACGCATTGAGCGAGATCATGCGATTGAAATCGGTCAGATTGGAGCCCTCGTCGACAAGAATAAACTCATTGCCCAAGGTGCGCATTATCAAGCCTTTTTTCGTTCTCATATTAATTAATGTGTATTTATTGTTTTCCAAATAGTTGATTCCATTTTCGCATGCCTTTCAAAAGATAGCGCCTGACTGGCAGCAAGAGTCTCCACAAGCGCCCACGAGTGGGTTTGCGATGTCGGCCATTCGCTTTGACTATCTCTGTTACTATTGCCAACACTGCCGATTTGCCGACCTTCTCCGTCCCATTCACGATGCCATCGCCCATCATCACCACCGTATCGCCTTCGATTCGGATAACACGATGCAACACATACCTTCCTTGATAGGGCGCCAAGGCAATGTCGCCTACACGAAGTGACTCGGGCTTACGGAGCACCACGCTGTCGACTTCGCCACGAATGAAAGGCAACATGCTACTGCCTACAGGGGTCAGTTGGACTTGTTTGCCCTCTGCAAGCAATTGCTCCATCCTCGCACTATTATCTGTTTTTTCCATCAGTGGGCAACAGTATTATGACACAAGAAGGCAGCATCAGCATCAGGCAGACAATCAAGCACATAGAAAGGCACTGAAGTGACGACCTTTTCGGAAGTGGCATGGTAGCCATCCGCCAGTTGGCGCAGGGCATGATATCCAGAATAGGAAGCAAACAGAATAGCATAAGCCTCCGGAAACGACAACCTTTGTATCCTGTTCTCCTTGGCTTGTCGGATACGGACAATGGCGCCCACAGGGACGGTGATATTGCGATAACAAGGCGTCTTACCGCTCCATGGCGTTCCGCTGACGCGAATAATGCCTTCTGTATCAATGTAAAGCACTGGGTTGTCATCGTTGAGCAACTCACAGCCAGGAATATTGTCTATCCATAGCTGGCTATGGGTACTCTTACCTGTACCGCTACGACCCAAAAACAGATAGCCTTTGCCGTCACACATAGTCACAGAGGCATGCATCATCAAAGCGCCACGGCCGGCAGTAGCAAGAGAAAACAGCAGCAACAGCATAGTGTGCATCAAAAAAACGGCATCGCTCTCGAGATATATCCGTCCTTGCTTGAAGGCCTTGTCGGTGAAGAGATACACCAAAGGCAGGTCTTCGCCATGTTTAAGCATGACAAAAAGCCATTCGCCGTTAAGCTCCGATAACTCAAAATACAAGCCATCCGACTCGCCCTCATCGGTCCTCACGAACTGTTTGCCACGAATGCTCGGAAGTTTCTGAAGCATACTGACAGTGAAGAGGCACTCCCCATCATCTTCCACAAGAAAGGGCTCATAAGACTGCATACTCTTCCAATAGGAGTTACCATCGGGCATTTCCAAGCTAAACTTCTGGCCCGCGACTTGATAGGTTCTCTTCATCAGACATAATTTTCTGCAAAGATACGTTTTTTCGTGATACGAATGGACGATTCGTTGAAAAACGGGTGTATCCATACTGTTGCCAACAAAAAATCGTACCTTTGCCCGAAATTTTAGAAAACGAATGGACAAGAAGAAAGCGAAGAAGGAGAAAAGGACGCAAGGTCCTGCTCCAAAACTACGAACTCGCAATATTTTATTGGCTGTTTTAAGTGGCGGCTTGCTGACAGCGGCATGGCCCACATGGGGTGTGGTGCCACTGATATTCATTGGATTCGTACCGCTGCTGCTTATCGAAGACCGTGCAGCAAAAGGCGACGGTGGCAAGGTATTTTGGCTCGGTTTCCTCGCCTTCTTGATTTGGAACACGGCCACAACCTGGTGGGTATGGAATGCCACACCGGCCGCCATCATGGCTTGGGCTCTCAATGCCATCTTCATGGCCACTGTTTTTTGGCTGTTTCACCTCACGAAAAAGAAAGTGTGCAACAACCCATGGGGTAACTTCTTCCTTATTCCATATTGGATGGCCTTTGAGATGCTTACCTACATTTGGGCTGTCAAATGGCCTTGGCTCAACTTGGGTGGTGTTTTTTCAAGCCAAGTCAGCTGGGTGCAATGGTACGAATACACGGGCTTGGCCGGGGGAACTCTGTGGGTTTTGTTAGTCAATATCTTGATTGCCAACATTCTTCAATTCTTTAGTTCAAAAGAAGCTAAACCTATCTTAATCAGCATTGGTCTTGAGGCCATCATCCTCATCGTGCCTATCGTCATCAGCAAGTCGATGTATAAGCACTACGAGGAACAAGGCGAGGACACTGAGGTCATCGTCGTGCAGCAAAACTGCGACCCATGGAACGAGCAGTTCGACAGTGAGTTCTATGACCAAGTGATTCAAAACAACATTAATCTCTCGCTGCCTCTGGTGACCCCAAACACGCGGTTTATCGTCAGTTCAGAATCGGCCATCCAAGAAGGCATCTGGCTTCATGAACTTGATAAATCCAAGGCCCTCAAAACACTGCATGGGTATGTCAGTCGTTTCCCCCAGTTGGCTTTCGTCATTGGAGGCACCACCTATGAATGGGTGCCCAAAGGCATGGAAGACGATTTCCCGGCGCGGCGGGTGGGTGAAACCGACAAATACTACTATTGCCACAACTCAGCCTTGCTCATCGACAGCGTCGGCTTGCAGCACCGCAACAAGTCGCACCTTACGCCCGCGGTGGAAGCCATCCCCGAGTGGATGGGATTCTTGCGCAACTTCAGCCTCACCATGGGCATCGCACGTGGCACACTGAAAGGAGATCCAGAATCGAAAGTGATGACATTCGGCGACCATAAGATTGGGGCTGCCATCTGCTACGAGTCGGCCTTTGGCGAATATGTCAGCTCTTTCACCAAGAAAGGCGCCGACCTTCTCTTTGTCATCACCAATGATGGCTGGTGGGGCCACACGCCCGGCTATCGCCAGCACTTTGAGTTCTCAAAGTTACGGGCCATAGAAAGTCGCCGTTGCATCGCCCGTTCTGCCAATACGGGACGCTCCGGCTTCATCAACCAACGCGGTGACGTATTGCAGCAGACCCATTACTGGGTGCCTGATGCCATACGCGCCACTTTGAAAGCCAACACCAGCGTTACTTTCTATGCAAAACACGGTGATTATCTCAGCCGCATTGCGGTTTACCTCACTTTTGTCATGCTCATCACATTAATTGCCAAGACATTCATTGATCTTGGCAAGAATAAGAAAACGGCCAAAACAGCCAAGAAAAAATGAGCGAAAAGACCTGCACAGATACACTCACTCATACCTCGCTCGGTATGACATGCAGGGAACGCCCCATACAGTTGTCGTTAGGTCCCTTCCAAGGTATCACTGACGCGCCCTTCCGCAATGTGTTCAAGCGGCATTTCGGTGGCATCGACAAATACTATACCCCTTTCTTTACAGGCATCCACAAGGAGGAACACGCCAAAAACCTGCAAGGCGAGGAAATCGACCCGCACTGTAATGACGTTGAGACACTGACCCCGCAGATTCTTAGTACAGATGCAGAAGAAATCCTGCGCTTCGCCAAACAATGTCAACAACTTGGTTACAAGGAAATCAACCTCAACATGGGCTGTCCCTTCCCGAGGGTGGCCAATAAAAAACGTGGCAGTGGCCTCCTGCCCTACCCCGACAAGGTGGATGCCATGCTGGAGCGCATTTTCGAAGAAATCGACATCAAGTTCAGTGTGAAATGCCGCTTGGGGTATTTCAGCCCGGAGGAGATTGATGCCATAATTCCAATCTTCAACAAATATCCTATAAGCGAATTAATCATCCATCCTCGCATCGGCAAGCAGCTTTACAAAGGAGAAGCTGATGTGGAACGCTTTAAGGCTTTAATTCCTTATATTAATGCACCTTTGGTATATAATGGGGATATTGTTTCGGTGGAAAGCTTTGTAAGGATTAATGGTATTCTGAATGACGGTCCTTCGACAGGCTCAGGAGCCTGCAAAACTGTTGAGCAGTTCATGCTCGGACGAGGCATTTTGGCAAATCCGTTCTTGGCTGAACAGATTAAAAACAACATAGCGGACGCATGCAATGCGTCCCTACAGGGGCAACCCGTTGGTACACACAACGTGTGCCCTCCCAACCACGACAAAACGGAACGTCTGCATAATTACGTCCTCGACCTGTATGAAGACCGCCTGCACCATGCCGGTGGCAGCCCGAAGGTGCTGGGGCGCATGAAGGAGCTA
The DNA here is from genome assembly GCA_017395365.1 of Bacteroidales bacterium. GTDB lineage: Bacteria > Bacteroidota > Bacteroidia > Bacteroidales > F082 > Limimorpha. The sequence continues at coordinate 55,921 of JAFPUN010000012.1, forward strand.
TGGTCGTATCTGATGAACAGCTTTGAAGAGCCTCAGGTGGTTTGGCGAAAGATAAAGAAGCTTAATGCACTGAAGGAATACGAGGATGCCGTCGAGGCCATCTTCAAAGAGATTCCAATCAAATGAAAAAGCCCACTGTTCGATGGGCTTTTTCATTCGTTTCATCATTCGAACGAGGCGATGGCCTTCTTGATGATTTCGATGGCTTCGCGGAGCTCGGCTTCGGTGATGACCAAGGGCGGGGCGAATCGGATGATGTGCTGATGGGTAGGCTTGGCCAGCAGGCCGAGGTCACGCATCTTCAAGCACACATCCCAAGCTTCCTTACCGTCTTTGGGCTTGATGATGACGGCGTTCAACAGACCTTTACCACGCACCTTCTCAATCATCGGGCTCTTGATCTTACCGATTTCCTCACGGAAGATCTTACCAAGACGCTCGGCATTCTCCATCAGGTGCTCTTCTTTGATGACTTCAAGGGCGGCGATGCTCACACGGGCAGCAATCGGGTTGCCACCGAAGGTCGAACCGTGCTCACCAGGCTTGATGTTCAACATAATGTCATCATCTGCCAAAACACAGGAAACCGGCACTACACCGCCACCGAGGGCCTTACCCAGGATGAGGATATCGGGGCGCACGCCTTCGTGGTCGCAAGCCAGCATCTTCCCCGTACGGGCGATACCGCACTGCACCTCGTCGGCCATGAACAGCACATTGTACTTCTTGCAGATATCATAGCACTTCTTCAGGTAGCCATCGTCCGGCACATAGACACCAGCCTCACCTTGGATGGGCTCCAGCAGGAAACCAGCAATTTCCTTACCTTCCTTAGCCAGCACTTGTTCCAGTGCATCGGGGGCGTTGTAAGGGATGCGGATGAAACCGGGAGTCATGGGGCCGTAGTTGGCATATGACTCGGGGTCGTTACTCATCGTGATGATGGTGATGGTACGGCCGTGGAAGTTGCCTTCGCAGCAAACGATCTTCACCTTGTCGTTCGGGATACCCTTCTTGACGACACCCCAACGGCGGGCAAGTTTCAGACCTGTCTCATCGGCTTCGGCGCCCGAGTTCATAGGCAGCACCTTGTCGTAGCCAAAGTATTCGGTCACATATTTCTCCCACACGCCGAGTGCGTCGTTATAGAAGGCGCGGCTGCTGAGGGTGAGGCGCTCGGCCTGGTCGGTCATGGCCTTGATGATTTTCGGGTGGCAGTGGCCTTGGTTGACAGCGGAATAAGCCGAAAGGAAGTCAAAGTACTCTTTTCCTTCGACATCCCACACTTTGGCGCCCTTACCCTTGGCGAGGACGACCGGCAGCGGGTGATAGTTATGGGCACCGTACTTGGCTTCCAGGTCCATAGCTTGTTGTGATGATGTGATTTTCTCGATCATGATTTAGTATTTAAGATTTAAGATTTAAGATTCAAAAATTCGTGCAAATTTAGGGTTTTATTTCATGACTTCACACTTTTGCTCGTTTTTTCCGAACAATTTTATAGGCAATCGCCAAGACAAGGGCAAAAATAGCCATAGCCAACAGGCCGAAGAATGCCAAACGATACTGGTCACGTTGGGATTGGAGGGTTTGAATTTGGGCGTTTTTGGAGAGAAGGCTTTGCACTTCCTCTTCCAATTCACCTTTTTGCTCATAAAGATCAGCATTCTCACGCGAAAGAGCCGCGTGCTGTTCATCAAGCTCGTTCAACTTCTTCTCCATCTCTTCAAAACGACCTAGCCTTGCATAATCGAGGATCAAAGACTTCCTAACAGCATGTTCCATCATGGTGATGCCTGAGCAGGATGCCTCCTTTTCATATCTTTCCAAATACTGCAGCGATTTTTTTGCTTGGCCCTGTTGGGCATAGAGTTGGCCGAGTCCAACAGCAGCCTGCATCTGTCCAAAATGATAGCGATTATTCTCAGCTAACACCAAAGCTTCTTCATAGTAGTCTGTGGCCTTTGCATATTCCATTCTTGCTGCAGCCACGTTTCCCAATTCGGTTAACACATCTGCTTTTGTATTGGCCATGGTTTGACGGTCTTGACGCGAAAGGCCTTCCAAAGCAGTAATCTCCAATGCCTTGTCAAAATAATAGCTGGCCGAATCGTAGTCTACGAAATCACGCTCAAACAAGAGGCCATAATTCTTGTAGGCAAGCAACAGAAAATCGTAATTCTTAAATGCTTTAAGCCGCGGAATTACAGAAATATAGAGTCTCTTGGCTTCTTCAGCCATATCATTTTCACCATAAAGTGTGGCAAGATTAAAATCGGTTTGGGCGAGATTTGCACTATCGTTGAGCAACACGTAATACTTCCTACTAGACTTTAGTGCCTCAATTGAAGCATTGAAATCATCCAACTGAAAATAGATTACAGCCAAATTGGCTAAAGTCTGCGCACAAGCCAAAGTGTCAATCCGTTGCTCCGCCAACGAAAGCACCTCATTATAAGCAATGCGTGCCGAATCCATATTGCCCAACACCAATTCAAAATAAGCATGATTCCATAAAGCGTCAAAGGCCTTCGCCTCATTGCCTGCTTCCTCATACAAATTATGGGCTTTTTGCAAATAGTCTTGGGCAAGGTCAAGGTCGTTATGATAGCCATACTGCATACCAAGCGCATAGGCGGCCTGTGCTTCAAGTTCTCGTTCACCCGATTCGAGTGCTAATCCCATGGCCTTCTCACCCCATGCGATGCCATCGTCAAAAGAGACATCATAAAAAGCCCAAACCATTTGTATCATGGTTTTTATCCTCTCGGGCCCCTGTTGCCCCGCCAACGCATTTTCAAGGCTATCAACAACATGGGTGTCATCTTGGGCAAAAGCCCAAGTCGAGCCTAAAACCATCGCTACTATGAGCAACAACTTTTTCATCAGAGGAACATATTGTATCTTCTTTCGTCAAAAATCGTGGTGCTTTCGCCGTGACCAGAATAAACCTCTGTATCATCGGGCAAATGGAACAGGCGCTCGATGATGTTCGTGCGGAGCTGCTCGTAGTTGCCGCCTGGGAAATCGGTGCGGCCAATGCTACGGCAAAAAAGGGCATCGCCGGTGAAGACCCAGCCTTCCATCAGGGCATAAAGACTAATGCTGCCCATAGCATGGCCTGGCGTACTGATGACCTCAAGGGTGCTCTCCCCTATCTTGATGATTTCGCCATCTTCAAGGTCGCGGTCCGGCAACTCACTCTCGCCATCAAAAGGCAGCCCAAACATTTGCGCCTGCTGATGCGACCTCTGGAAATCGCTTTTCACATTGGGATGCGCCGCCACCTCGATGCCGTAACGCTTTTTCACTGCTGCATTGCCTACAATATGGTCGATATGGCCATGTGTATTGATGGCCATTAGCGGCTTGAGGCGATGGCTGTCGATGAAGCCGAAGAGTTCGTTTTCTTCAGAAGCATTAGAGCATCCTGGATCAATAATGACACACTCTTTAGTGTTGTCATCGTATACGACATAGGTATTTTCCGCGAAAGGGTTGAAGACAAATTGTTCGAATTGGAGCATAATAACTATTTTGAGGCGGCCCTTCGACCCTTCGGTGGGCTCAGGGCTCTGGGACTGTAGCATGTGTTTTTCGGGGCAAAGGTAGGGATTTTTCCGCAGTATTCTAAAGAATTTACCTATCTTTGTCCGCTAATTCGGTATTAAAATAAAATGTCGTCGAAAACGAAATACGCGATTCTCTTGCTGCTGTTTATGGCGGTGATGCTTCCAGCTCATGCCCAGTTCTACAACGGTATGAATATGTCCTTTGGGAAGAACCGCGTACAGTGGGGCGACTTCCATTGGTCGTACTATAAGAACGACAATTTCGACGTATATTTCTACCAAGGCGGCGATGACCTCGCCCGCTATGCCCAAGCCTATGCCAAAGACCAAATCCCACGTCTCGAGACCCGATTGAGCAGCCGTTTCGGAAAGAAAATCCAGTTCATCGTGTTCAACAGCAAGAGCGACTTCAAGCAAAGCAACATCGACCTTGAGGAAGAGGAAAACGGCAACACGGGCGGCATTACCAAAATTATCGGGTCGAAAGTCATCCTTTACTTTGATGGCGACTATACCCACTTCGAGGCACAAATCCGTGAAGGCATAGCCAGGTTGCTGTTCAGCCAGGTGATGAACGGCATTAGCATCGGTTCACAAATCCGCAGCTCTTACCGCTACAACATCCCACAATGGTTCCAAGATGGATTGGTGACTTATATCGCGGGCAACTGGGACAGCCATAAGGAAGCCCAATTGCAACGCGGCATCATGTCAGGCGACTACAAGAAAATCAACCATCTGCGCGATGACGATGCACTTATCGCAGGCTATTCGTTTTGGAATTTCATTGACGAACAATTCGGCAGCAAGTCGTTCAACGACATCATGACCCGGGCCGAGAACACCCAAAATGTCAAGAAAGCCCTATTGTATGTCACGGGTAAAGAATACAAGACATTGGTTGAAGAATGGTACGACTTTTACAAAGCACGCTATGAGACGCTTTTGGTCAACCAGCCCACTGATGTCATGCACTTGAAGTACAAGAAATACCGCACCTTTACTCAACCATCCATCAGCCCGAACGGCAAATACATCGCCTATGTCAGCAACGACGAAGGCAAGATACGACTTTGGCTCGAAGACCTTCAAACAGGCAAGCGGCAACAGCTATTCAAGGCAGGCTACCGCTCCGACGAGAACATCGACACATCGTTCCCGCTCTTGGCCTGGCACCCCAACGGAGAGATTCTTTCGTTCATCCTTGAAGAGGAAGGCAAAATCCAACTATACAACTTGGACATTAATTCAGGCAAAAAAGCAAATATTTATCTGTTTGATTTCCAAAAGGTAAGTTCATTCTCTTACGCACACAAAAGCCGTAAGATTGTGCTCGCTGCCACCCGTATGGGCAAACCCGACATTTATGTCTATAACCTGTTTTCGAACACGGTGGAACAAATCACCAATGACTGGCACACCGACTTGAGCCCTGTCTTCACCTATGACGACCGCCAAATCGTATTCAGTTCAAACCGCGACAACGACACTTTGAAAATTGATGACAAAATCGGCTTCCAAAACAAGCAGTTTGACCTTTATGCCTACAACTATATTAATAAAGGTGACATGCTCCAAAACCTCACGCAACAGCGTTACTCCAACAACACGCTGCCAGAGCCGTTGAAAGACGGCAGCTTGCTCTATCTCAACGACACCAGCGGTTATTATAACCTTTACCAAATTCGATTCGATAGCGCCATCAGCCATATCGACACCATCGTTCATTACCGCTATTTCGGCAAGAAAGAACAACTTACGGACTACTCTGCCAACATCATCGACTATGCCTACCAACCTCGCGACCACAAAGCCGCCCTACTGATGGCCGACCAAAAAGGCGAGAAGTTTTTCATGTCACCTATCCTACGCGGCCATGAAGAAACCGTCCGGCAGATGAATCCATACGCCCAAAAGAGGATGCTCGACGAACGAATCCAGAAAGAGAAAGACACCATAGCGGAGCCCATTTCCAAGCACCGTTTCTCATCGAGCTACCGATTCGCGCGTCGCAAACATGCCATTGGCGGGCCTCTTGGAAACGACTCATCTCAAGTTGTGAAAGGCAACGATGAAGTGCCAAGACCGAGGCAGAAAGACACCATACAACGCCCCAACAACTACTATGTGGAGCTTTTTGCTGATGAGCTGATGAGCCAAATCGACTTCACCAGCATGAACTACAGCTACCAACCCTTCACCGGCGGCTACTCTCCCATCTATCTCAACTCGGGCTTCAACATATTCCTTGGCACCAAGATGAAGGACCTGATGGAAGACTATAAGATAGAACTCGGCGTGAAGCTCAATACCAGCCTCACCAACAACGAATACATGCTGCGTTTCAGCGACTACAGCAAACGCCTCGACAAGAGTATCACCCTACACCGCTATGTCACCGACGATTACTCAAGTTACTACTACCGCACCTTCACCAACGAGGCGTTCTATACCTTGAGTTATCCTTTCAGCGAGATCTTAAGCCTTCGTGGCACAGCCATCTACCGCCTTGACCATAGAGTCAACTTGGCTATCGACGACTTTAGTCTGGCTGACAAAGACAGGTATGAAAACTGGGGAGGTGTAAGGGCTGAACTCGTTTACGACAACTCAAAGAAAATCGGGACCAATCTGCTTGTCGGGGCTCGTGGCAAAGTGTTTGCCGAATATTACCAACGCATTGCCCGCAACACCAACAACATGATCGTCGTTGGCTTCGACTACCGCCATTATACCCGCATCAGTCGCAATTTCATCTGGGCCAACCGCATCGCAGGTAGCAGTTCGTTCGGACAACAAAAACTCATCTATTACATGGGCGGTGTCGACAACTGGATATTGGCCTCCTTCGACCAAGGGGCACCTGTCGACTACTCGCAAAACTATGCCTATCAAACCCTTGCCACCAATATGCGCGGCTTCAGCCAGAACATCCGCAACGGCAACAACTTCGTCGTGTTGAACAGCGAACTACGATTCCCCGTGTTCAGCTATTTCATGAATCGACCCATCAACATGAAATTCATCCGTGACTTCCAAATCGTTGCCTTCGGTGACCTCGGCACCGCATGGACGGGCTGGAACCCTTACGACCCGAGCAACTCACTCTACAACACACACATCAGCGACGGCAACTTGGACATCGTTGTCACCGAGATGAAGGAACCTCTGGTGGGCGGCATCGGAGTGGGGTTGCGCACCAGTATTTTCGGCTATTTCGTAAGAGGTGATGTGGCTTGGGGGATACAAGACGGGCAAATCAACAAGAAACCAAGATATTATCTATCGTTTAACCTCGATTTCTGATTGGTCGATTTCCGCATGGCATGGCGCACGGTAAGGAAAGCGGAAGTGCAGCCCACCACCAAAATCGTGGCGAAAATCAAAAGCACATCTTTCAATTTCAACAAAACAGGATAAGCATCCACCACATAGTTGCCTCCCGTTCCGAATTTCACGAAACCGAACTGTTGCTGCAAAAGCACCAAGATGACACCCAACAGCAAGCCGATGAGACCTCCGGCCACCGAGATGAGCAAACCCTCATTCATGAATACTCGCTGAATCAGCCGGTTGTCGGCGCCCATGGCCTTTAAGATCTCCGTATCCTTACGCTTGTCAATCATCAGCATGGAGAGTGATCCTACCACATTGAAGGTGGCCAAAATCAAGATGAAAGTGAGAATGACATAGACTGCCCATTTCTCGGAACGCATGATTTTGTATAGGGTTTCCTGCTGCTCCTGCTGGTTTTTCACCGCATAGTCATCGCCTATGAAGGATGTCACTGCTTTCTTCACCTTATTAATATCGGCATTGGGGGCGAGAAAAAGTTCTACATTGTTTGCTTTATCCTCGTATTCAAGAAGTTCTGAAAGCCAGTCAAAAGGTACGAGCACCATTTTCTCATCTTGTTCCTGCTCGGTGGAGAAGACACTTTGGACAGTCAGCACATCAGAGTTGAAACTGTTTTCGAGACTCATCAAAGAGGCATTGCCGCGCTTGGGCACATAGACGCGCACCATGGCATAGGGGTTATAGGCATTGATGCCAAGATACCACGCCACACCGGCTCCTGGCACGGCAAAATAATGTTCATCTTCGTCGGAAAGCACCAAATCGGTGTCACCAAAAACGACCTCGTTCAAGCGATCAATCTGTTGGTATTCCAACCCCACACCCTTCACCTGACCGATATGTTGCTTCTCGTTAGCACGGAAAAGAGCGTCTTCGGTAATCGTAGGAATCACATAATCAACACCTTGAACATCTTTTAGTTGATCTAATGGGAATGTAGTCAGGTCGATGGTTTTGCCTTTAACGGTAGCAATTTGTAAATCAGGCGTCAGGCGATTGTTCATCGAAGAGATGACCTTCTCCAAGCCGTTGAAGGCCGACAACACCACGATAAGCGCAAAAGAGCCTACGCTAATACCAAGGATGGAAATCCATGTGATGATATTAATCAGGTTGTGGCTCTTTTTGGCCAGCAGGTAACGGTTTGCTATGAACAGCGGCAGTCTCACTGGTCGGGATGCAGCAGGTTGTCAATGTTTTCGATATAATCAAGGGAATCGTCCTCAAAGAAGCGCAACTCGGGGATGACGCGCATCTGATGGCGCACCCGGTTGCCCAACAAGCCTCGGATCGCTTTGGCGTTTTGACCTACCTCCTCCACCACCTTCTTCTTGTCATCAACACCGAAGACGCTCAAATACACATTGGCATATCCGAGGTCAGAGGTGACCCTCACATGCGTCACGGTAATCATCAGCATCGGGACGGCAGGCTTCAATTCCTTTTGGAAAATGTCGCTCAACTCCTTTTGAATCAGTTTATTGACTTTCTCTAATCGTTTGTTATCCATTTGTATCAGTTATCAGTTGTTCAGTTATTCAGTTGAAAGATTTGCAAAAATAGACATTTCTTTTGACATCTTGCGTATTTCAAATCTATTGAATACTTTTGCTGTCTCTATTCGAACCATTACTATCATCCAATTTAATCGAACATGAAACGCACAATCCTTTTAGTACTGGCGCTTTTGTCCGTGTTGTCTTACGCACAAGAGCCACAAACACAACGATCTGCCAACTATGTTGAAAACGAGTTCATCATTTGGTTGGAGCAAGGTGTTGACGCTTCGACCTTTGCCGTCAATACCGGTATTGACATCCAACCGAAAAGACTGTTATCCGAAAGGCTGAACATCTGGCTTTTTGAAACCGCAGACAACAAAGGACCCAGAGAAGACAAAATACACCGATTGGCTGCCAACAAAGATGTCCGTGTCATCCAAAACAACCATACCAACATCATGTTACGCGAGGCCATCCCCGATGACCCATATTATGAGATGCAGTGGGCGCCGGCCATCATGAGTCTTCCCCAAGCGTGGGAGGCCTTCACTACAGGTGGAGTCACGGCAACGGGCGACACCATCGTGGTGGCCGTCATCGACGGAGGCATGGACTGGACCCATGAGGACCTGAATTGCTGGGAAAACCACCATGAAATACCCAATAACAGAATCGATGACGACGGCAATGGTTATGTTGACGACTATCGAGGCTGGAATGCCTACAACCACAACGGATATGTGGGCAGTCACTACCACGGCACCCATGTTTCGGGTATCGTTGGCGCTGTCGGAAACAACGAGAAAGGCGTATGCGGTGTGAATTGGAATGTGAGAGTCATGCCCATCGCCGGCAGCTCGGGCGACGAGTCCATTGTTGTGGAAGCTTATGCATACGCATTGGAGATGAGGGCGCGATACAATGAGACCCAGGGCGAAGAAGGCGCCTTCGTCGTAGCCACCAACTCGTCTTTTGGAGTTGACTACGGCGACCCTAACGACTATCCCATTTGGTGCGCGATGTATGATGAGATGGGAGATGTTGGCATATTGAGTTGCGGGGCTGGTCCCAACATGAATGTGAATGTAGATGAAGTGGGCGATGTCCCCTCCACTTGCCCTGGTGACTATCTGATTGGCATCACCAACACCACCTCGGACGATGTAAAATACGGGAGTGCCGGTTACGGTGTCACCAATATCGACATTGGAGCTCCTGGAACAGCGATTTATTCCACTACGCCTAACAATGGTTACAACGGCTCGACGGGTACCTCGATGGCCACCCCACAAGTCGCTGGCACCATCGCGTTGATGTATGCGGCCTTACCCGAAGAAATGATGCAAGACTGCAAAGACGACCCTGCCCATTTCAGTCTTATAATGAAATATCACCTGCTTAACGGAGCCGACCATCTGCCTTCGCTCGATGGATTGGTAGCCTCGGGAAGGAGATTGAACGCCTATGGAGCTATAGAAAGCGCTTTAACCGATAGTATCGTGCCCGAATTAATTGGAGAAGTCAATATTATAGGCGAACCTTTCTTCGGAGAGACTTTGACCACAGAAACGAATCTGAATTCCACGCCATCCATTCCTGACCTTGGCATGCTGAACTACCAATGGTGGAGAGGCACGACACCCATCGAAGGTGCCGTTGACTCAACCTACACCTTGACTGAAGATGACATTTTCGAAAGGATTTGTGTGCAAGTTACTGCCACAAACTGCACAGGGACCCTGACTTCGCCCTATTTCGGTCCTATCAAAAAGGCAGAACAGGCCATGCCCGATGCGCCGCAGATGGAGAGCAACACCGATACGAGCATCATGCTTGTCGCCATTGAAGACGGAGAATACAATATCGACGGTGGAGACTGGCAGTCCTCACCTATATTTGAAGGCCTAACGCAGAGCACATCCTACACCTTCACACAACGCAAGAAGGAGACACGGTCGCATTACGCTTCGCCTTCAAGTCCAGAAGCAGTGTTTAGCACAATGCCAGACCAGATTAACGAGAATCGTCAAAGCGTCTTCAAGGTTTTTCCCAACCCTTCCAAAAGCAGCGTGACAATTGAAGGCCAGGGAATGCTCGTCATCACCAATACTTTGGGGCAAACTGTTTTAACCAAGAAAATCGAGGGCAAAACAAAAGTGGAATTGCCGCAAGGGTTGTATTTCATGAAAATGGGAAACGAAACGCGGAAGATTGTGGTGGAATAGGTTTTCGTGTGAGAAAACTATTCGCGTCTTTTCGAGTCCATGATGATCGTCACAGGACCATCATTCAGCAACTCGACCTCCATCATGGCACCGAACTCGCCGCTTTGCACTTCGCGGCCAGAAATTTCAGCCAAGCGCTTCAAAAACAGTTCATAAAGCGGGATGGCCTGCTCGGGACGGGCGGCACGGATGAAACTCGGTCGGTTGCCTTTCTTGGTCAGGGCGTGGAGCGTGAACTGGCTCACCACGAGGAAAGAACCGCCGACTTGGTTGATATCGAAGTTCATCGAGTCGTTGCCGTCGTCGAAAATGCGGAGTTTGGTCAGTTTCTGACACAACCATTCCACATCCTCTTCGTTGTCGGCTTCTTCAATACCAAGCAAAACCAGCATTCCAAGGCCGATTTCCGATTTCACTTTACCGTCAATCGTGACGGAAGCATGAGTTACTCGTTGTGCTACAATGCGCATAGTTGATATTGAATACGGGCCCTTCGACAGGCTCAGGGACCCTTAGATTAATGCATTAATTTAAAAATCATCTCTCTATACAAATCCTTCTCACTCACATCCCCGCTCTCATAGCCTTTCGACTTCAGGTCGAACTCGCGGAGGATGGAGATGCATCGGATGCAGGTTGCAGGCGGATAGTTGCGCGCAGCAGCAAGATAATCCTTGACAAAAAAAGGATTCACCCCCAACACGCTGGCCAGATTGCCCTGCGATTTGTCTTGCGTGGTGTGCAGTTTGATGAGCTTCGTGAAATAACCATACAATGTTATCACCGTAACCAACAACGGATTATCTTTCCCGTTATCGCCAAAATAGTTGACGATGCGGTTGGCTTTCAGCACATCGCGACTGCCGATGGCGTTTTGTAACTCGAAACCATTATAATCCTTTGAGATGCCAATGTTGCGTTCCACATCTGCATCATCGATGCTTTTCTTTTTGGGCAAGGCGATGATGAGTTTCTTCAACTCGTTGGCAATTTTATGGAGGTCGGTGCCGAGATAATCGGCCAGCATCTGGGTGGCCTTGGGTGTGATGGAATAGCCTTCACCTTTCAGGTAATTCTGAATCCATCCCGGGATATTGCTGTCGTATAGTTTCTTCGACTCAAACCAAACACCTTTCTTGTCAATCTTCTTGGCCAAGGTCTTGCGCTTGTCGAACTTCTTGTATTTATAGGCGAAGACAAGAAGGGTGGTTTCCGGGATAGTGTCAAGATATTTCTCAAACTCTTCCAAGTTTTTCACATCTTGTGCCTCTTTGACGATGACCACCATACGCTCACCCATCATCGGGAAGCTTCTGGCGTGGTTGGCGATGGTCTCCACATCGACATCGCGGCCATAGAGCACAATTTGGTTGAAGGCACGATCGGCCTCGTCCAATGCTTCGTTCTCGATGGTGTCCGAGATCATGTCAATGAAATAGGGTTCGTCACCTGTAAGGAAATAGACAGGCGCGAAATTCTTTTTGTGAATGTCGGAAAGGATCTGGTCGTAATTCATCAGAACTTCAGGTGCTTGACGGTGATACCATTATTGATAAGTTGTCGAAGAGAGTCAATACCGATGCGCAGGTGCTCGCCCACATAGTTCTTGCTGACCACTTTGTCGCTCTCCTCGGTCTTAACGCCTTCGGGCACCATAGGGTTGTCAGACACCAATAGCAATGCGCCCGTTGGGATTTCATTATGGAAACCGACCGAGAAAATAGTCGCAGTTTCCATATCCACAGCCATACAACGGATTTTGCGCAGGTAGTCCTTGAACTCGTCGTCGTGTTCCCACACACGGCGGTTGGTGGTGTAGACCGTGCCCGTCCAGTAGTCGCGGCCATAGTCGCGGATAGTAGTGGAGATGGCTTTTTCGAGACTAAATGCCGGAAGCGCAGGCACCTCTGGCGGAAAATAGTCGTTTGAAGTACCTTCGCCTCGGATGGCCGCAATGGGAAGGATGAGATCGCCTACCTTGTTGATTTTCTTCACACCACCACATTTCCCCAAAAACAACACAGCTTTGGGCTGAATAGCAGTCAGCAGGTCCATAATGGTGGCGGCGTTGGCGCTACCCATGCTGAAATTAATGATGGTGATTTCTCCGTCGGTAGCGCATGGCATCGAACGGTCGCGGCCAATGACTTCCACACCTTGCCATTCGGCAAAACGATCCACATAATTCTGGAAATTGGTCAACAGGATATATTTACCAAACTGATCCAGCGGCAGACCCGTATAGCGCGGCAGCCAGTTTTCAACTATTTCTTGCTTGGTTTTCATTTGCTTTCAAATAATATTTGTGCAAAAATAGGAATTTTTCACACGATAAAACGAGTTGGTGACAATTTGTCTCCAACTGATTCCTCAAATCAACCCATAATTTGTCGCAGTAGTGCGGGAAACGCGGAGAAGAATAGGCTATAAAAGAAAAATACTTGCAACCAATAACAAAAATATCTATTTTTGCAATGCCAAATACATCAATCGTATGCAAACCACAACGACAACTACAAGGCAAAACAATACAACAACTTCTTCTCGCCAAAAGAAAAAGGCTTACCCCAAAACCTTGAAAGGATGTTTCTCATTTGAGGAATTTCAAGACCTGTTGAATGAGAAAATAAGGGAGCATTATGAAAAGGTATGAAATCCAAATTCGTAATGTAGTAAAGAAAGACATTGATCAGATCAAGGATTTCATTGTCGAAAAAAACAGCCGCGAACACGCCGAGCGTTACGCGGCTGAACTTTATGCGGAAATGCTCTCATTGACTTTTCTTGCAGATAGCATTAAGGTCACCGAATGGAAAATCGCCAAGAAATACAGCAAAAGCAAAAGAGAAAAAGTGCTTGTGACCCATAACAAAAAATGGAGCATCTTCTTTCATACTTATAGAGATAAAGTAATCATCGACAAGATTTTGGCCTCAAAACTCATCAAAGAATAACAATGACCCGATACCCCGTAAAAATACTGATGGCTTTCGGCTGTACCTTCGAACCTGGCGGAGAAGAGTTCTTCGAGTGGCTGATGCGCAACGGCTATCCCGAACTGGGTGCTTTGAGCAATACAATTCAAGGCGACCATGAGGCCAAAGACTGGCTTATGGAACACGGATTTCCCCACTTGGCAGCCATTGACAGCGTCATCGACAAGGAAGCGAAAGCCGAAGAATGGCTCGTCAAAAACCATTTTACGGTCAACCTCGCCTTCGCAAAAGCCATCAATCGCGACGACGATGCCACCGATTGGCTAGAAAAAAACGAGCTCCAAGTTTTCATTGTCCTCGCCGATAAGATTCGCAAGTATTTGGATGACAAATATTTAAACTTCCATAAAATCCATTTTTGATTTCAAAACGATTTTTTTTGGCCTACATAAAAGAAAAAATCCTAACTTTGCGGCCAATCAGAAGAAGTAAATAATTAGAAAATCATACTACAATGAAAAAAGGATTATCCATCATCATCAACATCATTCTGTTTGCCATCATCGTGCTTTTAGCATGGCAAGTTGTCAAGAGCATCCAAGCTCCCATCAAGTTCAAAAACGAGCAAACGATGCGTGAGAAACAAGTCGTCGAGCGCCTCGTCGACATCCGCAATGCCGAAGTGCTCTACAAGAACGCCAACAATAAGTACACGGCTGACTTCGACTCGTTGATCCAATTCTGCCAAACCGCAGAAATCCCGATCGTGAAAATCGTTCCCGACCCGACCGACACCACCTACACGCGCACCATCAGCGACACCATAGGCTTTTCTAAGGTCATGGACTCCCTCAAGGGCGCCAGACAAGACTTCAACATCGCCGACATCAAGTACGTGCCTTTCGCTCCCAACAACGAAATGTTTGAACTTGAAGCGGGCACCATCATCCGCAACGAAGTCATCAAGATTCCGGTATTCGAAGCAAGAGTGCCCTACGAGGTCTATCTGGCTACTCCAGGAGCAGGTTTCAGCGAGAAAGAATGGAACCAACGTCGTGACAACGCCAAGGCCGAGAAGGAAAACATCAACCGTTATGCCGGTCTAAAAGTTGGATCGATGGAAGAAGCCTCCACCGACGGCAACTGGGAGAAGGAGGTTGAACTCTAAACCGACAGGATGAATGGCGGCATCATTGAACCCTTACATCTCCCAATTCGGCGAGGAGTTTGATGCCGAGAAGTCATCGCAATACAGAATGGCCATCCAATTCTCATTGGGTGGTCTTTCTTTTGCCCTTCTCGACAATGAGAGCCACACCCTCATCGCCTTGGAATGCTACCAGTCAGACCTCCTGAACGACAGCAACGACCTTTTCCACACCTTGGAACGCGCACTCGAGTCGAAAGGCCTGAACAACAAGGCATTCCTATCTGTGACTTGTCTCGTTGCCAACCGCTTGTGCACCTTGGTCCCCGAACCCTTGTTCGACGAGGCTGACCAAGCCAAGCACCTCGATTTTACCTTCCAAATCCCAGAAGGATCTACCGTCACATCAGAACGACTGGAGACCGTTGCTTGCTACAATGTCTTTGCTTGGCAAAAAAGCCTGCGCGACATGGTGTTGAATAAATGGAAAGATGCCAAATGCATCCATTCCACTACCCTGTTCATCGACAGTGCAATGAAAAACGGCAACGAAACTAGTGTGTTCGTGCATGTCAACAACCGCGACTTCGACATGATGATCAAGAAAGATGGGAATCTGTTGTTCTTCAACAACTTTAAGTTCGTCACCAAAGAAGACTTCGCTTATTTCCTTTTGTTTGCGATGGAACAAAACGGCATGGCAGGCCACGACATCCCCGTTTGCTTCTCTGGCCTCATCCGTCCCGCATCCGAGATCATAGACCTCTGCGGACGCTATATCAAAGACATCAGCTTTGTGACAGACCCACACGCACTTCAAGTCAGCAAGTCACTTGACGAGGTGCCTTTCCCATACTATCACCTTCTTTACCAAGCATTAAGATGAGAATCATCAGAGGAAGATATCAACGGCGGCAAATCACCGCACCCAACAACTTGCCTGTACGCCCCACCACCGACATGGCCAAAGAGAGCCTGTTTAACATCATTGAGAACCACTTCGACTTCGAGGAGACCGAAGCCTTGGACTTGTTTGCTGGCACAGGCAACATCTCTTACGAACTGGTCTCAAGAGGCTGTCCCAAGGTAGTGTCTGTCGACCAGGACTTCGGCTGCGTGAAATTCATTCGAGAGACCGCCAACAAACTCAACATGAAGGAATTGCTGGTGGTCCGTTCCGATGTGTTCCGTTTCCTTGACAAGCACCAGATGCAATATGACCTCATCTTTGCCGACCCGCCTTACGACTGTGAGCATTACGAAACGTTAATACAACTCATTTTTGAACGCAACCTTTTACGCGAAGGCGGAATGTTCGTATTGGAACACGACAAGAGCCAAAACTTTGAAGAGCATCCTCACTTCATGGAACAACGTCACTACGGCAAAGTAAACTTCACTTTCTTTGCGCAGACTATCGAAGAAGAATCAGAGGAATAATATTTTTAGCACGCAGAAATCGCAGAACTATGGGAAACGCGAAGCGACGCAAAGTTTGCGTCCGGTAGGTTCAGCGCATTCTGCGTATTCTGCGTGAAAATCAAATATACCCGAATCGTTTCCTGACAATTTCCTTCTCTTCATCGCTGCTGTCGCGGAAGAGCGGCATCACTTCGTCCTCGGGGAAGTCGGTGAAGGTGAGGAAAAGCAAACTGTCCAAAGTGTCGTTGAAATCAGGGTCAACATTGAAACAAAGGAACTTGGCGTTAAGTTTCAGATATTTCTTGAACAAGGTGGGCAGGCGGTATTGGCCATTGCTCAATCGGAACATGAACTTGTCAAACTTCTCGATACCATCCATATTGCCTTGCATCAACACATCTGCATCCACCTTAAGGAAATCTTCATGGAATGGTGTCATCGGCGTGGCCATGTGGGCGAGCTCCTCACTCACGGGATGCTTCTCCGTGACATATTTCACGATCATGCTCATATAGAACTTGGGGTACCAAGAGCTGATACTCACCGGCCCAATGAAATGCTTGGCCTCGGGATAACGCACCACCACATCGGAAAGACCTCGCAGCAGCAGCATCAGAGGCAACACCTCCTTCTGGTATTCCAAAGTGACAAACGACCTACCCAACTCTATGGTGTTCGACAGGTGTTCCGCAAATGCCTCGTCGAAATTCACCAAAGTGCTGACATAAAAGCCTTTGATGCCATATTTTGGGATAATCTCGCTGCCGATGCCAAGACGATAACAACCCGCTATCTTCTGTTTCACCTTGTCCCAAAGAATCATCTGTTTGAAATGGCGGTCAAACTCATCCTGGTCAAGGCTCTTGCCCGTGCCCTCGCCTATAGCTCGGAAGGTCTCCTCACGCAGGCGGGCAATCTCGTGCATAAGGTTAGGTATATCCTCGTAATCAGCCAGATAGCAGTCATAGTCGGAAGTGGAATACAAGAATGCCTTCTCGCGTATGGCGTCCAACTCATTCAACATGAGCGACAAATCTGTTGGAGCATCAATGTCCTCCAAATCCGCCACCTTCTTCTCGACCGCTCGAGTTGGGATGTTGGCTTCAAGCGCATAGGAGCGGCTGCGCAGATAGGCCGCCAACTCCTTAGGATTCTCATAGAGTGCTACTTCAGCTGGCATGATAGGCTTGCCAATTTGCAGGTTGAAGCAGGTGTCATGCTTGTTGGCAAGCTCTCGTGTCAAGCGGGCTGTGCCAAGCATGGTGTGAATTTTGTCGAGAGCATAAAAGAGCTTCGAGTTTTGTCCTTCCCAAAAAACTGGGATTACGGGAACGCCTGCATTCTTGATGATACGAGCGATGGAGGTGCTCCAAGGCAGGTCCTCAGGGAAGTCATGGCCATGATAGCGCGACACCTCACCAGCAGGGAACACGCCCAATCCATTGCCAGCGGCGATATGCTGAATGGCACCTTTGATGCCGCTCACACTGCTCTTCCATTCGGGGTTGTTTTCGAACGGGTTGACGGCAAAGAAACACTCCTTGAGATTGGGGATATGCGAAAGGATGAAGTTGGCCATAATTTTGAAGTCGGGCCTCACCTTGGCAATGGCACTCAAAAGCATCACGCCCTCAATGCCACCGAATGGATGGTTGCTGACCACAACAAAGCCGCCCTCTTTTGGGATGTTCTCCAACTGATCCGCACTGACATCGATGGTGATGTTCATATTCTCCAACAGATGGTCGGCGAACTCACGCCCCTGATAATCAGCAGCTCCATCAAACAAATGGTTGATTTTGCCAAGCCCCAGCGCTCCATAGGCAATTCCAGCGACACAAGTGCCGAAGAAGCCTTTCATGCCGAAGGCCTTTTTCAAATCCGAGTTGGTTACTACTTTTCGCATGGTGATTGAGCCTTTCGAACCATCAGTTTCAAACGGCAAAAATAAGGTATTTTATAAATCAAACCATTTTTTAATGGCAAAAACTATTAATCCACATTGGATGCCATCACAGAAAAATGTATTTTTGCCACTACTTACTTTTCCATCAATACCCATGGTTATTCTTTTCAACAAACCATTTGGCGTACTCAGCCAGTTCACCCCAGAGGCAGGTCATCGCGCTCTCGATGAATTTGGATTCCCCGCGGGCGTGTATGCCGCCGGTCGCCTTGACCACGACAGCGAAGGTGCCCTTCTCCTCACCGATGAAGGGAAACTCATCAAGATACTGCTCGACCCAAAATTCGAACATCCGCGTACCTATCTGGCCCAAGTGGATGGACAAATCACCCAAGAGGCTGTCGACCTATTAAAAAAAGGAGTGACCATCAAAGGCTATCGCACCAAACCCTGCCAAGCAGAAATCGTTGAGGCGCCAGAGAACCTTTGGGAAAGAGTGCCTCCCATCCGCTATCGCGCCAACATTCCGACCAGCTGGGTGCGTCTCACCCTCATCGAAGGCAAGAACCGTCAGGTACGCCACATGACCGCCGCTGTAGGGTTCCCCACTTTGCGTCTTATCCGCGTCAAGATTGGCAACATTGCCTTGGATGAATTGCAGCCAGGAGAATGGAGGATAGTCAACGAAAAAGTGATTTAAGCCATATTATTTGTCGGATAACCACTTTCGTTCCAAGCTATGCCATAATGCTTGGTGAAATAGCGTTTGGCGTGGTTGTTGGCACGAATCTCAGTCCAAAACACATTATGATTGCCCTTGCCCATGGCGTTCAGGAGACTGGGCAATCCGATGACAGGGAGATACAACCACCCAAAGCGTTGGCTGTCGGTAGTGTGTCCGAATTCGTGCTGACATATCTGATTGCCAAGGATATACCTCTCCCCTTCGCCTTGCATCCATGGCGCGGCCCATAGGTCGACGAAAGTACCCAGCGACACGCCCATGCCATAAGGCCAATCCTTCTTCGTTGCGAAGGTAATACCGCCAAAGGTATCGACGCGATCAACCTGGCCTGCGAGAGCCCGCACCACTGAATACAACCATCCCACAAGGGTCTGAGGCAGCTCCCAAGTGAGCCTAGAGAGCAGTTGCCAAACACGGCCCCATG
This sequence comes from Bacteroidales bacterium, assembly GCA_017395365.1. Lineage (GTDB taxonomy): Bacteria > Bacteroidota > Bacteroidia > Bacteroidales > F082 > Limimorpha. The sequence goes on from JAFPUN010000012.1 coordinate 75,157, forward strand.
GCGACCGATTGTGGTCAGTCAAGAAGAGGCCTCGGGTAAGTTGGGCTGCAGTTTTGAGACGATGTGAAATAGTGCTAGACATGGGTGCAAAAGTACCAAGTTTTAGCCAAGTTTATTACAATTTTCAATACCATTTTTAAATAAAATGGGCATCAGTTACTTCTGATGCCCAAGTTTATAACAGCCTAATTGTTAGGGAATAAGGCGGAAAACCGCTTAATACTCATCTTCGTTGAAAAAGAAATCATCCTTCGAAGGATAATCAGGCCAAAGGTCTTCGATGCGTTCGTATATCTCACCCTCGTCTTCCATCTCCTGAAGGTTCTCAATGATCTCTTCCTGCGCGCCCGTACGCAAGGCCCAATCCAATAGTTCGTCACGAGTGGCAGGCCACGGAGCGTCTTCCAATTTTGAGGCTAATTCTAGTGTCCAATACATAGTCTATTTCCTTTTGTTTAGAGCGCGCAAAAGTACAAGTATTTTTTTAACCCACAAGGGGTTTTTATTCTAAATTATACTTATTATATTAATTTGATTTCCAACTATTTTCATCAATATTTTCTAAAAAGCCAAAAAATCTTGACAAAACGAAGAAGTAATCTGACAACCGGTTGAGGTATTTCAAATCGAGCGAATCGACGGGATGCTGCGCAGCCAAACGCCACCCTTGACGTTCGGCACGACGGCACACCGTGCGGCACACATGGGCATGACTCGCCTTGAGGTTGCCACCCGGGATAACGAAACTCTTCAACTCGGGCAGTTGTTCGTTCATGACATCGATTTCATGCTCCAAATAGGCCACATCATCGGTTGTCAACACTGGAATCATTTTCTTCACCTCGGAGTTTTCGTCCAAGGCAAAGTGCGACTCGATGGTGAACAACTTGTTTTGCACAGTGTCCAACACGGTCTTCATCTCTGCAGTAACGCCTTCTTGGTCATAAAGTACACCGATGAAAGCGCTTAACTCGTCGACGGTACCGTAAGCCTCCACCCTATCGTCATATTTCGCGACACGCAAGCCGCCTATCAGTGAGGTCTTGCCTTCGTCGCCTGTTCGGGTATAAGTGATATTTTTCATATTTCTCCTCTCTGTCGGGCCTTTCGACAGGCTCAAAGTCCCTGAGCTTGTCGAAGTGCAGTTTTATTCATTAATACTTCAAAACAAAATCCTGTTTTTCAATACCTTCTCGGAAGAAGACCATGCCGATGCAATACAAGTCGAAAGTCACAGAGACATCTTCGTTGGCTTTTATCTCCTCCCAAGCATCCTCCATGTCACGGTTGTGATGGATGCCCTCGAAGACAAACACCGATTCGGAAGACTTATGATTCAGACAATCTGCAAGATAATCCCAAGTCTCCCCCTCAAAGGAGTCACGGCTGAAGAAGACAAAGCCGGTGTTGAGGCGCTTGAAATGTTCCGAGTCGAACTCTTCGGGCTGGATGAGGTTCACATTGACGACACCCATGGAATTGAGTAGTTCCAAAAAGTCATCAGACTCCTCAAGGTAAACCTTGGTCTGGAGATGTCCCAAAGCCATCGCCGCGGTGTTCAGCGCCGATACTTTGCCGAACGACACCACCGAGTCGGGCTCAAAATAGCGTACCATACGATAGAGCAAACGGCTCTGTTTACGCAAATTATAGTTGATATGCTTGCGCTTGCTGCGCAACCGGGCAATACGGTAAATGGTATCGTAGTCACGATTGGAGCCGCTGTCATTGAGCACCTTGCGCATAAACTCATACACAAAAGGCGAATGAATGCCGTACTCACTCTTGCGATGCACCAGATATTTTAGCCAACTGCCAATCATAACTTAATCATATTGAACCTTTTGCAAGTAATACACCGTTCGTCTCGGCTTGGGTTGCGTACTGTTTTGGATGATTTGCGAACCGTAGATGAGAAAACGGTTGTCGTACCAAGGAGTGAGTTGGGCGAAATACTCGTCTTCCACATAATCGGCACCATAGATGGGAGCCAGCTTCGCCTCCTGCAGGTTCATCAAAACCTGACCTTGAGCATCAAAAGCAGTGTATCTTAAACGGTTGTAATAGGGCGAAGCCACCACCAGTTCGTCAAAACACACCCCTTCTCCCGCATGGGGAAAGAGATCGTATGTCAGTTCATTGTCGAACTTCACCGACTGCTGCCACTGCAATTGTCCATTGGAGTCGAAGGCCAGCAGCACTTCGCTGAAGAAGTCGTAGCCATCGAAGATGGTGTAGGTGTAAGGATAGCCGCCATAATAACCGTAATAGCCATAGTTCATGCGTGTCTCGGTGTGGTAATAGGGCATGAACGCTTCCAGGGCGAAGACAGTCAAATCGCCAAAATCAGTCAAACGGGGTGTCAGAAACTGGAAAGCAATCTCCGACAAGGTGGTATTCTCTTTTTTCTGCTTCTTTAAACGCTCCTCACGCAAACGCACCCGATCGGAGGCGGTCAAGGCATGTTCTATCTCGGGCATGTCCTTAAAGAGGTAGATATGGCTCTCTGGGGATGAAGACAAGAAGCGCAACCATACCACGCCGAGGCTCTCTTTGTCGAAGTTCTCCGTCACGCCTTCAAGATTGACCTTACGGCCCATCTCGCGTTCCAATGTGCCGATAACGACAAGATGACGGCTCTCGTCGAAACGAAAGCCCATACGGCCCAAGGAAGCGCTGGGAATGTTCTCGTAGCGATAGCTGCCTTGCAAATCCCCAGTGGGGGAATAAAGCATGAATGAAGTCGACACGAAACGCTTGTTCTCATATTCCTTGGCAGCCACCACAAAACAGCGTTCTTGCTGGAAAGCATCCGTTTGAAACAACACATTGCTACCCGTTGAAGCAGGAGTCACCATGCGGTATTGGTTGTTCGCCAGGTTGTAGAAATACAACACGCCATTGCCTGCTTTGTTGTTCACAGCCATCATCATCGTGCCCTTAACAACCTCAACTGACAGCGGCACTGACTTTTCAGCCCATTTGTTCCAGAAGGTCTGATAACTGCCATTCTCCTTGTCGAATGAGACTACGATAAAATCGAGTGTGTCGGCGGCTTTTTTGTTGCCGTCGTTGACGAAGAGGAAGGCCGCAAAACGGCCGTCGCTACCCGAAGCCGAGAACTTGACCTTTTCGGGCAGGGGTATCAAATCGTTACGGGTCTCGTAGAGGGTACTGTCGAGACACGCGAAACTCCACAGCCGATGTTTGTCCTTGTCGGTCTTGTCGGTTTCGTAGGCCATGATGCCATCAGATTGCCCAATGGCCTGAAAATGGCAATCTTGTTCCTTGTTCCAACGACTCACCTCATAGCGCACGGGCTCCACCTGTTGGGCAGAGACCCAACTGGCAAGGAACAGGGATGCTATGAGAAAGAGCTTTTTCATCTTGTTGTCACTACCGTCATTGCGAGGAACGAAGCAATCCAGAGAGTCAGCTTATCCCCTGGATTGCTTCGTCGTTCCTCCTCGCAATGACGCTATCGCGTCTGTATTAGAACTTCACGAACTTCGCAACAGCCGTCATGCCGTTGGCATAGCGGAAGTTGACGAAATACACGCCGTTTTCGAGCTCGCTCACATTGAGTTGGGCATTGCCGGCTGCGACATTCATCTCGCGCACCATACGGCCCGTCACATCGAAGATGTTGATCTGGGCATCGCTGTCCAAAGTGAACGACACCTGCTCACGGGCAGGATTGGGATAAAGGCTGACACAAGCCATCTCATTATCGTTGACGGCAGCCGTGAACTTACCCCACACCTTCACGTAATCAATTTCCCATGAGGAAGCAGCTTCGTCAGAACTTGTATAGATGAACGCGATATAGAAGCTTCCATTTTCAGCATAATCGATCACATTCAATTCGCCCGATTCAACCCATTCGTAGTCACCCGTTGAATAGTCGAAAGCGTCGGTGATATCCTCCCACTCGAAGTCGCTGGGGTCACTTTGTCCATCATAATCCATGGAGATGGCCACGCGCAGCGGGTCGCCGTCGAACTTCATTGCCGTACGGAACTCCATGAAAATATCGGTGAAAGTCAGATCCGGAACTTCCACATAACCAATCAGCCAGTCTTCATTCTGATGGCTTGCCTGTTCAGCATAACCATTCATATTGGCATAGGTCGTGCCCTGATGAGAACCTTGGTGCCAGCCTTGATCGCCGTAGGCATCGTAGGCAAAGAACACGCCAAGATCTTCATCGAATTCTTCATAGAGCAGAATGTAGACTTCTTCCGTAGTAGCTGTTTCCGTAGGATAGGTGCCATCGGTCTTATAGTCAATGGCAGCACCGCTGTTGGTGTAGGGGAAGATGGCGAAATGATAAGTAACGCCACCTTGCAAGCCACTGAATGTCACAGTCTGAGCACCGTAATTCACATTTTTGGCCAAATCGCTATCGGGAACGGGAGTACCGTCGGTAGGAACAGTGATGTTGCCCGTGGAGGCCAGAACCAAGTACTTGGAAGGCAGTTGTTCACCGATGGCGTCTTCCCAGACGAGATAGACATCAGTGCCATCTACCAAAGCCTCAAATTCAGTGGGATAGTTGCTCGGTTCGGGGTCGGGATCACTACTACCACCAGCCTTGTACAAGCTGACGCGAGTGTCGATATTCGACGTTTCGGCATAGCAGCTGAACAAAGGAGCATTGTTTGAGGTGTTGGGGTTGAAACGCATGTTGTTGCGCTCATTTTCGCCTTGGGCTACCACCTCAACCGTACCATCGCCGTTAAAGGTGATGCTCCATTGACCGTTGGCATCGAGGGTGGTTTGAGTCTTCAAATTGTTGCTGCTGCTACTTGCGGCATAAAGATAACCGCCTTTGGCCTCGTCGAAGAAGGTCCAAGCACCAGTGCTTCCACCCAAAGTGAACTCAAACACATCGGTTTCGCTCGTGGGATCAGTGCCAGGTGTAACGGAGATGGCATCGCCATTTTCGCTCACAACCACAGCATGACGGTTGTTCGGTTTTTGGTAACCCATAGCGAGTACGCCCAAATCTTCATAATGCGCCACGATGAGGTAGTTGGCTCCAGCCTCAAGACCTGAGGCTGAGGTGACCTGTGTGTAGGTCGTTTGTGCGATGCCGCTCACCGAAAGGAGCAGCATGGCAACTAATGAGAATAAAACTTTTTTCATTTTCGTTCGATTTTATGTTAGACAATTAGTTTGATTTTCAGCTTAATATAACTACAAATTACACGAATGCAACGAATTGATGAGAAGAATTTGGGGCGCATGCGCCCGAATGAACACGAATGAGCATCTCGATTGGTTCATTCGTACCCATTCGCAGCCTTGGCTGCAAAATTCCAAACCATATTCGCACAATTTGTTCAATTCGTAGTTCCTTTGATTATAAATCCAATGTTTCGACTTGTTCCACCGATTTAATCTCGGGGATGACTTTTTTCATCACGGATTCGATGCCGTTCTTGAGGGTCATTTTGCTATGCGGACAATTGCCACATGCTCCAGTAAGTTCCACAATCACGACATTGTCATCGGTAAGTTCCACGAAATTGACGTCGCCACCATCCTGCTGGAGGTAGGGACGCACTTGCTCGAGGACGTTTTTGACTTTTCTGAGGATGGTTTCTTTATCCATACCAAATGTATTTATTGCGTTGGTAGAGACGCGATAAATCGCGTCTCTACAAGGTTTATGCATTGATTATCGATTGGGCGATTCTGTCGAAAGCCTTGGTAACCGGCGAGTCTGCATCCAAGGCCAACGGCGTACCTGCGTCACCACATTCTGCAATCTTTTCCGTAATCGGGATTTGGCCCAAGAGCGGCACACCCAATTGTTCGGCAAACTCCTTGCCTGTCTCCTTACCGAAGATGTAGTATTTCTTATCAGGCATGTCAGAAGGCGTAAAGTAGGCCATATTCTCCACCAAACCATAGATAGGGATTTGCAGTGCCTCTTCCTTGAACATCATCGCGGCACGCAGCACATCGGCAAAGGCCACCTTCTGCGGTGTGGTCACAATGAGGGCACCCGACACATTGTATTGTTGTGCCAAGGTCAGTTGGATATCACCTGTCCCAGGAGGCATGTCGACAACCATCCAGTCCAATTCACCCCAAAGGGTGTCATTCATCAACTGGTTCAGGGCGCTGGTGGCCATGGGACCACGCCAGATGAGCGGACGGTCGGCATCAACGAAGCTTCCAATACTCATCAACTTAATGCTGTAACGCTCGATGGGCACCATCACGGTCTTGCCGTCTTTTTCGAAAGCAGCGGGTTGCTCGTTGCCGAGTCCAAACATCATCGGGACGGAAGGACCGTAGATATCGGCATCAATCAAGCCTACACGCTGGTTGGCACGCGCCAGAGCGATGGCGAGGTTGGCCGCCACCGTCGACTTGCCCACACCGCCCTTGCCAGAGGCCACGGCGATGATGTGTTTCACCTTCGAAAGGGCAGTCTTCTCTTCCACCACCTTGATCTCAATCTCCAGATCTTCACCAAACACCTCGGTCAGGGTGCGCTTGGCACCATTCACCAAGATATCGTTTTTCGGGTCGTTGGCATGTTCCATAACCAGGTCGAAACGGATGACATTATCCTTAACCATCAGATTCTCAACCATATTTAAGGCAACAATATTGTCCCCCTTGGGGAAATAAATAACATCCTTCAGGACTTCTATGACATTTTCTTTATTTAGCATGATTTTAAATAATTAACGCTGCAAAGGTAAGAAATAGTTTAGAGTTGAGGGTTTAGAGTTTAGAGTTTTTTTGATTAATGCTTAAGGGTGATGCGTTTGGAGATGAAGCCTTCCACCGTCTTGACGCGCAACAGATAGAGTCCTTCGGACACTTGTTGCAGATTGACAGTCGTTTGTTCTCCTGAAACTTCCTTCTGTAAGACACACTGTCCTAGCGTGTTGTAAACCGACACCTCCGTCATGCCTATCGCTTCAATTGTAATCTTTCCACTTGTCGGGTTGGGATAGAACTTTATCGAGGCTTCGCTTTCGTTGATTCCCGTGGGAGAATAGTAGACATGCAACTCAAATTCGTTGGGGCGGTATTTACGATTGGCCGGCGACGAGGTGCAATCCAAGTCACCATAGTAGGCATAGAGACGGTAATAGTAATCGCCTTCTTGGTTCAGTGCATTGTCGGTATAGGTCAACGCCGAGGTGCCCAACAACTTGATGCGGTGGAATTCGCCATCGCCGTCCTTGCGGAAGAGATAATAGCCCGAAAGACCTTCATGTGGCTCGGGCTTCTCCCATGTCAGTTTCGGCTTGTAGCTGCTAGTCAACTCAAAATCGAGGTTGCGAGGTGGATAGCAGGGGCCCGCCGTGGCACACGATTCATTGGAATACTCGCCACTCTCGCCGCCTTCGCAAAGCACCGCCACTCGATAGCAATGGCCGCCTTGCGTAACCGTCTGATCCAAAAAGGTATTGCCCTCCTGGATAAGGCGATACAATAGGCCATCACGATAGATATTGTAGCCGTAGCCTGGATGATCGACGGCATCCCAAGTCAGCAGGATGGCATCTTCTTGAGATGTCGCCACAAGGTTTTCGGGCACACCACATGACAAATCGCCACCGCAGGTGTTATTGATTTCAAAGAAAACACCCGACGGCAAGTCGTCGGAAGAGCCTGAATAGGAATATACCGTTTGCCCGTTCGCATCCTTGATGACGAAGGCCATCTGGCTGACGGTTTCTTGGGGAGCCGTCCATCCAAAGCTCAAACGGCCTAATGGCATATCGGGTTCGACCGAAATGGTGGTCGAAGAGGTCATCGTGTAATGACCCAACTCCTGACCGCCCATATTGTAAGCGCTGATATAGCCACCACGCCACCCTTGGAACGAATTCGTCGTCATGATGATCTTCCACGGACATGAGGGACCTACCATCACCTTCATTATGTTGGCATGCTTGCCCACACGACCGTTGGCCACAGCATAAACAGCATAATGGTACACATCGTAACGCGGCACATCGGCATCTTCATACTCGAGCGTTGCCCCAGGATTGACATCAGACAAAGTGGCGATAACCTCATTGTCACGCATTATAACAACACTTTCAATATCCATTAGATTTGACCCGTCAAGCGTAGTTGTAGGGTTGGTCCAAGTGAGATGCACCTTTAGGTCGCTATCGGAAACCGGCACCGCCGAGAAATCTGTAGGCACAGATGGGGTCTGGTTATAGACCTCTCTAGGTACGAAGTTGAACATGGCGTCGGCGGGATGCGTGTAAGGTGCATCATCGATGAGATACCATCCGTCGGAGCCGCCGCCCCAACCGAGATTGAAGTGGAACATGTCGAAGTCGTCGTAGCCATCACACACGAAGGCGTGACATCCTCCGTCCTCGCAGCCTCCATAATACATCGGCCACCCCATGTCGAACTGCTCGCGCACCATGGCTTTCCATGTTTCGGTCTCATAGTCGTCGCGGCGGAGTTGCACAACGGAGTCACAATAGTTGAAATAAGTATGCATAACACCGGGGATGGGACCCGAGGCTCCGCCACTGCCATCCGGGCCATAGCCCATATCGATAGTCACACCGCAATGGAAACATAGGGTTCCCGTGGCCAGTTTCTCGGCCTCCGAAGAGTTGTTGTCCAGCACATTAGGCATGTTGTCCCAATCGTATGTGGTATTACCGAAATCAGCACAAATCTCGCCATAGTCGTTATGATAATAGCAATGGCTGCCAATGCCTTGGGCAGGATAGGCCCAAAAACGCATCAGTTGCGACATAGCCGTGGCGAGACAACCCACGATGGCATGTCCTCCCGAACCAGCGGGGTCGTCGGGACAGCAGTAGTTGTAGGGATAAGTCTGATTCCATTTCGTCTGGCAAAAATAACCCGTTCCGCGACCACCATGGCGCGAGATGAGGCGTCCGTGCTGTAGCACCGAGTTCCATTCGGCAGCTACCTCGGGAGTGGCAACGGCATAGTGTAACTGCGAAATGCATTCGGCCACGCCATCCAAATAATACGCCAATGCAGGTGGGATGTTGGAGACATCGAAAGCCGACTCGTCGGAATAGCCGATGATGGGGCGGTGCGCATCGTCACCAGCGATGATGACAAAAGAATGGTCACCAACATTATAGACGAAAAACGCCTCGTCTTGGCCTGTATACACCAATTCTGGCATGGCTCGTTCATCGGCAAAATGCGCCGTGGCAAACTTTTGGGCGGCTGATTGCGCAAGGGTACTACGAATCGGTTTTGCTGTTGCCGATGCAACAAAAAGCATAGCCAACAAGAACAACACAATTTTTTTCATATAACAATGGGTTTAATGAAATGCAAAAATAAAGTTTTCGTTTTAATAGCACGGGGTAATGGCAGAAAAACTCTATCTATTCTTATGAATTGGCAATGGTTTTTTGAAAGTTTTTTTGTGTAGGAGTAAATATCATGTAGTTTCGTTGGTAAGCTTCGTCCCTTTTGCCTTCAAAACAGCCAAACATGCTAAAACTTATTGTCCTAATCATCATATCCTTCTTTTTTAGGATAAATCCAAGTGCAACACATTGCACCAACATGTATAATGCGATTCCGATGGACGGAACCGAAAAGTACAAGGTCTATTGTGAGATAAAGTACATGCCTTATCAACGGATAGCCATTGTCAACATCGGTTCAACCATCGACGCCATTCGCGACAAGGACGGAAAAGCAAAGGAATTCATAAGCATCATGGAAGCCATCAATTATATGGCTAAATTGGGTTGGGAGATTGCAGAGATCTATGGGATCCCGAACGGCAACGACAAAACCACATATTATTTCCTCTCCAAGGAAGTCGCAAACGAAGCCGAAATAACCAAAGGATTGAATTTAAATCCTTTAGACAAAACTTTCTATAACCAACTAAAATAAAGGTCAAGAGCGCAAAAATGTCTCCACCGCAGCATTAAATGCCTCTGGGTTCTTGTTCGCCACAAAATGGTCTCCATCAAGGATAGCCAGTTGGGCATTAGGCAAACTCTTGTGAATGAGTCTCGTATGCGACTCCTTGATCATGTCCTTTGTACCGGCCACCACCAAGACGGGCATGGTCAGACGGGTCAGTTCGACGGGATCGATATGGGGTTCGTTGACCATCAAGCCGAGCATCTCTGCGTTTTGTTTGGCTTTGTCGGATTTCTTTGCAAACAGTTTTGCGATACGATAACCGATTTCGATGGGCCACTGGTAGAGTGGCTTTACGCCTCTCGGGAAGAGGTTGGCGCCGTCCACTATCATCCGTTCCACCCGTTCTGAATACTTCAAAGCAAAAGTCAAGGCAATGTTGCCGCCATCGGAGAAGCCCAACAAGATGGCTTTTGCAATGCCTTTCTCGTCCATGAAGTCATGCAAGTCCTCGGCAAATTGGACAATGGTAAAAGGCTTTTCTCCTCGCGATGATTGCCCATGACCACGTGTGTCGATGGCAATAACGCGATAATCCACAGAAAAACAATTTATTTGATGCTTAAAATAGCTACCATTCTCCCCATTGCCATGGAGGAGGATGAGCGGCTTGCCTCCACCTTGTTCAACAAAATGAAGGGAAATGTCGGTCGGCATGCTCAGACTATCTTATACTTATAAGAAGAAGAGACCTTCCAAACTACCATCCACTACAAGCATAGATATTATCATCGTCACTATCAATGACCAAATCACTGCACCGATGATGCCCAGAATCTTGGCTACGGTCAGTCTCGAGGTGCCAGAATATGCGCTGAAATTGCCCTTTATTTTATTCCAACCCACGATACCAAGCGCCATACCCACGATACTTATTGCCAGACCGGTTATTGACATCATAACGAAAAACGGATACAAATCCTCATTATCGTTTCCTATTATGAAGAACAATAAGAGAAGCCCCATTCCAATGATACTACAGATCATTGCCCCAATACCAAAAGGCGCCTTCATCTTTGGCCCTTGGGAATAGGTAGGAGTCTGATACGGAGGATTTTCCACCACGTGAGCTGGACGTTCTATCTTACCGCCGCAATACCCACAAAATCTACTTCCGGCTTCAATAACGCCTCCACAATAGGGACATTTTTCCTTTGTCGAAGTCGAGGAAGCTACGTTATTTTCATACATTTCATTCATGGTACTAAACTTTTAATGAAACTATTATTCGCTTGCAAAAATAAGAATTAATCCTCTATAAACACAAATGACCCTATTTATTTTTCATCCATCCCTGACGTTCCTCTACTGAAAACTTTTCAATCGCATAGCGCAACATAGTGCGAGGCATAGACTGATAACGGCTTAACAGCCAATATTTCAGACGCTGTTCATCACGCTTACCAGCTTCACGCAAAAGCCATCCTACGGCTTTTTGCAAAAGGTCGTGAAGCGGTTGGGGCTTGGCCAAGAAAATGTCGGCAATGGCATAGGTATCGTCCAACTGGTCGTGACGAAGGAATTGCATCGTGCTCACCATGCCAATGCGCTGCTCCCAAATCGTTTTGCCATCGCGAGCCAGGTCATAAAGCAGGGTTCTGTCTTTGTCCAAAAGCCAAGTACCAAGCAGTTCGTAACACGACAAGTCGACCAAGTCCCAGTTATTTATGTATTGGGTATGAGAAAGGTAAAAGTCAACGCATTGCAGTTGGAGATTCCGGGTCGAGCCCGGAATGACTGAAGAAGAGGACGAGACTCGTTTGCCCGCATGCTTGAAGATCTGCACCAAGGTCAGCAGAGCGGCGAGGCGCATTTCGTGGTATTCGGAGGCAATGCATGCTTCCAAGTCATCGAAGGTAGTGGTTTGCCAACATTGTTTCACCACTTCACGGGTCACAGGCACTTTGATGCCCAAGAATTGATCACCTTCGCCGTATTGTCCCTTGCCTGTCTTGAAGAAGCGGGACAAGCCTTCAACCTGTGCAGGGTCTTGCTTCGCAAGGATGCCATCAAACAGTTTGTTCATGCTTCTTCTCTTTTTTGATACCTAGCACACACCATCTCACAAAAGGAATCCGCTTGATGATTTCATATATTGCAGGCGAAAGCAGCATCACGGCCACAAAGAGGATGACATACATCATCCAAGGCGCCAATGAGGTATAAGTCTTCATCATATAGCCCAACGAGGCAATCACCAGATAATGAACAATATAAATCCCGTAACTCGATTGGGTCATGTAAGTGGCAAAGCGATTGGTTCCATCAAAGTGAGCCTTGAACCAACCCATCATGGCGAGACACATCAACCAACCATAAAGGCAGTTAAGCGGACCGCCCAGATACTGCGGAGAAGTGTTGTCTTGGCCAAAGGTGGTAACGATCAGTACTGTGCCAGCAATGACAGCACATGCCATCAGCGGAATCCACGCCTTTCTTACCCTTTCCTGCACCTCATCGTGCGAGAACACGAAATAGCCCATGAGGAAGGGAACCAAATAAAAGAGGGGCTTATACAGGTTTAACAGACCGTCCAGAGATTCCGGTCGCGGATTCTTGATCAGCGTCTGTTCTCCCGCCCAAAATAACACACCCAATAAGACGATGACAACAAGATTGGCCTTTCCGCACCAATTCCAGAATCGGTCTTTTCTGTCTATGGCACGCACCAAAAGCAACACAAGACACAGCAGCCACAGCACCTGGATGAACCACAATGGTCCAGTGCCGCTGAAGGCCATTATGAAATACTTGACCACTGCTGGCACGCCATCAAAAACGCCTTCTCTTGCGGCTACAACGGTATTGAAATAACCGACCATCCAATGGAACACAAGCAGGCCAATAGTGCCAGGCACCAAAAGCTTGCGGGTGCGGGCCTTGAACCATTCCTTGCCCGATTGCTTTTGCAGCGCATAACGGGAACCTATGCCAGCCAGCAAAAACAAGATCGGCATGAACCAAGGATAGAGAATATACATCACAACATCTTGATACTGCGGATACTCCGGGTAATCACCGAAGCCACCAATGCCACCAAAGACTCCTTTGTTGTTGTAAAAATAAAAGACATGGTAAAACAGCACCAACAGTACCGTCACCCAACGAAGGTTATCCATCCAATGCTTGCGTTCCATCACTTGCCCTCCCCTAACACTTCATCGATTTTGTCTTGGAATATCTCTGTCTTCAAGATGGCCATGCCTTTTGAGTCACCAAGCACCAGCAAGCTGTCACCCGCCTTGATGCCATAAATCTCACGGGCGTCTTTCGGGATGACGATCTGTCCCCTGTCGCCCACTTTTACTACACCAAAGATGTATTTTCCGTTATCTTCTTGCATAATAGTAATGATTTTGATTAGTATGAATTTTCATATTTTTATGCAAAAGTATGAATAATTTTAATTCAAAACACAATTTTATGAGAAAAAATTTCCAATCCATGAGACAAGGTCCTAGCGTTTTTTCGATTTTTACTTATTTTTGCGCCAACATTAATATATTATTGAAACGATGAAAAAACTATCCCTCATCCTAGTTCTGGCCTTAAGCACCCTTATTGCCGTGGCCCAGAACGGTCGCATCGATTTGCGCAGCACATCGAGCACCGACCTCACCCACAGCGACTTCAACTCGCTCCGTGCCACCTTCAACTACGGCTCCATCGAGAGCGTTGAAGTGAATACCGAACGCGGCATGTTCTCCGAAATCGTTATCGAAGGCACTTACGCCTCGGGCGAGATCGGCACTCCCGAACTGCCCGCCTCGCACCAACTGCTGGCTGTGCCTTTCGGTGCTACGCCTCGCGTCACTATTCTCAACTACTCAACCACGGACTATCGTCTCTCCGACTATGGCATCGGCACCCTTGTCCCGCGCCAGCCTTCTGTCCGCAAGGACCAAAGACCCGAGGATGTCGAGTTTATATACAATGCCAATGCCTACCAAACCCGCAGTCTCGCCACTGAACCTGAAGCCAGCATCGAGGTGCAAGGCACCCTACGCGGCATCCGCGTCGGATCGTTGGTCATCAACCCCGTGAGCTACAATCCAGCCTCCAACACCCTGCGCGTGTTCAACAACATCGAGGTGGAAGTGAGCTTCGATGGTGCCGACATTGCCGAGACCGAGCGCATGCTCCTCGACACCTATAGCCCCTACTTCAACGATGTCTACCGCCAGATGTTCAACTACCGCCAAATCATGGATGTCTACACCGACCACCCCGATTTGATGGCCTATCCCGTCCGCATGATTGTCATCGCACCGGAAAACTATATCAGTGCCTTGCAACCATGGATCAACTGGAAGACCCAAAAGGGCTTCTATATGAATGTGGTGACCACGTCACAAGCTGGCGGCAACTATAACGCCATCCAATCCTATGTGCAGAACCTGTATAACACTGGCGTCAGCCAAGGCGCTACACCGACTTTCGTCATCCTTGTCGGCGACACGGGACAAATCCCAGGAAAAACTAGTGGTAATGCCACCCAAAAGGTGACTGACTTGTACTATGGCTCCGTCGATGGCGACTACTTCCCCGACATGTTCTACAGCCGCATGTCAGCAGAGAGCGCTGATCAGGTCACTGCTATTGTCAACAAGATCTTGCAATATGAGCAATACACGATGCCTGACCCGAGCTATCTCAACAATGTGACACTCATCGCCGGTTGGGACAGCTATTGGACCAATTATGTAGGCAAGCCCACCATCCAATATGCGATGCAGTATTATTACAACACCGCGCATGGATTCACTAATGTCTATAACTGGTTAGGCCAACCTTATACGAATTGCTATGCCTCGTTAAGTTCAGGCACCGGATTTGTCAACTACACAGCCCACGGCAGCGAGACCTCTTGGTCAGACCCTCAATTGACCAAAAGCCAGGTGAATGCCCTCACCAACACCAACAAATACTTCCTCGCCATGGGCAACTGCTGTCTGACAGGTAATTTCGGTTATAGTCAACCTTGCTTCGGCGAGGCTATGCTCCGTGGCGAAAATAAAGCCGCATATTCCTACATCGGTTCTTGCCCTGTAACCTATTGGTATGAGGATTATTACTTTGGTGTTGGTGCCACCAGTACCTTTGGTCAGATGCCCAACATCAACAATACAGCCACAGGTGTTTACGACGGCATCTGGATGGATGACACCTACCACACCGTTTCATCCATTGTCTTCCTCGGCAACCTGGCCGTTTGTTATGCTCACGCTGGCAGCTATCAAACAAGTGCTAGCCCACTCTATTATTGGCAGGCCTACCATGTCCTCGGTGATGGTTCCATCATGCCTTACCGTGTGAATCCCAGCCCCAACAGTGTCAGCCACGCCAGCACCTTCCCTGCCGGTGCCACCTCGTTCCAAGTGAGCGCCCAAGAAGGTTCCTATGTGGCCATCTCGCAAAACAATGTGCTGAAAGGCGTAGCCTTGGTTCCCGCCTCTGGCTCGGTCAGCGTACCCGTCACGGCAGGCATCACTTCGGGTCAGGTGCGCATCGTGGTCACCAAGCCGCAACGCCAGCCTTACATCCAAGACATCAATGTAGGCGGTGCCCCACAAACCTTTACCATCACCGTTTCAGCCAACCCAACCATTGGTGGTACCGTCACTGGTGGGGGCAACTACCAACAAAATGCCAGCTGCACCGTTAGAGCCACTGTTAATAATGGCTACACCTTCTCCAACTGGACGGAAAACGGCAATGTGGTCTCCACCCAAGCCATTTACACCTTCACCGTGACGAGCAACCGCAACCTGGTGGCCAACTTCACAGCTGCACCACAAAACTACACCATTGCTGTGTCGGCCAACCCGACACAAGGCGGCACCGTGACTGGTGGCGGCACCTACCCAGCAGGCCAGTCGTGCACTGTCGCAGCCACCGCTAACAATGGTTATGTTTTTGCCAATTGGACTGAAAATGGCAATGTGGTCTCCACCAATGCCAGATACACCTTCACCGTCAATGGCAACAGGACCTTGGTGGCCAACTTCACGCAACAGAACTACACCATCAGCGTGAGCGCCAACCCGAACAATGGCGGCACCGTGACTGGCGGCGGAGCCTTCCACTATGGCGACAACTGCACAGTCAGTGCCACACCCGCAGCGGGTTACACCTTCCTCCGCTGGACGGAAAACGGCAACCAAGTCTCTAACAACGCTACCTACACCTTCACAGTAACAGGCAACCGCACTTTGGTGGCCCAGTTCCAAGCCCAAACCTACACCATCACGGCCACGGCTGACCCCGCAAACGGGGGTACGGTCACTGGTGGAGGCACATTCACTTATGGCCAAAGCTGCACGCTGACCGCCACACCAGCCACGGGTTACACCTTCATTAATTGGACCAAGAATGGTCAACAGGTGTCAACCAATGCCACCTACACATTCAATGTGACCGAATCGGCTGCTTTTGTGGCCCACTTCCAAGTGCAAAGCTTCACCATCAACGTGTCATCGAACCCGAACAATGGTGGCACCGTCGCTGGCGGTGGAACCTACACCTATGGCCAAAACTGCACGGTCAGTGCCACGCCCACCCAACGCTACATCTTCGTCAACTGGACCGAGAACTGCACTCCCGTCTCCACAAATGCCACCTATAGTTTTGTAGTGAACGCCAACCGCAATCTTGTGGCTAACTTCGAGGGAGAGCCTATCGACATCAAGGTCAACATCGATCCTGCCGATGCCGCCGATGTCACCGGAGAAGGCGTTTACCATTATGGCGATCAGGTCACGCTTACTGTGGAACCTTATGACAACTACCTCTTCCAAAACTGGACAGAAGACGGCATCGTAGTTTGCGAAACCATGACCTATACCTTCACTGCTACGGATAGCCGCACACTGACCGCCAACCTCATCAACACAGAGGGCGTCGACGAGAACAGCGACAAGGCCACCATCTATCCCAACCCTGTCAACGACAAGATCCACTTCGAAGGTCTGGAAGGTGAACATGAAATCCAAATTTACAATGCCTTCGGCATGTTGGTCATGACGACAACCCTACAAGGCAACTCCGAAATCAACATCTGCGACTTGCCCACAGGCTACTACCTTATCCGCATCGACAATCGTCAATCCGTGAAATTCATCAAGGAATAAAAGCAAATCATAACCATAACTAACAGTTGCGCCCGACACGAACTAGGGATTTAAAAGTGAAAAAACTAATGTTGTCTGTAATCATCGTACTATCGATGTCATTGGCTTCATTTGCCAATGCAAATGCCAATCAATTCAGCAGCAATGGCAGCCAGATCGAATCCATCGAAAATGCAGACCCACACACCAAACAATACCAAGACATGAAAAAGATTCTTGACGAATACGAACAAAGTGTCAAGAAAGCAACAACATGTGAAGAATTGGATAATGCTGCAATAACAATGTTCGTCAAATTGATGGCAACGACTGAAAACACCTATGACCAGGAAATGACTCCCGAAGAGGGCGAGGAAATCGAAAAACAGATGAATCGCATTGATATCGACGTAAAACAAAAGCAACAACAAATGGGGTGTGAACCCGAAGGAGAAGGAGGAGAAGAGTAATCCTTAACCTCCTACATAGACGAAGAAAGCCGACAGCTGTCGGCTTTCTTCGTTTCAGTGTTTTTTTATTCTACCCAATAGACATAATTCTCTTTGCGGGGTGCAGCCTCGGGGTAATCGCCTTTGATATAGCCTATCACGCAGTTGCCGATGCCGACATACCGTTCGGGGTCAATACCGAAATCTTTCAGGAGCGCCTTGCCTTCATCGATCATGAAGACCTCACGGGCGCGATGCACCCAGCAGGAACCCAAGCCTTTGGCATGCGCAGCGTTGAGAAGGTTACCCATCACGAGGGCACCGTCTTCTTTCCAAGTGTACACCGTGCTGTCGGCCAATACCACAAGCACCACAGGGGCTCCAAAGAAGGGATCGAAGTCATCGCGGCCGATGACGACGGAGTTGAGACGGCTCAATGTGTCGCGCACCATACGGTTGGTCACGGCCAAGATGATGGCACTTTGACGGTTCTTGCCCGAGGGGGCGTTCATGCCCGCCTTGACGATCTCCTCAATTACCTCTTTTGAGGGCATCTCATCGGTGTAGCTACGCACGCTGCGGCGCGTCATCAGGTCTTGCAGGGTTGCGTCCATGGTAATTTTTTCTTTTGAGGCCGCAAAAGTACGCATTATTTTTGCATTTTTGCAGCCCGAATTTGGATTTCAATGCAAAAGGTCAAAAGTTACGTCCTTCCCATTGCCATCGTCTTGGGGTTGCTGCTGCACGACTACTGTGCCGCCCTGAGCGTAGTGGTGCCCTATATCATCTTCACCATCCTTCTGCTGACCTTCACTGCCGTCGATGTCCGCAAGTTGCGTTTCAAACCGCTGTTCATCTGGATTATCCTCTTTCAGGTAGCGGTAAGCCTTGGCGGTTATTATTTGCTCAGGTTGTTGAATATCAATGAAATTATCGCCGAAGGCATCCTCATCGGTGTGCTTTGTCCCGTTGCAGCCTCGGTGGCGGTGGTCAGCACGATGCTGGGGGCCGACCGTGAGACGGTGACCTCCTTCTCCATCATTGGCAATCTGGTCATCTCTATCGTGGCACCCGTCTATTTCTCGTTCATTGGCATCAACCAAGACATGCCTTTCCTGACGTCGTTCCTGCAAATCCTGCGGCGCATCGGTTTGGTCATCGGGCTGCCTTTCTTCGTGGCCTTGGCCTTGCAAATGGTGTGGCCCAAAGCCAACCGTTTCATCAGTCGTTTCAAGGGATTGGCCTTCTACTTTTGGGCAGTGGCCTTGTTCTTGACCCTAGGTCAAACCATACATTTCATCTTTATCAACGGAGAGGGGAATTGGTACAATATCCTTTGGCTCGGTGTTTCCGCCTTGGTGTTTTGTGTCATCCAGTTCGGATTGGGCAAATGGATTGGTCACAAATACGGCGACACCATTGCCGGAGGACAATTGCTTGGACAGAAAAACTCAGCCATGGGCATCTGGATGGCCAACCATTACCTACACCCATTGGCTTCGGTCTACCTGGCTTTCTATTCCGTCTTCCAGAACCTGTTCAACAGTTGGCAGATTTGGTATTATGGACGCAGGAATAAAAAAACATAAGGGTGCTTCGACCCTTCGAGCAACCTCAGGAACCTCAGGCTCAGCAACCCTCAAAGATACTACAGTTGATCGTAAGGCATGGTGAGTATCACACGGCCTGCAGCTGGATCGCCCGACTCAAGACCTTTCTTGAACCAACGGTAGCGCTGCTCCGAGGTGCCGTGAGTAAAACTATCAGGGTTGACGTAGCCTCGAGCTTTCTTCTGGATATAGTCGTCACCCTTCTTAGGCATCAAATCCAGCGTTTTGCGAATTTCGTCGTCGCTGATGGAACCAAAGCGAGCTTGCTCAAAATGGGCCCAACAGCCTGCATAGTAGTCCGCCAATAACTCAGTCCTCACACTCTCTTTGAGAAATTGTGTAGACTCCTGTCCGTACCGATAGGCCATCTCCATCATTTTATCCATCTCGCCACGTAAATGCTCGACATGATGTCCTACCTCATGACCGATGATTTCGGCATAAACGAGGTCGCAAACATCGCCCATGGAAGTGTAACTACTGACCATTTGGTCGATATCGATATAAACCGATTCGTCACCGTTACAATAGAAGGGGCCCATACACTTCGCCTGTTCGTATCCACAACCCGTAGTCACGGTGTCGGAATAAAGCACCAGCTTAGGCTGACGATAATAGCCGCCTACTTTTTCAAATTCCTCGGTCCAGAAATCTTCGGTGCTGGCCAAAAACTGTGAGCACTTCGTGGCCATTTGCTCTTGTGTCTTGCTATCGACCCAAGTTGAGGCGGTGCTTTGCACGTCTTGCAGTATGGTACCCACGTTAGGGGTTTCCCCACCCAAAAGCCACACAATCAGTGCGATGATGATGCCGCCTATACCAATGCCGCCGCCCACCTTGGCTACGGTGCCGCCTTTCTTGCGACGGTCGTCGACATTGGTGCTCATTCTACGTCCATCCAGTTTCATATTATCAGTGTTTTGTTTGAGACTAAATATTTGTTGATACGAGACCAAAAGACGCGAGACACGAGTCAAAAGCCCCGCCGTCTCGCGTCTTTCAAAAACGTTTCGTTAATTACAGGCTATTGTAGGAAGGCGAGAAAGTGTCACCTTGGTTGATGTCGCCTGTCGCGATGCCTTTCTTCAGCCAACGCGAACGCTGGGCGCTGGTGCCATGGTTGAAGGTCTCGGGCATGGTACGGCCATAAGCCTGCTTTTGCAGATAGTCATCGCCGATCTTGGAGGCCGCGTTGAGGGCTTCCTCGATGTCGCCATCTTCCAGCGAGCCAAACATCTTGTTGTCGTGGTGGGCCCAGATGCCCGCGAAGAAGTCGGCCTGCAATTCAAGGCGAACACTGGTCTGGTTGTAGCCCTGTGTGTCTTTGCCATACTTCGCCATCTGCTGGTGGGCTTGTCCCAAAATACCAAGTTGGTTCTGCACATGGTGACCCACCTCGTGGGCGATGACATAGGCATAGGCGAAATCGCCGTCGGCGCCAATCTGTCTCTTCATGCTCTTGAAGAACTCAAGGTCGAGATAGACGGTCTCGTCAGCAGAGCAGTAGAACGGTCCGCTGGCCGAAGTGGCATTGCCACAACCCGAGTTGACGGCATCACTGAAGATGACCATCTTGGGAGGCTGATAGGTGCGGCCCAACTTCCTAAACTCCTGCGTCCACACGTCCTCGGTACCAGCGAGGATCTGCTTGCAGAATGTCATCAGTTCTTTGTCGACTTCGCTGTAGTCCTGTCCGTCATCGACATATTCCGTCTGGCTGCCTTGTGAACTCTGCATCACTGCGCTGGGGTCACCACCCATAAACATAACTATCAAAGCAATAATGATACCGCCAAGACCTAGGCCACCTGCGGCAGCCACAGTCCTCTTACCTCTGCGGTCTTCAACGTTAGTGCTTTCTCTTCTTCCGTCTAATTTCATGATGATTTCAATTTAGGGGTTATTGATGCCACAAAAATACACAAAAAAATACTCCCACGCATTGTGAGAGTATTTTTTTGTTAGATGTAGAGACGTTGCGCGCAACGTCTCTACAAAGGATAGATTATTGTTCCTTGACGAAGCGCAGCATGACGTTGCCGCAGCGCACGAGGTAGAGACCCGAGGCGAGGTCGCGGATGCCAATCTCCTGGTCGGGATTGACACTCATCGCCTTCACCAGTTCGCCGAGGCTGTTGTAGATCTCAACCTGGCTGTTGGCCTCGATGCCGAGGATGCGGATGCTCTCCTTGGCGGGGTTCGGGTAGACCTGCAGGTTGGCCAGCTCGTTCTCGCCCACGCCCGTGGCGAAGAATGCCGCAAGGGTAAGGTCGCTGTTCACCGTGATGGTGCGCGGGTTGTCGGTGTTGTCATCACTCCACTTCGAGAACACGTAACCCGGGTTCGGGAAGGCCTGGATAGTTGCTGTAGCACCGGCAAGGTAGGTACCACCACCACTCACCGAGCCTTCGTTCGTGTTACTGATCAGCGTAATCGTGTAGGTCACCACGCTATTCTCAACGAAGTGGGCGGTGTAGGTGGCATCGCCATTTACGATGATGGTACGCGGGTTCTGCGTGTTGCCGTCCTGCCACTTCTCGAACATATAGCCGCCGAATGCCACTGCAGCAATCTGTACTTCAGTGCCTTCACGGTAGGTGCCGCTACCAAAGGCCTGGCCTCTCTCGGGATCGGCACTCTCGACGGTGATGGTGTAGTTTTGCGTGGCGGCAAACTCGGCCACAAACTCCATGTCGCTATTCACCACAACGGTACGCGGGTTTTCGGTGTTGCCGTCATCCCACTTCACGAAATGGGCATAAGCAGTCGGATAGGCGCTGATCTCGACAGAAGAACCGGCGGGATAGGTACCGCTACCATAGGCCTCGCCGAGGAACACTGAGTTGGACCTCACCGTCAAGGTGTACATTTCGCCAGAACCGTTGGAGAACAAAGCGGTGTAAGTGGCATTGCCCGTCACCGTGATGACGCGCGGGTTCTGCAAGCTACCATCGCTCCACTGCAGGAACTCATAGCCCGAGTTAGGCGTAGCCGTCAGCGTAGCTGTGGCGCCATAAGGATAGGTGCCGCCGCCCGTCACCGTGCCGGAGCCGGCAGGTGTCACGTTGGTGGTGATGGTGTACTCCTGCGTGTTGAAGTAGGCCGTGAATGACATATTGTTGTTCACCGTGATGGTGCGCGGGTTGGTGGTGCTGCCGTCGTTCCAGTGGTCGAAGGTGTAGCCGCTGTTGGCCGTGGCCGTCAAGGTCACTGATGCACCGGCGGGATAGGTACCCGTGCCGCTCACCGTACCAGCGCCGGCAGGCGAGACATAGGCCGACACGGTGTAGTATGTAGCACCCACCTCACTGAAGGTGGCTGTGTAAGTGGCGTTGCTCGTCACCAAGACTTGGTGGGGGTTCTCACTCGAACCGTCGCTCCAACCCACGAACTCGTATCCGCTGAAAGCAGAAGCGGTCAGAGTGGCATAGTCACCATAGTAGTAGGCGCCGCCGCCGTTCACCGTACCCGCGTTGCTCGGGTTGGCGTTCACCGTGATGGTGTATTGGTTGCGGTTGAAGTAGGCCGTGAAGTTCATGTTACCGTTCACCGTCACCGAACGCGGGTTGATGGTGCTGCCATCATTCCAATGGTCGAAGGTGTAGCCTGGATTGGCCACTGCCGTCAGCATGATGACCGATCCCTCCTCATAGGTGCCCGTACCCGTTACCGTGCCAGCGTCTGTCGGGTCAACCGTAGCGGTCACCGTGTAGTAGACCGAACCGACTTCACTGAATGTGGCCGTGTAGGTCGCGTTGCCCGTCACCGTAATCTGACGCGGGTTTGTCGTGCTACCATCTTGCCATCCTGCAAACTCATAGCCGCTGTTGGCCGTGGCCGTCAGCGTGGGCGTGTCGCCATAGTGATAGGCGCCGCCGCCAGTCACTGTACCACCATTGGTCGGGTTGGCTGCCGTGGTGATTATGTAAGTGTCTTGCGAGAATGTGGCCGTGTAGGTCGCGTTGCCCGTCACGGTGACGGTGCGCGGGTTCTGCGTGTTGCCATCTTGCCATTGGCTGAAGGTGTATCCGTTGTTGGCGTTGGCCGTCAAGGTCACTGAAGCCCCTTCAGGATAGGTGCCGCCACCGGTCACCGTACCGGAGCCCGAAGGCGTCACATTGGTGGTGATGGTGTAGTAGGTCACCGGCACCTCGGCGAAGTAGGCCGTGTAGGTGGCATTCTCGGTCACCGTGAAGCTGTAGTTGGGGTTGGTGCTGACCACCGAGCCGTTCTTCTTCCAGCTCTCAAACTGGTAGCCGCTGGCAGGCGTGGCCGTCAGCGTGCAGGTCTCACCAGCGTTGTAGGTGCCGCCACCCGTCACCGTGCCCCATGCATTGTTGTTGGCGTTAGCCGTGATGGTGTATTGTGCAATGGCTTCCTCAACGCGGACATCATCGATGTACCAAGCATGGGCCCATGTGCCAGTATACTCAAAACTGAAGGAAATGGTATGGCCAGCATAGCTCGAAAGCGGGATTTCAACTTCGGTCCAAGCGGACGGATAGTTGGAATCACTCCATAACTGTGAGGTGTAAGTGTCGGGATTGGGTGTGCCAGTTCCATCGAGTTTGTAGTAGATTTTGTTGCTCATATTGGAACCCGACGAACTACTCTTATGCCTGAACTTCAGCACATAGTCGTGGCCGGCAACCAAGTTGATGTTAGGCGAGACAAGGCAACCGTATTGATACACGCCTGAGGGACCCCACGGGTGATAGGCACATTGCTCCGATGAGTTATATTTCCAGTGGTATCCGCCTCCGCTCATATCGTCGTCCCAGATGTACCAGCAGTAGCCGGGTTCGTCGCCATTGGAGAAATCCATGGTATAAGGAACATTATAATTGCCACAGGAGCTCCAATCCTCGGTGACGCTCACATTGTCAATCATCCAGCCTATGCCATCGGTGCCCGTATATTTGAAGGCGATGTAGATGGCTTGTCCTTGGTAATCCGAAAGGTCGATGCTCACATCGTGCCATACATTATTCTGAGGTGAGTTCTGCGACCACACCTCGGTGAAATTGCTGGTGCTGGTGCCTGATGTCGAGATCCACACACCGCGATAGTCGGCATAACTTGAGCCGATTTCATTTGACTTGAAAGTGAGCGTGGTTTCGTCACGCCCAGGTTGCAAGAAGAGATGGGGGCTGATGAGCCAGCCTTCTTGGGCGTTGACGCCCCACCCGTGACAGGCACAATAATCGCCGGCATAAGGCGTAGGTGAATTGTTGTTTCCACGTCTGTCCCAGAAAGGACGGAAATGTGTGCCTCCATTGTTGTTGTCAACGTCGAGGGTGGTCCAGCAAGACCAGCTGGTGCTGCCGTTCTCGAAGTTTTCGGTGAAAGGCAAGCTAAGGGGCTCGCTGACAGTGCAAGTCGGATTGCCAATGAAGAGGTTGGTAATCGTGGTGCAGTCGGAAAGCGTGTAGAGAACCGAATTGTCCTTCCAAATCTTACCACTATTTAAATAGTCACCAGCGTAATAAACGCCATTGCTGTTGGCCACTACCGAGTAAAGGAACGAACTGGTTGGGGTATAGAGCACGTTACCGTTTTTCCATACCTTCTCAGTTGAGCCGTCCATGCCGTTCACATAAATGTCGCCAGCATCAACACAAATCGAGAAACGACTATCCACGTAGGAACTAGACATGGATGTACTTAGCGTATAGACCTCGGATACCGCACCCGAACTTGCATCGACCCTCCACACTTTCAGCTTGGTAGATCCACTCTCCACCGCGGAACCTACGGTATAAAACCAACCATCATAACAAGTTATACCATACAACTTTGTGCCGTTGGGCAAGGTTGCGAACTCAGTAGTACCGCTGCCCCATATAACACCGTGATAGGTACTTGCATTTGTATACTGATAACCACAGCAACGCAAAGTATTAGTGTTACCTTGGGTGTGATAGGTAGCATCGAAAGCCTCGCTTTCGTAATCGCCATTGCCTTTCTGGTACCCTGAACTGCCTGTACCCTGATCGCTTCTCCAGTACCAAGCCGTTTTTACATTGCTGCTTGAATTCTTACATCCCACGGCGAAAAACACGTCATTGGTTCCATGCAATGCATAGATGTGAGGTTGGCCGCCAGTGTATTGTAAGAAGGTAATACTATTGTTCTTCCCAATATTGGCAACATTGTATGAACCATCGCTGTGCATGCTGTTAATCACCCAATAGACATCGCCATTGTAGTAGTACACATCCGGGCTATCGTGATAATACTCATTTCCTGGATCGGAATTGTAGAGTTTGACACCATTTTTGTAAACAGCAGCTACTTTCCTGCCACTTGAGTTAGTGTAGTAGCCCGAGCCATAGATGTCCTGGGCCACACTCATGCCGG
Source organism: Bacteroidales bacterium (assembly GCA_017395365.1). Taxonomy (GTDB): domain Bacteria; phylum Bacteroidota; class Bacteroidia; order Bacteroidales; family F082; genus Limimorpha. Next base: position 100,618 of record JAFPUN010000012.1, read on the forward strand.
CAAATCCTATCACCGCCATGATAATAAGTACAATCTTTTTCATAATTTGTTGATTTTAGTTAGACATATTGTTATTAGTTGAATCGTCATTTCACACGCAATAGTACTTTTTTCGGGACAAAGTTAGGTATTAAATATAAAATGTCTATAGGTAAAATTACTTAATTTTAGGTTTTTTTGTCAAAAAAAAGAAAAAAATAGGGGTTTTTTCTAATTTTGCACATAAAAGAAAAGAAGTCAAACACATTATTAATTTACGACCATGAAAGCATTCGTCAATGAAACTGAAGTGCGCACATATTACGGTGCCAAAGTGAAATCTGTCGTGCTGGCCTATTGCCGCGCGATGAACCTGCCCCTCAAACTTGAAGGCATCGAAGTGAGAGACGCCTACGGCAATATCATTGGCTTGGACGGCTCGCTGCGCGCCAATTCAAAAATATATGTCAAGTTTAAAAACAACAACTGACCCTATTTTCGCTCACACAAGATCTCCTTAAACAAACAATTTGGCACGGTTTTGGTAAAGCTATAAAGTGAACACGAAAATAACAGAAGTCAAACCCTTAAAACAATCGCAACTATGAAAGCCAAGAACATCCTGATGACCCTCCTGTTGGTGACGGGAGCCATCGCAGCAAAAGCCAGTGGTTATCCACCCGAACTCGCCTTGGTCTCACAGCCGGTTATGGTGTACAACTACAACTCAGTCACGGTCTACTACGACGTGGAGAACATTGGAGACTACACCTATAGGGGTTACGTATATCTCTACCTTGACCCCGACGACGGCTACTACTACGCAAGGGAGTATGTAAGAGTATATCCCGGCCGCATCAAGAGAATCGAAATCGAGATCCCCTCGTATCGCGCCAACCCGGGCTGGGTCTACACCATCATGCCCTACTACGAGCTGGACCGTGAGCTTTACAGCTTCACCACCTTCGAATACTTCGAGCCGCTCGAATACTACTGGAACGGCCCGCGCACCCACCACTACATCGTGGTCAACGTGCCGTCCCGTCCGCGCTACTACCGCCGCCCCGGCGACTACCGCTACTACTACGACGGGTTCCGTCCGCCGATGCCGCCTCCCGGCCACGGCCCCGGAACGCCCCCGCCCCCGATGGACCCCAAGCACCACACCTACAGCTACCACCACGAGCACGGCGGCTACCCCGCCAACCACTGGAATGAAGGATCGGCCTCGGGCAACAACAACAATGAAGCACCCAGTGCCACGGTCAGACCGAAAGCCAACGCAGGCAGCATGAGCTCGGGCAGCTACAACAACGGCTCCAACCCGCCCGCACCTGTCAACAACGGTTCCAACAGCGGTCGCATCAACAGCGGCTCAGATAGCGGCAGAACTGGCAACAAGGGCAGCAATAGCGGCCGCATCGACAACAGCGGCACGAACTCGGGCAACACGGGTAGCTCCAGCGGTCGCACGGGCAACAACTCCGGCACCAGCCGCGTCAACAGCGGGTCGAGCAATAGCTCCAGCTCCTCCAGCGGGCGCACAGGTAACAGCTCTGGCACCAGCCGCGTCAGCAACGGATCGAGCAGCAGCTCCTCAAGCGGTCGCACGGGCAACAGCAGCTCTGGCTCCAGCCGCGTCAACAATGGGTCGAGCAGCAGCTCCAGCTCCTCTAGCGGTCGCACGGGCAACAGCTCCGGCTCCAGCCGCGTCAGCAACGGGTCGAGCAGCACCCGCAGCAGTGGCACCAGCTCCTCGGGCAGCAGCTCCACCAGAAGCTCGAGCAGCTCATCCCGCAGCTCTGGCTCAAGCAGCACCCGCAGCGGAAACAACGGCTCCAGCAGCGGTCGCAGATAACAATAAATAAACCAACAAAAAAGGAGGCGAGCAAGAGCTTGCCTCCTTTTTTTGTTGGTTCAGCCCAATCACATCTTCACAAAGCGGAATGTGACGTTGCCGCAACGCAGCAAGTAAAGGCCGTCGCTCAACTCGCCGATGCCGATCTCCTCGTTGGCACTGGCGTTGGTCACTTTCACCAAGGCGCCCATCGCGTTGTAGATCCTCACCTCGCTGTTCGCTTCGATGCCCTCGATACGCACATGGTCGGTGGCAGGATTGGGATAAAGCACCATCATACGTCCCTCATCCTCACCGACGCCCGTTCCCTTGAAGAAGGCCACGAAGGTCATGTCGCTGTTCACGACCACCTGACGCGGGTTGTCCGTGTTGTCGTCGTTCCACTTGTCGAACAAGAAGCCGCTGTTAGGGATGGCGGCGATGGTGGCCGTGCTGCCCGCCGTGTAGGTGCCCGAACCGATGGTCGAGCCTTCAGCGCTGTTGCATATCACGGTCAGGGTGTAGGTCTCAACGGGGCTGTTCGCAAACTGTGCCTTGTAGGCGACGTTTTGGGTCACGACGATGGTGCGCGGGTTGTCGGCATTGCCGTCGTCCCAGCCGATGAAGTAGCAGCCCGCAAAAGGAACGGCGCTGATCTGGATCTCGGTGCCTTCGAGGAAGGTGCCGCCACCCGTCGCGCTGCCCATGGTGGGATTGGCAGAGACCACGGTGATGGTATAGTTCTGCAGGGCTTCAAACTTGGCCGTATAGGTGACATCGCCGGTCACCGTGATGGTGCGCGGGTTGTCGGTGTTGCCGTCGTCCCATCTGACGAAGCGGGCGTTCATGCCGGGCTCGGCGCTGATGCTGATGACGGCGCCTTGGGGATAGGTGCCTGAACCGCTGACGGTACCGAGAAGCGGATTGTTGGAGCTCACGGTCACGGTGTAGGTGGTGCCGCCGCTGGCGTTAAAGATGGCGGTATAGGTTGCGTCACCCGTTACCGTGACAGTGCGTGTGGCGTTGGCGTAACCATCGCTCCAGCAGAGGAAGGTGTAGCCGTTGTTGGCCGTAGCCGTAAGCGTAACCTCGTCACCGTAGTGATAAGTGCCGCCACCCGTCACCATACCACCTTCAGCGGGGTTGGCATTGACGGTGAGTGCGTATTCCTCTTGGACAAAATAGGCCGTGTATGTTACATCGTTAACAATCGTGAACATTAACGGGTTGTCGGTGAAGCCACTCGTCCAGTGGTCAAAGACCCAGCCTGGGTTGGGATGGGCAGTGAGGTAGACATTGGTTTGTTCAGGATAAACACCTCCGCCTTCCACCGTGCCGGCACCAATGGGATTCACCTCAGTAGTAACGGTGTAATATGTTGCTTCGCCTTGCACAATACTCACATCATCAATCAACCAAGAATGCGCATAAGTTCCCTTGTATCTGAACCACACAGAGATGTCCATATCTTTGTATTCAGTGAGATCTATTGCTACCTCTTTCCATTCGTCAGAAACAAAGTCGGATGGAGCGACCCACACTTCCTCGCCGTTAGGAGCAGCAGAGGAACCAATCCAAACAGCTTCATATTCATAGTCGCCTGGATAGACTTCGTATGACTTAAAGGTCAACGTGACATCGCCACCAATCTCAGGAATATGGATGACCGGACTTTTGAGCCAACCTTCTTGTTCGACAGTGCTCGGTCCATAAGCATGCCATGCGAACTGGTGGCCTGTGGCGGGGACATAGTTGTTCTCTCCACCTCTGTGCCAATAGGACTGATGGTCTCCGTTGCTATTGTCACCGTCAAGCTTTTCCCAGCAGGACCAGTCGGTCGCACCCGTCTCGAAGCCTTCGAAATAAGGCAGGGCGCGGGCTTCGCTGTTGGTGCATTCCGGCTCGGCAATATAGAGGTTGGTAATCCTAGAACAATCGGCAGGGGGAAAGCAAAAGTGTAGGCTGTTCTTCTTAATCATAGCTCCATAATAATTCATCTCACTATAATACACTCCATCGCTGTTGGCCACTACCGAAGTGATACTACCACCTGTCCAATAGATGGCGGTGCCGTTTCTAAAAAGGTTGTCCAATGCCACCACATAAACATCGCCCGCATCGTCAACATAAATCTTATGACATTCTGGAAGATTATACGAATATGAGTAGAGCTCATACGCCACTTCAATTGAGCTGTCAGCGACATCGACTTTCCACACTTTCACTCTGTCACCATCTTTACCCACGGTCCATAGATAACCATCTTGATAGGTAATGTCGAAAAGCATCGTGCCGTCGGGGAAGGCAGAAAACACAGAGCCTCCACTCCAAATCACGCCATGGTAGGTAGTCTCTTCAAGACCATACTGAACACCACAAACAAACAGTCCGTCATCATTTGCCGTGGCACTATAGGCTTCACTTACCCAGGTTCCATCGCCCAGTTGGCGGTAGACGTTAGGATTGTCGTCTTTCCAAACCACAGCTGTTCTCACAGCACTAATGTTCATACAACCCACCGAAAACAGCCCCATCTCTGGTCTCTCCGGCCATCTATACAAGTCGTAGATGTGCCGGCCTTGGCCTGTCGGTGAATTCAAATAAGTGCTGCCATTCTTTATCACATCGGCATAATAAAAGTTGTTACTGGGATTAAAGGCGTTTTTCACCCAATAGACATCTCCATTGTACACATCGACGTCGGTACTCTCGCCATAGTAGCCATCAGTGCCGAAATAAGAATTGTATAGTTTCTCATCGTTTTTGTAAACAGCAGCCTGTTTGACACTATTATCGTCTATGTAGTAGCCCGAATAATACACATCCTGGGCCACGCTCATGCCGGCGAAACCTATCACCGCCATGACAAAAAGTACTAATTTTTTCATAACTATTTGATTTAATTGAACTTATAGTGAATTGATTGATATATTTATGCCATTTTTACACTTCTTCCGCTTCAAAATTAGTTATAAAAAACACAATTGATATAAGTAAATTTACTTATTAAGCAAACAAAAAAGGAGGCAAGCTGTTGGGAATAATGTTGTTTGTGTAGGTAAAGTTAAGGGGAAAAAAACAAAATTAAAAGGAGACCGTCGAAAAAAAACACTATTTTTGTCCAAAACTATCGAGTCGTGAACATCATCAATTTCGCTGACAGCAACAGCATCGTCAACCAATATGTGGCCGAGTTGAGAGACATCAAGGTGCAAGGCGACAGAGGCACTTTCCGCTACAACCTGCAACGCATCGGACAACTGATGGCCTACGAGGTGAGCAAGACCTTACACTATTCCGAGAAGACCATACAGACGCCCTTGGCCCAAGCCAAGGCCAACACGCCTGACGACGAAGTCGTCCTGGCCACCGTGTTTCGTGCCGGTCTGCCCTTCCACCAAGGCTTCCTCGACATCTTCGACCATGCAGGCAACGCCTTCGTGTCGGCCTACCGCTATTATCTCGATGAGAAACACGAGAGCGTGGGCATCAAGGTGGAATACCTCGCCGCCCCAGACCTCACCAACAAGACCCTCATCATCGCCGACCCTATGCTGGCCACGGGCGGCAGCCTCGAACTGGCTTACCAAGCCCTTTGCACCAAAGGCATACCAAAACAGCTCCATCTGTGTTGCGTCATTGCCGCACAAGCGGGCATCGACAACCTGATGAAGCTGTTCAAGCCCCTTGACAACGTCACGCTGTGGTGCGCTGCCATCGACCCCATCCTGAACGAGCACAAATACATTGTGCCTGGATTGGGCGACGCAGGGGATCTCGCCTATGGCGACAAGATTTAATGCTTATAGAAGCGGAAGTTATAACCCACTGTAACCAGCGGCCCATAACCGAAAACCTGGGCATTAGGTGCGAACATCATTTGAAAGCCTGCTCCGAAATCCAAGTCTTTATAGCTCGCTCCACCAACAAGTGCATGTCTCCATATAGGATCTCTATTATACCTAAATGCTCCCACGTGGTAGTCGATCAAAGCGGACCACGGATTATTTCCACTCGTATAAACACGGACACCGCCATGTACTGTTCCCACAAAATCAACAGAAACATTATTGCTAGTGTTATTAAAGAGGAACAAAGCACCTGGGCCTACAGACACTTGAACATATGGACTAATCTGATAGCCCACATTTGCAAAGAAACCGCCATACACATCGGGACGGACAAAGAAGCCTCTCCCGCGAGTATAGTCTTGCGCCAAGGAAGGGATAGCCATCATAGCTATTGCCAGAACTAATAATAACTTTTTCATAGGGTTTAAAATTTAAGGTTAATAATAGGTTTATTTCTTATCAAGATAATCCACCACACACTCCACCAAATTGTATGCTCCGTCATAGACGTCCTTCAGTGTTGCATCGAGCATATAAGCGGGCGTGGTGAAGACCAACAGCTCGTTGTCGGCACAAACGTCGCCGTGTTCGGTCTGCACATGATAGGCACCCATTTGGCGGATGTTTTCGGCATCGGGCGTGCCTTCGTTGCCCAAGGTGACGCACACGCCGGGCAATAGCTTGGCGAACATCACAGGGGCGATGCACATGCCACCGAGAGGCTTGCCTGCCTCACGGGTCTCAACGATGGCGCGGGCCACATCGGGCTGCACCTCCATGTCGGCACCTTTGTAGGCATAATCGCACAGGTTTTTGGCCACACCATACCCGCCGCTGAAGAACAGGCCGTCATAGTCGGCAGCCTTGTATTCCTCGATGGGCAAGATGCGACTGCGGGCCAAACGAGCGGCCTCGGTCATTATGTTGCGTTCTTCTTTGACCTGTTTTTCGGTGAGGTGGTCGACGACCTCTGTCTGAGGCCGATTGGGCGCAAAGCATTGGTATTCACAATAGTGCTGCTCGATGGAGAGCAATAGGGTGATGGCCTCGTTGATTTCGCTGCCGTCCTTGCGACCGCAGCCAGCCAGAATTACTGCAAATTTTTTCATGGTTTTTTTATCTAGAATTAGAGATGTTTTACTGAAGTTCTTTTGGAATTTGAGATAAAACTGCAAACAGTTTTTATTCCCAATTGGGTTTTCGTTTCTCGAAAAACGCCGCCATACCTTCTTGACCCGCCTCTGAGATGCGTTGGTTGGCGATGGCCTCCGAGGTCAACAAATAGATTGGGTTAAAGCGGTCGTCAGTGCAGGTGACCATGCGAAGCAGGTTCTTGCATTCGGCGATGGCATCGGGCGAAGCGTGCAAGAAGTGATCGATGTATTGTCGTTCAATGTCAATCATCTCCCCTTCGGCCACGACGGCATTCACCAAACCGAAGGTTTTGGCTTCTTCGGCGGTGAAGCGTCGACCCGTGAGCATAAGCTCCTTCGCATGGGTGAGACCGATTTTTGCCACCACGAAGGGTGAAATGGTGGCGGGCGTGAGACCCAGGCGCACCTCGGTGAAGGCAAACTTCGTCTCCTTTTCGGCAATCACGATATCGGCAGCAGAGACGATGCCATTGGCACCGCCGATGCAAGCACCATGCACGCACACGATGACGGCTTTGTCGCAAAAGTGGATGGTCTGAAACAGTTTCGACAACTTCTGCGCATCGTCAAGGTTTTGCGGATAGCTGTAGTTGGCCATCGCTTTCATATAGTCGAGGTCGGCACCCGCACAAAAACACTTGCCGTTGCCTTTCAGGATGATGACGCGGATGTCATCGCGGCTGTTGAGCCAATCGAAGGCTTCGGTCAGCTCACTTATCATCGCATCGTTCAATGCGTTGCGAACCTCTGGACGGTCAAGGTTGATCCAGGCCATGCTTTCGCCCAGTTGTACTTTTATCGTGGTGAATTCCATTTTCGTTAGTTGAGAGTTGAGGGTTTAGAGTTGAGAGTCAGTTTATAGTTGAGAGTTAAGAGTTGAGAGTTTAGAGTCGGTTCAAAGTTGAGAGTTGAGAGTTGAGAGTCAGTTCAAAGTTGAGAGTTGAAAGTTTAGAGTTAGGAGTCGGTTGAGAGTTTAGAGATGCAATATTCGTGAAAAAATGCCAAACTGTCACAATCATTCCGCAAAAAATTCGTTTCTTTGCAGACGGAATGATATTTGTACATCATGCGCGGCCTAGATTAATTCCACTAACGAGTTAATGGCGGCATTGACGATCAAACCAATCATACGAAAAAAGATGGACGACAACAACCTCAACAACGGACTCGACGACCTCCTCAACATGTTCAAGAAAATGATGGAGGGGCAAGACCTTGACGCCATTCCGGGCATCACCGAAGAACAAAAAGAGCAATTGAAGATGTTCTTGGAAGACTTTGATGAGATGAAAGATGAAATGAAGGTCGAGATTTACAAATTGGATCCTTTCTCGAAACAGATGATGGAGATGGTCCTGGGGCAACTGAAAAACTTCTCTGGCAACACGCAACTTGCTGGAGACCAACCTGTTGCGCCAGTAGAGCCTCCTGTAAACAAGGAGAAGCAGCTGACCGACATTCCTGGCACCACCGAGAATCTGGAAGCCCATCTTGCCGCCATTGACGACCAGTTGCGTCAGCCCGACCTTTCCGAGGAAGAAATCAACCGACTGCTTGACGAGCGTTCCGCTATTGCAAAAGAGTTGAGAGTTTAGAGTGTAGAGTTGAGAGTCAGTTGAGAGTTTAAAGTTTAAAGTTTAAAGTAATTAGTATACATATGAAGAAAGTATTTTTCACCTTGATTGCATTGGTCGTTTCGGCGACATCCTTTGCACAACTCATCGCCAACAAGACCGATAACAAAGTGACCGTGGGCGTCGACCTGTTCAGCGACCTTCAACTCAAGACCAGTGACAACTGGGATGCTCGTGGCTTCAACCAAGGTGTCAGCTGGGCCATCACCTACAATTTCCCCTTGGGTGAGAGCACGAAACACACCGTCAGCATTGGCGCAGGCATGACGCACCACAACTACTTTTCATACAGCCACATTCTGAATCCTTATAGTGACACTTTGAAATATGCCCAGTGCCGCGACTTGGAAAACTTCAAGCGCTTCAAGGTGAACGCCAACTATGCCGACATCCCCTTGGAATTGCGCTTCCGCATCAAGGACCAAGTGAAGATTGGCGTAGGCTTCAAACTCGGCATTCTCGTGATGGCCAAAACGAAATATGTGGGACCTAACGATGACGGCATCATGATTCACGAGAAAGAGACCTATATCAAGAACCTTGAACGCTACACCTATTCGGCCACTTTGCGTGTGGGCTGGAGGTGGGTCAGTGCCTTTGCCGCCTATCAACTCAACCCCGTGTTTGAGGTCGGGCACGACGCTCCTGTGATCCACCCGCTCTCGGTAGGTGTTTCGTTTGCTCCGTTCTAATCAAGACACGGGCCTGCGGAACGCAGGACCAAGAGACATGAGTGCCCTTTCGAACTGGATCGTTGCTGAAGCCGAACAATTGGGCTTCGATGCCTGTGGCATTGCGAGTGCGAGGGCTCTGGATGAAGAGTCGGCCCTCGTTGAGCAATGGCTCGACGAAGGGCGCGAAGGCGAGATGGGCTACCTGACGCGCAACCGAGAGAAACGCTATGACCCTCGCCTATTGGTGGAAGGCACAAAAAGCATCGTCACCGTACTCTACAACTATTTCCCGAAACAGCAAATCGGCGACAACGGGCGCTACAAAATCGCCAAATATGCCTATGGCGCTGACTATCATGATGTGCTGAAGCGCAAGATGCGTCAGCTGTTGGAGCGTATCGATACCCAAACAGGGAAACTAGAAGGCACGCGCATCTTTGTCGACTCGGCCCCTGTCCTCGACCGTGCTTGGGCCGTCCGTTGTGGCCTGGGGTTCATCGGCAAAAACACCACCTTAATCCATCCCAAGAAAGGCTCTTTCTTTTTCATTGGACATCTGTTTCTCCCATTGGAATTGGAAGAAACGGGAAAAACCATGGCCAACCATTGTGGACGGTGCACGAAATGCATTGACGCCTGCCCTACTGGCGCCTTGGAAGCCCCTTTTCGAATCGATGCACGAAAATGCATCTCCTACCTCACCATCGAATACAAAGGCAGCCTCGAAGGATACGATCCCAAGCGTTTCAACGGTTGGATGTATGGCTGCGACACCTGTCAGGATGTGTGCCCCTACAACCGTTTCTCGCTACCCAACATAGAGCCGGAATTTCAGCCTTCAGAACAACTGTTGGCCATGAAAGAAGAAGACTGGAAAAGCCTCAACAAAGAAGGATTTGAGGCATTGTTCAAACACTCCGCCATGCAACGGGCGGGGTATGAGGGCTTGAAGCGAAATATTGTGTTCCTCTCTAACTCTAAATAAGTGACGGACTGCGAGACGCAGTTCGCGACAATGAATTATCTCAAAGGAGAGTTGATGTTGTAGGTCAAAGTGAGTTGCCACACCTTGTTGTAATACTGATTAATGAACCAACCCGGGTTGCCGGTGAAGCGGCAAGGCACCACGGAATACAAGAAACGAGCGCCTAGGCCGATATGTTCATTAAAGGCGACATGCACGCCAGCATTGCCCGTAGCGGAAAAGAAATTCCAACGGTTTGTGGTGACCTGATAATCGGCATCTGCATCCTCGGTGGCACGCAAACGGACATCGGCACTGACACCGGCTTCAAGGGTGATGAAATCCAAGGGACGGCCACCCACACGGAAATAACCCAAATTGTATTGCAACATCAAAGGGATTTCGGCATAATGCAACCGTAAGCTATAGGGGGGATAATAATACTCATTCACCTCCTTGTCGGATGAATGCGCGCCAAGCAACGAATACTTCAGTTCGAGTTGGACCGCGAAATAATCGTCCAAGGGAAGGTTGGCATAAACACCTGCCGTGAAACCGAGCTGGTGATAGCCTGCATAGTGGTCGCCATCGACCTGGGCGAAGGTGGCGCCAGCGATAAGGCCGGCGTTGAAGCTTTGGGCCTGCATTTTGCCACAGGCAAAGAATGATACAATGATGATTAATGCGGTAAATATTCTTTTCATGGTTGTGAGTTCTATTAGGACCGGCCCTTCGACGAGCTCAGGGACCTAATTTTGAATTAATTATAGGTTGCTTGATACTGGTAGTAACGGTCGAGGACTTCTTCAACGAAACGGTAAGTCTCGGTGCCGCGCAGGTAACCCGCTTTGCAGCAGGTGTCGTTGTAGTATTGCTTCTTCGATTTATTGAGGATGAAATAGTCGACATTATTGTCCCACACATCAGGGTATTTGCCATATTTCTCGGCAAGTCGTTGTGCGTCATACACATGACCAAGACCGGCATTGTAGGCAGCCAGCACGAATTTCACCCTTTCGGTGCTGTCGGCCACCTTGTTTTCCAAGCACTCGCCGAGGTATTTGATGAGTTTTCCGCCAGCTTCGAGTTGCTCCTCTGGGGTAGCGTCGTATCCGATCTCGTACTTTTCCATGACGACCGGCATAAGCTGCATGAGGCCGAAAGCGCCTTTCTCACTCTCCAAGTCAAGTCGGAAATGCGACTCCTGGTAGATGAGCGAGGCCAGCAGGCGCCAGTCCCAGCCAATGTTTTTGGCGGTTTTCTTGATGATGCCGTCGAAGCCCGAGAGCTCGCCTTCCTTGGGCTTGCGGGTGCCGAACACATTGCCTTTGTTGACATATTTGGCAAGGATGCGGTTGAGGTTGCGTTGCTCGAATCCGTCGATCCATCCGTTGAGTGCCATGAGGAGCGATGAGTCGTTGTCGTGGTTTTGGACGGCCCATCCCAAAGGTTGTTCGACGCTGACATTCAGCTTGGTATCGAGACCTTTCAAACCGATGGAAGCCATACGGGCCACATACTCCTCCACCACGGTGTAGTCGATCTCACCCGACTCAACGGCTTGCACTAGGTCGAAACTATTGAGGCTGTCGCATTCCACGATGTAGATGGTATCGCCAATCTGGTCGGAGAGGTGCTCCAGCAGCTTGACCTCGTGGCTGCCTTGGGGCAGGTGGACGGTCTTGCCAGCCAGGTCGACCGACGAGCGAAGCAGTTGGTTCTCCACTTCGTTGGCCGTCGACATCTTGTTCCAGTCTTTGGGCAGGCGTTGCACAAGCACGCTCTTCTGCATCAGGATGGGATCTGTCAGCAAGTAGCGCCGTTTCATGTCCTTGTTGGAACCGATGCCCACTGCCACCATGTCGACGCGACACGAGTCGAGGAGGGCGAAACAGGAGTCCAGATTCTCGTTGACAATCATCTCAAGTTCCAAACCGTTGGCATTGCAGAAGTCGCTAAGCAGCTCATACTCAAAGCCCGACGGCGTAGGTTTCTCAGTATTGTAATTGATTATTTCACAATTGGTTACGGCAACCAATCGTCCTCTTTCCTGAATGTGTTGCAGTACCGTCAGCGTGTCTTGTTCCACGATAGGCTCTTCTTCAGGTTGAGGGTTGTTGTTACACGACGTCAACCATCCAAGAGGGAGCAGCAACACAAGGAAAAACCTTAATAATTTCTTCATTTCTCTTGGCTTAGGACCGGTAAAAGTAGGAAATTTATCAATTTGAACGAAAAAAATCTTTCCGTTCGGCTTATTTTCGTAATTTTGCTAACTTAATTTCACGACTAAAAATGGCAAAAAAGATACAAGATTCCAACTTTTGGTATTCCTTTTTTCTTCCATACGTCAATTGGCATACGCGCATGTCGTACCGCCGTTTTGAGGTGCATGGGAAAGAGAACATCCCAAAAAACAGTGCCGTGATTTTCGGCGTCAACCACAGCAATACGCTGATGGACGCTTTGGTGTTGCTGGCTTCAGACAACATCAAGAAGGTGTTCATTGCACGAGGCGACATTTTCAAGAACCCCATCGTAGCCAAGATCCTTAACTTCCTACGCATCTTACCCATCTTCCGCATCCGCAACGGTGTAGCCGCCGTCCGCCAAAACGACGACTCGCTCAACAAGGCCGTCGATGTCATCCACGACCATGTCGACCTCTATCTCTTCCCCGAAGGCACCCACCGCACCAAGCATTCGTTGATGCGCATGGGCAAAGGCCTGTTCCACATTGCAGTGGATGCCAATAAGCAATTCGGTGACCAGAATCCCGTCTACATCGTCCCTGCTGCCATTGAATACGGCGACTACTTCCGCTTCCGCTCCACAGCCATGATCAATTTCGGCAAGCCGATTAATGTGACCGAGTATTTCAAGCACACCACGGAAGAAAACGAAGCCGCCAACATCAACATTTTGAAAGATGAACTATCGGCAGAAATATCAAAACTGTTCACCTACATCCCCGATGACGAAGACTACGATGCCATCTGGGAAATCGTGAAGATGAAAAACGAGAAACGTGCCGGTGGGTTGTACAAGAAGATGCTCCGCAACCGCGCCACCGTCGACAAAGTGCTGAAATTCAAGGAAGAGCAACCAGAAGACGCCAAGAACTTGTTTGAGCGCGTGATCGCCTTTGCCCAGCAACGCAAACGCGAAAAGATCTCTGTCACTTCGACGGCGAAGAAATACCCGCTGCTCAACTCGTTGTGGAAACTCGCCGTGCTGCTGGTGGGCCTTCCCTACTTCCTGGCTTCGGCGGCAGTCCAACTTCCTACATGGCTCCTCACATTGATTATCAGAGGCAAACTGAAAGATCCTGCCTTTGGCAACACAGTCAGCTATGGCGTGAAGCTCATTCTCTCGCCTTTGGTCGTCATCGTCGGCACCATCCTGCTGTTCTGTTTCCTGCCATGGCCCTGGGCCTTGGGCGGCATGGTACTCCTTCTCTTCTCCTATCCCCTCTTCGTCGACTACCTAGAGTTGGCCCGCCGCTGGCTCTCCGATGTGCGTTGGACCTTTAAGAAGAAACTGCGCAAGCAATACGAATCGCTGAACCTCAACAACTTGTTCTAATGTCACAACGCTGGATTATCCCTGATATTCATGGTTGCGCGAAGACCTTGAAAGTGCTCCTTGAGAACATGCTCAAGGTGACAAAGAACGACGATGTCTATTTTTTGGGCGACTACATCGACCGTGGTCCCGATGGCAAAGGCGTCATCGACTATCTCATGCGCCTGCAAAAAGAGGAGTATAACGTGCATTTCCTTAAAGGCAACCACGAAGACATGTGCGTGACGGCTTTTGTAGCCGACAAAAAGAAGAAGTTCTTGGGGGGCAAGCATCCAGAACAGAAAGAATGGGAAGCCGTGGGCGCCAAGGCCACCTTGGAAAGCTTCGGGGTTAAGCATCCACGCGAGATTCCGCAGCTTTATATCGACTGGATGAATGCCTGCGTGCCTTACGTCGAGTTGGAAGAATACATCCTCGTGCATGCCGGCATGAATTTCAGCATCGCCGACCCGTTTGAGGACACAAAGAGCATGATGTGGACCCGCAAGTTCAGGGTCGACTTCAACAAATCGCATGGCAAGAAGATTATCCATGGCCACATTCCCGTTGACTACAGTTTCATGAATATGGTCATCGAGCAAAACGAAAACTACGATTTCATTGCCTTGGACAATGGCGTTTTCGTGACTGACAAACCCGGACTAGGGAATTTGACTGCCTTCAATCCTGATACGAAACAGATTGTGGCACAGTCGAATATGGATTTTTGAACACGGGGATTTTTTCGAACACAGATTGCACGGATTTTCACGGAATATTATTGTAGAGACGGTGTGCACACCGTCTCTACCATTTAGCGTGTTCCGACAACAATTGCATTTTTGAATTGTTTGACCTTGCCTTCGAAATTGAAGACCTCTGTCACGGCGACGTAGACGCCGACGGGAACCTTGTTGCTGTTATTGTCAAGGCCGTTCCAGAGGACGCTGCCCTCCTGCCCCACCAGCTCGCCTTTGGCCAAGTGACGGATTAATTGTCCTGCCACGTTGAAGATGTATATGTTCATCGTGTAGCCCGCCTCGTCGAAATGGTAGTTGATGAAACAGGCATCGTCGAATCCATCGCCGTCGGGCGAGAAGATGTCGGGACTGATGGAGATTTCGTCGTTGGAAGGCTCGGCAATTTGCCTCATCGAGTTCTCGTAGCCTGGCGTACCGAAATGGACACTTTCGGCGGCGGAATGCCAGTTGTTGACATCCATCGAAGGCTGGTCGAAGGCGACGCGCTCCAAAGAAACGCCTTTCGTGACCTTAAGCAAGGGATAATGCATCTTTTCGGAGAAAACCATCTGGTCGACCACCGTGCCGTCCTTGCCCATCAGGATGGCCGTACCGCCCGCGTTGGCATAGCTCGGGAAGGATGCCATCTGCACGAAGTTGTCGGTCGGGCAGTCGTATTGTTGGCCAACGATATCTCTGTTGGTAGAGAGCAAAACATAAGTCTTGGGCAGGAACAAACGACTTTCGGCGGTTATTTCCTTCAAGGTAGTATCGGCAGGATTGGGGAAACTCTCCTTGATGACACCGAGCATCAAATTGCTGAGGTCGAAAGTCTTGTCCGTGTTGTTGTAGAGCTCCACATAATCCACGCCTGGCGCGATGGGATCGAAGAGGATTTCATTTATCAGGATTTCGCCTTCGGCGATGTCGTTCGGGATGCCGAACTGCACGCGGGTATCGGCTTCAATAGTTGTGCCCACGCAGTTGGTCACACCATTAATAATCAATGTATAGACCAAACCCTGTTCAAATCCACGGTCGAATTGAAGCTCCACGTAGGTGCCGTCCATGGGATTAATGGCCAATTGCGAGGGATGTTCGTTCGTTTCTTCCACAAGGAAGTGTTGCGTTTCAAGAAGTTCAGCGGAATTCATCTGTTGGTCGAACCACAGTTGGACGATTTGGTTGCCGAACATGCTCACGCGCTCCACTTTAGGCGCCACATTGTTTTCACCGTTCACCGAATTAATGCGGCCTGGCGTGCCACCCGAAACATCTATGGAGGCGGTCCAGTTGGAGGCACCAGCGCAGGGGTTCAACGGGTCGATTTGCTCCACCGACCAGCCACCGTTGGCCTTGTCGGGGTCGTGGTACCAGATGTTACTGAAGTTGACGCGAGAAATCAAAATGCCAGCTTTGCTGTAGAGGTACATCGCCGAAGAGCTGTTGCCCACCGAGAAGCTGCTGAAGCCGATGCAGTCGCCATATTGGCGCAACTCGGAAACGGCATCATTGTGGCATAGGATGACATAGCCATGCGGGGCAAGGACAAAGTTGCCAAAGGTATTGTCGTTTGAGCCGATTTGTATCTGCCAGTCTTTCAAGTCGATGCCAAACTCAGTGGTGTTGTAGAGCTCCACATACTCCCATTCGGGCAGACCCACCACAGGGTTCGGATCCGCCATGATCTCGTTGATGACAATATCGTATTCCGAGGCTTCGTAGATAGAAAAGGCCAAGGTTGTTGCCTCCATCATGTTGTTCCACAGGTCTTTGATGCCGCTGACGGTCAGCGTGTAATTAATGCCGTTGCCGATTTCGCGTTCCATCTCGAGCACCACAAAGGCAGGATTGTCGCCGAAACTGACGGAAGCTGGATGACCCAAGCTATTGTCGATGGAATAATTGTCGGGATTGAGTGCCGTGGTTTCATTCAGCGCCTCGTTGAAGGCCAGTTGCAGATGCGTCAAGTCGAGCACTTCACAGGTCAGGAGTTGGGGTGGCTCGTGGTCGGCAATGCGGGGACCGACATAGACATTGTCGAAATAGATCTTCGTGGCGTTGCTCGACGTGAACTTGGACCAGAAGCCAAAATAGCCGCCACGACCGTAAGTGTCATCCACCCCTTGTGCCTCAATGAGATAAATACCCGAGTTGTCATAGCATGTCTGAATCATCCAATTGCCTTCGCGATCACAGTTGACTTTGACGGAGACTGCAAATGAGGCGGCAATAACGCCTTCCGTGCCGCGACAGATTTGCTGTTGTCCATCGACATCCTTGCGGAACAAGGTGATTGCATCGCTGCTGCCGCCTTCGCCGAAACGGAGGAAATAACCTTGTGTAACATTTTGCAAGTCAGCGTTATCGGCACTGAGCCAGACATCGCTATAGTTGTTTCCCGAAGGTGCGAAAGCCTCGCGAATCCAAAACTGCCATTCCATCGACTCATACTCGCTGATGGGCAAGGAAAGATAGGCCGTACCCTCGCCTTCCGCGTTGAGTTGTAATTGTTTGCTGTTGTTCACCATATATTGCTCCGTCGTTCCCGACCAAGTAGGGTTTTGGGTGAAGTCGCCGTCGGAGAAGTCGTCGGTGACTTGGGCCAGGAGGGAAACAGGTAGCAGAAGTAGGAGTAAGAGTATCTTTTTCATGGCATTAGCGGTTTTGGAGAGGACAAAGATAGGGGTTTTTATGGATTGTGACAAAAAAACAATTGAAATGTTCGCTGTTATACAAAAAAGCGTTACGCAAATTTGTATAATTGAATAATTCTTGTTATTTTTGCAACCTAAATTGTGCAAAAATGAGAAATCCGTTCCTGACATACGGCTATAATGGGCCTGAGTATTTTTGTGACAGAGAGGAAGAGACCAAGCGTTTGACATCATTGTTGGTGAATGGCAACCATGTTGCCTTGATGTCACCAAGAAGAATGGGAAAGACCGGACTGATACGTCATTGCTTTGCCCAACAAGAGCTCAAGGATTATTATCTATTTGTAGTCGACATCTATGCCACAAAATCTCTTGCCGAATTGATTTATGAATTGGGCCGTTCCATTCTTACGGTACTAAAATCGAAAGAGCGGAAAGCATGGGAGCGTTTTGTGCGTATAGCAGGCTCTTTACGAACGGGTATTTCACTTGATGCTTTTGGGCAACCGAGTTGGAATCTGGAATTGGGTGATATCCAAACGCCGAAAACTTCGCTTGACGAGATATTTCAATATCTAAATTCGGCAGACAAACCTTGCATAGTGGCTATTGATGAGTTCCAGACAATTATGGATTATCCAGAACAAAACATAGAGGCTCTTTTGCGAACCTATATCCAAGACTGCAATAATGCATGGTTCGTGTTCTCTGGCTCCAAGCGCCATATGATGGGCGAGATGTTTTCGTCACCTGCCAGGCCTTTCTACCAAAGCGCATCCACTATGTCGCTCAAGCCAATACCACTTGACTCGTATTCCAAGTTTATCTCCTATCATTTCGAGCAGGGCGGATTGCAAATTGTCCCAGAGGCCATCCAGTATATCTACGAGAAATTCGAGGGCACCACATGGTATATCCAGAAAATATGTAATGAGCTTTATGCGATAGCTGAACCTAACAAGCCTTGTACCATCAAGGAAGTTGAGATGGCTATCAACCAAGCCATTGACGAGAAAGACGACACCTATCAGGATCTGCTGGCACGACTTTCAGCAAGGCAAAAGGCCCTACTTATAGCATTGGCGCATTCGGGAAAGAACGTCCAACCCACAAGCGGAGAGTTCATTAAAAAGTATCATCTCACGTCAGCTAGTTCAGTCCAAAGAAGCCTGAATGCCTTGCAGGAAAAAGACATCGTTACAAACAGCGAAGGGAGATATTTTATCTATGATTATTTCCTTTATTATTGGCTGAATAAAAAATAGAAAACTGAGAGGCATGAAACGAGTTATGCACATACTGAACTATTTTGCGGTTCTGACGATAATGGTGGCTTGCTCCCAACCAACTAAAGTTGAGGCCCCTGAACCTGTCGAAGGGCCGACCCTAGTATTATCTCAAATCGACAGCCTGATGTGGCGCCAGCCCGACAGCGCCTTGGCGCAGTTGCAGGCTTTTTGCAACAGCCCCGAGGCGGATAGCCTGGACGAGTTTAATGGGCATTATTGCCCGGTGCTGGTGGCGGAGCTGCTTTATAAGAATTACTATAAGCAGAGCAATAGGAAGGAACTGATGAAGGCGGTTCATTATTTTGATTCGATTGTGGGGATGGATGGAGCGGATGCATACGGGAAAGCGGACACACGCGGTGTGTCCGTACAAGAGAGAGAGGCGTTTTTGGCGGCACGGGCGCATTATATTAATGGTATGGGGTATTATGAGCGCGACAGCCTTATTGAGGCTTGCCAGGAATACCTCAACACTTTGCGGATGATGGAGAGCCATTTTGCCGAGGGTGAAATGGTGGATAAGAAAGCGCGGTTTATGGCTTTGACTTATAACAGGCTGATGGAGTTGTTTTCTGCACAATTCATGCAGGAACCGGCCATTTATTGCGGCAAACAAGGCTTGATTTACACCCGGATTGCGCCTACCTCTCCATACGGCGTTTCCAACGTGCTTTACAGGATAGGAAAGCAATATGACAAATTGAAGGTGGCCGACAGCGCGGCCTATTACTATGATAGGGCATTGGAACAATTGCCTGATAGGAACAATGTGGTTTACAGGGACATCGTTTCATCTTGGGCATTGCTTGATTACGAGTGGCATCACGATGCTTTAAGTGCCTTGGATAGTCTAAAAAATATGGTGGCGCAAGCAGCAAACGAAACGGAAAGATTAATCCGATTCCCGGCTATTGGCAACATTTACATAGATATTGGGCAATATGATTCAGCAAAGGTTTATTTGGAACCTGTGATGGAGAAGAATGCGAAGAGAGAAATAATTGCGGCAAGATACTTACGCGATATCGCTTTATCAGAGGGCGATACGGTGAAAGCCAACCAGTATGCTATCATCCTTGCTCAAGAAGGTGCTACAGCTGCCAATAATCAAGCGCGGGTTTCAAAACTCAACGACTTGTTTCAGAACTATTTGCAGGAAAAGCAGGAAACGGCTTTGGCCTTGGAGCGGCAGGAGGCACAGCAACGCTTGCTGCGGGGAGTGGTGACGGCTGTATTGGTGCTGCTGGTTTTGGGGCTTGGGCTGTGGTGGTGGATGGCCAAGCGGAGAAAGGAACATGAGGCCGAAACGCAGACCTTGAACGAGGAGAAGCAACAGCTTCAGACGCAAGTGGATGATGCCTTGCAGCAGCTACAGACGGTGGATGACGCGCTGCAGCAACTACAGACACAGGCGGATGATGCCTTGCAACAGGCGCGGACGATGTTGCCGCAGCGGGTGGCAGACCTTTACCGCGCAAAGGTGCCGAACCGCTTGGAGCGCATCATGGCGGAGTTTGAGGCGGCTTATCCCGGAGCCATGGAGCGGGTGGCGGCTGCGTACCCCAATCTGACCAAGACGGAGACCCAACTTTTTGTGCTTTCGTTCTTACAATTCCGCGCTAAGGAGGAGGCGGATTTGCTGGGTTTGAGCCAAAACACGGTGCTGCAGTACCGTTCCAACCTACGAAAAAAGACGGAAAACGCCTCGATTTCGTCTTTTTTGGAGGCATAAAAATCTATATATACCGATTATAATTGCTTGATTTTCAATAGGCATTCCAAAGGAAAATCTATAATGGGCCTTTGGGTTGATTTTTTCGTTGATTTTTGTTATAGTTTTGCAGCAACGAATTTTAAAACTATAACGTCATGAAGAAATTTAGACTTTACACCTTGCTTGCGCTCCTGCTGATGGTGGGAGGGGTGATGATGCAAGCACAAACAGAAGATGACTTTTGGATGGGAATTGACCCACCAGCGACAGGTGTTTACTCGCTCATAGAGGATGCCGAAGGAAACATTATTGTGGGTGCAACAGCAGGCGTGTACAGTTTCTCCTATGGAGGTGCAACATGGAACCTTATCGGTGACATAGGACCGCAATGCCTTTACGAGCACACAGACGGGACTTTGTTGGCCGGCACGGGTGGATACTATCCTTTGTACAAAAGAGTGGCTGGTAGCACGGAATGGTAGCCTTTGCCCGTTCCTACCACTATGAATGGTGTATCAATTGGAATTACTCCCGACAACTCCTTGCTTTTAGGCACTTGGGAAGGCATCTACAAATCAACGGACTGGGATTCGACCTGGACCAATGTCTATGTGGATCATAGCATGGTTTGTGAGGTGACGGACCTTCTGAAACTGAATAATGGAACCATGTTGGCCTCTGTTTTCGACCATCTTGCGATGGGTATAGGAGGCTTGTTTCGGTCGACCGACAATGGCGATACATGGGAAAACATCGGATTGACAGATGCTGCAATACTCTGTTTGGCTAAAAATTCCCAAGATGTAATTTATGTAGGTTGTAATGTTGATTATACTTCTGGACTATTTAGGTCAACAGATTACGGTGCGACATGGCAGCAATTTTTGCTTAATCAATGCGTTCAAGGAATAGCCGTTGATAATAATGATGTGGTGTATGTCAATTTGTATTGCGACGGTTGGGGATTGCCTTGGGGCGTTTATCGCTCTGCCGACAATGGAGAGACTTGGGAGTCACTGGATTCGGGAATGCCAAACAAGATGATAAGTAAGTTGCATCTTTCCAATGATGGCTATTTATATGCCTTTGGCCATTACGACAATCAAATCTACCGCAGCCGCAAGTCGGTGTATGAGGAGTTTGAAATAGATGTTGTTGCTTGTCCCGAAAACGGTGGCACGGTTGTAGGTTCAGGGATCTATAATTTTGGCGAGTTTGCCCATCTTTCTGCTTCAGCAAATGCAAACTACCAGTTCGTTGGCTGGACTAACCAAAATGGCGACACCATTTCCAACGAGGCCGAATACGCCCACATGATTGCAAGAGGCGGACAAATTACTGCACATTTTGTCAGCATTGAAGCTGTGGAAGAGGCGGAAGGAAATGGTTTTACATTGTGGCCAAATCCTACCAGTGGGGCTGTGCAGATTGAGGGTGTTGAGGCTGAAGAGGTTTTGGTTTATAATGCTTTGGGGCAGGTGGTGAAGACCGTGCGGAACTCTAATGAGGTGAGTTTGGAGGGATTGCCGCAGGGTGTTTATCTTCTGCGAATTACAGGTATGAATGGAATAGTTTATACAAATAAAATCACTGTACAATGAAAAACATTAGACTTATTGCTATGGTTGGGCTTGGCCTTATGGCGAGCAACCTTTTTGCACAAGTTACCGGCAGATGGGAAGACCCGATGAAGGTGGATGCCTCTGTAATCAGCAACCAAACGGTCAGGGTTCAGTGGGAAAGCCAATTTGTCGATCATTTTGAAACAGGTGATTTCAGCCTTTTCGACTGGAACAACGCCGTTTCCTATTATCCTTGGGAGATTACCGACAGTCAGTCCTTTGACGGTTCCTTCTCCATGCGGGCGTCGAATGCCGGCATAGACAATTCGACTTCGGCCATACAAATCACGATGTCCATCCCACGTGATTGCGAGATGTGGTTTTATGGCAAAATCTCCTCGGAAAACAACTGG
>JAFPUN010000025.1 GCA_017395365.1 Bacteroidales bacterium
ATGGCAGATCATATGGCCTCTTTACAGCCCCATAGAAGGCATCTCCCTATAAATGCAAAAAAATGGCAGGAACCTTTCGATGGCTCACGACCGACCATACAAGACATAAAAAAGAGGATGTGCCTGTTTTGACACACCCTCGTAACAAAAACGCAATAATATGGAAATCACAAAAGACACAAAACTAGCCGACCTCATCGCCCAATATCCTTGGCTGAAGGCGGAAATGGCAAAAGTGAACGAAAAGTTCAAGATGCTCAACACGCCCGTTGGCAAAATCATGTTGGGCAAGGCTACCATCGCCGAAATGAGCAAGAAATCGGGGATGGAAATTGACAAGCTGGTGAGCAGACTGAAAACGCTTATTGAAGAACATAAAGACTAACCTTAAAAACAACAATACCATGAAGTACAAAGTGAATGACAGTTGCATCGGCTGCGGCCTTTGCGAGTCCACTTGCCCCGAAGTGTTCAGCATCCAAGGTGACGTGGCTGTCGCCATTGAAGTCGAAGTTCCAGAGTCGGCAATGGCTTCAGCCGCCGAAGCCAAAGAAGGCTGCCCTGTGGGAGCCATTGAAGAAGCGTAAAATCTAAAAGATATGACACACGGACACGAAGTCCTTGCCATGATGCAGGGACACAGTTATTCGGAGAAAAACCTATTGGAGGCCATCATCGAGAAGTTTGGTACTGAGGAACGTTTCTACACGTGCAGCGCAGAGAACCTGACGGCACAGGAACTGATCGACTTCCTGAAGGAACACGGCAAGTTCAAGCCGACGGACGACGGTTTCACGGCGGATGTCGGCAAGGTTTGCGAACACTAATAATCCAAAACGATTGGAATTACCGCCGCAAGGCCTCATCGCGGGCGGAGACCCACGATCTCCTTTGCGGCGGTGTTTGTTTGGCTGCAATGATGGGAATAGGGTGCAATTTGTTTTTTTTGATGGATTTTGATTAATTTTGCAGCGTGAAACGTTGGTTTTACATAGGAATCCTGTTGTTGGCGTTAACGGTAGCCTGCGACCACCCTACCAAGGTCGTTGAATCTATTGAAACGCCGTCGTCTCCTGTATTGGCGGAGATTGACAGCCTAATGTGGCGGCAGCCGGATAGTGCTTTTGCCATGCTTCAGGAGTTTGCTTCAAGTGCGGCAGCGGATAGTCTGGATGAGTTTAACGGGCATTACTGCCAGGTGCTGATTTCGGAACTGCTGTATAAGAATTATTATAGACAGAGTAACCGAAAGGATCTGCTGAAGGCGGTGGGGTATTTTGATTCCATCGATGACGGGTTTTTGGCGGCACGGGCGCATTATATTAATGGTGCGGGGTATTATGAACGGGACAGCCTTATTGAGGCTTGTGGGGAATACCTTTGTGCCTTGAGGATGATGGAGAGCCATTTTGCCGAGGGTGAAATGGTGGGACATAAAGCGTGGTTTATGGCTTTGACTTATAACCGCCTTGGGGATTTGTTCTCTGCACAATTCATGCAGGAGCCTGCCATCTATTGTTACAAAAAGGCTTTGGCCTACGACAGAATTGCGCAGGTTTCGCCGGACAAGATTGCCAACATCCTTTATCATTTGGGAAAACAATATGACAAGCTGAATGAAGCGGACAGCGCAGCCTGTTGCTATGAAAAGGCGTTGGAGCTTTTGACCGAAAGAAACGCTTTGTTATATAGGGATTTGATTTCGGTTAGGGCGTTGTTTGAGTACTCTTCCCACAACGATACCGTGAACTCCTTGGATAGCTTGAAAAGGATGACGGCGCAAGCAACAAATGAAACGGAAAGACTCAACCGATACATGATCATTGGCAGTATCTACCAAGATATGAGGCAATACGATTCCGCAAAGGCCTATTTTGAGCCTGTGCTTGAATTTGAAAAAGAGTCTGGCATGGCAGGCGTTTCAGCAAGGGCTTTGCGCGAGATTGCCATGAGCGAAGGCGACACGCTGAAAGCCAACCAATATGCCACAATGCTCATAGAAAAAAACACAACGGCAGCCGAAAAGCAGGCACAAGTCTCGAAGCTGAATGACATGTTCCAGAACTATTTGCAGGAGAATCAGGAGGCGGCTTCGCTTCGTGAGCGGAGGAAGGTCGTGAGGATGACGCTTGCAATGGTGATGGCATTGGTGGTGCTGGCGGCTGTAGTAGTCATATTGATGCGGCGCAGCCACAGGAAACGCATGGCGGCAAAGGAGGCCGAGACACAGCGGCGGTTGAATGAAGCCTTGCAACGGCACGGCGAAACGGAGCGTGAGCTTCAGACAAAGATGGAACAGGCAGCACAGCACACCAAGGAAGTGCTGCAGCAACGTGCGAAGGCCATTTACAATAGTGAAGAAGATGACAAGCTGCAGCGCATTATGGCCGAATTTGAAACGACCTATCCCCGAGCCACGGAAAAGTTGCAGAAGGTTTGCCCCGACTTAAGCGAGACGGAGCGTAAATTGGCCATCCTAACCTTCCTGCGGTTGCGTGCGAAGGAGGAGGCGGAGCTGCTTGGATTGAGTGAAAACACTGTCCGAAAGTACCGCTCTGCGCTCTACAAGAAACTGGATTTGGGCCAGTTTTCGGTACTTGTGGAATAAAAATGTGTACTTTATCGTTTCCCAATCGGCTACCAAACAGGCGATTGGGTATTATGCGAGGTAGAAAAATGTTTACTTGTGCCTTGCGGTTGGAATTTCTGTGGAATTTTGATATAATTTTGTGTGCATGAATTATAATAAATGTACACGAAGATGAAAAAAATTAGACTTTACACCCTGATTGCGGTCCTGCTGATGGCGGGAGGGATGACGATGCAAGCGCAGAACAAGGACGATTATCCCACTGACTATTGGATGGATGTAGTAACGGAACAACCCGAAGGCTATGAAATGGATGAACTAGGCAATGTAACCATTTCAAGTGCCGAAGGCCTGGCTTGGTTTGCCGCCGTGGTGAACGGACGGAACGGACAGGAAGCCAATGACTTTGAAGGGAATGAGGTTAAACTTGTTTCGGATATAGATATGGGCGCGCACTTATGGGAGGCGATAGGAGGAAGCCAGTGGAGCGACTCCATTCAGGATTATCAACTCAAATATTTCAAAGGCACATTTGATGGCAAAGGACACGAAGTGTCGAATTTGGTAGGGGGTGATAAAGGTTATTTTAGAAGAGTGGATGAGTTGTTCCATGAGAAATGTCATGGTTTATTCGGCAATCTTTACAATGCTGAAATAAAGGGATTGAAATTGAACGATTTTGTATGCTTGAATCGAGATGACCATATATTACATTTTGGCTCTGTTGCCTGCTATTCCGAACAATCCGTCATAGACCGTTGCGTTTCAAAAGGCTCCATTTATGAGTTTTATAATGGGCAATACGAGAATAACGAGGAAATACATGCAGGTGGTTTGGTTTACAATAATCTTAATTCATTGTTAAGAAATTGTGTTTTTGTCGCCGATTCATGTGTCTCATACGAAATGGGAGGTATTGCTCATAGCAATATTACGACTTTGGAAGACCATCGTGCAGAAATATCAAACTGCTATTTTTATGGCGAGATGTACGATTACCCATTGATTTTCAAGGATCGCACCATGCATACGTCAGCAGGCATTGTACAATACAATTCCACCGACCCTGAAATAGAGCAGGGTTCCATCGTTAGAAACTGTTATTATTACCCAACAGAGCCAAGAGGCGACATGGTGGGTTATAGGGCCGCAGTCGCATGGTGGCATCGTGGAAATAGTGTGATTGAGAATTGCTATTATTTGGCCGAGCATGATGTACCCTTCTACACAGGCGTTGTAAGCAGACCGGACGAATGGGCCACGGTTAATAACACCTCTGCTTTTTATTACGCAAATGATGGCTGTGTTTTGGAAAACCCAGTTGAAATCGGCGGAGAAATGGTGGACGACCTGAAGGAAGCACTGAACCACTGGGTTGCCATGCAGCAGAACTCGGCAGACTACGAAACCTGGTGTGATGATGCTTGGATGGAACAAGGTGGCGCCCCATTGCTATGTACTGTGTATGAGGCAACGGAGGAATTTTCTGGGCTTTCAGATACGCCCCAACTCTATCCCAATCCCGCAAGGGAAAAAGTGACGATAGAAGGCATTGAAACTTCCGAAGTACAGGTTTACAATGCCATTGGGCAGATGGTAAAGACGGTGCGGGGGACGAATGAGATTGATTTGAACGGATTGGTGGATGGGGTGTATTTGCTGCGCATTACGGATACAGATGGAAAAGTTTACACGAATAAAATCACGGTACGATGAAAAACATTAGACTTATTGCTTTGGCTGCCTTTATGATGCTTGGGGCGACAATGCAAGCACAAGTGGCTGGTGAGTTCTATTCCTACGTGGGTTGGGAAGACAACAGTGGCGGCTCTGGCATAAGGAGCTTGGCCCATTACACCGAACACGGCAAGAAGGTCGAACTGCCTTATTCCTACCTCATTGATGACCCGGAAGCGATGGGCATTGGCGACCTCATCACCGATGCTACACCTGGAGTACTTTATAACAAAGACTGTGGAGCAGGTCAGACGAACAAGCTGTATAGAAGCATGGACTACGGCCACACTTGGGAAGCCATCGACGACCTGTCAGGTTGCTCAGATGAGTATTGGACCTTCAAGAATGCACCCGGTGTACTGCTCAAATTAAGTCACATCGTGCCGGGGGAACTGAAAATCAGCTATGACTACGGAAGCCATTTTGAAGTCATGGACATCCCTGCCTTTGGAGGTTCCAATGAGGCAGGTTGGAATGTCGGTGAGTTTTTCAAA
>JAFPUN010000013.1 GCA_017395365.1 Bacteroidales bacterium
CGATAAAGCCAAGTAGCAAAGGTGCCCATAAAGTCACCCGAGAACAGCGGAGGCAACAAAGCCAAAGCCAAGGCTGCGAACACCACCACGGGGGTATAGACGCGCGCGAACCTTGTTATAAACGTCTCGTTTTTCGACTTGCTCTCTGTGGCATTCTCCACCAAATCGATAATCTTCGACACTGTGCTTTCGCCAAAAGCCTTGGTTGTGCGCACCTTGACCAATCCTGAAAGATTGACACAACCCGAAATGACTTCATCACCTTCGGATATATTACGGGGTACGCTTTCGCCAGTCAATGCTACCGTATTCAAGGTAGTGCTTCCTTCGATGACGACACCGTCTAACGGAACCTTCTCTCCTGGTTTGACGAGGATGGTCTCTCCTACTGCGACTTGTTCGGGACCAACTTCTTCCACTGCTCCCTTGCGCTCGACATGGGCAACATCGGGACGGATGTCCATCAGATGGGCGATGCTCTCACGACTCTTGCCCTCGGCATAGCCTTCGAAAAGCTCGCCTATTTGGAAGAAAAGCATGACGAACACCGCCTCGGGGTATTGCGTCTCGGCTCCGGGAAGGAAGCCGATGCAGAGAGCGCCAATGGTGGCGATGGACATCAGAAAATGCTCGTTGAAAGCCTCGCCGTGAGCCAACCCTTCGGCAGCCTCCTTCAATGTGTCGAAACCGATAAAAAGATAAGGCACTAGGTACACCAAAAGCAGCTGCCATTTGACCAAACCGCAAGTTTTTTCAACAATGACAGCCGCGATAAGCAGCAATGCTGCAATGACAATCTTGACGATTTGCTTCTTCAGCCCTTCCTCGTGATGATGGTGATGCTCGTGGCCACCATCCTCGTGATCATGATGTTCATGCGAACAACATTCTTCGTTATGTTTATGTTCCGACATAATTCATTCTCCTTTCGGATGCAAAAATACGAAGTAAAGCGACCGCTGTTCATCCTTATTTGTAACGATTTAATGTCGCGAAACACACCATCAATGGGGATTATGAGGTTTCTGGTGCCGTTATTGCCTCACCAGTTATTTATCCAATTGCACAAAGAAATGTTTCGATTTTATTATCTTTGCGCTTCAATAAACACATCATTTTCAATGAAACAGCACTTAATAACCCTTTTCTGCCTCGCCCTCATCGGCTGTGCCAGTCCTCAACAACAGGAACAAAACAACGAAACAATGAATAAGGAAAACAACGAGCTGACTGCCTTCGATGTGCAGCAGGAATTTCAAAAGAACGGCTTCACATGGTTCACCGAGAACCTCATCCTATGCTCGGGCGACTCCACCGAGAATAACGCCATGACCATCGGTTGGGGCGGCATCGGCAATTACCTTGGCCACGACCGTCCAGCAGTAACGGTTTATGTGGCACCAGCACGCTACACCTGGGAGTTTATGGAACGTCACCCTCGCTTCACCATCATGCAGTTCGACGACCCAAAGATTTGGCAGTATATGGGCAAGTATAGCGGTCGCGACGGCGACAAGGCTGCTGCCCTTGGCCTGCACGTGGCCTATACCGAACACGGCACACCCTATTACGAAGAAGCCAACCTAGTCATCGAATGCGAGACCATGACGGCATGGCATCAGACGGAGCAGGACTTCCGCAACGACACGCCCAAGAAATGGTACGACGGTTTCGATGCCGGTATCCATACGGTGTATGTCGGCGAGGTGATTGGAGCTTGGAAGAGATAACATTATTCACAAAACAACAATAATATGACTAAAAGCACTATCGTTATGACACTGATTTGCATCCTCGGCATGGCTTCATGCCACGCACAAACACACCAACCCGCCCCGCCCACGACCGAAGGCGAGGCAGCAACGGTTTATATGACTACCGACATCAGTCCGGAGGGACTGGTGCGCATCTATGAAGCCTTGGGTGTGGAGGCTCACGGTCGTGTGGCGGTGAAAATCTCCACTGGCGAGTCGTCGAAGAGCAACCATCTGCGCCCCGAACTGATCAAAAACCTGGTGCAAAAGGTGAATGGCACCCTCGTGGAGTGTAACACGGCTTACGGCGGCAACCGTGGCGACACCCAAAAGCACCGTCAAGCCATCGCCGAACGCGGCTACAACGACATCGCCACCGTTGACATCATGGATGAGGAGGGCGAAATTCAGTTGCCTGTCAAAGATACCAAGCATCTGCAATATGACATCGTTGGCTCTCACATCCAAAACTATGATTTCATGATTAACCTTGCACATTTCAAGGGACATGCCATGGGCGGTTTCGGTGGCGTATTGAAGAACCAGTCGATAGGTGTGGCCTCGACCTCTGGGAAACTGTACATCCACTCTGGGGGCAAGAGCAAGACTAGATGGACGATTGCCAATCAAGACAATTTCCTTGAGTCGATGGCCGCTGCGGCACAGGCCGTACATGACTATTTCAAGCAGGAAGGCAAGGACATCATTTACATCAATGTGATGAACAACATGTCGGTGGACTGCGACTGCGACGGGCACCCTGCCGCACCGCGCATCAAGGACATCGGCATTCTGGCCTCCACCGACCCCGTAGCCTTAGACCAAGCCTGCCTCGATCTCGTGTTCAACCATGTCAGCAGCAAAGGCGACGACGCCAAGCCTTTACAAGACCGCATCAACAAGAAACACGGTACCCATACCGTGGAGTACGCCGAAAAGATTGGACTCGGAACACGCAAATACACCATTGTCAGCATAGACAATGAAAATTGAAACTTTATAACGAGTCGCAATTGGTTATCCCGACTGCCAAGTACCAAGAAGGCATCTACTTCATCAGGACCAGCAGCGGAAACACGCAACGCTTGGTGATCGTGCACAAATAAGTTTTGTAGTATATATTGAACAAATCCGCCATTCGAGCGAAAGCTTGCATGGCGGATTGTTTTGTATCTATGCTGTACATTTATTACTCCTTCCCCATCAGCATCACCCGCTCCTCTTTCTTGAAGCCGAATCTTTCATAGAAAGCGGGCAAGACACCTTCGCAGGCGGTAATCAGATGGAAGCCTACAATGCCTTGCGTCTTGAGGTCGGCGAGGCATTGCTCAAGCAATTGGCTGGCGATGCCTTTGCGTTGGTATTGGGGCGCAACGGCGAGGTCATTGATTTCGAAGGTGCGGCCATAATGGAACAGCATGGAAGTGCCCAAAATGAAGCCAGCCACTTCGCCGTCTACGATACATTCCAAGCCATAATGCTGCTGGCTTTCAAGCAGTTCACGAACATGGATGGTGGCGTCCTCCACCGACCAGTTATCGTTCCATGGCTCACCCGAAAATGCCGCCGCATAGATGGCGGCATATTGTTTCAAATGCTCAATAGTGATGGGGCTGATGATGAGATTTTGCATAAGGGATATTTTTGGCAAAGATAGTGGTTTAAGTAACTATTCAAAATTAAACTGCATTATTCTTTGACTTCGGGACTTCGTGACAAGCCAATATCCCGTAGTCTCGCAGTCTCGCGTCAATATGTATATGTAAACTATATTTGCTCATCTACTTATTGCTAATAATTGTACCTTTCTCTTCACCGCTGTTTCCTTCGAAACTCCATCATGGATTGTCCCGTAGCGTTGCGGAAGAAACGGCAGAGGTAGGAAACATTGTCGTAGTTCATGCGGGCAGCGATTTCCTCTACGGTGAGGTCGGTCTCGGCAAGGTAGCGCTTGAGCTCATAGATGACCGTGTCGTTGATGAGGGCTTTGGTGGAGGTCTTCATTAGGCGGTGGCAGACCTTGTTCAGATAGTCGGGACTGAGGCACAGTTCGGAAGCATAGAATTTCACGCTGCGTTCATGGTGGATATGCTGATCCAAAAGCGCGTTGAGGCGGTCAGGGATGCTCCAAACGGCTGATTTCTCATCGTGGACCTCGGGCGGAAAAAGCTGAGTAATCCGTTGCTCAATGGCGATGAAGAGGTTGTGCAGTTCGCTGTAAACCATCTGTTGGCAGATTTCACTGTCGAAGGTTCGAACGATCCATTCCATCCGTCCAAACCACTCTTCTGCAAGCCGTTGTGCTGGCTTCTCGATGATGAAAGCAGGATGCCGATAAAGGAAATCCCAAAACACAGGCGAATTGAAGTTGACGGTGAAATCGGCAATGGCGGGGTCGCTCATCTCGACGAAACGACAAGAAAAACGCGACGAAGTGCGTTCGATGGTGAATCGCGAAAAAGCGAAAAGCGGCACCAACGTCCCGCGACGGATGGCCACGGGCCGAAAATGCGAGCTACCGATAGCGCAACCCGCTGTGCACAACAAAAGCGTACAACCCTTAGCGGGAACCACCGTGTGGTGCAATCCACTGAAATCGGTCGTGCTGCAAACTGTCGGCGATGCGTTATTTGGACTGAAAAATGACATATTAAATGCAAAAGTAGGTATTATTCACCAAAAACAACCTATTTTAGACTGAAAAGTGACATTTAAAGACTGTTTTGCGTGTCAACGAGCTAACGCAGAGTTTAAAAATAAGCTCTGCCTTTTTCTTCGCCCTTTCAGAGTTATTGTAAAATCACTTCCCAATGACCATTCTTTCGGCCGCCAACACGCTTCAATACACCATATTGCTGCAATCTACCTATGTTGTACTTAACACCATCCTCAGTAATATTGTCAATGACCTTTGCCACTTCCTGCCGAGTGGCTGTAGGATGTTCATGCAGGTATTCTAAGATTTCCTTTTGGGTATCGGTCAGAGGTTTTGGGGTAGCAATTATACTCTTTTGGGTAGTGGATTCCTCCTTTTGGGTAGCGGAAACCAGCTCTTCATTGGCCTTTTGGGTAGTGGTTTCGTCCTTTTGGGTAGTCCTCCAAATGCGAGCAATGAACTGATTGCCGTCGGGACGGTCTATCAATTCCACCTCACAGTTCTCAGCCATCACTCGCGGAATGCCCGAACCAAGTCCCCTGTAGGGCATTGTCTTGGATCTTTTCCCATACTGAAAAACCTGCCAACGCGATTACTCTATTCGTCAATGGTGAGAGTTTTTTTTGTGTATTGCATAAACCTGGATTCTCTATAAAAATCGAAGACCTCCCTGGTGCGCTGAACTAATGGGAAGCGAGGGAGGTCATATCGAGCGCAAAGGTACGCATAAAAACGGAATAAACAACGAGAAACGTCAAAAATTTGTCATCTTTCTGCGTTTTTTCTCGCAATCGGCATAGGTGACTTTGATAGTTTCTCAAACTGACTTCTCCAATTCGTAGTTTTCCGCCTTGAAACCTTCATTGACAGTAAAAACCATCAAGAGCCATTTAGTTTGCCCCCAGCATCGCCTCTATTGGCACCGTGCTGTCCATCAAGCCGATGCGGGTGTCGGTGGCGTGGCGGTTTACGCCGGTGTATTCCAATGAGGCATCCTCGTAGCGGCGGAACTTCAGGATGGCGTCGTTCATCTGGGCGCGGTTGAAAACACCGACACGCAACAGCAGGTCGAAGTCATCGATGGTCAGGCCGGTGACGCGCTCAAACAGTTTGGGTTCCAACTTTCGGATGACATCTTCAAGGCTTTCTTCGCGATAGTCCGTGAGATACATGAAGATGGGAATTCTGGTGGCAAACTTCATCAGTTTTTCCTGCACCTCGCGCCGCTTTGAGCGATATTCCTTCTCCTCGGCGGTGAGTTCTTTCTTCTTTTTTGGGTCGTTCTTATCGCCCGCCTCGCGCTTCAACTTCTTGATCTTCTCAGCACGATTGACAATGTTTTCGATGATGTCGCTGCCCAAGGCGCGGAAGCCTTCAATCTTCATGATGGTGGCCAACGCCTCGGGATTGTCAAGCACTCGTTGAAGGGTGGCATTATCGACATTGACTAATTGTGCGCTGTTCCAACGACGGGCAAGCAATGTTCCACTGGTGCCGTTATCGACAAAATCAAGTATCTCTGTGGCATCCACCCGCTTCATGGAACTGCCATCGAATTGCAAGATGGGCAGGAAGTTGATGAACTCATCCACTTTGTCGGTGATGCGGCGGTTGCTGTCCACGTCCAATTGATTGGCGTAGGTCACCACTTCGCGCAAGGCACGGTTGGGAGCGAAGTCGAACACGTAGCAGGTGGGTTTGAGGATGGTGTGTTTCGTGGGGTCGTCTTTGTCCGTAGCCGTCCACGGACTTTGCACGCGGAAAGCGGTCTGGAAGTAGGTCTCGGGACTTGAGCAATTGCGCAACATCAGCAGTCCGCCCAAAGGACGCAGCGTTACGCCTGTGGTCAGTTTGCCGCAGGTCAGTGTGATGGTGCGCGTCTTCAACGGATTGTCACCCATAGCCTCGCGCACTGGTCCGAGGGCATCGATTCCGATACCGGCCTTGGTGCCACTACAATTGATAATGGTGTAGTTCTGATAGAATCCATTGGCCGGACGGTGAAGCAGTGCTTCCATGGCATCGCACGAAGCCACATTGGGCAGGAACCACATCGTGTGGGCGCAAAGGTCGAGCAGACGCATGTCTTCAAAAGGTAACGGTACAGGACGGTTCAGAGGCGAACTATTGTCGCCGAAGATAGGTGCCTTGCCACGGATGATGTCGAGCCATTTCTGTACGGCTTTTTCGTGGACAAATTTCTTTCCTTCGGCGC
Organism: Bacteroidales bacterium; assembly: GCA_017395365.1. Classification (GTDB taxonomy): domain Bacteria; phylum Bacteroidota; class Bacteroidia; order Bacteroidales; family F082; genus Limimorpha. Next base: position 6,626 of record JAFPUN010000013.1, read on the forward strand.
GGAAAAACTCATTGAGGTCGAAGCCGTCCATGTCCCATTGCTCGATCATGGCTCCAAGGTCTTGCGGCATCTGATAGGTCATCATCACCATGGTGGGCATCTCCAAATAGGGACCACCGATGGCTTCTTTTCGTGCCTGCTCGTCCTGATAAGTCCAGTTGAAGATTTGGTTTTCCATGAATTCGCCTGTGGCCAATGCTCGGAACGGCGTACCGCTGAGGTAAAGGTAATGCTGGCCAGTGATAGGCACATCCTCGTCGTCCCAAGCGCGACCGCTTTCCACATCGATGCCGCTTTCTGTCATCACTTCGTCCTCTTCTGTCTGTCGTTTTTTGGCATCGGCATCCCCGAGGTCGAGCAAGCTTTTGGCATTGTCATTCCAAGCTCCAAAATGGTATTCATCCAGCACAATCAAATCCCAATTGATGCAATGCACCCATTCGTTTTTAGGCTTGATGTTGCCATAGCGATCTCTGCCGAGATAGTCTTGAAATGATCCAAAAACAACCAATGGTTTGGGCGAAGACAATGACGGGAAATCTTCATCCATGCGACTGCTGTAGTACCGCCAACCTTCAAAATCGCGATGGCGTAGCAGGTCATCGCGCCATGAGTCCTCAACGGCTGGTTTGAAAGTAAGCACCAGAACGCGTTTTGCTTTCATGCGTTTGGCAAGTTGGTAGGTGGCAAAGGTCTTGCCGAAGCGCATCTTGGCATTCCAAAGATAGTGGCTCGGGCGGTTAGGCTCCTCTATGTCCATCTTGGCGAAATAGTTTGCCGTTTGCTTTACTGCTTGTGCTTGTTCGTCGCGCATTGTGTAGTCAAGGTCACGATCCGTTTTCACCTGTGTGTCGCGGTGGCGCACGGCTACGTAGGCCGCTTGTGCTTCGCGTAGCGAGCAACGGCACCACTCACCGATGAGTTCCTTGCCCATGCGGCGCAGGCATTCGTGCAGGTCGTGGTCGCTGAAACTCTCGCCGCTGCCGTCGGCATAGAAAGCATTGTCGTGCCATAAAAGGTGGTAAGTCTTGTGTGGCTCGGTGATGGGGTGTTGTTCATCGATGCGTTTCCGCACATCGGCGCGGGTGGTTTGTCCTATCTTGATCCATCCTGGGAAAGATGTGTCGTCGTACATGTAGATTTGCGGTATCGTCCGACGCTCGTTAGGAAGTATCTGGTCTATCGTCTGCATAATCAAAGTCTTTTGTCATCATTCCATTGGGCGAATCATACTCTCAATAAAAGCAATCTCGTCTTCGTCCAAATCGTATTTCTTTTACAGCATCTCGTCTGTCCATGGGTGGGAGAAGTCTTGCATTGGGACGAACTGGTAGACCTTTGCAGGAGCCATTTGTGAAACTTTTGAAAGGAAAACCATAAATCTAAAAAAGCGTGTTGATAAGTATGATATGAAATTTTCTGATTCTGTTTTGTTTACAAATGGTCCAATAGTAACATAAGTTTCCGTACAACACGTGTTAGGTGCACCATAAATAGGCTTCCCAATAATCTGGTGAGGGTAATTATCACCCGCATTATACGCGCGAGAAACATAAATCTTATGTTTATCTACCAATCCTATGCCTTTTTCTATCTGTTCTTTTTTAATATATCCAATACCTCCATTTTGATAAAGAGTAACACAATCTTTAAAAGGTTGTGCTTGTCCTTGAACAAATGTTCTTAACCCAAAGGGCTTCTGAGAACTCACAATACCATCTACAGTTTTTTCTTGGTGTATTCTTACTTTGTTAAGAATGTCTACTCCAATCTCATAACGGATAAACACATCAGACCCTATTTCTTTTAAAAAACGTGGTTTTTGTTCTATAACTCTTTCACCAGTATGGGTATAGATGTTACATTTACCTGATTGATCTCTATTCCATAAGAAATAACAAACACCTCCTTTTATTTCGACTCCAGGGAAACAATCAGCAGCATTAAGGAAATCATGTAATACACGAATATTTCTGTTCTCTATCATCTCTTTCCGAAAATCATCAAGTCCTTTGCCTCCACCATACCAACGTGCAGGAATAATCATTGATAGATAGCGAGGATTGAGTTTCAATGATTGTTGTACAAATAACTGGTATATTGGACTTGCGCTTGCTTGTGCACCACCATCATCAAGTTGATATGGCGGGTTACCTATGATTACGTCAAATTGCATGTCTCTCTTGAAAATTTCTTTGATGGTTTTATGGATAAAGGGATAAGCGTAGGATTCAATGGTTTCTACGCGGTCGTATTGGGCACGATTGGCACCACAATGTTTACACTTGCCGTTCTCCCAAGTGTGTTGGCAGCGCATGTAGCGCAGGTTGCCTTGAGCATCATCGAAGCAGGTTGCCACACTATACTCACCATTGGCTTGTTTGGTGCAATAGAGCGTGCGGCGACTCATCTCGGCGGTGAGGTCAGTGCAGGCAATGCCGAAGACCTGCTTGGTCATAATGTGGTCGATGCGCTGTTGCAAGTCGGGAATCTGCTCTTCCAGCCCTGCCAACAGTCGTTTGGCAATCTCACGCAGGAAGACTCCGCTCTTGCTGCAAGGGTCGAGAAAGCGCGTCTTGCTGGAACGGAACAACTCCTGTGGCAGCAGGTCGAGCATTCGGTTGGCCAACTCGGGCGAGGTGAAGACCTCATCGCTGCTCAAATTGGCCAAGCAATTGAGGATGTCGGGGCTATACGTGTTCTTCATATCGATAAAGTTGGGTGTAATGCAATGGTGGATAGGTACGCACAGGCTCGTCGAAACTTTGCACTTCGCCTTGCTCGTCAAAAAGGCTGTATTGGTGGCTTTGTGTGACGAGGAAGTCAAACTGGAAGTCGCGCCGCGAGAACTGCATGCTGCCCGCGATGGGTGTCCACTCGCAGAAGACGATGGGCTTGTCCTCGGCAGTGCGATAGGTCAGCGCATCGCCGCAGACGATATTCTTTTGCAGCATGTATCTGAGGCTTTTGTGATACTCGTTAAGAAGAGATGAATTATATGAATAGCCAAAGCGAACAGGGATGCCTGGATTTGGATCATCTATCCTCTTTAAGCTCATAAAGTTCATATAATAATCTGTCAGCACTATCTCTTCCAACCTTTGACGACATGCTTCGGTGTTATCAGGAAGCAACTCTATTCCATAACAAGAGCTAACGGCTATAAGACTATTGAACTCCCATTCGGTTTGTGACTTTAAGTTTTCTATCAGTGACAATTTGCGATGCAGGATTTCGACGAGGAAATTCCCGTCGCCACAGGCAGGTTCAAGAAAGCGGCTGTCGAGCCGGAACGACTCGTCGCGCACCAAGTCGAGCATGGCGTTCACCTCGCGTGGATTGGTGAACACTTCGCCATGGTCAGCCACCCTTTGGCGGCTTTTGATTTGTTTTGTGTTTTCGTTGTCAGGCATAAAAAATCGTGGAACTTTGCTTAAGTCCACTTAGGTGTTCCACGACCCGCCTGACAATTAAGTAAAGCCCACGATTACTCGTAGGCGTTACCGCTAAACTATGTCAGGCTTGTTTGTGGAACTTCAAGTGGACAATTAGAGCGAAAACGCTTTATAATATGTTAGTTATGTTCTATTTGTTTGTTCGATTAGGGTTTGTTCTAGTTGATTTATGGGTGCAAAGATACAAATCTTTCCTCATTCGGAAAAATGATTTATTTCTCAATTTTCGTCAGCCGCTTTCATTCCAGTAGGGGTACAAATTGTACCCCACCTGAATCTAGGCAATCAATGACAATCGTATTATCCCATCACCTTCCCTATAAACCGCACAAACGCTTCGATATTTCCTTCCACACTTGCCTGCTCCAAGGCTGCCATGTATGCTATTAAAGGGCCAATGGGTTAACCTTATGTCCAAACATAGCGCGTGGCTCGGGCATTACCATGCTTCGAAAGCAGTGAATTACCACAAAGCCCCTCAATTAGGCTGCGTACTTGTTTTTGTGTCAACATGCCATCAAAAGCCTCAACAAAATCACTCATTGCCGCTTCGCCTTTGCGCTTGACCACATAATATACTTTTGCCAACACTTTATCATCTACACGCTGTGCTGAGGCTTTAGCGTTTGGTTTCTTCCTTACGTATGCTGGAGATAGCACATACCTAAAATATGAATCTTGATCGACTAACCCCAACTTCTCAAGTTTTTCAAGACTCTCCCCAAATCCTGCTTCCGCCTTGCCGTTCAATACATGGTGTAAAGTAACCCAGTCAAATGCATTTAGTTGGTCATTTATTTCTGAATTACGCATAATTTCATGTGTAAATAGATAAAACGTCTCATCGGGAATCACACCATACAACCGCAAATTGACTTGGTAGTCGTCAGAAGCACTATAGTCGGGCAATGGTTTGCCTTCTTTCACACAATTAGCACACATCATGTCCACACCTTGTCCACTCCGCTCTATCAGACCTGACTTTTCTATCACTTCCGCCATTAGACGACTGCGAGGCGAACTATTGACTGTCAAAAGGTTACCAATATTCACACCATACGGGAAACCACCTGGATTTGAGATTTCCAGCATATCGGGATAGAGACGGATAAAAATGTCAGAACCAATCTGAAGGCTTCTGTGAATCATGGCGTTGATTACTGCCTCACGGACGGTTTCTTCGTTGAAGGCTCGACAATCAAGAATAGCAGGCAGATCATTTATGTGCAACAAAGGGTTGCAAGCGGGTTGATTGATATATTCCCAAATCTTGTCGATGGCCAAGAACAGCGGCAGACGATACTCCACACGTGCGCTGTAACGTATCTGGCTGCGGCTGGTTCTGTATTCAAGCACCACGTTCGCTTGGGGCATATTCTTTTCAATTGCCGACTCTTTGCCGAGCAGTAGAAGTGCAGCGTTGGTCAGCTGACCATCCCCAGTCAACAGATGCAAATCGGAAAGTAATTGTCGAAGGGGCATCGCCATCATATCTTTCTTGTTCTGCTTTAGTGCGATTCTTTCACGCATCTTTTTGATAGCCTCTTCGTCTAAATCTTCAAGTGTCAAGTTCTTGCACAATCGTGCTGAGTAATCAGGGTCTTGCTCCGAAATGATTGAGAAATACTCTGCATCGTCCATCTCACGCAGGCTTTCTCCCACGCGCATCAGCGGAACGCCTTCAAAACGAAGAGCTTTGCCAACTGGGCGAGAAGGTACTGTGATCACCAAAACCCTTCTTCCCCTGTCATCATACAGTTCCTCGGTTCTGACTCGAATATGCAAACGCTTGTAGATTTCATCTTCCAGATTGCCTGTCTCGTTTTCTGCAAAATCACTGCCTACTACTTCATGTGGGTAGGCGTCCATCATGCCCAACACCAAACGTCCTCCATGCTCGTTTGCCAAAGCCACAACATAGCCTAGCACACAATGACGCCTGTCTTTCGGGTCTGTCTTGTTGCCTCCAGCAAACGAATAATTGTGTTCTGCCTTTTTGAACTCAATATGATCTTCACGTTCGCGCAACGTTTTCAGTTCATTAATTTCAGACATGTCATTTAGTTTTTCTGCTGCAAAAATAGAAAAAAAACGAATTGGGCGAGATTCCGAAAACAATATTTATAAAATATGCGTTTATTTGATTTATCATATTGATTATCAATGGGCTGATTATTATTTTTAATTCATACCAACAGACTGGGAAAATATAAAAGTTGAAAGGTCTTGGTTACATCACCCTCCCAATAAACCTAACAAACCCTTCGATATTCCCTTCCACACTGGCCTGTTCCAAGGCAGCCATGTATTCCTGCCGGCGCTCCACGGGAATCACCACCCAAGGGTAGCCTGCCGTCACCAATTGGCTGTTCATCACGAAACGCGCCGTGCGACCGTTGCCGTCCATGTAGGGGTGGATATAGATGAAGAAGAAATGCCCTAAAATGGCACGCACCAGCGCATTCTCTTCCTCAGTCATCAAGTCCGACAAGGCACTCATCGCGTCCAATACGGCCTCAGGATTCAGCGGCGTGTGCATCGAGTTGCGGATATATACCTGGTGCCTGCGGTATCCTATCAAATCCGATGCTTTCACAATGCCCGCCCTAATGCATGGCTCAAACAACTGAAAGTGCCAGTCCTGATGCCCTTTCACATACAACTGTGCAGGAGCATTGCCCGAAAAACAGTCCTTCACGCCTTGTTTCAACAGTTCGTAGGCTTGATAATACCCACGAGCAGCCAAGGCATTCCTGCGTTCCATGTCCTCCTCGTTTTCCTCAGGGTTCCAATTGCCACTACGAACACGCTCCAACAGGCCTTCCGTAATCTTATAGCCTTCAATCGACAAGGAGTTATAGCTGTCCTTCACATACGTCGCATCCATCATCGCCAGCACCGATGCCGCATCCTGCTGCACCGGTTGAACTTTCAATGTGTCCAGTACCACCTTCCGCATCTGCATCCACATCAGGCGGATACGGGATGCGTAGGGCGACGCGGCGAAGGTCTTCATCTGCACGTTCTCCTCAAACGGATTCTCCTCCGTCACCGCATGACCCACTTGTCGCATCATGCGCAACAGCTCATCAGCCATCTCCTCGCGTCCGATGGAGCGCAACGCACCTGCCACGCGACCTGCCCGGGTGGTATGTCCCCCGTCGATGGCCGCCAAGACGATGGGCGAGACATCACGCAAGCTGGCAAGACAAGTCCTTGCCTCCAACGCATCACGGCGATAATAATCCGGTCCCACCATCAACAAGGCATATTCCATGGGATACAAACGCACACCATAACGCGGCTCCCGTATCACCTCTGGCGGAAGGCTTGCCTTGATGTCCACAAGCGAAGTCCCGAAAGGCAGTTGCAGGATGTTGTTTGTTCCGTTCTCGCAGCGCACAATCAATTGTTTGGGAATCACCGTCTTCCCGCTGTGGAAATAGAGTGACAGCTCCGGCGACAGACACCAAGCCCCGTTGAATCGTTTGTCCAAATAAACTGTAACGAAATGCCAGTACGACACATACCACACCGTGGAATCGCCCTCGCTTCCTGGCGACGACGGGATATACCAGCCTTTCATAACCATCTGAAGGTATCCGCTGTTCACCAACCGCTCTGTATGTGTCCGTCCCAGCGTGTCCGCTCCCTGAATCACCAAATTGTCCCCATGGGCATCCTGATACGCCTTCAGCACCGCCAATGACTCCGCCAATTTCTCTTGTATTGTTGCCATATTAGTATATTTTGCACCGTTGTTGTTAGTTTATTTTGCTTTACTAACATTAGTATATTTTGTGTTGCTAACATTAGTTTTTGACGCTGCAAAGATACAAATCTTTTTCTATTTCAACAACATATTTACTGCAAAAAGTAATAAAAACGCTCTGCTTTTTTGTTGCAGAATTCCAATAATTGCAGCTGTGTTTATTAGTTTATTTTGTCTTGCGACTATTAGTTTTTGCCGTTGAAATGGCATACAAGCCTTGGCTATTTCACAACAAACTTCACCGTTTCACAGCTTCCCCTATTTGGCAAAATGATTTATTTCTCGATTTCTATCGCCGTTTCCCACGAGACAATGCCTGTCGGTTTGTTGATTTCTTCCGAAAAGCAGATGTGTGCCGCCAAGGTAATTGTGCAACGGTGCGTTGCACAAAAAGTGACATAACAACCCCTAAAATAGGTATTTTTCGCTAAAAAACAACCCATTTTGGACTGAAAAGTGACATTTAAAGGCTGATTTGTTTGTCAATCGCCTGCGGTAACCTCCGTAATTTTGCAGCTCATAACATACACCTAATATGAGCAACCAACCACAAGTGACCTTGGCTCCGTTGGAGCCTGACGACAAGGAACAGTTCATCCTCGACAACCAATGGGCATTTAAGTATGGCGCCACGGAGGAGTTTGGAGTACGTGACGACCATTTTGAGGAAGACGGCGAAATCATCTCACGCCACACCATCGAGCAGTCCATCAACAACGGCAAGGCCTATCGCATCCTTTTGGACGGTGAAAAGGTTGGCGGCGTGGTCGTTTCCATTGACAAAGCCTTTCTTCGTGGCGAGCTGGAATTGCTGTTTGTGAAACCCGATGTCCACAGCAAAGGCATTGGCTATGCGGCCTGGTGTCTTATCGAAAAGATGTATCCTGAAATTATTGTTTGGGAGACTTTCACGCCCTATTTCGAGAAGCGCAACATCCACTTCTATGTCAACAAATGCGGTTTCCACATCGTGGAGTTTATGTGGAAAGACGATGAAATGTTTAGGTTCCAAAAAGTGATGCCATGAGAAAAGTGAAGAAAGTATTTGCAGCGTTATTGCTGCTGTTTGTGACCAACACCCTTATGGCACAATCGGAGACTTACACGCTGAAAGGCAACTTGAAAGATGCAAACAATGGTGCCATGATGCCCTACACCAACTGCGTTCTACTTCATTCGGCCGACAGCGTGTTTGCTTACGGCGTGACGAGCGACGACAAGGGCGCATTTTGCTTCAAAGGCATTGAAGGTGGTTTTTACCTGCTCCGTATCAGTTGCGTGGGTTACGAGACGCATTGGCGGCCTGTTGACATTCACGCCGAAAAGAGTATGGGAACCATCAAACTGACACCGATTTCGACTTCATTGAATGAGATCCAGATAACAGCCTCGCGCCCCATCTATTCCGCCGACGGCGAAAAGACGCTTTACAATGTGGATGACGACCCAAGTGTTCAGACGGGTTCGGCTTCGGATGCCTTGCAGAATGCACCTGGCGTGGAGGTGAATGCAGAAGGCAAAATCTCTTTCAGAGGCGGCTGTTGGTGGTCAACGAGCCGAATTGGGGTGTGGATTGCGGTTTGGCCGCCGACCTGTTCGACCGTCGCCTGTCGCTTTACCTCAACGCCAACGACATCTTCAAAAGCCGCTCCACGGGCACGGGAAGCCTCAATCCCTATCATTCATCGTCCTACAACTACAGTTTCAATTCGCGCTACATCAGCCTCGGCCTCACTTGGCGCATCGATCGTATGGAATTGGAGGAAAAAGCCTCGCAAAGCAAGGTAATGAAGCAGCATTAAAGGAAGCCACCCGCCATGTTACTAACCCTCTTTTGCGTTGTTCTCCGTCACGACGACAGCCACAGTACGACTGCCTCTTTTGGCGTGTATGGTGATGACATCGGGCCATTCGCCAGCGAGAAACACTTCTTCGAAACCGCTCAGCGAGGCGATACAGATTTTGTCGGGATGCTCGGCTGCGTATGCGCAGATTGTGGCCTCTATCATGGTGAGCGTCACCTCTTCGCCAGCCACCATGCGTTCGGCAAGAGTGTCGAGAGCTTCGCGTAGAAATGTGTTGTTCCTTTTGAAATAACTGTTGCTCGGGCTCCCAGTACCTTCATGAACGAAGGTCTGTCGTAGTGTGGGCAGATGATGGCGCAGATGCGTCTGGATCATCTTAAAGAGGGCCTGACGCTTCTTGGCGGCAGGCGAATTATAGACTTTTGCCGGCATCGTGGGCGTGGAACGGACATAAGTTCTGCCATCATTGCCTTTTACATAGGTAAGTCCTCCGACAGTGCCAGTGGTCATCTGACCGGGGCCAACTTGTTTGATTATTGCCATAGATATTTGTTTTTATAACTGTTTTCGGCTGCAAAGATACACAATTCTTTCGATATTCCCTCGTCCTTGCCATACTGATGCCATACTCTTGCCATACTTTAAAGTATGACAAGAGTATGGCTACACTATGGCTACACTATGGGTAGACTATGGGTACAGCATAGGAAAAGCGAAGCATCGGTAGGGTATCATCTTCTGATTATCTACCTGCATTTGCAACTCAAGCGAAGGCTTGTGTTGGAAATTTTTTCTTACTTTTGCCTCCGCTATGAAGAATGTGTTGTTAGACATTGAAATATGAGAGTGCAAGTAACCAGCGAAACACTAAAAGGCTTCTACGGTGAAAACGAAGCCCAAGCCCTCTATCAAGCTTTGAAGGCAAAAGACGGTTTTTTGGACTTTGCCCGGCAATTCGTTTACGACGAGGACGCTAAAGTGGCCCGCAATGCCCTGTGGGTATTGACCAAGGCAAGCGACAAGGAGCTGTCAGCGCTACAGCCCATCCGTAACGAACTGACAGACTTGGCTATGACGACGAAGCACTCTGCCGTAAGAAGGTTGTCGTTGAATATCGTTGAACGACTGGAAATGAATAAAGACGACTTGCAGACAGAATTCTTGGATTTCTGCCTTGAGCACATGCTCGACGTCGAGGAACTTCCAGGCGTACAGGCGGTTTGCATGAAGCTCGCCTATAGAATGTGCAAATTCTATCCCGAACTGATGGAAGAGCTGAAACGCACCCTTCAAACTATGCCTATCGAATATTACAAACCAGCCGTCAAGTGTGCTCGAAACAGAATCTTAAACGGGAGCTTGAAATGAAAAGACCCTAAAGGTTTCAGGATTTCGTTGCGCGACATCCCGCTTTTTCTAGGCCTCGGTCTCGGTAGCATTCTTTTTTTCACAATGTGTTATTTCACTGCCATCTCGATGATGACACTCTCCACGGCGGCCATACTGCTTTATACCTCGCCCATCTGGATTATGCTGATGTCATTGTTTCAGGCTATTTACGGCGAGTCTCCGGCCCGATGGATTCGCGAGCAGCGGCTGCGTAAAGCCCATGAAATGCTTCAATCCACATCGCTCTCCGTGACCGACATTGCCTATAGTCTCGGTTTTGAGAACCCGACCCATTTCAGCCGCATCTTCAAACAGAGCTATGGCATTTCGCCTTCGTCGGTTTGTAATTGAATAAGGTCGGTCAATTGTATTAGGGAATCCGCGACTTGGGTGCAGGCTTGGGGTGCGGTTTTTTTTTGTAACTTTGCGGCATGAACAAGACAGGATTCAACAAACACGATATCGCGCGCAATGCGTGTCAGTTGTTCGGCAAACAAGCGCACCAGGGATATGATTGGTGGTGGCATTCTTTTACGGGATATGACGCCACGACTGGCGAGGCCAAGCCGTTTTTTATTGAGTTTTTCCTTTGCAACCCAGCCCTGGGTGCCGAAGAACCGGTGTTCGGCCAAATCCCAGGGAAGCCGGCAAAACCCTCCTACCTGATGGTGAAGGCAGGCGCCTGGGGCGAAGATGCGGCGCAGTTGCACCGCTTCTGGGGTTGGAAGCAGATCAAAGTGGACTGGGGCGTGCCGTTTAGCGTAGAGGCCGACGGCTGCTTCCTCACCGAAGACCAAACCTATGGTAGCGTTAAAGTGGACGACGCGGCTGCGCATCCGGAATGGATGTGCGACAACGGCCAAATGTCATGGGACCTTAAGATCCGAAAGATTACCGCCTTCAACGTGGGTTTCGGGGCCGATGAAGTGTTCCGGCATGCAGAAGCCTTCGAGATGTTCTGGCATGCAGAAGGTATGAAGACGGAATTTGAGGGAGAAGTGGTCTGGAATGGTCGGCGCTATCGAGTCCGTCCCGAAGACTGCTACGGCTATGCCGACAAGAACTGGGGCCGGGATTTCACCTCGCCTTGGGTTTGGCTCTCATCCAACAACCTCACCAGCGAAATCAGCGGCAAAAAGCTCGCCGACAGCGTCTTTGACATCGGTGGTGGTCGGCCCAAAGTCGGTCACCTGGCGCTTCCTCGCAAGCTCCTGTCGGCTTTCTGGTACGAAGGGAAACCTTACGAATTCAACTTTTCCAAAGCCTGGACACGTGTGCATACGGAATTCGATTGTAGGGAGACAGACGCTCAGATTGTCTGGCATGTGGACCAGCGGAGCACTTCCGGCCAAATGATTACGGATGTCACCTGCGAGAAAAAAGACATGTTGCTGGTCAACTACGAATCTCCTGACGGCGCCAAACGGCACAAACGCCTTTGGAACGGTGGTAACGGTGTCGGCACCATCCAATTATTCGACCAACATGGCACCTTAGTCGATCGTATCCATGCCGAAAACATCGGCTGTGAATATGGAGCATACGATGGCGAGTGATTGTTTTTTGCACCGCTGCAAATCTGCTTTCTATTGACGAAATGAAAATGACAATAGACAAGGCTGACCGTTAGACGGCTGATATGGAACTGACTGAAAGGGCTGAGTATATCGAAAGAGAAATAGTACAACTTATATAAATGGCGCGAGTTCAATTGATTTCTCCACCTCGCGAAATGCTCTCGGCGAAAGTCCCGTGAGCCGCTTGAAATACTTGCCGAAAAACGAGGGCGAGGCAAAACTCAGGTCGTCGCTGATTTCGGAGACCCGTTTTTGGCCGGAGGTGAGCTGCGCCTTCGCATCCATGATGACGCAACGCTCTATCCAGTCGGTGGCACTCCGTCCCGTGGCTTCCATGATGACCCTCGAAAGATACTTGGCGCTTTTACAAAGTTTGTTGGCGTAATACGACAAGTCGCGATGGCGGCGGTATTCCACTTCGACCAGATTGAGAAAAGCCTCCGCCAAATCAGAGGAATGGCCCTTGGCAAGTCTGGGCAACGGCTCCTGATGGGTGATAAACTCCTCCATACCCATGAAAAAGCCTCTCGCCAACACCTGAAGCGCCTCCAGAATATTGGAGTCTCCTTTCAACAGAATCAACGACTTGCAGAGTTCAATGAAGTTACGAAACGCCAAGGCGGCCTCGTCGGGAAAAAGGTAATACGGTTTGCGTTCCACGCTCTTGGTTAGCCTAAGAGAGGCGCCGAGGTTGATGCCTTCGGCAAAACGGGGCGAAACCATAATCATCTTGCCTTTGAAATCGGACGACAGCTCGCTGCCACCGATGACCTGGCCAGGAAGGATGATGATAAAACCGTTGGATTCAATATTGTACTCCCGCAAGTTGACTTTGCCTTTGGCACTGCCCTGCTCGCACAAGGTAGCTATAATCCAATCGTTCTTGTAAGGATAATTAGCAAAGGGCGACAAAACGGGGTTGTCCAAGATGATGAACTCGTCTTTGGCATTGACGATAGACAATGGATTCTCGATTTCATGGTAGAGCTGTTCAGGAAGTTTATTCATGGCTTAATCCTTTTCAACCACAAAAATAGGCAATTTTTCCCAGATTTTGATTGAAAAAGTAGAAAATCATCCAGTTTTAGCGGAAAGCAGACCTTTTCCACGTTCAGGTGATGGCCTAATTTTGCAGCATCATAACGTAAAAAGTTTGTAATATGCGTATCAAATCCATTTTAGCATTGGCGCTCGTCGCTTTGGCCATGACGAATTGTTCGCCTCTGAACATCACCTCTTTCAACGCCACCTCAAACGGTGTGGAATACAAGTATGAGGTCATCGTCCCCTTGACCAACTTCGTCCGCGTGACTGCCATCACCCCTGCCGACCAGCTGACTGGCGAGGTCGTCATCCCATCAACCGTCAATTATGATGGCACAAACTATGTCGTTTCCCAAATCGGCAAAAGTGCTTTCGAAGGCTATTCCGGCATCACTGAGATGACTATTCCTTCTACCATTTCCGTCATCGAGGAGAAAGCTTTCCGCAACTGCACGGCTTTGCGCGAAATCAACACGCCCCAGCCGCTTTCCACCATCGGCGATTATGCTTTCGAAGGCTGTTCTTCGCTTGAGAACTATAGTTTGCAGGCTTCCATCTCGAAGTTGGGCGAAGGTTGTTTCCGTAACTGCATGTCGTTGACTAACGTCACCTTCCCGACTTCATTGAACAACATCCCGGCAAAGGCCTTTGAGGGATGCACCGCCCTTGAGGAAATCTACATCGACCGCAACATGCTGACCATTGGCTCAAAAGCCTTCTTCGGCTGCGCTACCGTGACAGACTTCACCTGTCTGACGCCTACGCCTCCGACCGCTAACAGCGACACCTTTGAAGGCATGGATGCCAACCTCCCCGTGACCGTTCCGATGGCCAACATTGAACAGTATCGCACGGCTATTGGATGGAGTTATTTCGCTAATTATCAAGGGCAATAGAGCGGCTGTTATATTCCTACAAGACGTGTCATCTAAAAAATCCGCAATTCAGGCAAATGTTTGGGTTGCGGATTTTTCCGTTCAAAGGGAACAGCAAGTAGATTTCGCCGGTTGATGGATTGTTTTTTATTATCTTTGCAGTCGAATTACGAAACAGATAAACTCGGAATTTAGATTGCCACAGCGAGCGAAGGCGACTTTGATTTCAAGCTGATTTGCGAATAATTCGCCAACTCTTTCAACATCTTCGTTTCAAATGCTTTTTCCACCACTCTTGAAATTTGTAGCGGCGACGCATTGCTTTCAATGACCGCTCTTGTTGCCGCTCATACATTTTCCTTTGGCGGGCTTGTATTTCCTCCTTGTGCGCTTCCATGTACTTCTCCATGCGTGTCTTTTTGGGATAGACCGCTTCGGGAGGGTCGGTGGTGATGTAGGTCTCCATCGCGAAATAGCGTCGGCGGACCACAAAAAGGCGGATGATCCATAGGAGGAAGAAACCGTCGGAAACGACATGATAGACGATATTCCAAGGATGAGGAATGCGGAGGAACACACTGGTGAGCCAGAGAATTAGATCGATATTAAACAGCGTGTTCCACCAACGTTCCTTATTCTTGAAATCAAGGCACGTGTATCCGTATTCGCTCACTTGAACTGGTGCCGTCGATGAGAGTGTCAAATCGAGTGTTTTGCCTTTTTTGCCGATGGGCACATAGCTTCCTGACCGAATCGTTATGGTATAGTAGCCAGCGGGCAATCGAAGCCGTGCCTGAGGCGTGTTCATAGTTCCCACAAGACGTCCGTTGACAATGACTTGATAGGGTATTCGCACCCAAAAATCCTTCTGTCTATGTGTGATGACAAGTAATGACATAATGGTATTTTTGGTTTTCTTTCGTTCAAAGGATATGCCAGATGGGAAGTGTGTCAGTGTTCCGATAATCCCTAATCATTGTCTGTATTTCCTATTCTACTCGTATTTTTGGGAAATGATGTTCCATTTGCGAAACAATACGTAATTTTACCCATTGAAAGCAATGAACATGTCAGAAAATAACACAATAATATTCTCTGAAGATTTGGAAGATTTCCTTTTGAGAAGGAATGAGAATGAGGGGTACGCCATGATGTTGTTTTGCGCGGCCGGAAAGATGCAAATCGACCTCAACCATGAGCATTTCGAGCTAAAGGAAGGCGACCTGCTATTTTGTCACCCGCACTTCATTATTGGCCATTACATGCGCACACCTGACTTCCATTGTCGCCTCATTGGATTTGTCGCCCAAGCGCTTGACGAAATGGCCTTCTTGTGTTTTAGGGAAGATAATCTTTGGTGGGAAAAGACCCAGTATCTATTTGCTCATCCCATTTTGCATTTGACAGAAAGGCAGACAACGCTCATTAACGTTTTTGCCGAACTGAACCAAATTTACGGCTCGTGTGAAATTACTCCGACACGCGAGAAAATCAAGAACATATTGTTGCAAGCAGGCATTTTGGAGATCCTGTCATGGCTTGAAGAACTAATCCCGACAAATTCGTCAAGCAAAAAACCGGCGCAGAAAGAGGTGATTTTTCGTCGATTTATCATGTTACTACAACAGTCCAATGGAGCGCATCGTGAAGTGAAATGGTTTGCTAACGAATTGTCCATAACACCGAAATACCTCACCACAGTATGCAAAGAGGTCAGTGGGCGCTCAGCTTCAGAGTTGATTGATGAATTTACCCTCCAAGAAATCAGACGATTACTACAGCATACCGACTTTACCACTAAGGAAATTGGTGTGAAGCTTGGCTTTAGCAATCTGAGTTTCTTCTGCAAGTATGTGAAACGTGGTTTCGGCATGACGGTTACTGAATACCGACAAACACTCCGAAACAATTCAACCACAAAAGACAACACCAAAAATATTGTTTAATCATAAATTTAAAATCAGAACTATGAATTACGTTGAATTTCCAGATAACGGACAACAACAGAAAGGCTCAAACGACGACAACAACCGGCCAACGAGGTCGGCCAACGGAGGCGGTCCTTGGCTTTGGGGATTGGTTTTCGCCATGTTGTTCCTTCTCTTCCTGAATGTCATCATCTCACCAGCATTCATGCGCAAACACGTCATCGAGACCGATTATGGCACTTTCGTCTCAAAGGTGGAGCAAGACTCGATAACAGAGGTGGTCATTCAAGATAGTCGCATTGTATATTCTACTGATAAACAGATATATAGCACAGGTGCCGTTGATGATCCCAACTTGGTTGACCGTCTGCTGGCGGCTGATAGCCCAAACGATGATGGCAAAATACATTTTGTAAAGAAAATCGAGAATCAGCGGTCGCCTATCGCACAATTCCTCATGTGGTGGATTCTGCCGGGCCTTTTCTTCTGGATTTTCTATAGGGCCATCATGAAGCGAATGGCCAAAGGCGGCAAATCGGCAGGCGGATTGGGCATGGGCAATTTCATGTCATTTGGTCAAAGTGGAGCTAAGGTCTATGCCGACACTGACGTAAAAACCCGATTCGACGATGTGGCAGGACAAGACGAGGCCAAAGCATCTCTCCAAGAAATGGTTGATTTTCTGCACAATCCGAAGAAATACACGGCCTTGGGTGCCAAACTACCCAAAGGAGCCTTGCTTGTTGGTCCTCCTGGAACTGGAAAGACCCTCATCGCTCGTGCCGTGGCAGGCGAAGCTGGCGTTCCGTTCTTCTCTATGTCGGGTTCGGAATTCGTTCAGATGTTTGTGGGCATGGGAGCCGCCAAGGTGCGCGACCTGTTCAATGAAGCATCAAAAAAAGCACCCTGTATCATTTTCATTGACGAAATCGATGCCATCGGCAAAAGCCGTGAAGGCCGTTATGGTGGTGCCAACGACGAGCGCGAACAGACGCTTAACCAACTACTAACCGAGATGGATGGCTTCGATGGCGACAAAGGCGTCATCATTCTTGCCGCCACCAACCGTCCCGATAGCCTCGACAAGGCATTGTTACGACCAGGTCGATTCGACCGTAGGATACAAATGGAGCTCCCCGACCTCGAAGGTCGCAAGGCCATCATCAATGTACACTTGAAGAACGTTCAGCATGAAGTAGTCGATCTTGATGTGGTCGCCCGTGCCACAGCGGGTTCGTCGGGTGCCGATTTGGCCAACATCGTCAACGAAGCCGCTCTTCGTGCCGTCCGTCAGGGCAAAAATGCCGTTACCACGGAAGACATCGAAGAGAGCGTGGAAACCGTTATGGCAGGTGAACAACGTAAGAATGCCGTCATTTCGCCTGAAGAAAAAAGAATCATAGCCTATCACGAAGTGGGGCATGCCATGGTGGCGGCAGCCCAAACCAACTCGGCCCCAGTACACAAAATCACTATTATCCCTCGTACTTCAGGGGCACTAGGCTATACGATGCAGGTCGATGAAGGCGAACATTTCTTATATAGTCGCCAATATTTGCTGAACAAATTGGCTACCCTCACTGGCGGACGTGTCGCTGAAGAAATCATTTGCAACACTTGCACCACTGGCGCCAGCAATGACATTGAACAAGCAACTCAATTGGCTCGCTCCATGATTACACGTTATGGCATGAGTGATCGTTATGGCATGATGGCTTTGGAAACCCAAGGCAATGCCTATCTTGGCGGAAACGCCTCTTTAGCATGCAGCGACAAAACCGCTGCTGATATTGATACCGAAGTGCAGCAGCTTATAGCCGATGCCAAAGACAAAGCCGCAGGCATCATCAGCTCGAGAATCGACAAAATGCATGAAGTGGCCGAGTATCTGCTTGAACGCGAAACCATAACTGGAGAAGAGTTTATGAAGATCTTGGAGAAATAGCCGCTAACACAAAGTTCTAACAATTTAACCGCCGCAAGGTTTTCTAGACCTTTGCGGCGGTTTTTCACATCGTTTATTCCATCCCCATCAGCATCACCAGCTCTTCTTTCTTGAAACCGTATTTTTCATGGAAAGCGGGCAGGACACCCTAATGAGCACTATTTATATCCTCTTGTTTTACAGCAATACTAACCAAAAGGTGCGTGTATTGACAAAAGGTAAGTGACAGAAATATAGAAATTTTTGTATATTTTTGCCGCGTTAATCTAGAAACGATGAGCAACAAGAAAGAAATACAAAGCGCCACCTTCCCTGACTGCCCGATACGCAACGTGATTTCGCATATTACCGACAAGTGGTCACTATTGGTGCTTTACACCTTGGAGCAAAAGGAAGTGCTGAGATTCAAAGACTTGTGGCGACAAATCCCAGACATCTCACAAAAAATGCTGACCTCAACGCTACGCCATCTTGAAGACGATGGCATTATCAATCGCGAGGTATTCACAGAAGTTCCGCCACGAGTGGAATACCAGCTCAGCGAACGCGGAAAGAGTCTCATGCCGCATTTGGATGCATTGATTTTATGGGGCATTGAGCATCAGGAAAGCATCATTAACGATAGGATAAAACACATTAAATCAAATAATTAAACTTTTCAAAAATGGAAAATACAAAGAAGAAAGTAGGTCAGTTTCAGGCGTATGAATTGAATGGATTCCGCCTGCATGTTTACAACAGCAACGATGTGATGGCCGATACCTCGTTTATCATCGAGGGTGAAAAGGGTCTTGTAGTGATGGAGTACCCTTTGTTCAAGGTCAATGCGGCTGAATTTGGCGAGTACATCAAATCCCTTGGCAAGCCCATCGTCACCGACATCACCGAC
>JAFPUN010000014.1 GCA_017395365.1 Bacteroidales bacterium
AGCATCAGCTTCTCTTCGAGCTCCGCTTTCAGCTTATACAAGCCCAAACGATGGACGATAGGGATATAGATGTATTTGATCTCATGGAAATACTTCGACAGACGGTCGGCGTCGACATCGGCCTGGTTGCGCACATCATAAACGCGGTGGACAATCTTCAGCAACACGGCGCGCATGTCGTCGATCAGCGAGAGGAACATCACCTGGAAATTGTCGGAGTTGTAAGCAACCTTCTCGGTGTCAAGTTTGGAGATATCGCTGAAATCCTCCAGCACGATGGCCACGGTCTTACCGAACTCCTTCTCCAACTCCTTGATGCTCACATTTTCCTTATAATCGATTCCATGCAGGAACGAGGCCACCACGGAGACATAGCCCAAGCCCACCTCCAGGACGGCGATGCGTGCCATCTCGATAAGGTGCAACATATAGGCCTTGCCCGACACCAAATAGCGTCCGTCGTATTTCTCCAAGCAATAGCGATAGGCCTTGTCAATCAAAGCCAGGTGTTCAGGCGCATTGACGAAGGGGTTGATGTCGTCAAGCATCGAGGTATAGGCCTGCTGGATGGCCAATATTTCTAGAGAAGTGTATCCAACCATTAGTCCGTGATTTTCACCGTCAATTGATGACCCAGCAGGATATCGTAATAGGGCTTCAGCTCTTCAAAAGTGCCATGCATGATAGCACACTTGCCTTTGTAGTGCGTGATCCATGCACATGTCTCGGCTTGTTCGCGGGTATGATGGCACACCTTCATCAAGGTGTCGATGACATATTCAAAAGTATTCACATCGTCGTTGATGAGCAGCAGACTCTTCTCGTTTTCAACCTGTTCCTCCTCCAACACTTCGATATCTTCCTGTTCCTTGTTCATGTATTCAAATCATATTCGGGGTGTAAAAATACGCATATTTTCCAAAACGCAAGGAGAAAAACGGTTGGAAAGTGTTTTTTTCCTACTTTTGCCCCGCAAACAAAGTCACTGCATGCAGAACCACTTCATCAAAAATATCATCTTCTTGTTGTTTCTCAACCTGTTGGTGAAGCCTTTCTGGATTCTCGGCATCGACCGCGAGGTGCAAAACCTGCTCGGCGATGCTTCCTATGGCACCTATCAGGCGCTTTTCAATTTCTCCTACCTCTTTTACATCCTACTCGACCTCGGCATCACCAATTTCAATAGCCGTGCCGTAGCGCAAGACCCGAAAAACCTATCGAAACACTTTGGCGGCCTCACCGAAATCAAGCTGGTGCTGGGACTCTTGTATGCCGTAGTCATCTTTGTGGTCGGCTATTTCCTCGGCTATTGCGAGGGATTGAAACTCAAACTGTTGTGTTGGTGCGGTCTCAACCAAATCCTGCTATCGTTCATCCTCTATCTCCGATCGAACATACAGGGGTTGCTGCTTTTCAAGCACGACAGTATACTCTCCGTCTTCGACCGCGTGCTAGCCATCGTCCTGATGTGCCTCATCTTGTGGAGCGGATGGTTCCCCACGGAGAAGTTCAATGTCATCTGGTACCTGCAAGCCCAGACGGTGGCATATATTGTCACCCTCATTTTGGCTTTGGTCATCGTCTTGCGACACACGGAACACCTCTGCTTCAAGCTTAACTTCAAGTTTTTCAAGGAGATACTTCGACAGAGCATACCTTTTGCCGTGCTCGTCCTGCTGATGAGCGTCTACAGCCGCATCGAGCCGGTGCTGCTTGAGCGCCTGTTGGACGACAAGGGCGTGCAAGCCGGTATCTACAGCCGTGCCTACCGCCTTTTCGATGCCGGAAACAACATCTCCAACCTCTTCGCTATCATGCTTTTGCCCATGTTTGCCGCCACGCTGAAGAACAAGTTGGAGCTCAACAATCTGGTCAAGACTTCGTTCAATGTCATCTTGGCCATGGCGGGCATCGTCATGATCATGTGCGTCTTCTACCGCCAAGAAATCATGCAGCTGATGTACAACCCGGAAGAGGCCGAAACCGAAGCCGCCTATCTCCTGCGCATCGGACAATATGCCAATGTCTTCCCGCTTCTGATGGGTAGTTTCTTCTGTCTTTCAACAACTTATGTATTTGGCACATTGCTCACCGCCAACGGCAGTCTGAAACAACTCAATCTGGTGGCTGCTGCAGGTGTGGTGATCAATATCTTGCTGAACCTCATCGTCATCCCGCGCTACCATGCCGTGGGCGCCGCCTGTACAAGCCTCAGCGTGCAGGCCGTCACAGCCTTATTGCAATACATCATCGCCAAACGCATCCTCAAATTCGAGATGGGCGGCCGCTATTGGTTCCACATCATCCTATTCATGGTCACCATTGCCGTTGTCACCTTCCTAGTCAAGCGACTGAATGTCAACTGGATGATTGGCTTCGGTATCGCTTTCCTCGTCAACTGTGGCGCCATCTTCTTCACACGTTTGCTCAGCCTCAAGCAAATTGTCGGCCTCGTCCTTCCCAAAAAGTCATAACCACAAAAGGTCCCTGAGCCCGCGGTCCCTGAGGACCCTCGAAGGGTCGAAGGGCCGGTTATTTAAGAAAAACACCCTAAATTGACATTTTTCATTGTCATTTCAAGGGAATTCCCTATCTTTGACGACTTATTTCACACATAATTATGGAAGAGCAACAACGTAACAATTACAGTTCCAAATACTTATGCAGACTTTTGGTGGAATATAGGAAACCCATCCTCATCATTTTGGCGGTGGCGGCCCTCTGCGGTATCCTATTTAGCGCGCCTTTTTTCATCACCCCGCTCTATAAATCCACGACCATCATCTACCCCACTTCCAGCAACTCCATTTCCAAAGTTTTGATCAGCACGACATACCAGTCGGAGAAAGACATCATGAACTTTGGTGAGGACGAGCAGACAGAGCAGATGCTGCAAGTATTGAACTCGAACCGCGTGCGTGACAAAGTGATCAGCCGCTTCAACTTGATGGAACACTACAACATCAAAGACAGCAAATACCCCATCACCAAGCTCAACAAACTCTATGACGCACGTATCAAGTTCCGCCGTACGGAATACAACGCCGTGAAAATCACAGTTCTGGACTCCGATGCCGAGCTTTCTTCACGCATCGCCAATGAGATTGCCGAGATTTTCGACAGCACCATGAACCAGATGCAGAAGGAAGTGGCCATCGAGGCTTTCCGCATCGTCGACCAGGAATACAACGCACTCGTTGCCGAAATGAACATGCTGGAAGACTCACTGAACACCTTGCGCAAACTAGGCGTGTTCGACTACGAGTCGCAGGTGGAGATGCTCAGCCAACAACTGGCCGTCGAACTAGGAAAAGGCAACACACAAGGCGTCAAGAACATACAAGAGCAATTGGACATTTTGGCAGAATACGGCGGTGCCTCTTACGCCATCAACGAGCGTTTGGACAACGACCGTCTGCAGCTCTCTTTGGTCAAGTCGAAATATGAGGAAGCCAAAGTCGACGCCACCGAGTTCATACCCCACAAGTTCGTCGTCACTTCGGCCTTCAAAGCCGAGCGCAAAAGCTATCCTGTGCGTTGGCTCATCGTGGTCATCACCGTCTTGAGCACCTTCCTGCTCCTCATCTTCTGCATCGTCTTCTATGACAGATCGAGGGGCTTTTTTCGTCGAGAGACCGAGAAAAACTCGGTCACGACAACCTCGCAAGAGAAACATGACCGATAAACTAACCTCGTTTTTGACCC
Organism: Bacteroidales bacterium; assembly: GCA_017395365.1. Lineage (GTDB taxonomy): Bacteria > Bacteroidota > Bacteroidia > Bacteroidales > F082 > Limimorpha. Next base: position 3,706 of record JAFPUN010000014.1, read on the forward strand.
CCAGTAACAACACTCCGAAAACAACACAAACAACAATGGATAACAATTTCAACAATCTTTCTTTGGTGCAAGTCATCCTAAAATGGAAGTGGCACATCATCATCATCACTGCAGTGGCGGCCATCTGCGGTGCCATTTTCTCAAGCTCCATGTTCATCACTCCCCTTTACAAGTCGGTGGCCGTGGCCTATCCCGCCAACATCAGCCCCTACTCCGATGAAAGCGAGACCGAGCAGATGCTCGAAATCATCAACTCGACCTCTATCATGGACTCGATTATCGAGAAATACGACCTGTGGACCGACTACAAGATTGACAAAAACTACAAGTTTGGCCGTACCTATATGATTAACGAGTACCGAAGCAAGATCAAGATTGGCAAGACCCCTTATGAGGCTGTCTCCGTCACCGTGATGGACAAAGACCCCTTCGTAGCCTGCAACATCGCCAAGGACATCCTCAACTTCTACGACCAGAAGGTGCATGACCTGCACAAGCAGAAGGTGGGCGAAGTGGTGGCCATGTACGACATGCAACTGAAACTGAAGCAACAGGATATCGACTCGCTGAAGCAAAACCTCACAGACCTCGCCACCAACTACGGCGTACTCAACTACTCGGGCCAGCTTCGCGAAGTGACACGCGGTTTCATCAACGGCTCTACCAAGGCCAACGAACTGAAACAAAACCTGGAGCAATACGGTGCCGATGCCGTCGACTTGGAGACCAAGATCATCGCCGAAGCCAACACCTATTCGCTCATCAAACGTGACTACGAGCAGAACCTGCGCTTCTTCAACTCCAACCTCACCTACTCCAACATTATCACAGAGCCTTTCCCAGCCGACAAGAAGGCCTTCCCCGTGCGTTGGGTGGTGGTAGCCTTGAGCGCACTCGGTGCCCTCCTGCTCTCCATTGTTGTCGTCTTCATTATCGAAAACCGCAAGCGTTTCGTCGCCGAAAACAAATAAGCCGTGGAGAAAAAAGCGAAAATAGCCTGGCTCTATGTCATAGCAGCTCTTTTCATCGCTGTAGGGCTGTTTCTGGTGGTGAAGAAGAACACCTATCTCTTCTTCGCCCTGCCCGTCGTGCTTGGCGTTTTGCTGCTCTACATCTTCTCGCTTGACAAAGTACTTCTACTCACGGCTTTCGCCGTGCCATTGTCGGTCAACCTAAAAGCACTCGAAGCGGGCTTGGCCATCTCGCTACCCGCCGAACCGCTGTTGATGGGCATCTTGGTTTTGTTTGTGGCCAAAATGCTCTACGATGGACATCTCGACCGACGCGTCACTCACCACCCCATCGCCATCGTCATCTATTGCATGTTTGCCTGGATGGCCGTCACCACCATCACGAGCGAGATGCCCGTGGTGTCGCTGAAGTTCATCCTTTCGAGGCTGTGGTTCGTGGTTCCAGCGTTTTTCCTATGCACTGTATTGTTCAAGAATCCAAAGAACATACATTGGTTCATTTGGCTCTATATCAGCGCCTTGTGTATTGTATGCGTCTACACCATCATCCATCACGCACAGTTCGGCTTCGATGGCGACTCGGCCCACTGGGTGATGACCCCCTTCTACAATGACCACACGGCCTATGGCGCGGCTTTGGCCATCTACCTCATCCTCGCCCTCACCTATGTCTTCTTGCCCGGCGTCAAGAAGAGCCGCCGTCTGATCATCATTGGTGTCGTGGTCTTGTTGAGCCTTGCACTGACGCTCTCCAACTGCCGTGCCGCATGGATCAGCATGATTGCCGCATTGGGCGTGCTGATATGCGTATTGCTGCACATCAAGTTCCGTTGGGTTGCCGCTGCCATTATCCTCTTGGTCGGTCTGTTCTTCGCCTTCCAAAACCAGATCATCGACGCGTTGGAGAAGAACAACCAAGACGCCTCGGGCGACCTGGTGGAGAATATACAGTCCATCACCAACATCTCGACCGATGCCTCCAACCTCGAGCGTATCAACCGTTGGCAGTCGGCCTTCCGCCTGTTCAACGAGCGCCCCATATTCGGTTGGGGACCTGGCACCTACCAGTTCGTGTATGCCCCCTACCAGATGTCGAAGGAAAAGACCATCATCAGCACCAATGCTGGCGACGGCGGTAACGCCCACTCCGAGTATTTCGGTCCCTTGGCCGAGCAGGGCATCGTTGGTTCTCTGTTGGTCGTTGTGCTCGTCGTCGTGACGGTCTATTGCGGACTCAAGACCTACAGCCGTTGCAAAAACAAGAAAGCCAAAGTGCTGGTCTTGGGTGCCACCCTTGCCTTCATCAGTTATTTCGTACACGGCTTCCTCAACAACTTCCTCGACACCGACAAACTGGCCATCCCCGTGTGGAGCCTTGCCGCATTGATTACCGCCATCGACGTGTACTATGCCGACAAGGAAGAGTTTGAAGAAATCAAGGAATAAAGACTATGTTTGCATAAAAAAGGAATGCCGCCAGTTAATCTGACGGCATTCTCTTTATTTGCGATAGATTACAATAAGACCTGGTTTTGAATCTCACTTGATTTCCACCAATTCCAAATCGATAATCAACGGTGAATAAGGCGGTAATGACTCACCCAAGTCGAACTCGCCGAAGGCCAGTTCCGATGGCGTAAGCAAAGTCACCTTGGCTCCAGGTGCCATCGTCATCAGGGCTTCATCGATGGCATGGATCATCTCACCTCCACCGACAGTGAACACCATAGGACGACCATAATCATAGCTCGACTCTATAGGTTCGCCTTTCAAGTTGCGCAGCACATAGTGCACTGCCACCTCGTCGCCCCATTGGGCAACGTTGCCTTCACCCTCTTCGCGATTGAGGATATAAAGGCCTGACTCGGTAGGCTGCTCTGTTATGCTGTTCGACTTGATATAGTCGGCTATGGCTTGACTCTCCTTATTCTTCAGACGTTCTTTTTCAGCCGCCTGTTTGGCCTCTTCAGCAGCCTTGTGCTTCTCATAGGTTTCCTTATCCATCACCTTGTTCATCTTCAGTCGCATGACCAAAGGCGTGTAAGGAAGGATGAACTCCTCATAGCCAACACTATCAAATGCCAAGGAAGAGGGCACCACAAAGCGCATCATACCCCCTTCGGGAACCATGCCGATGGCCTCGGTGACACCCTCGCCGATGAACTCTTCACCATATTGCATCTCAACAGGCTCAACGCCAAACGAATTCATGATGGTATCGCCTTGTGCGGTGCAAACCGTGAAGTCGAAGTTGACATAGTCACCCATCTGGGCCGTTTTGCCTTTACCAGACAATTCCATAATGACCAATCCTGACTCGGTCAGCTTGTTGTTGGCATCATCGTGCAATGGCTTCAAATATGCTTCCTCTTCCCTTTTCAGGCTGTCAAGCAACGCCATATGTTCGGCTTCCAACTCCTCAGACGGCTTCACACTAATCAGTTTCAGGTCGTAGAAAATGGGCTTGCCGACATATTCCTCTGGCACTTCCTCCATCTGTAACAAGATGGTAAGCACGGAATCGGCAGGCACCAAAAGACGCGCCGAATCGCCCACGTGCATCATGAGCAAGCCATCGACCACGTCGCCCTTAAAGTCGGGCTCGGTCAGCACAAGGCTCATAGGCTTGTCATCTGCCGTTGAAAACAACAGCGAGTCGTTGAAATACTGGGCCATCTCGATGGTCACCTCATCACCCAAGCGGGGCGTCACATCGGAACCACCCTTGTTGTAAAACTTCATATAGGCGCCATTGTCCATCTTCTTGAAGCCCGGATAAGGACTTTCCTCGCCACATGAGGCGAGCATCATGACAACAGCAATGGCAGCAATAAAGCCAAAAGTGCGCCTCATCTTATTCAAAAGTTTCGAAATCAATCAGTTCGACTTCAAACATCAGGTTGGAAAAGGCAGGAATGGTACCCGCTTCTCTTTCGCCATAGGCCAGATAATATGGGATATAGAGCACGCCCTTCTCGCCTTTCGACATGAGTTGCACGCCTTCGTCCCAACCGGGGATGACTTGACCCACGCCAAGAACAAATTGGAACGGCTGGTCGCGTTCGACCGACGAATCGAAAACAGTGCCGTTGAGCAACTTGCCCGTATAATGCATCGTGACAGGTTTGCCCACTTCAGGCTTTTCGCCATTGCCAGGTTCGGTCACCACATAGTAAAGACCAGAAGCGGTAGGCTCGGCAACGATCTTATTCTTTGCCAGATAATTGGCCAAATCCTTGGCGGCCTTGGCGGTCTCTTCAGGATAGTCGTTTTGCAGTTGGGCAACACGTTGGTCGTTGCGGCTCTTGACGTCATTGGCAAAGTTCTGGGCATACACCTTCTCGGGGAAGAAATCGTTCACTTTGATCTCAAAGCGCATCACGTCGGTCGACTTGAACTCGGCAGGAAGCGAGGCTTGGCCATACAAGTATCTGAACGTCGAGTCGATGTTAACGATAAAGGAGGCGGAGTCACCCTTATGCATCATACGAAGGCATTCGTTGATGTCGCCAGCGAACTGGGAGGGCATCACCTTCATCAAGTTCTTCATATTGGGAATCAACGCAGTAGTGTCGTTAATCATACAGCAAACGTTGACATCCACCACATCACCGTCTTGAGGCGTTGCGCCTTCATTTTGGGTGAAGAATTGGTAGTACATTCCGTTTTGGTTTTGATAGCCCGGATAAGGGTTATTCTCGGTACAAGCACTCATAGCGCCTGCCATCAGCATGGCCGTAGCAGCCATAAAAAAGAAACTTCTTTTCATTTTTTACTATTATTTATTGATTGTTAATTATTTAGTTTCGTTCAAAATCTCCAATAGTTCAACGTCGAAGACAATATTGGAATAAGCCGGGATATTACCATAAGCGATGTTGCCATAAGCCAAAGAATAAGGCAACACGAAGCGGGCTTGCTCGCCCACATGCATCATGCCAAGGCCTTCCTCCAGTCCTGGCAACAGCTTTCCTTGGCCTATAACAGCATCGTAAAAGCCACCCAACTGTTCCGAATCACCCAATGGCGAGCCATCGATGAATTTGGCCACAAACTTGATACGAGCGGTCTGTCCCGCTTGAGGTTGGGCGCCCTCTGTAACCACCGACTTGGAATAATACAATCCAGAAGCCGTATGATCCGTAATGCCATTCGCCTTTACGTAGTCGAGCAACGCCTTCGCAGATTCCGCCTGCATGGCTTTATCGGCAGCTTCAGCCTGTTTCTTAAGCTCTTCCGCCGTGGTGATTTTCAGCAATTTAATATCGTAAACCAAGTTGGCATAAGAGGGAATAGAACCTACCGAATGCTCACCATAAGCCATATCGAACGGGATAATAGCCTTGACGCGATCGCCAAGATGCATCTTGGGCACTACTTCCTCCCAACCTTGAATTGTGACGCCTTCGCCCAAAACAAACGAGAGTTTATCGGGGCTGTCCCAGGTGCTACCCACCGACTGTCCATCGAGCAGATAGGCGGCAAAGTCTACCTCCACCTGTTCGCCTTTCACAGGGCAACGGCCTTTGCCTTGTTCGATAGGGATGATGTAAATACCTGAAGATTCTGGTTTTACATTAATATTGTTATCAGCCACATAATCGGCCAAAGCCTTCCTCGAAGCATTTTTCATCGATTCAACCATCTTCTCGAGATTGGACTTAAACTCAGCTTCACTTTGCAATTCAACAAGCTTCACCTCATAACGGAAATAGTCGTCGGCTTTCAGGCCAATGGCATTGGGATCCTGTTCATAGTACTTTATGGCAACCGAGTCAGCCTTGACATAGAACGAAGCCGAATCACCCAAGTGCATCATGGCATAGGCCTCCTGCAAATCACCAGGGAAAATGGCCTTTTGCAACTGGGTGAACACATCTTTTTGCGTACCTTGCCAGTCATAATACAGCGAATCGTTAAGATAGCAAGCCATGTCCACCTTCATGAAATCCGTTAATTTGGGCTGTGGAGCCGACAGATTCTTGTTATGGAACTTGTAGTACAAGCCATCGGCAGTTTTCTTGTAACCCGGAAATCTCTGGGTGCATGCCGTCAGCAGACACATCGCCGACAAGCAAATCATCGAAAACAAGAAATAATTTCTTCTCATATTTTATTGATTTTCAATTATTTTAATCGTATAAACCAAAGTCGCATATTCTGGGATGCGGTCATCGTCACCGTGAAGCCCATAGGCCAAATGGAAAGGAATGATCACTTTGGCCACGTCGCCATAATGCAAATAAGTCATGACCTCGTCAAGCCCCGATTCCACAGTCCCATCGCCTATAACAAAAGACTTAAGTCCGTCTTTTTCAGATGAATAAAGCAAATCTCCTGCGATAGAATGAAGTTCGTATTCCAAAGTCACCTTCTGCCCTTTCGCTAACGAAGCACCACTTCCAGGTTTTATGATCTGATAACGAAGCCCCGTTCCTGTCGCGGTCATCTCCAATCCATGCCGCTGAATGTAGTTGGCGATGTCTTCCTCCTCCTCATTCATCAGATAACGGTTGGCCTTCTCCATACTGCTTTTCATTTCGTCTTTCGTAACAGTAGGCAACTGTTTTTGAGGCTGTTCCTCGCATGCGAACATAGCAAGCAACATGCAGAAAATCATATATTTAATCAACCGCTTCATCACTTTTCATTCAATAAATCCTTGTATTCTGGGATCACGGATTTCAGTATCGCCACCGCTTCGTCAAAGGAACAAGTCAAGGTGCCGCCAGCAGCGTTGGTATGTCCACCTCCCTTGAAATGTTTTTGGGCAAGCTCATGAACCGAGAAATCGCCCTTTGAGCGGAACGAGAATCTGATTTGGTCCTGGCGTTCAGTCACCAGCACCGACATCTTGATTTTGTCCATCGAAAGCGGGAAATTGACTACCCCTTCCGTATCGCCAGTCTGGTAATTAAACTTATCCAAGTCGCTCTTGTTCAATGCGATGATGGCAGTCGCACAATCTTCGATAATCTCCATCCTATTGTTGATGGAAAAACCGAGCAAACGCAGGCGATTCTCCGACATGGTGTCGTAAACCAACTGATGCACAAGCGTATAGGGCATGGATTTCTCCACAAGAAGGCTGACGATTTCGAAAGTACGTGGATGGAAGATAGAATGGGCAAACGACCCCGTGTCGGTCATGATGCCCACCAGCAAATTGGTGCAAATGTCTTCCGTCAGTTGTTCCTTCCCGTAATGCAAAATGATTTCGGCAACAATCTCTGAAGCGCTCGAAACAGCCACATTTGTCATCGCGCAATAGAACTGACACAAGTCGGCATCACGATGATGGTCGACCAGAATACGCGGGCACCGCGTCTTCCCTATCTCATTATGCAAGATGCCGCTTCTCGACAAATTATTGAAGTCCAACATTATAATGCATTCGGCTTCAGCGATGGCAGTCTTACAAGCTTCAGCATCCTTCTCAAACACCAGAAAATCTTCAGAACCGGGCATCCAATGCAAAAACCCAGGGAAATCATTGGCAACCACCATCTTAACGTCATGCCCATGGTTCTTAAGGAACTCTGCCATAGCCAATACCGACCCGATGGCATCGCCATCAGGATTGACGTGACAAGCCAAAACCATGCGTTTAGGTGACTGTATTACAGCATCAAAGTGTTCAAAAAAGTTGTCTTCATGCATAGCTTCCATAAAAGTGTGCAAAGGTACAACTTTTTCCGATTCCACACCTTATTAATTATAAGAAACCATTATCGAGGCGACAAAAACTTGTATGTGCCATCATCAAACACCAAAATAATGCCTTCGGGAGTCGTCAGAGGTTTTGATGCAGTTGGCTCTTGTCGCGATTCCACTTCAACCGATTCAGCTGAAGAAGGCATTTCGGCTGGGGCGTCCTCAACGGGATCCGTCTCAAAAAGGGTTGTAGGGGGAGCAGAGTACATAAAAGGCTCCGACACCGTCATCGGTTCGACACCCATAATAATCCAGTCGAGATTATACTCTGGGAAGGTTTCCTTGAGCTTTTTCACGAAATCCAAACTTGGGTTATTGCGCCCCGAAAGTAAGTGCGAAACATTCGAAGGTTGGATGCCCAACCTGGCCGCAAATTCTCCAGCAGTCAAATTCTTTGCCCGGATGATGTGTGCAATCCTGTCTTTCATTTCTCCGTTTTCCATGCTAGTATCCTCCAAAAAAAATTGATTTTAAGGTCTCTTTCAGTTGACAAAAGTAAACATTTATTCGTTACAAATCACAATACAAATGAATTTATTTTTGTAAATTTTATTGCATATTACAAAATATTACAAATATACTTTAATTATACAATGCTATAAAACTAAATATCAATTGTTTACATAAATTATAAAAACAATACCTAAACGAGCATAAAAAACGGACATGTTTTAGAATTTTGCTTTAATTGTTATTGTATAATCTACTGATAATAATTTATTTAAATCAATAATTTCAATAATATCACATGCAATTACACTAGTTAACTATATACAAATGTATTATATTTGTATTTACATAAATGTATATTATTGTTTTACAATATGTTGATATGATAATTCAATACATTTGTAAACAGCTCTTTTTCCAAAAACAACCACTCTGAAACACTACGAATTTGGCGTTTTTGAGTCCCTGCCCGACCTCTCTTTCATCTCAAAAAGAAACACGCTTAAAACGCCCGAAAATGCCCTCTTCCCTCTTTCGTCCCATTCACCAACTCCACAACCTTCTTTCATTATTGCAACCAAATAATAGTGTTCGTTTTTACACCTTATTAATATTACACTAGTGAGAGGTCGGGAAAAAAGACTATCTTTGCACCCTCGATGAAGACCAAAGATCTCCATATCCAAAAGTTGATTCAGGAGGGCGAGCACCAGATGCTTGATTTCAAATTCGAGATTTCGGACAGTCGCCGCATCGCCCGTTCCCTAGCCGCCTTCGCCAACACCGATGGCGGCAGACTCCTCGTGGGCGTGAAAGACAACGGTGCCATCGCCGGGGTGCGCTCCGACGAGGAGATCCACATGATTGAGGCTGCGGCGGAGATGTATTGCCAGCCCAAAGTGGAATACACGACCAAGGAATGGGAAATCAACGGGAAGACCGTCCTTGAGGTTATCATCCCAAAAGACAAGCATCACAAGCACAAAGCTCCCGACAATCAAGGGAATTACAAAATATTCGTCAGGGTCAAGGACGAGAACCTCGTCGCCGACAGCGTATTAATTAAGGTGTGGAAGGCCGACAAATTCGCCCGACCCGCCAAAATCGCCTTCACCGAGGCGGAAACGCTCCTGCTCCACTATTTAGCGGAAAACAAGGAAATCACGCTGCTTGAATTCCAAGAAATGGCGCATATCAATAAACGAAGAGCTGAAGCTATTTTGGCCGATTTCATCCTTGTGGGCACCATCAGCATCATACAAACGAGCCAAAACACCGTTTTTAGGCTTGTAGAAGACTCCGAAAACGAATAATAGCCTAGATTATTCTTTAAATCATCTATTATTATCAACCTTGATTTCAACAACTTGCAATATTTTTTGAAAAATATTTAAAAATATCATTGTCAGTTTCAGAAAAGGTCGTACCTTTGCAGCCCGCAAACAAAGGAAGAAGGGTTTGGTTAGTGAGTTGGTTTGCGCAGTTCTTTGACAGTCTGAGGCCAGCACAAGACCGGCGCCGCGAGAGCGGCGTCAGTGGAAGGAACCTTTCAAGAAAAGGTAAGCACAATAGAACATCAAGGCGGAACCCGAGATTCAGAGAAAAACAAGAAGCAAGACAAT
>JAFPUN010000015.1 GCA_017395365.1 Bacteroidales bacterium
CCGTCCGGTCGAGGCCGCAGAGATTGAAGTGGCGGCTATGGCGCGGGGGCGCACCTCTTCCCATTCCGAACAGAGAAGTTAAGCCCCGCCGCGACGATGATACTGCGCGAGAGCGTGGGAAAGTAGTTCGCCGCCCACCCACAACGGAGAGCCCGTCAGCACCTGCTGGCGGGCTTATCTGTTTTCGAGCCCCACACTGAGCCGTGTGGGGAAAATAGAATGCCGTGTCTTCGACACGGGGCGCTGCAGCACAATAGAGACTCTTCCCTACCCTTCCCCGACCTTTCCACTTTTTAAATCGCTTCATTCCCATTTTTTTTATTACTTTTACCGCCAAATTTGGAAGTATGGCCCAAAGATTGGCTTTGTTTTTTATCTTGCTGTTTACCAGTTTGTTAGGATTTTCACAAAATCTTGAGCAAGATAGCATTGCCACAAAAAAAACAACGGTTACCCCTTCCCTGCCCATCGATTCAACCTTCGTCACCTATAACGCCTACCCCTTCGACAGCATTTTCCTCAACGCTTCGAAAATCGTAGACACCACGACTTTCCATACGGCAGACTTCGATTACTTGCAACGCGGCAACACCATCTATAGCACCTTGAGCAACACAGGGATGGCCCACAAGTCAATGCGATTCAACCACCTGCACCAGGCTGGATTCGATATGACGCTGCCTGCTTTCCCGACCTACCTACTGAATGAGGGCAACATGGCTTCTTACATGTCCGTCCTACCCTACTCTGAAATCCGTTATCTCATGACCATCGGTGACCTCGAACAGCATTTCCACGCCAGGTTTGGCCGTCAAGTCACCCCTCGCCTGCTCGTGTCGTTCGCATTCGACACCGATTACTCACCCGCTACCTTCAACAACAACAAAACCATCAATAACGCTTTCTGGATCAACGCCAAGTACATCACCAAAAGCGAACGCTACGGCGTGTCGGCCCATTGGTACCGCAACAAACTCGAAATGGGCGAAAACGGTGGCATCGTCAACGATGAGGCCTATAGCGAACACCAAGAGACTGACAACACCGTCATCCCTGTCAACCTCACAACTGCCACCAACTTCATCGTTTCCAGTGGGATAGGTTTAGAACATTATTTCAATCTACTCCCCAAAAAGACCATAACCACGAAAAAAGAAGCGCCTCGTGTCAAGAGCGATTCCATTGCGACATCACCCGTCTTCAACGACAGCATCCCGATGGACTCCCTACTCATCGACAGCATAAAAAGTATTGATAACCAAGATGTTGTTCAAGAAGTCAAGGTTAGAAAATTCACTCTTGGCAGGCTTTGTCACAGTTTCAGTTTTTTGAACAACAAACTATACTATAACGAGTCATCGCCTGGCGTTTCGTTCTACCAACCCTTCGACACCTTGATGAACGCCTCAAAATCGACCGACACCACATTGGTCAGGGCCATCAAGAACACGGTGAAATGGAGCAGTTTGGGCTACCAGAAATACAACGACGACATCCCCTTCTACCTCTACGCAGGCGTCACGCATGGCTTCTACCAAGTGAAACGCTACGACTATCTTGAGGGCGAGACCGTACTGGCACGCAACTACAACCAACTGAGTGTGAACGGCGGCATTATTGTCAACCTGTTCAAGTCGACACGCATCACGGGGCAAGCAGAGTTGATTACTTTGGGCTACCAAATCGGTGACTTCGACGTCAAAGGCCAATGGAAACAGTTTATCGGAACCAGCACCAAGAATTACGGTCAGGCTACCTTCGACATGGAACTCAAACGGCAGAGTGCCAATTGGTTCGAGGAAAGCTACTACTCCAACCATTTCCGCTGGGAGAACAATTTCAATGCCTCCACCTACCTGACCTTCAACTTGAGATACAGTTACAAGACCTATAGCATCGGAGTGAAGCAGACCAGCATCGCCAACATGATCTATTTTGGCACCGACGCTCGTCCCACACAAAACGATGGCATGTTTAGCATCCGTGAGGCTTACCTCAGTTTCTACCAACGCTTGGGTCGTTTCGAGTTGGAGGGATTCGCCAGCCTCCAAAAATCGAGCAACGAAGAGGTCATGCATCTCCCCTTGGTCTTGGGTCAGCTGAAAGTTGGCTATTCACAGCCCATCTTCCACAAGGCTGCCACGCTGCATCCCAGCATCACGGTACGCTATTTCACCAAATACTACGCTGATGCCTATATGCCGGCCACACGTACCTTCTATCTGCAAAACGACGTGGAAATCGGCAACTTCCCCTTCATCGACTTGGCCTTGGCCATCAAGGTGAAGAAAGCCCATATCTATGCGGCATACAGCAACATGTTCCTGCTGACAGGCGACCACAATTCCTTCATCGCACCACACTACCCCATGCGCGACAGCAAGATATTCATCGGGGTCAATTGGAGATTGTTCAACTAAAAAAATGCCACCATGATCCAAAGCACCCTCGTCCCCACAACCAACACATTATCAAGGCATAGCGACACACTCTCGCGGGCCGTTGACAGCATCGTCAACCAAGGTTCCTTGAACGAAGTGGTAGAGCAAGTGAGCAACAGCAGCTCGTCGCGTCAGATCGGGTTAACCATTGCCATCATTGGTCTGCTCATCTTCACGGCACACCTGTTCAGCGAAATCTTTAGCCGCAAGCGCATCCCCGACGTGCTGTTCCTCATCATCATCGGCCTACTCATTGGCCCCGTCTTCCATTGGCTCTCGCCCGACAGTTTGGGCAATGCTGGCAGCTTGTTTTCAGGCATCACCTTGGTGACCATCCTATTTGAGAGCGGTACACAGTTGAGGTTTAGTGCTTTAAAAGACTCATTTGGAGGAGCCTTAAAACTCACGGCCTTGAACTTTGTGCTGTCGGCTGTCGCCGTTTGGTTAGTAGGATGGTTCGTGTTGGACCTGGGTCCCATCATCAGCATGATATTAGGTTGCATGTTGGGTGGTACAGCCTCGGCGGTGGTCATTCCTATCGTCAGACAGATGCATATGTCGGAGAAGCCCGCCATCATGCTCATCCTGGAGGCGGCCATCGGCAATGTGTTCAGTATCGTACTGGCCTTGGCATTGATGCAGGCCATCAAGAGCAAGCACCTTGAGTTTGGTGCCATCTTAGGCAACATCTTCTCATCGTTCATCCTCGCCACTGTAATGGGGCTTATCGGTGCTATCTTCTGGGCCTTGATTCTCGACCAAATCCGCAACATCAAATACTCCATCCTGACGACCCCTGCCTTCGTGTTCATCATCTACGGCCTCAACGAATGGATGGGCTTCAGTGGTGCTATCGCGGCTCTGGCTTTCGGTATCGGATTGGCCAACATCGACGCCATCTACAATACTTGGCTCAAGAAATTCATCAAGAAGGTACCGGTCAACCTGAACGAGACCGAACGCTCTTTGTTTTCGGAACTGGTGCTTCTGCTGAAGACCTTCTTCTTCATCTATGTCGGTATCTCCATCCAGTTGACCCAATGGGAACCCATCGTCATTGGATTGGGAATCAGCGCATTGCTATTCATCATTAGGATACCAGCTGTACGTTTCGCCATTTCAAAGCGAGATGGTATCCCCGACAAGGAACTCGCTTTCATGTCGGCCCTCAACCCCAAGGGTCTGACCGCCGCCGTGTTGGCCACGCAAGCGCTCATCTACATCCCCAACATGGAAATCGCCATGTTTGCCCGCAACATCGTGTTCTCGGTCATTCTTTTCAGCATTGTCATCAACTCTATCCTTATCCCTTTGATTGACAGGGAAAAATTGACCTACCGCATCTACATCAAGTTATTGAGTTTCAACCAAAAGATGAAAAACATCGTCTCCAAAACCAAGCAAGACGGAGAGAAATGGCACAAGAAACACTCAAGGGCTCATGAGTTTGTCGACGAAATGTTTCATTCGGAAGTCATCACCGAAATCATTGAACAACAGGACAAGCCCGGTGCGGTGAGCAACAAAGCCGAGTCAAGCAACATGGACGTGGCGGATTAAAAAAAGCATGCAGCTTCTTTTCTTTTTGGAAAAAGTGTATTATCTTTGCACATCAATTTTATTCCAAAATGAGTATTTTCAACACTGGTGACTACGTAGGAGGCTACATAGTACAAAGCCTGATCAAACAAAACGAATACACCGAGACATATAAGACGGTGAATGCCAACGAGCAACCCTATTTCCTAAAGGTGTATATCATGAAACGGACCCCTGCCAAGCTGGTCAACAACGACAGCCATGAGGTCCTAGAGATAGCCTTGCTCCAAAAGATACAACACGTCAACGTGGTTTCCCATATTGCCCATGGCAGCTTCAACACTATCGTCGGCGAATGCCAATACTTGGTTACCAACTATTTTACTGGTGAAGTGTTGACCGACAAGATTGCCAGAGAGGGTCGCATTGAACCAGAAAAAGCCGTGTCTATCTTCATGGGCATCCTTGAAGGCCTAAAGAGTTTGCATGATGCCGGCATCTGCCACAACGACATCACCCCGAGCAATATCATGTTGTCAGACACGATGGATGGCGCACCTGAAATCATCGACCTAGGCCATGCTTCGCAAGCTTGCGAAGGAACGACGCCCTTCGACAATACCGACCTCGATATCAGATACTGCGCCAACGGCAATTCGGCCAGCGTCTACAATGAGCGTACCGACCTCTTTTCGGCCACCGCCGTATTCTACACCATGCTTACTGGCCATGCGCCTTGGACCATTGACTTTGCCGAAAGCGACAGCTTTGTAACGAAGATGAACAAGATGAAGCGTTACAGGAAGGAGAATCCCGTCGAAATCTTGTCACTTCCTATCAATGACACCCTAAAATATATCCTTGAAAAAGGCCTGTCGCTTTCCACCTCAGAGTGCTACCGTTCGGCAAACGACTTGTTGCGCGACCTCAACGGACAAGGCGGCAGCAAAAAACCCGGAAAGATCAGCGAACACGCACAAGAAGAAGCCAAAGCCTCGGGCAAGAGCCAAGAATCGGAGAACGAGCTGAAAATCCCGACCCAGAAAGGCACGGGCCACGGATTCGACGACATCGCCGGCATGCACGAACTGAAAGAGCTGCTGCAGCAGAAAGTCATCTTCGTGATCCAGAACAAGGAACTGTCAGAACAATACAGGCTGACACCGCCCAACGGCATGCTGCTATACGGACCTCCCGGCTGCGGCAAGTCGTTCTTCGCCGAGAAATTCGCTGAACAGACACAGTTCAATTTCATCCTCGTGAAGTCGTCCGACTTGGCCAGCATCTATGTGCATGGTAGCCAGGAAAAGATTGGACAACTGTTCAAGCAAGCCGAAAAAGACGCTCCCACTGTGCTTTGCTTCGACGAGTTTGATGCCTTTGTGCCCAACCGTTCGTCAGCAGGAAGCGAGCATGTCAGCGGTGAAGTCAACGAGTTCCTCTCGCAACTCAACAATTGCTCGAAACGCGGCATCTTCGTGGTGGCTACCACCAACCGTCCCGACATGATCGACCCCGCCGTGTTGCGTACCGGACGACTCGACAAGCATATCTATGTGCCCCTCCCCGACCATGATGCCCGCAAAGAAATGTTTGCCATCCACATGAAAGGCAGACCTTTTGAGGAAAACAGCATCGACTTCGACCACCTCTCAGACCTGACCGATGGCTACATCGCTTCCGACATCGCCTACATCGTGAACGATGCTGCCATGACCGCGGCCTTCACCCGTTCAATGATCACCCAGGAATTGCTTGAAAGGGCCATAAGCGAGACCCGCCCCTCTATCAGTAAAGACACCTTGAAAATGTATGACACCATCAGAGAAAAAATGGATGGTATAGAAAGAAGCAACCTTTTGCCAAGGATAGGCTTCAGAAAAGACGAATAATCCACCTTAGTATTAATAATTAAACAAAACGACTATGACAACATCAGAAATGGTATTCGAATACCTGAAAAGCCAAGGCCTCATGCCGAAAATCGACGAAGACAATGACATCATCTTCAAGTATCAAATGCTGACCTTCATCTACTTCAACAACGATGATGACGAGCAATTCTTCCGCTTGGCCCTGCCCGGCATCTTCGACGTCACCGAAGAAAATCGTGTCACTGTCCTTGAAGCCATAAACGAAACGAACAAGAGAATGAAAGTGGCCAAGGCCTACATCCCTAGAGACGACGTGTGGGTCGCTGCCGAGATTATGATGGACTCCACACCCGTGTTGGACGACATGGTGCCGCGCCTGCTCGGCATCTTGACTGGCGCTCGCAGAGAATTCTACGATCAAATCGGATAATCGCGATACGATAAATGCACTTTAAAAAATACTGCCAGTTACATGGCAGTATTTTTTTTATTTATATAGTGTATAAATTACACGATTTAAACATCTAACAATCAAAATATTATAGTTAAATATCTATTAAAGGTGTAATTTTTACACATTTTTTATGGTTACCATACAAAAAAGTTGTATTTTTGCGTCAAAATTACACAATAATGGGAAGACAAAGATACACTTACGACTATCCCCACCCTGCCGTGACCACCGACTGCGTGGTGTTTGGTTTCGATGGGCATGAGATGAAGATCCTGCTTATCGAGCGTGGCATCGAGCCCTACAAAGGAATGTGGGCCTTGCCCGGAGGGTTCATCCGCATGGACGAGACCGCCGAGCAGTGCGCCCAGCGCGAGCTGCAAGAGGAGACAGGCCTCAATCTTTCCCTCCTTAAACAGTTCATGACCTTCAGCGAAGTGAACCGTGACCCGAGAGAGCGCGTCATCTCAATAGCCTTCTATGCCTTGGCCCGTAAATCTGACGTAAAAGGCGGCGACGACGCGGCACAGGCCCGATGGTTTGCGCTCAACGAAGCACCACGCTTGGCCTTCGACCATGACTACATCCTGCGCAAGGCCATGGAGAAACTTCGCGAGGACATCCACTTCGAGCCCATTGGCTTCGACTTGTTGGACAGTGAGTTTACCATGTCGGAACTGCAACGGCTTTACGAGGCCATCCTGGGCATCCAGTTCGACCGTCGCAACTTCCACAAGAAGATGCTGCAGACCGGTATCATCGAGGAAGCCGACGAAGACGAAACCGTCTTCTTTGGCAAGAACAGAGAGATGCGTAGCATGAGCATCGATGCCTTGTTTGGAGATAAAGACGAAGAGATGCCACGCCCCTGCCCCACTTCGCCCGACAGCAACAGCCGCACGACCCGCCGCTGGGGTACCAAGTTCCGCTTCAACAAGCGGCGCTATGACAAGTTTAAGGAAGATAATAACTTTAGACTGGAGTTTTAGGAATGATGAATGATGAATGATGAATAATGAATGATGAATGATGAATGAATTAAATACTTAAATCACAATAAAACAATAAATTATGGAAACAAACAACACTACCGTAAAGACGCAGGTCTATAACCTGATTATCCTTGACAAGAGCGGCTCGATGAGCAGCATCGCCAACGCTGCCATCTCGGGCTTCAACGAGACCGTGGGCGGCATACGCTCAGCCCAAGAACGCTTCAAAGACACACAAGAGCACTTCGTCTCATTGATGATCTTCTGCAACTGCGAGAAGACTATGGTCTACGACATGGTGCCCGTCAACGAGGTTAAAGAGCTGACATCCAGGGAATACCGTCCCTGCTGCTGCACGCCCCTCTACGACGCCATGGGCATCAGCATCAACGCCCTGTACAATGCCATCAAAGACAAGGAAGATGCCACCGCCGTGGTGACGGTCATCACCGATGGCTATGAGAACGCCTCGAAGGAATACAGCGGCAAAGCCATCAAGGCTTTGGTGGAGCGCATGAAGAACGAGGAAGGCTGGAACTTTGCCTACATCGGCACCAACCAAGACGTGGAAGCCACAGCCTCCTCGCTCAGCATCGACCACCATATGTCGTTCCATGATGATGAGGTTGGCATGGCAGAGGCATGGGAAAAAGAACGGAAATCGAAGATGATGCTATTTGGCCGTTTCTCAGCCGACTTTGCCGCCACATCCGCCATGCCTTCAGCGATGCGAAAGATGCACCGCTCGCGTTCCAATCGCGAGAACCGCAACTATCACGAGATGAGCGAGTTCAGCAACCGCATCACGCCTGAGCATATCACAAGCCTTAAGAGCAACGAGATTTTCGTCTTCGGCAGCAACCTCGCCGGCGCCCATGCTGGTGGTGCAGCCTATCTCGCCTACCAGAGATTTGGTGCCGTCATGGGCCAAGGCATTGGCCTGCAAGGACAAAGCTACGCCATCCCGACCATGCAAGGCGACACAAACACCATCCTGCCTTATGTAGAGGAATTCATCATCTTTGCCAAGCAACATCCCGAGTTGACCTTCCTGGTCACCAAGATAGGTTGCGGCATTGCCGGCTTCATCCCAGCAGAGATTGCACCTTTGTTTGCCGGTGCCGTCGAAGTGGAGAATATCCATCTGCCGATGGATTTTTGGAAGGAATTGGTGTAATTAGTTGAGAGTTGAGTGTTTAGAGTTTAGAGTTAAAATTCATATAAAAGAATAAAATATGTTAGGAGCAATCATTGGAGATACCGTAGGATCGGTATACGAGTTTAACAACATTAAGACCACGGATTTTCCGCTGTTCAATTCGCGGTGCAACTACACTGACGACAGCATCATGACCATGGCCGTGGCCGAGTGGCTCTTGACCGACCCACAGCACGGCATGGACACCTTGGAGGCCTCGTTTTTGAACTTCGCCAAGAAGTACCCCTGCCCTATGGGCGGCTATGGCGGCGGCTTCAATCGCTGGCTGTTTCAACCTGAAACCCTGCACGACTACGAAGACGGCCATCAGGCCGAGACGAGACGCCATCCCTACAACTCGTTCGGCAACGGTGCCGCCATGCGCTGCAGCGCCAACGGCTGGATGTTCGACACCTTGGAGGAGACCGAGCGCGTGGCAGGCCTCTCGGCCGCCATCACCCACAACCATCTCGAAGGCATCAAAGGTGCGCAGTCGACGGCGGCAGCCATCTTTATGGCCCGCAACGGCAAGAGCAAAGCAGAGATAAGGGAATACATCTCAACCAAATACGGCTACAACCTCAACCGCACTTGCGACGAAATCCGTCCTGTCTACGACTGGGACTCGTCATGCCAGGGCACGGTACCCGAGGCCATGGTGGCTTTCTTCGACAGCACCGATTTCGAGTCATCCATTCGCTTGGCGGTCTCGTTGGGCGGTGACAGCGACACCCTCGCCTGCATCACAGGCGGCATCGCGGAGGCGTTTTACAAGGAGATTCCGGACGACATCGCCTTGAAGATTTGGGAACTCATTCCCGAAGACTTCAAGGTTGTATGCAAGAAAATGGAGGCCCAGACGAGCTATCGTTTGCCGAGCATTTTGAAATAATCAAAAGTAATATAAAGACTATGTGCAGGCTGGAGCCGGAGGGGACCGGTTCCAGCCTTTTAAAAAAATCACCACAAAAACCACCAATTTCCAAAAAAGTTGTATCTTTGCAGCCCGTTTAGAACAACAAATTTAGTGTAAAAAGAAGAAAATTATGTACTTAACTGCAGAAAAGAAATCAGAGATTTTCAGCCAATACGGCAAGAACGCTGCCGATACTGGTTCAGCAGAAGGCCAAATCGCTTTGTTCACCTACAGAATTAAGCATTTGACTGAACAGACAAAAGTTCACCACAAGGATGTGGCGGCCAAACGTGCGTTGGTTGGCTTGGTAGGTAAGAGAAGAAGACTTCTCGATTATTTGAAGAGAACCGACATCGAAAGATACCGTAACATCATTAAGGAATTGGGCATCAGAAAGTAATCCTTTCGCCCGCCTTAAGCGGAACGCAGAAAAAAGGCAATGCACATTGCCTTTTTTTTGCTATTTATCATACCCAATTTTGTACGTAAAAGAAGCAAAGAGAAAACAGTAAAAAATCATTTGAATTATGGGTCCTCAAGGATTTACACAAACCATCCACATGCCTAACGGTCAAGAGATTACGCTCAACACCGGCCGTTATGCCAAGCAAGCCGACGGATCAGTCATGCTCCGCTGCGGCGACACCGTACTCTTAGCCACCGTTTGCTCCGCTACGGAAGTGGCTCCCGAAACCGATTTCTTCCCCCTGTCAGTTGACTATAGGGAAAAATATTATGCCACGGGCAAATTCCCGGGCGGTTTCTTCAAACGCGAGGCCAAGCCCTCCGACTACGAGGTGCTGATTTCACGCCTCATCGACCGCGCCCTGCGCCCGCTGTTCCCCGATGACTACCATGCCGAGACCATCGTCCAGGTCAACCTCCTGTCGAACGACAAGGACCAGACCCCCGATGCCCTCGCCGCCTTGGCCGCCTCGGCTGCCATCTGCGTGTCCGACATCCCCTTCCATGGCCCGATTTCGGAAGTGCGCGTGGCCCTCATCGGCGACGAATACGTCATCAACCCGACCTTCGCCCAGATGGAAGACGCCCGCCTCGAACTGATGGTGGCCGCCTCGATGAAAGACATCTGCATGGTGGAAGGCGAATGCAAGGAAGTGTCAGAACAAGAGATGCTCGGCGCCCTCAAGGCTGCCCACGAAGCCATCAAGATCCAGTGCCAAGCCCAAATCGAGCTGATGGAACAAGTCAACAAGGCCAAGCGTGAGTACTGCCACGAGGTGAACGACGAGAACCTCCGCGCCGAAATCGAAGCCAACTGCTACCAGCCCTGCTACGACTTCGCCCTCACCGGCTGCGCCGACAAGCACCTCCGCGAAGAGACCTTCAGCGGCATCCTTGACAAATATCTTGAAAAATATACCGAAGAAGAGCTCGAGACCGTCGCTCCGCTCGCCAAGCGTTATTTCCACGACGTGGAACGCTCGGCCGTGCGTAACGCCGTCCTCAACGAGCGCATCCGCCTCGACGGCCGTAAGACCAACGAGGTGCGTCCCATCTGGACCGAAGTCGATGTGCTGCCCAAGGCCCATGGCTCGGCCGTGTTCACCCGTGGTGAGACCCAGGCCCTGGTCACCGTCACCCTCGGCACCAAACTCGACGAGCAGACCCTCGACGGTGCCGTGGTGGAAGGCACCAAAAACTTCACGCTGCACTACAACTTCCCCGGCTTTGCCACTGGCGAGGCCAAGGCACAGCGCAGCACCAGCCGCCGCGAGATCGGTCACGGCAACCTCGCCGAGCGCGCCCTCAAGACGATGGTGCCTCACGACGAGACCATGCCTTACACCATCCGTATCGTGAGCGACATCCTCGAATCCAACGGTTCCTCCTCGATGGCCTCCGTGTGCGGTGGCTGCCTCGCCCTGATGGACGCTGGCGTGCCGATGCGCAAGCCCGTCGCTGGCGTGGCTATGGGTATGATCAGCGATAGCGAGACCGGCAAATACGCCATCCTCACCGACATCCTCGGCGACGAGGACCACCTCGGCGATATGGACTTCAAGGTCACAGGTACCCGCGATGGTATCACCGCCTGCCAGATGGACATCAAGGTCGACGGCCTCTCCTACGAGGTGCTGACCGAAGCCTTGGAGCAAGCCCGTCAGGGCCGCCTCCACATCCTCGACGAGATGGCCAAGACCATCACCGAGCCGCGTGCCGACTACAAGGAGTTCGTGCCTCGCATCGAGACCCTCTATATCCCGAAGGATATGATCGGCGCCGTCATCGGCCCCGGTGGCAAGGTCATCCAAGAGATGCAGAAGCAGACCAACACCGTCATCGTCATCACCGAAGACGAGCAGAAGGGTATCGTGGAGATCGCTTCGCAGAACAAGGAAGACATCGAGGCCTGCAAGGCCAAGATCAAGGCCATCGTCGCTGTGCCTGAGGTCGGCGAGGTCTACCACGGCAAGATCGTCTCCATCATGGCCTTTGGCGCTTTTGTGGAGATCATCCCCAACAAGGACGGTCTGCTCCACATCTCAGAGATCGACTGGAAGCGTTACGAGACCATGGAAGAGACGGGTCTGAAGGAAGGCGACGAGATCGATGTGAAGCTCATCGAAATCGACGAGAAGACCGGCAAACTTCGTCTGTCGCGCCGCGCCCTGCTCCCCAAGCCGGAAGGCTATGAAGAGAAGAAGGGCGGCAATGGCCCTCGTCCTGGTGGTCCGCGTCCCAACGGTGGCAACCATGGCAACGGTGGTCATGGCAATAGCGGTCACGGTGGTGGCCACGGCAATGGCAACCATGGCGGCAATGGCGGTCCCCGCAGAAAGTAAAAAAAACCGTTGTTGGCGGGTGAAAATCCGCCAACAACAAACTATATCAAAGAACTAAACAAACTTAAATGAGGCAGTTAAAGATTACGAAGCAGGTGACGAACCGTGAGACCGCGTCTCTCGACAAGTACCTGCAAGAGATTGGTAAGGTTGAGCTGATTTCGGCTGAAGAAGAAGTTGAATTGGCCCAGCGTATCAAGCAAGGCGACAAGATCGCATTGGAAAAACTCACCAAGGCCAACTTGCGTTTTGTAGTCTCCGTAGCAAAACAGTATCAGAACCAAGGCCTCAGTCTTCCCGACTTAATCAACGAAGGCAACTTGGGACTGATCAAAGCTGCACAACGTTTCGACGAAACCAGAGGTTTCAAGTTCATCTCCTATGCCGTGTGGTGGATTCGTCAGTCCATCCTACAGGCTTTGGCCGAACAATCGCGTATTGTCCGACTCCCTCTCAACAAGATCGGTTCCATCAACAAAATCAACAAAACTTACGCTAAGTTAGAGCAAGAATTTGAGCGTGAACCCAATGCAGAGGAGATTGCCGAAGTCCTGGAAATCACGGAGCAGGAGGTGAAGGACTCGATGAAGAATGCCGGACGCCACATCTCGATGGACGCACCGCTCGTGCAGGATGAAGACAACACCATGTACGACGTGCTGAAGAGCGAGGAGGCCCCGACGCCCGAGACCGAGCTTCTGTATGAGTCGTTGCGCAAAGAAATCGACCGAGCCATCTCCACCCTGACGCAGCGGGAGCAGGATGTCGTCCGCCTGTATTTCGGGCTGAACGGCAGCCACCCGATGACCTTAGAGGAGATCGGTGAGAAATTCGACCTGACGCGCGAGCGCGTGCGCCAGATCAAGGAAAAGGCCATACGCCGGTTGAAACACACCAGCCGAAGCAAGATCCTGAAGAGTTATCTCGGTTAATGGAAACAAAAAAGCCGCTCAAGAAATTGAGGGGCTTTTTTGTTGCCCTTGTGATTATTCATTGACCGCTGTGATTTAGAGCACTATCGCTT
This sequence comes from Bacteroidales bacterium, assembly GCA_017395365.1. Taxonomy (GTDB): domain Bacteria; phylum Bacteroidota; class Bacteroidia; order Bacteroidales; family F082; genus Limimorpha. Next base: position 13,243 of record JAFPUN010000015.1, read on the forward strand.
TGGGGATATGATGCTCAATAAACATCACATAATAGATGGGCAAATACAAAATCATGCCTTTCGAATGGACTATGCGTTCGTTTGAAAGCACGATACTTTTTTTTATCTTATAGTCCTCATTGGCCGCAAAAGCATTGAGGGCCCGGTGTATCTGATAATCCTTCCCTGATTTCACCTCAATAGGCAATACTGAGAGTTGATCATAGTCATCTACGATGAAGTCCACTTCGCCTTTTGCCTTGTTGTCGTAATAGAACAGTTCAAACCCATGCGCCTTGAGTTCGGAAGCGACAACCGATTCATATACACTACCAAGATTTACGCTCACCTCGTCCTCCAAGACTGCCGACACATTATATTGGTATAGGATATTGGTGAGGATCCCCACATCGTTGAGATACAGCTTGACGAGGTTTTTGCTTGCCGATTCCACCAAAGGGAACGACGGTGAAGCGATAGCCTTCACATCCAATGCAACACCAGAGCCTATCAGATAGTCTATTTCATCGGCATAGTCCTTCCAGCGCTTGTCGCCGCCCTCGATGTCCTTGTACACGACACGCTTCTTCTTGTTTTCCATAAAGGAAGGAAGCATGTCATATACCTTCATTATTTTCAGTTTGTGTTCCTCGTCATATTGCGAAGCATCAAGACCATACAAATGGCGGATGTCTTCCTGAATTTTCCTTACTTCAACGATGTTCCTCGACTCAAGGTATTTGTTGACCGCATCCGGCATACCCCCTATCAGCAAATATCTCTTAAACAGATCGAGCATACGTTGATGTAAGTTTTCATCAAGAGTTTCTTCAGCCTCATATTTCTTTCTGATTTCATCAATAGCCGATTCCCCAAAGCCATTTGCCCAAAGAAACTCCTCGAAGTCGAGTTGATACATGTGCATAATTTCAAGGCTTCCAACGGGGATAGACACCGTTTGCCGCAAAGTAACACCCAAGAGCGATCCGCTGGCAATGTATGTAAAGCGGTCGTCTTCCTTCAGAAACTTGACCAATGTCAGCAGATGGGGATAGGTTTGGATTTCATCCAAGAAAACCAAGGTATTGGCTTTCTCGTGCATTTTATCGCCTGCTATGGTACTGACCTGGAAGTAAAACTCCTCGACAGTGTTGGCATCCTTGAATACTTGCGGGCCATTCTTATCCTTGGCAAAATTCAGTTCGATATAGTTGGGGAACATGCGCTTCCCCACTTCACGAATAATATATGACTTCCCAATTTGTCGTGCTCCATCAACAACGAGCATCTTGTTTGAGTCGCTCCTCAAATACTGTTCGATGGCTGCTTGTATCTTCCTCTTCAGCATATTACAACATTTTTACAGCTGCAAATATACGCTTTTCCATACAATTTCAACTAAAAAACTTACGCTTTTCCAAACTTTATTGATAGAAAAACATACGTTTTTCAAAGATTTGAGGTTTTTTGTGTACCAGCTTTAAGTATTACCACTGCTCGTTATCACCATTCCCCTACCCTAATATGAAATGTCTTTGAGGCTCGTTCTATATCAATGGGATTGTTAATGCTTTGTTTTACATAGTTTCATCACTATCCCGTACCATTGTTGGTACAATTCGACTGCTTCCTCAATGTGTCTGTTACGGGCCTCTTCTTCAAACTGTTCATAATAATCTGCCTTGATGACAAGATGGTTGCCAAATCCCAGATAGACAGCCTTCCAGCCTTCAGGTACTTGTTGACCGACGATACCGATTTTGCAGTCTTTCAGAACCGGCACTATTTCCTTAAGCTGGTCATAGTTTACACCTCTGTAGCAATAATTTGTGTGGTAGGACCATCCCTGCGCATCGATGATCTCAACCCCTCCCGGCTCCCCCATCGCACCGGGTTGCGCAAATAAAAAGGCGACAATGTCAATCGCACAATAACCCTTGTAGTTGGATTCCGTGATTTCTATAGTATCATCCATGTCTATTTCCTAAAAATGTTGATAATTAAAATTCGAATCGTTTGTCTTGCGACATTGCAAAGGTAATGATAAAACCATGTTACTCGCAAGAGGTGTTGATAACTATTTCCCAATTCGTCATTATTGTTTTCAGCAAGTAACTATCGGCACCAACGACTAAACACTTCTTCAGCACGTGCAGCATTGGGCGCAGGTGACGCATAGTTCACCAATACATTTAAAATATCCACAAAATACATATTTTCAACAAATTACAAATCTAAACTGCACTAATCGGAAAGTTTTTCATATCCTAAACTGCACTAATCGGAAAATTTTACGCCATACAAACTGCACTAATTTCCTCCTTAAATTCGAAAAGATTCATTACAATCCCCGTTACAGGGAGATTTTTGAAAGAAAAAGCACTGTTATAGGGAGGTTTTTACAAAATCTATCACTTAAGTATGGATTTCAATTGCTTGTTTTCACCATCCCCCTACCCTAATATGGAATGTCTTTAAGCCTCGTTCTATATCAATGGAAAAACAAATGTCGTCCTTGTTTGATTCGCCTTTGGGTGCTTCTAGTCCGTTGCCCCAGATGGCGCTATAGCTGTATTTGCCTGGTTCAAAGTTATCGAAATACTCGTCGAGTTTTTTATAGAAATCTTCATCGGGCATTTTCTTGAATTCCAGTGTGAAGTCATAAGTATGTTCCGGAGAACGGCCAAAGCACATCCATTCTTCCCCTCGGTCCACCACTTTGTATCTGGGCAGCCTAACGCCTGTGATGTTTTCAACCACACTGCGCCTGACAAAATGTTGCTGCATATAATGCTCTGAATAGTAATCATAGCCCCAGAATGCTACTACAGCCATAACAACCAGCATCATCGGTGAAACCACAAACAGCACAATCCGCAGCCATTTCGGCAGCAGTTTCCACCGCCCATCAAGGATGAGCAGGAGTGGCGACAGGGTGAGCCATGAAGCCAAAAGCGCAACGGCTTTAAAAATGTTTTGTAATGATTTGCTTTTCATTTCATTTAACTTTTATCGAAGTTTCCAATTCTTAATAAACCAGCAATGGTGCCGCTTTGTAGCCCGACATACAGAACCACTCCTCTACCCATTCTGATTGCTTGTCCAAATACTATATGTGTAGCCTCCATCTTGCCGCAGAATCCAAACCTTTCATCTTCTCTGCTTTCACAGCCTGCATTTTATCCATGTAGTAATTCATCGAATCGCTATCAGAATATGACCACTCAGGCGAATGGCTTTTGCCCCAAAAGTCCATGTAACGCATATAGAGCCTTTTGGATTCTTTATCATCATCTACAATGTTCCTTAGAGGCAGCTCTCCTAACAAACTGTCATTAAGCCGTTGAAGAGCCTTTTCGTCATAAACCTGTCCGTCAGGAGTTTGATAATATCGCCTTATCCCAACCACCATACAAAGGACAAAGCAGGCACATACAACACTAAGTATTGCTATTATGACAATTGTTTTTTTCATCGCAATTCTATACCGTTTTTATCGTCAAGCATAAAATAAGCAATTCTTCAAATTCTTCGTTTGTAAAGTATTGGTAATTAAATATATGTTCATTTGTCTTTCGACTACGCAAAGTTAATGCTGAATACCCGCATCTCGCAAGTGGTGTTGATAACTTTTTCCAAAAAGCGTTGTTGTTTACGAATCAAAACCACATTCCACAATGGAACTGGAAAAGGATTTCTTCGTCTCTCGTTTTAGACACAACGCTTCCAGCTTTTATCTTATATGTGACGCGTTCCCTAGCCAACCCCTTCCAATTATTCCAATAGGTACAATCGACAAAGGCTACATAGCTGTCCTCATCTTCCTTACCAACTTCTACAAAAGGCAACAATTTCTCTTGTTTGATTAGTGCTGTTAAATCATGATATTTCAACGGCATAATGTCGTCAACATCCGATTCCTTGAATATGTATTCGCATCTATTGTATCCCCCATGCCAAACCGTTGGCAAAACAGTATAATAGTTTTCGAGCAGATACAACTGCCATGCTCCCATTTCGGTAGCATTGACCACTAAATGCTCCGTAAGGTCTTCGGTGGCATTCCCTTCTTCGTCCACAATCCTAATATGCGTGATGTCACCGCTCCCTTCATTTGAAGGCATAGTTACTTCAAACCTATAGCCCTCTTCCACTTTTATTTCCGATGGTTGGGGGATTAGGTTATCCGCGAATGCTTTTCTTACGACTTCCCTCAATTCCGGGACAACCTCATCATCCATAGCATTCTCAAGAAAACTAACACAATCCTCCGAATACATCTTTTTCGCATACTCAGAAAAAGCATTGCCTTTGTCGGAATACTTTGAGCCTTCTACCGGCACGTCCTTCTCGTCATCGGATTCCTCGGTTTTCACCTCCTTGTATTCCACAACTTGGCCACAATGGGGACAGACTGACACCTGTCCAAGTGTCCAGTTCTTATAAAACCATTCTGGAATCCTAATGCTATACCATCTCAAATCCTGCGATTCCACCCCATAATGCAAGCAGGGTATTCTGTCCGTCAGCGGCATGGGGTTCCCGTCTTTGTCAACGGATTCCTCCAACGGTGCCAGGAATTGTTTTATCCGCTTATACTCCATGGGGTAGTTGAGCATGTTGTCGTCAGAGTAGGGCGAAGTCAAACGCTCGGGCAACGAAACGATTTTGACAATCTTCCCCTCTTCGATTTGGAACATGATCAGTTGAACCTCTTCTATCCTTAAGCAGGCATGGGAATAATAGCGGCTCATAACGATTTCAAGGTGAGTCACATCTTTGGTCAGCACATACCTATTCCGCCAATCCCACCAGTAAGCCTGCACATCGGTCTTCCCTTTTATGGTCTTCAGCCGATACAATACGGTCTCAACCATCTCGTCCAGCATGTTCTCAAAGTTGTCAAATGTCCCAAAGATCAAAGCGTCCAGCATAACCTTCGATGCCTGTGTAAAAATGTCATTGGGAAGATTCTCTTCCATCTTGGCCGTGTACTTCTTCTCTTCCTGCGGCTCTGTTTCTGTTTTCATTTTCTTATTCATTTTATTGTGTTTTAAGGATTTGTCGATTAGGAACACGATGATAATGACAGGCATCAAAGGCGGCACCAGAAAAACTATGGCTGCATGCGTGCCAATCCGTTTCCACAGAGAAGGTGTTGTTGTCATCCCAAGTGCCTTAAAAGCCGCTATCTTGAGACGGTTCTTCTTATCATTGTATGCGCGAATGCAATATGTCGCACCAACAGCCACCGACCAATAAATGGCGATAATAATCCAAGTCTTCATAATCATCCATTTTGCTTATTTAAATCCAATAGTTTTACTCTCTGTATTGTTGGGATAATCCCGCTCCAAATAAGGATAAATCTTGCTATAATCCTCTAAAGCACCTCCGATGGCCTTATACGCTCTGTCAAATTCTAACATAAAATCACGAGAAGATTCAATAGCACTCTGATAACAACAGCAAAAATGATCCGACAGCGCAACAAAAGTAGTGCTGGTATTGTTGAGATTGATAGAATTGGCAACTCTGTTCCAGCCATCACTTGTGACCTTTTCAAAATCGTCGTCTCCGAAGTCATAAATGATGTAAAGGTGTTTTATTCTTTTATTAATACCATCTGCAAGTTGGACTCGAAAACGATTATCATTCTTTATGACATATAAAGTGCCATCTTCCTTTTCATGGCGAAAGCCCTGCCTGTCAAGTTGCTTACAGATGGCTTCTTCTAGATGGTCAACGCTTTTAATCATTCTTAACCAAATAAAGGCAAAGACTACAATCCCAACGATTATAACCCCTGCTACTCCCGCAATAATAGGAGAACACTGAAACAGATAATACAACGACCAGCCTATTACAGCGCAAATGGCGAGTACACCCGTGATATAATTAAAAGTGTTGTCTTTTTCGTTTTCCATTTTTTTGTCTTTTAGTTTATGTTTTATCAGAACCCAAGAAAATCATAATCAACACCGGGCCCTGGATAATCGCCATACATTCCATCTGTCAATGCCCACCATGTTTCTTCTCCCCAATCTGGCTGGTCATAATTGCCACAGTCCACATAATCATCTTCGTAATAGCCTTCTTGGTTTTCCATAGCTTCTAATGGTTTTATTTATTCAAAATTTGTTTTTCATTTATTGTTTATGATGCCCAGCCTAAAAAAGTAACCATCTCTGGGAAACTTTTTTTCCTCTGCAGGTGTGGTGTGTCCAATGTGCCATTTCCCACAATGAGCACACTGGTATGCGCTTACAGGTTTCTTGTCTTCAGGATGCCGGCGCATAAATTCCATGGCGGCTTCTGTAGCTTCCTCATAAGATGAATACTCCATCTTCTTTTTGAAAACCATTCCACCGGCAATTGGATCATACATCTTTTTCCAATGTGTACCATTTGTCCTGCAAAGGCCCATAGTACATTCTACTTGACCAAGATTGTGCAACTGGAACGAAGTGGCTCTTTTCATATAGTGTCTATCACGGCCTCCATGGTCTTCGTCATTCTTATGCTGCCGATAATAGGCCTGGCACATTCTCTTTTCAACAATGCGTCGAACCTTACGCGACGTGGCACCATCCTCCATTGTAATATCAATATCGCGAAGGCTTTCACCATCCATAAAGCGCAACTTTTCATTGTACAGTTTTTTCGTTGTACTGGCAAACCGTTTGGCTTGACCATTTGAACTGTTCTTTTTTGACTCTTTCTTCATCCTACCAGCTTCAGCATGATCTAAAATCCTATATGCGCTTTGCACTTTGTTGAGCAACAAAGAAGCATCGTAAATACCAGAAATGGAGTAGTCGCGGCAATCGCGAATAGCATTTCTGGCTGCATTAGGCTTACCTGACGAAATGAATGTTCCAAATGTGGCAAAATCGTTGCTGATATTCCATTGATCAACCTTGCCGAAATTGATTAGGGATGATTCCCATCTTTTGAGTGTGCTTTTGACTGTCTGTTCCATAATATCAAACTTTTATTTGACCTTTATGTCAGCTCTTCACAAAAGGTAATCACTCGTTGACACTAAAATTCATATATTTGCAGTCTAATCTGGAAAACAAGAAAAAGGTGGAACTACCTAAAATATTGTCAATCAACAACGAGCCGCGTCTCATCGAAAGGATTTACGAAGGTGACAATCGGGCTTTCTCTACTTTATATGAAAAGTATAGGCCCAAATTCTTTGGTTATTTTCAAGGGTCTTTTTCTGGAGAAGAAAAGAACGAACAAATTGCCGACTTATACCAAAATTCCTGCTTAAAGCTATACAATCAAATCATTACAGGCAAAATGTTTGTTCAAGACAAAAACATCTATATAAGAAGCAGAGAAGGTAAGATAAATGTTTTGTCTGCAAAACTTGATACATATCTAATTGGTATCGGCAAGTTTTCTTTTTTGGAAATGCAACGTGGAGAACGCAAGTATGTCAGTTTTGACCCCTTTGTTAATGTGCTAAGCATAGATGATTATACTCCAGCCGATGATGATACTAACGCTAACCCGCTTCTTGAAATCACTGAAGACCCATATTTTGAAGATGAAGCCAAATTCACTTTGGTACGTGAGATTGTTGATGCAATGGGAACTCCATGCAAAGAGATTTTCACCTATTTCTATTTCAGTGAAGATGGGAAAAAGAAGACACTCGAAGAAATTGCTAAAATAATGCCTAGATATAGTAGCGCCGACTCGGTTAAAAATCAGAAATCTCGTTGTCATAAAAAATTCAAGTACGCTTACGAAAAAGCCTTATCGGCTCAATAATATGGAGGATAACTATCATGGAAGAATTTGAAAATACCACATTCAATAAAGAAATAGCTGAAAGAGTTGACCGTTTCCTCCGTAAGGAAATGACTGAAGAGGAGTCCATAACGTTCATAGAAGAGGTCAAGTCAAATCCAGAATTAAAGGAATACTATCAGCGTCAGTTCAACTTGATGAGAGGCATCAATTTTGAACAGATGGGCGAACTCATGAAAACAAAAGAGAAAGAAATAGTCAACAGAACCTCTAGGACTATTACATATAAAATTATTTCATTTGCAGCCGCAGCGATGCTCTGTATCGTTTTCGCTTCAGATTTCATTGTTTCGATGCGTGTTGGTTCTAATGTGTTAAAACAAGAATTAGCCGTTATACAAAAAGGCGACAATGATATTGACAACCTGTTATTAGAAGGCGAATACACGAAAGCCCTTGATGTAATTGATAAAGAGTTAGAGATGGAGTATGAATTAGGCGACGACCACGAAGCAATCGAGGCATATAATCAATCCATGAATGATTTGAAATACAAAAAAGCACTGGTTTATTTGAAGATGGGCAAGAAGAAAAAAGCGAAAGAAATCCTGCATGAACTTAATGATGAAAGATCGCGGGAAGTGCTTGATAAATTGCTATGGTAGTTATACATAATAAATACGCGTGGCGCAAATGAAGAAACCTATTATAATTCTGTTGTGTAGTTTTTTTCTATCCTTTTCGTTGGTTGCCCAAAATAAGGCAATCCTTATAGGCATTTCAGATTATCGACCTGAGAGTGGCTGGCGAAGTATTAGTGCTCACAATGATATAGAACTACTGAAAGCTTCGTTAGCTCCAGACTGGAACGTTACCACATTGGAAAACGAAAAGGCTACTCATGACGGCATTATAAAACTTCTTGAAAATATAGCATCACAAGCAGTTCCTGGTGATACGATATTCATACATTTTTCTTGTCATGGTCAACAAATGATACCAGAGGTTGTGTCTGATGATGAGCCAGATTGTTTGGATGAAGCGCTCATCCCATATGACGCATTAAAGAATTGGACACAAAACTATAAAGGGCATAATCATATACGGGACAACGAATTGGCCTACTACATAAATCTTATACGCAATAGTGTAGGTGAAAACGGCATGGTTATAGTAACGCTTGACGCATGTCACAGCGATGATATGCATAAAGATGATGGAAACCCTAAAAGCATGGATTCTACCATTTATCGTGGAACATCAGATATTTTTGGCGATCCAAACAGAATAACCGATTCTGTCATAAAAAAAAGGTATGCCAGGGACACTAGTATTATTGCTGTAAATAGTAATTCTGATGTATTTTATTTAAGCGCATGTCAGGCACATTCTCAAAACGCAGAAATAGTTTCGCCAAATGGTATCGGCTATGGCTCTCTATCTTATGCTATTGCCAAAACCATGAAAAACGGAGCGTTTAATAACATTCCTGCTTTTCTTGACCAAGTTATCATTGAGATGGATTCATTGGTGCCATACCAAACACCTGGCATCCGCGCTTCGTTCAACTACACAATGCCCGTCATTCAAACGAAGAGTGTTATTGAAAAAACAACAGAAAAGGAGGGTGCCGAAAAGCCTCATTCAAATACGTTCCTTTACGTCATTGCTTCTATTGCATTACTAACACTTATAATATGGAGAATAGCAAAGAAATGAATAATAACGACACATTTCAGGATGCAACAAAACCAAGCCTAACCTTTACAGTGTTTTTGGGCATTTTCTTTTGTTATTTGTTTCGCATCACATTAGGTGCTATATCACAGTTCTCAAATTGGATTATTCCCGAAATACACCAATCAAACTCTGCTATTGTTTATTCTATATACTACACAGTTTACTTTCTTTGGATTGTTTTTGGTTTTTGGTCAATCATCCTTGCGCTAAAAGGTGCCAAAAATGCAATTAGCTGTCTCAAACTATGCTTACCTTTCCACTTTGTTTCATTCTTATTTTCAAGCTTGCCTAAACTATCAGGTGTAAATATTATATCTTTAATAATTCTGCTATTCCCATTAGTTTTTTTCCTTTTTCTCTGTTTTTCAAAAGATATTAAAGAAAGGTATCCTAAAAACGAAAGGAAACTTGGCGCCCTTGGTTATATTGGTATCATATTGTATTTGATATTGGCCTTCCTCTTTGTTCGTAGGGTGGTTGCAGATGTTTCAAAAAGACATTATAGCAAAAAGGTTGACCCAGATAAAATAGAGCTATTTTCTGGAGAATTGACAGATGGTAGGGTTATATTCAAACCATTGCAGGAATGGTATCTGGATTCTAAATCAGAATTAAACACTGTTCAAGATGCATTTTATTTCCACGACACAATAAGTCAGTCTTCAATAAGTGTTGTATGCGCCACAGAAGAGTATGAGCCTTTGCGATATAACTACATCTACTCAATTTCTGAGAATCAGCCCTTAGAAACACGTTATTTCATAGAAGAAGCTGGTTATAAAGAGATAGACACCGCTGACTATATAATATTTATTGACCAATATGTCTATCAAATAGATTCTTCTCTTTTTTATTGGACATACGCCTCGAAACTTTGGAAAGACGTTGAGAAAGGGATACGTTTATCTATTTTAGATAAAGATAGTTTAAAAACCTCAATAGATGAAGCTGTTGAGTTTCTTGAAAACACTTCAATTGACATAAAAGGAAGATCTATTCAAAGAAAAGCGAATAGACCAAAAACACAAGAGCGATAAAGCCTATGAGACGAACAATCCATCCAAGCCCTCCTGGCAATAAAAAGAAAAAGAACCTTTCGGCTAAAGCCTCTTTGAGTTTTTTCTTCATGACCAAGCAATCATAAAGGACAAGAAAGATATAAACCGCAAGTAAAAGCAGTAAAATCTCCCTAATTATCGGCATCCAAGCATTTTTCATAGCGCAAAAATATCAAAACTATGGCAAGTAACAACAAAGAAAGCAAAAAAAAGAACCAACAAGTCAAAGAAGGTATTATAGGAACATTAGGGTGTTGCATAAAACTACTTCTGAGTTTAGTCTGCCTTGTTATCAGCATTTGCTTCCTTTTGTTTATTGCTAGATTACTTTTTCCAAAAAAAGTCAACCTATTCAATTATCATCTTTCAACTCGAACATTCGTTGAATTGAAAGCAGCTCATAAGTATAAAGCAGCAGCCGATTTTTATGAACAAAAGAGAGAGATTTTCACGCAACAGGGTGATAAATATATCAACATGACAGAAGTGTTTGATTGCTACAAAAGAATAGGGGAGTACGAAAAAGCTGAAGCAATTCTAAGAGACATGGATAGCTTAAAATACTTATCAGACAAAGAATTAAAGATGCTTGATAAAGAACCATGGTATTTAGGCTTCTTTCGATTCAATATAGCAAAAGAATACTTCAATCTATATGAAGAAATGGGCGATGTTGAAGGGCAAAAACACTATTTTGAAATAATGAAAGAGTGTCTTTCGCCTGATATTAAAAAGAATATTACCGAAAAATTAGGAGAGAAAAGCGTTTGGGCAGTAGATAACACGTTACGTTTATGCGAACTTAAGATGTTGTATTTGTCTTCTCCCATGAAAGCAATTGTTGGAATGAATGACTATCTTGACGAAATAACAGATAGTGAGAATCACGGGCCATCCTACATATTAAAATGCGCAAATCTTTTGAACAATTGGATAATTGAACAAAGGGGTTCTTTGCCTGCATACGAATCAATATGTATTGCAGTGGATTATGCGTTAAATACTGATGTATACAATGAAGATAAATCCGAATACGGAACATTGTCTGATATTTGCTATAAAGTTCACGATATCAAGAATAGCAAATGGTTCTATTCAAAATACACCACATTTCTGGAGGAGAGCACTTCTAAAGACGACCCCTTATATATTGAAAACCAAATAAGAGGATTCCGATACTTGGAAGATGAGCGAAACTGGGCCGAATTAGAGACACAAGTTATCGAATGTTGTACTGGTCTAAGGACTTTGTTGTCTAAAAACATATATACAATGAGCGAATCCCAAAGAGAGCATTTTGTCAATCTTCTTAATGGCCCATTCGATTACGCTGCTAATCTATTATATGACCATCCTTCAGAAAAATTGGCATCACTCTGCTTTAAGAATTCCATTTTTATGAAAGGACTTCTTCTTAGATCAAGTCGTGAAATAGCTAACAAAATAAAGCATAGTGGTGACACCTCTTTGGTCTCAATGTATAACCAATTGCAAGAATATCGTAAAGAGTTGTCTTATAGAGAAGGATTAGGAGAAATCGGAAATGCAATAAGAATCCATCAACTGCGCAAAGATATTGATGCTTTGGATAAACAACTTGCCGTTTCTTCCAAAGACTATCGTATTGACCAAGAAAACAATTCTGCTTCAATACGATCTATAAGCAAAAGCTTAACTTCAGTTGATGCCGTCATTGATTATCTTCAGACAGATTCCGGCAAACTCATCGCACTTATTCTTACTAATTCTGGAAAAGTTGTATCTGTGAATTTAGGTTCAGAAGAGATGGTGCCGATCCATCCAAGCGCAAGGAAAACTTATTCCAACAAGGCCCTAACAGACTTTATATGGTCACCAATAGAGCCACACCTTAACGGTGTCAAGAATATATACTACTCGACTACTGGTCTCTTCAATAGTATTTCTTTCCAAGCTCTTGCATTAAGCACAGGCGAACATCTGATTGATAGGTACAATTTTCATCTTCTTTCAAGTATTTCGTGTCTTCTTTCATCGCAAAACGATATGTTGGCTCAAAACAGAACAAACATGGCCATTTGGGGTGATGTGGATTATGGAAACAAGGAAACAGCGGCACCAGAAGACACAATCAAAAGAGATGTTGAAAGAGGCTCGCACCTTAGGCACCTTGTTTATTCCAAAGATGAAATTGATTCAATACGGCAAATTGTAAATGCTTGCAACGCTAACATCTCCTTTTTTGCTGGAACGGCTGCCACGGAACATTCTTTCCGTTTAAGGTCTGGTATGGGAGATAATATCCTTCATATATCAACTCACGGTTTCTTCGATGAAGACGATGCACACAGAAAGGACTATAATCCTATGTACAATTCAGGCCTTTTCTTCGCAGGTGCTGATTCAACATGGAATAAAGTTGAAACAGTTTTTGTTTCTGAATCAATGGAAGATGATGGGATTTTGAGAGCTAATGAAATCCAATATTTGGATTTCTCAGATTGTTCTCTTGTTGTATTGTCTGCATGCAAAACCGGTCTCGGGAAAAACAAGTCTTCTGAAGGCGTATTTGGTTTACAGCGTGCATTTAAGCTTTCAGGTGTTGAAAAGGTATTGATGAGTCTTTGGAATGTTAATGACTATTGGACATCACGATTAATGCAAGAATTCTATCGACAATATTTTATAGAAGGCCTATCAGAAGAAGAAGCTCTTCATGCTGCCCAGGCCGCCCTCAGGCGAGAGCATCCTTCACCTGAGTATTGGGGTGCATTTGTGCTTCTTAACTAAAAGCCTTAGTTCATCGGAATCACATTAGCTACAAGTTTGGAGTGCCATCCTTGGTGTTCAACACCAAGTGATATGGTCATATAGTATGCATCGCTCCCATTAAGGCTTTCAACATCGTAATCTGCCTTCTCGGAAAAATCAGGATCCGTAACAGGCAGGTCGTATTCAACACCATTGTACATGAAGTTCACCCTCAAGCGCTTGTAATCGGTACCGTAACGGTTTTCCATGAAAAAAATGACATCAGTCGCTTTAATAAGCATCAGCGAATATCCCATTGTCTTATAACTATCTGGATGCACGGCCTTTCCTCTATTACCGAAAAGCAGATTATGGCGCGTATCACAGAGCATGTTAAGTGTTTTAATATTCGTATTTAGATGGCCAACCTTTTCTATACCTTCAAAATAATAATTCTCGCTTTGCGCACAATCAGGACATGCTTCCACACCTGTAAGTTTTACAATATCCATCACTTTACAAGTGCTTGAAAGATGCATCGGTATTTCACCATGCTCTGTTCCTCTTGTTACTGGGCGAACCCATTTCGGTGTTCCATTTTCCCTAACAATCATATAAAAACTTTCTTTTGGGTCGGTAGTGACTTCTACGCCACCTATGCAACGTCCTCCGTACTTGTAGGAGACTGCCATGCAAACAAAGTATTTATCCATTTTTCATTACTTTTTTGTTCGACTTATTGGACGCTTCTTTTTTTTTGTCCTTCGTCTCTTTATGACAGTCAAAACAAAAAGGTAATCATTGGGATAATTTTTTTGGTATTAAAATAGTACAAGGGAGACACAAAAGAGTCTCCCTTGTACATTATGCCAACAAAAAGAATCTTATATTAAATTTGCTATGATTGCAAGTACAATGGCAAGGAAAAGCTTTGACCAAACGGAAAACCCCGTACCTCCAGAAACATAATTGTAATTTGCTTGAGTAATTGCCTCAAATAAAAGAGTGAAAAGGGAAAATAGAATGAAAAACGAAGGTATTGCAATCAAAATACACCAATACCAATCAAGGCAAAACAATGCAATGAAATCTGACGCAATAGTTCCAAATGAAAGAACCGTAAAAATAATCATCAACAATCTATTTCTCATATATTGAGGAATGTTGATTTCTGCATATAAACGAATCGAATTATGATGAGCATTCGCCCATAGGCAAACAATAATAGAAATAATGGCCAAAGCTACTTTCATAATGCTATGCTATTTAAGATGAATAATATTAATATTCTTTTCGGGATTTGATGATTTCAAATACTCTACAACCAATCTGCGGTGGCACATTTCTGGAGTATCTTCGGTGCAAAGAAAACAGCATTTGTCAAATTCCTCAATAGGAAATCTCTCTGCAATATGGCGCTGCTTTAGAAGGTTGTTAAACACAACAGTATAGCCATTCCAATCAATGACTTTGTCTTGATAATCTTTAAGCAATTCTTTGGTAGGTGCCAAATCTGTAATGTGAACATATTCTGCGTTACAAATCTCTTTCATGAAAAACTCTAAGTCAATGCCTTTTGCAAAGCCAGCAAGTTGACTTGAATTATTGATGCGAATATCTACAAGTTTCTTGACTCCAGCGTTCTTTAATAGTCCAAAGAATTTCCTTGCGTTCTTCTTTGTAAACCCTATAGTATAAAGTGTAATCATATCAAAATTCATTTTCGTTTTCTTCACCTGGTTTAAATCCAATAGCTTTGTTCTTCAATCGATAGGCGTCTCTGCGTTGGTCTTCAGCGGTATAGGTGCCAAACAAAGCATCCACTTCTGGAAGTTTGCTGTTGCGTTTGCGTAGCATACCTTCTATCATTTCATCCTCTAACTCTTTATGGGTTTTGATTTCCGAAGTATGCAATATATGAAACACATCATATCCGTTGTCATAAAAATAACGAGATACCATAGAAAAACGATGGCAAGCCAATGGATCTGCTTCTGAACACATCAAAGCAATATTGTGCCCTTGTTCTACACCGTTTTTTACTCGTTCTACTCCTTTAAGAAACGCCGGTGTCGTTACCGCCTTTTCAAAATTAACCTGGCCATCAATTATAGCATCGTATCTTCTGGCTCCAAATTCTTCTCCAAAATGCAAGTAATAGATTCCTTTGCTTGACAGGTAGCGTTTCAAGTTATCTTTGTTGAATTGTGGCGTATATGCACTTGCAGGAACGCTGCGAACATCCACCACACAATCAATCCTTGCTAATGTCAACAATGACAAAAGCTCTTCTGTAGTGCCATTTGAATGGCCAATTGTGTAAATCTTGTTCATTTTTCAAAATGCGTTTTCTACAGGTTTATGTCAACTTCAACTCAAAAGTAATCTTAAGTAATAGTTTTTTTGTATCCAATGTTCAAATTTCTCTCGATTATAATCGCCTACAAAAATACTACTTTTCTCGGCTTAAAAGCCATACTTCAATTATCATCTTCTTTTTGGGAACGGCTGCTTTTACTTATTATCATGCTTCATCAAGCAAAAATCACCTCTTTGAAAATATGGCAAAGTCCCGATTGAGAGGTCCATTTCCTTGCGCACGGCAAGACGGCACATTATATCTATACCAAGCCCATACATGGCACACAAAAGGCCAAATGGATAGACGACCACACCTTAGATGTTCGAATCAACGTCAAAATTAACACCGAACTGAAGCGCATCCTGCTTTCTTATGTCCCCTACATCACTATCCTTTCCCCGCAGTCGCTGGTCGATTCGCATAAGGAGAGTTTGCGGAAAGCTTTGGAGCAGTATAAATGAATGGACTTACAACAAGTATTCCCAAAGTATTCTTCCAAAAATATCAAGCAATTCCAATTGGTCAGCAGGTTGCTTGCTTTTTCCGTCAGCAAGTTGCTGACGAATTGCATCACCTAATCCGTCACCAACTTGGTGACGAATTTCGTCAACGACTCGTTGACGATTTGCTTTTGATAATTGGTCAACGGGTCGTTGGCCTATTATAATCCACTATAACCTCTATTTTCCCTTCCAAAAACCCACTCCACATCCACAAAAAACATGTATCTTTGCCATCGGTTCGCCCCCTAGATAGCAGGGAGCAGCCTCCTATCAGGCAGGGAGCAAGTCCGACATTTCTTCGTTAGTTGTTCGATAGTTCTCCGATAGATGTTCGATATTTATTCGATAGAAAATAGGACAAATAACAAGGATGTAGCGAAAGACTATCGAAGATTTTCCGAACCTGCTACCTGCTTGGTACGAAGCAAATACGAGACAAAACAATAATAGCAAACACTTAAATGAGAATGAAACCATGGTAAAAATGAAACCCATAGCTGGCATGCAGATCATAGGCAAGATCCCTACACTTGGCGTGACCAATTACATCAGAAACGGCTCGGTCGTCACGCGCAAGTCCAATTCAGATGGCAGGCGCAGCAACTCCCGCAAGCAGTTCATCCAGCGACAACGCATGCGTCACGCCATGGCGTTATGGAAGGAATTGGCACATTGTCAACCCATGTTCACCGAGGGAAAGACGCACTACCTCGGCTTTATCTCCTTAGCCAACCGGATGCCTGCTGTGTTCATACCCAAACGCGGCCCTCTGAGCGGCGCCACGCTGCTGATGCCTAACATCCCTGTGAGCGGTGGCACTCTGCAGCCCATCCAACAACAGTTAGGAGAAGTGGATGGTACTCCGGCACTCATCACCAGCCTCAAAGCCAACAACCAAAGGCCTTTTGAGCGGTTTTTGCTGTATACCGCCGAACAACAGCTCTATGTTGATAACGATTGCCCCGTGGTGGGCTTTCAGGTACGCGAAGTGAAGTACAACGAGTTTACCGAGATGGAAGGTTGCCTGGCTTTGGTGGACGATGTTTTCTCAGATGAGATGAAAGGTTGGGCTTTGGTACATATCATTGGGCAACGCTGCTCAACGCAAGGCATCGTCACCCGTTGCACCTACTATGAGCAATTCACCACAGAAGAAGCCCTTCAAAATGCGGCCAAAAGTTATGGCGGGCTGAAATGATCGTTGGCTCATCTTTTTCCTCAACCTAGAAGCCGACATCGAATTGGTCAACCGCAGTGAGGACGACAAGTAATAGAATGAGGGTTAGTCGTTCTTCTATCCAAACATCAATAGTAGTCGGAATCTCAGAAAAAAATCGCGATTCCGACTACTATTGTTTATTTCTTCGCAAAAAAAACATTATCTTTGCAAAGAAAACAACATGTAATGAGCAAACAACTCGAAATAAGAAACAGCACTGCGGAGTTCCTTATTTTCCAAGCGGAAGGAAAAGAAGACGGCATCCAAGTGGTTTACAAGGACGAAACCATTTGGTGCACACAAAAAGCGATGGCAGCATTGTTTGATGTAGATAGAAGCGTCATCACAAAGCACTTAAAAAACATCTTTGAACTCAACGAACTCAACCAAGATTCAGTATGTGCAATTTTTGCACATACTGCAGAAGATGGTAAAACATACAACACCCAATTCTATAATCTCGACGCCATCATCTCCGTTGGTTATCGGGTCAATTCATTGAGAGCTATTCCAATCCGACTTTGACCGCTTTGCAGAAAACGACATTTTACCGCTTGACTTCAAGGAAATCGAAAGTGGGCAAAACGACTGACAATAAATGCAAAGCCATAAAGGTTTATATTCACATTACAACAAATAGCTTATCTCACCAATCTCCATCAATAATGTTAGCAATGATTTTATCGATCACTTGGTCAAAATAGGGTTGGCGCAAGAAACAATTGTGCCTTGAAACCACATCAGCGACGTTGAACGAATTAACAATGTGAGTGACAAAATAAGATGCTTTAGGCATGGGAGATGACAGCCATTCGGATTGGATGGGAATTGTCAATTCAGGAATGATGTTCTTTGAAGAAACAAGCACAGCATAAAAAAGGCCAGGCTCCATTATTTGCAAATCATCGCATGAAATAACCAAAGCCGGATGTGGTAACACTTTGCCATCGGGAAGCACAAAAGGCACTTCCACTATTTCACGTTGATATACATTGTTTAAAGCCATTGCTCCAATCCTTTAGTAAGTTGACCACTGCGAGATTTTAGATATGTGCTATAGTCCTCGGCAGCTAAACTTGGAAAATCGCTTTCCTCAAGCAGCGGATAATCTTTTAGTCTTTCTGCCAACATTTCATTGGTAAGTTTGCTGTGAGAATGAAACCGTTTCTTTTCGTTTACCTGCGACAACAGCCACTTCTCGACCTGTTGCTGAAGCCATGTCTGAAACGACTCGTCAATCTGCAAGACCTTTTCAGCCTGCATAACCAAATTCTCGTCTAACGAAATGGGATAGGTGCACATTGTTTTCTTTTTTTGTGATTGCAAAAATACACAAATTCGGAAATATTGCAACAATAAAGAAAAAACATGGACAAGAATGTCATCTTTTTTCATAATTTTGCCCCAACAACTGAATAACCAACGACGACATCACTAGACTGCTTCGTTCCTCGCAGTGACGCGAAGCGACAACTGAACAACTGACAACTGATAACTATGAACTTGATAGCCCCTTCCCTACTCTCCGCCAACTTCCTCAACCTGCAAGCCGACATCGAGATGATCAACCGCAGCGAGGCCGACTGGTTCCACTGCGACGTGATGGACGGCCGATTCGTGCCTAATATCTCCTTCGGCATTCCTGTCATCCAAGCCATCAAGAAGAAGGCCCAGAAACCCCTCGATGTCCACCTGATGATCGTGGAGCCGGAGAAGTACTTCGAGGCCTTCGCCAAGGCGGGCGCCGACATCATCACCTTCCACTATGAGGCCTGCACCCATATCCACCGCGCCGTGCAACAGATCAAGGCCCTCGGCATCCACGCAGGCGTGGTGCTCAACCCGCACACCCCCGTCAGCGTGCTGGAGGATATCCTCGGCGACTTGGACGTGGTGCTCCTCATGTCGGTCAACCCGGGCTTCGGCGGGCAACAATTCATTGAGCGCACATACGAAAAAATCAAGAAGTTGCGTTTGATGATCGAAGAACAACACGCTACCGCACTCATCGAAGTGGACGGCGGCGTCAACACGAAGAACGCCAAGGCTTTGTTCGAGGCTGGTGCCGACGTACTCGTCGCGGGCAATGCGGTGTTCAAGTCGGAGAATCCGATGGAAACCATCAAGGAACTGAAATTTTTCAAGTAATACTTGCAGGTCTCAAAAAAAAGGCTTTTCTTTGCGGTAAAATAGTATTTGAAAATACGGTATTTGAAAATACTATAATTGGACGAAGATGATTTTCTACGACAGAATCAACGAGTTAGACCTTATAAACAAGGTTTTAGAGCGTAGTCGAAGCGAAGCCCAAATGACGGTATTGATGGGTAGGAGGCGCATCGGAAAGACCGAATTGGCACGACGATGCAACGACAAAACGTTGCTGTATTTCTTCGTTGCACGGAAAACCGAAAGCCTTCTCTGCCAAGATTTTGCCCAAGAAGCTGAAGAACGCTTAGGCATTCCCATCGGCTGGCCCACATCATTTTCGGAGCTATTCCGATATTTGCTTGTGTATGCCGAAACGCATCCCCTCACCTTGGTCATTGACGAGTTCCAAGAGTTCCAAAGGGTGAATCCGTCGATATTCAGCGAGATGCAACGTGATTGGGACTTGCACAAACAGAAAAGCCACATCAACCTGATTATCAGCGGTTCTGTTTTCTCATTGATGAAACGGATTTTTGAGGATGCCAAAGAACCGCTTTTCGGTCGCGCCAACCAAATGTTGCATCTCAAGCCCTTTACGACCGAGGTGTTGAAACAAATCCTTGCCGATCACAACCCTAATCACACTCCTGATGACATGCTCACTCTTTTTGCAGTTACAGGAGGTGTGCCGTGGTATGTCTCGTTGCTTATGGATAACGGCAAAACAAACAAAGACAGCATTTTGTCATACATGACTGAGGAGAACTCTCCGTTCATCAACGAAGGGAAGAACATCCTCATCGAAGAATTTGGCAACGATTATGCGATGCACTTTTCCATTCTCACCTGCCTCTCTGGCGGGCAACTGACACGAGGTGAAATTGAAGCCAAGTTGGGAACGACAAACATCGGGAGTTATCTCGCCAGACTGGAGAATTACTACAATCTGATTGAAAAACGGTTGCCCATATTTGCCAAAGAAAACGAAAAGAAAGTGCGTTATGCACTGAACGACAGGTTCTTGGATTTTTGGTTCCGCTTTTTCTACAAATACCAGAGCTATGTGGCCAACAATGCGCTCAGCCAATTGGCTCGCATCATCGAGCGAGACTTCGACACCTATTCTGGGTTCGCACTTGAGCGTTATTTTGAACAAAAACTGCGCGAAAAAGGCTATTACACACGCATCGGCAAGTTTTGGGACCGCAAAGGCACGAACGAGATTGACCTCATCGCCATCAACGAAATCGACGGAATTGCCGAGATTTATGAAATAAAACGAGACCGCCAGCGTTACGATGAAAAGGCTTTGAAAGAAAAAACAGAAGTGCTCCTACAAAACTGCAAAGAGCTGCGTGGAATAGACATCCGGTTGGGAGTGCTTTCAATGGAGGACCTTTGATTAGTTGGGAGTTAAGAGTTGAAAATTTTAAATTTTAAATCTTTGAATATTAAATCTTTAAATCAACAAACTATGAGTAATGACATCCTGAAACTCAAGCCGGAAGGCATTTGGAAAGAGTTCAACGGCATCCTCGGTGTGCCGCGTCCGTCGAAGAAGGAAGCCAAAATGGTGGCTTACCTCGAGCAATGGGCGAAAGACCATAAAATCAGCTACGTCAAGGAAGAGTGCGGCAACATCATCATGACTGTACCCGCCACCAAGGGCATGGAAGACCGCCAGACCGTCATCCTGCAAGCTCACATGGACATGGTGTGCGAGAAAAACAGTGACAAGAAGCACGACTTCGAGAAAGACCCCATCGAGCCGGTCATCAAGGGCGAGTGGCTGCATGCCAACGGCACGACCCTCGGCGCTGACGACGGCATCGGCGTGGCTGCTGCCTTGGCCGTCATCGCCGACCCGAAGGTGGAACACGGTCCGCTCGAGTGCATCTTCACCGTCGACGAAGAGACGGGCCTCACTGGTGCCATGAAACTCGACCCGGAAGACTTCACCGGCCGTATCCTTCTCAACCTCGACAGCGAGGACGAAGGCGAGATCTTCATCGGCTGCGCCGGTGGCATGGACACCATCGTCAAGGTGTGGTACGAGCTGGAGCCTGCTCCTGAGGACAGCACCGCCTACCGCATCACCGTGAGCGGCCTGAAAGGCGGCCACAGCGGCGACGACATCAACAAGAACCTGGCCAACGCCAACAAACTGCTGACCCGCATCCTGTGGCAAGGCACCAACTGGTTCGACCTCCAACTCTATGACTTCCAAGGCGGCAACCTGCGCAACGCCATTGCCCGCGAAGCCACGGCAGTGGCCTTCGTGCCGAACGACAGCATCGAGCACTTCCTGCACTATGTGAACGACATGGAGAAGCACTTCAAACAAGAATACCAGGTGACCGAACCCGGACTGAAAGTCACGGCCGAAGTCGCCGAGGTGCAACCCGACGTGGTCATCGACGAGATGGCCCAGTACAACCTGCTCAACGGCCTCTATGCCTGCCCGCACGGCGTCATCGCCATGTCGCAGACCATCCCGAACTTCGTGGAGACCTCGACCAACCTCGCTTCCTGCAAGAAGAAGGAAGGCTATTTCTTCATCCAGACCTCACAGCGTAGCTCCATCGAGTCGTCGAAGCAAGACATCGCCGACATGGTGGAAGCCGTGTGGAGCCTCGCCGATGCCGACGTGGAGCACACCGACGGCTACCCTGGCTGGGCCCCCAACCCCAACAGCGCCATCTTGGACGTCGCAGTGAACTGCTACAAGAAACGCTTCAAGAAAGATCCTAAAGTCAGAGCCATCCACGCCGGACTGGAATGTGGCCTCATCGGCGACAAGATTCCGGGCATGGACATGATCAGCTTCGGTCCCACCCTGCGCGGCGTGCACTCACCCGACGAGCGCTGCGAAATCGCCACCGTCCAAATGTTCTGGGACTTCATGTGCGACATCCTGAAGAACGTGCCTACGACTGCTGAAATGCCTAAGCCAAAGAAACAGTCTACCGCTAATAAGGCTGTAGCCAAGAAAGCCCAAAAAGCAGCCAAGAAGGAGACCAAGAAAGCGACAACTAAGAAAGCTGCCGAAGAAAAGGTTGCTGACGCGAAGGAAGCCCCTGCCAAGAAGAGCGCGCGCACAAAAGCACCCGCCCAAAAGTCCCAAGCCAAGAAAGCCGTTGGCAGCAAGAAGACCGCGTCAGTCCAGAAAGCCGCTGTCAGCAAGGCCACGGCGAAGCAGGCTGCAGCCAAGAGAAACCCCATGAAGAAAGGCAAATAATAGAGGTTTAACCTGATTCGAAAGAGTCCGTTGGAACTATCCGACGGACTTTTTCTTTGCAATGCCTCCCGCAATGACTAACCCTAAACCAACGGCGTCATTGCGGACGGCTGGTGAACCCGTCGAACCTCAACCTTAACCGTCATGGCGGAGGAGCATCCGCCATCTCCCAAGCGCGAAGACCTATTCCGTATGCTTAGGAGATTGCGGGTCTGCCGCCCGCAATGACTGTTAAGAGTGGGTTTATTGCCCGATTAATACAACCTTCCACCCGCCATGACTTCCAAGAGAAGGTTATGGAAGAGTGCCTCTCGCAATGTCTAACCCTAAACCGACAGAGTCATTGCGGACTTGATCCGCAATCTCCTAATACATGGGACGAACCATCCGTATAATCAGCGTATCGTTTAGAGTCGGAGATTGCGAGTCTGCCGCCCTCAATGATTATTTCTCGTATTCAAATCAATTTTTGATGTGAATATTGTAATTTTTCACCTCAATTTATGCTTATTTGTAGAATTTTAGTATCTTTGCGGCGAAAAACAAGATTATTTGTTTCAAAATTTGAATAATTCATGAAGACACCGCTTTGGATATGGCAATATGCCGAATGGCCTCATTTCTGTTGGAGCAACGACAGTGTCATTGGTCCATTGGCACGGGTACGCGAAAAGCAAGGTAGGCTACTTGGACTGATGGACAGCCTCGGTCTTGACACGCAAAACACCTCATCGCTTGAGGTGATGACCGAAGATGTGTTACGCAATAGTGAAATCGAAGGCTTGCTCCTTAACCCCAATCATGTGCGTTCATCGGTGGCTCGTCATCTTGGTCTTGACACTGCCGGCTTGCCCATGCCCGACCATTACACCGAGGGCGTGGTACAGGTGATGTTGGATGCCGTACAACACGCCAACGCACCTTTGAACGAGCAACGCCTATTCAACTGGCATGCTGCCCTGTTTCCCTTGGGACGAAGTGGCATCGTTCCCATCACCGTAGCAGCATGGCGACAAGGCACCGAACCGATGCAGGTGGTAAGCGGTGCCATGGGAAAGGAGACGGTACATTACGAGGCGCCACCTTCAGCGGACGTGCCTCATCAGATGCAGCTGTTCTTGGACTGGTTCAACAGCGAACCCACCACCGACCCCGTGCTGAAAGCCGCCGTAGCCCATCTTTGGTTTGTCAACATTCACCCGTTTGATGATGGCAACGGACGCTTGACACGCACGCTCACCGATATGCTCTTGGCGCGTGCCGATGGCACACCCCAACGCTTCTACAGCATGTCGGCAGCCATCTTGCGCGATAAGAAGAACTACTACGATGTGTTGGAATACATGGGCAAGCACGGCTTAGACATCACACAGTGGCTTTTGTGGTTCTTACAGACTATGGAAAGCGCCATCGACACCGCCGTTGAAAAGACACATCGAGTGGTGCGCAAATCCTTGTTTTGGCATGAGCATTGTAACATCGCCCTCAACGAGAGACAAATCAAAGTCATCAACCGCCTTTGGGACGGTTTTGAGGGCAAACTCAACACCAGCAAATGGTCCAAGATGACCAAAACCTCTACTGCAACAGCCTTGCGCGACATACAAGACCTGGTCGAGAAAGGCATACTTCGCTGCTCTAACGAAGGCGGACGGAGCACGAATTATGAACTAATAGAGGAATAAACACGTCATCTATTATTCGCAAGAAAGGCTGTCCCCGATTGAGAGACAGCCTTTTCAGCTTTTATGCAAGCATTTTTGTTGATATAAAAGGCAGAAGAATTTGGCCTTCAGCAGTCAGCCATCAGCAGTCAGCCTTAGTGCTACAAAGCTGAGAGCTGACGGCTGATTGCTTACAGCTAAAGAAGCTTAATTCAGTTTCATTTCGAACAGCCACTTTCTATATTTACTTCGTCTTGTCCGGCCAAGCAGGAATTTCTGGAATGTCAGGATAATTCTTCATCTGCTCCAGGATGACTTCGATGGCCTTGTTGAGTTGATCGTCAACACCCTCAAACTCGCGGGCAGGATCGTTGTCGATGACGATGTCGGGATCCACGCCATAGCCTTCGATGACCCAGTTGCCTTTCTCGTCGAAAGGAGCAAACTCGGGACGGGTAAGCGAGCCTCCGTCGATGAAAGGCAGACTTCCACGGATGCCAACCACACCGCCCCAAGAGCGCATTCCGATGGTCGTGCCGATTTTGTGCTTCTTGAACTGATAGGGGAACAAGTCTCCATCTGAAGCAGAGTACTTGTTGAACAGCAGCACCTTGGGACCCAGCATCATCTTGGTGGGCTTGGTCTCAGGCTCGCCGTTACGCATTACGTCGTACATCGACAATTCGCGACGCAGGCGCTCCACAATCATCGGGCTGACATTGCCGCCACCGTTGCCACGGTCATCGATGATGAGGGCCTTCTTGTCGAGTTGGGGATAGAAATACTTGGCGAACTCGTTCAAGCCTTCCACGCCCATGTCGGGAATGTGGATGTAACCCACCTGTCCGTTGGTGGCCTTGCTCACCTTCTCCACATTACCTTGCACCCAGTTGTAGTAGTAAAGGCCGGTTTCGTCGGCAATGGGTTTCACCACCACATCGCTGGCGCCACTCTCCGAAGCTTTGCTATTCAAGGTCAGCAGCACCGCCTTGTCGGCCTTGCCGATGAGAGCGGCATACATGTCCTTCAAGTCCTTGGTGCTCTGTCCATCGATGGCGATGATGAAGTCGCCTTCCTTGGCATTCACACCCACCTCAGTCAGTGGCGAGCGGGTCTTCTCGTTCCAGTTCTCGCCCTTTAATATCTTGTCAATCTGATAGTAGCCCGACTTGTCGCGGTGGATGCGGCAGCCCAGCATACCCATGGGGATGCGTTCAGGCTTCACACGGTCGCCTTCACCCACATAAGCGTGACCGATGTTGATCTCACCAATCAGTTCACCGATAAGGTAGTTCACATCGTTGCGGTCGGCGCAATAAGGCAACAGCTTGCCGTATTTCTCCTTCATGGCAGGCCAATCCACGCCATGCATATTGGGCGCATAGAAGAAGTCGCGCATCTGGCGCCAGGCCTCGTTGTAGATCTGCGTCCACTCGGTGCGCAAGTCGACCCATTTCTTCATGTTCGAGAGGTCGATGACGTCATCGCCTTTGCCGCCTTCACCCGGCTTGCCGCCGCCAGGCGTGGGACCTTTGGGCGCATTGACGACCTTATAGCCACGGCCTTCGCGCATAAGCATCTTGCTGCCGTCGGGCGTTAGCTGATAGCCAAAGCCACCGATGGAGGTGCATTTCTTCGACTTGGCATCGAAATAGCCGAGGCCACCGCCATTGCGTCCGGCCGCCACATAATACAAGCCGTTTTCCACACCCGTCAGGTTCCAGTATCTACCTGCGTTGACAGGCAGCACCACTACCCTATTACTGATGCCGTCGAAGTCAATTTTCACTTCTTTTACATCTTTCTTGCCTTCGGGTTTGTCCTCAGGCTTACCCTCTGGTTTTCCCTTTGGGCTGTCCTTTGGTTCATCTTTCTCTCCCTCCACTTTCACCTCATCATTTTCCGTCAAGAACGGCGACGGTGTGTCTTTCTGCAAGGTAATCAGATAGATCTTCGACATGTCGGTATAGACATGGTTCCACTCCAGCCAGCCGTATGTCGGGCGGAAGTCGCGCTCGGAGGTGAAATAGAGGTACTTGCCACTCTTGTCGAAGGCAGGCGACGAGGAGTTGTACCAACTGTCGGTGACCGTCTCATCCTTCCCTGAATCGACATTGTAGATGTGGATTTGGCTCACGCTGAAGGTGCTCGGCATGGCATAGGCAATCCAACGGCTGTCGGGCGACCAGCAGAAGTCGTCCATCTCGCCCGCCCTACTGCTGGCCACTTCAGTGACCTTCTTGGAAGCCACGTCCACCATATTGATGCGGTTCATCTTGTCGTCCCAAAGGATTTTCTTGCTGTCAGGCGACCAAAGCAGGTTATACTTGTATGTATCTGAATTCTTGGTCAGCTGGATGGCTTCTTCCTTGCCGTCTTGGGCCTGGATGTAAATTTCATCCTCACCCGTGCGGTCGCTGATGTAGGCGATGTATTTGCCGTCGGGCGACCAAGCCACATTGCGGTCATGGGCATTGTCGCTCTGGGTCAGGTTACGCGTGATACCCGACTTGACCGGCACCGTCCACACGTCACCGCGGGCGCCGAAGGCCACACGCTTGGCATCAGGTGAGATGCTGCTCGTGTTGATGAAATTGGAGGCGTCCACATACTTGGTGCGCGTCGACTTGTTGTCGTTGGCCATCTGCACAGGGATGGGATAGACCTTGCCGTCGGCGAGGTTGTAACGGAACAGTTGACCACCATTTTCATAGACGATATCCTTATCACCGAGCGAGGGCCATTTGATGTCATAATAGGTGTAGTCGGTCACCTTGGTGGTCTGCTTTGTGCCCCGGTCGTAGCAAAACAGGTTCATCGTGCGGTCGCGGTCGGAACAGAAATAGACCTTGTTGCCGACCCACATCGGGAAGATGTCCTGCGCATTGTTGTTGGTGATGTTTTCGATCTTCTTCGACTTGAAGTCATAGGTCCACACATCGTCGGCCATGCCGCCACGGTAGTATTTCCATGTACGGAACTCACGCATCACGCGGTTGTAGGCAATCTGTTTGCCGTCGGGTGAATACGAGATCCAGCCGCCTTCAGGCAGGGGCAGTTGCTCGGCCAGGCCACCGTTGATGTTGGCGAGGAAGAGCTGACCCACGAAGTCGTCCCAACTCTCCTTACGCGAGCGGAAGACGATGTTCTCGTTGTCCTTCCATGCCATGACGATGTTGTTCGGACCCATGCGGTCGCTGATGTCGTCGCGGCCCAAGGTAGGCGTATAGGTCAGGCGCGTGGGTGTGCCACACTCGGGATAAGGCATGACATAGACCTCCGTGTTGCCGTCATATTGAGCCGTAAAGGCCAGATGTTTGCCATCAGGCGAGAAACGCGCAAACATCTCATAGCCGTTGGCATCATTGGTGATTTTGTGGGCAATGCCGCCCTTGATGTCGACGGAATATAGGTCACCGCCATAGCTGAATACCACGTTGTTGCCGTGGATGGTCGGGAAGCGTAGCATTTTGGCTTCCTCTTGGGCAGTTAGACTATATGCGCCCAAAAGCAAAAAAGACAGAATTAAATGTTTGATTTTCATAAAAGGAAGTGTTTGAATTTGTCTATAGTTTCAATTTTTGGCAAAGATAATGAGATTTTTCATAGGGACAAAAATCGTTTTGATTTTTTTATAAAATAATAACATTCAATAAAATACAGAAATACAAGTCAGAAAAAGCATGGACAAAACGAGACGCCAACCTATCAACCACTTGACATGTTCACAAATTGATTAACTTTGCCATCAATTTATAGCAGATGTATATGGGAACATAGCAGCGAGACGCTAATACAAGAATTAAAACCTACTTTTATGAAAAAGACGACAACCACAATTATCATGATGATTTGCATCCTGATGGTATCTATTTCTGGATGCCGGAAAACAGAAGCCGACATTCTGGGAATCGTTTCCACCGAAAAGGTCGAAAACCTTTTTGGCACTACCGTCAAGGTGCACTATTCCAACAGCACGAAGATGTATTTCCATTTGCTTTCTGACACGACTGCCGAGGTGGTCAATTCGCGCTGGTTTTATACCGAAGAAGGCGAAACGGCACCTTGGGTTTATCGCGGTGATGTCGTTGTCCCAGACCGTTTTGTCCACGGTGGCAAGATGTTCAAGGTGACTTGCATCGGGGAAGGCTGTTTTTGGGAAAGCACAGGTCCTGACGGAATCGTCAATCTGATTTCTTCTGTTGAATTGCCCAACACCATCGACACGATTCGCAAAAACGCTTTCTATACTTGTAAAAACATGACTTCCATTACAATTCCCAATTCGGTGCGATATATCGGAGAGAATGCTTTCTGCGAGTCAGGCTTGACCTCCTTAACGCTTCCCGAGTCAGTAGAATATGTTGGTAAAGGCGCTTTTTGCAATACCGATTTGACCACATTTGAACTGCCCCAATCCTTCGAAAAGATT
The DNA here is from genome assembly GCA_017395365.1 of Bacteroidales bacterium. Classification (GTDB taxonomy): domain Bacteria; phylum Bacteroidota; class Bacteroidia; order Bacteroidales; family F082; genus Limimorpha. Next base: position 42,086 of record JAFPUN010000015.1, read on the forward strand.
CCTGCTTCTATGTTTTGGGGATGTGTTGATATGACTTCGGTAAAACTGCACGACCGTCTTACTAATATCGGCGATTATGCCTTTAGTTGGACTGGGGTCAGTAGTTTCGAGATCCCTGCTTCTGTGAAAGAGTTAGGGATGGGGGTTTTGTATGATTCCCGTTCGCTGAAAACTTTGGTGTGCCTTCCTGTTGTGCCTCCCATGAAAGATCCCAATAGCAATTATCCAGAGGATTACCTCATCATTTGCGATTCGCTCGAAACCGTATATGTCCCAATGCAAAGCGTTGAAGCGTATAAGGAATCCCCGCAATGGCGGCTGTACAAGGACATTATTGTCGGAATGCAATAAACTTGGTTGAACTTGAATTTTGATGAATATGAAAACAAATAATATATGGAAAGGCTTATTGGCCATCGTTTTAGGTGTTGTCATGACTGCTTGCCAAAAAGATGACAACGAACCGATGAAAATCATTTCCACCCAAGAAGTGGTTCGCGAAGGCAAAGTGATTGTAGAAGCCAGTTATCAAAACGAACTGAAGAAGATGTATTTCATCCTCGTTTCGCCCAATACCGCTGTCGTTACCCGAGCGACGGACTTCAATCCCGAGTTGGTCAATCGGCAGTATTACGGGAAAGAAGTCATTCCGTCCGAGTTCACCCATCTTGGACAGAGCTATACAGTGGTTGGAATCAACGATGGGGCTTTCAATGGATGCAACAAGTTGACTTCCGTAGTCATGCCCAATACGGTGACCACAATAGGCAGGTATGTATTCATGGAATGCACGGCCTTGAAGAACATCACTTTTTCAAACACCTTGGAGTCGATTGGCTACGAATCGTTTGTGCAATGCAGTCAAATCACTTCAATGGATTTTCCTGCTTCCCTTCAAGAGTTTTGGACTGATGTCTTCAAGGATTGTTCTTCTATGACTTCGATGACTTGTCGGGCAACGACTCCTCCCCATATCATTGGGTCGACATGGGAAATGAACAATCAGATTATCCAAGAAATCAAGGTGCCGCAAGCCAGTGTCGAGGCCTATAAGGCTGCACCAGTTTGGAGTATTTTTGCTGATAGAATAGTGGGGTACTAATATACTGAAAAACAAAACACTACAAAAACGTTAAAAAATGAAAAAGACCTCTCTCATCCTCCTTCTTGCTGCCTTTTTGCTCCTTGGCGGCAACGCCCAAGCACAGGGCAAGAAGAAAATCCGCATTACCTACCGCAGCGCCAAACGCCTGGTGGAGAAAATCAATGCCAATCCCAATGCCGAGACACTCTACCTCTTCCGCAATGGTCTCGACTCGCTGCCCGAGGAAATCGGCCAACTCAAGCACCTCAAGAAATTGGTGGTCAGTTCCAACCGCCTCACATACATTCCACCCGTCATCGGCGAACTCACCGAACTGGAATACATCTCCTTCAAGCACAACGACATCAAGACATTGCCACCAGAGATAGGCCAACTCAAAAACCTGGAGCACCTGGAATTGGACTACAACGACCTCGAGACATTGCCCGAAGCGTTGTGCGAATTGAAGAAACTGGAGCACCTCTCCGTCACGCACAACGCACTCCATCACCTACCCAATAACATCGGGCAACTGGAATCGTTGGAGTTCCTATATATAGGCACTAACCTATTGCAGGAACTGCCTGTCAGTTTGGCCCAACTCACCGAGTTAGTGGAACTCAATGTGGCGGGCAGCGGTGGCATGCTGGTCATCCCTGACCTAAGCAATTGCCGTCGATTGGAGCGGCTTTATATCGATAGCACCACATTGATTGATGCATCCTTTAACCCACGCACTATTCCACACTTGGAAGTGTATATGGTTAGATGAAATGTAGGTAGTGTCAGGAAAAACACTACCTTTGCAGAAAAAACCAAGATGTTTCAACTGAAAACCCAGAATAAAAGCATCGTCTTCGACCGTCCCGCCCTCATGGGCATCCTCAATGTAACCCCCGACTCGTTCTCCGATGGCGGACGTTACAACGAGATGGACCATGCCTTGCAACACTGCGAGCAGATGCTTTCAGAGGGTGCCGACATCATCGACATCGGAGGTTGCTCCACCCGACCTAACAATGCCATCGCCACCGAAAACGAGGAGATGGAACGCGTCATCCCCATTTTGAAAGCCGTCAGAAAACATTTCCCCGAGGCATTGGTGTCCATCGACACTTTCCGTAAAAACGTTGCCGAAGCCTGTGTCGCCGAAGGTGCCGACATCATCAACGACATCTCGGGCGGACTATTCGACACGGAGATGCTGCCTTACATCGGGCAGAACCACCTACCTTATATATTAATGCACTGCGTCGGCACGCCCGAGACCATGCACCAATATGCCTTGGATGGCGACATCCACCAAACCGTGCGTGACTTCTTTGCGCAGCAATGCCAAGTATTGGAGGCCTATGGCGAACAGCAAATCATCCTTGACCCTGGCATCGGATTCGGCAAGAGTCTTGAAGCCAATTACCAGTTGCTCAACGATTTGAATCGTTATCGCTACAACAGCCTTCCCATACTCATAGGCATTTCTAGAAAGTCTTTAATAAACAAGGTGTTGGGCACGACGCCACAGGACGCCGAAAACGGCACGACGGTCTTGAACACCATCGCCTTGCTCAAAGGCGCCGACCTCTTGCGTGTCCATAATGTGAAAAATGCACGCGAGGCCATCGAATTGGCAGGGACTTTTTGTAATTTTGCAGCAAAATTAGAATCATGATTGACCTCTTCATACAAGTCCGCGTTTTCGACATCATCGACATCATCCTTGTCGCTGCGTTGTTCTACGGCCTCTTCCGCCTGCTGAAAGGCACCTCGGCCATGAGCATCTTCATCGGTATTGTGGCTATCTTCGTCATCTGGCAGTTGGTGAAGGCCTTGCAGATGGAGATGTTGACCGCCATATTAGGCGCCTTCGTCAGCGTGGGCTTCATCGCGCTCATCATCATTTTCCAGCCCGAGATACGACGGTTTTTGTTCACTATTGGCGCGCAAGCCCAAGAGGGCAAACTAGCCCGAAAATTCAAGTTTTTGAAGGTAAGGAGCAACATCGACTTGGACGTCGATTCGCTCACCAAGGCTTGCCTCAACATGTCGGGAATCAAGCAAGGCGCACTCATCCTGCTGACGCGCAAGAACAACTTGGACGACATCGTCTCGACTGGTGTTACCATCAATGCCGACATCAGCCACTCCTTGATCGAGAACATCTTCTTCAAGAACAGCCCATTGCACGACGGCGCCATGGTCATCCGCCACAACCGCATCACGGCCGCGCGTTGCATCCTGCCCGTCACGCAAAAGACCAACATCCCAGGACATTATGGCCTTCGTCACCGTGCCGCCATCGGCGTGACAGAAGACAACGACTGCATCGCCTTGGTTGTCTCGGAAGAGACGGGCAACATCAGCATGGTGACCAACGGCGAGATTCAGACCATCAAGCCATCGGAATTGAAAGAAATGATTGAGAAGGAACTGAAGGGGTAACTAAGAAAGAAGGCTTACTCACTCCTTGATTTCCACAAACCCATCCCCGTCCTCTGCATAGCGCAGCTGTTTCTTATACGGGTCGTAGCGCAGCGGGAAACGGTTCCAGTAATCCATGTTCTGCTTCTTCAATTCGGCGTCGACATAACCATTCATCATGTAGTCATAGGTGTAGCCCGCATAAAGCTTACCCAGATACACGGCATAGTTATAGACGTCCTTAAGCTCAAGCGTGTCAATGGTGTAGTTGTAGTCGATCTTGTTCTCCCAGAAGGAATAATCGGTCGTCGAGTTGAAGCCGTCAATCAAGTTATGCTCACAGAACTGGACGGGATGCCAAGTCCCGTCGTTGATCTCGAACCACGAGGCCACATTGACGGTATTGAGCGGGTGCTTGTAGCTGTATTCGTCAGTATCGCTGAAGAGATAGTCTTCATACTCCGTGATGCGTCCCGACACCTCCATCCGCGAAAGCATCACCAGCCAATGCACCGAGTCGACCGGCACATTGTCGATGTCTTCAGGGACATAGACGGTCACGCCATAGTCCTGCATGGCATCGGCATAGGCGTTATAAGCGAGATCCAGGAATAAGTCCTGACTGAAGCCGTTCAACACCTCGGTTTGCCTGCCGTATTGGGTGTTAAATTCCACCTTCACCTCGGCCTGCTCCGGAAAATAGACGGCGGCTTGAATGCCTGTACGCTCCGCGACGTACGCCTTGGCCAATTTCAGGTCGGTACGACAACTTGACATGGCCAAAATGCACAATAATCCTATGAAATATTTCAGTTTCTTCATTGCATATCATCTCCAAACAAATCCATTTGCACGCCGTCGCCCTTGGGTTCCACAATCTCCAGCGGCACGTCGGCTGGATTGACGGTTATCTTTTCCGTTACTTCTTCTTCTTCATTAGGTTCGCCCTTGTCATCAGGTTCCTCGGGCTCATCTTCAGACGGCTCGGGCTGATAAGGCTCCAAGAACTGCCATTCGTCAATCTCACGCGTCGACAGGCGTTTGCCCTTCGCCTTGTAACTCTTGATACCGATGAATTCCTCCACGTTGATTTCGTCGTCGGGGAAGCTGTTGCCTGCATCGCTCACCTTGTAGCTCAACCGCAAGCGAGGCAGTTCGTCGGAACTCATGCCCAAGTACTTGGCATCAGGATGCTCGCCGATGAAGGAAGCGCGTGTGTTCAACTTGGTCTCGGCCTCGATGCTGAAACGTTTCAGGTAGTGCTTCTGCGTCTCGCCTTCGATGTAGATGACGGAGAAGACTTCATCGGGATCGAACTTGCGGATGTCCACCATGTCGTCATCGAAGTGGGTGTTGAGGTCGAAACCCGAAATCTTGAACTCGCCATTGGAGAAGATTTGAAGAATTCGGTCCTCGCCCTCGAAGGCACCAAGGTACTGCCCTCGTTTGTCGGCGTTGAGGCGACGAACGGTGTCGTCGTACCAGATGTCGCGGGCGTTGAGGGTCGACACGCCTTCCCCACTCTTCTTGATCTCCTTGACCTCGTATTTCGTGAGCAGGTTGCCGCGCACGCCACGACCTTTCACGGCCAGACCAGCGAAGTCATAGTCGACGGTCTTCTGCTTCTTGTTGAACAACAAAAGCGTCACCTTGATGACTTCTGCCTCGCCGTTGGGATTCGACGAGAAATAGCGCACCTTCGAGCCAGGCTTGCCCTGCGTGACATCGTATTCCTTGTCGCGGGTGACGCCCATCACAGCGAAACGTTTCACATAGTGCGGTGCTCCGTTCTTGCCATCGCGATACACCACATTATAGGTCGTACGGTCGTCGTTCTTGTGGAACACATCGACATGGATGATCTTCTGCCCCACAAAGAGTTTCGGCTGGAGCTTCGTCACCATGTACTTGCCATCCTCATGGAAGACGATGATGTCGTCCATGTCGGAGCAGTCGCACACATAGGCATAAGCTTCCTTGTTCTTTTCGCGTTTCAGGCCTTCGCCTGTGCACACGAAACCTTCCTCCTTGTTGACATAGAGTTTCTCATTATTGGCAGCCACAGCCACGGCCGAGATGTTATCGAAGTTACGAATCTCCGTCTTGCGTTCGCGGCCTTCGCCATATTTCTCTTTAATATGCAAGAAATAGTCGATGGTAAAGTCGACGATATGGTCGAGGTTATAGCGGGCCTCCTCCATGCGTTGTTCGAGGTCGGCCAGTTGCTCGTCGGCTTTCTTGATGTCGAATCTCGAAATCTTGCGGACGGGTTTCTCACACAACTTCTCCACATCCTCTCGCGTCACTTCGCGCCTCAACAACTTGCGATACTTGTCGAAACGGCGTTCAATGCCCGTGTAGAGTTCGTCCCAATCGGCATATTCCTTGTTTTCCAATTCTTTATAGATACCCTTTTCGAAGAATATCTTCTCCAACGACACCCAGTGCCAACTGTTTTCCAACTCATCGATTAAGATCCGTAACTCAAGGCTGAGGAGCTCCATGGTGCGGTCAGTGCTGTGTTTGAGAATCTCGCTGACGCCCATGAAGGCCGGATGCTTGTTGACGATGACGCAGGCATTGGGAGAAATCGACACCTCGCAATCGGTGAAGGCATAGAGGGCGTCGATGGTTTGGTCGGGCGACACACCGGGATTGAGGTAGATGACAATCTCGCACTGCTCGGCGGTGTTGTCGTCGATCTTCTTGATCTTGATCTTACCCTTGTCGTTGCACTTCACGATGCTCTCGATGACGCTGCCCGTGGTGGTGCCGTAGGGTATCTCGCTGATGACAAGCGTTTTCTTATCCTGTTGACTGATTCTCGCACGAATGCGCACCTTGCCGCCACGCAGACCGTCGTTGTAGTTGGTCACATCCATCAGGCCTCCCGTCGGAAAGTCGGGATAGAGGGTGAAAGGCTCATCGCGCAGATAGGCGATGGAGGCGTCAATCAGTTCGTTAAAGTTATGGGGCAGGAACTTGGACGCCAAGCCTACGGCGATGCCTTCGGTGCCTTGTGCCAGCAACAATGGGAACTTGACCGGCAACGACACGGGCTCAGCGTTACGGTTGTCGTAGGAACGGGTCCAATCGGTGGTCTTATGGTTGAAGACGACCTCCTTGGCAAACTTCGAGAGGCGCGCCTCGATATAACGAGGTGCTGCGGCATCGTCACCCGTGAGGATGTTGCCGAAGTTACCCTGTGTGTCCATCAGCAGGTCCTTCTGTGCCAGTTGCACAAGGGCGTCGCCGATGGACGCATCGCCATGAGGGTGGTATTTCATCGTGTTACCCACGATGTTGGCCACCTTGTTGAAACGGCCGTCATCCAATTCGTCCATCGAATGCAGGATGCGGCGTTGCACAGGCTTCAGACCGTCCTCGATAGCGGGCACGGCGCGTTCCAAGATGACATAAGAGGCATAGTCGAGAAACCAGTTCTCGAACATGCCCTTAAGGGGTATCACATGATAATCGTCTTCGTGAGCCTGGGCGTCTTCCACGCCTTCCAAAGTCTCATCAAGCGGTTGTTCCTCTTCCCTTTCGTTATCCATCAGTCTTCGCTATCTTCTCTCGTCAAATAAACTTTAGGCGTTGAGCATGACAGGCATGAGCAGCATAAGCAGGTCCTCGGCTTCATTCTCATTCTCGCTGGGGATGATGATACCGGCACGGTTGGGGGCCGACATCTCAATCTTCACCATCTCGGAGTCGAAGTTGGCAAGCATCTCTTGCAGGAAGCGCGAGTTGAAGCCAATCTCCATATCATCGCCCTGATAGCTGCAGGTGAGGCGCTCCTTGGCTTCGTTGTAGAAGTCGATATCTTCAGCGGTCAAGGTAAGCTCTTGGCCAGCGATGCGGAAACGCACCTGGTGCGTGGCCTTGCTGGAGAACACAGCCACACGACGGATGGCCGACAAGAAGGTCTGACGGTCGATGGTCAGCTGGTTGGGGTTGTTCTTCGGGATGACGGCGTCATAGTTGGGATAGCGGCCTTCGATGAGGCGGCAGATCAACACATAGTCGCCAAAGACGAACGAGGCGTTGGTCTTGTTGAACTCGATACGCACCGGCTCGTCGGCAAGGGTGGCCAGGATGTTCTTCAACTGGTTGATGGGTTTCTTGGGCATGATGAACGAAGCCACCATGTCAGACTTGACATCCATCCTTCTGTAACGCACCAGCTTGTGGGCATCGGTGGCGACGAAGGTGAGGAAATTCTCGTTCATCTCCATGAGCACGCCCGACATGATAGGACGAATCTCATCCACACCCGTGGCGAAGACGGTCTTCTCGAAGCCCTTGGCCAAGACATCGGCGGGAATCTCCCAAGTCGAGGTGTCGGTCATGGCGGGCAGTTGCGGGAACTCGTCGCTCTTGTGACCTGCCAGTTTGTAGCGACCTTCACCAGCGATCAGCTCGACGGCAAGGGTGTTGTTGTCGATGGCAATGGTGATCGGCACATCGGGGAAGTTCTTCATGATTTCGAGCAACAGGCGTGCGGGAATCGTCACCTCACCCGTGCCGTCCACCATGTCGGGCACCATGCTGACCGACATCGTCACATCGAGGTCGGAGGTCGTGATTTTCAGTTCGTTTTCAGTCAACTGGAACAGGAAGTCATCCAAAATCGGCAAGGTGTTCTTTGAACCGATAACGCCACTCAAGGCCTGGAGATTCTTCAAAAGCTTAAGGCTTGATACTATGAATTTCATATCGTTAGGTTTTTATTAATCTTTCTTTTTTGAATCGGTAAAAATACGAATAAAAATGGAATACGCAGGACTATTTTTCGAAAAAAACTGAATTTTTATAGGCCGCCCACGGTCAGTCCGGCATATTTCAGCCGGTTCAGGAAGTCGAGCATCGACTCGTAGGGCACCGCCACATATTGGAAGTGCTTGTCATCCTTGGTGCGCGTACGGACTTTCTCCTTGGTGTCGTACATCTTCTGGTTGATATCGCCATAGGTGGCATGCACCTGAAGCTGTCCATCGCCGCTGTTGTAGTTAATATAGGTCTGGAACATGTCGTTCTGGAAATAATAGGTGATATTACCCAAACGACGGTCGAAGACCACGCAGCCGTCCACATACTTGTTGACGATATGGTTGCCGAAGCTACCCAGACCGATCTTGCCCACCGAGACGAAGGCATGCATCTTGTCGTTCCACACCATCTTCAAGTCAGGGATAACGATGGTATTGCAGTAGAAGTCGGACGATTCCATGGGGGGATAGCCTGCCAGCTCTATATTCGTCTTCAGCTCTTGTGTCTTCTCCTCTGTGTTTTCGGAACGGAAATAGTCGAGATAACCCGTTTGGGTCAAATCGATGGAAGCTCCTTCCATATTGGCGTAGACATCAGCCATGGCCGCCATCACGTCGTCGTCGAAGACGGGGGCATTGAACACATTGACGCCCTGCAAGACAAGGCTATCGTTCGGGTATTGCGTATAGTCGCCAAAGACGATGAATTTGGCCAAAGGCGTGTCGAAGCCCAAGTCGGTGGTGCAGTGGCCGTTGATGACGCCACGCGAATCGAGTTCGAGACGGGCATCATATTGCGTCGTATCGGTCACCACGAAGCGCAGGCTGTCGGCATTGAACCAAAGTATGCCATTGCTCGGGGCGGCATCGTCGAGGTCTTTCCTACCCGCAAGCGGCGTGAGGAACGAGCCAAAGTAGCCGCCATCGATAGCCAACTCATAATAAAGGCCGTTGCACATGTTAGGTTCACTCTCGCGGATACGGTCGATGTCGATGGGGATGCGGATATCCGCCGGATTGACATGCGTCGCCGAAGCAAACCAATGGTTGAGCGAAGCAATGGTGTCTTGCTCAGTCTCCAAACCCCATCTTGGGTCGCCCGGACCGAAATCGTCAAGATTCAAAAACGTCGAGTCATTCTGATCCTCTTCTCCATCGATGAGTTCAGGCTCCTGGACCACAATGGTTATAGGTTTAGGTTCCTCAAAGGCGAGCATGGCATATTGGCCGTCGAAATAGCCCAACTTCTCGGTAGCTTCCAAAATGAGACGGCCTTGGAAACCGAATTGCGTGCTCAACTTAAATTCAGCAGTGTCCGCGATATGGGCATAGCCATGCGTGACGCCCCCGACAGGCACGATGGTGTCGACTTTGACAGGTGTGTTTACACCTCCGGCATCGGTGTAGTCCCATGTACCTTGCGCATCATAGTAGTTGCGGCTGTGGATGTTGACGACCGCATCTTTATAAAGGTGGAAACGGTTGAGCGTGTCGGCCAACAGGTCGCCGTTCACAGGTTCCAGTTTCGACTCAGCGTTGATGTCAACATCATGCGTATAAGGGAACACTGCGGCATCGGCCACACGGATGATCTTCACGTCGTGAGCGTGGATGATGTAGTTGGTCATGTCATACTCTGCATTCATGCTGTAGAACTGCAGCGAGTCCTGATCAGGCACCAACGAGATGAACTTGGACGCGTTGTTGTGGATGGCAAGCAGTTCCTCGTGGGTGGTGGCGGTGGCATAGTCGCCGAAGGTCTCCACGGGGTTGTAGAGATGCAGGTTGTTGGTGGCCATATCCCACTCGGCTTCTTTCAGCGAACAGATGTATTGGTTCATCGGGAAGTCGAGGCTACTGTTCTGGTCAAGATAGTCGTATTTCACTTTTTGTGCGTCGAAGTCGACATTGGCGCGGTAGTTTGTGGCGGCGAAGGCCACATTGGCCGTATCGGCCGAATAGAGCAGGAAGTTGGCAGAGTCGGCCACAAAGGTCCTGGAGTCCAAGGCGAAATGGTCGGAGTCGAACTCCGTCAAGCCGAAGCGCAGCTTACCATCAGCGGAATAGCCGTCGGGAGCCAGCACTGTCTTACCCGTGAAGTAGGTGTCGCCATACATGCAGATGGGGTTGTCGATGGTCTCGGTGGTCAACTCGGGCGCACGCACATCCCATTTCAGTCGTAAGGCATCGGCCGAGGCCATGGGGAAGCCTGTACCGTCTTCTCTCGGCACCATCTTGAACTGGTTGGTGATGGCAGTCACCGAATCGAGGTAAAACATGAACTGATCCGACTTGAAGGCAGAGGTCTGGTAGTCGAGCTTACCCTCGCCAAAGAACCCGCTTCCTGAGAGGAACACCTTGTTATGGAAACGTCCCAAGTCGCCGTACAAGGGATACGACTGCGTCTCATCCTCACCAATCTGGTGGATGAAGCCCAGCGAGAAGTCCTCCATGACGACAAGCGGCTGTACGATGTTGGGCATGATGCCGCCCGACACCAACTCGCCTTCAAACTTCACCCGCTTCATCGAGAGGTCGTTCAGGCTATCCACCTCGAAAGGATACACCGTATAGAAGAACTTGCCTTCGAGGTCGTCAGCCGTCATCACCGAGTCGACAGCCCCGGGATGGAACACGCCGCCGTTGATTTTCCGGTAGAACTTGAAGCCCTCGGCATCGCTGTGGAAGATGGGATAGTCAGGCGTCTCATAACGGCTCGACTTGTTGTCGCCATGGTCGATGTCCAAACGTCCCTTCAGTCGTTCCAAGGTGCCATCGACGGGAATCACGTGGTTGTCGTAGCGGGCATAGAAACGCAACGAGTCGATCTTCTTCATATCGATCGAAAAGTTCTCATAATTGAACTCACTGTCTTTGGTAAAGAACTCAAACATACCCGCCAAGATGCCGCCCGAGAACCTGAAGTTCTGGTCTTTGGTGAAGGTGATGCGAGCCAAGTCGGGCGCGATGACCACACGCTTGCGGTCGCTCAATGAAATGGCGGCACCCTCGTAGCCATCGATTTGGCTCGTGATGCCATAAACCAACAAGTCGTTGGTGTGGAGGTCAAGACGAAGGTTGGGCTGACGGTTGGTGGTGACGGTGTGTATCTTGATGACATCGTAGTCGATGGTCTCACGGTACGAGTCGACCACATCGAAAAAACGCGGCAAAGCCGTGGCCCATTTGGTCTCGGAGTCATACTCCACATAACCTTCTGCCTGCAGTCGGAGCAACAACGAGATAACCTGCTCGATGGGATAGTGGAGGTAGGAAGCCAAGTCGCCCACGGCGAACTTCACCTGCCGGTCCACATTGTCGAAACCTTGTAGGAATTTCTCGATACGAATCATCGGATGCGACGCGTCAAGTCCTTGCAACCGCTTGAAGTCGTCGTGACGGAAATAGTTGACCGACACCACGTCGCCCTCACTCGTCGGGTTGACGCCCTCCATCCTCCTAAAGTCCACCTGGTTGCCGTCAATGTCCCAATACATGGCCTCGACGAAGATGTCGACACCATGGAAATAGTCGTGGAACGGCCCGTCGCCGAAGTCCTTCTCGGAGCGGAAGATCATCATCTTACGGGTCTTATTGTCGTAGCGGAAGCCCAAGTCGTTGTGATAGATGGAGTCCCATTGCGCACCTGGCACCGTGTCTTGCAGATAGAGGCGCATGGCCGCATTGTCGGAGACCAAGAGTTCGTCCATCGACATAAGGAAGCGCGGGGCTTGCACCCTCACGACTTCCCTACCCTCTTGACGAAAATGGAAGACGGCCTTGTTGTTGACGCCACCAAACACATCGACCTGGTTGCCCATCATACCGATGCCGCCCTCAAAGTCGATGTTGCGCATCAGGTTCTTGATCTCATAGTCACTACGATACGACTTCACCCGAGGGAACATGGTCTTCTCGTTAGGCGCATTCACCAGCACCTTATCCTCATAGCGGCACAAGATGTCCTGATCGAAATGCTGGCGCTCGTGGAAGATGACCGAGTCGATGGCATATTCCGAGCGGTTGAGATCGAGGCGATAAAAGTCGGGCAAGGTGACATAGACCTTGTCGGCCGGGATGTCGAAACGCGACCAATCGGCGCGACCGCCCATGCCCTCCCAATGGTTGTCGTCCAGATAATAGACACCTTTGGTATTCTTGAGTAGCGACTCGTCTTTTTGCGACATCAAGGCCAAGGTACCATCGATGCTCAACTCGAAACGCTCCTTCGAAGGAAAACTCCACAAGGCATCGCGCACGGTCCACTTGGAGTTGCCTTTGGCCGACAGCACCTTGTCGACGAAGATGTTGCGACATGAAGCCAGATACTTGTCCATGCCGTTCATCGACTTCTGCGCCTTCGCGTTGGTAAAGGTCAGCCAGTTGCTCACATCGGAATGCGTCAGTCCGCCCGTAGGAATCCTCTGCAACACCTCCACCAGGTTGAAGATGTTGGCATAACCCTTGCCTCCACTCTTGGCATGCAACAGGTTGCAAAGCCCGATGATGGTATTGGCCTCGCTATCGGAATAATAGCTATTCCATACCCCTCCAAAACCCTTCATGATGACAGCGGCTTCCTCTCGGTCCTGCTTCGAAGTAGAAGAGTTAAGATAGGTGGACAACTCGCCGACAAAGGCACTCTTGTCCGTCGAGAAATGACCCTGCGCGAAGGCTGAAGTCAGCCCAAAAAACAGGGTCAAGGCAATGATAAGGATTCCTTTTTTCATCACTTCATAATATTACAAACCCATTATTTAACAAATTCAGCAGCCACCCAATTGTTGCGACTCAAATGACGGCAATAACGCAGGCCCAAACGGGCTGCCTCGTCTTGAATCGACGGCAGGTCTTCGGTATAGAAGCCGCTGAAAAAGATGTGCGCGCCTAGGTTCATCGCATCATAATAATAATGCATGTCGCGCAAGAGGATGTTGCGGTTGATATTGGCCAAAACGACATCGAATTTCCCGTTGATGGCCAAAGCATCACCGAGCACGATTTCGATGTCGGAGATGCCATTCAACTCGCAGTTGGTAAAGGCGTTACGATAGGCCCACTCGTCATTGTCGATGGCCACGGTATGGGCTGCGCCAAGTTTCTTGGCGAGGATGGCCAACACCGCCGTACCGCTACCCATATCAAGCACCGATTTCCCTTGGAAGTCGGTCTCCAGCATCAGCTGGATGATCTGGGCGGTCGTTTCGTGGTTGGCCGTGCCAAACGACATCTTGGGTTCGATGACCAGGTCGAACTCGAAGCTCGGGTCGGGCTCATGGAAGGGAGCACGCACACGGCAGCGCTCGTTGACCACCACGGGTTGGTAGGAAGCCTCCCACAACTCATTCCAGTCCTTGTCGGGCATCTCCTCCACATTCAGCAGCTGGACGCCAACAAAAGCGGGGTCAGTGAGCAGGTCCTCCACCGTGATGTCATCACGATGCTCTACCGTGCAATAGGCTTTCATCACATGTGCCTCGTCCATGAACGAGTCGAAGCCTATCTCGGCCAGCATGGTCACCAGCATGTCGTGCTGAATGTCGGATGACGGCGCCGTAAAACTGTATTCAAGTGTTTTCATTCTTCGCCGATATGTGAGGCTTGGTTGCAGATGGAGACGAAGTCTTCAGCCTTCAAGGAGGCGCCACCAATCAGGCCGCCGTCGACATCAGGTTGCGAGAAGAGCTCGGTGGCGTTCTTGGCATTGCAGCTGCCACCATAGAGGATACGGATTTCGTCGGCAGTGGCCTCATCGTAATGCTCCTTGATGAGTGAGCGGATGTAGGCATGCATCTCCTGTGCCTGCTCGGGGGTAGCGGTCTTGCCTGTGCCGATGGCCCAGACGGGTTCGTAAGCGATGATGGCGTCGTAGATGGCGTCGCCGTCAAGGTGGAACAATCCTTTTTCCAGTTGTTCCTTGACCACTTCAAAATGGCGACCGGCCTCACGCTCCTCAAGCACCTCGCCGACGCAATAGATGGGCGACATATTATTCTCGATCACGCGGTTGATCTTCTCGGCCAGAATCTCGTTGGTCTCGCCAAAATATTTCCTGCGCTCGCTGTGTCCCACAATGCAATAGTCCACATCGATGGACTTCAACATCTTGGCCGACACCTCGCCCGTGTAGGCGCCCTTGTCGAATGCGCTGCAGTTCTGTGCGCCCACATTGAAGCGCTGCTCGTCAAATTCAAAATCGGTAAGCAATTCAAGATAAGGGAATGGCGGGCAGATGATGACTTCACAATTCAGTTCATCCTGTTCGTCAAGGCGGTCGAGGATATCGTCGACCAAGGTCTGGGCCTCATCAAATGTGAGGTTCATTTTCCAGTTTCCTGCTACAATCTTACTTCTCATGGTGCTTTTTTTATGAATGTTTTAAAACTACAAAGATACAATTTTTTCTATTACTCAACGATTTTTTCTACCTTTGCATTTCAAATCAAAAACACTTCGAAATGAAAAATGCATTGGTTCTATTTGTCGCTGTTATGTTGGCCAATCTATGTCACGCCCAAGACGAGCTCCCCGCCCTCGTCCCCGACCGCCCAGGCATGAGTTGGGGCGCCGAAGTGACGCCTCACCATAAAGTCATCTGGGACAACGGCTTCGGCTATGAGAAGTCTACCGATGGGGCAAAAACTATCAAGCTCAGCAGCGCCATGTTCCGCTATGGCCTGTTCGAAAATATGGAGCTACGCGTCGGTTCCGAATTCCTGTTGAATAAGGAAGACGGCACCCAAAAGCCGACCTTTGGCATTGCACCTCTGGCCATAGGCGCAAAAATCAAGCTCTACGAAGGCTCGGGCATCCTGCCATCAGTAGGCGTGCTGGCCGAATTCCGTTCTCCGCATGTCGGGACAAAAGACCAACTCCCCTCCTATCTTGCCCCGTCAGCCTATCTGCTCTTCGAGCACAGCATCGGCGAGCGTTTCTGGCTTTGCTACAACGCCGGACTAGAATGGGATGGCGAGACAGCCGAACCCACAACATTCCTTGCCTTGGCCATAGGATGCAACATCACGGAAGGTCTCGGAACCTATATAGAAAGCTACAACTACCTCAATGCGGAAGGGAGCCAACACATGGCCGAAATAGGTTTCACTTGGCTGGTGTCGCGCCGTGTTCAGCTCGACATTGAAACCGACCTCGACCTGTTGAATCTGGGGAAATACTATAGCGTAGGCTGCGGTGTCTCTTGGCTCATCAACTAAACCTCATTTCACCCGGATCTTCCTACCCTTCCACAACTTGGTGGTTTTCTTGAATTTGTTGAGTTTGCACAAGATGGATACCGTGGTGTAGTTCTCCACCGCGATGGAGGCTAATGTGTCCCCCTTCTTGACCACATAGTATTTCTTCCGCTCCCGAAGTGGAGGATAGACCGCCTCTACGATGTTCACGGTAAAATTGGGGTCAAAGCCTTCATAGGCCAACTCCAGCAACTCATTGGTCATGAAATATGACCTATTGACCCGCCGGTCTTTGTCTTTCAGTGAGTGGGAGAACAGCCACTCGTAGGTCTGGTCGAGGTAAAACACCCGTGCCAAGCGCGAATGGTTCACGCCTTCGAGACGGTCGTAAATGAGACGGGTAGTGTCGCCGCACGCTCGTATGGAGTCGACCACACGGTCGGAGCATTGCACCGGCACCAGATTATCGGCCGTGCCATGAATGATCCATAGCGGTAAAGTGGTCAAGCTACACAGTTCCTTGCCCGAAGCACCACCACACATCGCCATGACAGCAGCCACCCGTTCGGGATAAGCCGTCGCCACATCCAAGGCACCATAGCCACCCATACTCATGCCCAACACATAGAAACGGTTGGTATCGACCTTGTAATGGTCGTCAACCCAGTCGTACAAGGCCATCACCCTATTGGGTTCCCAGGCTTGCTGGGCTTGAGGCGCCACCACGATGGCATTGATGGGGCGACCCTTCATCAAGGCATGGATACTGCCATAGCGAAGTACCATCTCCAACGAGTCGCCACTCAAGCTCTTGCCGTGCAAGAACATCACCAAGGGCAACTCCTCCGCCTTGTTATAATTGTCGGGAAGATAAAGCCAGAAATCGTACCCTTCCTCAACGAAACCACGGCATGCCATCAACTGGGCCATCGAAGTCAACGGCAGCATGAGCAGCATCAATATGAGGAAGAGCAGCTTTTTCATAACTTACCCTATGATTTACCATCTACAAACAGCAACTTGCATCGACACACCTCGGCCTGGACGCCCGCCGCAGGATCACTCTTGACCAAACGCACACAAAACTCACCCTCGCCGGTCTGTTCCTGATAAAAATCCAGCAAGTCGCCCTGGTGTGCCTCGGCCACATAGGCAATCTCGAAGCGTTTCAGGTGATGTTCACGATACCAATCGATATCCCAGAGGTCGAGCACATGCTCGATGTACTTCACCGAGTTGACATGGCCGTTGATGTCGATATCGTTGTAGTTGACGCCAATAGTGCACACCAAATCGTCGTTCCCCGACATCTTCACGCGCCCACCTTTCTCGATGGGGCACGGCTTGTCGTCCACAATCCACGCGTTGATGGCACCGTTGTCGATGCTGTAGATGTCGGTAGGTTGCCTCGTCTCGGTATCGATCATGGCCCAGATGGAACGACCGTAGCCGTACACCTTCCCATTGCCGTCCGACACGCAGAAGTTACGGCTGGTGAAGAACTTCATGGCACCCTCCACCCATGTCTCGATGGTGTAATGCTCGTGTTGCGACGGCATCTCCTCCATCTCGATGGCCAGCCGCGACAGCACCCACGAACGGTTGATCGTCATCAGGTATTTCATCCCAAAGCCACGGTCGGTGGAATGGAAGTCGGCGGCATTGAGCATCTGGTTGCCCAAATGCCCCAAGAACATCCTTCCCGAAAAATCGCAATGGAAGGGTTCTGCAACAAACTCGTATTTTCCTATTTTATTCATTCAACAATTCAGAATTTCAAGATTAAAAATTGGCCACCAAAACAAGCAACTGGAAGCCTCTCCTCCGTTATAGGAGATTGCGGTTTCCACATTCCGCGAATGCGGAACCGCAATGACGCTTTAGGTAGAGTCTTCAGTTGCCAGAAGCCAGAGGCCAGAAGCCAGAAGCAATTCTACATTCTACATTCTACATTCCTCATTCCGCATTCCTCATTCCTAACTAATCCTCACCCTAGGATCAATAATCCCATAAATAATATCCACCACAATATTCACAATAATCAACATGACCGCGATGAGCAGCACCGCACCCATGATGACTGGGAAATCGTATTTGTCCAACGCATCGACCACCACCACGCCGATGCCCTTCCAGTCGAAGACATACTCGACGAAGACCGCACCTGCCAACAGTGAGGCGAACCAGCCCGACACCGCCGTCACCACGGGGTTCAAGGCATTGCGCAGCGCATGGACGCAGATGACACGCCAAGGCTTCAAGCCTTTGGCACGCGCCGTGCGCACATAGTCCATCGACATGGCCTCGAGCAAAGAGGTGCGTGTCAACTCTGTCACCACGGCCAAAGGGCGCATACCCAGGGTCAAAGCGGGCAAGATAAGGTTGTGCAAACTCAAGAACTCTCCTCTGCCGTATTCGTCGACGGTGTAAAGACTGCCCGTCATGCTCAAGCCCGTATAATGCTCAAGCAAGAAGCCGAAGATCCACGCCATCAAGATGGCCGCGAAGAACGAGGGCAGCGACATGCCTATCGTCGTGATAAACAAGGTCAGCTTATTGAGGAACTTGGTATTGATGACAGCGGCCAAGATGCCAATCATCAAGCCCAACACCATGGCGATGGAGATGGACACCGCCGCCAGCAACAAGGTATTGGGGAAGGCCTCGCCCAGGACATCAGACACCTTGCGTTTGCTTTGGTACGATATCCGAAGATAGGGCGGCTTCAGCACTACGGCCGTCGAACCCAGAGTGGCAATCTTGGCATAACGGCCTATCTTTTCAAGTTTTTGTGTGCCTTCCGAAACGTCATAGAACGAAATCGGGACCAAGTCATTGAGGTAATCCACATATTGTTTCCCAAGACTTTGATTGAGCCCCAACTCTTCGCGGATGGCATTCACCGAGGCTTCGTCGGCCCGCTGGCCGAGCATCATCTGGGCAGGGTCGCCGGGCAGGATATTGAAAAGGAAAAAAACCAGCGTCGCGACGCCCCATAGCACCGCGATGCCGTAAAGCAATTTCCTTATGATATAACTGCCCATGGCTTCAGAAGGCCTTCAAGGCTTTTGAGAAGTCGAACACGCTCCACTTATCTTTCACCAAGCCGTTG
The DNA here is from genome assembly GCA_017395365.1 of Bacteroidales bacterium. Taxonomy (GTDB): domain Bacteria; phylum Bacteroidota; class Bacteroidia; order Bacteroidales; family F082; genus Limimorpha. The sequence continues at coordinate 60,665 of JAFPUN010000015.1, forward strand.
TCGAGCCAAATCAGTCCAGGGTTGGAGCGCACTATCGTCTTGATTTCCAGTTCATCAGCAAGATAGACATCGTAAACGAAGTCATATTTCGCACGCAGCGAGTCCACCACCTCAGGTTCGGCAGCAACAGTCCATAGCACCACGAAGTCCTTCTTTGCTGCCGCTTCCGTGATCTCGCGCATTTTCTCCCATTCCTCCTCGGTCACCTTGCTCAAGTCGTGCGAAGTGAACATCAACAGATTCTCCGTATTGAGCACCAGGTCGGTCACATCGTTACCGTCTTCGTCCAAGGCAGTGAAGCCGAGATAGTCGGCACCACCTTCCATACGCTGGTCGACGAACTCCCATTCCGACATCCACACCGAGTCGTTCCACGGATAGTCGGGCGACAGGTATTCTTGTGTCTTACCGGTGACTTTGTTCCTATAGGTGACATACACTTTGCTGGCCGCCGCAGGTTCAGCATTCAGTTGCTTACCCACCTTCCAGTTCATGAAGTCGATGACGGGCAGATGACGGTAGTTGTAGATCTCAAAGCCCAAAAATGCCGCGGCGAAGGCGAATCCGATGACAAACTGAAGTCCCTTACCAAAATGGTTTTCAAGATGCTTGTTGTTCATAATCAAAGGAATGAGCACAGCATCGATGACAAGATTCTTATAGAAGGTCTGCCAATTGGTCATCTTGATGGCCGAGCCGAAACAACCACAGTCGGGGACGAGGTTGTAGAGGGCATCGAAAAGCGTCGTGCCCGTAAAGAATAGCATGAGCAGCGTGGCTCCCAACACGGCCAACCGAGGGAATATCTTCGTTATCAGACAGATGCCGACAAGGAACTCGGCCAAAATCATCAACATGGCCAGCACCATGGCGGCACCATTAAGCCAGGTCATGCCATAGGCCGAGAGATAGTCGAGCACTTTATATTTCGTGCCCAACGGGTCGACACCTTTCGTGAAGCTGCTGAAGATGAACAGCGCGCCCACCAACAGGCGGCAGATGGTCAAAGCCGACTTGCTGTAGCGTTTGCTGAAAACCAACGAAACCAGAAGGTTGAGCAGCAAAACAGCCAGAAACCACAGATGATAATCCGGCAGAAAATATATGCCCACGGCCGAGGCCAGTGCAACGAGGATGCTAATCCAGGGCAAGGTTGAGGTTTTCTTTTTCATGGCGAATCGTTTTGCGCAGCATCATTCGCCCAACAGGATGAGGGCAAACACCGCGTAGTTGATCATATCGTAATAATTGGCATCAAGGCCCTCCGACACCAGTGTCTTGCCGCCGTGGTCCTCAATCGACTTGGTGCGAAGCACCTTGCTCATAATCAGGTCGGTGATGGAGCTGACGCGCATGTCGCGCCAAGCCTCGTCATAGTCGTGGTTCTTGCGGTTCATGAGTTCGTAGGCCTCGTTGGTCACCTTGTCGAACAAGGCCGTGGCCTCCTCCGAAGTCAGGTCCGGTTGGTCGACAACACCTAGCTGCAATTGGATAACGCCCATCGTGGCATAGTTGACAATGCCAATGAACTCTGGCTCAATGCCTTCATCTACAAGTCGTTCATTGGTCGTTTGTATCGTCCTAATCCTCTTTACCTTAATAAAAATCTGGTCGGTGATGGAAGGCGTGCGAAGGATGCGCCATGCCGGGCCATAGTCCTTCATCTTGTCGACGAACAACTTGCGGCATTGAGCCAAAACCGACTGAAACTGGGCTTTCGTATCTTTTTTTTCTTGCATTGTGCTAGGTTTTGATTCTGCAAAAATAAAACAATTTGGCAAACCGAAGAAAAATAATTGACTTGATCACCTAGCTAACACCAACCGCTTCGCCGTTCTTCCGCGATTCGTGGTTATCTCAAGCACATAAACGCCTTTTCGCATACGGCTGATATCCAGTCGGACAGCATCCGTCGGCACATAATCCTTCTTCAGGGCCACCTGACCCATGATGTCGATGATGCGCAGACACACGATTCCTTCCGACTGCACCGTCACTTCATTTTGGGCGGGATTGGGGAAAACCACGACAGGAACACCCTCATTCTCATCCAAATCAAACCATGTCGCATTGATTTCGACACTGTACACCGTATCGCAATCGTGGTCGGTTCGGGCTATCAGCGTGCCTTGACCGATGTTGGTTACCAACAGATGACAATGGTATCGGTTCTCGCTTGGGCTAACCATCCAGTCAGGGTGCGTGCAACTCCAGTTGAGCGTATTGGGAGCAATGGACAAGGAGTCGGGAACATAATAGTCATAATCGGCAAAAATCAAGTTAGTCGCAGCGGCCACCTGCGTCGGTCCTTGAAGGGCTCGTTGCAAGGACTCTTGATTGACTGTAAGGTGTAGGGTAACAAGACTATCACAGCCCAAAGCGGTTTGGAACAATTGTTCGTAGTCGCCCGATGAATCATAAGTACGTCCATGCCAAGTAAATCCGCCACATGAGCTAGCCGTAGTGTCGGAGCTCATCACAGGTTCTATGTTGAGATGGAGCCTGATAATGCTGTCGCATCCCATCGCCGTTCTTAAGACATGTTCATATTGCCCCGATTCATGATAGGTCTGTCCGTACCATGTAAACGCCCTGCAAGTGGAGACCATGGTATCCGTTTCCACAGGTGTGCTGATGGTCAGATGAAGCCTTACGATGCTATCACAGCCCATCGTCGTCTGAAGCGTGTGCTCGTATTGTCCCGATTCATGATAGGTCTGTCCGTACCATTTAAACGAGTTGCAAACAGTAGCCAAGGTATCCGTCTCCACGGCATGACCAATGGTCAAATGAAGCCTAACGATACTATCACATCCCATAGTGCTCTGCATGACATGATCAAACTGACCAGAGTCCTGATAGGTCTGGCCATACCAAGTAAATGTCTCACAAGCCTCGGCCACGGTATCGGTCAAAATATAATCGCCAAACGTAAGATGCAGCGTCACAATGCTATCGCAACCCATATACGACTCCAAGGTATCAGTGTATATGCCAGGTTCGGTGAGTTGCTGCCCATGCCAGAGATAAGGCACACCATAGCAGGTGAAGGCCTCTTCGCTACCATATTTTGACCTGACTTCAATGACTTTAGAAAGATAAATCGAATCCATTGCCCGATGCGGATTGTACAACACATTCGTCACCTCATAGAAACCGTCCTCGGCATAGGCATGCTGCACATGTAGCCCCTGTGCCGAAGTGCCATCACCAAAATACCATTTCACATTATCATAGCTCCATGTCGTCTCCGTCTCGAAGTCGATGAGGCGATTGGTGCAAAATTGGTATCCTTCAGGGATTTCCAAATAATACATTCCATCCAATAACATGGCAAACGACATGGGGGACTGGAAACTATTGGCTTCGAGAAACACACCAGAATCCGCAAAAAAGTCTCCAACATCACAAATACCCATCTTGATATGGTATTGCGTCATAGGGACTACCTTGAAACTGACAGTCATCACCACCGTAAAGCCATCAAACTGGATTGTCCTCCCCCCTGCATTGTCAACATAATACTGCTGATTGTGATGGTCGTTCACCGTATTAATGGAAACAACCTCGGTGGTTCCTGGTATCAAGGCCATATTGGTGTTAGCGTACATGCCACCATCGGGATTAAGACCACTCACAAAAAAGCCAAACACATCGTTATAAAGGCCGTCGACATATTCCGGATATTCCTCTGAACCGAACACATAGGAAAACGAGATAATGCTATCCCAAGGGACAAAATCAAATTCCAATACGGCCGCATCATAGATGGAATCTGTAGCCAACCGGGCCAAACTGCTATCATAATAGCCAGAACATGTAGTCGAGTCGTTTTTTTCAGTTAAATCATTAGGCCCTTCCGCGACTCTGACATTTCCCGTAGCGATGACCAAACCACTTTCAATGCCCAGATTGGTGGGCGTTGAGCCCGTCTCGAATATGCCAATGTTATCACAAATCAAATCATCATCATATCCATTAAAACGCACGTTTGATATCGAAACGCCCCCGCTCATCAAGATGTTTCTGACCAACGAATCAGCCGTCCAACCTTGAATCTCATTTCCAGGCGTAATCACAAGTTGGGCCTCTGCTTTCTGTAGCCCGATGCCGATCACGATAACGAATGCCATCAGGCATTTGACAATGGCACCTTTTACTTCCATAGCAATTGTTTTCATAGTTATGCTCCTTGTTATTAACTTGTTAACGCGTGCAAAACTATAAAAACAATGGAATAAAACGACAAAAAATGAAATCTTTTTTTGATTTTTAATCAATTATCTTCACCCTTCTCAAATCCAACAGGTTGGTCGGGTTGCTCCCCATGTCCTTCACGCGCTTGTTGACAAAGCGCAGCACCTCGTCGTAGAACAGCACCACCACAGGGGCATCCAGCATCATCAGGCTGTCCATCTCGGTGTAATAGCGGGCACGCTGTTCCATGTCGTTGCAATGCAACGCCTTGTCGAACAGCTGGTCGTATTTGGGATTGGTGTAATGCGTGTAGTTGGGTCCGGCAGGACAGTGATTCGATGTCGTGAACAGTGAGAGGTAGTTCTCTCCGTCAGGATAGTCGGCCACCCACGAGGAGCGGAAAAAGGGCAAACTGCAGTTGGAGCGCATGCTGCGCATCGTGGCAGGTGGCATCACCTCCATCTTGCATTGCAGGCCGATCTGCTCCACCTGACTCTGCACGAACTTACCGATGTCGGCATAGTCGGCCACAGTGGAGAGTTGCAGCAGGTAGCCTTCGAGATGGTTCTCCGCCACGAGGCGTTGCGCCCGTTTCAAGTCGTAGCCATAGCCGATGGTGCTGCTGTGCCCAGGCAAACCCACAGGGATCATGCCACCCGTGCCCGGCTCGCCAATGCCGTTGCGCAAATAACGCAACATCTTCTCGCGGTCGATACAGAGACTCACCGCCTGACGCAGCGCCCGTGCCCGGTCAGGACCCAATGGGTCGTTGGGATCGATGAAGAAGGAGAAATACTCGGTATTCAAATAGGGTTCTGTGATCAGCTCGATTTTGTCCTCGTATTTCTTGCGCAGATTGCCGTCGTAGGTCAGCAGTTCGTCCTTGTAGCGGGCGTCAATGCCCGACATAAAGTCGAACTTGCCCTTGATGAACTCCAAAAACGCCACCTGCTTGTCGATGAGGAAGCTGACAGAGACGGCATCGATATAAGGTAGCTTCTCCCCTGCTTCGTCACGCTCGAAATAATCGGGGTTCTTGCGGAAGACCAGCTTTACACCTTCTTTCCAATACTGGAACTTGAACGGGCCCGTACCGACAGGATGGCTGCGGAAGTCATCGCCATAATATTCGACGGCTTCGTGTGGTACCACCGAGGCATAGGTCATCGAGAGGATGCCCAAAAACGGCGGGAAAGGCTTGGCCAACTCAATCTGGAAGGTGGTGTCATCCAAGGCAGTGAAGGCATAGTGGTCATCATCGTGCTTGACCGACGAGAAGATCCACAAGCCAGGAGAGTTCAAGGTTTTATCAACCACGCGGTTGAAGGAATAGACAAAGTCTTGTGCAGTGACAAAACGAGACTTATTGGTCGGCGTTTCGACAAGCTCAACGACCTTAGTTTCTTCGTGTTGTGAAGGTCCCTGAGCCTGTCGAAGGGCCGACTGATAAAAGCAAGTGTCCTCATGAAACTGCACATCATCCCGCAAATGGAAGGTATAGGTCTTGCCATCCTCGCTGATGTCCCACGACTTGGCCACCATGGGAACGAGGTTCATCTGGTCGTCGAAGGCCACGAGGCTGTTGAACACCTGGTTGCAAGCCCAGATATGCGGCAGGTCCTTGGCATAAATTGGGTCGAGGGTGAGGATGCCCGCACTTTCGTTGTATTTAAATATAGCCAATCCATCCTCGGGATCTTGAGGTTTGCCACAAGAAACCAACAGCACCGCAGATAATATGCCAATTAACAACTTTCGCATCGCAAGCTCTATTAACTACAGATTATACAGATTTTACCGATTGTTCCCCGACATTGTTTGGCTGCAAGCAGCCGATTGGTACAGATGAGCTGTCGCAGTCTGGGATCTGTAAAAATGGGCGCTTGCACCATCAAATTCATCGTCGGGAATCTGTCTCATCTGTTCAATCTGTAGTTTTTAATTATTTCACCTTAAAACCAATCACCTCGGGATGCAGATTGCGAAGGTACTTGTTGTAATCCAAGTCGTTCGCATCCTGTTCCTTCTCCAAGGCCAGGTCGAGCACCTCCATCATGTTCTGCACATAGTGGAAGTTCAGACCTTCGATGTAGTCTTCCTTGATGTCCTTGATATCGTGCTCGTTGTCGATGGAAAGGATGATGTCGGTCACGCCATTGCGTTTGGCCGCCAGCATCTTCTCCTTCACGCCACCCACAGGCAGCACACGTCCGCGCAACGTGATCTCGCCCGTCATGGCCAGCTGGCTCTTCACCTTGCGTTGGGTGAAGGCTGAAGTCAACGCGGCAAGCATGGTGATGCCCGCCGATGGACCGTCCTTGGGCGTGGCGCCTTCGGGGATGTGGACATGGACATTCCAAGCCTCAAACACATCGGGGTTGATGTCGAGCTGCGAGGCGTGGGCCTTGATGAACTCGTAAGCGATGGTAGCGGATTCCTTCATCACCTCACCGAGGTTGCCCGTCAGCGAGAGGTGGCCGCCGCCACGGCTCAAGCTGACCTCGATGGACAGGATCTCACCGCCCACCTGGGTCCAAGCCAAGCCTGTGGCCACACCCGGCATGCTGTGCTTCACCTCGTCCTCGTCGTGGTGCATCGGTACGCCGAGCACCTTACGGATGTCGTCCATCGTGAGCTTCTTGTCGAACTCTTCCTCGGTGACGATCTGCTTGGCACGGAAGCGCATCATGTCGCCAATACGGCGTTCCAGGTTACGCACGCCCGCCTCACGGGTGTAGTCATCGATGATGTGCATGACGATGTCCTTCGGGAAGGTGATTTGCTTGGCATCGAGGCCGTGTTCCTTCATCTGCTTGGGAATAAGGTGACGCTTGGCGATCTCATATTTCTCCTCGCGCAGATAGCCGCTCAAGTCTATGATCTCCATACGGTCGCGCAAGGCGGGATGGATGGTTGCGAGATTATTGGCCGTAGCGATGAAGAGAATCTTCGAGAGGTCATAGTCCAACTCGATGAAGTTGTCGTAGAAGGTGTTGTTCTGCTCGGGGTCAAGGATCTCAAGCAAGGCAGCCTGCGGGTCGCCTTGTACGTTGTTGCCGCTCACCTTGTCAATCTCGTCGAGGACGAAGACGGGGTTGCCCGACTTCACCTTGCGCAGGTTCTGGATGATACGGCCTGGCATGGCGCCGATATAAGTCTTTCGGTGACCGCGCAATTCTGACTCGTCGCGCACGCCACCCAATGACATTCTGACATATTTGCGGTTCAAGGCTCTTGCTATGGACTTACCCAACGAGGTCTTACCCACACCGGGAGGTCCGACGAGGCACAAGATGGGCGACTTCATGTCGTTGCGCAGCTTCAACACGGCAAGGTGTTCGATGATACGATCCTTCACCTTGTCCAAACCATAGTGGTCGGCATCGAGGATACGTTGGGCGCGTTTCAGGTCGAAGTTGTCCTTGGTAAACTCCTCCCACGGCAGGTCGACGAGGTATTGCAGGTAGTTGAGCTGTATGCCATATTCCGCAGCCTGCGGGTTGGTGCGTTCCAGTTTCTTCAGTTCGCGTTCAAAGACCTCGGCCACCTCTTTCGACCATTTCTTTTTCGCCGCCTTTTCCGTCAGTTCCTTGACATCCTGCTCGTTGGGCGTGCCTCCCAGTTCCTCCTGGATGGTACGCAACTGCTGGTTGAGGTAATACTCACGCTGTTGCTTGTCCATGTCGACGCGCACCTTGCTCTGGATTTGCTGTTTCAGCTCCATCATCTGCTGCTCCTCGGTCAGCACGCTCAACAGGTCGGTAGCCATTTGGTTCAGCGTGCGGGCCTCAAGCAGCATCTGTTTGGTAGGCATGTCGGCTTCCACGTTGCTGGCCACGAAGTTCATCAAAAACACAGGGTCTTCGATGCTCTTGATGGCGAAGCCAGCCTCTTGGGGCAGGTTGCGCGAACGGCCTACGATCTGGATGGCCAAGTCCTTGACCGACTGCACCAAGGCATTGAACTTCTTGGTATGGGGAACCTCTTCAGCCACGACATAGGGAACCACAGTGGCCTTCAGATAAGGCTCGGTCTGGGTCTCCTCCACCACCTCGAAGCGGCGTTTGCCCTGGATGATGACGGTCGTGTTGCCATCGGGCATCTGCAAGGTCTTGATGATTTGAGCCGTCGTGCCCACCTTATACAGGTCTTCCATGGTGGGGTCTTCCACGTCGGCATTGGTCTGCGCAATGACGCCAATGGCCTTGCGTTTCTTATAGTATTCCTTCACAAGCTTGATGGACTTGTCGCGTCCCACAGTGATGGGGATGATAACGCCAGGATAGAGCACCGAGTTGCGCAAAGGCAAAATAGGCAATTCCTCCGGCACCTCTTCGTCTTGGCCAAGACGCTCATCCTCGATGGTCAGCACGGGGATGAAGTCGCCATTGGGGTCCATCATATCGGAAAACAATTCTGTATCTAACTTAAAACTCATAGATTCGATTTGAAATGCAGCCGACATTTTGTCAGTCTGCCGTCGTTTTACACCTTATATTATATATGGCGCAAAGATACGACAATAATAATGCCAAGGCAAAAAAAAAGCCCTCGCTTGGCGCAAGAGCTTCCTTTTTTGAGGTTGTACAATTTATTTGCCTTCCTTCTTCTCGAAGAACTTCTTGTACTTGCTGTTGAACTTGTCAACGCGACCGGCGCTGTCGACGAGCTTCATCTTACCCGTGTAGAAGGGGTGCGAAGCGCTGGAGATTTCAAGCTTCACCAGAGGATATTCGTTGCCGTCTTCCCACTTGATGGTCTCCTTTGTGTTGATGGTCGAGCGCGACAGGAAGGTCACGTCATTCGACATATCTTTGAAAACAACCAGTCTGTAATTCTTGGGGTGAATGTCTTTTTTCATCGCTTTCTTTCCTTTTGATTTTGAGTGTGCAAAAGTACGACATTTTCTTGAACTGGCAATCGTTTTGGAGAAAAATTTTTACCAAGCACACTAATTCTTTATTTTTCAACAATTTAAACCCGTCCCCTACTTCGACGGATGTACAGGTCGAACGGACAGGCCAAACTCCCTGCTATAGTCGTAAATGTCGTGATCTACCCAATCTCCGCCATTCCAGCTGAAGCTAAAACCTTTCGCCATATCTGGCAAGGACTTGCCGAGCGAACTTGACCAGTAATAGCCTCCACTGCCCACATGGCTCAAATCAGCATCCGAACGGTTGCCTGCAGCGGGCAGGAAAATGCTGTTGCCATTGCGTGCGATGAACAGGAAACCGCTCACACCGTTTTGTGTGGTCCAAGTGTAATCACAACGTGTCAGCAGCTCCACCCATTCGCTATAGGTCGGAGTTCGCCAGCCCTCGCCCCAGTTAGCCGTAGCGGCATCGTCGCCCGGCTCCAAGGTCTTTAGTTTGTCGGTGAAACCCTCGAAGCCGAAGTCTGATTCCGAACAATACTTGGTGAGTTGGTTGTAGTCACCGTTGCTATATACATAGGTACTCCAGTTATAGGAGGCCTTCGGCGCGGTCTCGCCCCAAGCGAAATACTCGCCATATTCTGAAGGAGTGTCAGCACCCACATTACACGTCGCCCACATCGTGCCGCTCGGCAAGCCGAGGTCCACGTAATCGTGGCCCTTGTATGAGCCGTTACCTCCATTGTCTTTTGTGCAACTGACGGCAAAACACGAGAACATAGTGAACAATAAAAACACTATTGTCTTTGCATTTTTTTGCATAACTCTTGATTTCATTTTTATTCTCCTTTCAACCGTTTGATTTCTTTATCAAAATCTGAAACATAGTTTTGATCTTGAATTATTCGGAAAACCTCATATTCTTTTTCCGCCTTAATCTTTGCTTCCAATGCCGTAACACTACCAGCATCTTCCAACACGGGGCGTTGAGCAAGGTTCAAAAAGTCATCAAGAATAGTACACCAATCATTCATCGTAGTGGGTATCTCCCGCTCTGCCCGATCTTCCGCCAAATCAATATAAGCAGTCACCAACCGATTCAACGCATTGATGTTTTTCTCATTCAAATAGTTTTTGGCGATGGTCACATCCGACTTCAACACTTTCCCGTCGGGTGAGTTTTTCCAAGTGGTCAACCCCATGTGTGGTTTAGAAGCATCTGCTGATTCATAGATGATTTCTGCAGCAGTCTTGCCCGTAATAGCCCAATGCAATTTATTCTGCACCGTCGCAAAAAACATACGGGTCATGGGAGAATCCTTGTCATAATCGATGGCGAGTGCATACAAGTCGGTGATTTTCTGGTAGAAACGGCGTTCGCTAGCTCGAATTTCTCGTATTTCGACCAGCAATTCCTTAAAATAGTCATGTCCGAAGGAAGACCCTTTAATCAACCTTTCCTTGTCAAGCACATAGCCCTTAACAATAAACTCATTCAAGGTTTTTGTAGCCCAGATGCGGAATTGCGTGGCTTGTTTGCTGTTCACACGATAACCCACTGCAATAATAGCGTCAAGATGGTAGAAATCAAGCTCACGCTCAACACTTCGTTTCCCCTCTTGTTGAACTATTCGAATTTTTCGAATAGTTCTATCTACCTGTAATTCACCACTTTGAAATATCTCTTTCAAGTGATAGTTCACAGTATGAACCTCCACACCAAACAATTCAGACATTCGCTTCTGTGTCAGCCAAAATGTGCCGTCCTCATACTGAACTTGTACGCTTACATTTCCAGTGTCTGTTGTGTATAATATGATGTTGCTTTCCAATGATTAAGTCTTTGAAGATTTCATGTTGCAAAAGTAGCGTTTTTCGGGGAAAAACATGCGTTATTGCATAGAAAAACCTAAATATTTCAAAAAAGGCTTGGCAGATGGTTTTATTTCTTATCTTTGCAGCAAAATACGAGCAACAAACTTAATCAACAAATTATAAACCAATACATTAAACATCAAATTGTAATGAAACAGGCTTTTAATTTCAATGCAGGCCCTTGCGTCCTGCCCAAGCAAGCTATCGAAAGCACCGTCAAGGCGCTCTATGATTTCGACAACACCGGTATCGGTATCGCCGAGATTTCTCACCGCACCCCCGGTTGGGAGCGCATCATGGCTGAGACCCGCCAACTGTGGCGCGACCTCCTCAACATCCCTGAGGAGTACGAAGTTCTCTTCCTCGGTGGTGGTGCCAGCACACAGTTCTTCACTGTGCCCGCCAACCTTATGAAGACCAAGGCCGCCTACCTCCAGACCGGCGTCTGGGCCAAGAAGGCCGCCAAGGAAGCCAAGCTGTTCGGTAAGGTCGACATCGTCGCCTCTTCCGAAGACAAGACCTACACCTACATCCCGAAGGGCTACGAAATCCCGATGGATGCCGACTACTTCCACATCACAACCAACAACACCATCTACGGCACTGAGATCAAGTACGACATGGACTGCCCCATCATGCTCGTCGCTGACATGAGCTCCGACATCATGAGCCGTCCCGTCGACGTGAAGAAATACGGCCTCATCTACGGTGGCGCCCAGAAGAACGTCGGCCCCGCTGGCGTGACCTTCGTCATCGTGAAGAAGGACATCCTCGGCAACATCGGCGACCGCGCCTATATGAACCCGCTGCCGACGATGGTCGACTACCGCACCCACGCTGCTGAAGAAGCCAAGAACATCAGCATGTTCAACACCCCGCCCGTACTGCCTATCTTCATGATGCACGAGACCCTCGTGTGGCTGAAGGACACCATCGGTGGCGTCGAGGCTATGAACAAGATCAACACCAAGAAGTCCAACATGCTCTACGAAGAGATCGACCGCAACAGCATGTTCGTCGGCACAGCCGAGAAGGAAGACCGTTCCATCATGAACCACTGCTGGGTCATGGCCCCCGGTTACGAGGACAAGCAAGACGCCTTCATGGCCTTCGCCAAGGAGCGCGGCATGGTCGGCATCAAGGGTCACCGCAGCGTCGGCGGCTTCCGCGCCAGCCTCTACAACGCCTGCCCGATTGAGGCCGTCGAAGCCCTCGTCCAGTGCATGCAGGACTTTGAGAAAGCGAACAAGTAATATCGGCTACTGGCCACTGGCTCCTGGCTCCTGGCAGCTTCAACGAAGAGAAAAAGCATCCCATTTGGGTGAAGCTGCCAAAAGCCAGAGGCCAAAAGCCAGAAGCAATAAAAAACAACACATATAACAAACAAAACGAAATGAAAGTATTAGTTGCAACTGAAAAACCTTTTGCAAAGGTTGCTGTTGATGGAATTAGAAAAGTCGTCGAAGAGAACGGTTACGAGCTGGCTCTTCTCGAGAAATATACCGATGTCAATGACCTCTACAAGGCCGTTGCCGACGCCGATGCCCTCATCGTGCGTTCCGATAAGGTGACGAAGGAAGTCATCGACCACGCCAAAAACCTGAAGATCGTCGTCCGCGCTGGTGCCGGTTACGACAACCTCGACCTCGAGGCTTGCACCGCCCGTGGCATCGTGGCCATGAACACCCCTGGTCAAAACAGCAACGCCGTTGCCGAACTCGTCATGGGTATGCTGGTCTACGCCGTCCGTAACTTCTACAACGGCAAGAGCGGCAGCGAACTGATGGGCAAGAAGCTCGGTCTGCTGGCCTTCGGTAACGTGGGTCGCAACGTCGCCCGCATCGCCAAGGGCTTCGGCATGGATGTCTACGCTTTCGACGAATTCGTCCCCGCCGACAAGATCGAAGAGGCTGGCGTTCACGCCGTCGCCAATCGCGACGCCCTCTTTGAGACCTGCGATGTGGTCAGCCTGCACATCCCGGCCACTGCCGAGACCAAGCAGAGCATCAACTACGCTGTGGTGAACAAGATGCACAAAGGTGGCATCCTCGTCAACACCGCCCGTAAGGAAGTCATCAACGAGCCCGAACTGCTCAAGCTGATGGCCGATCGTACCGACCTCAAGTACATCACCGACATCATGCCCGATGCCGACGCCGAGTTCAAAGCCTTCGAAGGCCGCTACTTCGCCACGCCCAAGAAGATGGGTGCCCAGACCGAAGAAGCCAACATCAACGCTGGCCTGGCCGCTGCCCACCAGATCGCTGATTTCTTCAAGACTGGCAACAAGCGCTTCCAAGTCAATAAGTAACAAAAAAAGACATAAGGCTTTTTGACCATGACCCTTGACCATGACCATGACCGTTTTCACCCCAGTGAAGCTGTCATAGTCAGGGTCAGGGTCAAAGGTCAAGGTAATATAAGAGCCGAAGTCAAAAAACAAACACCTCAAAACCCAATAGAGATGTCAGTAATCAAACCGTTCAAGGGATGGCGTCCCGGCGTGGACATCGTCCAAAAACTGGCCTCCCGCCCCTACGACGTGCTGAACACCGAAGAGGCACGCAAGGAATGCGAAGGCAACCCCTATAGCCTGCTCCACGTGACCAAGGCCGAAATCGACCTGCCTGAAGGCCACAAGGACAGCGACCTCGAGACCTATCTGAAAGTCGTCGAGAACTTCAACTCGTTCAAAGACTTCGGATGGATCAAACAAGACCAAGAGGAGAAGCTCTACATCTACGCCCAGAGCATGAACCCCACCGACGCCAACGCCCACTGGCAATATGGCATCGTGGCCTGCGCCTACAGCGAAGACTATGTCAACAAGGTCATCAAGAAGCACGAGCTGACCCGTAAGGACAAGGAAGAGGACCGCATGAAGCACGTCCGCCTCACCAACGCCAACGTCGAGCCTGTGTTCTTCGCCTACCCTGCCGTCGCCGAAATCGACGCCATCGTGAGCAAGATCACCGCTGAGAAGCCCATCTATGACTTCATCGCCAAGGAAGACGGCTTTGGCCATCGCTTCTGGATCATCGACGACAAGGCCACCATCGCCCGCCTCGTTGAACTCTTCGACAAGAAGGTCCCGGCCATGTACATTGCCGACGGTCACCACCGTAGCGCTGCTGCCGCCCTCGTCGGACAAGAGAAGAAGGAAAAGAACCCTGCCCACACCGGCAAGGAGGAGTACAACTACTTCATGACCGTCATCTTCCCCGACAACCAGCTGAACGTCATCGACTACAACCGCGTCGTGAAAGACCTCAACGGCCTCAGCACCAAGGACTTCTTCAAAGCTCTGCAAGAGAACTTCGACATCGAGTGCAAGTGCAACTGCACCAAGGACGGCGGCAAGTGCAACTGCGAGTTCCCCTGCCACTGCGAGTGCGACACCGAGTACAAACCCAACAAACTTCACAACTTCTCGATGTACATCGAGGGCGTGTGGTACAGCCTGACGGCCAAGCCCGGCACTTACGACGACAACGATCCCATCGGTGTGTTGGATGTCACCATCCTCAGCAACCTTGTCCTCGACAAGATTCTGGGCATCAAGGACCTCCGCACCGACAAGCGCATCGACTTCGTTGGTGGTATCCGTGGCCTCGGCGAGCTGAAGCGTCGTGTGGACAGCGGTGAGATGAAGGTCGCCTTCGCTCTCTATCCTGTGAGCATGAAGCAGATCATCGACATCGCCGACACCGGCAACATCATGCCTCCCAAGACCACTTGGTTTGAGCCGAAACTGCGCTCTGGCCTTGTCATCCACACGCTGGATTGATAGGGACGCGAGACATTATGACACGGGACGCGAGACATTGAGCCTCGCGTCCCGTTTTGTTTTTATACGTTAAACGAAGAATCAGAAAAATTGCACCACCTCATCCAACGGACGATGTTCAGGCTGGCGAGGCTCACCCGACCTGTAACCCAACGAGATGACCGCCATAATCGCTTCGTTTTCAGGAATATTGAACAGTTCGCGAAGGGCATCGGAGTCACGCATACCCATAATGAGTGTGTCGAAGCCTTTGGCACGGGCCTTCAGGATGAAATAGGCATTGCTGAGGCCGTTGTCGTAGGCGCCCCAGCCGTCACCCACCTCGTTGGTCTGCTCGCCACGGAAGAAGCCCGACTTGCCCTTCTCGTAAGTGGAGACAATCAGCACGGGCGCGCCAGCGATGTTCTGCTTGTTACGCTCACCCACGAGATTCGCCACCGCCTCGACTTTCTCCGGACTCATGGCCACATAGTATTTCGAAGGTTGTTGATTAGCCCATGAAGGCGCTTCCTGCGTTGCAATCAGCAACTCACGGACTTCTGCCTCGCTGATGGTCTTCGTGGCATCGTAGCTGCGGACGCTTCTGCGTGTGGTCAACACTTCGTCGAAGGAAACCACATCGGAAGTGACTGCCGGATTGCTGTTTTCTTTGTTATTCGTGCAGCCAACGAGCATGATGCATGCCACAACAGCCGCAAATAGTAGATTTGTTTTCGTGTTTTTCATGTTTTGATACAATTAGTTTGGGGACAAAAGTAGGAAAAAACAACACGATAGCAAGAAAAAAACGTACTTTTGCAAAAACAAAACGATGGAACAGGTCACCCTCAGCCCTAACCTCATCAAGCACTTCGCCGACTACCTTCGGCTGGAGCTTTCGCTGTCCGACAACAGCGTGGAGGCCTATCACCATGATGTCCATTTGTTTCTGCAATACCTTGAAGCCGAAAAGGCCTCAACTGACATCAACAACATCACCCAAGAAACCATCGAGAACTTCTTCGCCTACCTCTTCGACCTCAACATCGGCGCCACCTCGCAAGCCCGCATCCTGTCGGGACTGAAGTCGTTCTGGCGCTACCTGATACAAGAGGAACTCGCCGACAAAGACCCTACCCTGCTCATCTCCTCACCCACCCTAGGACGACATCTTCCTGAGGTGCTGAGCTACGAGGAAATCCAAAAGATGATCGACAGCATCGACCTCAGCCAGCCTACTGGCCACCGCAACAAAGCCATGATTGAGGTGATGTACGGCTGCGGACTCCGTGTCTCCGAACTCATAGGACTGCAAATCAGCGACATCTACCGCAATGACGGCTTCCTCCGCATCCTCGGCAAGGGCAGCAAGGAACGACTCGTGCCCATCGGCGACAGCAGCCTGAAGATCCTCTACCAATACATCGAAGGCGCAAGGCTACATATTTCACCTCAACCCAAATTCACCGACACCGTGTTCCTGAACAGCCGTGGCACAGGCCTCACCCGCCAGATGGTCTTCCTCATCGTGAAAGACCTCGCCGAGAAGAACGGCATCAACAAAACCATCAGCCCTCACACCTTCCGACACAGTTTTGCCACCCACCTCTTGGAAGGCGGCGCCAACCTGCTTGCTGTGCAGCAGATGCTAGGACACGCTAGCGTGAGCACGACGGAAATCTACACGCATATCTCTGACGAGTTGCTGCGTGACACACTAACCACGTATCATCCGAGGTTTAAGAAACAATAGGCCATTGGCTCTTGGCCTCTGGCTACTGGCTTTTGGCTCCTGACAGTCCACAGCCTCATTGCGGTTCCGCCTCCGCGGAATGAGGCGACCCGCAATCTCCTTAATATGGTAGGGCTGTCAGAAGCCAAAGGCAAACAAACAATTAAACGATTAAACAATTAAACAACCAACAAAACCGTTATCTTTGCAAAAAAATCTCCACCATGGACACCTCAAAATACGACTTCCTGAAAGTTATGCGCCCCGACCGCTTCTTCCTCTTGGCCGGCCCTTGTGTTATCGAGGACGAGACCTCGCCTCTCTTCATCGCCGAGACCTTGAAGAACATCTGCCAAAGACTTGACATTCCCTTGGTTTTCAAAGGCTCCTACCGCAAGGCCAACCGTTCACGTTTGGATTCTTTCACTGGAATTGGCGATGAAAAAGCATTGAAAGTGCTGCAAAGAATCGGGAAGGAATTCGAGCTCCCCGTGGTGACCGACATCCACTCCGCCGAGGAAGCCGCCATGGCTGCCGAATATGTTGACGTGCTACAGATTCCAGCCTTTCTCTGCCGCCAAACCGACCTCCTGGTAGCTGCTGCCAAAACCGGCAAGACCGTCAACATCAAAAAGGGCCAATTTCTTTCGGGCGAGGCCATGGGCTTTGCCGTCGAAAAGGTGCACCAGTCAGGCAACGACAAGGTAATGCTCACCGAGCGCGGTTCCATGTTCGGCTATCAAGATTTGGTGGTGGATTACCGCAACATCGCTATCATGCAGAAGTTCGATGTGCCCGTCATCCTTGATGTCACGCACTCCTTGCAACAGCCCAACCAAAGCAGTGGCGTCACGGGCGGACAACCCGAAATGATAGGCCTCATCGCCAAAGCGGGAATCGCAGCAGGTGCCAACGGCATCTTCATGGAGGTGCATCCCGAACCTAAAAAAGCCAAGTCCGACGGCGCCAATATGCTCCGCCTCGACCTCGCGGAAGAACTCCTAACAAAGCTCGTTAGAATCAAGGAGTCTCTATAAAATTGCACGCAGAAATCGCAGAATTATATGAAAAGACACGAAACCAGGTCTCGTGTCGTATAGATATTCAAATTCTGCGATTTCTGCGGATTCTGCGTGAAACCAATGCTATTACTGCATTCTCATATTCACGATTTGACCCGTCTCCGTGTCAAACACCAGCTTCGTATTCGTCAGCGGAGCCGTCAACAAGGCACCCAGTTGGTTGACCACCATCCGGTCCTCAAACAAGGTCTTATTGCCACACATCACCTTCACATTGGCGGTTTCGGGTAGACGGTAGAACACCTTGTTTTCATATGACATCGACTCCACGGCCGACTGGCTGGGGGCGTTGATGGTCTCGGTAGTGTTCATGGGCAGGGTCTGGACGGTAATGAGTGCGCCCGAACCCGCCGTGCCGATGGTCAGGCCATCGTTTTCGGAGAACTTCGCCACGGTCTGCGTAGGCACTTCCTTGTTGGGCACCACATAGACAGTCTTCACCACCGTTCTCTTCACGCGGTTGCCCAAGAGCAGGTTGGTGTATTGTTCTTCCATGGCGTCAAGCTTCTCATACATCATCTTGAAGGTCTCAGGGTTGGTGGCCATCTCCACATCGCCCGAAATCAGGTAGAACTTCGCTTTGCGGATTTCCTCGATCTTGTCGGCGGCCTCCTTGGCCATCTGGGCGTTCGACTTGCCCGTCGTGATCAAGTTCATCAGCTTGTGGTCGGAATAGTCGACGGGCTGTTGCTCGCAGCACGGCTTCTTGGCAGGCGCTTCACACACCTCTTCCGTGCCGTTCGACATATCGAGACCAACACTGCGGATGATGCCATTGGGCGTGATGTCGAACTGCATCTTGCTGCCTCCCCTGACGCTACCCAAGGTCACGAAGAACATGGCATTCGGGTCGGGACTGGCCACCGTGCTCATCTTCATGTCCAACAGACGATATTCCGTGGTTTCATATTCCACATAATCCGCCATCTCCATGTAGTTGGAGGCATAGTCGCTCAACGGGCTTTTCTCCAATGTGGTCTCCTCGATGATGAAATCGAGCTTCAACATGGTCTGGGGCAAGGCATAATACAAACCGCTATGCTGCCCAGGCGTGACGTTCTTGGCGAAGGTGGTGGTGTACTGCGCATGAAGCTGACCGCCCATCAGGACCATGGCCAACAGCGCAAATGCAAACTTTGTAAATGATTTATTCATAGTAGTTTCAATTAGTTTCAAACTTCAAAAATACATATTTTCCGTCAAATCCTTCAATTTTCGGTTGTTTTTTCCTTCTTGCTGAAAGCCAACAAGGCCAAAAATGTCAGCAATCCATTGATTATCAAGATTTCAAAACCAATCTTGTAACCTCCAAACAATTGCGGTGAATACTGCTTGAGGAAATAACTGATGACGGGGGAAGCCACCGCAATGAACGGTACGGCCTTGTCGATGACTCTCCTGTTTTTGACGAACAAGCCGAAGGTGTACAAGCCCAACAACGGCCCATAGGTATACCCCGCGATGTCGAACACCTTGTCGATGAGCGACTCGTTGTGGAATGGCCTAAACGCGATGATCACCAGCAGGTAAAGCAATGCGAAAGCCACATGGATCCATTTGCGGTATTTCGTGATTTGCTGCTCGGTCATCTGCTTCTTGTCGAAGTGCATGAAGTCGAAGCAGAAGGTGGTCGTTAAAGCTGTCAGGGTGCCATCGGCGCTCGAATAGCCGGCCGCCACAAGTCCGATGACGAAGACGATGGCCGTGAACTTACTCAACGAGAAGGCCACCGAAGGGAAGATCTTGTCGTTGATCACCACACCTGCCTCGTTCACAGGCAAGGCAAAGCCTGTCGTCTGCGCATAATAGATCAAAGCGGCACCCAAACAGAGGAAGAGTGCATTGACCACCACAAACAGAAGGCTCGAAGTCATCACATTCTTCTGGGCATCACGCAAGTTCTTGCAGGTCAAGTTCTTTTGCATCATATCCTGGTCCAAGCCCGTCATGGTGATGGTGATGAACATGCCACTCAACACCTGCTTGACCCAGAACTTGTTGTGCGTCCAATCCGTCTCAAACACCTTGGTATAGCCTTTCTCCGTGGCAGATTTCAAGAGGTCGCCCAAAGAGATATGCAGGTTGCGCAAGATGAAGAAGGCTGTCAGGAAGGCCGCCAGCAACAGGAAGGTCGTCTGCAGGGTGTCGGTCCAAACCACGGTCTTGATGCCGCCCTTGAAGGTGTAAAGCAGAATGATGGCGATGAAGATGACCGCCGGCACCCAGAAGGGAATGCCCCAGTCCTTGAAGACGAACTCGTAGAGCACAAACACGACGAGATACATCCGCAACGCCGAGCCCAACAAGCGCGACAGAATGAAAAACGCCGCTCCCGTCTTTTCCGACCTGGGGCCGAAACGCATATTCAAATAGGAATAGATCGAAGTCAGGTTAAGACGGTAATACAAGGGCAGCAGCACCAACGCAATCACCGCATAACCCAGCACATAGCCAAACACCAAGGGCATGTAGGTGAACTGCCCCGTGTATACACCGCCCGGCACCGACATGAAGGTCACGCCTGACAGAGAGGCGCCAATCATGCCATAGGCCACCACGAACCACGGCGAGTTCTTGTTGCCACGGAAAAACGCGTTATTGTCGGACTTGCGCGCCGTAAAGTGCGAAATCACAAACAAAAGGACGGTATACAAAACAAAAACGGCAAGTATGATGGTCGCATTCATGAGGTACATATTTGGTTGTGCAAAAATAGGAATAAAAGTCGGACATGAAAGAAATTCCCTTACTTTTGCACGCTGTTAAAAAACGCCATATAATGAAAGGACTATACACCATTCTTTTACTCATTGTCTCCAATGTCTTCATGACCTTTGCCTGGTACGGACAGTTGAAACTGCTTGAGATCGTGCCCAGTTCCAAGGACTGGCCGCTCTTTCTCGTCATCCTGATGTCGTGGGGTGTCGCCTTGTTCGAATATTCCTTCATGATCCCCGCCAACCGCATCGGTGCCATGCAAAATGGAGGACCTTTCAACCTTATCCAACTGAAAGTCATACAGGAAGCCGTCTCGTTGACCGTCTTTTCCATCATCGTGATCACGGTCTTCAAGACCGAGACCTTCCGATGGAACCATATCATCGCTTTCCTCTTCATCATCCTCGCGGTGTTTTTTGCCTTCAAAAAGTAGTTTTTTGTTGCATCTAAAGGAAAAATGCATGATATTTGCGGAGTGAAAAAGACACCATAAACTGACAAAAAGAAAGGACATCATATGAAATTCTATGACATTGATTCAGTCTTCACCTTTGGCAAATACGAAGGCATGACCATCGCAGAGGTGTATGAAAAAGACCCCAAGTACTTGAAATACTGCGAAGAAAATATCGACGAGTTCTATGTGTCACCTTCGGTGATGCGTGAGCTGAAATCGATGAGCCGCTCCATCAATGACTCCGCCCTACTCGATGTGAATTTCGACAAGATGAGCGACGACGAGATCGACAGCTTCATCAGCGGACACGACGAAGAAGAGGCCTTTGACGAAGAGCGTCTGGAGCGCGATTTCGACTGGGAGAGCAACGACTTTGCCGATGACTCGCCGTTTGACGAGTTTGAGGACGAGTTCGACGAAGACGAGTTTGCCGACGAGTTCGGCGACAGCTTCGATGAGAGCCTGGATGGAAATTTAGATGATTTGTATTGATATTGAAAAGAATAGATCTTTTTCTTGGAAACAAATCTACCACAAATCTAAAGTAAATAAAAATGACCCTCTATGTCATTCCCAAGGGAATCTTAGAGGGTCATTTTTTTAGTTCGGTCGGATTAGTAATCCCCGTCAATCCACATTCACCTTTTCCGAAATGGAATACACCCGCTTGTCGCGCTGTGTCGATGTGATCATCTCGGCCAGGAAGCCCGTCGAGAAGAGCTGCACACCGATGATGATGGCCAGAAGGGCGAAATAGAACAGCGGACGGCGCGTCATGCCATACACATGCATGAAGAGTCTCGTGCAAGCCAGATATACGGCGATGCCGAAACCGGCCAAGAAGGTGATCGAGCCCAGCAAGCCGAAGAAGTGCATCGGCCGGTTGCTGAACTTCGAGATGAAGTTGATGGTGATCAGGTCGAGATAGCCACGGATAAAACGGCTCAAGCCGAACTTGCTGCTACCGTATTTGCGTTTCTGATGGTGTACCACCTTCTCCCCTATGTGGCCGAAGCCGTTCATCTTGGCGATGACGGGGATGTAACGGTGCATCTCGCCGTACACCTGGATGTTCTTCACCACCTCGTTGCGATAGGCCTTGAGGCCGCAGTTGAAATCGTGCAGCTTGATGCCCGACATCCTGCGCGTGGTCCAATTGAAGAATTTGGAAGGGATGTTTTTCATCAGCTTGGAGTCGTAACGCACCTTCTTCCAGCCCGAAACGAGGTCATAGCCGTCCTCTTTGATCATCTTGTAGAGTTCGGGGATCTCATCGGGGCTGTCCTGGAGGTCGGCATCCATGGTGATGACCACATCGCCTTCGACAACCTTGAAGCCTTCGTTCAGCGCGGGCGACTTGCCGTAGTTCCTCCTGAAGCGCAAGGCTTTCACATTGGGATTGGCTTCCGCAAGGCCTTGGATGATGGCCCAAGAGTTGTCGGTAGAGCCATCGTCGACGAAGACGATTTCATAGGAAAAGCCATGCTCGTCCATCACGCGACGGATCCATGCCTCCAACTCGGGCAGCGACTCGGCTTCATTCAGCAAGGGGACAACAACTGATATATCCATATTCTTTTGACTTCGGGACTTCGAGACTTCGAGACTTCGGGGCTTTGCTGTCTCGCAGTCCCGTAGTCTCGCAGTCTCGTGTCAATACTATCTAATTTCGGTTTTTCCGCCCATGTAGGGTTGCAGGGCTTTCGGGATGGCGACGCTGCCGTCGGCCCGGAGGTTGTTCTCCAAGAAGGCGATCAACATGCGCGGCGGGGCGACCACCGTATTGTTCAAGGTGTGGGCGAAGTAGTTGCCGTTCTTGCCCTTGATCCTGATCTTCAGGCGGCGTGCCTGGGCATCGCCAAGATAGGAGCAGCTGCCCACCTCGAAGTATTTCTTCTGGCGCGGCGACCATGCCTCCACATCGAGCGATTTCACCTTCAGGTCGGCCAAGTCGCCCGAGCAGCACTCCAGCGTACGGACGGGGATGTCCATCGAGCGGAACAGGTCAACGGTGTTCTTCCACATCTGCTCGTACCAGTAGTCGGCGTCCTCTTGTTTGCAAAGCACCACCATCTCCTGTTTCTCGAACTGGTGGATACGGTACACGCCGCGCTCCTCGATGCCGTGGGCGCCTTTCTCCTTGCGGAAGCAGGGCGAATAGCTCGTCAGCGTGAGCGGCAGGCTCTCTTCGGGCACGATCTGGTCGATGAACTTACCGATCATCGAGTGCTCGCTGGTGCCGATGAGATAGAGGTCCTCGCCTTCGATCTTGTACATCATGGCGTCCATCTCGGCGAAACTCATCACACCGGAGACGATCTCGCTGCGCACCATGAAAGGCGGGATGCAGTAGGTGAAGCCACGGTCGATCATGAAGTCGCGGGCATAGGTGATGACGGCGGAATGCAGGCGCGCGATGTCGCCCATGAGGTAATAGAAGCCGTTACCAGCCACGCGGTGGGCCGAATCCAGATCCAAGCCGTTGAACTTGGCCATGATGTCGGCATGGTAAGGCACCTCGAAATCGGGCACCACGGGTTCGCCGAAGCGTTCCTTCTCCACATTGAAGGTGTCGTCCTTCCCTACCGGCACCTCGGGGGCGATGATGTTGGGGATGGCGTACATCACCTTGGTGAGCTGTTCCATGAGCGAGGTCTGCTGCTTACCGAGTTGTTCCAACTCTTGGGCGTTGGCTTCGACGAGTTTCTTCATCTCGTTGGCTTTTTCGACTTCCTTGTTCTTGAACAGGATGCCGATTTCCTTCGAGATGGAGTTGCGTTGCGAGCGCAGGTCGTCGGCGCGTTGTTGGCATTCGCAATATTGGGTGTACAGGTTGATGGCCTCGTCGACGAGAGGCAGCTTGCTGTCCTGGAATTTCTTCTTGATGTTCTCCCTGACCACGTCGGGGTTCTTGACTAAAAACTTAATGTCTATCATAGGAGTAGTCTATTTCTTCGTAAAAACGGGCAAAGATAGTAAAAAACACAATACAGAAAAACCAAGAACTCTTTTAGGGTCAAACCATTATCCACCAATTGCATAGTATTTTTGCCGAAAAACGGACATTTTTATATGATTTTATTGCCGAAAAACGGACATTTTTATTTATTTTTGTTGCCGAAAAACGAATAATAAAGCAACTATTAGTATGATTTACAGAAAAATAGATAGTTTTCTAAAGAATTGGACTAATTCTTCCCCAAAAAAAGCGCTTCTGATTACTGGTGCACGACAAGTCGGAAAGACCTATTCTATCAGGAAAGCCTTGAAGGAAAATGCCTCTTCTTTTGTCGAAATCAACTTCTTGGAGGATGAAACTGCAATACAGCTTTTCCAGCGATCCACCAATGCCAAAGACCTTTTGCGCGGCCTTTCGGTACTTGTCGGGAAGCCTTTGATGAAAGGGGAAACCGTCATTTTCTTCGATGAAGTGCAATGCTGCAAGGAAATCGTCAGCGCAATAAAATTCCTTGTCGACGAAGGCAGTTACAAATACATCATGAGTGGCTCGCTTCTTGGCGTGGAACTGAAAGACATTCGCTCGTTCCCTGTAGGTTATTTAGACATTGTGACCATGTATCCACTTGATTTTGAAGAGTTCATGAAGGCCAACAGTTTTTCCGACGAAGTCATTGAGCATTTGAGAAGCGGATATACAAGCCTCTCCCCTGTCGATGATTTCATCCACCAGCAGACCATGAAACTTTTCCATCTATACCTCATCGTTGGCGGGATGCCTGCCGCAGTTGACATCTACTTGAAAACCAACAATATTGCCAAAGTCATAGAGGTCCAAAAATCAATCATTGAGCTATACAAGAAGGACATTGCCCAATACGATCCCAAGGAAAAACTCTATTTAAACGAGATTCTAACACTAATCCCATCTGAAATCAACAACAAGAACAAACGTTTTGTGTTGAAAAACCTGAATGAGAACCAGAAATTCAGCCGATACGAAAACCGTTTTCTTTGGCTGAGGGATGCAGGTGTCGCCTTGCCTACTTATTGCGCCAACGAACCCGCGCTGCCATTGATGCTTTCCAAGTCGCGCAACCTCTTCAAACTGTTCTTGAACGACATAGGGTTGCTTTGCGCCATGTATGCCAACGGACTGCAACTGAAGATTTTGCAAGGCGAAATCAACATCAATTACGGAGCAATTTATGAGAACTTTGTCGCCCAAGAACTAACCGCCCACCAATTCGACCTATATTATTTCAACAGCAAGAAAAACGGCGAGATTGATTTCATGATTGAATACAACGGAGCTTTGCTGCCCATCGAAGTCAAGTCAGGAAAAAACTACATCCGCCATGTCTCCATGACACATCTCCTCACCAATGAAGACTACGGCATAGCAAGGGGCATCATCCTACAAAACGAAAACATTTCCGTTAAGGGCAAAGCCGTGTATTTGCCCGTTTACATGACCATGTTCATCGAAAACCAACAAATTCCTGAAGATTTGGTATATCGGATTGAGGCTATTTGAACAAATACACCCATAATAATGCCTCAACCCATAATCGAACATACCCTTAAAAACAGATAAGCCCGCCAGCAGATGCTGACGGGCTCTCCGTTGTGGGTGGGCGGCGAACTACTTTCCCACGCTCTCGCGCAGTATCATCGTCGCGGCGGGGCTTAACTTCTCTGTTCGGAATGGGAAGAGGTGCGCCCCCGCGCCATAGCCGCCACTTCAA
>JAFPUN010000016.1 GCA_017395365.1 Bacteroidales bacterium
ATAAGCAGGCGACGTGAGTCCCCGCCAAAAGTCCCGTAGGGACGACAGCCCATAAGTAGGCGACGTGAGTCCCCGCCAAAAGTCCCGTAGGGACGACAGCCCATAAGCAGGCGACGTGAGTCCCCGCCAAAAGTCCCGTAGGGACGACAGCCCATAAGCAGGCGACATGAGTCCCCGCCAAAAGTCCCGTAGGGACGACAGCCCGTAAGCAGGCGACGTGAGTCCCCGCCAAAAGTCCCGTAGGGACGACAGCCCATAAGCAGGCGACGTGAGTCCCTGCCCCCAAAAAAACGACATATAAATGCTGCCGCAGTGCGACAGCCCGACAGCCATACAACTCCTAACAGCAAACGCAATGTCCCATCCCCTAGAATCTCTCTACCTCCAGTCCGACCTCCTCCGCAAGGAATACGACTACGAGAAGGCCGAATATCTCGAAGCCGTCAAGCGCGCTCCGATGAACGGCGACGTAGCCGAAGGCGACTGCTGGTACCCCATCCGCTTGGGCAACACATCATATAACATTGCCAACCAATTAGTTGTGGACGTCTTCTTCGACGGCACACAGCCCGAAGACACGAGCAGCGACTTCGAGCCAGGCAAGATCGTCAACTTCTTCAGCCTCGAGAACGGACAGATGCGCGTGCTCAACTTCAACTGCACCGTGAGCCGCATCCAAGAGTTCCGCATGGAAATAGCGGTGAACAACCGAAACGTACTGATGGCTCTTGAGAACCTGGCCTCGCGGGGCAACATCGGTGTGCTGTTGGGCATCGACGACTACTCCTATCAAGTGATGCAGAGCAGCTTGCGACAGGTGCGCGAACGCAACGACGAGGACTTTGTCAACCTGCGCGGCGTGCTCATCGGTGAGCGGCAGCCCGCCTTCCGCGACAACCATTTCAACACGATACCATGGCTCAACGCGAGCCAAAACGCCGCCGTCAGCAAGGTGCTCAACGCCCGCGAGACCGCCATCGTGCACGGCCCGCCCGGCACAGGCAAGACAACCACCCTCGTGGAAGCCATCAGCGAGACCCTGAAACGCGAGACGCAAGTGTTGGTCTGTGCCCCGAGCAATGCCGCCGTCGACTGGATCAGCGAGCAGCTCTATCGGCGCGGCATCTCCGTTTTGCGCATCGGCAACCCGCTGAGGATCAACGACGTGATGATGGAATGCTCCTATGAATACCGCTATGGCAACCATCCCGACTATTTGGAGCTTTTCAGCGTGCGCTCGTCGCTCCGCGAAATCAAGAGCAGGCCCAAACTCGGCGACAAGGAACACAACCAAATCCGCAAGCTGCAGCACCGCGAGACCGAGTTGGAGGTGAAAATCCGCGAAGAGCTCTTTGCCACTTCGGGCGTCATCGCCTGCACCCTCATCGGCAGCGCCCACCACTTGATGGAACGCCGCCACTTCGGCACCGTCTTCATCGACGAGGCCGCGCAAGCCCTCGAAGCCGCCTGCTGGACGGCCATCCTCAAGGCCGACCGCGTCGTCTTTGCCGGCGACCACCAGCAGCTGCCACCCACGGTGAAATGCAAGGAAGCCGATCGCGAAGGACTTGAACACACGCTGATGCAAAAAGTGGTGAAAAACAAGCCCTCGTGCGTCACCCTGCTTGACGTGCAATACCGAATGAACCGCGACATCATGGAGTTTTCGTCGCGACAGTTCTACCACGGCCAGCTGAAAGCCGACCCTTCCGTGGCCGACCGCGTGGTCTCCCCCATCGACAAGCCCTTGATGTGGGTCGACACGTCGCGATGCGACTTCGGCGAGCAGCAAAGCCGCAGCCTGAGCCGCAGCAACCACGAGGAGGCCAAACTCCTGATGAAGACCCTGATGGACTACGTAAAGCTCATCGGCATGGAGCACCTCCTGCGCGAGCAGGTGGACTTCGGCATCATCTCGCCCTACAAGGCACAAGTCAGGCTGTTACGCAAATACATGCGCAACAACAAGATGCTGAAGCCTTTGCGTCATCAAATCACCATCAACACGGTGGATGGCTTCCAGGGGCAAGAGCGTGATCTCATCCTCATCAGCATGGTGCGCGACAACGACAGCGGCAACATCGGCTTCCTCAACGACTTGCGCCGCATGAACGTGGCCATCACCCGCGCCAAAATGAAACTCATCGTCTTCGGCAACGCGGAGACGATGAGTAAGACGAAGTTTTATGAAAAGCTAGTGGCTTATTTCCAAGAACGCGGCGACTTCGTCACGATTCAGCCCGATAACAGCGCCGAAAGTGATTGAATGTTAGCAGTAACCAACAAAAATGGCGGCCTCGCAGCCGCCATTTTTCATAGCGATGATCAACATCTTATTCTATCGTCACTGTCTTGGAGTCTACCGAGTTAGAGATGTAAATATAACCCTTGCCCGGCTGTAACTCGCTGAGCGTACCGCTCCAGCCACTTCCCTCTTCGGTGACAGTGTAGATGGCGAAACCTCCATCTTGAGAGATAATTTTGTCGCCATTTTCTGGAACAAAGTCGTCGCCAAACAGCGTGGCGATGCCGACATTATTCGCGCCCAAGTAGCCAATCCAGTTGGTGCCTTGCTCGATGGTAATATTGGTAGACGAAGCGAGACCCGTAATCGAGAACTCTCCTCCTTCGCTCACATAAATCTTGACCATTTGGCCGGGAACGATGGTTCCACTCGTGTTTCCGATTACGGCGTCACTACCAAACATCGTTTGCAATGTTTCCAAACTTGTTTCAACCGCTGGAGCAAACCAATTCCAGCCTGCAAGCAAAGAGAAAACTAGCGATGCATCCTGATGCTCCGACTGTTCATGCGACAGCGGCAGCTGAGGCGTGGCCGTCATGGTTTGCGAAACAAATTCTCCAGGCACCCTAGTGAAAATGACTTTTGAATCTTCTGGAGTGGCTATAACAAACACGGCTTCCAAAGGATGGATAGGTTCGTTGGTAGTGACCTCGACAAGACCTGTTCCTTCCGCGTTCATCCGATAGTAAGTCCTGTTGATATAGGCATCGTAGGTCCAAGGATTGCCAACAAGGTTGAAGCCCTTGAATGACGCAGATTCATCATACTGCACATTATAACCACTGAAACTCTGATTCAAATATCCTTCAATTTCCACAGTAGTACCATTCTTGCTGGCATAGAGCACGCCTTGACCGCGATTCCACCGTGGATTGTCTCCGTCTATTTTGAAGTTTCTCCATTCATCATTCTCGCTTTGGTCGAAGGAATAAAGGTCATAATCGCCATTGTCGACAAGGTTATAGATTTTGCTGTTTTCGGCATAGACATTGTCATGGGGTATTGGGCATGAAAGCAAATACCAGTTCCCTGTACCTTCACCATAGCCGACAATGTTTTTGCGCATAGTGCCATAAAAAGGATGATTATTATTATAAATCACTTGGGCACCATCGTCAATGATAAACAGTTTTACTCCATTGGCTCCATTATTAATTCGTTTGTCACCCATATCCAGCACTGCGCCAGCGGCCACAAGCGTTGGTCCGCCTATACGGAGACCTTCTTCACCGCCGCCATACGTTTGTTCGCCGACGAACACCATGGTGTAAAGTTCCTCCTCGCCTGCCTTCTGGAACAAAGGCCAATACCAAATGTCGTCACTATTGAGCATGGTGGCACCCGTCTCATAAACGCCATAATCCAAATAGTCGCCGCAATAGTTTTCCGTGCCTCTCGAAAAACCGACCAAAGAATAGCCTTCGGGGGCAGGCATCGTCATATCATACAAGGGGCCTGAATGCGGATATAATCCATCTGACATGGATGCCTTAAGTCGGACAGTTCCGTTCTCATTCATATATTTATAGTACCGAAGCGGATACCATCTGGCATAATACACCTCTACATGCACGTCTTCATTGGGCATGGTGAACTCAATCCAACTCCGATTGTCGCTGGCATCGCCGCCTTCCGCTGTCAGGTAAGTCCTCTGGTCCTGTTCGTCGAGGGTATAGACGCCGACACCTGAATACTGGTAGAAGATTTCATCATTGGCTCCCGTTGTCAACGAGGTCGGGAAACTGAGGTTGATTTGGTCGTCTTGCATATAGGCTCCACTATAGTTGCTTTCTGTATTGAGCGTGACGACCGGCAAATATTGCGCGTCGGGGGTGGATTCGTTTTGGATCACAGGGCCGTAAATCACGTTGTGCGGGCGATAGACGGTGATGTCGTTGGCCGAGCGGGGCACAAGTTCAGGAACATTAGAAGTCCTTCTGAACACACCAATCACGTCAACTTCATTGAATTGCGCCACTTCCACATTGGTGTGGTGCGACACCGTGGCTTGCACCGTTTCTTGGGAAATGGTGAATTCCGTACTCGAAGTCACATAGTCCACAACGGCATTCTCTACTTTGACAAGCATGAATTCCTTGGTGTTCCATGGATCGCTTCCATCATCATTCGTCAACTCTGAAGTAGTCACCACGATCGGTGTCACCGTGTTGCCCTGACTCTTCACCTGGAGCAAGCTGAGGTTGTGCATGGCCAATACATAACCATTCCGATAAGGCCTACCTCTCACGATGATTTCGTCGCCCTTAACGATCTGGTTGTAATCGTCTTCGTTGACAAAATCGTTACGTCTGAGCATTATGGCAACATGTGAACTGGCATCATCTGCATCTTGCAAATAAAGGTAATTGCCCAACTTGTGACTCACCACGCCACGCACGTTAAGCACCACGGGATCAGCTTGGCTTGCCTGGTATCTTGCAGTAGCAATATTATCATAAAGGTATTCATACGTCTTCTTGAAGAATTTGGTTTGCCTTCCTGGAGTATGGTTGGCATCAAAGCCTTTCCAATAGTGATTGTAATAATCGCCGTTTTCGTCAATGACCAAATAGTAGCCGTTGCAGTAGAGGTAATAGTAGTCGTTGAACATTGGGCGGGGCGACCATTCGAAACCACGATTGTCGGGGCCTGTTCCAATGGTCACATCCCCCGAAGTGGAGCACTTCAAGTATTGGCCCGTAGTGCCAACAGGCTTGAAGAGGTATTTGCCTTGATAGCGATCAAAAGTCCATTTTACGCTGTTGAAATCCGCTGAAGAACCAGATTCAATGCCTAACAATACCGATTCGTTGCTTGGACTAAGGTGTAGCGGAATAGCCTTGCCATTGGTGTTGTCCATGCCATACCAATGGAAAACATAATATCCAGCAATGACAAACTCATCGCCAGGGAGAATGTCCTCCAAGTCGGTCTCATACCATTTTTCAGTCACATAGCTCGGCGCTCCCACATAATCAACCGTGACGCCTTGGCAATAAAGCGTTCCAGCCGTTGTGGTGATGCGGATCTTCAACACATCCCCCGATCCGATGACATAATCGGCATCGTCTCCGTTCATCTGGATGTCAATGTCGTGATAGCACTCTTCGCTATAGGTTTTGTTGGGCCACGACGACTTGAAAGCACCATTGTTGATGTGGGCCAAATCATAGTAAATTGGTTCGTTCAAATCTCCCACATAGACCTGCACTGTGCCCCAAGCAGTTTGGCCCGGCATCATATCCAACTTGATACCCTTGATGGCGTGGTCTACATAGCCGCTCAG
Organism: Bacteroidales bacterium; assembly: GCA_017395365.1. GTDB lineage: Bacteria > Bacteroidota > Bacteroidia > Bacteroidales > F082 > Limimorpha. The sequence continues at coordinate 5,592 of JAFPUN010000016.1, forward strand.
TTGAAGCTCGAGATAATAGTTCTCGGAAGCATTATAGGGAATTTCATTATAGTCAAAAGACCCTGTTTGGTTTGAAACAACAGTGAAGCTGCTTCCTTCGGGCGGGCAGGTGTAGACTTGCGTAGCGCCAGTTTCGTCGAAACTATACACGTCGCGCGTGGTGGAGATGAGCGTTTCGGGGTTTTGGTAGATGGACATGTAGTCGCCATCAAGCCAATTCTCGGAAGCTCCCATGACGTTGCCGTTGGCATCGTAAGCCCAAACAGAGAAGTTTATGCTGCGAATAATGGCCAAGGGATTGGGTTGGCAGGTGTATTGGATTTCGTAACCATCGCTGGTCTCCTCGAAATTGAACGTAATCCAGTTGGACTTGAGTTCGCAACCGCCTTCAGGGGTTTTCACCTTCCAATGGTCGACACCCGACAAGTTGTTGCAAACCAACGGGATGGTGCCGCTTTGGGCTCCAGAGGCAAGCTCCAATTGATTGTTTTCGCCAAAGCTGATGGAAGCCCTGCCCAACTGTGTGATTTCGATTGGGGCGGAATAAACGTTTTGGTTTTCAGCGGTTACGCCTTCTATTCGCGCATAAGTCGTGCGATTCTCCGAACTTGTATTGATTGTCTCATAATGGACTAACAAAAAGTATCCAGTACCATTCCAATCCGTGGTTATGGTCAGCCAACGAGTAGTTTGCTCTACTTGACAAGTTGCGTCCGTATATTGCTTGACAGTGATGCCGCCTTGCGGGGTGAAATTGTGACAAATCGCACCCGTCATGCGGAAACCTTCAGCCACCGACTGGGAAAGGGTAATGTAATAATCACCCACCACGATGCAAGGCTCGGTCTCTGACCTGAAATGAGGTTGTATCTTGATGTCGTAGGCAGGCATGATGAAACTATTGCCGATGATTTCCACTGAGTTGTCGGCCACCCATTCGCCATCTTCTTCCTTGAACACGGTCCAAACGCCAGTGCCAACATAGCCTGAGCTGAGTTGCGTCGCCAGAGTGACCTCAGTGCCTGCGGTGTGGTCATAGCCTTGATAGCACACGGCATAACCTCCGGTTTCTTCCATGATGGTAATGTGATAAGTCGGATCCGTCACCGTTCCTGTCAGGTTGATAACCACATCGGTAGCGCGTTCGGCGCCTAACGTGAGGACGCCGCTGTAGGTGCCACGTTCCAAGCCGGGCTTCAGGCGCACGCCCAAAGTGAAGCCGAAATAACTGGCGTCCGTGCTTTGAACGCCAACGTATTGCCCGTTCCAAGTGATGGCATCCGGATCGGTGACTTGGCAAAGCTCGAAGTCGGTTGAGTTCACTTCAGCCCAAATGGCCGAATTGTTGCCAGGATTTTGGACGCCAAACCACATGAAATTTCCTTCGGGGTCGGGGTCGCCATAGCCGTAGGAGAGTGCCATCGGGGTGGTTCCCATCATGATGGTAGGTGTAGGCAGTGAACTGTTGGGCACAAACGATGCTTCAATCAGCAGATCGTAGGCGGGCATTAGGAAGACATATTCATGGTCTGCATACGGATCAGCGCTCAAATCATCAATTGTGATGCTTTCGGTCACATTTTCGTTGGTATTCTTGTTGTATAAAGTGAATCCATCAAAGCGATAGCCAGAGGTTGGATGCACATCCATATAAACCAAATCACCTGCCACGACATCATGTGAAGGGTAAACGGCCACCCAACCATGAGGATTGAGGCCATAGTCAAACTCGATGTTGTAGGTTGTTGCCGTCACCGTTCCCGTAAGCGTGATGGTGGCCGAAACGGGGTTACCATTTACCGTCGCGGTGAGGTTGACGACATCCGAGTGGGTGCTGCCTTGATCATAGCCTGGCTTCAGGCGCACAAGGAAATCGAATCCAAACCAGTATTGATCGGTATTGGTGGCTGTGAATTCGGTAAGGTTGGTCCACTCGCTTTGGCTCGATTCCGAGTTCCACAGCTCGAAATGGCTGTTACTGCCTTGGACCAAGCTGACAGTCACGTCGTTGCCTTCACCAAGGTTGGCGCAACTGACATAGACATATTGTCCCTCAGGGGCATCATTGCCAACGCCATAGCTGAAACTCAAACTAGGCTCTGTTAGGTTAGTAAATGTAATCGATTGTCCCTTGGCCTTCCCCATCGGGCCGACCAAGCCGCCGAGCAGCACCAAGGCTGCCAGCAGAAACGTAAACTTTTTCTTCATATTATTTATGTGTTTTGATTGTTATGTAAGCTACTGACACGGGACACGAGACAAGGATAACGACTCGCGTCCCGCGTCTCGCCTTCATTCCGTGGAAACGGAACTCGCGTTCATTATTTCAATTTGCAAAAATCAAAACAAAAATCCGACTACCATTCCGTATTAATACGGAATTTGCATGGTCTCTGTTTCAAAAATGAAGATTTTCGGATGTCACTCACTCCGTCAACCCATAGCGGACGGCGTAGTTGATCAATTCTTTCGTGGACTTCAGGCCAAGTTTGAGGAAGACGCGTTCCTTGTGGGTCTCAACGGTGCGTTTGCCGATGTGCAGCTTCTCACCTATCTCTTTTGCGGTCAAGCCTTGGGCACAAAGCTTGATAATCTCTTTCTCGCGATCAGAAAGTTCTTCGGAAACCGGGACTGAGACGGCCTCGAGAGTTGTCCCGAAAAGCATATCAATGCGTTGCTTCATCTCATCAGGCTTCACGTTCTTGCCGATAAAGCCGTCAATGCGGTCATGTAATTGCGCCATCACCTTAGGGGGCAACACCTCGCCCGAAAGCAACAACACCTTTACTGAGGGGCAGTACAATTCAACCGCATCGAGCACATCGAAGGCCGTGCCATCGGTTAGGAAAAAGTCGAGCAGGAGCAGGTCGAGTTCGTGGCCATTGGTTTTCAAGTATTCTGTGGATTGCATCACATTCTCTGTCTCCGACACCACTTGGAAGGCAATGCCTGAATACCGCAACGTCATCTTCAAACCAACACGAAAAATCGGGTGGTCGTCCACTATCATAATATTGATTTTCCGTTTGTTAGCCATTTTCTTTACGCTTTTTTGACAGTGAAACTAACTGTGGTGCCTCGTCCCTCTTCGCTTTCCAACTTTACCTTGCCGCCATTGCGTTCCATTAATTGCTTGGTGACGAAGAGGCCGATGCCCGTACCCATCTCCCCGATGGTGCCGTCGCTGTTGGTGACCACATCATTGAACAATCGTTGCAACTTGTCCTTCGGGATGCCCATACCCTTGTCGCTCACTGCAACCCAATAGCTCCCTGATGCTTCGTTGGCACTGATCTTGATCTCGCCGTTGGGCCACGAGAATTTCACCGCGTTAGACAAGAGATTTTGCATCACCATCCTCACGATATTGTCATCGTCGAGGCACGCCCATTCGGCCGGAATCGTGTTGACAACGGTCAACGACTTCATCTGGATATGTGAAGTCATTTCGCCAACCACCTCGTCTGCCAAGTCACGTAACACAAAGCGTTTGGGCGGGTTTTCGGCCTTGCCCATCTCACATTTCACCCAATAGATGATGTTTTGCAGCTTCTCGTTCAGGTCGTCTGCCGAAACCTTCAGGGCTTGCAGGCTCTCCTTCATTTCGGGCATGGTCATCTCGTCGATGTGTTCATGGGTCATCTCAAGCAATTGGGATTGCGTTTGCACCGGCGTCTTGATATCATGTGCAACGACAAATAGCAAATGGTCCTTCAGGGCATTGCGCCGTTTGCGCTGCCACAAAACGACCAGCACGACGCCCAACAACACCAACAGCAAGAAAGCCACTGTCGCCGACAACGCCAGCAAACGTTTGCCTTGACGGTTTTTCTCACGTTGCAAGGTCAATTCATGCTCTTTCTCCTCCATCTTGTATTGCACCTCGAAGTCGCGGATGAGAGCTTGTTGCTCCTTATTGTAAATGGAGTCTTTGAGGGCGACGTTTTGGGTGAAGTAGGCTAAAGCCCGTTTAGGTTGGCTGTCTTTGGTGGATTCGTAGGCACCGCTTAGCGCCTCCATCTCAAACTCGCCAAAGTGGTTCTCTTGGGCCAAAGAGAGTGCGTCAAGATACGCTCTTTCTGCGTTTTCGTTTTGGCCAAGTTTCAGCTTCACATCGCCTTTCAGCAGGTGGATGGCGGCGAGCATATAGGGGTCGTTGAGGGTGGTGGCCAGCTGCAACGCAGTATCCAAGTTATGGTTGGCGTCGTCGGTGCGGCCTGCCTCGAAATAGGCCTTCGCCAAACCCGTCAGCCGACCGACAATCTTGTTGGGTTCGGCGCCATAGCGTTCCGAATAGTCGAGCGACTGCTCCAAAAAGCGGATGGCCTCGCCGATCTTTTCCTGTTGGTTTGGGTCATCGCTGTCGGCCTGCGCCAACCGCAACTCGGCGAGGTTTTGGTAGTAGGTGGCCAAGTCGAGGCAACGGAGCGAGTCCTGGTTGTATTGCGGCAAGAAGCCTGGGTCGGCCTCGTTGACCGAAGCGACGCACCGGTTCCACATCGACTCGGCCTGGTCGTATTCCCCCATTTCGAGGTACATCACAGCCATGTTGTTGAGCACATACCGTTTGTTGACCTTAGCCATCGGGCCACCAATTTGGTCCATCGTTTCGCTGCAAAGGTTGTAGTTGCGGATGGCCTCCTCGTATTGACCCATACGTTGGTAAGCGTTGCCCAAAGTCATGTAGCAGCCTGCCATGTCCATGAGGTCGTTGCGGCTGCGGTAGTACTCCACGGCCGCCTTAGCATACCCCACCGTCTTGTCGAAGTCGTCCTCTTCCAGATAACGGATGAGCTCCACCTTGACGGAATCAGGATCAGCGTGGTCATCAATCAGGTTGTCATGACCCACAAAACACAACACGAAGAGCAAAACATGAATCATAGCAGCATCGAAATATCGGTGCAAAAATACAATTTTTTGAAAAATAGAGCTATTCCGTTTTTCTCATCATAAATGATGATAAAATTCTTGCATAAACCTTATAAATAATGAAGCCAACAACGCACTAAAAGCCGTATTTTTGCAGGTTGAAAACACCAGAACGAAATGACAACCCTCGATAAACTTGGAGTCGGTCAATCCGCCCGCATTAAAACCGTGGAAGGCGAAGGCCAACGCCGCCAGCACTTCCTCGACATGGGCCTTATCCCCGATGCGTTCATCAAGATAGTGAAATACGCGCCCCTAGGCGACCCGATGGAAGTGATGATCCATGGCTATGCCCTCACCCTTCGCAAGGCCGATGCCGCCCTCATCGAAGTGGAGGCCTGCGACGACAGTCAAAGCGAAGAAAAAGGCAGCAACCTCGACCAACTGTATATCACCTCCCTCCCCGACCATAACGCCCACCCGGGCTTGGGTGAGGCAGGCATTTACCATGACAAGACCCACGAGACACCGCTTCCCAAAGGCACCAAGCTCACCTTTGCCCTCGCCGGACAGCAGAACTGCGGCAAGACCACCCTCTTCAACCAGCTGACGGGCGCCAACCAACATGTGGGCAACTTCCCTGGTGTCACCGTCGACCGCAAAGACGGCGTCATCAAAGGTCATCCCGAGACCTCTGTCACCGACCTACCGGGCATTTACTCGCTATCGCCTTACACCTCCGAGGAGATCGTTTCTCGCGAGTTCATCATGAAGGAGAAGCCCAAGGGCATCATCAACATCGTGGATGCCAACAACATCGAGCGCAACCTTTACCTCACCATGCAACTGATGGAGTTAGGCAAGCCCATAGTGCTGGCACTCAATATGATGGACGAAGTGCGCAACAATGGCGGCAGTATCCTCATGAACGAGATGGAGAAGATCCTAGGTCTGCCCGTGGTACCCATCTCAGCCTCCAAAAACGAAGGCATCAACGAGTTGGTCGACCATGCCATCCATGTGGCGAAATACCAGGAAGCCCCTGCGCGTCAGGACTTTTGCGACAAGGACGACCACGGCGGTGCCGTGCACCGTTGCCTCCATAGCATCATGCACCTCATCGAAGACCATGCCCAACGTGCTGACATCCCCGTGCGCTTTGCTGCCTCCAAACTTGTGGAAGGCGACCCCATCGTGCTCGAGGCCTTGCAACTCACTCAAAACGAGAAAGAGACCTTGGAACACCTCATCGTTCAGATGGAAGAGGAACGCGGCCTCGACCGCGCCGCGGCCATGGCTGAGATGCGTTTTGCCTTCATCAAGAAGCTGTGCGACAAGACAGTGGTAAAGCCCAAGGAAAGCAAGGAATACCAACGCAGCCGCAAAATCGACAAAATCCTGACGGGCAAATGGACCGCCATCCCCATCTTCATCCTCGTCATGATGGGCATCATCTGGCTCAGCATCGACGCCCTCGGCGCACCCTTGCAGGACTGGCTCGACCAAGGCATCTCGTGGCTCGCAGGAGTGACAGGCAACGCCTTGGCCAACTGGAATGTCAGTCCCGCAGTGCAGTCGCTCGTCGTCGACGGCATCTTCGGTGGTGTGGGTAGCGTGTTGAGTTTCGTGCCTATCATCATCTTGCTGTTCTTCTTCCTCAGCCTGTTGGAGGACAGCGGCTATATGGCCCGCGTGGCCTTTGTCAGCGACAGCTTCCTGCGTAAGCTCGGCCTTACTGGACACAGCATCGTGCCCATGCTCATCGGCTTCGGCTGCACCGTGCCCGCCGTGATGGCCACGCGCACCCTACACTCCACCCACGACCGTTGGCGTACCATCCTGTTGACGCCATTCATGAGTTGTTCAGCCAAGATCCCGATCTATGCTTTCTTTACCAGCATGTTCTTCCCGCATCATGGTGGATTGGTACTGATAGGCTTGTATCTGTTGGGTATCATTGTAGGCATAGTCACCGCCTTGTTCACCAAGTGGTTTGGCGACAAGGGCGACGTGGCGCCTTTCGTCATGGAGTTGCCCAACTACCGTCTGCCGAGCCTCAAGAATGTGGCGCACCTGCTGTGGGACAAGACCAAGGACTTCCTGCAGCGTGCCTTCACCGTCATCTTCATCGCCTCCTTGGTGATCTGGCTCTTGCAGACCTTCGACTTCCATTTCCAGATGGTCGAGAACGGCGAAGGCAGCATGCTGGCTAGCGTGGCCGGCTGGATTGCGCCTGTGTTCCGTCCCATCGGATTGGGCGAATGGCAAATCGTCACCGCTCTGGTGAGTGGCTTCATGGCCAAGGAAAGCGTGGTGGCCACCCTCGAGGTTCTGAATGCCATGCCACTGTTCACCACTGTCACCAGCATCTCTATGTTGGTCTTCTGCCTGCTCTACACGCCTTGCGTGGCCGCCATGGCCGCCGTCCGTCGCGAGTTGGGCAGCAAGTGGATGCTCTTCATCATCCTGTTCCAGTGTGTCGTCGCCTGGCTTTGCGCCTGGTTTGCCTACCTCATCGCCAACGCTGTCATCGCATGAACTGGCCTACCGTCATAGTGCTGTTGGTTGTAGTGGCCCTCGTCGTGGTTGCCATAATGGCGATGCGACGCGGCAAGGGCTCATGCTCTTGCGGTGGAAAAGGCAAAAAAGATGAAAACTGCAACGGATGCCAAGGCTGTACGGTGGATTGTCCGTTTAGACGGTAATTGAGATTCCCGAGGGAATCTCACACATTAATCTATTTATTATCAACAACTTATATTACTTATTATTAAAAAACTAATAAAAATAAGTAATTTTACGGATAGCATATTTTGTTTTTATCATTAACTTTGCCCACGATAACAGCAAACTGTGTTTGTTGTAGTTAGCAAACAAATAATAACATAAAATAAAAATCTACTATTATGAAAAGAACTCTACTCCTTATCCTGTCGGTGATGGCATTTGCCGGCATAAGCGTGGCCCAGGACGTTTACACTTCGGGCGCACGCCTAAACTCATATGGCACGCATGATGCCGTTGTTTACAAGAACGGCGAAGTGCTATATTCCATCGGCTCCAGCAATAGCGAGGAGTCTTTCCAAGCCAAAGACGTGCTTTACCTGAACGGCGATGTATATTGGGTGGACAACCATTACGTTAACAACGTCTCAGATTACGGCGATGTCTTCAAGAACGACGAACGTTTCTTGAGCACTCCTATAGGTTCAGGGGGATTCATCCAACGACTATTTACCGACGGTAGTAACATTTATGCCGCTGGTTTCAAGATTATTGACCATAAGAGGTATCCTACAGTGTGGAAAAACGACGATCCTGAACCTTACCTTTTCATTGACAATGTGGAATGCCCCGACATCTATGTTTATGATGGAGTAGTAGTGGATGACATTGTTTATATCTGCGGTTATATATCATGCGAAGAAATGACTACGGGAGTCGTATGGACCGAAGGTGAAGAAGTGTTTTTAGAATTTGGCGAAAACAAGCCTACAGGCATGGCCTTCTACAATAACGATTTCTATTTTTCACTCTCTGGTATATTTAACCCTATCAGCATGGTCTACAAAAACAGCCTTGAACTCTATACCTTGACCACAAATGGTAATGTTCACTCTATCTCCATGGATGCTGGCGACATCTATGTTGCTGGCTCTGACAACGATAGCGCGAAGATATGGAAAAACGGAGAACCCTTGTATGAATACTCGGGTTATGTGGATCGTATTAAGGCGAACAGCGAGGGCGTTTATTATGTGGGAACCATTGATGAACATGGACAAGTATGGAAAGATGGCACTCCACTATACACACTCGATAGAAGTATAGAATTGAGTGGTATTTCTGTTGACCTTTCGTGTCAAGACAACACACCGCTCTCTCTGCCCTTTTACGACGGCTTTGAGACAGATGCAACCCAGTGGACCTGCTGGCATATTTTCGACAATGACAATCATAACTATGGTGAGGCTTCCTATTGGCATCGCGGTGGCATGAACCAAGATATCTATCCTGCCACGGGCAACCACTGTGCTTGGCATAGATACAACAGCGACAATAGCCAGGAAGGCTGGCTCATCACACCTTACCTCCAACTCCCCACTGGTGGCAACATCACGCTGACTTTCAAGACCTACGAGCAATATCCCTCAGACTACACCCATGAATCCGTGTGGGTAGGCACCGAGGACAACGAATACGAGGTATGGGTGCAAAACGATCCTTCAAGCGATTGGAATACCGTCACTATCGACCTCTCCGACTATCAAGGACAGATGGTTGTCGTTGGCTTTCTATACCAAGGCGAGGACGCCCACAGCTGGTACATCGATGATGTGAGCATAGTACAGACCGAAGGTGTGGAGGAAAACCAAGACGGTTGTCTAGCTGTCTGCCCAAACCCCGCCAAGGAGAGCATACACATCCTCGGCATCGAGGCCAATAGCCAGATTGAGATCTACAGCAGCATCGGCGAGCTGGTCAAGACGGCCAACGTGAACCCCAACCAAGAGATCGGCATCGGCGAGTTGAGCGCCGGCCTTTACCTCGTGCGCTGCGGCAACGCGACGATGCGGTTTGTAAAGGAATAATCATCAATAAACAACTTTAAACAACATTAAAACTTACCATTATGAAAAGAATTCTACTTACTATCCTGTCGGTGATGGCTTTCGCCGGCATGAGCGTGGCCCAAGACATTTATGTTGCGGGCTACCACACGGACGAGAGCGGCACGAAACAACCCGTGGTACACAAAAACGGCCTTAAAATCTACGAGTCCAGTCTCTCTAACGGTTATTACGGAGAGGTCTCTGCCGTGGAATTGTGCGACGGAGATGTCTATTGGGCCGAGAATGTATTTAGTTCTAACGGCATACCTAATTACGGCGATGTGGTAAAGAACGGATCGGTTTATCTTAACAGTCCTTCGGGGGAAGGACGTCATATCAACCGCCTGTGCCACGACCCGAAAACCAATATCATATATGCAGCAGGCTATATGGATATTGGCGGTGTGAGAACTGGTGTCGTTTGGAAAGGCAGCAATGCAAATCCACACTACACCATGGGCAATGGCGCAAATTCGAGCGAAGCAACAGGTCTTTGCCTGGATAACGAAAACGCAACGGTTTACACGGCAGGCATACAATTTGACGGTCCTAGCGTTTTTCATGGAGCGATATGGAAAAATGGTTCTGAATTGTATAATCTTGGCACCTCCGTCATTATCAACGACATCGCCTTTTATAACGGCTTTGTCTATACCGTCGGCGTCGTTTCAGTCGGTTCCAACCTGATTACCAAGGTTTGGAGAGACAATGTAGTCCAATACACACTTACACAAACTTACAGCAGCGGAAACAAGATCTACATCGACGCAGGCGACATATACGTTAGCGGATACGAAGGCTACTACCTGAAAGTTTGGAAAAACGGTGAACCGCTGTATGAGCATCCCACCGGCAGTTCCGGAGCTTCCTTGAACTGTGTGATGGCCAACAACATGGGTGTTTATTACTCTGGCCGTTTATCATCGGACTCACCATGCATGATTTGGAATGACGGCGACAAGATAGGGGAATTATCCGATTGCGATTTTGTCAAAGCCATTTGCGTTGAAGAACCTGTATGTGAAGATGGAGACACTCGCTATCTGCCATACAAGGAGGATTTCGAAAACGGCTCCACCGACTGGGCCTGTTGGACTAAGGTTGACGTGGACAACAACAATCTTTTAGGTCATGTATCCTATTGGGACAGAATTGGCACCAGAATGGCGACAGGCCTTTCTGGAAACTACGGCGCACGGCACTATTATAACGTCAATGATCAAGAAGGATGGCTCATCAGCCCGAAGATAATCCTTGAGCCCAACTACGACAATATCAAACTATCTTTTATGACCCAAGAATCGCCAGCAGCCGATTACACCTACGAAGGCGTTTGGGTAGCTATCAATAATAACGCATTGAGCAATTTCCATGAAGTGTGGACGCAAGAATCCCCAAGTGAAGAATGGAAAACCGTCACCATTGACCTCAAAGACTATCAAGGTGAAGCGATTTACGTCGCATTCAAGTACAGCGGCGAATATGGCCATAACTGGTACATCGACAACATCAGCATCACAGGGGGCACTGGCGTGGAGGAAGGCGAAGCCACAGCGCTGACGGTCTGCCCCAACCCTGCCCGCGAGAGCATCCGCATCCCAGGCCTGGAGGCCAACAGCCAAGTCGAGATCTACAACAGCCTTGGCGAATTGGTGAGGGTAGTGAATGCCAATCCTGACCAAGAGATCGGCATCCGCGACCTCGCATCGGGTCTCTACCTCATCCGCTGCGGCGACGCGACGCTGCGGTTCGTGAAGGAATAAAAATGTAGAGACGGTGCATGCACCGTCTCTACCAATAAACAAAAGGCTTCCTACGGGAAGCCTTTTGTTTATTCCTGTATCAGATGGTAGTATTTCGGCTCGTACCCTTCCCATTCCCCTGTCAGCAGCTCGGGATGGAAGAAATGGATGAAGTCGGCCAGCAATAAATCGGGCTCGCACTGTGACTGCTCGAAATAACCCGTCGATAGGATGTCGCAAACGATGATTTGGTGGTTCTTGAAAGCGTCGAAAAGCGGATAGACGGGGCTCTCTTTCGACAATGACTCGTAGGTCATTGGGAAAGGATTGGAGTTGATGACGCGCCAATAGTCGGCATGCTGCGCCTTGGCAAGGATGCTCTCGGCATCCATGGGGACACTAGCCGTCGAAGGGTTGTCTTTCCAGATGTAGTCGGCACCGGCATCGGCAAAGAGCTTGGCGATATAGCTACGACCGCCTGCCACATACCATTGTCTATTGAAGGCCAAGTCGGAGAACACCGTGGGACGGTGCTCCACCCCAACGCAGAGTCCAGAGAGGGCATTGTAACGCCTCTCGATGTCGTCAAACCAGGCGTTGGCCTTATCCTCGCAACCCGCCATGATGCCGATGACACGGATCCATTCCGCTCGACCCAAAGGCGTGTTCTCCATATAATCGGCAAAGGGGAATAACACGGCACCCGTGACGTTGAGACCGCCTTGGTTGCCATCGAAATAAGGGGAATACAACAAGGCATCAGGCTTCAGTTGTATCATCCGTTCAATGTCGGCGGCGGCTTCCGTGCCGATATCGTAGACCTTCTCCTCCGCCAGCAAGGCGCGCATGGTGGAATCGGTGACAAAACGGCCTTCGAGAATGCCTTTAACACGGTCGATCTCACCCAAACGAAGGAAGACAGCCCACTGCGTGGCTGAGAACGAGATCACGGACTTCACAGGGACTCGAAGGACGCCTTTCACATCCGTGTCGACGGCTTTCGTCGTGTCCTTGACCATGGCGAACTTGCCCAGCGACAAGGTCGTATCCCATGGACAGATCACTTCCATCAGGTAGCCGTAGTCCTTCTCGCTGATGACGACATTGTGAGCATAGCGCATGAGGTTGTCGACCTCGGTCTTCTCTTCCTTGACTTGGTGGTTGAACCTACAACCAACCGCAGAGAATAGCAATCCTAACAGAAGTAAAGACCCAAACAGGCATCGCTTCGCGTCATTGCGAGCGTAGCGCGGCAATCCAGATGAGGTGCTTCCTTTCTGGATTGCTTCGTTCCTCGCAATGACAATATCCGTCAGTATTGTTGGTTTATTGTTTTCCATTGATTTCCTCCAAGCATTCTTTGCACAGGCAGTCGCTGTAGTGATCCTTCAGATAGGCTTTAGTGCTGTCTTTGAGCTGCACTTTCACGCACCAGCAGTCGATGGAATGCACGCATTCGAATGTCTTTCCGCAACGGGGACAGGTTTTTGTCATTGTTGAAGTGTTGATTGTTGGTAAAAGTTCGGGCGGATGAAATCCGCCCGAACCGAGTCGGGGATTTGGAATCCCCTAAAAGAATATCAATTATTTAAACAACATTGCACTGGGAATGATGCCTGCCGTGAACGAACCGAGCAGCAAGCCATCGCTGGTATAACGGTAGACCGTTCCGTTGTCTTGGTAGTTGCCTGCATCGGCGACATAAATCTCGCCGCTTTGAGGCTCGACCGCCAAGTTATAGAACCAGCCCATGGGACTGGCAGTGATACGGAACGTCTCCGACAGGGATGACGAGGCGATATCATAACGACGCACCTCGTTGTTATTAATCAGATACAGCTGGTCGCCCGTAGGATTCGCCTTCAATGAAGAAGCCGTGCCAGGCAACTCGCAACGCTTCGTTGCGGTCTTCAGCATCGGGTCAATCTCCCACAAGGAGGGGGCCTCTCCGTAGTCTTCCTCCCAAGAGCGGCCTTCGCAGAGCACCCACACATGGCCGTTCTTGTCGACAGCCATCGTATTGGGCTCCTTGCCCACCTCGATTTCAGCCACCTTCACGTCATTGTTGATGTCGATGACCTGAACGGTGGTGAAACTGTCATGCGAGTCGGGATTGATGTAATAATATGACCAGTTGCTGACATACAGTTCATTGCCCACCTGCACCATCTTCTCTGTGGTCTTACCCGTCTCAATATAGCCTGCATGGGTCATATCCTGCGGGTTGACAATCCAAAGACCTGTGCCGATGATATCGGTGACATAGGCCTTGTTGGGGGCCACGAAATGCATCTCACGCGGCGAATAGAAATCACCGAGTTTGAAAGGCTTCGTAGTGTCGCACACCATCGTGCGGGCATCCACCTTATAGATATGGTTGCTGTTGTTGACCACGATATAAAGCATGCCGTTGGTCATCGCCAGGCTTTGGCCGACATCGCCAAGCGGTGCGTCGTTCACCTTGTAGAACAGGTTATGGCCTACCGTGTCGGCTTCAAGGTCATAGAACGAAATCGAGGCGTTGGAAAACTGGAAGTTGCCCTCGTTGAGCACGAACACACCATGGCCTAGGTCGAGTGCTTTCGGATTGACGGGTTTCTCGGGCTTGCAAGAGAACAGCAACGCTGCCACAAGAGCCAACAAAAACAGGTGTCTTTTCTTCATAGATTATCGTAATTTATTGTTTCACAATGCGTTTAACAACATCCTTTCCATCAGCGGCAACGCGGATGAAATAGATGCCCTGTTGCAACCCACTCATATCGACGATTGCTTCAGTCGAAGTCAGCACCTGTTGTCCGACCACATTGAAGACCTCCACCGATTGGAAATTCTCCACCTTGATAGTCAGACGGTCTTTCACGGGGTTGGGATATAAGGCGACAACATCGGCTGTGTTCTCAGGCACGTCAAAATGGGCCAAGTCGTGGACCACACCGACAGCATCAAGGTCCATTCCGCTTGAGGCGAATTCTGTAGGCCAGGGGTCGTTAATGATATGACCCTCTGAGTCGTAGTTGGCATACTCCGGGTCGATGTTACCTATCACATCGACAATACGGATATGAGTGACCTTGTTCTTGTCGAGCAAGGCATTGTCTTCCACCTCGTCCAAGTCAAACGGAGTCCCATAAAACGCCCCGTATTTACTGGCGAAGTTATGGAGTTGTGCCGGATTGATGGAACCAGCATTGCCCAGCTGGGTCTCGGTCTGCACATATGTCACAGCGGGAAAACGGAAAAAGTTCTCACCGTCGGAGCTAACTTCAACGAAACCCAATTCAAGCGCCCAGGTATCAGGATTCTGTGCGTTAGCGAAACCGTTCTCAAACACAGCAAAATCAGGACCTGGTCCATTATAGATTGGCGAGGCGAAAGTCAAAATGGCCTTCCCTCCATCTCCAAGACTCACGACATCAAAGGTGCCTCCAGGCATACCCAAGGCCAACGAATCAGCACCATAGGAAGCCAATCCGTTTTCAGGCTTGTCGATACGCATCGGACCGCGCTCCACCGTGCATCCTGTGGCCCATGCCACGAATGCCGAGGAGTCGGCGTGCATGGCTGTGGTGCCGGGTTTGTCTTCTGCAGGCGCAAACTGTGCCCACAACGCAACCGGCACCATAGCCATCAGCAATATGGAGAGTCTCTTGATCATTTCACCACGAGTTTGGCAGTACGCACGGCGCTGTCGCTACTCACGCTGATGAAGTAGACACCGGCGTTGAGCGTCTCGGTGCTGACGCGCACCTGCTCACCTTCCATGGCGGTCATGCTCATCGTGCTGACCATACGGCCTTGCATGTCGTAGACCGACACCGTGTTCATACCGGCATTCTCGATGGTCACGAAGGTCTCGTTGACAGCAGGATTCGGGTAGACCGACAGGCTCATGGCACTCTCCATCACACTGGTAGGCACCCAGACGGGTTCCACTTCCTGTTCCCAAACATAAGTCCATGGGGCAATCTCAGTAGCGCAGGACTCATCGCCCCACTTGACGAAGGTGCCATCGACGAGCGGCTCGGCGTCATAACCATTGAGGCCCATCATGCCATTCACATTGTAGAGCCACCACTGGCCAGCCAGAGAATAATGCAATTCACCCTCTTCGAAGACAATGTCGTCAACGCCCCAGTCACCTTGCACATAGCTGAAACGGCTGTCGGCAGCAGCGATGTCATCCATCACTTCTTTCAAAATCTTCTGGTCGCCATCAAAACGATAGCCCCAAGCCAGGCATCTGTTGGGTTCGTTCCAGTTGACGGCAAAGATGATTTCGTTCTCGCCTTGACCTACCCAATAGAGAATCTCCGAAGGATCAATCGTGGCTTCTTCGCCCAACGGATAGACGGCTGCGACTTCCTTCTCCCAGACATAGATATAATTCTCGGGATCGATCAAGGTGCCGCAATAGGTGTCGCCCCATTTCACATAGTCGCCGTCAACAAGCGTCTGGACATCAAAAGTATTCCATGACGACTCTCCATTGACCAGGTATGAGACCCACATCGGCTCCGTAAGCTTTAAATCAAGCACACCGTTATTGAAAAAGATGTCATTGAGCCAGCTGCCGTTAGGGCTGTCATAGCTGAAACGACTATCAACAGCAGCGATTCCGTCCATGACATCTTTAATCGTGACGCTCTCGCCTTCGAAGCGATAGCCCCAAGCCAAAGCCGTGTCAGGCTCGGCCCAGTTGACGATGAAAGTCACTTCGTTTTCGCCTTCGCCAATCCAGTAGCGGATATTGGCAGGATCGATAGTAGCATCTTGTTGTGCAAACAGATTGGTCGTAAACAGACCGAAGATTCCCATGAGGAATGCAAAAGTAAAGATTTTACGCATAATAATATAATTTTAGGTTTGACATTCAATCCATTACATTAAAATGCTTGGGGAGATGAGGGTACACCTTAATCTATATAAGGAAAGCCAGCTCTTGTCCCGAAAGCTTCGTTTCAGCGACAGGCGGCAGGTCTTCTGGCTTACTCCTGGGTCTGGCCGCCTTCCCGAAAGACTAGGTTTTCAGTGGCATAGTGGCCAGCGTGAAGAGCTTACAGCAGCGGGAACTGCTCGGGATTTGCACCCGATTCCCTATTGAGCCTCACGGCACCGCTTATCGGCGGCAAAGATACAGTATTTTCAACAAAAAGTATATAAGTTCACAGAAAAAGTTTCTATTTTTGCACCGAAAACGAAATGTACAATGAAAAAAACAACTTTACTAATAACCGCACTGCTGATGGCCATGGTAATGGCTCAAGCCCAAGACGTTTATTTCTCTGGCAATGGCAACAATATCGGCAAAATCTGGAAAAATGACACGCTGATTTATAGCATCTCCGATACAGCCATGGTCATGCTAACCGATATGAAAGTGGCCAACGACAGCACCATTTATAGCGCAGGCTATAATTATTCCAACTTTCGGGGTCATGTTTGGTTGAACGACTCGGTTCTATTTATGACCGACACCCCAACTTTCATCGAGCGGATGATGCTCAATGACAACGGTTGGACAGCAGTCGGCGAAAACAAGGTATGGCAAAACGGCGAGATTCTCTATGAATATAGCATTGACAGCAACACCGTTTGCAACCTTAATGCCTTGGCCCTTGACGATCTTACAGGCGACGTATATGCAGGTGGTTCCATCGTTACCCCTGGCGTATATGCCTGCGTCTGGAAAAACGACACCATACTTTGGCAATGTGCGGGCTGGTCGGAAATCAATGATCTCTACTTTGACGGTGACACCCTCTATGCAGCAGGTTTCATCTATGGCGCTGAGTCAATCGATGGCGTAGTATGGCAAAACGACTCCATCATTTTCCAAATCGAAGGGGGCGACATCACGGAAATCACCGCATACAACGGAAGTTTGTATTGGGCAGGAGTCTCAAGCCACGACAACACTGCATACATTTGGCAAGACGGTGAGGTGCTTTATTCCCATGTTGACGTAAACATTACGGCTTTGTACGTCAATGAATATGGTGTTTTTTATGCTGGTATTGACGATGACATTGCCACCGTATGGAAAGACGGTGAAGTCCTCTATGAACCTGAAGACTGCGAAAGCATCACGGCGATTGCAGTGCTGCCCACTGAGACACCGCAACCTGGTTATGAGCCCAAACTCCTGCCTTGGTTCGACGGATTCGAATCCGACAGCACCTGGACCGACTGGACCGTCCTCGACTTCGACGGCAACACCGCCATTGGCTGGGAACGCAATGATGACGAAGCGGCCACTGATGACTACAGCGCTCGTCATCTGGCCTTCGACAACATACAGGAAGGCTGGCTCATCACTCCCCCGCTCTACTTACACCCCTACTCCGACTCGGCTTGGATGTCGTTCAAGACCATGGAAGTCAACCCGAACAACTATACCAGCAGCCAGCTGATGATCTCCACCACGGGTACCGAACTCTCCGACTTCACGGAGATATGGTCGCAAGACAACCCCTCCAACACTTGGGACTCCATCCATATCGACCTCACCGAATACCAAGGCGACACCATCTATCTCGCCTTCAAATACAGCGGCCACCACGGCCACGACTGGTACATCGACGACATCAATGTCGAAGAAGCATTGACGCTATTCACCATCACCGTTGAAGCCGACAGCACGGGTTGGGGCACCACCACTGGCAGCGGCAGCTATCCCTATGGCGAGACCGTCACCATCGAGGCCATCCCCAACATAGGCCACACCTTCCTCACCTGGAGCGACGGCAATATGAACAACCCTCGCACCATCGTCGTCACCCAAGACAGCACCTTCATCGCCCACTTCGGCACGCTGCAATACACCATTGAAGTCGTCGCCGACCATCCCGAATGGGGTACGGTGACTGGCGGCGGCACCTATTACTATGGCGACACCATACAGATTTCGGCCACGCCCAATACGGGCTTTGCCTTCGATGGCTGGGACGACGGCATCACCGACAACCCGCGCACCGTCATCGTCGCCCAAGACAGCCTCTTCACCGCCATGTTTAGCACACTGCAACACACCGTCACCGTTGTGAGCGACCATCCCGCCTGGGGCTCGGTGGCTGGTGGTGGCACCTATTATTATGGCGACACCATACAAATTTCGGCCACGGCCTACCTCGGCTTCCAGTTTAACGGCTGGGACGACGGCAACAACGACAACCCGCGCACCGTCATCGTCGAAGAGGACATCACCTTCACCGCACATTTTGGCATCCAGCAATGCCTCATCAAGACCGAAGTCACGCCAGAAGGCGCTGGATCGGTCAACGGAGGCGGCACCTACGACTATGGTACCACGATACATCTGACCGCACACAGCAACACCGGCTATGTCTACAGCATGTGGGACGATGGCGTCATGGACAACCCACGCAGCGTATTCGTGGAAGGCAACGCCACCTATACCGCCGTCTTCACGCCATTGCAGTATGAAATCACCACCGAGTGCGACCCTGTGGAGGGCGGCAGCGTGACTGGTGCTGGCACCTACGACTACGGTAGCACCGCTACCCTGACCGCCACACCCAACGAATACTACATGTTCGCCTGCTGGAGCGACGGCATCGCGAGCAACCCACGCAATGTAACCGTGACAGGCAATGCCAACTATAAGGCCTTATTCCACTACCAAGGCGCACCCCAATACACCATCACCGTGTTGGCCAACGATCCCGAGTTGGGCACCGTGACGGGCAGCGGCACCTATCCCGAAGGCACCACCATCGACATCAGCGCCACGCCCAACACGGGCGCTTATTTCACAGGCTGGGACGACGGTAACACCGACAATCCACGCAGCGTCACCGTCACCCAAGACATGACCTTCACGGCCATCTTCACGGAAGTGCAAACCTTCACCATCACCGTGCGTCCCGAATACCCGTTACTCGGCTCCACTTATGGCAGTGGCACCTATCCTGTCAATACGGTCATCAACATCGGCGCCACGCCCAACCCCAACTTCTACTTCTCGGGCTGGCAAGACGGCAATATGGACAACCCGCGTTCCATCACCGTGACCGAAGATGCCGAATACATCGCCTCGTTCTCGCAAGAACCAGTCCAGACCTATACGGTAACGGTCTATTACGATGAGAACCAGGGCTTCATCCTTGGCGCAGGCAGTTACATGGCAGGCGCCACAGCCTCCATCGCAGCCATTGCCGCCGATGGCTTTGTGTTCAAGAAATGGAACGACGACACCACCGACAACCCGAAAGTCGTCGTCGTCGACCACGACATCTTCCTCGCCGCCTTCTTTGAGAGCAACGATGTGACCGAGAGTGGATTTGATCACCTCCGCCTCTACCCCAATCCAGCCAACGACAAGATTCACATCGAAGGCTTTGAGGGCGAGCACGAAATCTTCATCTACAACACTACAGGTGCATTGGTGAGGACGGCTACCATTACCGATAGCCAGGAAATCGGCGTTGGCGATTTGCCTGCCGGCCTCTATCTCGTCCGCATCGACCAGCTTCGTGCCTTCAGATTCATCAAGAAATAACAACCCTTTCATAAACAAACCAACAGTTGCGCCCGACACGAACCAAGGGAAAAAAGAATGAAAAAGATTTTGTTAACTGCTCTTGTGCTCATCGCTACGTCTTTGGTCTCTTATGCCCAATACAGTAAAGCATACAATGATGCGAAAAAAATCACGGACGCCTACGAACAAAGCGTCAACAATGCCAAATCATGTGAGGAATTGGATGACGCATCCATTAACTTCTTCATCCAATTGATGGGCCTCGTTGAGGTGGAATACGATGAAAGCGAGGAAATGACCGAAAAAGAGAACGAACTGCTAGAAGAACAAATAGACCGTATTACCAACAAGGTCGAGTCAATGAAACAACAATTCGACTGCCCGATAGAAGAAGAGGAAGAAGAGGTAGAGCTGATACCCACTACCACCCAGGAATGGGATGAACTCATCAACAGTTATGAAGCTGTGACAAAAAAGTTTGAAGCCGTAAAAAGTGTAGACTATGATAATGATGACGACTTAAACAAACTGATGGAATTGTTGACTGAAGCCGAACCTATCGTCACCCGAATCGACAATGCCGACACCGAAAACATTACCAAAAAACAATCCGAACGACTTGACGCGATCAACGATAGATTCGTGAAAGCCGCCTATAGACTTGGATTTGCCGAAGAAGACGAAGAATAAACAAATCCTTTTCTACAAAAACGAAGGAAGCCGACATCAGCCGGCTTCCTTCGTTTTTATGTATAGGCAATCGTTATTTGGTCACGACCAGTTTCACCGTCTGGCTGCCCAATTCCGAAACAGCATTGATGAAATACACACCAGTGCCGAGCGTATTCAGGTAATTCTCCAGGGTGGTATGGTTCAAACCGTTAAAAGTGTAAGTGTAGAGTTGGCGACCCGTAATGTCATAGACCGTCACGTCGGCCTTGGCACCTTCCTTCAGTGCCACTTTCACCTCGCCTTGTGAAGGGTTAGGATACACATTGATGATTTCATTGGCAGCAACAGAGTGTTCCTCGACCTTCAGCAGCTCCAGGGCTTGTGAGAAGTCAGGGATGCCATAGCCATACTTGGAATCGGGATTATCTGCACGGTTGCCACAAGCACGGAGAGCGTCACAAATCTCCTGCACAGAAGAATAAGGACGGGCTTGGCGCAAGCATGCCACTGCACCAGCGAGAACAGGAGTGGCAAACGAGGTGCCATTACCATTGTAGTAAGGCCACCAGCTGCCATAACCCGAAGCCACATAGGTGCCTTCGCCCATAGCCATCACATCAGGTTTGATGCGGCCGTCATAGGTCGGACCCACCGAACTGAAACTAGCACGATCACCAGCGGCATTCACAGCTCCCACGGTCACGATGTGTTCGGCATCGGCGGGGATGCCCAGCGTGCAATTGCCATCGCCTTCGTTGCCGGCGGCATTCATGCAGATCATGCCACGACTTGCGGCAATTTCAGCTCCAATCGACATGGGAGCCGTCTTACCATCGTAGTGCTGATATGGATGATCCCATTGGCTCATGTCAAAAGTGATGTAACCCAAAGAGGTGGAGCACACGTCGACGCCCAGGCTGTCGGCATACTCGGCACCCGACACCCAGTTATACTCCTCGATGATGTTCTCACTGTCGCCGTCTTCGGTATGGATGAGATAATAGGAAGCCTTATAAGCCGTGCCCACCATATTGTTGGGATCGTAGGCGCCCATAGTGCTCAAGCAAGAAGTGCCGTGGGTGCTCTGCGTATACACCGAGTTGGAACCGTACACGAAATCGCGGGTACCAAGCAGACGACCTTCTTCGCGCATATTGTCGAAGCAGGAAGTGTTTTCGGCTCCTTCGAAGCCGCCATCAAGGACAGCGATGATGACGCCAGTGCCATCGAAACCCATGTCGTGCAATACATCCACATTCAGTTGCTTCACTTGGTCTTCTGCGCCGCCATAGAAACCTTTTGAAGAACGCGTGGAAGCGGCAGGCTTCATCTCGTTGGCCAGCCAACGCTCCTTTTGTTCTTGTGCCTTGAGGTCGTTGGGGCAGTTACGCACCGTCATCACGCAGTCGAGGGCGTTGATCGCCTCAATCACGCTCGGGTCGGTGACATGTACCGAAACGCCATTCAGCCACTTCGAAGGATTGATAATCTCGGCACCGCAATCGGCCACTGCCTGCAAGTACTGCGGATTGACAGGGAGGTCGTATTCGTCAATGGCGATGTTAAGGTTGGCACGGCGTTGCAAAGCCCTTGGGCTCAAATAAGCCTCTGGATTGTCGATGGAATAAGGAGAGCCTTCCTTATCCGTGAATTGCACCCAATAGATATTGGTCGCCACCTGCGCTTGGGCAAACATCGTGACAACCAAAAACATAAGTAAAAAAGACAGTTTTCTCATAGTATTTAATATTAGATGATTCTACTTATTAGGTGATAAAAACGCGCAAAAATAAACAAATTCTCCATTTTATGATTCTCCATCCTAAAAATTGACAAATAATCTAAACCAACAATCCATCTCCAAAGCAACAATTCCTCATTCAGCATTCAGCATTCCTCATTCAGCATTCCTCATTCAGCATTAACTCCGTTGAAATGCTTTGCATTCGATGTAATCAATCTTCGATTTCCACATTGAAAAATTTTCCCTACTTTTGCAAAACGAAAAAAAGCACACGTCATGCGCATCGACATCATCGCCGTTTTCCCCGAAATGTTTGAGGGGCCTTTTACCGAAAGCATCATCAAACGTGCCATCAACAAGGGCATTGTGGAGATAGGGTTACACAACCTACGCGACTACAGCACCGACAAGCACCACAAAGTGGACGACTACTCGTTTGCCGCAGGTGCGGGCATGGTGATGATGATCGAGCCTGTCGACAACTGCATCAGCCACCTGAAAAGCCAGCGCGACTATGACGAAGTCATCTACATGAGTCCCGACGGCGAACTGTTGGACCAACCCTTGTGCAACCAACTCTCGATGAAAGAGAACCTCATCATCCTCTGCGGACACTACAAAGGCATCGACGAGCGTATCCGCGAGCATCTGGTCACCAAAGAGATAAGCATCGGAAACTATGTCCTTTCTGGTGGCGAATTGGGTGCAGCTGTTTTGGTCGACAGTCTGGTGCGCCTCATCCCCGGCGCTTTGGGTGACGAGACCTCTGCCCTCTCCGACTCATTCCAAGACGGGTTGGTGTCGCCACCGGTCTATACCCGTCCGCGCAGCTACAAAGGATGGGATGTCCCCGAAGTATTATTGTCGGGCAACGACAAACTCATCAGCGAATGGCGGATGGAGCAAGCCATCGAGCGCACCAAGGTACGCCGACCAGAAATGTACGAAAATTTCAAAAAAAGCTGAGATTATTGGCTCAATATTGATTTTTTTTGTATTTTTGCACCCACTTTTTGGAGAAAAATATACAAAAATCATATAAAATGAGCAAAAACGCATTAATTCAATTCGTTGAAGATCAAATTGTTGTAAAAGATTTTCCGAAGTTCAAGACAGGTGACACCATCACGGTGACCTACAAGATTGTAGAAGGACAAAAAGAGCGTCTGCAAAAGTTCCAGGGCATCGTCCTGAAGCGCAGCGGTCAAGGCAAGGTTGGTACTTTCACCATCCGCAAGATTTCCAATAACATTGGCGTGGAAAGATGTTTCCCCATCGCCTCCCCCATGATTGAGAACATCGAGCTCAACAAGAGAGGTGACGTCCGCAAATCGCGCATCTACTACCTGCGCGGCCTGCGTGGCAAGAAAGCCAAGATCAAGGAACTCAAGGACTGATTCCTTCGCAAAACAACAAAAAAAGAAGCTCCGAGCGTTTGCTCGGAGCTTTTTTGTTATGTTGTTGGGTTGGATTTTTCGAGACGCGATAAATCGACGTCTCTACAGGGCCATATCATTCCTTCGATGGTTCTTCTTTCTTCTTCCGTTTGAATATCTTCGTTCGTAGCATAAAGATGGTGAGGGCTGCCCAAAAGACAATCAAGATCCCCAGGGTGATAAAGGTGGCCGTCGTGCTCTGTGGGGCATAGCCTACCAGAAGCAACACGGGGAAGCCCAACACGATGGCCGAGAGGGTCTGCAGCACGAGGTTGTTAGCGGCAGGCGTCTCAAACTTCGGGTCGATTTCGCGCAGCAGGATCATGCCGTTGCTGGCCGTACCCGTCAGCATGCCGAACATCGAGAAGAAGCCTTCGTATTTGTAATTCGGATAGAGGTGCTTGCAAATCCACAACACATAGATAAAGGTGGCGACAGCGCCCAAAGTGACAATGAGGATGAAAGGCAACAGGAACTTGCCAAAGTGCTCAAAGTTGATGGCCGCCGTACCTGCCACAATCATGATGTCGAAGCAGAAACCGCTGATACGGTTGAGCATATAGTTGTTGATGTATTCGCGGCTCATCAGCTTGGCTTTCTTGAAACCCTTCAGGAGGTTCTTGAAAAGAATGCCGAACAGCGTGCCAATCAAGAAGTTGAAGCCCCACAGCATGGGTTTCAAGGTGTTGGTGCCGAAGTTGCCCAAATCCATGCCCTGAATCCAGTTGGTGAACAGGTAAACCAGAAAATACACGAACAGCACCATACAGATTTGTATCGAAAGCTTGTCGACCGACTCGGCATCGGGTATCTCGCCCTTGCTTTCATAGTCTTGTAAAGTATTTATCTGGGCATCGGCGATTTTCTTTCTCGAAAGGATGCCTTTTCGGCGCAAGATGTTCATATAGACGACACCTACCACGCTACCTACTATGAAACCAGTTGCTGCGATGGAGAGTCCAAAGTCGGCACCCGGGAATTCGATGCCCTGCTGTGCGGCCCATCCTGTGAAGATTTTGCCGAAGTTCAAGGCCTGTCCCGGTCCCTGACCATAGCCCATAGGCAACAGCAGACCTGCCGCATAGAACAAACGCCTACCAAAATAGAAAAACAGGATGGAGACGATGAGACCCACTATGCCTTGGATGACATAGGTAGAAGCCGTCAAGGCGCCCGTCTCAATCACTTTCATCGGCGTGGATCTCGATTCAATCTTGTTGTTCTTCAAAGCCAAGGCCACGAAGCCCAAACCCAAGGCATGATAGGTCACAATCTCCATCATGGGCTTGTTGATAAGTTCGCGACAACTAGGGATCTGCTTGAAAAGCAGCAAAAGCAAGCCACCCAGCAAAGCCGAAGGTAGCAGGCTCTTGTTCAAAAACGGCACTTTGGTCCTCAACACGTTACCAAGCAAGAGGGCCGTCGCCAAGATGCAAAACTGCACCAGCCATTGCCATGCTTCAGGCCGGTCAAAGGTCATCACGGAAACGTCAAGTAACATATTACAATGATTTTGGTTCAACATTCAATCATCTTGATCCATCGAGCTTTACGGCTGTGCCAGAAACATTTACCATGACACACGGCCCCACATCTGACACATCAAAATCAATCCTAACGCCGACGACGGCATCGGCACCAAGTTCGGCAGCACGCTCTTCCAAATGTTTGAGGGCTGCTGCACGGGCATTGGTGAGAATCGACACATAATACCTCTCTCCCCTGAATTCCTTGTTCTCGAAGGCTTCTCCAAAGACAATCCCCAAATATTCAGTGATCGTCTGTCCTTCAATGTTTGCTGTAGTAGTGAGTATCATACTGCAACAGGTTTAATTATTCACTTATATTGCCTTTATCGCGGCAAAGATAATGCATTTTTCAATCAATGAACGAAAAACCCTTATTTTTGCAGCATGAAAAAGGTGCTACAACTGTTCCTCACATTCTTCAAAATCGGGGCCTTTACCCTCGGTGGTGGCTATGCCATGCTGTCGATGGTGGAGAAAGCCGTCGTCGACCAGAAGAAGTGGATTCCCAACGACGAGTTTTGGGACATGATAGCCGTGGTACAGTCGCTACCTGGCGTCTTTGCCGTCAACACCGCCTTGTATGTAGGACATCGTGTGGCGGGTGTGAAAGGCGCTTTCGCCGCCATGTTGGGTGCCATCATCCCATCCATCACCATCATTTTGCTGTTGGCCACGGTATTTCATGAATATCGCGACAATCCGGTGGTGGAGCGTATCTTCAAGGGCATCCGTCCCTGCGTGGTAGCCCTCATCCTCGCCCCCTCGCTACGCATGATCAAGTCGGCCAAGGTGACATGGAAAACCGCCATCATCCCCATCGCCACAGTATTTCTCATCTGGTGGCTCAAGATCTCGCCCGCCTATGTCATCCTTGCCGCCATCGCAGGAAGTCTGATCTATGCATTGATTATTAATAGACGCGAGACTGCGAGACTACGGGACTGCGAGACGCCCCAGAGTCCCGAAGTCCCAGAGTCCCGGAGTCAAAAAGAAAAGGAGGTCAAGTCATGATTTACTTGCAATTGCTTTGGGTATTCGTGAAAATCGGCGTGCTGGGCTTCGGTGGCGGCTATGCCATGCTCTCGCTCATCCAGCACGAGGTGGTCGACCACTATGCTTGGATGACCACCACCGAGTTTGCCGACATGGTGGCCATCTCACAGATGACGCCAGGGCCCATCTCCATCAACTTGGCAACCTATGTGGGCTACAACACGGCGGGCTTCGGCGGTTCGCTGTTGGCCTCGTTCGCGCTTTGCCTACCCTCCATCATCATGGTGTATCTCATCCTCCGATTGTTTATGAGCAAGAAGAACAACACCTTGATGACCAACACCTTGAAAGGCTTGAAGCCTGCCATCGCAGGGCTCATCTTTGCCGCCGGCCTCGCGATGATGAACACGCAAAACTTCGTTGACTTCGGTCGCGGCCAATACAATATCAGCGTCATTATCTGCGTTTTGGCCTTCGTGGCGTCGTATTTCTTCAAAGCGAATCCTATACTACTCATTGTGCTATCAGGTGTGGTGGGATTCTTCGCGTATTAACCAAGGTCCCTAAACCCTGAACTTGTCGAAGAGTCGAAGGGCCGATTCAAGATTCAAAGATTCATTCAAAGATTCAAAGATTCAAAGATTCAACATTTAAAGAATTAAGATTCAAAACGATATGAAACGGTTTATCTTTAGTCTGCTTGCAGTATTATCAGCTTCATTAGCCTTTGGGCAACATATACTTACCTATCAAAGCTACGCCAAAGGCGTTGCCGAACAAGACACAACCTCAATGCTGGTTGTTGAGAATGCAAAATGCTTAAAAATCAACACACTAGAAAAATCCATTTCAAATCCCATCCCTGGTTACGCACAAAACATCACCTATGTTGATTATGTCAACGACAGCATTTATTCGATTATTGAATTCTCCGACAGCAAGTATTACAGCGCCCATTCATTCACCAACAACGATGTGGTTTTCAGCGAGGAAGGGACTGAAAATCTATTGGGCTATCCATGTAAGAAATACAAGACCAGCATCAACTCCAACACCATCGAGGTATGGATGACGGAGAGCCTCGGTTTTGAGGCCACACTCATGCCAGGATTAGGCCATTTGAAAGGCGTGATGGTGCGTTGCATGAGAAACGGTTCGTATGTCACCGATCTGAAGGATGTGAAAGACCAGAAATATGCCATGGTCGACATGATTCCTGACTATAAAGGCGAGCGCAAGACCGTTAAGGAACTCAACCAATTGCGCAAGGACAAACTCGTCATCCGCATCCCCGTCTTCGAGGACGAGCAGATACATTTCGCAGACTACGAGCCGTTTACCCAAGAAATACCTTTTGACACAACAATTCATTTCAGCCATGGCACGCTCATCGTGAAACGGTTGAGGCTGCCTGAATTCCCTGCGCATTACCAACTCTTTGCCGAGATCCGCCAACACAGCAATGGCGATGCCTACGACCGCTCGGCCTCCGTATTCGTCATCCCCACGGAAAAGGCCATGAGTTTCAAGGACGGCCTGACAAAAGGCATCGAGGCGTTGCCTGTTTTTGTCGGCAAAGACGGCAAGGAATACCAAGGCATCAAAGCGGAAAAGGACTACCTGCCGCCTGTTGAATTGGTGCGGTTTTTCACCTCTTTCGGCGCCGGTCATTTCAACGACAAGGTTCAGATTGACGGACTGGAATGGGCAGAGGAAAACTATTATAAGCAAGAAGTCAGTGAGTTGCGTGACCGTTTGCGTGGCGATGTGCTCATCGGGGCTTTCATCGGCAACTACGACAAGGGCGGACACAAGGTTTCCCTCGACCTTCTCGCCTACCCTGGCGATGACAAATGGAGCGACAAACCCTTGAAACAACACTCCATCCCGTTGTTCAACACCTGCAATGTATTGGAGATGAGCGGACAAAACTACGGCCGTTTGTTTGCCACGGACACATTGGAAGTGGAGTTTGAAATCCCCGAAAATGCCAAGAACATTCATATGCGGTATATCTGCACAGGCCATGGCGGCTGGGACGGCGGCGACGAATTCAACCCGAAAGAGAATGCGATCTACATCGATGGCGCCAAGATGTTCACCCACACCCCATGGCGCTGCGACTGCGCCACCTTCCGCGACCAGAGCCCCGTCTCTGGCAACTTCTGGAATGGGCTTTCCTCCTCCGACTATTCGCGTTCAGGTTGGTGTCCTGGCACGGCCACCATTCCCGTCTATTTCGACCTGAACGGCTTGAAACCAGGCAAGCACACCATCCGTATTGCCATACCGCAGGGCAAAGACGAAGGGGAATCCTTCAGCCATTGGATGGTTTCAGGAGTGCTGCTGTATGAGTTATACGGAACCGGCTTTCTGTAACATCCCCATATCGACCGTCACCATAGCCGCAAAGGCCTCGACCAAGACCACCGCTCTCGGCAAGGCGCACACATCGTGCCGCCCACCGATAGCAATTTGGAAGGTCTCCCCTTCCCGATTCACGGTCTGTTGAGGTTGAGCTATACTCGGTATCGGCTTGAAAGCCACACGGAAAACGATGTCATTGCCGTTGGTGATGCCGCCTTGAATACCTCCAGAGTGGTTAGTTAGAGTAGTGATTCTTCCGTCTTTATTGATAAAGGTGTCATTGGCTTCGGAGCCTTTCATCTGGGCGAGTGCAAAGCCATCACCAACCTCGAAACCTTTCACGGCGGGAATGCTGAACATGGCATGGGCCAACTCAGCCGAAAACTTGCCGAACACAGGCTCACCCAAGCCCACCGGAACGCCCACGATGCGGCATTCGACAATGCCACCCACCGTATCACCCTTTTTTCGGGCTTGTTCCGCATCGCCCATAGAGACTACCTCTGCGGCTATTTGGATGTTTTTTTCTTTCAAGATCTGCTTGGCAATGGCACCCGCCACCACGATGGGCAAAGTAGTACGAGCTGATGCCCTGCCGCCACCGCGCCAGTCGCGGATGCCGTATTTCTGCTCGTAGGTGAAATCGGCATGCGAAGGACGATATACATCTTTCAAAGCCTCGTAATCTTCCGACTTACCATCTTCATTGCACACCATAAAGGCAATGGGCGTGCCCAAGGTCACGCCATCGAGCAGGCCCGAAAGCCATTCGATTTGATCCGACTCCTTGCGTTGGGAGCTTTCAGAGAACTGCGCCGTCTTCCGTCTATGGAGTTCGCTATCAATAAAACCGAAATCCAGTTTCAGCTGCGACGGGCAGCCATCGATAACGCCGCCAATGGCCATGCCATGCGACTCGCCAAAAGTGGTTAACCTGAAAAGATGTCCTATGGTATTCATAGCGACAAAGGTACAACAATTTAGTTTCAACCATCATATTTCGAAGAAAAACATTCAATATATTATGTTTCAATATGTTACATAAAACATAGAAAAATATTTTCAAAAAACGTTGGTGGGTAATAGAAAAATGTCTACTTTTGCACCGCAATTCACAACCGAGGAGAGGTGGGTGAGTGGCTGAAACCAACAGTTTGCTAAACTGTCGTATCCAGCAATGGGTACCGGGGGTTCGAATCCCCCCTTCTCCGCGAAAGAAAGAAGACGATGGTTGCATCGTCTTTTTTTTCGGGGTATGGCGCAGTCCGGCTAGCGCACCTGCTTTGGGAGCAGGGGGTCGAAGGTTCGAATCCTTTTGCCCCGACTTGAAAATCAAGGAGTTACAAGCGATTGTGACCCCTTTTTTTTGCCCATTTCAAAAAACAGGACACAAAAAGGACACGCTTTTTCGAAACATCTCCTATCGTTTTCTTATACTTTTTCGTAAATCCCCTGCCAAAAAGGACACGCTTTTTACAAAAAAATAAAAAAAGCCGCCCCCGAAAGGACGGCTTTCACGCAAATATAAGTTGCTCATGTCTACTGAGCGATGCAAAAATACAACTTTTTTGATTCCCACAACTATTTCTATAGTGGGTTGCGTTTTACTGCTTCTCCTCCACTTCTCCCCCAGCTGGAGCCTGACTGACTGACAAAGGCTGCGGGGCAAAAAGCTTCCCCACCGGGGACGGGCTTCTCCCGCAGCCTTTGGCAGGCAGGCAGCCCATCCGAATCCCTTACATTGACAGAACTGAACGACAAAGACCGAGCGAGAAAACGCAAACCCACTATTAGCCGAAGGCGGACAAAGGTTGCGGCTGGCCAGCTTCCTAAAAGATGCGACACCTACCCCCGCAACCTTTGGCCGACTGAGGATTAATTAAAAAAGGAGAAGGCCTCCATCAGGAGACCCTCACCATCTTGATTACAATTACTATTGCAGTGATGATGACAGCCAGCAACACTATCACCATACCGAGGAGGAACCACATGAAAGCGGGCGGCTTCTTCTTCTCAGGAGCCGCCTCGATGACGACTTGCTGATAGTGCAGCGTGTCGGAATAATGGATGGGTTCCTGCTCTGCCTCGTAGGTGACTGTGAGGCTGTCATCGGTGGCCGTCGCCGTGAAGGTGCCCTGCTCCGTCTGGATCTTGACGGCTTGGCCGTCAAGCAGCGGAGCAAGAGGCATCACGGCGGTATCGGCCAAGGGTGGCAATTCGATAAAGGTGTCGATGGGATGCGCCTGGACGCTCAGCAGCTCCGGGCATTGCTCCGTGATGCGACGGATGCGACGCTGAGCGCGGCGCTTCGCATCGCAGGCGCATAATACCAACGACACCGACAACACAAGGAAGAGGGTGAAAAGTCGCGTCTTCATGGCTTACAGGTTTTCGATGAGCTGTTTCAGTTCGGCGTTCTCCAGCGTCAGCTGGGCGACCTGAGCCGAAAGCCCGACGATCTCCCGTCGGGCCTCGGTAAGCTCGGAATAGACGCGCTTGTTTTCCTCGACCAGGTTGAAGATGGTCTGCTGCATCTCCCGGATGGTGCGGTTCTGGCGCAGCCGCGTAGCGGCGAGCCAGGAGGCCACACCCGTGATGGGTGCCAACAGCAGCGAAGTCCATTCAAAGATGCTCATGGCCATACGGATTTACTTGCCGACTTTGCGGCCAACCTTCTCGGCGCGGGTCTTGATGATGAAAGACCCAAAGCCTCTCAAATAGACATTCTCACCCGAAGCGGCATAGGTCAGGTAGAAGCGGACGCTGTCTCCCTGCTCTGCCCAGTTGCCGACAGGCACCGAAACACCCATGCTGGGGTCGGTGACATCGGTGTTGAAAACGCCGATCTTCTTTTGGGTGATGTTGTAGGCAACCGCGATGAAGTTGGCTGCTGCGGGCTTGCCGATGCTTTCGGCAGCGGCAGCCTCGGCATAGATATCCAACACATCGTCGGTGACAGTGACCATGCTCTCGAGCATCGGCGAGTCGATGCGTTCACCGTTGCCGATGCCCTCCAGCGTGGAGAGGTCGACGGACTTCACGTCGTCCACGACGGCAGCGGCGGCAGCCAGCTGGCGAGTGAGCATGTTGCGACGGGTCATGCCACGAGTGGCAGACGGAAACAGGGACTGCAGCTGCTCATCGCTGAGTTGAGCGACGAGCCCATGTAGCTCCTTGAAGAAGGCGCGCTGCTGAAGCTGTGCAGCGGTCTTCGGGTTCTTGTGGGACTGGGCGAGGCCACGCATGTAGCTGATGCCGTTCCACGAGGCACCGATGACGGTGCCGACTTTACCTCTGAATCCTCCGAGGATTCCTTGCTTGATTTTTCCCATGATCTTTAAGTTTTAGGGGTTAGACATTAGGTTAGTTGTTCTTTTTGGGTGGACGAGCCGGACGATTGACCACGCCCAACGTTCCGAAGCCGACGAGCGGTATCTTCTTGCCCGTGCTGAGCATGAAGCCGACATATTCATCGGAGCCGATGCCGTAGGCAGCGGATTCGCAGCTGAAGGACTGCTCACCGGATGCGCCGATGGTGACGGTGGAATGCACGAGGAAGATTTTCTTCCGTGTGACATTGGCCACAAAGATGGTTGGGTACTCGTCCGCGTGGGCGGTGCGCCAATCGTTCTCCTTGTTCCAAGTGATGTTGAGGCTGGAGCGCGAAGCGGTGACAGTGACATCGGGCAGGTCTGCCGTGGGTGCGTTGCCGATGGTGCCAAGGTTGGCCAGGTCGACGTGCTTAGCACCCTCTTCCATGACTGGAAGAGCGGCAAGCTGCTTGACCATCGCATTGCGGCGGGACATCTCTTTCTCAGGATTGGGAAAGAGGAAGCGAAGCTGCTCGTAGGTCAGCTGGCCGACGAGATCCTGGACTTCAGCGAAGAAGGCGCGCTGCGCCTGTTGCGCTGAGGTCTTCGGGTTCTTAATTGATTGAGGAAGGCCTCGCATGTAGGCGATGCCGTTCCATGAGGCACCGATGACGGTGCCGACTTTACCTTTGAATCCTCCGAGGATTCCCTGTTTGATTTTTCCCATAGCTTTAGTGTTTTTTAGGGTTGAGTTTTCTTTGATTCAGCTTGCGGACTTGGTAGGGACTTGGTAGGGAGCGGGTCAGGACCAGAATCGGGCTGTTTTTCCGTCCCTGAGGACTTCGTTTTCTTGGGCGGGAATGGCGGGCGTTTGGTTACGCCGAGAGTGCCAAATCCGACCTTTGCACCGCCTTGGCCAGTGGCGAACATGAATCCTGAGAATTCGTCGCGGGAATCGCCGTAAGGCTTCCCGACGACCTCGAAGGATTGTTTGCCAGAGGCTCCCAGCGGAACGCTGGAGGCGATTAGGAACAACCTCTGCTGCGTGATGTTGGCCACACAGATGACTGGATAGTCGTCTGGGTGCTGTTCGCGGTAGTAGGTCACGCCGTCCCAAGAGATTTTAAGGCCTTCCCTTCCGTAGGCGACCGTGACCGCCGGAAGGTCGGTCACGGGAGCGTTGCCGAGGGTGGTCATGCTGTCGAGGTCGACGGTCTTTGACTTGTCGACGAGGACAGCGTAGGAAGCCAGCTGCTTGACGAGCAGGTTTCTGCGAGTCATGCCTTTTGGCTTCCGTGGGTAGATGAACTCTAGATCCTCGTTGGATAGGGACATGGAGAGCGCCACAAGCTCCTTGAAATAGCCTTGGCGCATCGCCTTGGCTCCTGAGCGGTCCTTCTTGTTGGACTGCGGCAGGCCTTTCATGTAGAAGATGCCATTCCAATAGGAGCCTACGACGGTGCCGACCTTGCCCCTGAATCCTCCGAGGATGCCTTGCTTGATTTTTCCCATAACGCGTTTAGTGTTTGAGGGTTGATGTGTTTTCAAAAAAAGCCGCCCGACTGGACGGCTTTTCGACATTCATCCCGAAAAAGGCTTAGTCGCGCTTCTTGGGTCTGGCGGGACGCTTGGTGACGATCATCGTGCCGAAGCCGACCAGCGGCACCTTCCCACCCGTGGCGAGCATGAAGCCGCTGAAGGTGTCTTCGGCTTCGCCGTAGGCGGCCAGGCCGACATTGAAGGACTGGGAACCAGTCGTGCCGATGGTGGCGGTGGAAGGCACAAGATAGACCTTCTTCTTGGTGACATTGGCCACGAAGATGACGGGGTACTCGTCGCCGTGCTCAGCACGGAAGGCGGCAGCACCGTCCCAAGAGATGGTCAGGTTCTCGCCAGCGGCGGCGATGGCCACATCCGGCAGCGTGTCCGTCGGCGCGTTGCCGATGGAGTTGAGATTGCCTAGGTCGACGCTCTTGGTGTCGCCGTCGACGGTGGCGACAGCGGTGAGCTGCTTGACCAGGACGTTGTGGCGGGTCATGCCGCTGATGTTCTCAGGGAACAAGAACTTCATCTGTTCGTCCGAGAGCTGGCCAGCGATGTCCAGCACTTCTTTGAAGAAGGCGCGCTGCTTGGTTTGCTCTGCGGTCTTCGGGTTCTTGTGGGACTGGGCGAGGCCACGCATGTAGCTGATGCCGTTCCACGAGGCACCAATGACGGTACCGACTTTGCCTCTGAATCCTCCAAGGATTCCTTGCTTGATTTTACCCATGATAATAGAATTTTAGGGGTTAATAAATAGGTTAATTACAGGCCGCAGCCGTCATGGGTAGAGAAGCAGATCATAATCTTTATATTGTTTTTCCTCTGCAGCTCAGGCTCCTATCTTGGCAGCGGCTGGGCAAAAATAGCATAGAAAAGACTGAAACGGCTTGTTTTCTATTGTTTTGCTTGATATTGCTTCTTTGAGGGCGGGTTTTATCGTGTTTCTTGGTATATTTTTGCATCGTTTTAACTCAAAACAATAAGATTATGAAGAAATTTTTGATGGTGGTGGCTGCTCTCCTTATGCTTTCCTGCAGCTGCCGGAACGAAGTGACGGAAAGCAGCCGCGCAGCGGCAAGTGTAACGAAATGCCTATCAGGGCGCGACACCATCGGTGTCGTGCTGAACGTGAGCCGAGTCATCGATGGCGACACGTTTGAGGGTCGTTTGGATAACGGCGGGAACCCGGGCGTTAATCCGTGGATGGTGCAGCTCACGAAGATTGTGGTCCGCATCAACGGCATCGATGCGCCTGAGCGCGGACAATGGTACGGGGATGTGTCCACGCTGCATCTGCAGTGGCTCATCAGCGGGAAGGCCGTAGGCCTGAAGCTGAAGCAAAAGGATTCTTACGGGCGATGGATAGCGACGGCCTATTTAGATGGCGTAGACATCGGCGCGGAGATGCTGAAGGAGGGTTTAGCCTGGCATTATAAGGAGCACGACAGCAATCCTCGCTACGCTCAGCTGGAAGCTGAGGCGAAGCAAGCCGGACGCGGCTTGTGGAGCGATGACCGGGCCGTTCCCCCTTGGGAATGGCGACACATGAGCAAGTACGAGCGCGATGGTTACAGATAAGGAGGTGCGAGATGGAACTGTCGGAATTATCGAAGAAGCGGCTGGAGGGCGTGGATGAACGCCTGAAGGCCATCGTGATTGAGTGCGCTGCTCGCTGCCTCTTCCCTTTCAACGTGTCCGAGGGGCTGCGCTCCGTTGAGCAGCAGCGCGAATATGTGAGGCAGGGCAAGTCGCGGACGATGAACAGCAAGCACCTCACAGGAAAAGCGGTAGATCTCTATCCGCTGAGCATGGACAGGAAACAGGTGGACTGGTCCAGGTTCGAGGAGCTGGCAGACCTGATGTTTCAGGTGGCTAGTGAGCTGGATACCGAAATCGTCTGGGGTGGCCATTGGAAGACATTCGTCGACAAGTGCCATTTCGAGCTTCGATGACTCGGGACGCGGGACTGCGGGACGCGGGACTGACTCCTCCGGCCTGCGGCCACCTCCTCAAAGAGGAGGACACCCCATAAATTAATTAAGTATCATTTTTTTCATTTTGTTACGGAAAGCTCCCGAGAAAATTTTCAAGGGAGCTTTCTATTTCTCTCTCTGAAGGAAAGAGACGATTGCGCGAAATGCAGACAACGAGGTGGTTAAAAAAGCAAGTTCCCTAACGGCAAACGGAGACCCGCTTCGGCGGGGCGTAGTTTATTTAGGGGCTTGGCTTTTTTAAGCACCGCACCCATAGAAGGACACAATTCCGCGACTTGGGGGAATGCTTGCGTTGTGGAATTATCTTTGTAAAAATTGTTCGTAAAAGTACGAACATATCAAAATAATGTGTAGTTTTGCTGCCGATAACAAAGGACAAACGAACATGGAAAAGCAGGAATACACTGACAAACAAGTCCGTATGGCACGCTACGCGAAAGCGTTGGGCAATCCAGCACGCATCGCCATCATGAACTTCTTGGCCAAGCAGGACACTTGCTTCTTCGGCGAGATTCACGAGCAGCTGCCCATCGCCAAGGCGACGGCCTCGCAACACCTTTCTGAGCTGAAGGATGCAGGCCTCATCCAAGGCGAAATCATCCCGCCCAAGGTCAAGTATTGCATCAACGAGGAAAACTGGGATGAGGCCAAGCTGCTCTTCGGCGAGTTCTTCGGGCAGTGCATCTGCAAGAAAAAAAGCTGCTGTGGATAACAGTGCTTTTTTTTGCTTTCTATGTTCGTAGTTTTACGAACATTAAACAGATAGTATATGTCAAACTTAAACACAAGAAGAAAATGAAAATCACAGTTCTGGGAACAGGATGTTCCAAATGCAAGTCGCTGTACTCGACGGTGCAGCAGGTTGTTGAAGAGATGGGCGTTGAGGCCGAAGTGGTCAAACAGGAGGACATGATGGAGATCATGAAGTACAATGTGATGACCCTTCCCGCCCTCGTCATCGACGAAAAGGTGGTGGCCAAAGGCGCCATGAACGCCAACCAAGTACGCGAAGCAATTCAAAAGGCATTGTAAATCAAAACTCTTAAGCATCATGAAGAAAGCATTATTGTTTTTGGTGGCTTTGGCCGTCATGGCGGTGGTTTTTGCCGCCTGTGGACCATCAACCAACAACCAGGCAAAGGTTGAAAAGTCCGAAGCTCAAGACGAAAAAGGCGTGGTGAAAGTGCTGTATTTTCACGGAGCGCAACGCTGTGCCACTTGTGTCGCAATCGAGGAAAAGACCAAGGAGTTGCTTCAGGAGGCCTACGTCCAAGCGCAGCAGGACGGCAAGGTGAAGTTCTGCCCCATCGACTTCTCGGAATCCGAAGGCGAAGCCATCGCCGACAGTTATGAGGTTGCGTTCTCTTCGCTGCTGCTCGACAAGGACGGAACTGTCGTGAACCTTACCGACATGGCTTTCCGCTATGCGCACTCGGAGCCTGAGACTTTCAAGGCGAACCTGATGGCTGAAATCGACAAATTGCTTGAGTAATGGAATTCCTGCAACAGCTTCTCGATAACAGCAGTCTGCCCATCGTCACTGCTTTCCTGCTCGGCTTGATTACCGCCATCAGTCCCTGCCCCTTGGCGACCAACATCGCCGCCATCGGCTATATCAGCAAAGACATTGAAAGCCAGAAACGCATTTTCGTGAAGGGCTTGCTTTACACCTTGGGGCGTATCATTGCCTATACTGTTCTGGGTATCATCCTATTGGCCATACTCAAAGGTGGCAGTAGTTTGTTTGGCATTCAGAAGTTCATCGCCAAATACGGCGAGATGCTCATTGGCCCCATACTCTTGCTCTTTGGCCTTTATTTGCTGTTTGGCAACCGCCTCAACTTGCCTTCGTTTGGCTTCAAGGGCAACGGCGAGGGCTTGGCGAAGAAAGGCGGTTGGGGTGCCCTGCTGTTGGGACTGCTCTTCGCCTTGGCGTTCTGCCCCTCCAGCGCCATCTTCTACTTCGGGATGCTCATCCCCTTGGCGGCATCGACTACCGCAGGATGGCTTCTCACTGTTGTCTTTGCCATCGCCACGGCCTTGCCCGTCATCGTCGTGGCCTGGATTCTGGCGTTCAGCACCAACAGCATCGGACGGTTCTACAACAAGATGAACACTATCCAAAAGTGGTTCAACTGGATTGTAGGCGGTCTGTTTGTGGCCATCGGCCTCTATTATTGCATCATCGTTTTCTTTTAATCAATCACTCATACCATTATGATTCAACAATTTGCGGATTGGCTTATCTACAGCCTCATCGGGCTTGACAGTGCCTCGCGTTTGGGCAGCGCGCTCAATTTCTTCGTCTATGACAGCATCAAGATTCTGCTGTTGCTGTTTCTCATCAGTGCCGTGATGGGTGTCATCAACGCCTATCTGCCCATCGACAGGTTGCGGAACTATTTGCAGACGCACAAGATGTTCGGTTTGCAATACCTTCTGGCGGCTGGGTTCGGTGCCATCACGCCGTTTTGCTCGTGCAGCAGCATCCCGCTGTTTATCGGCTTCGTGAAGGGTGGCATCCCCTTGGGCGTAACCTTCTCGTTTCTCATCACTTCGCCGTTGGTCAACGAGGTGGCGGTGGCGATGTTCCTTGGGACTTTCGGCTTGAAGGTGACGCTGATATATGTAGCTTCAGGCATCCTCCTAGGTGTCATCGGCGGTGTTGTTTTGAGCCGTTTCCGCTTGGAGCGTTGGCTCAGTCCGTGGGTGCTGGAACTTCAGAAGCAAAGCATGGTCGAGACGGAAAAATGGGAGGCCGAAAAGGTCAGTTTTTGGAAAAGGCTGCCTGGTATCGTCAAGGACTCATGGGGCATCGTGAAAGGCGTGCTGATCTATGTCTTCATTGGCATCGGAATAGGTGCCGCCATGCATGGTTATGTGCCGGAGGGTTTCTTCCAGGAGCATCTTTCGGGCGGTCACTGGTGGGAGGTTCCGTTGGCGGTGATTCTAGCCGTTCCGATGTACAGCAACGCCGCTGGCATCATCCCCGTCATCGAGGTATTTGTGCAGAAAGGCGTGGCGTTAGGCACTTCTATAGCCTTTATGATGGCCGTAGTGGGTCTTTCAATACCCGAGGCCACCATGCTGAAAAAGGCGATGACTTGGAAGCTCATCGGCGTGTTTTTCGGCACGGTGACGCTGTTCATCATCCTCAGCGGTTGGCTGTTCAATGTGTTTTTGTAGGGGCTTGGCTTTTTTAAGCACCGTACCCATAGAAGGACACATTAAGCCGTTAACGACATTTTTACTACCTTTGCAGCAAATACTTTGAAATGAAACATATTGTCATAACCATCCTGGCAGCCGTTCTAATGACCGGATGCTGTGGGAACAAACAAGAGAAAGATATGCCAATTACCGTAAATATCAGATACACGGGCGCGAATGGAAACGCCTTGAAGTTTGCCGAGGAGATGATGGCCAGCGGCACTGTCGATGCCATTAGAGCCGAGGAAGGAAATCTTCGGTACGAGTATTTCCAGTCGTTGGATGATCTAGAGACCATCCTGCTCATTGACAGCTGGGCCAATCAGGAAGCCATAGATAAGCATCATGCCACGCCCATGATGGCGACCATTGCTGCGCTTCGTGAGAAATATGACCTTCACATGACCGTTGAACGTTACACGAACGTCGATACACCAGAAACAGAGAATCGGTTTATCAGGAAATAAACTGACTTCAAATAACAGCACAGAAACGCGGCCTTCGGGCTGCGTTTTTTTTAGGGTGGCGGCGGGGTTAGATGGCGGTACGAGCGAGGCTTGCCGAGCGATACTTTCCAAATGCTAAAATTAGGGTGGTTGGTGGGGTTTGATGGTGGTTGGCCAGAGCGAAGCGTCAGCGGAGCGACATGACCAGTTTGCGGGTCAAGCCCGCAATGACACGGGGTGGTTGGTCGGGGGTGACGGCGGCACGGCCTGTGGGCTGGAAAAACCGAGGGGGAAAAGCGCCTGCGGCCTACTTACGCGGGAGTTTCAGCAGAACGACAAACACTGCGCCCAAGAACTACGACTGCGATGAGAACGACTGCGCCCCGTCGCGCCAGGGAGCCCGACCCGCCCGACAGATGCCGCGCACGGTTTCAATCCGAAGCGGCGGCGGGCGTGCCTTTTGCGGCGGCGCGTCCCGAAGAGGCAGGCACCAGTATGGCCATTGCGGGATGAGGTGGCAACGATGAGGGCGCGAAACACGATGCGCTTTAGCGCTCCGACAAGGGAACCGCCGGGCGGGCGACCCAGCAGGGGCGCAAAACTAAAGGGGCGCGGCTGCACCCGACAGAAAGATGCGGCCTTCAGGACGCTCCGCTTAGGGGGTACGGGGGCGGCCAAGGAAGCCCCGAGCGAGCAAGGAGCCACGAAAGCGGCTGGCCTTGGAGCCGAAGACGCTCGTCTGGAGCCGCGCCAGTGGAGCGCAGCGGAACGCTTGTCGCGGGACAGACGAAGGAAGCGGCGGTGTTGCGCAAGGCCGCCAACAGAAAAAAGCGCACGAAGCTCAGCATTTTTTCTATTGGCGCTCGTTATAGCCTTGCGCACACCAAGGCAGGCGCAAGAAGCGGCGACGCAGGGAACACCGATTTCCCCCTCGGTTTTTATTGCGTTGGATGTGCGGTGGGCATCATCTGTTTTTGTACCTTTGTCGGCGTTACCAACAATGGCCAATGATCTACAACCTCGGTAATAGGGTCGTCAACAACTACCTCGTCAGTTTGGACAAGGGTGGATATATCCTGATCGATACTGGATATGCCGACGGCTTCGAGGGGTTCACGAAGAAGCTGGAAGAGACTGGTGTCGCACCAAAGGAAATCAAGTTTGTGTTTCTGACCCATGCCCACGATGACCATGCCGGATTCCTGAATGACGTGTTGGCCATCACGGATGCCAAGGTGATTCTTCACCCTATGGCCATCGACAGGTTGCATCGGGGTCAGAACTCGTTTCAAGGTGGATGCTCCAGCCGTCAGGCGTGGCTGTTCTGCCAGATCCTGGCACTCTTCGGCAAAGGCGAGCATAAATATCCACCGATTAAGGAGGCGTATCTGTCGCGGCTCATCTCCATTGATTCCGATGCGTTCAAGGCCTTGGCCTTGCCGTTCGAGGTCGTCAGGACTCCTGGGCATACGGCAGACCATATCTCAATGTTGAAGGATGGCATCCTGTTTTGTGGCGATGCCGCCATGAACAACTTCCCCAGTGTCAAGCGCACCATCATCTGGATTGAGAGCTTGGAGCAATACAAGCAGTCGTGGGAAAAGATGATTGCGCTCAATGCCCAGATGATTTACCCATCACATGGTAAGCCGTTTCCGACAACAGACTTGGTGAAATACCAAAGCTATTTGGACGGCATAAGGCTTTACTCCCTGTAGGAGTTAGCCGCTGGCGGGGTTTTTTGCCCGGTTAAAGCTTCAGTTGTGGGTAAGGCGCGACGGCCTTTCATTAGATTTCCTTAGAAGTAATGGCTTACAAATGATGTGTGGCCGCACTGGGCATGTGTCGTTAGCGGGCCAATGGCCAAAAGAAAAAAAGATGAAGCAGCCATCCGCTAACGACTCTTGCCCAGGGCGATTGAGAAGTAAAGGCTGGCCGTCGCGCGGGCTGGGCGGCATTACTGACGGGCAAAAAGTTGGCACGAGGAACGAAGGGACAACTTTTTGAACGGCAGCAGTGCCGAACAGCATTGGGCTGGCAGAGTTAAAGCCCAAGCATTGCAAAAACCGTGACAGCGGCGGCTTGGTAAGTTGGTGCTAAATTATTCAAGTCTTAACGGTCAATTTCGGGTTGGCTATCTGGTCATTTGCTTTTATCAAATTATAGATAAGCAATTGACGTTCAGTAAGTTCTTTTAGGACATCTTTCAGGTCATCCGTGTCCTTTTGAGATTTCTTGAAAGACAAGCAATGCTTATGTTTACGGTAGTGGCCTACCCTACGGGGTGCGGCTGCTGGTATTGGCCGCGTAGGTGAGCGGAATAGGCGTTTTGTGGGTGAGAGACGGCGCGACCGACTACGGCACAACAAGCCTTTCTTTTCGTGTAGCCTTTCGGCGATGGTGTTGCTGGTGCGGTTGGGCGACCTGACGACGGACTGTAGCGGAGCGAGCAGACGACAGCGGAGTTTACGGAGCCGTCGTCTGCCCGTCGGAGCGAAAGGTAGTTGTCAGGCCGCGAAGGGCTGGACACTCACGATGAAGCTGAGGGCGCTTCGTTTGCGGAGGTGAAAACGCCCATGGAGCGACCGAAGCGGCGAATGGCAGCAGCAGGCCTTGTGCGGCTGACGGGATGAACACGATGTGGAGCCACCTAAGCGATGCGAGCAGGCGAAGGGGACGGCAGCGCGGAGAGGCGTTAATGGAGCGGAGGCCACAATGAGGCACGAATCGTGGCCGTAGCGGAATGGTAGCCCGTAGCACTGACGGCCACAAGACAAACGCTTCGCTGGGGGCGGAACACCTTGGCGGGGCATGGGATTAGCGGAACACCTTGACGGGGATTGGTGGAGTTACATCAATTCCATGAGGTCTTTGGCTGCAGGAAGAATGCCTTGGTATTCCTTGGGTAGTTCAGAAGATGTTTTGTATGTGGCCACACCCATAGGTTTATTGATGTCACGAAAAGCAAATTCCACTGTTTTAGTGTTTTTGTCTTTGCAGAGGATGATTCCTATGGATGGGTTCTCGTTGGGCAGTTTCACATATTCATCGAGAGCGGACAGATAGAAATTGAGTTTGCCAGCGTATTCCGGTTTGAACTCACCTTTCTTCAACTCGATAGCCACCAAGGACTGGAGCCGACGGTTAAAGAACAGCAAGTCGATGAAATACTCCTTTTCTGCGACCATGATTCGATATTGGTTGCCCATGAAGGAGAAGTCGCTTCCCAAGGCCATTATGAAATTCTTGATGTTGTGGACGATTTGCTGTTCAAGCACTCTTTCGTCAAATTCATCAGGATCCTCTATATTGACAAAATCAAGAAAATACTCGTCTTTGAATGATTGCAGTGCCCGTTTACGCAAATCAGCTTTGGGTATGGTTAATTCAAAGTTGTTGGGTATGGAGGCCTGCTTGTCGTACAGACCATCTTTGAGGTAGTAAATCAACTTGTCTTTACTCCAAAAGCCAGAAGCGCATTTCTCAATATAGAACATCCGTTGGTCAAAGTCCTTGACTTTAGCGAGTATCTCGGAATGGTGAGAGAATCCCACAGAAAGAAAAGATTCCATCATTTCGTGGCTCAATTCGTCCGCCACCAGCGGACGAATTATAATGTGGTTGGCGTTTCCCACAGGAATGACAGTCTCGGACAAATCGTCCGCCGCCAGCGGACGATTATCGAACAAGGGTTGCCAGGCTTCATAAAAAAGGCGCATACGTTTGATGTTGGTCTCGGAGAATCCCCTTAGACCAGGGAGTTCTTGTTGCAGCAATTCAGAGATGGTGCCTATGGCATTAGCGCCCCATGAAGCCGCACGACTTTGTTCTGAAATGTAGCCTCCGATGGCATAATACAAAGCCAGGACTTCCCTATTCACCAAACGCGCAGCCTTGTAACGGCTTTCCAAAATGGCTTCCTTGATTGCCTTAACCGCCAGAAAATATGATGGAGTCAATTGATTCTGTTCCATGATTCGATTGCTTGTCATTCAGGCGACAAATATAGGAAAAGAATTTGGAAGGCTTGATGATAAGCGTCTATAATCTTGTAAAAGGCTATAGAACGGGATGCGTGCTATCGTGCTAACGACCGCAATAGTGATGTTATGCTACCATTAGAATTGCGGCGAGGGATGCGAGGCCTTCGGAGAGGTGGCGAAGCCAGTGGCCATCGGTGAGTTTGTGCTCAACGATATAGTCGCGGAGGCGGGTGCGCCACTCCTTGTTTTGGAGCAGCACCCAGAGATCTTCGTCGAAGAAGGCGCAGGTGACGTTTTCCTTCAGCCAGGCTTTTGAAGGGGTCGTGCTCTTGTCTTCTTTCGCTTTGAGCTGGAGGTGCCAGAAACCATCGGTGGACAGGTGCCAGAAGGGATTGGCGATGTCTGTCGGCTTGTCGAACTGGGATTGGCGTGTGTACTGGCGCATCAGCGAAAGATAATGCTCTTCGAGCCATTCATTCAGCGCGAAGCGGTTGTTGGTGAACACACCCGAATCTATACCATCAATCAGCGCAAGCATCAGGACGGGCTTGGCCACGATGACCGTAAGCATTCGACGAACTACAGGTAGTTGAACCTTTATATTGCACCAACAGCGACTGTAACTTGAACTGAAGTTGTAGTCGCTGTTGCTATTGTTGCACCTATTTGCTGTACCTATATCATGAAGTTGTTGTCATCACCGATTCCGGATGTTGCACCTTCCACTTGTGGGGTAGCAGCTGCACCAGCTCGTCGTGTGTCGCCTTGGCCTGATAGGGCATCCGACTGATGACGTCGTTGAGGTAGTCCCTGGGGTTGACGTCGTGGTTGCGGCAGGTGGCCAGCAGCGAGCAGACGACCGTCATGTTCCTGGCGGCCTCGTGGTTGCCGCAGAAGAGGTAGTTCTTCCTGCCGAGCGTGATGGGGCGGATCTCGTTCTCGGCAAGGTTGTTGTCGAGCAG
The DNA here is from genome assembly GCA_017395365.1 of Bacteroidales bacterium. Classification (GTDB taxonomy): domain Bacteria; phylum Bacteroidota; class Bacteroidia; order Bacteroidales; family F082; genus Limimorpha. Next base: position 49,511 of record JAFPUN010000016.1, read on the forward strand.
CAGCCTCCCGTCCTCGAGGACGCGCATCATGTTGTCCCAGCGGGTGTAGGCGTAGGTGATGGCCTTGCCGATGAGCGAGCCCTCGCTGTACTTGACGCCCTCGGTCTCCATCCACACCCTCATGGCCTCCATGATGGGCTTGGACAGCTCGTTGCGCTTGGCCTTGCGCTCGTCGGGTGTCATCTTGGCGTCGTCACACTGGTGCTCTATCCTGTAGAGATGCTGTATCTCCGCGAGGGCATGCTCCGCCACGGGACGGTTCTCGTCGAGTGCCTGCTCGAAGTGGCGGCGTATGTGGACGAGGCAGTTCACCAGGCGCACGCCGGGGTTGTCACGGAAGGCCGTCTCATAGCCCCCGAAGCCGTCGCATTGCAGGTATCCCTTGAAGTCGTGTCTCTTTGCCAGCGCCTCTATCACCGCTCCCGCCCGGGAGCCCTGGTCGTAATGGAACAGAACCAGCCTCTCTATCACCGCCCGTATCATCCAGACGTACTCCTTCGCCGCCTTGTGGCTGTCGCGGTCGATGACCGGGGTGGTGGTCTCGTCGGCCTGGGCGTACTCCGTCCTCATGACCTCGGCCTCAAGTGCGTCGTGGAGCGGGCGCAACAGCTCCACGGTCTGCTTGAACCAGCCGTCCACGGTGCTCTCGGTCAGCCCCTTCATGCCGAGGTGGCTGTACTGCTTGATCTGGCGGTAGTAGGGCATGTGGTACTCGTACTTCTGGAGCAGGAGGTCGGCCAGCAGGCTGGCGCCGGCGATGCCCTTGTTGATGGGCAGCAGCGGCATCGGGGCTATCATCACGCCACTTTTCCCCTCGGGAGCCAAGGCGGTGTTGTCCCTCAGGCCCCACTTCTCGCGGACGATCTCCTTGATGTAGAGCTGCCCGGGCTTGTGCTCGACAACGCGGGTCACCTCCTCGCCGATCTTCTTGTAGAGGGTCTCGTCCACACCCTCGGGGGTGATGACCACGCGTTCCAGCACGGGAAGGCCTTCCATCAACTGGCGGTTCCTCCTCTCGCGTGCGCGGTCCTCCTTGGTCTTGGCGATCTTCCCCACGGCCTCGTCGCGCGCTTCCTCGGCCTGCTTCATCCGCTGGGCCTGCTCCTCCGCGAAGAGGCTTGTCTGGTTGGGGTCGATGATGCCGAGCCTCTCGGACTTGCGCCCGAAGAGCTGGCGGTTGAGCCATGCGACCTGGGCGGTCAGTTCCTTGATGCGCTCGTTGAGGGCGTCGACCTCCTTCCTGTGGTTCTCCGACATGACGGCAATGGAGGCGTTGAGCGTCTCTATCGTCCTGGCCAAAGTCTCTCTTTCCTCCATTTTCCGTGTCGTTTGAATATGGTACAAAGGTACGGAAAAAGGTTGGAACTGACAAATTTTTTAGGCCAAAAAACGATAAAAGTTATCAACATTTTTCGCTTTACACGACGTACTCGTGACGCTGTGCGCGGAGCCTCTTGAGCCGCTGTCCGGGTGTCTCCCGGATGCCCTCCACCATCACCACCAGGTCGCGCCATTCCATCGGGTAGCTCCCTGTCGCCTCGTCGTATTCCGGCAGCTTGAAGCGTCCCGCCTCCAGCCGCTTGACGTACATCACCATCCCGCCGTCCTCGGCGTGCAGGAGCTTCATCAGCCGTCGGCTTTGGCCGACGAAGATGAACACGTCGCCGTTGCGGACCTCGCTCTTCATCTTCTCGTGCACCACCCCACACAGCGAGCTGATGCCCTTGCGCATGTCGGTCATCCCGGGGCAGAGCCAGTAGCGCATCGTGTCATTCAGGCAGAACATGGCTCCCAAGGCTTTTGGTCAGCAACTCCATGAGCATGCCCTCCGTGCCGCTGCCGAAGTGGGCGCGAAGGCCGTTGGGGAACAGCAGCGTCGCTCCCGACGGGACGACACCAGTGAAGGCGGGATCGGACTGCTGTCGGCTGGTGAAGCTGATGGGAGCCAGGTCCCTTGCGGGACTCGCCTCTGCTTCCAACTTCTTCCTCCAGTAGTTGTAGGTGGAATAGCCGATACCCGCCTCTTGCAGGTACGACTTGATCGACTTGCCACTCTGTTGCAAGTCCAGTTGTAATACTTCGAACTCTTCTTTGGTCATGATCTGTAACAGTTGTAGTCTTGTGCACTATTGCGACCGCAAAAATACAGCACGACTATAACCCCCACAACGTGTATTTCACCGAATGCTTACCGATGACCTCGCCACGGATTTTCGCCTGGCGAATGCTCATAATCCTGTCCGTATAATGTGCGTAGCACAGGGAGTAATCGTAGAATTTGAGAGAGCGGTTCATTTTATCTGAATATCAATACTCTTGTCATCAATACGAACTTCGTATTTGGACGATGGAGCTGTATAGACATTTGCCAATTGATGTGTGGTGACGAAAGTATTCTTCTCAATATGGTTAGTATCACCAAACATGTATTTCTCAACTTCTTGGGCTGTATGATAAGACATCTCACTCAAATTCTCCTTAGCAATTACGCCAATGCTCTTTGCCTGGAGTTTGTCGAAGTGTTCATAATCACGGTCAGGTATCAACAAGAAGAGATAATCTTGAGCACGGCTAATGGCAACATTCAAGATGTTTTTCCTGTTGATGAAAGTCCTGTCAGCAGCTCTAACCATTCCTGACGCTGGCGGGTTGTAAACAGCAATGATAATATCACACTCATCACCTTGGAAGCCATGAACCGTTCCTATAGTGACTTCTATTTGAGAATATGGTTCTTTGCGCTGTTCCCAAAGCTTATTTACCACCTCAGCCTGGGCATGATATGGACTAACTATACCAATTCTCCATGGTTTGCCATCATCTTTCACTGACAGGTTTTTGGCTACATATTTTGTAAACTCAAAAGCAAACAATGCCGCATACACATGAACATTTGATGTACCAACCTGCTGTGCGCTGTATATAGATTGTGATCTCTCTACCGGGAATGTAATGAAGTTCACGCTTTTTGCTAAATAATCACCCAAAGATATTTTTTGTTGGGACGATTGTTCTCTTTGCGATGTCACACCTCCTCCGTAAGCATATTTACTATACAAATCACCTATTGCAGGTACGGCACGATATTGTGTTGGAAGATTCAGAATATCGAACTGCACAGGGCGTGTTTGTGGGTTCTTAAAGTTTTCCAAGTGTATCATTTTATAGATGTTTTCGTCTTTCCATAACTCTTCGTGCACAATCGGTTCTATCTGCATCGGGTCGCCAGCAATTACGATTTGTGCACTGGTACACTTGTATATAGGATACACTATTTGAGCCAATGGAATCATTGATGCTTCATCAATCACAACATAATCCCATCCAATGTCTTTCAGTTTTGCATCATCAAAACCATCGTAAGAGAAACGAGCGATGGTTGAAATTACACAGCATTTATTCTCTTCCCATATATTGCTTTCACGCATACAAACATGCTCAGCCAATGAATCTTCATTAGTTGCAACAAAACGGAATAACCAGTCTTCAGGGCGAGAACGTTTATCTATCATCGCAAAAGCCTTTTTTGCAATAACATCAGCGGCTTTGTTTGTTGGGCATAATATCAGCATTTTTCCTCTTGGCTTCATGGCAATTTGGCTAATCCATCTCTTGACAAGATGAGTGGTTTTGCCTGTACCAGGAGGGCCAAAAATAAATTTTATAGTTGGATTGATGTTTTCCATCATTGAATAATCATCAGGCAACTGCAAATCGAAAAAGGCTTCTTGTAGTTTTGCGATAAGCTGAACAGGAGTATCGGTCTTTAATTCGGCTCGATATATTTTATGCGCTAACGACATCAGCGTGTCAACCGCATTTACATCTTCGTTTTTACATTTCAAGCGAAGCACATAATCCTGCACACTTGCCACTTCGAAAACAATGGTTTGATGCGTGTCTTCTGGTAAACGGAATGTCACCGCGATATTATTCATCTCTTCGATAGCGATTGGTATGTGTCGAGATGGATTCTTTAGTAATACTCCATGTTCTGAATACGGGTCTTTTTCAACTCGAGAGAAGTTTATCTCAATACCACGTTTACCTCTATTCTCTTCTCCACTTGCATTGAACTCCATCTCAAGCATCGTCAAAAACCATTCATACGTGTACCGTTTCTCTGAATCGATTGCAATTTGTTGAAGTCGCTTTCTTTCTTCTTCCTGGTCTTGTAATTGTTTTAATTGCTTGTCAAAATCTACAGACGTTAAAGGCTCTGAGCTTTGGGGTTTAGAAGGTGTCGTGGTAGCGGTTTTATCAAAAGTCTCATCAACCGAATATTTGTTTTGCTTATGTGTAAAAGGGGTTTCATCGTGCTCCGCTTGAAGCATTTGCAACTTTTTACGTTCCTCTTCTTCCTGTCTCTTCTTTTCTGCTGCACGCATCTCTGCCTCTTCTCTTTTGATTTTTTCCTCTCTGAGTTTAATTAACTCAGCCATTTCCTCTGGCGATTTTATGCCTGCGTCTTGGGCCATTCTGCCCATACGTGTTGCATTGACTGTGGCTTTAGAGCAATGCTCTTCAATGAATTTGTCATCTTGTGTCTGTGGCAGGTGTTTTAGACCAATGAGATTAATCATTGCTTCTGAGACGGTGTATTTTCCGCTCAAATCCTCAATGTATACATTACTAGGATTGCACAGTTGCCCATTCTTATTATAGAGCCACTTGTTTCTTTTTATGGTTATTGACAGAGTGCTTTCGAAACAACATGTTTTGCGATTATATCTATAATCATTATGAGGTTGATATGAGCAATCACCCGTCAAGCATCGGTTTATCTTATTTATCTGTTGGCTCAATGAAAGCCAAATAAAAGCAGAATACTCCTCTGTTATACTATTGTTTCCACAGCATTCGTCCAATGTATCCAGATAGTAATCCGTAAATCGAGGACTGCCATACTCATACATGCTTTTTGCTGCAATTCTTCTTAAGAACTCGTCGTTTTCAATACTATTTGATTCAACAATCTGCAGGTATGGACTAAAACCAAACCGATTCAAAAAGCTATCACAAATCCCCTCTTTAATGCCTTCAATTTTATGATAATAATCTCTATCAAGTATATGCATATATTCAATGATGTTGCTTGCCATCATTGTTTGTTCCGTCTTGTCATAAATAACATCTTCAATCAAATGGAAGTGATTATTTGTGCATTTGAATTTAAATCTCTTCTTGACTATTGACAAATACTCTTCTGTGTTTATGCATTTTTGATACACTTCGCAAATAAATCTAAAATCTTTCTTGTATTGATTGTCATCATAAAGGCAGCCACTACCAGAATATCTTGGCAAAATCACATTCTCCACATAGTTTCTCCCATCGGGCACCGTGATATTGATTTTTTTAAGCAATTCACGAAAATCTGCATCAGCTACAAGGATTGGATCAACGTAATTAAAGCCCTCCATTTGCGACGTTCCATCGCTTATAAAAATAGTTGGCTTGCCAGTAAGCGTATACGGGGCGACAAACTTTTTCTTTGAATTACGTATAAAAGGTTTGGTGAGAAGTGGCGCGGATGTAGAATTAAAGAAGTTCACCTTATATTTCTCTATTAACCTTCTTGCAGGTTCTGTAGTAAGAAACTTATAAAATTTCAATAGCCATTCTTCATCCTGCTTTGTAATAAAGGCCTCTGAAAAGTCTCTACCGAACTTATCTATGGTATATGTTTCAATGCCGATATCATCCAGATAGTTATCTATTTCATCAGTTCTCTTAAGTTTTGTATGTACATAATAACCTCTTCCAGACTTTACTAATTGATTAAACTGCTCAACGCTTAATAATTGTCTAAGGTGTTCGTCAACTTTATAGGAATTAGAAGCCGGTACATACTTCTTTTCGGTACTCAAATGAACTGCTTTATTAGATAACGTAGCCTCAAACGAAGTATAAAAACTATTGAACCACCTCTCCTGGTCCTTGTCATCATCACCATATCTTTCATCGAGCGGGACTATTTCAAAAATGTTCTCATCAATCCATTGTTTGTTTTGCTTTTCAGACAATTCACACAATAGAACTAATGCTTTTGTAGCCAGTACAGACAATTCATCAAACAAATCTGAGTTAATCTCTTCTTCTCGTTTGATTTGTTGTCGATTGTCGACAAGGGCAAACGGTGCGTGCATCACGAAACAAAAACCAAGGCTTTCGCTCGTAGGGAAATAGCAGAAAATCTTGGGTCGTCGTTGGGTATCTACCTTACCTTTATCATTGATGTAATATCCAACAGAAATAGGATATATTCCATTTTCAACCTCTACGTCACGTGTAAAAAGCCAGAGATTATCTTCGGTAAGACTATCACCAAGGCTTTTTACTATGATGTTCTCGCAAATTATATCACCTATTTTGATGTGTTTTTCGACCTCTTTAAGATAAATACCTTTCACCTTGTCGTCTTCACTACTCCAACTAATCTCTTTCAAATGGTTCAAAAACAATATTGGACTATTCAGAGACTTCAGTTTAGATTCAATAATGCTGTATGCTTTGGGGGCTTGCAGTTTTTCGCTATCAAATGGTAAGTAGAAAAGGGTTTCTCCTTTTTTTCTCCAAGGGTGGTCTTTCTCTATCAATTCGGGAATAATGTAGTCTCGCAGACGGAAACAAACATTATCGTCATATATTTCAGGCGTTTTTGTGAATTGGAAAACTGCCTTGAAACCAACACCAAATTTACCGATTTTATTATCCGTCGATCCTTCGGTTTTTGTTGACATTCCAATTGATGTAATCGAATTGAGATGTCCCAATTTCCCTTTGGCTATATCCTCTTCATAACTGTCCGGATCTGATACAGTGAATCTAATGGTTCCATTATGTTTGAACAGAATACCTGCTTTGGTCAAATATATGTCAGCAGCTGTTGCTTTCGCATCATCAGCATTTTGGAGCAATTCATAGATAAAATGAGCTGAGTCAGGATATTTGTCAATAACCGAAGACCACCACCGCTTGTATTCAGGCTCCATAAATACTTTAGCATGGTTTATTTTCTTTTCATTCAGTCTTTGAAACCATTTAATCTCTTGATCGTTCATTTTCAGTTTATATGTCTTAATTCGTTTGCGAAGATGTCTTTAGAATTGGTTAGTCGACAGCATAAGACTTCAATTTGAACACATTAGCTGTATCTGGTTGGATTTTCATAACCTGATTTTTTACTCCACCAATGTAATTAATTATGCTTTGTGCTATTGTTTCAGGACATCTACATCCAATAAACACTTGATAAATATTTTCTTTCCCTATTGGCAAATAGATATTTCCATCTTTGCTCCAATAATACTGGTTACAATTATAATCACGGTCATACCATACAAGCCTCCATTCATTTTCTTCTTCATAATCTTTTGTTTTTGACATAAAACCATCAGCTACAATACCTCGGTCAAATTCAAAAACATCCTTATACTCAACCGCATTAAAAACGAATTTTTCTCCAAGACCCTTTTCCAAGACATCATTAAAGAACCTATAACGAATGCATATTCCTTTGCTTCCAGCACCATAATAAGCCCATTTTTTACTGTCTTCCCAAGCTCTTTGTTTTCCTTTAACAAGACCAAAACAACACACCCTTAACCCGTCAAAAACCGACTTGGTAGGAAAAATGTCTTGATTTAATCCTTCTTGAACAATTGAGCAATCTGTAGGGTCATTAAAAGATGAGGGCTTAACTAAACGAATCGTTCTTAATATCAGATCGATGTTGTTTTCATTGACATCATAAAACTTATAGAAGTCCTGATATTGGTAATTTTTATTTTTGCTGCCTTTTATGTGGCATTCAATGCTTCTTTTGTAATACTCTTCACTTTGAACGCCAAATAATCTTGCAAGAATAAAGTAACAGTGAGCTAAATTACAAAGAATGTTTTCTGTTTCTGAGTGTTCATAATAGTAGACCGCAGCCTCAAAACACATTTTTCGCTGTTCAGGGCTGAGCCCCGCAGTTTTCCCTAATTCATAACATTGTTGACCCTTCTCTTCAAAACTAGTATTCCAGTTTGATTGTATTCTTTCAAGCTCTTCCATTACAATTACTTTCTATGTACAACTTATTCTTCCTTTCGGGCAAGAACTTCTTCGATGTGGGTTTGTTCAGGTGATGATATTTTGAAGAGCTTGTATAGTTGCTCGTCGATGTTTTTGCTGAAATCGATGAACTTGTTCTTGTCGGAATAGTCGAGGATGTCTGGGACTTTGAGGGCGAGCGATGTGAGTGATTCGTCGGTCATCAGGAAGGCGAAACGGATGAGCTTGCTTTGGGCGTAGGCATAGAAGTTTTGGGCTTCTTTCTTCGTGTCGAAGGTCTTCAGGGCGACACGGGCACGGCCAAAAGCACTGTGGTTGTCAAGGATGGCAATCTGATTGCTACGCTTCTGGCCACCAGCATTGGCACTTGACACCACAACTTTCCATTTGTTCAAGTATTCGGTTCCAGTGGTGATGACATCCTTGCTGGCCACATACCACCTTGCCCTTCCACTCTTACCAGCCTTGTCGTTGGTCAACAACTTGATTTCGGTGGTTGGATCGAACAATTCGCCCTCGGAGTACTCGCGAACCAATGTAGGATTATCTTCAACAAAACTACTTTCAATAGAGAATAGTTTTTGTGATAGGACAGAATCGTGTAGCATTTTAAGTTTGTTTTCTTCCACAAACTTTTCAATACTTGAAACAATTGAAGCATCTGCGGGATTGAGCGGCATTAGACTATCACCAGGGTTTTGCATAAAAACCTCTTGGTTCATACCATGTTCGGAATAGATATATTGGAAGCCTGATGTGGTTTTGGCTGCATCCTTCATCACAATAGTAATTCCATCGGCAATGCCAGCATCCGTAAAGATTTCGTTGGCATCGGGATAGAAATACAACAAACTCAAATGAGGATCGTTGATTTGGCTCTTTCCAAAATCAGCCAATCCCTTGCCCGACCTGTGAATCCATCTTGCACCAGGATATATTAACGAAGTGTAGTGGCCTAATTTGTCACTTACAATCTGGAAGAGATGGAATATGCTCGACACCCTCTTCTGGCCATTTTCAGTTTCCTTCTGGGCTACCGTCAGTTGATACGGTGGATTTCCTACTATAGCGTTGAATTTCATATTCTTTTCGTTGTTTGCGTTCCAGTAATTTTTTCCGTTCGTCACCTTGGCGATGAACTGCGGCTGCTTGTTTTGTATTTGGTTGATAAGGTCTTCAAAGTATTTGGCATTGACCTTTGCATTGCGGAAACCGCGCAATGTGCGGCGGGTGATGCTCTTGGCCATTGGAGTTTTGCAGATGACAAAGATGTTTTCGGCCAAGGTCTTATTCCACAGTTCGCGCTGCTTATCATCAGGCAAGTCGGTGGGCAATGAATGCTCATCACGATACCGCTGACAGCGGGCGGCGAATGTGCTGTAGGTCATGTAGAGCGGATAGAGACCCGTCTTTGAGTTGATTTCGAGGATGCGGGTATCGGGATTGAGAAAAACCTTTTGTGTTGGCTCGCCACGGTCAACAAAACGAGGCTCGGCCAAGAGGCCGTTTTCATCGTCGTGGGTTTCGTCATAGAAGTCCCAACCGCCAAGGCAGTTGCTAATGTGCATGTTGACCACACGCCAAGGAGTCAGCACGGTTTCCTTGTCGGGATTGCGGAAGTAGCCAAAGATGCGAGCGATGCGCTGCACACGCTCCGCAGGAGCGAGACTATCAGCAGCGCGAGCCATATCGCGGATTTGGCGGCCAGCCGCACGGAAGATGTCGGGATCATAGTATTTGATGAACTGCGCGAACTTATCCTTGGTGACACCATTAGGCATGAACTCATCCCATGACTGGTCGTCGATGAGCTTTGCAAAATTGTCGATGGTGACATCTTCGTTTTCGTTGGTGAGGTCGGCACCATAGATGAGCAAGGGGAAACGGATGCTAATGCCACGCAAGATGCTGATGGCAGCCTGACGGTTGCTGCGTTTCTTCTTCAGCTCTTCAAGCAAACGCTTTTCCTCTTCAGTAAGCTCTCTCTTTGGCTTTTTCTTGGCTTTTTCAATCTGCTCATATTCTTCATCGGTAAAGCCCTGCTTGTTGATGTCAACATCGTCAGAGCCGTGGCTGGCTTTGGTAGCTCCGATAATCTTCTTCAAGTCTTCGAACTGGCGAAGCTCAACATCGGTAAGCTTCAAAAGATTATCGTTGTAGAGATGGGCATCTTCAAAGCCGTGGCGCACAACACGGTCAACATAAGCACGTTTGAGCTGTTCGAGCATACCTTCAACATTGAAGGCTTCCATTCGGGTGCCGTTGTAGCCGATGATGGGACAGAAATTGAGGAACTGACCCATGGTGGCGCGGTCGTCATCGCTTTGCACCTTGCCAGCTTTAGCAGTGATTTTAGCCACCTGTGCGATGACTTTCAAAGTACGGTCGGGAGCGAAGTCGAACACGAAACATTCTTCTTTCCGTTTGCCTGATTTGGCCTCGTATGGGCTTTGCACACGGAAGATAGTTTGCATATAAGCTTTGGCATCGGTTTGAGCGGAACCAGCCAGCATGAAGACTGCAGTCCATGGACGAACAGTTACGCCTGTAGTCAAGCGGCCACAAGAGAGCGTAATGGTGAAGGTTTCTTCAGGGTTGTCGCCCATGGCCTTCTCCACCATTTTGAGAGCTTCGTCGTGTTCGGCTTCCTCGTCGCCTTCACCAGCCACATTGACAATTTCGAAATGCTGAAACACGGTGTGGTTCTGCAACAATGCAGACAGGGCACGAGCTTCTTTCACACCTGGCAACATCCAAAGAGAGTGACGGAAGTTGCGACGGTATTCAGCAGTGCTATATGGATAGTTGCTTTCCTTGTCGTATTTCACAATCAGATCAAGGAAACGCAAGACATCCTTTTCGTGGACAAAACGCCCGATTTCAGTGTTGGCGGGCATGTTTACATGGTCACGCTTTGGGTCGCCAGTCCAAGTGCGGAAAAACTCCTTGAAGTTGAAGGCAGCGTCTTCCACATCGGCGTATCCAGAAACAATTTTGCCGAGGTCGAAAGTGAAGATGTTGAGCCTGGGCAGACCTGCGTATGGGTTGGGGTCGCCGAAGTGGTTCAAGTCCCACTCTTGCTTGGCGCGTTGCTCCATCACATAGTCCCAGGTATAGACTTCATCTTCGTTGAAGTCGTCCAAAAGGTTGAATGGAGTGCCAGACAGGTTGAGGATGCAGGTGTGTTGCTTCTGCAAAGAATCAAGCACCGATTGGCCGAGTTGCGTTTGGGTGCCTTCGTGAGCTTCATCTATGATTAGGCAATCCCACGGAGCAGAGAGGATTTCCTCATTTTTCTCAAACTTACCACCTACCTGTTCAGAGCCACGCAGGTCTTGCATGGAGGCGAAATAGATATAATGCCACAATGGATAGCGGGATGCATCCTTTTCGAGTTCGGCAAACATAAAACCGTTATTGCGAGAGCCATAGCGATAGGTTTCCTTCTTTTTGTCGTGGCCGCCGTAATCATAGAAGATCTTGCCGAAATCTTCAAACCAGCCCTTATCGACCACGGGGCGATGGGTCAGGATAAGAGTGCGGTGGAACTGGCATTGCCGAACCACTTCAAGTGCAGACAGCGTTTTGCCAAAACGCATCTTGGCGTTCCAAAGCATGTGACTTCCCTCGTGCTGGAACTTTTTAACTGTCTTGGCAATGGCCTCTTTTTGCTCTGGACGGAAGACGATGGGGTTGTGTTCCTTGGTCACCTTGCTGCCATCGAGAGCCGTCTGGCCATGTTTCACAGCTTTGATGGCTTCGAGGGCGGTTTGCAAGTCACATTCAAACCATTCGGAGCCTTGTTTCTCGGTACTGAAATCATGGCGTTTGACACCGGAGCGGAGCAAGACTTCGTGGACGGCCTTGTCGTTGAAAGAAACAATGCTGCCGCCTTCAATGTGAAGGGTTAACTCGGTGTGGAGAAGGTCGTAATCAACCCCAGCCGTTTGCGTGTATTGGTTGATTCTGGCTTTGGCCGCTTGGTTTAATTCATGGCAATTAGGCGGCAGATTAAGCGAGCTGGCTTCAGGCAGCGTGGCTTCTCCGATTTTGACACATCCCGCATGAGCTTTGTCGTTGATGCGAAAGATGTAGATTAGTTTAGCCTTCAGTGATGATTGATACTTCATGGCTCATTTGTTTAATAGTGACTTGAACAATATCTTCTGTTTCTCTTTGTCCTTTATGCGCCAATCACGAACAAGGCAATAGATACCATTGTGCTTGTGCGGATTATCTTCGGCGCAGCCAGGGCAAGGCATAATCTTCAGTGATAACTGAACTGGGGTTTCGGTGCCAAATATATCAAGTTGTGGCCCATCTTGGTTTCTTGATTCCACATTATGGCAAGTCCCCGGCACTACGAACTTCAATCCGTCCATCTGCCATAGGTTCCACGAAATGATGTAGGCCATATAGTTGACAGACTTCATCAACGGTTCCTTACCAAATTTTGCGGTATAGAAGTCGATGAAGGTATAAAGCAGATTTTCACGGGCGAGTAACAGATTATCTCCCTGCCACTCGTAGCCGTAAGTATTCTGATAGGCTATTTGTGCCCAATCAAGCCATTCGCCGCTCGTTTCAGTGTTTTCACTGACAACACGGAGCTTACGGTCTAACAGACCAATGCGACGCTCAACGGGGATAATCTCGCCCGAGGTGGTATCGTAGCGGCTGACGAGATATGGGGCTTCACCACAGGTGATTTCAAGGCGGGTGTCGCGAACATAGTCTTTCCAGGTCTTTCCTTCAGGGAAGCTGATGGGATCGGCTGTAGGTTCCCATTTTTGGGAACCATCTTCAGCAGTGACAACGGTGTTGAAAACATCCTTTCTGCCAAACCAGGCTTCATCGACGAGGTTGTTCTGCGCATTGCAGATCCACGACGGAGTGAACACCTCAGCTTTGTCTTTTACCCTAAACTCTTGCTCTTCCTTCGGCTTCACAGCACGTGGCTTGATGACTTCGCCGAAATCACCAGTGATTTGCTCCACTTTGATTTCGTTGGAGAAGGAATAGGCCTCGCCATATTTGGCAACGTACATGTCGGTTGCCCAGATGATATTTCGGTGGGTAGTATGGTCGATGAGCAAGGTCTGCAGCACTTCAGGCCAACGGCGAAGGATGTCGTTTTCTTTTATGTCGGTGGAGATGTCGGGCATTGTTCAAAATGCTTGATATATGAGTGTGCAAAGATAGGGAAAAAAGGGTGTTTTTAGGTCTATTTTTATAAAGAGGTATAAAAAAACAAAAAGATGTATAAGTTGAAGTTGGTTTAAACTATGGATAAGTGTTTTTCAGTGAAGTCTTTGATGTATTGGACGAGTTCGGGGGTGTCGATGATTTCGATGTCGTCGGCGAGGCCGATGACGAAGCGGCCAACGCCACGATAGTTGGCGACGAAGGTGTCAAGAATCCAATGGGTGCCATCCGCCTCAAAGACATCATCCTCGGCCATGGGGTACTCCTCGACGAGCAGGCTGTAAGCCCTCACGCCCAGGCGAAGCTGGACACGGTGACGGTCGAAGCCTGTCATGCGGAACGGGTCAACAAAGCCTTTGCGATGCGCGTGGCCGTGTTCCCATCTGGCGGGAAGCACCTCGGCATTGTAGATGCGGGCCATCTTGAAGGTCTTGTTCTTGCCGTCTTCAAGATCATAGCACCAGATTTCAGCGTAGTTGGTGGTGAATTCGTAAGGCTCCACGTAGCGGTCGCGGACGGATGCCGAGTTGGACGAGGCATAGTCGTGGAAGATGACTTGCTTGTGCTCCTTGATGGCGGTGGCCACAGCGCGGACGTTTTTCTCGTTCTTGTATTTCATGGTGCATTTTGGCAGGTTGAGCGTGTCGATGAACGAGCCGAGCTTTGCCCGGATGTTCTCCCTGAAGAGCGTGTCGTCGGTGATGTTGTTTAGGGCTTCCTTGAGGACATGGGCTTCCTCGTTGGTGAAGTACATGACCTTGGAGAGGTCTTTCGTTTTTTCGGTGGCGAGGCTGTGGCGGCCACCACTGTAAATGACTGGAAGGCCGCCCTGTTTTAGGTTTTCGAGGTATCGATAGATGGTGGTGGTTGAGACTCCAAGCTGCTCGGCGAGTTCGGCAGTGGTGAAGCCTTTGCCTATGGCGAGGATGGAGATGAGTTTTACCATCTGAGCGATTTTCGGGTCTGTATTATCGGTCATCTGTATCTATGGTTTGACAACAACAGGGTGTTGTGGTGAAAAGGTTATATATCTTTGAGTCACTGATTTGGCAAAATCAGAGGGTGGCCGAAAAGGGCTTCCCGTTGGCACAAAGGTAGTGATTTTCGGTGAGTTACATAAAGATTTATAAGTAGAGTTTTAGTTTTTTATATCTGCGGAGCATAGATGGCCGCTTCCTCAACACGAGGGGTTGAGGAAGATGAGGAATTTGAGGAAAAAGGATTGTATTTCCGAAAATGTAGTATCTTTGCAGAAATTTATAGGGCTTTATGCTCTTGTTCCTGGTTCGGAATCTGGTAAATTCAAAAAGCATAGGAAAAAGAGTTATAAGGTCTGCGCCTATGGGCGTAGACTTTTCGTTTTCCGTTATGCTTAGGCTTACCAGAGCCTCGAACCAGCGGCGACGAAATAGGCTGCGCCCTATTTTCGTTGCCGCATCGATGAGAGCTTGGAGCTGAAAAACAGCGAGCAATATGAAAGTGAGACTCTACATCGAAAACGACAACTGGATTGATGACGATTGCTGCGTAGAAGCAGAGTTTTTCAGCGCGCCTAGGGTTGGCGACTTCGTGTCGGCGGACTGGGACAGCGTGAAAGATGCCATCATCAAGGGTGACAGGGTGATGGATTTCTGGGAGTACTTGCAAGGCAGCTCGCGCGAATGGTATTCAAAGCCTGAATTGCGAAAGACGATGGCGAAGCCAACGGATGAGCAAGTACGGAAAGAAATGAACTTTGACGGCATAGGAAAGGTGCTGGCTGTGAGATGGGTAATTGATGAGGGTGTTGCTTATTGTCGGGCTTGGGTTGGGGAAATGTGACTCCGAAGTTGGGCAACTACTGCTTAGTATAAGTAATTTGTCATTCCGTTGCGTTTTTTGAGCCAATTATTGGCAATTCTTTAGGATGTTGCCAATAATTTGTAGTTTTGTGGGCGCATACGGATGATGATTACTGGTTGTAAAGACATAAGGTCGGTGCTCAGGACACCAATACAAAGGTATTATGACGCTGGAGAGATATGTATGCGGACGTTCAATGTTTGCATCGGCAGCGACATTTATACCATTGGTGAACTCCTTCGCGTTTACAGCGAAGGAGGGCTGCCTAAGCTTCGCAATTGTGGGAAATACACAATTTCTGAATTGTCCAAAATACTGGAGCCAATCGATAAGACTTATGGTATGCAGATTGTGAACAAGCTGGACCAGTATGAAGACATGCCTGAGCCGATAAAGGCCGTTATCGTGTCGAATTACCGTAGGCCTTTGATGAAGTTTTCTTTGGATTGCATAAAGCGTTTTTATGCTACTTTCAAGGATCCATGTGCGTTCTACAATTTCTTCTGTCTTGACCAGAAAAACTTGGACGAAAGATTTGTCAGCATTGACAGCTGGGAATTAAAGCATTACTGTTATCAGTTGCTTTCAGAAATTCATAGTGCACTTAGGAATGAATATCTCTATGGAACCTTGACCTATGAATTGGTTGTCGTCGCGCGGGCAGTCTTATGGTTTTGCGACGACCAATTTACAGAAGAGCTTGAAGCTGCTGAACCTGATTTGAAGTATAGGCGAAAAGCCCTGTTGGATGATTTTGAGTTTAGAACCAGCTTGTTACCAAGATATGCAAAACGAGTCCAACATTGTTTGATACCTACTTATTCGAGGGCTGTTGGTCTGCTTTTGCTATCGGAAGAAGAAGTGGTAAAACTTATGGAAGAGTTTAGAACCATGGGGATGACCTACAGAGAATTGTTTAATTTGTTAGACGGTTTGAATGATGTGCTGTTTTATTATGAGCGCAATGAAGGGACGGAGATTCACAAGGATATTATTGCGAGCAAATACCGTTATTTATCAGACGAACAGACCACATTTGTTGCGGAGTTTGTCCAGCAATATGGTTATTATCCCATGTTCTTTCTCTTACGAGAGTATCTAAAGAAGTCCGAAGAAAGGACTCACTACATTTATTCAAAGGCTACGGGCATCAACGGTGGAAGCCCGATGAGCTTGGCTGATATTGGAAAAGAAATTGAGTGCACAAGGGAGCGTGTCAGGCAGTTGATGGCCACCGTGCCGAAAGAACTGTTCAAAGATCAAGGATGGCAGCATTATCAACTTGGCAGCACCCTTATTATTGCCGAGGATGATGCATTGTATAAGGATGTCGTCGAGCACGAGAAAGTTGATATTTCATTCGAGTCGTTTGCCTTGGTTTGCACGTCGGGGTTCCCGCTGAAAGTGATAAAAGAAAACGAAGTTCGTTTTCTGATCAATAATCGATTGAGCAGTCAAATCATAGGAAAGGCGTGCCGAGAAGTTGAAAAGGAAAGCAAGCGAATCAAGCCAGAGGCTTATTTGATGCGGTTTGACGAGTTGCTGAAAGATGTTCCCTGTGACCAAAAAGATGATTACAAGAAGGTGTTGCCTGTCATCATTGCCAAGTCCTTAAGGTTTTATGTCAATGAGGAAAGAAACATCGTTTTTCCGCCCACAGGGATAGACGTGGTTTATGAATTGAGCGTAATCCTACGCGAAAAAGGCAGACCGATGACCATAAAGGAAATGCTTTCAGCTCTGAAACAAAAGTGTCCAGAGGTCAGTTATAAGAAGCCTCAGCAGATAAAGGACAAGGTGCTGCGCTCGGGCATCATCGTTCCTATAGGGAGGTCAGGGAGGTACAGCTTGACGGAATGGAGCCATGTGTACCGAGGGAGCATCAGGGATTTGGTGGCTAAGATTTTAAGGAAGTCAGCAACACCAGTTCATATTGATGAAATCATGGAGAAGGTTTTGCGGGTCAATCCCTACACCAATAAAAGAAGCGTCTCTTCGAGCATTAACAATGACAAAGACAGGTTTGTCTTGTTTGGAGATGGTTATTATGGACTAAAAAGAAAACGATACAAAACACAAACGATATGAAAGTAAAACTATACATTGAGAACGATTTAAATCGTTACGATGAATGCTGTGTAGAAGCAGAGTTCTTTAGCGCACCACATGCTGGAGATTATGTGGTTGCGGATTGGTACAGCATCATTGATGCCATATTAAAGGCCGACAAGACAGAGTATTATACTTATTATCTTATAGGCGAGACGTATGAATGGTATAAAGACCCTGAAGCTCAAAAGACAAAGAAGAAGCCAACGGATGAACAAATTAGGAAGGATTTTTTGTTTGATGGTATAGGATTGGTTAAGTCCGTGACTTGGATTGTCGATGATGGCATTGCCTATTGTAGGGCTTGGGTTGGTCAAATTTAGGATTTCCATGGATAAGACATAAAAAGCCCCGGACATCGTTTGATGTTCGGGGCTTTTGGTTATTGGAACGCGCTGGATGGAAACAGCGGCTCGATGGGGATGCACTGGATGGAGAAATAGCCATTCAGACCATCGGAACGCCGAGAAGCACGGCAAGGGATTTGACCACACTCTTCATCTGAAAGTGAGCGAAGGAACAGACAGTGCCTGCATATCCATTCGGCGTTTCTGCCCTTGGGGGCCAGCTTGAAGCGGACGATGCCCCAATGGGATGTCCTGATGGTGTCTTCGTCGATGATTTCAATCATGGCTTCGAGGGTTTGGAAATGTTGTGAAGGGTCTTGATTTCGTACTCGTCGCGTGTGACGCGGGCGCTTTGCGCTGCATCGTTGACGACATCGACGAGGTATCCGAAATCTTTGGGATTGATGGTGGCCGAAATGGTGAGGCCTGACACGCCGAGGTAGCCGACATTGGCGGCGACGAGGGCGGGACGGATGGCGCGGTACGCGGCCATCGTGTGGGCTTTGATGAGGATGGTTGCTTTCATATAGTTAGGAGTTTGGTGTTGCCCGACGCTGCGCGGAGCTAGCATCGGGACCAGGTTGTTTCGCCCCTTCTGGGCTGAGTGGAGGATCTATCTTGATTTCATAGTATTTGTGGTATATTCCGGCTTCTTGCAAGGCGGTGATGAGTTTATTGTAAAGCTCAGGGCCTTTGCTTGTTTTGATGGTGCCGTGATAGGTGACCAAGGCATAGCGTCGTTTTATGACATGCGCTTTGACGACTATTGGGTGAATGACTTGGTAAGCTGGCAGTGTGTAGGTGCTGATGTAGATGTAGTAAATCATGATGTTTTGTTGTATTGACCGTTTGAGGGATGGTTGAGTTGGCCAGAGGTGCAGAACTCGCGGACGTAACGCTCAGCGGTCTTTTCGGTGATGTTGAGCGAGGCTGCGACTTCGATGTATTTGGGACGGTCGAAGCTGTCGGGCAGCGCGGCGAAGAAGCGCGAGCGCGATGCCTCCGCGAGCTGTCGCGAGCCTTTGGCGGCGAAGGAAGATGCCGGGCGTTCGTAAGAATGCCTGGGCAGGGATTGGAAGACTTCGGCGGTGTGCTGCAGCAGCACCTTGACGATGGCCATAGCAGACTGGAAGTCGATGTCGGTGCAGACGATGCTCTTCGTCTTTTTGACCTCAGCCAATGGAGTGCTTTTCCCACGCCCAGAGGCGACGGGAAAAGCATCCATAAGGCGAAGGACGGAGATGACCATCGCAATGCGGAAGAGGATGAGACCGAGGCGACGGACAGAGGCCACGATGTCGTCGCCGAAGGTGTAGGCATAGTTGCTCTGCGTTTCAGCAAAGAAGTCGTTGAAACGCCTTTGCTGATCGTAGCTGAGCGTGAACTGCACCTCGACGGTGGGAAAGTCCTTCAGGAAGGTGTAGAAGTCTTTCCCTATCTGACGGAAACGCTCATCGGCGGTGGTACCATCCGACACGGGGAACATATCACGCCAGACGAGTTCGGTCTTCATGACGTAGAAGATGAAACGGCTGAAGAGGCCGTTTTCAGCATCTGGGATGAGGTTGAAGACCTGCTGCAGGGTGCCTGACAGGACAGCTGAAAACTTCGGGCGGAGGATTTCGACAAACTCATGGTCTTTCTTGCGGAGATAGGCAATAGGCTCATGGTGGAAGGCTTTGCGGAAGCCGTCGGAGTAGTTGCCCATGTCGGACTTGAAGGCGTTGGCCAGCGTGTCGCCCTCAGTCTCGAAGAGCAGGCCCACGCCGTTGTTCTCGGAGAGGGTCTGATAGACGACAGTGGCGGTGCTGTTGGCCGGGACGAACAACGAGAGGAACGGCGGTTCCTTGGGCTGCACCTCGATGGAGTTCTTGCGGTTGATGGCGTAGGATGCCAGTTTTTCGTTGTACTCCTGCATGTCGCGCTTGTATTTGTCGCGAAGGGATTGGTGTATCGGCGCAGCGAGATGGC
Organism: Bacteroidales bacterium; assembly: GCA_017395365.1. GTDB lineage: Bacteria > Bacteroidota > Bacteroidia > Bacteroidales > F082 > Limimorpha. Next base: position 69,046 of record JAFPUN010000016.1, read on the forward strand.
GGCACAATGAGAGCCGCCCTTTGCCAGCCGATGCCGGAGCGGTGACATAGAGGAACAGATTGGCATTGACGGAGCGGCGGTCATAGACACCGAAGACATTAGGGATGCAAGCGGAGAAGACCGTAATGGAGCCGAGGATGAGGATGTCGGCATCCTCATCCGAGTGCGAGTCAGCAATGATGCGCTGCATGATGAGCGGAAGGTTTTCGTGGATGTCCTGGGAGAAGGTCATGGGATGGGTGTTTTCCTCATTTTCCTCAAATTCCTCAACTGGTGAGGTTGAGGAAAAGTTAGGAGTTAGGAGTTGGGAGTTAGGAGTTGACTCCCCCGGCCTTCGGCCACCCCCTCTCAGAGGGGGACACGGCGGGGATAGCGTGATGCCGTGTTGGGCGGCGATGTAGAAGAGCGTGGCGATGGTGGTGCGAGCCTTCCCTGAAGGCGATGCACTTTGCATACATTTGGCGTACTGCTGTGAGGACTCGTCTCTTGAATAGTTGGGATAGAAGGCTGAAATGCGGTGGAAATAGGACTCACCATCAAAGCCGAACTCGTCCGCGAGGGCGAAGCCGATGCGGAGCCAGTCGGCATAGCTGGCCGTGATGTCGACGGCTTGCGCCTCGATGAGGATGGTCAAAGCTTCGACGGCATCCGTAGTGGTGAGAGAGGAATTGCGAGGGTTGCTCATTGCAGGATCTTTTCGTTGATGTAGGCATCAGGGTCGTAAGGAAGGAAGCAGGCACGAGCGATGTCCTTCCCGGATTTGTCGGTGGTGAGGTTGTATTGGTTTTGGAGGTAGTAGGACACCGACTTGAAGAACAAGGGATGGTAGTCTGCCTGGTTCTCGAGCGGAAAGAACTTCTCACGGGACAGGAATTGCCGCTCCATGGAGATGACCCATTTGAGGCCGTCGCCCGACGGGCTGCGGAAGAGCAGCATCGTCGGGAAGAATTTGTCCTTCAGGAGCAGCTGGAAGGTGGCTTCGACATCTGGAAGATGGTCGAAGTCGAAGCAGACCAGGTTGGAATGGCGGAGCAAGGCACCGTTGCGACGCGAGGAGAAGACACCAGAGAAGGTGCAATAGTCGAAGGAGTTTTGCTTGAAGATGGAATGCGCCTTGCCTGTCAGGGTGCGGAGGTGCTCCGTGGTGGCCTTCGCTATGGGTCCTGTGATGAAGTGGTAGGCATCCAACAAGGAGAATGCGGAAAGCGGCTCCGTGTTGGTGATGGGTGCGCGGAAATAGGAGAAATCGTTAATCATGGCTTGTCCTTTCGTTGGCTTTGTGCTTACGCTGTTCGACGAAGGCCTGGATCTCTTCGAGTTTGTAGAGGTACAGGCGTTGGTGGACCTCATAGTAAGGGAGTCCGGCCTTTTTGCGGAGCGTCTGAAGGGTGCGCTCACTGCAATGGAGCAGGCGCATGACATCACCCGTGTCGAGCCAGGTGCCGGAGAGGTTGGGATGGTTGAGGTGGATGAGCTTCAGGCATCGCTTGGGCAGCTGCTTTGCTTTGTTCATTTGTAGCCTCCTTTCCTGCTGATGGTGGAGCCACAGGCCTTCTTGGGAAGCAGCGGCTTGTTTTCCTCTTCTTCAAGGTCGTTGTTGTAGACGAGCCTTTCGATGCCGAGCCATTTGTCGATTTCCGACTTACGGAAAGCGAGGCGGCCTTGGCTGGGCTTGTGGTGCGGGATGGTGGCGCTGTTGACCCAACAATAGACGGTTTGCTTGGAGGGTTTGCCGGGCAGATAGTCGATGAGTTGGTCCACGTTCATCCAGCGGTCGGCGGATTGCTCATTTGCTTCGGCGATGCTTTTGATCAAAAACTTCACATCGTCGATTTCGCGGAAGAGCTTGAACACTGCCTTGGGCAGCTGTTCGAGGGTTTGGATTTCACTTGCTTGGATCATTTCTTTTACATTTGCGTTTGACGGATGGTTGTTCGAGTGGCCACAAGAAAAACCGCACTCCGGGGTGGAATGCGGTGCAAAGAAATGGAGATGAAGAAAGATATAAACTATAGTCTATATAGAGTAGGCAATGATTTTCCTAAACTAAATAGGTAAACCATTGATTTTCTTTTGCCTGTTGAGCATGGCATTGAAGATGGCCAGCTCGTTGGCACAGTCATCATTGGCGCGGTTGCGGCCTTCGCTCAGCGCGCCAGCAAAGTTGCTCAAATCACTGTTCAGGAGGCGACTGAAGGCCTCAAAAACCTGTTTTTGAGTGACGGGACGGCCATCCTTGTCGGCGTAGAAGTCCAATGCCCAAGTGCAGTCAATGATGCGCTCGATGTTGAGCTTCATGCCTTTCTTGGGGTTGAGGTAGATTTCGGAGGCAAAAGGCTCAGGTGCTTTGGGAACTGATGCTATTTCCTGCTCAATTTTGATGCGAGCGGGAAGGTCGGCGATGCCGGAGGCGAAGATGGCGAGCACCTGATAGATGTTGTTGATGTCTTTGTCGCGGGCAATCTGAAGGAGTGCCGTGACGGTGAACTGGTTTTGCCTCAGCTGCTGGTTTTCGGTAACCAGGTCGCGGTATTTGACGGAGAGGTCGGCAAAGGCCTGTTCGACCTCTTTCTTTTGGGAGATGAGCGAGAAATTTATGGCTAGGCAGTCCTCTTTCTTGAAGCCACGCGAACCCTTGGGGAAGCGGGCGATGATGGCAGCACGGAGCGAAGCGAAGGCTGCATCAAGGGGGCTGTCGTTGTCGAATGGACGGGATTGTCTGAGTTGGCTCTCGATGGCATCGAGGATGGCATGTTGGCCGTCTTCCTTGTCGGACAGCAGGACGGCCTCGGCGATGCGTTTGGGATTGAAGTCTTGGGTGATGGAAGCCCAGTCAATCCTGTCGGGGAAGCGGACATCGAGAGGCATTGGAGAGAACGATAGCGGGAAGGAATGGCCTTTGGATTGGTATTGCTCGACGATGGGTGTGAACAGGCTGAAATAGGGTGATTTGTTGGAGAGGCGTTCGCTGATGAGCTGCGCGAAATAGCCCGTTTTGACGGTGCGGATGGACATGCACGACAAGAGGACGAAGACGATGGAGAAGGCGACCTCGGCGGCTTCGGTGCTGCCGAGGTTCTCGCGGGCATCGACGAAATAGTTGGTGTAGATGTCCTCTTCGGGATGCTTGTCGGATTGCAGCTTGGTGCATTGGTAGTAGGCCTCATTGAAGAGCTGCAGCGCAGGGACGTTGAGGCGGTGAGGCCTGTTGGAGTCAGGCTCACGGAGCGGGATGAGTGCATCGTAAATACTTTGGTTTAATGCCGCCGCAGGCGACAACAACAGAAAGTCGTCTAGCTCCTTTCTGTCACAGTAGATCTTTTCTCGTAACATAATGGTACTATTTTGACGATTTAACAATGTATTTCGGACGTAGTCGCGGACACGATGAATGGAAAAAAAGGGAAAGCCGCGCCTTTGCGACTTTCCCTTTTCGATGCCGGGTGGGATTACTCTTCGTCTTCGTTCTCGGCCTCTGGGTCGACGAAAAGAAGGTTGTTGAGCTTCATCCGCTTCTTGGGGCTGATGACGCCTTGATAGCCACGGAGGACGTTCTTGGAGTCGACATGGCCGACCATGGTGTCGATGAAGGCATCGGAGATGCCGTGCCAGGTGAGCGTCGTAATATAGGAATTACGCGCGGTGGAAGCGGTGACCGGACGGATGTCAAGCTCAGCGCAGACCTTTTGCATGCCCAGGCGGATGATGCGGTTGAAGTCGTGGACGCGATAGTCAATCTGCCTTGGCGTTTCGGCTTGCAAAAGGATTTGAGGGAACACCAGCGAGCCGAGGTTGGGCGCGGAAGCGTACTTGTTGAGCAGCTCGCGCAGCGGCTCCGTGATGGGGATGTTGACGACGACGGGCACCTTGTTCTCAATCTTGGCGCGGACGTAGGAGAACTCCGAGCCATAGATGGCATCCTCGGACCAGGTGAGCTGGGCGATGTCCTTCAGGTTGGAGCCGTTGCAGAGATAGAGGATAATCCACCAATCAGCGGCGAGCTTGTTGGGGCCATCATAGTCGCGGATCTTGATGATGTCCGGGACGGTGAGGAAGTCCTGCTTGCGACGGGTGCCCGCCTTGATGACCATCTCGGGGCGCTTGCTGATGACCTTGGACTTCAGGAGGCTGTTCATCACGGCGCGGAAGGCACGGAGATAGATGCTCTTGGTGGATGCCGAAAGGCATTCCTCGTCCATGAACTGCTCCCACTTGGCGACGACATTGGCGGTGGCTTCGGCAGGCCTCATCCTGACGGCCTTGCCAACGATCATCTTCTTCTTGGTGTCTTCACCGGACTCATCCTTGACGGGGACGAGATGGCAGCCCAAGGCGCGATAGAAGCTGCGGGCTGCGCAACGGTACTGCTCTTGTGTCTTGGGCGAGTTCTTGCCATCGCCGAAGGTGGTCCAGTATTCCAATAAGGTGAAGCCGACATTGCGCTTGATGGGGAGCTTCATGGCCTCGGCCAGGTTGGCGAGGGAGAAGTCATCCTCTTGGATGAGGCGCTTGATGGTGGCGCACACGTCGTCGAAGTGCTGCTTGATGGCGGCCTTGGCGACGGCCTTGGGGTTCTTGGAGCCTGAGGCGGTGCGGATGGTCTCGTAGTCTTCGAAGGAGACACGATAGCCGGTGGCGTAGTACCAGCGTTCGCGGTTGAAGTTGACGCGCACGGAGATGGGCTGGTAGTTCTTTTTGCTTTGATTTTTGACGTTCCAGATGACTGAAACGGTTACCCCGTCGATGGAATCGGCGAAAATGGGTACAACTTTAGGTTTTTCAGTAGACATAATAGATAACTTTTTATTGCGTTTAATTGTTCTAAAACAAGCAGGGTGAGACTTTTGCGGACAAAAAACAGGACACAAAAAGGACACACACTTGTAAAACAATGCAAAGATACGCAAAACTTTTCAAATACGCAAGTATTTGGAAAATAAAAAGATATATAAATTTTCGTCTACATAGGAAAGGATATAAAAGTCAACTTTTTTGCTTTGGGAGCAGGGGGTCGAAGGTTCGAATCCTTTTGCCCCGACAAACTGAAAACAAGGGAGTTACGAAGATTTGTGACTCCCCTATTTTTTTGCCATTTTGAGGATTTGCCCATGATTTGCCCATGAGATTTAAAATGTGGATATAAATTTGCCCATCATGTATTTATATTTTTCGGGCATCGACGAGGTTTTGATATAAAAACTATGCGGCAAAGTCACCCCTATTTTCTCATCGTTTTAGGCCAATTCACTCAAGATTTGCCCATAAAAGTAGACAAAATAATTGATTATCTGATAGTTATATTTTTATCAAAAGGCAATTACATACCTTCTATAAAAATTTAAATCATTGATTTACCATAGAAAGAAAAAAGCCGCTCCTCGCGAAGCGGCTCACGCAAATATAGATAACCCATTAGTGAAATGGGGTGCTTTTGCCGGATGTTAGGGCCGTCAAAAGCGAGACAAAAATACAACCTTTTTTGATTTCGGCAACACTATATAATTAAGGTGCGTCATCGTGCGCCTGTTTGCCGAACCTACTCCCCTCCTTTTTATAAACTGGAGCCTGACTGACTGACAAAGGCTGCGGCCCTAAAGCTTCCCCAACGGGGACGAGCGACCTCCGCAGCCTTTGGCAGGCAGGCAGCCCATCCGAATCGTTTTCATTGCCGGTGCTTTTCGACTAAGACCGAGCGGGAAAACGGAAACCAATCTATTAGCCGAGGACGGACAAAGGTTGCGGCCAAGGAGCTTCCTAAAAGATGCGACACCTGACCCCGCAACCTTTGGCCGGCATCGGATTAACAATTACACTACGACAGAGCCGCTACACACACCATCGAGCGCCGAGCATATAAAAGGAAAGACCCCCATCAGGAGGTCTTTACCATTTTGATCACAATTATGATTGCAGTGATAATGATGGCCAGCAGGACGACCACCATGCCGAGAAAAAACCACAGGAATGCGGGAGGCTTTTTCTTCTCGGCTGGCGGAGGATCCTCGATGACGACTTGCGAATAACGCAAGGTGTCCTCGTAGTGGACTGGCTCTTGCTCGGCCTCGTAGGTGACTGTGAGGCTGTCGTTGGTGGCCGTTGCCGTGAAAGTGCCCTGCTCCGTCTGGATCTTGACGGCTTGGCCGTCAAGCAGCGGAGCCAAGGGCATCACGGCACTATCGACCACTGGAGGAAGCGGGATGAAGGTGTCGATGGGATGCGCCTGAACGCTCAGCAGCTCGGGGCATCGCTCAGCGATGCGACGGATGCGACGCTGGGCGCGGCGCTTCGCGTCGCAGGCACAGAGCACCATCGACACCAACAACAGGAAAAGGAAACAGCGTGTCTTCATGGCCTTACAGGTTTTCGATCAATTGCTTCAGCTCAGCGTTTTCAAGGGTGAGTTGTGCGACCTGAGCGGACAGCCCGACAATTTCCTTGCGGGCCTCGGTCAGCTCGGCGTAGACGCGCTTGTTTTCCTCAACCAGGTTGAAGATGGTTTGCTGCATCTCTCGGATGGTGCGGTTTTGGCGGAGCCGCGTGGCGGCGAGCCAGGAGGCCACACCCGTGACAGGAGCCAGCAACATCGAAATCCATTCAAACGTGGTCATGGCTGTCAGGATTTGTTGATCTTACGGCCAACTTTTTCGGCGCGGGTCTTGATGATGA
>JAFPUN010000003.1 GCA_017395365.1 Bacteroidales bacterium
AGTCAGGCTGTTGCAAAACATGAATGCATTCTCCTCGATCGAGGTCAGTCCTGTGAAATACTGCAACTCGTCGAAAGAAGTAATCTCCGTGTTCCAGAACACGCTGTTTTCCGCGCCTGAAGGTTTCAGCGTGGTCACCGCAGCAGCTTCGCCATAGCTCAACTCGCCGTCGCCGTTGGTGTCCCAATGCTGCACGCAGATGGCCTTCACGTTGGCATCGGCGAAGACGATGGCATCGCAGAGATCAATGATGTTGGTGAAGTCGCTCCAGCCCGAGGCGGCTTGATAGGCAGCCTTGGTGTTGCAGGGCACGTAGACGGGGATGTCGGTGGGGACGTTTTGGAAGGCATTGTTGCCTAAAGTGGGCGGCGTGGTGGCCTCCACCGTCATCTCAGTGAGGCCCGAGCCGTTGAAGGCGTTGCTTCCGATGGAAGTGACACTGCTTGGGATGGTGACGGAAGTAAGGCTGGAGCAATCAGAGAAGGCGCTGCCTCCGATGTCGGTGACACTGCTTGGAATGGTGACGGAAGTAAGACTGGAGCAATCAGAGAAGGCGCTGCCTCCGATGTCGGTGACACTGCTAGGAATGATGACGGAGGTAAGTTGGTCACACCAATAAAACGCATCGTCATCGAGATATTCCAATCCTGTGAAATACTGCAACTCGTTGAACGAGGTGATAGCTTCACTGGAGAACACACCGTCCAAACTCGTCACCGCTTCGGCCTCAGCGTAGCTCAGCTCGCCGTCGCCATTAGTGTCCCAACCTGTGGATGAAGCAACACAGAGGGCCTTCACCGCCGGGTCGGCGAAGGTGATTACGTGATCTACGGCCACGTCGTCGATACACAAGCCACGATAATTCACGCTAGATGAAGCGGCGGGCATCTTGATGGCGATGTACCAGCCATTGCCCGTATAGTTGCCCAACGGGATGGAATAGTGGGTGTAGGTGGTGGATGTCGGTTGAAGGGTAACGAGTTCCGTAAAGGTGCTGGCATCCTCGGGGTCGGTCATCACGCCCACCATGAAGGTGGCGTTGCGTCCTTCCGCAGGAATTCTTGCATAGAGGCTCAGCACCAAGTCGGACACGTTGTCGATAGACGGCAGGATGGCGTATTGGTCTTGCGGGTCTTCAAAGTAACCAACAGCGTAAGTTGACATGAAATACAAGAAATTAGGTGCTGATTGGGCATAAGAACCTTGGAAAATCGTGGGATAGCCTTGTTGGCTGCTTACCGTGGTTGTGTTGATGCGGCTCCAGCAGTCGGGCAGGACGTTCTCCGAGCCCGAAGTTGTGCCCGTATAGCCATCGAAGTTCTCCGTAAACGGGAAGGTGGCAGGGTCGTCGCAGGGATTGGTGGTAGTGGTGAAGCTGATCTCGTTGCTTGCATAGCTCGTATTGTCGGGACCACATTTCGCATTCACGGTGGCCGTGTAGGTAACGCCTGCTCCCAATCCGCTGATGGTGAAGGGGTGGGTGGTTGCGGTGTAAGGCATGGACCAGGTCTCGTTGCCAATGGGCCAGCTGAGCCAAACCTCCCATTCGTCTTCGTTACCTACCGGTGTCCAGTCCAAGGTGACCTGGGTTCTGCCCACATGCTGAGCGGTCAGCCCGACAGGTGCGAGGCAGGAAACAGGCCTGATGCTCACGTTGTCGATGGCCGCAGGAGGCTGCGTGCCATAACTATTGTCGTTGTGCCAGGCGAACACCATCATGTAGTCGCCAGCAGGCACGTTGATTTCGCTGAAGGTGGTCTGCCACCATGCATTCATGTTGAGCTGTTGACCTCCGTCCAAGGCAATCCATCCTGAAGGCAAGCTACTGTAGGAAAAACCAGTAGGAACCGCTGTGCCGGCCGACAAGGTGACCGAGGCAGGCACCAAGGCCACCCTCAGGTAGTCGTAGTTACTTTCGCCATAGGCTAACCAATCGTATTGGAAACGGTACCAGCCTTCCTCGAAGTGGAACATCTTGGTGGCATAGACCATGGCAGAGCTATTAATGGTATAATTACAGCTGACGCCGCTGTTGTCGCTGATATAGAGGTGGTGGTTGTTTCTTGTGCCGGCTTCGCCCCAGGTCCATTGGTTGGTGAGGTCGCCGTTGATGAGTTGCCACCCGCACGACGTTTCGAAGTCGTTCACGTAGGGGAATGCGCTATAGGGCTGGCCTATGATGTTGGTGAAGCCGCCCCAAGGCTCGCCGTTGTCGTAGGTCTGGTAGGCTGCCAACGATTCGCAAGGCACGTAGACCGGGATGTTAAGCATGTCGGTGCTGAAGACATATCCGTCTAATTCTGGCGGTGTGGTGGCGAGGACGGTTATCTCGGTGAGTCCCGTACAATACAAGAAGGCATTTACACCGATGTAATTGACAGCGGAGGGAATGGTGAGGGTGGTAAGGCCAGTGCAATGACGAAAAGCCGATTCGCCTATTCTAGTCACAGAGCTGGGGATATTAATGCCAGTGAGATCATTGCAATAATTGAAGGCAGCACATGCAATGGTGGTCACACCTTCGGGGATGACCGTGTTCTTGCAGCCCGCGACCAAGGTGTTGGTACCAGTCTCGATGATGGCATTGCAGTTGTTAGGCGAGCTGTACTCTTGGTTATCTTCGTCAACCGTGATTTGAGCCAAACTAGAGCAAGCAGAGACCGGATTATCATCGATCGTTGTGACGGAACTGGGGATGACAATTGAGGTCAAGTTACAACTGCTAAATGCCGTTTGTCCAATGAAAATCACGGAATTTGGAATGGTTACCGAGGTCAAATTTTGGCAACCCGAAAAAGCTCTATGCATGATGGCGATCACAGAGTTGGGGAAGGTCACCTGTGCCAGATTTCGGCAGTGGTAGAAAGCTTCTTTATTAATCACCTCCAAGCCAGTGAAATACTGCAACTCGTTGAAGGAAGTGATGCTGGTGTTTTGGTAGAACGCGCTATTTGTCTCCCCTTCAGGTATCAGGCTCGTCACCGCGGCGGCCTCGGCGTAGCTCAACTCGCCGTCGCCGTTGGTGTCCCAGTTCTGCACGCAGATGGCTTTCACGGCGGGGTCGACGAAGACGATATTGCCTAAGTCGCATTGGATGTTGGTGAAGTTGCTCCAGCCCGCTGCGGCTTGGTAGGCCGCCAACGAGCCGCATGGCACGTATACGGGGATGCCAGTGGAGATACCATAAAAAGTATTGGTCTCCAACGAGGGCGGTGTGGCGGCCGGCACCGTCAGCGAGGTCAGGCTGGTGCAATCTTCGAACACAACGTTTCCGATGTAAGTCACGGAATTGGGGAAGACAAACGATTCAAGGCTTGAGCAAAATCGGAACGCACCGCCTCCGATGATAGTCACGGAATTGGGAATCGCTATCGAGGTCAGGCCGGTGCAGCCCCAGAAAGCCCCTATTCCAATCGCCTCGATATTATTGGGGATGACCGTGTTGATGCAGCCCGTCTTCAGTGTATTGGTGGCCGTCACGATGATAGCGTTGCAATTGTCGCGCGAGTCGTAAACGGTGTTGCCTGCTTCCACAACGATGTTCGCTAAGGCGGGGCAAGACATGAAGGGATTATCATGTATGTTGTGAACACTGCTTGGGATGATGATGGAAGTAAGGCTGGAGCAACCAGTGAAGGCATTGTTATAGATGGTACCAACACCGCTTGGGATGATGACGGAGGTGAGTTGTTCGCAAGAAAAAAACGCCTCGTCAAGGATATAACTCAATCCTGTGAAATACTGCAACTCATCGAACGAAGTGATGGAAGTTTCTCCGAACACAGTCCCCAGTTCCGTCACCGCGGCGGCCTCGTCATAGCTCAGCTCGCCGTCGTGGTTGGTGTCCCAGTTGGCCACGCAGATGTTTTTCACCTGCGGGTCGGCGAATTCGATACTTGTCTGTGGTGCGGAGAAGTAATCGAAGGTGGTCTTGGGCAGGAATTGGTAGAAGCCTAGGCCTCGGGCTTCTTCATAGCCACCAATGGCAACAGTGCTATTCTTGGAAACGCCGTACCATTTACTAGTAACATTATTACCACTGACCACTTGCTTGATGCCCACCTTCAAGTTGCCGCCCTGGTATAGGTAGGGTAGCGAAAGAACGACTTCCATCTTGTTGTTAGCGACGCTGAGCGAGGCGTTTTCCAGCACTTTGGTCATTCCAGTCCAATCTAAGGTTGTGCTTCCAAATGAGGTTTCTTCCACCTCGGCTAGGTACACATCGAATCGGGCATCGCCCCAACTGACGTTCGTATTAAGAGCATAGAATGTCAGCTTCGTGATGATACTCTGTTGCATCGTCTGCAAGTCGGAGGCGGGGATGATGAACTGGCTTTTTGAATAGTGGTCGCAAAACCAGCCAAAGACAGGGACATAATAGTTGTCCTCAGGGCCGTTGTTCACAGTCAGTTGTTGCGGGCAACTTTCCACCAGGTTGGAAAAGCTGCTCCAGCCCGGGACGTTTTGGTAGGCCTCCAACAAGGCGCACGGCACAAATACGGGAATCGTGGTCGGAACGTTATAGAACACGGTTGTGCCCAATGTGGGCGGCGTTTCGGGAAACGCCGTAATGGAAGTGAAGCCAGTGCAACGATAGAAAGCATCATTATCAATCGAGGTCACCCCCGTGCCGAGAGTCAACGAACCCGTGAAGCCAGTGCAGTCCTGAAAGGCAGTAGCACCTATCGAAGTCACGGAATTCGGGATAATGAGCGAGCCCGTGAAGCCGCTGCAACTCCAAAAAGTAGAATTCTGAATCTCAGTCACAGAATCCGGTATGGTTAACGAACCAGAAAAATGTGTGCATCCATAGAAAGCACTCATACCAATCGAGGTTACGCCCGTGCCAAAGGTCAGCGAGCCACGGAAGCCAGAGCAACCTTGGAAAGCTAAATGGCCTATCGAAGTCACGGTATTGGGGATGGTCAGCGAACCCGTCAAACCGGAGCAATTGAAGAAAGCCTTATAACCAATCGCAGTCACGGTGTAAGTAACCCCGTTATGTGTGACATAGGAAGGCAGTTCGATGTTCCCAGTGGGTTGGGTGTAGCCACTCCATGAACTTGATCCAGGACAAGTTATCTCCACATAATGGTTGGTGGCATCGGTGATGTTGTAGTACAGCGTCTGCCCTGTGGAGCATACCGCGGAAAAGTTGTAGGCATACGCCGTTCCCATCCCCAAGGATAGAGCAAGGAGGAGGGCGAGGACTCCTTTTCGAATTGATAAAACTCTTTTCATAATGTTATATTTTTGTTGGTTAATTATCGTAGCAATAGGTTACCCTTGGGGTAATTTCTTCCTTCCCAACCACTTAAAGGTGGTGGTTTTCGCAACAAAAATATAAGGGATTATCGAAACGATTATAAGTAAATTTACTTATTACGGCGAAAAACTATCAGTTTTTTGCCACCAACCCGGCATCGTAGGCGTATTTCACCAAATCTGCCGTGGTCTTGAGGTCGAGCTTTTCGAAGATATGGCTTTTGTGCACTTCCACCGTGCGACGGCTCAGGCCAAGGTGGTCGGCAATCTGTTGGGCCGACATGCCGTTGGCGCACAACTGGATGATTTCTATCTCGCGTGCCGACAGGTCGGCTTTTGCACTGATGCGATATTGCTTCTCTTCGTCGTCACCATCGATGCCAAACAGGGCAGTGAGCTCGGCCTTCAGCGTTTCCGGATCCGCATCCTTGCCCAAATACCCATCCACAAGACCTTGGGTGTGCGAAACAACTGTTTTATTCTTGATTTCGCCAGAAAGCAGGACTATTTTGGCCTTGGGGTTGAGCGCCCGCGCATGATGGATCACATCAACGCCATTGCCGTCGGGCAGGAAGTAGTCGAGCAAGATCAGGTCCACCTCATCGGCATGTTGATCAAGATAGCTCTTGGCCGACTTCACGTCTTCGACCTCGGCTACGACGACGCTGTTCACACCCGAATAGTTGAGCGACAAGCGTGTGCCCACGCGATAAATCGGATGGTCCTCCACCAAAAGGATTCGTATAGGCTGTGGTTGGTTCATAGTAATTATTTGTTTATTTGACTGCGGGACTGCGGGACTTCGGGACACGGGCCATTCGATGCTTCGTCTTTGCTCAACAGGCTCAGGGACCCATCTCGCGTCTCGCAGTCTCGCGTCCCGCGTCCAATATATAAACTACATTTTCTCATCTATTTCTTAATACTAAACACCACTGTGGTCCCCTTCCCTTCTGCACTTTCGATGGCTATGGTTCCGCCATTGCGTTCCATCATCTGCTGGCTGACGAAGAGGCCGATGCCTGTGCCCGACTCACCGAAGGTGCCTTCGGTCGAAGCGGTCGTCATCTTCAGCAGTTGGTCTGGATTTTCGATGCCTTTGCCGTGGTCAATCACCTTGACCAGGTAACGCTCGCCACCGTCTTCGGCTTCCAGCCTGATTTCACCGTTGGCGAAAGAGTATTTCACCGCATTCGAGAGGATGTTCTGCAACACCATCTCAATGATTGTAAGGTCATCGTTGCCCATCCAATCCGTGGGTATGGCATTGATGACCTTCAGTTGCTTCTGCTCGATTGCGAAGGCTTGGCTGTGCATCACCGTCTCGGCCAATTCGCACAAGTTGAAAGGCTCGGCTTGGCTCTCGTTGTCGCCAATCATGCTTTTCACCCATCCGATGACATTGACGGTCTTGACCCTCAATTCTTGGGTTGACGACTTCAGTGAAATCAGATAATCCTCAAGGTCATCAAGTGGCATATCGTTGATGTGCTTGCAGAGAATGTCGAGGATTTTCTCGTGCGACAGCAGCGGTGTCTTGATGTCGTGCGAGACCACGGTGAGCAGCTGGTCTTTGGTGTTGTTGAGGCGGGTCAGCGTTTCGTTCTGTTTTTTTCGTTGGATGGCGTTGCGTGCCAGCACCACGACCAAGATGAGGAGCAAGGCGGCCACAAGCAGCGACAAGAGAAGCAGGCGACGGCTTTGTCGGGTTTTCTCTTCCTGCATTTCCAGTGCATGCTCTTTCTCTGACATTTGGTATCTCACTTGGTAGTCGCGAATCAAGGCTTGCTGGTCTTCGTTGTAGATGGAGTCCTCATCTTGTTGCATTCCTCAAGATAGCCGATGGCGCGTTCCGGGTGCGAGGCCTTTGTGGCCAGATATGCCCCTTGCATGCACTCCAGGTAAAACTGGTTATATTGGTTTTCTTTCGCGATGTCCAAGGCTTGGAGGAAGAGTTGCTCCGAAGCCATGTCGTCGCCACGGTCGTGGGCATATTGACCGTTGAGCATGATGATGGCGGTTTCGAAGTAGAGTTCCTTTTCGTGTTGTGCAATGACGAGTGCGGTGTCGAGTTGGGCATGGGCCTCGTCGAGGCGTCCTGCCGCCTGGTAGGCTCTCGACAAGGTGATATGCCTGTTGATGAGTTTTTCCTGGTTGTCGCCATATTGTTGCGACAAGGCCAAGGCTTGTTCGGCAAAGCCGATGGCCTCGGCTTGGGTTTTGTCGTGTTGCGCATCGTCGGCTGCCATCAGTCCAAGTTGCATCAGCCGCACCCCCGAGAGGTTCTGGTAATAGGTGGCCAGGTCGAGGTTGGCTGTCGTATCGGTACCCACGTCGCCCAGCATCTCGATACATTTCCAGTACATCTCCTCCGACTGGTCGTATTCCTCCATGTCGAAATAAATCGAAGCGATGTTGTTGATGACATACCGTTTGTTGATGGAGGCCATCTCACCTCCGATTTCATCCATGATTTCGGTGCAGAGGGTGTAGTTGCGTATGGCTTCATCATATTGCCCCATGCGCATATAGGCCCCTGCAATGGTGTTGTAGCATCCAGCCACATTGTATTTGTCGTCAGCCTGTTCATAGAGTTGCAACGCCTGCTTGCTGTAGTCGATCACCTCAACGAATCGGCTCTCGTTGAAGCATTGCAGTATCATGGCCCTAAGGCTGTCGGCGTCTTGTGCCTTCAGCCCTATGGCGAGGCAGGCAAGGATAATCGTGGAAAACAGTCTTTTCATAACGTACTCTGTTTTATTTAAGTAACTGTTCAAAATTAAACTGCATTATTCTTTTTTTGACTTCGGGACTTCGGGACACGGGACTTCGAGTATTTGTTCGACTCGCAGTCCCGCAGTCTCGGAGTCTCGCAGTCTATTATGTAAACTAAATTTGCTCATCTACTTAAAAAAATGGCAATCAATTAAAAGCATACTATTTTGCATGAATTTGCAGTATTTCATAAACTTGCAATTTACGATATACAAAATTAGTATAGACTTCGGAAATAGCTATAAGTAAATTTACTTATTGGCTGGACTCATTTGAGTGTCATTCCCAATAATGCATTTGTATATTTGTTTCATAATCAAATAATTAAATGTTTTTACACAATATTAGACGCTTCAAAGATAGTATTATTTCGAGAAAAGCAAAACAGTTGAGTGTCAAGAATTTTGGGGAGAACCCTCAACAAGGGCAAAAAAAAGGCCGCCCCGCGGGGCGGCCTCATTACTGTTTGACATCACTGCTGCCTCTCATAGACATAACCATGTCCAGGTTGCAGCGTAGTGAGGTCACCCCTCCAGCTGCTGCCGTTGTAGGTGGCGGTGTTGCCATTCTTGTCGGTGATGGTATCGCCGCTGGCGGGCGTGACGCCGAGGCTGCCAAGAGCGGTGGCGATGTCCTTGGCCTGCGTTCCAGTATAACCAAACCAGTTGTGGCCAGGCATGATGTTCAGGCTGACATTGGTGACGGTGGCGCCGCTCAGCGTGAGGCTGACGGCCTCGGTGGCCTCGATCTTGTACATCTTGCCAGGCTCGATGGCGGTCAGCGTGCCACTCCAAGTGCCGTTCTCATAGCGGACAAAGCCTTCGTCCTGCGAGTTGATGAGGACAGCCTTGCCGCCGAGGGCCGCTTCCAATTGCTCAAGCGTCATGGCCTTGGTGGGCGTCCACCAGTTGCAGCCGGCAGCCAAGGTGGGATAGACCTCGCCGTTGAGGCTGACGTTGGAGGTGATGTCGCCCGTGGTGACAGCCAGGGTCTCGTTGTAGACACCTTGATTGAGACCTCCCTTGAGGCGGACATAGACGTTGGCGGCGAGCAGGTCGGTGGTCGGGTTGGTCGGGTTCACAGGTGTGTCGCCGCCTTCAACGATGGTCACGTCGTCGACCAACAGCGAGGCTTGGTCTGCATCGGCAGTGTGGCGAATGGCCACATAACCTTGACCCGTGTATGCGCTCAAGTCCACAGTCACCATGGTGTAATCTGTAGATGTCACTTGGGTCGCAGGTAGTAATGCGGTAGCAAACTGACCGATCGCATTGGTTCCTGTCGACAAATGAACAGAATAGTAGTCCGTATAACTGGTGTTCGTAATCTTGATGTAAAAAACCATATTTCCACCAAGTGTAATTTGAGGTGAAATCAGCCAATCGTCAACAGCATTGGAGGCATCATAAACGGATCCCACATAATAGTTCCCGCTATTCGTTGTATAAACCGTACCCGAAGAACCGGATGGATTATAGCCGCTTTGTCCTACGGCCCATGTAGTTGAGCCGTTGTCGTCACTACCTACAGTCCATCCTTGCGTGGTGCCA
Organism: Bacteroidales bacterium; assembly: GCA_017395365.1. Taxonomy (GTDB): domain Bacteria; phylum Bacteroidota; class Bacteroidia; order Bacteroidales; family F082; genus Limimorpha. The sequence continues at coordinate 9,591 of JAFPUN010000003.1, forward strand.
TCCTCGAAGTCGTAGGTCAGCGTCTCACGGTTGCCCCTTGCGTTGGCTGCAAGCGTCACGGTGCTGCCATACGTGCCGTTCTCCGCGACGCTGACCTCATAATCCGATGGAGCCGTCACGGTGATGTCGCCCGACAGGTCGGCGCCGATCACGGCAACGCTCTTCACCGCCGACGGGCCGTCTCCCTCGGCATAGCCGAACCCGGACACGGCGTTCGGCGACACGGCAAGGCTCGCGCTCGCACTGCCCACCTGCATCGTGAAGGTCACCTGGTTGTTAGAAGTGACCTGAGTGCCTGAATTGGAAGAGGCGGAGGCGGGATTAAAGTTGGTGTTATCGTTGTAGATGTACAAAGCGCGGTTAGCACTAGTAGAATAGACATAGAATTTTGGCGAGTTGCTCGAACTGCTCACATAGGACCCCGTGTTATCGTCCATGCAGACGAGCAGGTTGCTCTCACCATCATACTCGAAGGGAGTGGCCAAAGTGATGGTAGTCCAACCTGAAGAATTGAAGGTGACGCTGCCACTGAACACCTTGTCACTGTTAGAGCAAGTCGCCCAGTCGGTACCACTACTGAAAGCGGTCTTGGAGGTGTGCTTCAGGTAAAGATCAATGTTTCTCGTGGCCGACTTGCTATTCGACACCTTGAAAGCCACCTTGGTGATAGTGCCAGCACTTCCGACTTCAGCCGCAGTATAGATTTGTTGCGTCAAGCTGTATTTGTAGTATGCGTAGGTCGGCAGATATTGGTTAACATTTGTCCCGCTACCTATGGTTATTTCAGCCTCCTGGGTCATCTTGAAGATGCCAACAACGGTCACGTCATACGCAGGCAAGGTGAACTGGTTGTTCGTCACGGTCACGGTGGTGTTCACGTCGCCCGTCTTGAAGACAAGCCACGTGCTCAGGTAGTAGTCGGTCTCGGGCGTGGCCGTCAGCGTCACGGTGGTGCCTGGCGCGCCGCCTGTCGTCGAGGCAGTCACGGTGCCGTGCTCCACCTCGGCCACCGTGACGGTGCAGCCGCTGACGAAGGTGGCTCCGACGGTGACGTCGCTGTCGGGCATGGTGAACTGGTTGTCGGTCACCGTGATGGGGTTGTTACTGGCGTCCCTCACATCCCAAGCCGAGAAGAAGTAACCCGAAGCCGGAGTGGCACTCAAGCTGACGGTCTCATTCTTGTAGGCCGTGGTCGGGTTGGCGCTGATGCTGCCGTTTTCGACGGGGTTGCAGGTAATTGTGTGGGCTTGCAAGGCCGTGAAATTGGCCGTGTATGAAGCGTTTTGCGTGACGGTGAAAGTATAGGTCGGGTCGGTGCTGACCACGCTATTGCCCATCTTCCAGTTGGTGAAATCGTAATGATTATTGGGGGTGGCCGTCAAGGTGCAACTGGTGCCAGAATAGAAGGTCCCTCCCCCACTCACCGTGCCGCCTGCTGTCGGGTTGGCCGACACCGAGATGGTGTATTGCGGGATGGCGGTGAACGTCGCCGTGTAGGTGGCGCTCTCCGTCACCTCGAAGGTGTAGGTGGCGTCGGTGCTGACCACGGTGTTACCTTTCTTCCAGTTGGTGAAGGTGTAACCCGTGTTCGGCGTAGCGGTCAGCGTGCAGCTGGTGCCAGAATAATAGGTACCTGCGCCACTCACTGTACCGCCCGAGGTCGGACTAGCATTCACCGTGATGGTATATGGGGTACCGCCTACCACGCTGATGGTGCCAAGGTAGGTCACTTTATCGAAGCCATACACGCAAAGTGTGAGCTCGGTGCCGGCAGTCAAGGTACCATTGATGTTGATGTTGGCCGTGGTGCCGCTCACGGTGGCCTTGCCCAAGATGTTGTGGCTGGCGTCGGTGATGGTAGCCACTGCCCCGTTGCCGTTGCTGACGGTAACTGAATAAGTAGTTGCCGAAGGCGCAATCGTACCTGTATGGGTGACGTTCATGGCCTGCGGGGTCTTAGTACGAATCAGCATACTTGGGTCGCCGTAAAGGATCCAAGCTTGGTAGGTACCCACAGCGGATTGATCGGTACCGTAGTTATCAAAAATACCAAACAGACCGTTGATGGAGACGCCACCCCAGGTGTGTTTCGTACCACCGGAGCTGGAGAGTCCTGCCAAAATATCGACACACTCGTCTTGGGCCCACATGGGTGGAATCCAAGGCTGGCTGATGTACGACATCAAGGTGCCGATGGCACCTGTAGGATTGTTGTTGTTGGTAGCATTCATCCAAGCCTCGGCGAAACAGTCGCTGCTGTAGTCGTATTTACCGACAAGGCAGGCCACCGACCAGATGAAGGGCAATTTGTTTTCATTGGTCAAGGCATTGACGTGCGAAACGCTATAACTTGCCACTCCCCACATCGTCTCGGCACCATGATTACAATAGTTGATGATGCCGACACCACTATTGATATCAGCGGAGATCTGGGCAGCAGTGGCCGTATAACCAGAAAGATTTGCATAGCGTTGATAGACGGGGGAATAACCATAGTTCATTAAGTCAGTTCGGATGACATCCATGTGTTGGTAATCATCTTCACCGTTATGGCCCGATCCACCTTCTTTTTTAGCGATACCCTCTCCCACTTTCAGCCATGTGGCAGAAGTAGTGAGGTCACGCTCGTAGGTGATGACGCGGTTGCATTGCGTGGTCACGCGAGCGGCAGTGCTGGCCGAGAAACGACCAATAAAGACATCGTTGTAATAGTCGCTACCGACGATTTGTCCGTAGGCGTTGTCTCCTAAGCCGCTATAGCTGGAACCGCCACCCGAGTATGAATATCCCGGAATCTGCGCCACGTCGCCGACGAGCAGCACATGGGTAATGTTGTTGTTGGCATTGTATTGATTCTGGATATAGGTCTTAATGGCCGAGTAGGAGCTACCAGCGGTGCTGGTACCCACGATGGTGGTGTTCACGCCGCGGGTCTTCTTCCAGTTGACGAAATCGGTCATCGAGCTGATGAAGTTGTCGTAGCAAATGATGAGCAGGTCGCCTTCCTCGTCGAGGGGCGTGTAGCGGTTCATCGAGGCTTCGTAGTTGATGAAGTGGCGTTGGTAGACGCTCTTGAAGTCAGGGTCCATCTTGACGACGTTGCTGCGGCGGCTCTCGATGGTGTTGCTGCCGTGGTCGTCCACCTTGTACATCTCCACCGTCATGTTGTAGTAAACGCGGAGGGTCTTGGTGGCGGGGTTGTAGGCAAAGGGATAGACCACCATGTTCTGGCCACGGAAGTCGCGGATGATGTATGGCTCGTAGAGGCCAATGTTACTGGCCGGGAAGAACGCATCCTCACTGTAGCATGCGCCGTATGTGTAAGGCACATCCTCAGGGTTGACGGTGCGGGGGAAGTCGCCCTTCGAAGGGGCCACCTCGATGCCTTCGAAGTCACGATACTGGGCATCGACGACGCGGATGCTCATGCGGGCCTTGTCGCCGATGAGGACGGGGATACCCGTCATGGGCATGTCGGGTTCGCCGGCATGGGCGGTGCTGACGGCCTTGGGCATGGTGATGACTTGTGCCTCGCCTCTCGGCGTGGTGACGGAGGCGGTATAAAAACCAGGCACCTGCACGTTGACCTGGATGCTGTTTTCGGAGCTGCTGATGAGCTGGGTGCGGTAGGTCTCGGGTTGGTCGCTGAGGATGGAGGTCCATCGTGGAGCGGCCTGCTGCGCCGAAGCCCAAAGGGCGGCGACGAGCAATAAAGACAAGGTAAGATGTTTTTTCATATTTTTGGATTTCATTTGATTTCGAGACCACAAAAATAGGAAAAATAATACAAAAAAAAGGAAAAAATCGCATTTGAATGGGGGGGGCTTCGAAGCCCCCTTCCCCCTTGAGAAGGGGGAGGCGCAAAGCGACGACAGGTGGTCTCCCAAGGAGAAACCTGAGCCCATTTTCCTTCGGTTTTTGTCCAAATCTATAGTTTTTAATACACTTTTGGACGAAAATCACTTGCAGAACCAAAAAGAAAGCGTATTTTTGCCGTCGGAACAAAACAATGGAAATGGAAAAGACTGAGAGACTTATCGGGCGCGAACGCGAATGCGAGGAACTAAAATGGGCTTACGAGTCAAGACGTTCCGAGCTTGTCGTTTTGTACGGCCGACGCAGGATTGGCAAGACCTTCCTTGTACGCCGTTTTTTCAACGACCGCTACACCTTCTATTATGTTGGGGCGCACCGGCAGAAGAAGAACGTACAGCTGAAGAACTTCCGCGAGATGCTGGTCCGCTATTCAGGCGACGACGGCATACCGACGCTCGCCAACTGGCACGAGGCCTTCCTGCACCTTGAAGCCTACTTGGAGCGTTGCAAAGACAAGCGCAAAGTGCTGTTTTTCGATGAGATGCCCTGGGTCGACACGCAAGGAAGCGAGTTCGTCGACGAGTTGGAATACTTCTGGTCCAACTGGGTGCAACAGCGCGACGACATCGTGCTGATAGCCTGCGGCAGCGCCACGAGTTGGATGAAAGACAAGATCGAAGACAACCAAGGCGGCCTTCACAACCGCATCACCCACCGCATCTATCTCCGTCCGTTCTACCTGCACGAATGCAAGGCCTATCTCCGCGAACACGGCTTCGACTGGGACGATTACCAAATCCTGCAATGCTACATGCTGTTTGGGGGCGTGCCTTACTATCTCAGCCTGCTGCGGCCCTATCTCAGCCTGCCCGAGAATGTCGACGCACTGGTGTTTCGTCGCGGCGGCGACCTGAGCAACGAGTTCGGCGAACTCTACAATGCGCTCTTCAACAAAGCCGACCGCTACATCGCCATCGTAAAGCTACTGTCGTCGAAGCGGCAAGGCTTCACACGCAAGGAAATCGCAAAGGCGACTGGATTTGCCGGCGGCGGCCTGACGAAAATGCTCGACAACCTCGACCGCTGCGACTTCATCGTTTCGTATGCGCAATTCGGCAACAAAAGCAAGCAAACGCTCTACCGCCTGTCCGACTTCTACACCCTTTTCTATTTCAGCTATGTGGAGGGCAACCGCACGCACGACGAGCAATACTGGCAGCACCATTTCGCCGACCGCAGCGTGGCGGCATGGCAAGGCTTCACCTTCGAGGAGCTCTGCTTGCGACATTTGCCACTCATCAAGCAGGGATTGGGCATCTCGGGCATGGCCACCGAGGCCTCAGCATGGCGCTATGTGCCCCAAAAAGGCGACCACCGCAAAGGCGTCCAAGTCGACCTCGTCATCAAACGCGCCGACAAAATCACCCATCTCGTCGAGATGAAATTCTCCGAAACGCCATTCGTCATCACCAAGGCCTACGAGCAGCAGCTGAACGAACGCAAGAGCCTGTTCATGGAGATGGCCAAGGTGAGACACGGCGTGGTGCACACTTTCATCACGCCCAAGGGGCTGTCGAGAGGCGCACATTCATCCATTGTCCACAGCCAGCTGACAGCCAAGGACTTGTTTGCGCCATTAGGCAGGTTCTGACACTAACTTTTGTCCAAATCTATAGTTTTTAATACACTTTTGGACGAAAATCATTCAATTTTTGTCCAAATCTATGGTTTTTTTCCACTTTTGGACGGGAAGTTCTCTCTCTGGATTGCTTCGTCGTGCCTCCTCGCAATGACGCGAAGCGACGCGGCACGAGGCGAGGATAAGGCGCGAAGCGGGGCTTTGAATCCCCCCAGCCCCCTTTGCAAAGGGGGAGGGCCTACCGGACGCGGCGCGAAGCGACGACAAGAGCGCAAAGCGGGCTACAGCTAAAAAACCGCCCGTGTTTTCTCAATTGGAAAACACGGGCGGGCACAGTAAAGGGGCTCTCCCCTGCTCTTTCACTTAGTTTATTAATATGATGGCTGCATGGTCAACGTCTTCGGCTCCGAGCTGGCGTTATAGTAGATGTAGCCGTAACCAGTTTGGAGAGTGAAGTTTGAAATATAGGTTCCATAATCGCTTTGCCAGAGACTGCTGGCTTCGTTATAGGTATACGTGTGGCCATCTTCCGTGAGGATTTTGTCGCCGTCAGTAGGCGTCGTGTCCAAAACTACCCGGATTTCAACAGGAGCATTGCCAATGAAGCCAAACCAAGTGTAACCCTGTCCAAGTTCGACGGCGACAGTCGTAGGACGCTCGCCTGTGAAGCTGAACGAGCCGCTCGCTTCTGTCAGGATCTTGTACATCTTGCCAGGCTCGATGCTCGTGAGCGTGCCGCCCCAAGTGCCGCCGGAGCGACGCAGGAAGCCTTCGTCCTGCGAGTTGACGAGGATGTCGCCTTGGACGATGCCATTGTCGAAGGCTTCCATAAGGTCGGCAGCGGTGTTGCCCTCGAAAGGCGCCCACCATTTCCAAACTCCGGCGACAAGCGAATAAGTGGTCGCGCAGCCATCGCCCACAATGTTGGCGAAGCTGCTCCAACCCGCAGCGTTTTTGTAGGTATTAACGCTGCCGCAAGGCACGTAGACGGTGATGTTTTCCGTATTCACGTTTAGGAAGGCGTTGCTTTCGATGGTGGGCGGATCATAGCTCTCCACGATGATGGTGGTGAGGCCAGTGCAATGGTCGAAGGCATGTTCACCGATGGTGGTCACCGAGCTGGGCAGGGTGATGCTGGTGAGGCCGGTGGCGTTTTCGAAGGCACCGTAGCCAATGCTTAAGACGCCGTTGGGGATAACCGTATTCTTGCAGCCCGAGATCAACTTGTTGTCGGACTTGCGGATGATGGCGTTGCAGGCATTGCGCGATTCGTAGGTGGCATTCATCGGGTCGACCTCGATGGTCTCGATGCTTTCACTCACGAAGGGATTGTTGTTGATATAGTTCACCGAGGCGGGCACGTAGACGCTGGTCAAGGGGCAATGCTCGAAGGCCTGCTGGCCGATGCTCGTCAGCGAGAAGGGCAGGATGATGGACTCGAGGCCGCTGTAGCAGAAGGCGTAATCGCCAATCTGCGTCACTCCTTCGGGGAGGACGATGTTGTGCAGGCTCGAGCAAGGTATGATTTGACCTTGGTTATCGGTGGAGTAGCCGAAGGCATAGTTCCCGATTGTGGTGATTTGCGGCGGCAGCGTGATTTCCTGCAAGCTGACGCAACCTGCGAAGGCTTTTGCAGAGATGGTATCCAAATCAGGGTTGGTGAAGTATTGCAGCTCGTTGAATTTGGTCATAAACCTTTGGTCTTTGAAGACCGTGCCCAACTCAGTGACCGCGGCGGCCTCGGCGTAGCTGAGTTCGCCGTCGTTGTTGCCGTCGCCATTTTGGTCCCATGCATAGAGGCAGGCGCCTTTGGTAATTTCTTCATCTTCAAACACGATATTGTTCACCGTGGTGAAGCTGTCCGACAGGGCCCAGTCGCTGTTGAAGCCCGTGTCGCAGGTGGCGCGCACGCGGAACTGGTAGGTGGCACCGGGCGTGAGGCCTTCCAGCGTCATGCTGTTCTCTGTGGTGAGGCCAAGAGGCTGCCAGTCGGAGTATGAAGTCGTATAATTCTTGAACTCAATGTCGTCAACGCAGACAATATAGGCTTGATTCGAAACCGAATTAATATGTCCGATGGCGATGTAGCCACCACCCTGATACGCAGAAAGGTCGACAGTGTACTGACCGAAGGTCGTAGTTAGATCTCTTCTAGAAACCAATGTCAAATCGCTGACAGTAGGATTTATTTTCTTATTGGTATAATAGACAGCGATACTTCTTGCGCCAACGCCTGCACTATTTTGATATTTTGCATAGAAAGTCAATTCGCCATGCAAGTCGTCAACAGGCATAAGGAAATAACTAGTGGCGGTAGCACTGCTCTGCTTTTCAGACACAATAGAGCCATACTTGCCTCCATTAGCAAATGGATTGCTGCTATTACCTTGGTTAATCACTGTCCAACGTGCAGATGTCGTACCAGAGTTGAGTATTATCCAGTTACTTGGCAAACTACCACTAGAAATGCTATTGAATCTTTCCTCAAATGTCGTGGTAAGTCCTTCTCCCAGCACTTCCCTATACTCCACAGTGTATTCTTCCGCATGGCCTTCCCAAGTGAGCGTGGCCGAGAAGGGTCCTACGTTAGTGGCCTGCAGGTTGGTGGGCGCGGGGCATTCGTCGGGCATGGTGAACGCGACGGGGTTGGTCCAGGCGCTGTAGTGGGTCTCGTTGCCCACCGTGAATCGGCCACGGAGGCTGACGTAGTAGTTGGTGCTGGGGTCCAAGTTGCCGAGGCCGAAGACGTTGCCATTGCTCCAAGTCCACGGAGTGCCAATCGGCTCCATGTCCTCGTCGTACAGCTGCACGTCGGTGCCGGTCTGTCCCTCGCGCGGCGTCCAGGTCAGCGTCACCTCGGTGGGGGCTGTGGGCGTAACCACCAGGTTGGTGGGCGGAAGGTAGGTGTTGTCGTAGGTGAAGGTGACCTTGGGGCTGAAAGTCTGGGCAAAAGGCCCTGAAGAAGAGGGATTATAATAAATGGACGGCTTGTAGTTGGGGTTGGTGTTATAGTTGTTCACGCCCAGCCAATCGGCATGGTCGAAGTTCGTGCCTTGAGTATACTCATACTGTTGTTGACGGAAGCCAACCAGCAAGTTGCCGCCAGTATAGCTGTAACCTGCTTCGCCCAACAAGATTGTCATCTCGTGACCGCTAATGCTGAGGTAGGCGCCGTTCACGACAAGAGTCATGTCGTCCCAGTTATAGAATGTGTTATTGCTAAAATCGTTCTGGCTCACCTCTTTCAGATAGATGTCGAACCTTGCGTCGGCGCCCCATGGCGTACCATAGGTATATTGCTGGTTGTAGAACGTCAAGCTCTTGATTGTGCTGTATTGCATATCGGCGAGTTGCTCGGCGGGGATGATAAACTGCGTCCTCGACATTTGCGAGCCGGTGGTGAAGCCTGTGACGGGCACTGTTTCATCCGATTCACCAACTCCTGCGTTCACCGTCAGGTCAGGGAGGGCTTGCTTGGTGAATTCGTGCACAACTGTTGTGCTTTGTTCGTCTTCTCCGCAGTATCCAGTAAGATTCAACGTATAGGTTCCCCCTGGCGTCAATCCTCCAAATTCATCATCTTGAATGATGATATAAGGATCATCGGTATCAGAGTCATAATCGCTCCATCCATCGATAAAATAATTCCAGCTGGTTTGGCTCTCGTCACCTGGCGTCCAGCTGATGAAGACGCCATAATACCCTAAGTCTACGATGTTGATATCTGTCGGCCTTGGACAGACGAGATCCGTCGTAAACTCATCTGAGGCCACCCAAGGGCTGGTGACGGTTCCATCGTTGTAGCGCACCCAGGCTTTATAACTTGTTTCAGCTTCCAGTTCCGTCATGGTCTTGTAGCGGTAGCCGTTAACGTGTGCATAAAAGAAATTGTTGGTATTGGCAGCCATGGCTTCCAACTGTGCCTGCGTCAAATTGTTTTGCAGGGTAGTGTTAGGCAAAGCCACCACCACATCCCACTTATACTGCACAGATGACGCAGGAGTCCAATTCACCTTGGCGGAGTGGCCTGCTATCTCGCTCACCGTCACCGCTGTGGGCGGCAGCGTTGGGTCGAACGATGTGATGCTGAAGTTGTCAATATGGATGCGGTTGGAGGCGTCGTTGGCGTCGGTGCACTCCATATAGAAGCCGATGAGAATGTCTTGGTTGGCATAGGCACTGAGATTGTAGGTGCAGGTATGGCCTTCGGGAAGGAGGCTTTCGAGGTCGGTGTAGCCCATTTCGTGCTTCCACGACTGCAACGGGATCCACGTCGCGCCATAGTCGGTTGAGATGAGCACTTTGATGATGGTGTTGTCTTGCGCATCAGGGGTCATGGGCACCATGTTGCCTGTGGGACGAGTGAGGGCGAGGTCGACGCTGAGCATGTTGGCATTGGCGTCGAGGTGCAAGAAGGGCGAAACGAGCCAGAAGTGGTGATAATAGCCTCCGATGTTGACCCATGCATGACTCGAGCCGCCAAACACGCCGTTGGCTGCGCCAAAGTGCCAGCGGCCGCTTTCGGGCGTGAGCGTGGCGGTGTAGGGGCTATTGTTTCCTTGCAGCGCACCGTTGCAGCTCCTCCATTTGTCGGGGATGGTGTTTCCGTCGAAGGTCTGCTCGTAAGGGACTTCTACCCATTGCTCAGGGTAGATCGTCTCCACGAAATTGTTGAACAATGACCAGTATTCAGCCGCGCGATACGATGCGCTCGTACCGATGGGTACATAGACGGGGATGGATCGCGAGACATTCCTAAAGGTTTTTTCAGAAATAGTGGGTGGCGTCAGGGCAGCGACATGCAATTCTGTTAAGTTAGTGCAGCCTTCGAAAGCATAGTTTCCCAAGGTATCCACATTGCTTGGGATAGTCACCGAGGTTAAGCCCGTGCAACCGTTGAAGGCGTTGTTTCCGATGGAAGTCACGGAATTGGGGATTTCCACTGAGGTCAGGCCGCTGCAACCATTGAACGCACCATTACCGATTGAAGTGACAGCGTTTCCAATGGTCACCGAGGTCAGGCCGCTGCAACCATTGAACGCATCATTACCGATTGAAGTGACAGCGTTTCCAATGGTCACCGAGGTCAGGCCGCTGCAACCATTGAACGTATACATTCCTATGTAAGTCACGGAATTGGGGATGTTCACCGAGGTTAGGCTGGTGCAATTTCGGAAAGCATAGTCGCTGATGTGAGTCACATTATTGGAGAGCACCAAATCTCCGACCAATTCGTTGCCAAAGTAGAGGTTGTGGGCATAATACAGTGGATTGCTACTTACGCCGCCAAATTCGCACATGGCCCATGCGTTCAAGTTATCTACTACGACCTTGTTCAGGCTAGTACAGTCCCCGAACGCATTTTTGCCGATGCGTGTAAGGGGCCGGCAAAACTCACCTCCTCCAGGTTCGTACTACTGTGGAAAGCATAGAAGCCGATTTCCGTCACTGGGCTGCCAAAGCTGTATCGCTTCACTTGATTGCCGAACGCTAATCTTAAATTGTCCATCACCCATTCCATACTACTAGCCACTTCGTTGCTGTTGATGACGACCGAGAGCAGATTCGGGCAGTCCCAGAAAGCATAGTTATCGATATAGTGCATTGCTCGAGGGATAACTACATCAGTCAATTCCGTGCAGTGTGCAAAGGCATTTCCTACAATACCATACACTCTATAATAGGTGCCATTATATAAAACGGAATCGGGCAAAGCCATAAAGCCCCATGGCTTATTGCTTGCATAACCATTCCACGAGTGAGTAGACTCGTCTGGGTAAGTCAGCGCGACATTGTTTGTTCCACTGATGATTTTGTAGCACAGGTTTTGTCCTGTCGAGCACTGGGCCCAGAAGTCGAAGGCTTGTGCCGTCGAAACGTTCGGACAAAGTGCCAGCAGGATGAAGAGTGTGCCGAGGGCCAGCAGGCCGCGGTGTGCTTTTTGTGTTTCTTGTTTTGGGGCGGAACTCGGTTGAGGATTCTTAGCCTTTGTTCCTGTAAATTTGTATAAGTATCTCATATTGAATGAATTAAATTATTAACTACATTTTCCATCGTTTACAAAGATAAAAACTTTATAGAAACCAGCCATAAAAATTGAAAATTTGTTTGTTAGGCGTAGGGGTGAACGAGGGCGCGAGGTGATGACAAGGTCTCACGCAGAATTCGCAGAATTATGGGAAGCGCGAGGCGACGACAAGAGGCCTCGCCCTGCGAGGCACGGAGACCCGCTTCGCGTCATGGCGATGCACGAAGCCATCCAAGAATGAGACCGGACAGAAAGACCTTACTCTGGATTGCTTCGTCGTGCCTCCTCGCAATGACGCAAAGCGACGACAAGGGCGCAAAGCGACGACAAGGGAAGAAAAAAGGCCGCCCTGGGGGCGGCCTCGTTGTTTTTTTCCAGCATCAATCACTGCTGCCGCAGGTAGACGTAGCCGTGGCCGGGTTGTAAGGTTACAACCCCACCCGTCCAAGTCGTGCCGTTGTAGGTGGACACGTTGCCGTTCTGGTCGGTGATGGTGTCGCCGCTGATGGGTGTGACGCCGAGAGTGCCGAGGGCCGTGGCGATGTCGGCGGCTTGCGGGCCGGTGTAGCCGATCCAGTTGTGGCCTGGGAGGATGGTGATTCCGACGTTGCCGACGGCGGTGCCGGTGAGCGTCAGCGGACAGGCGGCGTTGGTCTCGATCTTGTACATCTTGCCAGGCTCGATGCTGGTGAGCGTGCCGCTCCAAGCGTTGTTCTCATAACGGACGAAGCCAGCGTCCTGCGTGTTGATGAGGACGGCGTTGCTGCCGAGGGCCTCTTCGAGTTGTTCAAGCGTCATGGCCGTGGTGGGGGTCCACCAGTTGCTGCCGGCAGCCAAGATGGGATAGACCTCGCCGTTGAGGCTGACATTGCTGGTGACATCACCTGTGGAGACAGCCAAGGTCTCGTTGTAGACGCCTTGGCCGAGGCCGCCCTTGAGGCGGACGTAGACGTTCGCGGCAAGCAGGTCGGTGGTCGGGTTGGTCGGGTTCACGGGAGCCTCGCCACCTTCCACGATGGTGATTTCGTCGACCTTAAGTATCCATTGATCGTAGCAGTCGAAGTGGCGGATGGCGATGTAGCCCATGCCGCTGTAGGCGCTCAAGTCAACGGTGAACTCTTGCCATTCGCTGCCTGAAGTAGCATTGGGGGCATAGGTCCACGTCTGGACCGTAGTAAAGGCGTTGGCAGCAGTGTTGCCTGTCGTCGACACCATTACGGAGAACTTCTCGGCAGCATAACTGACGTTCTGAACGCCTGCCTGGAAGGTGATGCTGCCACCGAGGGTCACTTGGGGCGAGACAAGATAGTTGTCGGGCGTGACGGCGGTGCCGCTGCCGCTCGAAGAGCCAGAGATATAGGACTCGGAAAGCATGAATCCGTCACTGCTGTTGTACCCATAACCAGTGCTAAAGTTATTGTTGGTGGTAGGATATTCCGTATTATGCATCCAGCTGTTTGGCGAAGTGGTAGTGCCTTGGAAGGTTGTCCAACCCTGCCAGCCGCCTTCGAAATCATAGGTCAACGTCTCACGATTGCCCCGGGTGTTGGCTGCAAGTGTTACCGTGCTGCCATACGTGCCATTCTCTTCGTCACTAATCTCATAATCAGACGGAGCCGTTACAGTAATGTCATCCGACAGGTCGGTGCCGATGACAGCGACACTCTTCACCACCGACGGACCGTTTCCCTCGGCATAGCTGAAGTCTGCCATGGCGTTGGGCGAGACAGTAAGCGATGCGTCATTGCCAGCTACTGTGAAAGTGAAGGTGACTTGGTTATTAGAGGTAACCTGGGTACCAGAACTGGAAGAGGCTGAGGCAGGATTGTAGTTGGTATCATCACTGAAAATCCTCAAAGCGCGATTAGCACTAGTAGAATAGACATAGAATTTTGGCGAGTTGCTCGAACTGCTCACATAGGAGCCCGTGTTATCGTCCATACAGACAAGCAGGTTGCTCACGCCATCATACTCAAAGGGGTTGGCCAAAGTGATGGTAGTCCAACCTGAAGAATTGAAAGTAACGCTGCCACTGAACACCTTGTCACTGTTGGAGCAAGTCGCCCAGTCGGTACCACTACTGAAAGCACTCTTGGAGGTGTGTTTCATATAGAGGTCTATATTTCTAGTAGCGGATTTGGAGTTCTGTACTTTGAAGGCGACGGCGGTGATGGTACCGGCATTCCCGACTTCCGCTGCAGTATAGATTTGTTGCGTCAAGCAGTATTTGTAGTATGCGTAGGTCGGCAAGTATTGGTTCGAATTTGTCCCGCTACCAATGGTTATTTCAGCCTCCTGGGTCATCTTGAAGATGCCGACAACCGTCACATCATACGCGGGCAAGGTGAACTGGTTGTTGGCCACGGTCACGGTGGTGTTCACGTCGCCCGTCTTGAAGACAAGCCATGTGCTCAAGTAGTAGTCGGACTCGGGCGTGGCTGTCAAAGTGACAACCGTCCCAGGGGCGGCACCCGTCGTCGAGGCGGTCACGGTGCCGTGCTCCACCTCGGCCACAGTGATGGTGCAGCCGCTGACGAAGGTGGCACCGACGGTGACGTCGCTGTCGGGCATGGTGAACTGGTTGTCGGTCACCGTGATGCTGTTGTTGGTGGCGTCCCTGACGTCCCATGTCGAGAAGAAGTAGCCCGAAGTCGGTGTAGCCGTCAAGGTGACGGTCTCGTTCTTGTAGGCCGTGGTCGGGTTAGCGCTGATGCTGCCGTTCTCGACGGGGTTGCACGTCACGCTGTGGGGCTGCAAAGCCGTGAAGTTGGCCGTGTAGCTACCCGATGCCGTAACGGAGAAAGTATAGGTCGGGTTGGTGGAAACCTGTGCACCATTGCTGCTCCAGTTGGTGAACTCATAGTGGGTGTTGGCCGTGGCCGTCAGCGTGCAGGATGTGTTCTGGTAATATGTGCCTGCTCCTGTGACGGTACCGCCTGCGGTTGGGTTGGCGGTGGCCGTGATGGTGTATTGCGGAATCATGGTGAAAATGGCCGTATAGGAGGCGTTGCCGGTCACCGTGAAGGTGTAGGTCGGGTCCGTGCTGACCTGCGTGGAACCCTGTCTCCAGCATATGAACTCATAGCCCGTGTTCGGCGTCGCCGTCAAGGTGCAGCTGGTATTCCCGTAATACTGGCCAGCGCCACTCACGGTGCCTCCATTGCTCGGACTGGCCGTAGCAGTAATGGTGTATTGTGTGCCACCCACGATGCTAATGGTGCCAAAATAGGGTTGGTATTGCTGGCGGGTGACGACCACATAAAGGGTGCCACTGCTGGGGATGGCATTAGTGAAGTTCACGGTGGCCACACCCGACGAGTTGGCCTCGGCAACGCCGTAGATGACCGAGCTGTTGTCGGTGACAGCGACGTATGAACCCGCCAAAGCGTTAACGGTGATAGAGGTGGTACCCGGGGTGACCGTGCTGGGTATCGTCACGGTGTTCACTTCGGGTTTGGTGATGTAAGGCATCACGGAACCATCACCAAAGGTGTGGTAGAACTGGAAGTAATAGTGGGCCGAGTTGTTGCAGTTGCCATCGGTGATTCCGCTAGTAGTGTTACCATTGGTGACGGCTTGCTGCACGGCGAGATTGCCAAGATACAGCAGTGAAGATGCCGAATTCCAGTATTGGTCTTCAAACATAATATCATATACACCTTTTGAAGAAGCCGACTGAGTCGGGTAGTTGCCTGCCGAGTAGGAATGTGCTCCAACTGCCCAATAAAAGTCCTCATACCAATAGGAATAGGGCGAACAGCCAACATAGGCAACGGCACCGGCATTGGGAACACGAATCATAGTTTCCGCAAAACAGGCGTTGGTGCCTATGGCAGAACCAGGTGAATAGGTTGTCGAGGTATTGTTGAAGTTACCTGTCAGGCAGCAGTTACCCACGCCAAAGAAATACTTGCCCGTGTTGGTAAGCGTGGCCACATGGGCAGCAGTCATTTTAGGCTGATACCATTCCTGCTTGTCGCCGTGTGCGGTGTAGTTCAAGAAGCACACACCGTTGTTGATGCCATTATAGCAACCGTTGTTCGTTCCAGAATAACCCTGTGTCGAGCTTGTTGACACTGTGGCACTGATAGTGCCGTTTTCAAAGCCACCATAGGTGGTGTTGCTTGACTTGAAGTAATAGTTCGTAGCATAGTTGATGGTGGGTTTGGCCACTCTGGCTGTCCAACTCGAATCCCAACCGCCGACGAGGATAACGTTGTTCAGGTAGTTACCGCCATCGGTGAACTCATATCTCTCGTAGGTCAGCACTTTGTTGATATAGTTGGTCAAGTGCGTGGTGTTCTCCACCGACATACGGCTGTAGTACATGTCGGGGAAGTAGTTGCTCGTACTTGACGAGAAATTGACACTTGAATAACCGAGGTCAGAGGCACACTGTTCGTCAACTGTCTTGGTCATGTATTGCGGGACTTGTCCCGTGTCGCCAATGACAATGAGATAGGTGTAGGCGTTGCCGGCCGAAACGGAAGCGTTGTACTTGGTCTTGATGAAAGAAGCGATGGCGCTTGCCGTAGTACCTGTCTCACTAGTGTAGTAGATATCGACATAATAGCCCTTCTGAAGCTTCCATTGCAGCCAGCTCTCAAGGGCGGCATTGCCTTGGAATCCCGAATAACAGATCACCAGCATCTTGACTGGTGTGTTGTACAGGTCAGGGTGGTCGGTATAAACATCTGTTATGGCTCTGTTGTTGAACAATTGAGCATAGACGTTGTCGAAAGCCGGGCTATAGGTCCTCAGCAGCATGTCCTCAGTGGCTTGGGCGTCGGCGCCGTCGAAGTGCACCTCCACCTCAATGTCGTTGAACACGCGCAGGGTGTTGTTGACGGGGTCGTAGCTGACAGGCTCAATGGTCATCGTGCCAAGTTGTA
Organism: Bacteroidales bacterium; assembly: GCA_017395365.1. Lineage (GTDB taxonomy): Bacteria > Bacteroidota > Bacteroidia > Bacteroidales > F082 > Limimorpha. The sequence continues at coordinate 25,966 of JAFPUN010000003.1, forward strand.
CGCCACGCATCGTACCTTCCACACTGACAGTCGCTGTGGGTTCAGAACGCAAGCCACGGGTCTGGTAGGCGGCTTCGTTCATGACAAAGGGCACATCCTCGGGACGTTTGTCCTTACGAATCGAAGGCTGACGCGGCACCAAGGTGTGGATGCCCAAGTCTTCGAGACGATAATCCGTCGTGCTGTAGCTCGTAATCTCGATACGCGGCTGTGCACCGAAAGGAACGGCAATCAATTGGTTGACAACGGGGATTTGGGGCTCGCCTTCGTTACCGCCGATGACGGTGTTGGCCATCGAGAGCCACGAGAAAGTGCCCCGCTCGCTATCATAGTCCTCTGCCGTAATGGTGGAGAAAGAGAACGAGGCATTGAGGCTCGTCATGTCGCTCTTCACACATTCAGCCTTGTCGGCGGAACGCAGTTGTATCTGTTGTGCCATGGCACTCAGGCCGAAGGCAAGAAGCAATAGTGAGAATAGTACTTTCTTCATCGTATGTTATGTTTGTTATTTATTCAAAAGTAATGTTACGGCTTTCTTGGGCGTTGGAGTGGTACACGTAGCCGTGACCCGGCACAAGGATGAAGTTATCATCCCAACTGCCATTGGTGAAAGTGGCGGTAGTACCATTCTCTGCGGTGATGGTGTCGCCTTCGGTGGGAGTGAAGTCGCCCAAAGCCATGGCAACATTCTTCGACTGACTACCTGTGTAGCCAAACCAGTTGTAGCCCGGAAGGAAGGTGATTGTAGAGGTCACGGCCTCGCCACTCAATGTGAATTCCGTTGCTGCAGTGGTCAAGATGCGATACATCTGTCCCGCGACTATCGTATCAAGAGTGCCGCTCCAACTTTCGCCGTCGTAGCGGACAAATCCGTCATTTTGAGAGTTGATGAGGATGGCGTTGTCGCCAAGAAGGGTTTCCAGTTCACCCAAGGTCATTGCGACAGTGGGGGTCCACCAGTTCCATTCAGCATCGAGGGCTACCGTGGGGCAATCGCCTTCTTGGTAGAAGGTGATGTTGTTATGCTGCATTGTACTGAGGGCAAAAGAACCATTATTGCAGTACAAGTAATAGTTGGTGCTTCCACTCCAACCACTTGACACACTCACATAGATGCCGTTCTCATTGATATTCCATCTGGCTGATGAACTGTTAGAAGAAGTACTCCATGTAAGAGAGGTGCCATACCAACTACTGGACAATGCAAGGTAACGGCCATTATAGGAAATATAATACTGTCCATTGTTTCTATAGGCAGTAAGAGTGACTTGAGGGAGTGTGGTACCTTCTTCTACCGAGAAGCCGTTGATGTTAGGCTCTACAGTGGCCGAAATGCTTGTCACATTTGAGCTGTTCTGACCTGGTACATATAGCGTATCGCCCTCGAGATGGCCCATGATGTATGTGCCATCGGCAATGCCAGTCACGGCATTGTAGCATTCCGTCTGCATTTCGCAATGGCCAAGATTCACGGTAAGATCCACACGCTGTCCGTCTGTTATGGTGACATCAACTGTTTCGGTGCAATACCCGCTCTTCCTAAATTCAAAAGTATAGCTGCCACCTTTAATGGGTCGGTGGAAATCACCCACTGAATGCGTAGTGACAAACGAAGTCTCGCTGTCGTGGTTGAGCACTGTCACTTTCACGCCTTCAATAGGTAGGCCAGTGTCGGCGTCACGAACCACGCCATGAACGCCATTACGGCATTGCTCCATGAAGGCCAGCATGCTGTTGTGGTTGTAGTTCCAAAAGTTGGGCAACTGTGAAGCAGCAGGGGTCTTGGTGCTGGAGCATTCCACGGTCACCTCGCGGCATTGCCCGTAGGCATTCATGTAGTCCTGCCGGCTACCTGTGATGACATACCAGGCAGCGCCGCTAGTGACGCCATCAGAATAGGTGTCCGACATATAGGAGGAATAGACCTGTCGGGCGATTCGGACATATTCGGTACAGACGTATTCATACCAATCCTTGTCCGCGTGATCGTCGTAAACGGCATCCCAAGGATAGTTCATCACCTCTGCTCCACCGTGATAGTTGGCACTCATGGTGAACAAAAGCGAGTCACCGAAGGCCATAGTCCAAACGGTCTCATCCTCGTAACTGTTACCATCGGGATGGGCACCTTGGTAGTAGTCTTTGTAGTTACGGTTCAGGTCAATATTGTGGCCGTTATAACGCTGGGCACTATTGACAGTGTTGTTGCCCCCTTTGTAAGTACCATCGGGGTTGGTCAAAGGCATGATGTAAATGTCGAGGTCGTTCACCAGGTTGACAATGCGGCTGTCGGTGCTGGTGCAGAGTTCGTCAATGAGGCGCAGCATGAGAATCATGCCAGTAATCTCATCGCCATGCATTGTAGAAGTATAGAGGAACTTCGGCTTGCCTTCGGGGTTCCCATTGTTAATGCGGACCCCTAAGAGTTGGCGAAGGTTTGTGGTGGAAAGCGTGCCAAGGCTGAACAAAGTGCATTCACGGCCTTCAATAGCCTTGTCTGGGAAGCCTTCCATCATGGCCACATATTGGGGATAAGTCAGATAGCTGTCCCAATTGTATGTTCCTTGTCCATTCCACATGGTGACGTTGGCGCGCAGCGAAGGCGGCGTCTGCAACTCCAGTTGGTAGCCCAAGGCTATCAGTCTATCGTATTCCTGTTGGTTGGCGTAGGCCACCACGTTACGGCCGTCGGTGCCGTCAACGGAGCAGATGCGGCTGAGTTCCTGAATCTGAGAGGGGTCGTCAACGCTGAGGGTGAAGTAATACTCACCGCGGTTGCGCATGAGTTGTTGGAGTTCTCGTTGGCTTTGGGCCATGACGCTGTTGCCGATCCATACGGCGACAAACAAGCAAGCAAAACGAAAAAGTTTCATTTATTTGCAAATTTTTAACTTGCAAATTTACAATAAAAATTGGACTCGCAAGACAATTTGCTTCCTATTTTTGGTTTTTCATGGAACAGAAAAGGTTCCCGTGCGGGAACCTTTTCTCACTGGGGTTTAGGGTAACACAAGGGTTTTGTCAACCTCAGCATTCGAGTGGTAGACATAGCCTTTTCCCGGTTGTAGATGTGTCAGCGAGCCCGTCCAGGCTCCGTTTTGGTAAACAGCGCTTTGGGTCAGTGAGCTGATGGTGTCACCGTCGGCAGGAACAATACCCAATTCGGAAAGTCCGACATTCCTTGTGGTGGGGCAGCCCAACCAGTTGTTACCTGGAGCGATGGTGACCTCGACGCCGCTGGTGGTAGTACCTATCATCGTGATGGAGCGGCCGCGGTCCATCCATATCTTGTACATCTGACCAAGAGCAACGTCTGTCAACGTGCCATTCCATTGATTGTTTTCAAAACACACAAAGCCCGAACCTTGCGAGTTGATGAGGACCGCATCACCACCGAGCGTCATCTTGAGTTGAGTAAATAGGTCGTCGGCCGTGACGTTGGGCGCCCACCAATTCCACGAAGCTGGCAGGTCTTTCTGTATGGTCACGGCTACTCCATCATTGGCGATGAGCTGTGCACCATTTTCGATGATGAGATTGCCCGGACGCCTGTTGCTCAGATGGGCATTGACGGTGAAACAGCTGTTCTGCTTCAGCACAAGCGTGTCTTTTCTTTCCATCTCTATGGCCTCATCGGTACTTGCCGTCCCTAATACGAATCCATAGAAATTAGAGTCAGCTGACTCCCGGCCGAAGTAGTTGGTTCTCACAGTGTATTTATAAAGAGCATTGTTACTAAGTCCTGTGTCGACATAGGTTGTATCCGACAGGTTCTGAGCAATCATAGTGCCATCACAATACACATTATACGTGAAGTCGTCGTCGGCAAGACCGATATAGATAGCCCAAGTATAGCCATCCATCTGATACCATTCATTGCCGTCCACCGAGTAGTAATTGCCATCTTCGCTATCATATTCCACAAAGGTCATATAGTATGTAAGGCCAGACTCATGGAAAACCACCCACAAATCTTTCGTAATATCCAAATAGATGGCTTCTCCAAAACTGATGTCCGTCCAACCAGCTTGAGTTGAGTAGACATTTGAAACCGAAGCTATTGGTACACCCGATGGAGTGTCGCCTGAGCATTGATACAGCGACACGTCATACGTGCCTGCATCATAAATATAAGTATTAACATATTGGAGCGCCATACCAGCATAGAAGGACAACGTTGCAGCAGGAAAACGTATGGCCCAATACAATTCATCTGTTCCAAGGCCACCGATACTAACCTGCGTTCCCGTATAACCCTCAAGATGCGAAGTTTCAAATTCGTATCCCGTCTTTCCTGTCCATGACAAGGTAGCCTTAGTTTCACTTGGCGTAACATAAAGGTCGTTGACAACAGGTCCTTCGTATGGCTGTTGTATCGTGACTACGTTGGAAGGCATTGACTCATCGCCGTTAAAGTCAACAGCAGTCACACAGAAACTCAAATCGCCATACGCGCCGAGGGTAAACGACAAGGATGTACTCTCTTCCGAGCCAATGTTGAAGCCATTGCAATAAAGGTTATAGCTGTGAGCCAAGGAGGTACCTGTCCACGACGTGTTGAATACCCCTTCTTCCAAAGTGACCACAAGATTAGTGGGGTTATCGAAGGCCACACTGACTTCATTGGAAGGTTGCGAAATGCCATTGGAAGAGGTTACGCCTCTGACATAATATTTGTTGTTGCCATAAGGTGCTTTCACATCAATATATGAGGTTGAAGTAGTCGTCGCAATCAACTTACGATTACGGAACACCTGATAAGAACTGACACCAGATAACGAAGTCCAACTCAAGTTGGCATTTCGCGTGGTTTGGTTCTGCGTGAGGGTAACCGTCAAAGTAGGGGCACTATTGACGCTATAAGTGGGGTACCAATTAATAATTGCCGATTGACTTTGATTGTAATTACCCGATCCCGAACCAGTGCCACCCGTACCAGGATTAAGCGTATTCAACGTAAAATAGCCGTCGTACATTCCGCTCCATCCCCAATTGAAATGGAAATAATTGCTGTTATCGTATCCATCACATACGAAGGCATGGCCTACACTACCATCATTACCACTATACTGCACAGGCCTATGGCTGTCCAATTCTCCTTTTATCAAATTTGTCCAATTAGTGTTACTGTAAGACGACTTGTACTTCATGCTCACATTTGTATTGTACCTAAAATAACTCTTCAAAGCGCTTGGTATTGAACTTGACTGTGCCCCACTGGCGTCCAATCCATAACTCATATCTACCGACACACCGCAGTGCCACATCAAAGTTGCCACAGCGGTTTGTTCTGCTTCCGTGCTGTTGGAATCGTAAGTGTCGGTCATATTAGCCCAGTCATAGGTGGTGTTGCCAAAGTTAACACTTTGTTGAGCAAAACCACTTGGTTTGTAGTTATGCGACCCATTGCCTTTGATAGGCCAGTTCCAATATTTCATGATCTGTGCCATGGCGGTGGCCACACATCCGGTAACAGCATGGTAAGTTGTGCCTCCAGAAGTGGCAGTAGGACATAGATTGTAGTAAGGCTCGCCCTGGTCCCACATGGTAGATAACAGCGGCTCGACAACCACTGTAGCCTTAGTCCCTCTCACACCGTTTTCGAGGTCTTGCCATTGTTGTTTTGTCTCGGGTGTGGCTTTGGCATGGCTCTCAACAACAAATTGTATTTCGTCATCATACCCCTGCAGCCAGGCACGTACATTGTCGGGCATCGCATCGGGGTCGAAACTGCCAGTCAGCGAATAGCCCAACACGGGTTGCACACGGTCGTCGGCAGCCATCACCACAAAGCCTTGGTCGGCATTGTAGACATAAAGGTTGGCAAAGCCTGCCTCTACCGTAAGGTCGGTGAGACGAGTGGTGTTCACGCCATTGTTACTCAAGAAAGTCTTAGCGGCCTTTTGCGCACGGGTTGTGTCGACAGGGTCGGCAATGATCATCGCAGGAAGGAAGGCCATCAGCATCAAAGAGAATAGAACCCTTTTCATAGTAATAGATTTATGTGATTGAGGCTTCAAAGGTAGGAAAAACTTGTTTTGGGAGGGAGGGCTGAGGGGAGTTTTTTTAATATTTTAGGGTTGGGTGTTGACTCCCCCGCCCTGCGGGCACCCCTAATCCCCCTATCCCCTTTGAAGGGGGACGGGGGACGCCTACCGGGCGCAGAACCTACCGGATGCTGTACAAGCCCGTCCTAGTCGTCGCTTTGCGCCGCGACCGGAGGCGTCCCCCTTCTAAGGGGGCAGGGGGGATTCAACACTCATCCCAGCAGGCAAATTAATCCCTGATTTACAAAAAACCGTATCTGGAAGAGGGAACCTCTTTAAATGATTAATAATCAGAATGTTAGTGTCATCGATTGAGTAGCCACCGAAATATACACATACCCCTTGCCAGGCTGGAGGCTTGTGAGAGTGCCTACCCACGTGCTGCCGTTATAGATGGCGAAACCGCCGTCCTGCGAGACGACCTTGTCGCCTGTCGCAGGACTGATGCCGAGGGCGGTGAGGGACAGCGGTTCCGTTCCCGTAAAGCCAAACCAGTTGCAGCCCTGCGTGATGGTGACCTCCACCCCTGTGGCAGGCACGCCACTCAAGGTGAATTGGCATGGGGCACTGGTCTGGATGCGGTACATCTGCCCGAGAACAAGCTCGATAGGTGTTCCGCCCTGCGACTTGATCTGCATAAGCGTGTCGCCAAGAGCCGTCTGCAGCGCCTCAAGGGTCGTTTCCACCGTTGGTGTCCACCAGTTCCAGCCGGCTTCGAGGGTGACCTGCTGCTCGGCAGGGTAATCCTCGAGCTCAGTGCGGCGGAACAAGCAGACATCTAACTGCGTCGAGCCAGAGGCATAACACGAAAATATAACACTTTGGTTGTTGTATTTCAACAGATTATGTGAATTACTGCCTTGCGCCGCAAGAGTAGCCGTGCCATTTTCCCCTATCGTAATGCTCCACTGTCCGTTGGCATTGTTGGAACCCTGTGTCTTCAAATGGTTTGCGCTACTACTTGCCGCATAAAGATAGCCGCCGTTATTACCCCACCCTGCATCAAAGAATGTCCAAGCCCCAGTACTTCCACCCAAAGTCAGCTCGCAAACAGTATTGTCAATGGTGGAGATGATGTCATTCTCAATCGTGACATCCGAGGCACTGCGATTGTTGGAATTTTGCGTGGTTCCCAAAGCCTTGCCATTGGCCACATTGACAATCAGATAAGTGCGACCTGCGACGAGTTGGTCGGCTGAAGTAACGAGCTGGTACTCCTGCACAAAGCTCTGCGGAGAATAGGTAATCACCGCGCTCACGGTGACATCGCTGGCGGGCATCTCAAACTGGTTTTCGGTGACGGTGACGGCATTGCCCTGCGCATCGGTCACCAGCCATTGCGTAAAGGCATAACAGGGATCCACCGTGGCGGCCAGGATAATTTCGGTTTCGGCAAAGGCCTGCGAGGCACTGGCGCTGATGCTGCCATGGTTCGGTTGCACCAAGCTGATGTTGAACAACTGGTTCCACTGGGCGTAAAGCGTTAAATCATCAAGCAAGGTGACGGTGGCGCCATCGGCATAGAAATCGCCCGATCCGTCGGCAGCGGTGCTCCAGCCTTCGAAGACATAGCCTTCTCTTGTGAAGGCATTGGTTTGCAAAGCCGTAGGCTCAAACTCGTTGACGGCCTGGTCGTTCATTGTGCCATTACCACCATTGGAATCAAAGTGGATGGTGTGGGTCTGCGTGGCATAGGTTCTTTTATAGAGTTGAACGGGCTGCTGGTTGGTGTAGGTGCTGGATTGGAAGTAACGAAAACGGTCCTGACCGGAATTATTGTTGTACCGCATCACTGAGGTATTGGAGACCATCTTCACGCTATTGGACTCATAGGAGAGCGTGTTCAAGGATGGGTTAGTCCCAAAATTGATTTTGTTACTACCCGAAGTTCCATAGATGTATTTACCATTATTAGTGCCTCCATTGATTTTAATAGAATAACCACCTGATATTGGGGCAATCGTTAGGGTGATCAAGCTTTGGTCGTCAGCAATAATGTCATTTGAAATGGTTTTCGAGACATAACAACTCGTAGCATCCACTCCTGTCCAAACATACCCCGTAGTGGTGTTTTGCTCATAAACGAGGATATATTCCCCGCTCCAGTCCGCAGGCGCGCTCGTCACCTTCACAAAATCACCGTTGGCACTGCCTTGCACGAAGGAGGCCATCACGGTGACATCGAAGGCAGGCATAACGAAGCTGTTACCGCTGACATTGACGGTGGTGCCCATGTCGCCCGTCTTGAAGACGTACCACGCATAGAGGCTGTAGCCTGAGTTGGGTGTGGCCGTCAGCGTGATGCTCGTCCCCGACTTGGCGCTGGTCTCTGAGGCATTGATATTGCCGTGGCTGACCGTTCCCAAGGCGATGTCATAATAGGTATTGTTCTCCACGAAGGTGGCACTCACCGTGACGTCATAGTCCGGCATGGTGAAGGTGCCGTTGCTGCTCACCGTGACCGTGGTGCTCGGGCTGCCGGTCCTATACACGGTGTAAGTGCCTACCATATACCCTGGTTCAGGCGTGGCGCTGATAGCCACCGTAGTGCCTTCCATGGCGCTCTCTGGAGCCGACACGCTGCCGTGCTGTAAACCCGTGGCGCAGGTGATATTGTAGTAAGTCCCTCCTTGCCAGTTCGGGTCCCAAATCATTCGAGCATATTCGGGATGGTCGATAAAGGGGTTGCGGTTGTTTTGGTAGCCGTAGACGGCGTTGTTACGCGCTATCTCCTTGTCGCTCACGGGGTCCTCGTCACTCCAGCGCAATAGCATGGTCATGGCCCAAGGCAGGATCTCCGATTTGTTGGTCATGCCGCTAGTACCCCAATTGCTGTCTTCGCTGTAGTAACGCACGCTCATGTAGAAATAGCTGCGGGCGATGTCGCCTTTATACTCGTCGATGGGCTCAAACACACGGCCCGTATAACCCGAAGTGACGCAAGTTCCCAACTTGGAGCCATTCCCCGAGATGTAAATGTAGTTACCGACCTCGCCGTATGGGTAGTTGCTGCGTTGTCCGTTCACATAACCGTCGGTGGGATACACGTGGAAGAGGTCGCAACGGGGCTTGGTTTGCTCATTGAACCAGCTCTGCGGCCAGGTGTGCTCACGGTTCCAGCAGTCGCCTTCCTGTTCGTATTCACCACAATTACCACTAAGGCTATATTCATAATTGGAATAAATATCCCAAATCTTGCCATTGGGCTTGCAGTCGGTGTAGGCAAAGGCGTTCAGCAATCCTTCATAGCTCACCACATGGTGACCCTTGATGATGTCGTGCAACGCCACTTTCAGTTCGTCGCCGGTCTTGCCGTTGGCAGCATCATAGTAGCCGTTGGGAATCTGAGCGGTGAGAGCAAGGGCGGAGATGAAAAAGCCAAGTGTCAGAAAAAAACGTTTCATGGCATTTCGGTGTAAAACTTCAGTATTTTGGCCTCTTGCGCCTCCGACACATAGACATAGCCGTGCTGGGGTTGCAAGGCTGTCAGCGTGCCACTCCAGCCGTCAGGGCCGTAGATGGCGAAGCCTTCGTTTTGCGAGATGATCTTGTCGCCTATGACAGGCGTGATGACGAGGTCGGCAAGGGAGATGGAAGTCGTGCCCGGACAGCCGAACCAGTTGACGCCATAGCCAATGGGGATTTCGATGCTACTGAGGTCGGCGACGATGCCCGTCAAGGGAAATTCAACAGTCTCGGGAGTCTGTATCTTGTAGAACTGTCCAGCGGCGAGGTCACCAGTGGTAGGACCGTTCTGCGAGAGGATCTGGTAGGGCTCACTCAGGAAGGCTTCAATCTCAGCCACGCTGGCAGCCATATCGGATGCCCACCAGTTCCAACCCTCGTCGAGGTGTGCCAACTCCAAACTCACCGTATTGGAAGCCCCGGACTCACCTGCGTAATAGTTGGTCGTGACATAATAGGAATGTTGTCCGATAGGCAGGTCGTTGTCGACAAACGAAGTCTCCGTCAACGGACTTGCGATATTGGTGCCGTCCCTATAGAGGTTATAGGTATAGGAGCCATCGGTGAGGTAGGTGCGGAACACCCAGGAGATGTTGCTTCCGGCGTAGTACCATTGGTTCAAAGACTCTCCAAGCAGCCGGGGATTGAAGCGCTCTTCATCTTCTTCGTCGTCAAACGCAATTTCAGAATAATCTCCGCTTGTGGCAGGATAATTATAGGTATTGGAAAAGCCCTCCCTATAAGGGTAATACATGACAATCCATAGTTCTTTGGCACAGTCTAACGCGACTGGAGAAGGAAGCACGATGTCGTACCATCCGCTACTCGAAATCGTGATGGATTGTTGGAACAGTTTGTTGGCCTCGTCGTTGGTGTTATCTTCGAAGATATACAATGTGTAGGTGCCATCCAAATACAGATAAGCGGAGACCTTTTCAATATACATTCCGACATAGTCAGCCAGTCTTGAAGGGGCAAACACCTCAGTCCAATAGGTGTCCTTTCCTGCTCCCATTCCCCATCGCTGTCCCGACGGGCCTGTAGCATACTGAAGCGTGCCGGAGTTGTTCTCAGGGGCGGTCCATGTCAAGGTGGCGTCACCATCCGACACGCTGAGGGTCAAATCGGAAGGGGTATAGTCGCGGAAGAAACAAGATCTGGAGACGAGATTTGAGGGGTTCGACTTGGTCTCGCCCGCCACCGCCCTGACGTAGTATTCATAATAGACACCAGAGGCGATGTCGTCGTCGGTGTAGCTGTTTTCCGTCACCTCGGCAGCAATCTTGACATTGTCGCGGTAGATATCGTAAGCATCGGCTTCCTCGATGGCGTTCCACGACAATACGATGGCGCCATTGGCTGCAGCAGCCGAAAGGGTAGGTGCCGTAAGGTCGCTGATGGGCTCGACATAGAAAGCAGCCCCGTTGCTAAGGTTATAGGTTCCCGACCCACTACCAGTATTGCCGCCACCTGGATTCAAGGCACCGATGGCGAAATAGCCGTCTCTGCTGCCACCCCAACCCCAATTAAAATGGAAATAGTCATCGGAACGGTAGCCGTCGCAGACGAAGGCATGGCCGCCCGTGTTACCCTCATTGTCCATATAGTTTCCTGCATAGAACAGAGGCCTGCTTTCATCCAATTCAGACTTCAACAGCGCGACCCATTGATCGAGGGTATAGGATTCCTTTGTCTTATAGATGGCTGAGGGCGCATACCTAAAATACTCCACCAAGGACGACGGCACTTTGGATGAGACAGCACCGCTGCTAGGTCCATAGTTCATGTCGACCGAAACACCGCAATGATACATCAGCGTAGCGACAGCCTCTTTCTGCACTTGGGAACTCGAACTGCCGTAGGTGTAGGTCATATTCTCCCAATCATAGGTCGTTTCGGCAAAATTAACAGTTTGCAATGTGTCGTTCACATTGGTATGGCTGCCTTGTCCTTGTTCGGGGTAGTTCCAGTATTTCATCACTTGAGCCATAGCGGTAGCCACACAACCTGTCACGGTTCCGCTCGGACAATACATGTTATAGGGTGAGCCTTGGTTCCATCGGGTGTCAATCAACGGGTCGACGACATTGTTGGCTTTCGCAGCGCCAGGCCTACCAACCGCCAAATCGTTCCATTGCTGTGCTATTTCGGGTGTGGCCACCGCCTTGCCATCAATGGCCTGCTGTATCTCATCATCGTATTGCTGCAGCCACCAGCGCAGATTGTCGGGCATGTCGACATCGCTGAAGCTATCGATGAACGAATAGCCGAGGATAGGTTTGGCGCAGTCGTCGGCGGCCATCACGACGAAGCCTGGGTTGGCGTTGAAGATATAGAGGTTGGTGAAGCCTGCTGCCGGGGCGACGTCGGTAAGCTGTGCCGACTTCACGCCGTTGTTGCTGAGGAAGGTCTGGGCGGCCTTTTGGGCGCGGGTGGCTTCCACATGCTCGGCGAAGGCCATCATGGGCAGCAGCGCCATCAGAACCAAAGAGAATAAAAACCTTTTCATAGGGATAAGGGCTTGCGTTTGCGGCTTCAAAGGTAGTAAAACTCTTTGAAATCCAGATGGACACGGAGGTTTTTTTATGAACACGGAGGGACGCGGATAACACGGAGGATTCCCGACAGCAAAAAAGGCGCCACCTTGCGGTGACACCTTTTTCTAGGGTTTGTTTTGGGATTGCCTTCGGCAAGAAATGCTTTTATTGGATTGCTTCGCAAGAAATCTTTCTAAAATCTATTGCTTTGATTTTTGACCGATTTAACCACGTTGAAATCGAAGATTCGACGTTAGTCAATACCGCGTATTTCTCGGCGTAAGCCGATCCCATAACGATTATTCCTCTCTGCGTTTCTTGGCCACGAGGTAGGCGCCACCAAGGGCTGCCAGGACAGCGATGCCGGTGCCCATGGGCACTTGGTCAGCGTCTTGGTTGCCGGTCAGGCCATGATTAGGCAGCAGCGGGGTTGTCTGCTCGGTACGGTTACCGAATACACCGTTTTGCTCTTCCGGGTTGGCACCACGTTGGAACAGGCCACCGCCATCGGCGAAGGTCGTCATGCTCAGTCCAAGGACGATTGCGAGTGTTAATGCTATTTTTTTCATCGTATTTTAAGTTTTATGTTTTGTTCAACTTATACTTTCGTTTTCCGGGTTTGCTTCTGGCTTCTGGCTTTTGGCTTCTGGCAGCTTGATGGGGGAGGGCCTCCCCTTCTGTTGAAGCTGCCAGAGGCCAGTTGCCAATGGCCAGTAACCAGTTTATCTCACAACCACCTTTTGGACTTTCACATCGTTGCCGTTGACCAGGCGCAGCATGTAGATGCCGGCGGGTTGGTTGAGGCTGATGGTGGCGTTGCCGTTGATGGTCTCGCTGCTGACGATGCGGCCGGTGATGTCGACCACTTGCAGGGTGGCGTCGCCGGTGTTGCTGACGGTCCAGCTGGTGCCGTTGAAGAAGGCGAAAGTCTCGGCGGTTTGTTCGTCGATGCCGTTGGCGCTAAACACCAGGCGGAAGCGGCTCGTGTAGTCGTTGGTGCGGGCCTCGAAGGTGTAGTTCGGGGTGGCGAGCAGGTCGACGTCGGCGCCGGTCATATTATCGATGAGGTGGAGGTAGTTCATGTCGACGTTCTCGGCCTCAACGGCGATGGTATAGGTGCCGTTTTCGCTAGCGCGGAAGCTGACGGGCATCTCGCCTTGGGCGGCGCTGTTGGCAATAGCCATCTCACGATTGCCCTGCGGAATATAGACGCGAGTGGTGTTGTTCATCAGGTAGAACTTATCCATCATGCTACCGTTGCTGAAGCTTACGATGGCATTGTCGATGACCGAACCGCGGCTACGCAGCACATTGATGTTAAGCAAAGAGGCATTAGCCTTGGCGTTAACATCGGTAGTCGACAGCGTCATGTTTGCACCTGGAGCCTGAACAAAGAAACCAGTCATGGCAGGAGCAGTATACGAAGTGGCTTGAGCAGAAATGAATCCATTGCCATCTTCATTCATGGTGAGATAGTTGAAGGTTTGCTTAGCCAGTTCACTATTATACACATAGAAGGTCTGTTCATTTGTTTTTGAGTTACCGGCAAGATAAATGCTCTTTATTATCTTGTTGTCGGTGTATGGCAGATCAACGTCCGTAAATTCAGGATCAGCCTCACCTTCATAAGTAAGGGTGACACCTGCTTTACTTGCATAGAGATAGCCCTTGCCAGGAACGAGTTCGAAGCTATTTGTTCTGTAGTTACGCCATTCCATTGCTTGACTTTCATCGTAGGAGTAAAGGTCGTAAGTACCAGGGGTCTCTGGAGTAACTTGAGCACCCAAATTGTCAGAAATCATGCCATTAATAGCAGTTGGCGAAGTGCTTTCGGGCCAAGCGAGGAGGACATAGCCGCCATTGGTGTCACCATAGCCATTGACGGTAATGGTGGGATTAGTGGGGGTTTCTTCCTTCACAAAGAGGTACAATGTCGCATTTAAACTGGAGTTTGAACCATAGCAAGAAAATCTATCGTTGCCTTGATTATAGTTATAACGCAAGCTATTTCTAGTTTTATCACCTTTAGCAGTAATTGTCACACCATTCTCGTCCCCGGATTCAATGGCCCACATGCTATTAGCATCAGAGTTTTCAGCCCTTGTGCCAATGTTATTGGAAGAGCTAGAAGAGGCATAAAGATAACCAGAAGCCTTGGAGTCAAAGATAGTATATCCATCAGTTTCATTACCACTAATCACAAATTCATAAACATCAGCGGTGTTAACCGTTGCGGTGCTTTCGTCAATAGTTACATCAGCTGCACTTCTAACAGTACCATTTTGTACACCCATAGCTCTATCTAAACCATCAGTAATGATATATGTCTTACCGCTTTCAATGCTAGTTGCCAAAGTGTAAGTGGTAGGTTCAAACGGAGCCACATAAGCGGCTTGGTTGATGGTGATAACTTTATCGACAGCCCCAGTATAAGACAAGGTAATGGTAGCAGTACGGTCTTCTGTACTTTCGTTTTCAGTAGCAGTAAAGGTCACAGCACTTTCGCCTACGGTGATGTCTTCAATCCAATCGGCTTCAGATGTGGCTATCAGGTTTGTGCCAAGCACAGGGTTAGTGATAGTGTATTCAATGGATCCTTCCGTTTCATTATATTCGAGCGAAACAGTGTTTTCAGTAACATTGATTACAGGCGGCAGAACTACTGTACCCGTATACTTAAAGAGAGTAGGCTTGACTTGGCTTGAAGTGTAGCAAGCGAAACGGGAATTCCCGTTGTTATAATTGAATTGAAGGGACCGGGCATTATTACGAACATTAGTAATAGTTGCCAAACCATCCGTCATAGCGATTGTCCATTCACAAGTGTTAGCCTCAAAGGACTCAAGCGCATGCAGATAATTATTACTGGTCGTAGCATCGCTGTTATATCCAAGATAACCAACTCCATCCATATAGAGTGAGTATCCGTTGGTAGTTTGGGCAACGATCACTTGATAACCATCCGTGGTGGAATTAGATTCGATGCTGTTCCCGACAACAGTCACTGCAGCAGTAGTACCTAAATTAGAAGTGACACCTGTCAAAGCATAATAATCGCCGCTATTAGTACCTGTGATGATATAGCAGCCGCTCCAGTCTTGCGGAGCTTCGGTAACCATTTCATAACGATCGCCAGTGACAGGAGCAACGGCAGCACCCGTAATGGTCAAAGTTTGAGTTTCTGCGCCAGTGCTTGTGGCTGTAATGGTTGCACTAATGCTACCAGCCTCGGTGGGAGTATAGGTCCATGTAATCTCAGTGTCCTCAGCGCCTTGTGCTATAGTGGTAGTAGTCAAATCGCCTATAGAAGCGTTTAAAACAATACCTTCGGTGAGGTTGCTTTGCGACACGGTGAAAGTCTTTGAAATCTGCACTTCAGTAGGGTTGTTGTTGCCAAGATCGATACTTGAAGGAGTCAAAGTGATAGTAGGTGTAATAGTCTGACTTGCCAAAACGATGTCATCCAACTCCCATGTGGCGGCAGCATCATTTGTTGAAGTATATTTGAAACCAATATAGCAATTCGATCCAGAATATGAGCTTAAACTGATGTTACCTGAAGAAGTAAATTCACTGTAACCGCTTGAAGGTTGGGCGGGAAGTGTGCAAGTAAGTTGAGTCCAAGTAGCGGATGAGGGGTCGCCGTTGTAGTTGTTGGAGAAATAGACCTCTAACTCATTGCCATTATGTTGCGATCTTGCCGTGGTGAAAGTCAGAACAGGATTGGTGTAGTCTCCAAGATTGAAAGCAGGTGAAATGCACCAGTCTTCGTTGGCATTGTTGCCATTGCTATATCCACTCATCTTGGCGTATTTGTTGTTCGAATAAGTACCAATACTCCAAACTTGATCACCAGTAACACTTACAAAGGTCCAACCATGCATAGTACCTTCCCAATCTTGGTTGAACGAAGGAGCTTCAAAAATGTATTCGGCAGTGGCAACAGCGCTGTTGTCATACCCTTGAGCAGCAGCCATGGCCTTAATGGTCATATTTGAGCTGACACTGATAGGATTGGCATAAACTGTGCTGCTTGTGGTAGGCTCGTCACCATTGGTGGTGTAATAAATCGTGGCACCTTCGGTGGCGCAGCTGATGGTCACAGTTTGAGCTTCAGTGTAGGTGCCAGCAGCGGGGTTGAAGGTGGGAGTGGCGCAAGTGGGAGTAGGAGGATTACTGCCTTCCTCTTCAGAATTTACACCCCAAATCACAAAACGCTTCGCGATGCTTGTTGTAAAGGTTAAAACTGTTTCTGAAGTCAATGCTTCGGTAAAGGTAATGACCTTATAATAATCCGAAGTGGAAGGATCACCGGAAAAAGTGAAAGGTGAATTATTAGCTATACCAGAATTTGCAGTTAAAGCAATACTTGTTGGGGCCACATTTTCATTTGGGGTGATGTTCAGAGAAAGGTTAGTAACACCATTCCAAGCTGCCACATGGATATGAAGATACTTTGCACCAGCAGGAACGGTAACAGACATGTCTCCACCCTTACTGCTAGTACCAACTTTGATACCATTATAACCTTCAGTACCAACATTTATGGTGCAGCTAGATCCATTGGTTCCAGCTGTAAGCGTACAATTACTCGAATATGTAGCCGAGTAATTACCTTGTCCCCACACCCCCATCGGGATAGTGAGTCCTACCAGCAGCGCGAACGCTGCCAAGATTCTTGTAAAGTTTCTTTTCATTTTTTTAGTTTGAATTTTTTGTTAATTTATTGATCTCTAATTATTTATTGTTTACTTAGCGTTTCGGTTTTTGGCTACTATTTGAGGGTGCAAAATTAGGAAATTAATTGGTACTTAGGTAAATGATTGGAAATTAATTTTTTGTATGGTTTTTTTGGAAACAAATCGAACACAAATTTAAAATAAATATCTCCCTCGCGGGGCTCAGGAGAACGCGGAATTGGGTTGAACACGGATTTGCACGGAGGAAAATTTATAATTTATAATTCATAATTGATAATTGATTATGGGTTGAGAGTTTAGAGTTGAGAGTTTAGAGTTAATCCCCCCTGCCCCCCTTTGAAAGGGGGAAGTGGAGAGTTGAGAGTTGAGAGTATCTCCATCGCGGGGTTCAGGAGAGGACGCAAAAGGTGGAAAAAAAGATTTATTTAAAGATTTACGGAAGATTTGACTCCGTCGAACGCAAAGCGTTTGTTTCATTATATCTATCCGTAGAAATCCGTGAAATCCGTGTTCGAAATCTATGGCAATCCGAGAAATCCGTGTTCTAAATATCCGTGGTCATCATCTCGGCATAGGTAGGCAGATGGTCGAGGGGCTGCAGGGACTGGCCTTCGGCCTTGTAGCAGTAGAAGGTGGCGCCGTTGGTGAGGAGGAGATAACGGGGCTGAATGACCGAATGGTAGCGCACGGCCTGGTCGAGGACGACGTCGGTGAGGGCCACCGTGGCGGCCTTGCACTCCACCACCATCAGGGGCTCGCCCGCGCCACCGAAGACGACGGCATCGGCGCGCTTGTCCTGTCCGTTCACCTTGAGGGAGTACTCCACCGCCACCCTACCCGCCGGCACCCCGAGGTGCTCCACGAGGAGGTACAAGGTCTTCTGGCGCACCTCCTCCTCGGGCGTCAGGGCCACCCAACGGCGGCGCAAGGGGTCGAAGACCATGGTACGGCCCTCTCGGGGCTCGGTCTTGAACCAGGATAATGGGGTTGCTTCCATGGGGTTATTTTTTGCAAAAAAGACGTCACCCGAAGGGTAACGTCTTTTTTAGGTCCACAGTAAAAGGGATTATTCCTCTCTGCGTTTCTTGGCCACGAGGTAGGCGCCGCCAAGGGCTGCCAGGACGGCGATACCGGTGCCCATGGGCACTTGGTCAGCGTCTTGGTTGCCGGTCATGCCATGATTAGGCAGCAGCGGGGTTGTCTGTTCGGTACGGTTACCGAACACACCATTTTGTTCTTCCGGGTTGGCACCACGTTGGAACAGGCCACCGCCATCGGCGAAAGATGTCATACCCAATCCAAGGATGATTGCTGCAGTGATTATGAGTTTCTTCATTGTATTTTGTGTTTTATTATTTTGTTCAACTTGTTTTTTCTATTTTCGATTTGCTTCTGGCTTCTGGCAGCTTGATGGTTTGGAGGGGTCTCCCCTTCTATTGAAGCTGCCAGAGGCCAGTAGCCAATGGCCAATAGCCAGTTTATCTCACAATCACCTTTTGCACTTTCACGTCGCTGCCATTGACGAGGCGGAACATGTAGACGCCGGCGGCGGCGTTGATGTCGAGTTGGGTGGTACCGTCGATGGTCTTGGTGCTGACGAGGCGGCCAGTCACGTCGATCACCTGCAGGGTGGCTTCGCCTTGGTTGCTGACGGTCCAGTTGTGGCCGTTGAAGAAGGCGAAGTGTTCAACGAGGCCAGTGGTGTTGCGCAGCACGAGGGTGAAGCGGCTGGCGTAGTCGCCGGTGTGGGCTTCGAAGGTGTAGTTCGGGTTGGCGAGCAGGTCGGTGTCGGTGCCGGCCAGGTTATCGATGAGGTGGAGGTAATCCAGATCGGCGTTTTGCACGGCCACGTTGAGGGTGTAGGTGCCATTGCTGGCGGCCTTGAAGCTGACGGGGATCTCGTCCTCGTTGCTGCTCACCATGGCGTAGTCGTCGCCACCTTGTTCGATATAGATCTTAGTGTTCTCGGGGTTGAGCATGAACTTAGGCAGAGTGCCGCCTTCGCCAAGACGCACGATGGCGCGGTCGATGACGGTGCCACGGTTGCGATTGAGGTTCAAGACGACCTTACTGTCAAGCGGTTGAAGTGCCTGTGTGAATTTCACCGTTTGGCCTTCTGCAGTGGCCAACACGAAGATACCTTGCATAGGGGCAATAGCAGTTTCCTCAGACACAATGATATCATTGCGGCCCTCTTCATTCATGACATAGAAGGCATCTTTGTCAACGGTGGCACCGTATGTAAATGGATTACCCACAAGGTTCCAGCCACGCATGTCAGCGCTCGGGTTGCCCGTTGAATAGGCCAAATTAAATTGGCCATCACCATCGTAAAGCTCGCCAGAGAATTGGAGTTCGGTACTCTCCTCACGAGCATAGAGGTAGCCTTTACCAGGGGTGATGTTACCGAAGTTTGTGTTGACGGAGCCATCTTCGTTCTTATAGTTGATCCACTCGTCTTCTTTGGAATTGTCGAAATAATAGAGATCGAAGTTGCCTGCGGTCATACCTTGGGGATCGCCTGCAACATCGGCAGGAGCCACAGTGACGGGCGAAGCGATGAGGTAGTAGCCACCAGGGTTGCCAGCGCCGTAACCTTCGATGGGGAGTTCGTAGACTGTGGGCTGAGGAGTGGGGGTAGTGAATCTAAATACAAAATATTCCTCTTCAACAAAATTGCAGCCAATACAACCCATATTTTCACTAAGAGTTGCATTTACCTCGCAATTAAGCTCTAATTCTTGATTCGAGGCATGATCGTACAATTTGAATGTAACAACATCACCAACGGTTCCATAAAAAGTCACTACATAAAGCATATGGCCATCCCACTCAGAAGGATTCTCAGCGACAAGATCCCAATCGGCACCCACACAAGTACCGGGTTGAGCTTCGGAATTAGTAGAACTGACAATGAAAGTGCCTATCTCAATTTGATTGGATGTATTCTCCTCACCATCAATGGTGATATACCCCACCAAATTATATGCATCTGAACCAGGTTTTGAAGATGTCCAATGCGTTTGTGCAAAGCCCATTATGCAACTTGCTAAAAGGCCAAAAACAAGTAATACTATTCTTTTCATTTTTATTATAATTTATTATTCTCTTTTTACTTATTTTACTTTACAATCAGTCTTCCATAATATGTATTACCAGAACGGCAATAGACCTTTATGGTATAGACGCCTGCCACGGGAAGTCCTGTAATGGTGGACTTCAAGGCACCTGTGTCATGACGAACAACGGCACCCAATGCGTTGACAATGGTCACATCTAAGACTTCCTCTTCCTGGGGAATGTTGAGTTTAAAGGCTTGACCTCTATCAACGGGGTTAGGATACATTGCTACTCTCTGGGTGGATTCTTCAATGCCCAAAGAACTGAAATGGATTTCGTAGGGTTGGTCAAAATAGCCAACAATGGCATTTTTACTAAAGGCAAGATGGTCGCTGCTTTCATTATAGACAACGCCTTTACTATTATTAACTAGGCCAAAACTGATTCTGTCACCATCGTTTGCCCCAACAGTCAAAACGGTGAAATAGCGGTCGTCTTCTTCAACATAAAACAGTTTGGCACTTCCTGTGCATTCACCATTTACAAAAGCACCCAATTCCATGGTTTCATCACGTTGTTCTTCTTCCCCGATGTAGACAACAGCAACTATTGCCATGCAATTCTCGTATCTATGGGTATTAGCAATCCAGAACGGCTGCTCTTGAGTCTCATAAGGAATGGAAGATCTATTGACGGCATAGACAAAAGTCTTTGTTGTAGACGCATTTGATTTATACAAATAACCAGACCCTGGAGTTAAGGTGATATTCGGAATCCACCGCCCGTTTCTATAGAAACCAGTACCATTGGGGCCCATAATAGCATCTCCCGTCTCAGGGGTAAGATTTGCCAAAGCCGAACCAGCTTGTTGCGAAATTGTAACAGGGTATCCAATCCAATTCCATTGGCCATCACCTGCTAAAGTAATCTCATGGTCGTTGGGATCGGCCCAAACTCCTGTCATAGTCACCGTGGAGGTCTCTGACACGTTGATTTTATAACATTGCTCATTTTCCAATGAAGTGAAGCCACCCATCCAACTGCCGTTAGGTCTTTTCATGCGAGTACCAGATTGAGACATGATTTTAGTACCATACTGGCTAATGGAATTCTGTAACTGCTCTAAACCAGTATTACCCTCCATTTCAATCGGTGTTGACCACCAAGTCCAACCAGCAGCCAATGTTGTGGATTGCGTCTGAGTAGTAGCAAAATCCAGCACCACGGGATTACTAGGTGTGCCCCAGCCTTCTTCTTGGGTGGTTGGGGTGACAGAGCATGTGGTGTACTCGTTATTGCCATCATAGAGTTTGAAACTAATGGTTTCAGTAGTGCCCTGGTTGTAGAACACTTGAATCCAGAAGTAGTTGTCGGTGTGCGGCGCGGCAATGCCACGCAGTGAATCGTTAACGAAGGCGCCGAGCCTATAGTCAGCGGTGGGAGTTACAGCATTGCCATCAAGCGTGACGCTGGCCACGATGGGCGTATTGCTGCTCTTCGCGTGAGAATCGGTCTCACCCCAGTCTTGTGCGTTCACCACTCCACCCAGGAGCAGAGCCGCAATGATTGTGAGTAATGTTTTCTTCATAATTATGCTGATTTTGATTTATATACTATATTTCAATCTGCAAAAATATGGGTTTTGTTTTTTTCTTGCAAGAAAAATTTCAAAAAAATGAATTAAAAAGTTGTATAGAGGAGAAAACTCCTTATTTTATGGGCTGAGAAGCATGTGAAGATTATTTCCTGTAGCGGTCCTCGAGCTCGGCGCGGTATTTGTCGGACATCGTGCGGGCCAAGGCGATGCCATCGCCTTGTGGCTCAGCGCTGAAGGTGCCGAGACGCTCACGCCACCACTGGCCTTCGTATTGGCAGATGCGCTCGTGGTAGGCCTTCTCGTCGAAAGGCTTCTTCGCTTCGATGGCGGCATCCACATCCTTGAAGAACTCCTTCCAACGGTAGGCATAGTAGGTCGCGGTGAGACCCGCCCAGGCACGGCTGGCGTATTCGTTGAGCAAGGCGTCTTCCTCGCCCCAGGTGGTGATGATGTTGCGCGCGTTGCTCTCGAAGTAGTCCTTGTCTTCCTCGGTAGTGCCGATGGCCCTCGCATCGCGGATCCAACGGCCCACGAGGAAGGCGCTCTCCGTGGCCAGGATGGCGTCGGTGTCGTCGAGGATGGAGGTCATGGTCTTTTCGAGTTCATGCACCTTGTCGTAGTCGCCTTCGCGGTAGGCCTTCACATAGTCGGCATAGAGGTCGCTGAAGTAGTTGCCCAGCAGCTGCCTCGTGATGTTGACGGCATCGAAATGGCGCGTGCGCGTGTTGCAGTCGGCGGCCAACAGTTTGTCCAAGGCATCCAACAGCGTGATATTGTTGTACTTATAGGTCGGGGCCACATAATACTGGCGGTATTCGTTGATGTCGCCCATGGTCGGCCTCTGGTTGATGCGGACGGTCTGTCCCGGCGACGACACCTTATTATATATACTGTCGGCCAGCAGGGTCCAGGCGGCCCTCATGTCGGGGTCTTCCTTGCCGGCGCGTTGGTCGGCGAGGCGCTGCACCCAGGCATCCACATCCTGCGTGAGCGGGTTGTCCCAAGCCTTCTCGAAGACGTATTCATACATGAAGGGGTTGCAGTCGAAGCCTTCCAGCGTGGAGCCGATGCCGACGAAGTTGTCGCCGCCTTTTTCGAAGGCGCGTTCCACCCTCACGTTCACCGTGTCGAGGTTGCCGGCCAGCATG
Source organism: Bacteroidales bacterium (assembly GCA_017395365.1). Lineage (GTDB taxonomy): Bacteria > Bacteroidota > Bacteroidia > Bacteroidales > F082 > Limimorpha. The sequence continues at coordinate 48,520 of JAFPUN010000003.1, forward strand.
GAGTTGCCGCCGAAGTTGCCGAGGTAGCACCAGATGTAAGGCACGCCATAGTAGGCGTTGGTGCGCTCCCACACGGGCTGTCGCTCGCAGTAGTAGTCGAGCATGATGTGTCGGTCTTTCGGCATGGAGGTGATGTAGGCCTCGATGCGGTTGTCGACTTCCCAATACTGGCGTTCGTTCCAGAAGAGCCAAGCCATCTCGAGCCATTTGGCCTCGGGGTCGGCGGCTTCGAGCGACTCATACACCTGACGGCTCACGCGGCTGAGGTATTCGGGCTCCCAGCTGGGCGGGATGAGCTCGTTGAAGATGTCGATGCCATAGATATGGTCGGTGCCGTAGAACTCGGTCTGCTTGTCGATGAATTTCTTCTGGATCTCGGCATACAAGGGGTCGAGGGGGTCGAGGAACTTGCACCAGCAGGTGCTGTCGAAGCCTGCCCAGTCGCCCAGCGAGGCCAGCGGCGCCTCGGGGTAGATCCTCGTGATGCAAGGCGGCACATGGCCTGCGAAGCCGGGTAGCACGGGGCGCATGTTGAGTTCGCGCTCGCGGGCCACGATTTGCTTTTGAAGTTCTTTCTGGTTCTCGAGCCACGACATGGGCAGCGGTCCGCCCCAGCGGTCGATGTTCTGCATGCGGTGCCACGGCAGGTGAGCGGGACCCGTGAAGTAGCTGCGGATCTCCTCGTCGGTGAGGCCGAAATCGCTCCACACCTCATACCACACCGACTCTTGTCCCGTGATGGCCAGGGGCAGGTTGATGCCGTTGAGCGCCATCCAGTCGATGAAATGCTCCCACTGCGACCAGTCCCACCAAGGCAGGGTGTAGCCGAAGGTGCAGTAGTTGAGGAAGAAACGGTCGGGCACGCGGGCGCTCAGGCTGACCTTCTCGGGCACTGCGGGCATGGTGGCGGGAATCTGCAGCGGCTCTTCCTTGAACCAGGAGTATTGCGCCATGCAGTAGTATTTCAGGTAGTGGTTGAGGCCGACGGCCATGCTGTTGGCGTTGTTGCCGCGGATGACGAGGCGTTTGCCTCGCGTCTCGATCTCGAAGCGGTCGACGCTGTCGTTTTCGAGGCGTTCGAGGACGATGTTATCGGAATACTCGGGCACGACGCGGTTCACCAGTCCGCGCATGGCGATGACTTCGGGGTCGGTTTCGGCCTTCTTCGTGCAAGAAACGCACAACATGAGGCCCAACAAGGTGATGAGGTAAAGCTTTTTCATCGGATCATGGATTTTTTGTTTGGGCAAAAATAATGTTTTTCGTTATCCGCGTTATTAATTAGTTCGTATTTTTGCACAAAATCATCCCCATGAAACGCTTGCTTCTGTTCTTCGCCCTCACTGCGATGCTCTTCACGGCCTGCAAGAAATACGAGTCGCCCTCGTCGGGTGGCGGCACTCCCCTGCCCCATCACATCGACCCAGTCTACCATGTCGGCGACTATTTCCGCAACGACACCTTGGAGGGTGTGGTATTCCTCACCTATGGCGCGCATAGCGGGCTGATGGTCAGCCTCGAAGAGGTGCGACTCCCCTGGTGTGTGCCCAACTATCTCAACAGCGAGACGGGGGCCACCAACCCATTCGATGGCTGGTGCAACACCAACATCGTCATGTCGAACTACGACCTGAACCGCTTCCCTGCCCTGCAATGGAGCCATCAGAGGAACACGTGGCACATGGTGTATTACGACTACCGTCTCATCACCGCGAACCAATGGTTTGTGCCGTCGAGTGGCGAGATGAGCAAGCTCCTGCAGAACCAGGCGGCGGTGAATGCCACGCTCGACTCGTTGGGGTATCCCACCTTGGAGGACAAGGTCTATTGGTCGAGCACCGAGACGGGCACGCGGGGTGCTGCGGCGGTGTGGATGCAGGATGGGCAGATCGTGATTAGTGACTCAGTGAAAAGCCAAGCCTTTTATGTAAGGGCTATTAGGAATTATTAATTATGGTACGCTTTGCGTCATTGCGAAGACCTCACAATGACGCAAAGCGACGACAGGTATGAGATTCCCTTCGGGAATGGAGAAGAGGGCTTGTATATATCGCGGCGGCAAGGAACGATTAAGGATTGTAAACACCTAAGCCGCCGCTTTTTGAACTAATGACTAATGCCATTCCCACAGGGAATCTCTGGATTAGCTCCGTTGTATCAGCGTATTCTGCGTGAGAAAACTATTTCTTCGCAACGGGATCGCAAGTGAGTCCGATACCGAGTTTCTTGAAGATTTTCTGGTCTACCTCGCTGAGCATCACCGTGCTATGCACTTGGCAGCCTTTGAGTTGTGGCAGGCATTCCAAGGCTTTCTTGCAGTTCTCGTCCCAAAGGCTGAGCATGGAGAGGGCCACCAGCACCTCGTCGGTGTGCAGGCGTGGGTTCCTGCCATGCAGGTAGTTCACCTTGGTAGTCTGGATGGGCTCGATCATGGCTTGTGGAATGAGTTTCACCTCATGGGGTATGCCAGCGATGTGTTTGGTGGCATTCAGGATCAAGGCGGCGCTGGGACCGAGCAGGTCGCTGGTGTGGGCGGTGATGATGGTGCCGTCTTCCAGCTCGATGGCGGCCGAGGCCACGCCTTCCTTTTCCTTCCTTTCCTTGGCGGCAGTGGTGGTCCTGCGCAGGGCAGTGGTGATCTTGGCCTGTTTCATCAGCAGGGCGATCTTGTTCACCTCGTTCTCCGTGCCTTTGCCTTTGGCCAGGTTGCACAAGGCGGTATAGTAACGGCGGATGATCTCCTGCTTCGAGGCTTCGCAGCATACGGCATCGTCGCTGAGGCAGTAACCCACCATGTTGACGCCCATGTCGGTAGGCGACTTGTAGGGATTCTCACCGTAGATACTCTCAAAGATGGCATTCAACACGGGGAAGATCTCGATGTCGCGGTTGTAGTTGACGGCAGTATTTCCATAGGCTTCCAGATGGAACGGGTCGATCATGTTGACATCGCTGAGGTCGGCGGTGGCGGCTTCGTAGGCCACATTGACGGGGTGCTTCAGCGGCAGGTTCCAGACGGGGAAGGTCTCGAATTTGGCATAGCCCGCCTTGATGCCGCGCTTGTTCTCGTGATAGAGCTGGCTGAGGCAGACGGCCATCTTACCGCTACCGGGGCCAGGTGCTGTGACCACCACCAGCGGGCGCGTGGTCTCCACATAGTCGTTGCGGCCGAAGCCCTCCTCCGAGTCGATGAGGGCCACATTGTTGGGATAGCCTTCGATGATGCGGTGGTAATACACCTTGATGCCCATGCGCTCGAGGCGTTGGCGGTAGGCGTCGGTGCTGGCCTGACCGTTGTAGTGGGTCACCACCACGGAATTCACCATGAAACCGCGGCTCAAGAACTCCTCGCGCAGACGGAGCACATCCACATCGTATGTGATGCCCAAGTCGCCACGCACCTTGTTCTTCTCGATGTCGATGGCACTGATGACGATGATGATCTCGGCAACATCAATCAGTTGGGAGAGCATCTTCAGCTTACTGTCGGGCTGGAAGCCAGGCAGCACACGGCTGGCATGGAAGTCGTCGAAGAGCTTGCCGCCGAATTCGAGATACAGTTTATCGCCGAATTTCGCGATGCGTTCCTTGATGTGTTCTGACTGGATTTTGAGGTATTTCTCGTTGTCGAACCCGTATTTTTTAGTGGTTTTCATGGTGCCTAGGAATTAAAAATACGGGATGCAAAGATAGGAGTTTTTGGAACATCAGAGACAATTTGGTACAAAAAAAGTCGCCCCATTGGAGCGACTTTTTGACGTTTTCCCGTCTTGTTGGATTTACCAAGCGAAGAGCGGATAATCCTTCATCATCTTGTTGACCTCGGCGCGGACAGCGTTGATCTTGGCCTCCGAAGCGGTCTTGGTCTCAGGATTGATGTCGCTGATGACGTCGTCGATCAAGTCGACGATGACGGCCATCTTGTCTTGCTTCAGACCACGGGTGGTGATGGCAGGCGTGCCAACACGCAGACCAGAGGTCAGGAAAGGCGAACGGGTGTCGAAGGGCACCATGTTCTTGTTGACGGTGATGTCGGCAAGGACGAGGGTGTTCTCCACCATCTTACCGGTGATCTCCGGGAACTTGCCGCGGAGGTCGATGAGCATGGAGTGGTTGTCGGTGCCACCGCTGATGACATCGTAACCCTTATCCATGAAGGCTCTGGCCATGAAGGCAGCGTTCTTTCTCACCTGCTGGATGTACTCCATGTACTCGTCGCTGAGGGCTTCGCCGAAAGCAACGGCCTTGGAGGCGATGACGTGCTCCAGAGGACCACCTTGGATGCCCGGGAACACGGCGCTGTTGATCAAAGCAGACATCATCTTCGTCTCGCCCTTCGGGGTCTTGCGGCCACGCGGGTCTTCGAAGTCATGACGGATGAGGATCATGCCGCCACGGGGACCACGGAGGGTCTTGTGGGTGGTGGTGGTGATGAGGTGGCAGTACTCCAGCGGGTCGTTCAGCAGGCCCTTGGCGATGAGTCCAGCAGGATGGCTGACGTCGGCCATGAGGACGGCGCCCACCTTGTCGGCGATTTCGCGCATACGCTTGTAGTCCCAGTCGCGGCTGTAGGCCGAAGCACCAGCGATCATGAGTTTGGGCTTGCACTCAAGGGCAATCTTCTCCATCTCGTCGTAGTCGACGCGGCCGGTTTCCTTCGAAACATGGTAGGCAACGGGCTTGTAGAGCATACCCGAAGCGTTGACCGGGCTGCCGTGTGAGAGGTGACCACCGTGCGAGAGGTCGAGGCCCATGAAGGTGTCGCCGGGTTCAAGCAAAGCTTGCATCACAGCCATGTTGGCCTGTGCGCCCGAGTGGGGCTGCACGTTGGCGAAGGTGGCGTTGAACAGCTGGCAGGCGCGGTCGATGGCGATTTGCTCGCTCTGGTCGACGATTTGGCAGCCGCCATAGTAACGCTTGCCAGGATAACCCTCGGCGTATTTGTTGGTCATGACAGAACCCATGGCTTCCAGCACTTGTTCACTGACAAAGTTTTCCGAAGCGATGAGCTCGATTCCGTGCATCTGACGCTCTTTCTCTTGGCGAATCAGATCAAAGATTTTTTCGTCTCTTTTCATTATTGTATGGTTGAATTGTTGATTGTTGAGTCGTTTAATTGTTGTTTTAGGGACCAAGTTTATGGTCAATGGCTTCTGGCAGCCCTCCTCTAGGACGTCATAGCGGACTTGATCCGCTATCTCCCAAGCCTAAAGAGGCATCCTTTTCGCATGGGAGATTGCGGGTCTGCGCCCGCAAATCCTCGATTCGACGACGCGAAGCGAGTCAATGACGGCAAACAGTAGGGCGGTCTAATTCCGCTGCAAAGTTGCGAAAAATAATTGAGTCTTCGACAAAAAATCTAACTTTTGCTACCTTTGTCGGCCGAAAAATGGTTCACCCTATGAAAAACCTACGTTTATTTGCCTCGTGTTTGGCTGTTTTAGCCACATTCTGCCTGTCTTGTTCTGAGAAAAAAACGACAGAAACCGTCATAACTTCCATCGACTATTCCGACTCCACCTACTGGTACAGCTGCGGCGACACCACACAAGCCGCTGACGTCTTCTATGTCTATCCCACCGTATCGACCCTCTCTTTTGCCGATAACGACTCATCGTGGTTTGCCGACATCAGCCTGGCCGAGGTACGCGAGGAGGCCAATGGCAACCAACGCTTCAACAAGATGCTGTATGGCGAGTATAATTTCTATGCGCCCTATTATCGCCAGATGATTTTCGAGGCGTATAGCCAGCCTGCCCCGGTGTTGGACTCGTTGGCACAAATCGCGGCAAAGGATGTCAACGATGCTTTCCAATACTATATGGCACACTTCAACCATGGTCGTCCTTTCTTCCTGATGGGGCATAGCCAAGGCTCGCAGATGCTTATTGCGTTGTTGAAACAAGGCTTAACCGAAGAACAAAGGAAACTGATGGTAGCCGCCTATTGCATTGGTTATCATGTCGACGCAGAAGAACTGGCTACCTATCCCGAGGTTTTGCAACCTGCTACCGACAGCACGATGCGCGGTTTGGTCGTCTTCAACTCGGTGACCGACACGGCAGCCATCGGCATGGTTTCGCGCGGCGACGTGGCGGGCGTCAACCCGACCACTTGGACGATGGCGACGGACACCGTTCCTGCCGAGTTCCATTTGGGTATGGCAAAATACAACGATGCCCGCGACAGTGTCCTTATCGTGCCTTGTCCGACGAAAACCTATCTTTATCATCACACCACCGTCTGCCCCGACCTTGATCCCGAGATGGTCTTCATCCCGGCTTATGAGGACAAGTTCCCGAAAGGCAACCTCCACTTTGCCGACTCATGGCTCTATGGCGGAAATGTGGTGGAGAATATGAGGTGTAGGTTGAGGAATTACAAAAATTGACTATTTTTCCTTTAAATCCAACAACTTATTCATCCTTTTGAAAATCAGCTCTTTATAATCCATTTTAATCTCATCAGACAGGAACGATTCATCGATTTTCCTTTCCCATGCAGGCAAACATTGCTTGAAATGCGTAATCAGTCCATCCAAGACTTTCTCCGAAACCCCAAACTTACTTGCGGCTTCAACAAAATCTTTGCGGGAAATACGACGTTTTTTGCCATTTAAGGTAAGGGCCAATTCTTCGGTATCATCAGGATTCACGATGGCCACATTGAGTAAGTCGTAGGCTGGCGATAGTTCGTAGTGACCCACTTGTCGAGAAAGCAGCGAGAAATTCTTCAAATGCATATCGTTGTTGCCCGTTAACCAGCAAAACAACAATACCTCATAGAAATTCACCATATCCAATTGGGGTACAGAAGAATAACGAGCAATCGCCTTGGTTACTTGCTCGTATGAACTGCGGTATTTGTATTCCGTCTGTCGCTCGGTCAGTTGGCAAAAATCTTCCATCGGAAGCTTGTTGCCTTTTGCATCACGATCCATACGGCGCGTGAGGTAACCCAAAGAATCATCAGCAAGTCGAATCAAGGAATGTTGTGCCGTTTTTAGTCCAGCAATCTCAGCAAGGTGCATAGTAAGGTCTTCGTTCTCCGGCAATCCTGCGAATCTTGAAGTCTGAGGCTTAAAGATATAGGCACCCCATAATCCAACTATGGTCAATCGTTGACTCCCTTCGTGCTTTTGTAGGTTCAACGACAATTTGGGCTGCACGCCCGTCAATGTTGTCTGCGAGCGAATGATTTGTTCGCCCAAACGGTCCATGTCGGATTGTGTGTATTCCATGTCGGGTGCTGTGGACGTACCAAAGAATTTGCGGGCACAACGGGCATGAAAATCCTTCTCTCCCTCGTTCAATTCCTTGTAGCAAAACAAGCATTTACTCATGGCTTTCCTCCTCATTATCAGGTATTACACTCACAGCTCCAATACAATCCTTGCAGCAAAGCAACAGCAATGACATCCTGTCGAGCATACTGATGTCGGTGTTACGCAAAGCCACATCCAAAAGCCAACCTTCAGGTATCAGTCCGTCGAAAAACGGGAATAATACATGGCTTTGATAAGCTTCTTCGCGCAAAGGCAAGGTGAGGCTAATGGGCTCGGCTTGTGGCCTGGCAAGGTAGGTTGCTTCGTATCGAAACTCATAACCATCTTCTGTCTCGGAGAGTCGTCCCGCCAAAACATCCCGAAAATAAACCAGAGCCTTTTTCATTGCTTATCCTTTCTTGGTGTGGGCACCATTTCATAGTTAAACAAATTGAGCACTTGATTGACTTTATCAAGCCTGACAGTGGCCTTACCTTGCTCCATCTCACGGACAAAATTCAATCCTACGCCTGATTTGTAGGCAAGTTGTTCCTGCGTCAGACCATATTGCTTTCTCAACTGTTTCACAGTCTCTGTCAAAGGGGTTTTCTTCATCATTTTACATCCTTTCGGCTGCAAAAATAACACTTTTTATTGAAATTACATCAGAAAGAATGTGAAAACCATAAATTTCCATATAAATACATTCGAAAGAATGTAAATTATACGAAAATCTTCATCCTTTGCCAAAGATTTTTCAATGAATAATCATATTATTTCCTGTTTTCCCGTATTTTTGCATCTCAAAACTAACCCTAACGATGAAGAATTTTGTTGAAGAACTCCGCTGGCGCGGAATGCTGGCACAGATCATGCCAGGAACGGAAGAACTCCTCCAGAAAGAAATGGTAACGGCTTACCTCGGTACCGACCCGACCGCCGACTCCTTACATATCGGACACCTTTGCGGCATCATGATGCTGCGTCACCTGCAACACTGCGGCCACAAACCCATCATCCTGGTGGGTGGTGCCACAGGTATGATTGGCGACCCCTCGGGCAAGAGCCAAGAGCGTAACCTGCTCAACGAAGAGACCTTGCGTCACAACCAAGAGTGCATCAAAGCCCAGGTGGCCAAGTTCTTGGATTTCGAGTCGAAGGAGCCTAATGCCGCTGAGATGGTGAACAACTACGACTGGATGAAGGACTTCACCTTCCTCGACTTCGCCCGCGAAGTGGGCAAGCACATCACCGTGAACTATATGATGGCCAAGGACAGCGTGCAGCAGCGCCTCAACGGCACCGCCCGCGACGGCCTCAGCTTCACCGAGTTCACCTACCAGCTCCTGCAAGGCTACGACTTCCTCTGGCTCTACCAGCACAAGAACTGCAAGCTGCAGCTGGGCGGTAACGACCAATGGGGCAACATCACCACGGGAACTGAGCTGATTCGCCGCACCTTGGGCTTTGAAAACGAGGCCTTCGCCCTGACTTGTCCGCTCATCACCAAGGCCGACGGCAAGAAGTTCGGCAAGACCGAGAGCGGCAACATCTGGCTCGACCCGAAGCGCACCACGCCTTACAAGTTCTACCAGTTCTGGCTCAACGTCAGCGACGAGGATGCCGAGAAATACATCAAGATCTTCACCTCGCTGGAGAAAGACGTCATCGACGCTTTGGTTGAAGAGCACAAGAAAGACCCCGGCATGCGTGTGTTGCAAAAGCGTTTGGCTCAGGAAGTCACCGTGTTGGTGCACTCGCAGGAAGCCTTGGATGCCGCCATTGAGGCCTCCAACATCCTCTTCGGCAAGTCGACCAAGGAAGGCTTGGAGAAGCTCGACGAAGCCACCTTCTTGGACATCTTCGACGGCGTGCCGCAAGAGCACATCGCCCGCACCACGCTCGAAGCCGGCATCCCGATTGTCGACTTTATGGCCGTCAACACGCAGATCTTCCCCTCGAAGGGCGAGGCCCGCAAGATGACCCAAGCCAACGGCGTGAGCGTCAATAAGGAAAAGGTCACGTTGGACAAGGTGATGACCACCGACGACCTCATCGACGGCAAGTACATCCTGATGCAAAAGGGCAAGAAGAACTATTACCTCGTTGTAGTCGAATAATCATGGAAGACAAGGATAAGCTACACGGCCTCAGCCCACTTCTTTTTTGGGATGTCGATACGACCAATTTCGATATCGACAAGAGTGCCGAATGGCTTATCCCCAGAGTGTTGGAATATGGAAAAATGAGTGATTGGCATTACATAAAGCATTATTATGGAATGGACAAAATCACTTCTGTATGCATGAATTTGAGAACCTTGGATCCTGTAGCCTTATCATTCATTTGCTGTCTATCTGGGAAAAAAAAGGAGGATTTTAGATGTTATCATTTTGCACAATCGTTCCCGACACTTTGGAACTCTTGAGGCGTTTGACCCACCTTAATGAGTTTGACCTATTTTGTCGATGCCGAAAAGTTTGATATGCCCAAGATGTTTGTGGATTTCGATTGGGAGCAAGGCAAGTCTTTTATTTTGAATAAAGTAAAAGAATACGAGAATCGATATTAAGTTGAGAATCCATCAAATACTTTTGCTGCGTGAAATCTATAAAAGTTTTAATTTTGCCGTTTCAGACAATAATATGCTAGGTATAGGAGTTAGAATGACAATTAACCAAACCAAGCATTCATGCGCAAAACAATTCCTTTAATTTTCCTTCTGCTGCTGGCGTTGTCGGCGATGGCACAGAAGCACTGCATCAGCGGTTATGTGATGGATGCCGCCAGCCGAGAGACCTTGATTGGGGCGACGGTGATTGACCGTAACTCAGGGCAAGGTTGCGCCACCAACAACTACGGCTATTATTCCCTGACCTTGGACGAAGGTCCCGTCGACCTGCAGTTTTCCTTTGTGGGTTATGACGCTGTGAACCATGCTTTCAACTTGGTCGCCGACACCCTCATCACGGTGAAGATGAGCAGCAACATCCAGTTGCAGGAAGTCACGGTGGAGGCCAACCGCGCCACGGTGGGCGCCAACAACCCTCAGATGAGCATCATAGAGCTTCCCATCAAGCAAATCAAAAGCATTCCGACCCTGATGGGCGAGGCCGACGTGCTGAAAGCCATCCAGCTGCTGCCAGGCGTGCAAAACGGTTCGGAAGGCTCGGCCGGACTCTATGTGCGCGGCGGCGGCCCCGACGAGAACCTGCTCCTCATGGACGGTGTGCCCCTCTACAACGTCAACCACATGTTCGGCTTCTTCTCCGTCTTCAACCCCGACGCACTGAAAAACGTCACCTTATACAAAGGCGGTTTCCCAGCCCGTTACGGTGGTCGCATCTCCTCTGTCGTGGATGTGCGCATGAAAGACGGCGACATGCAGAAATATCACGGCAACTTCAGCATCGGACTGATTTCCAGCAAACTCAACCTGGAAGGTCCGATTGTGAAGGACAAGCTCTCGTTCAACCTGTCGTTTCGCCGCACCTATTCCGATGCACTCACGAACCTTTACGGCCTCATCGGGAAGTTGGCCGACCCGAGCATCGACAAGTTCTCGGTGGGCTATTATTTCTATGACCTCAACGCGAAACTGAACTGGAAAATCTCCGATAAAGACCGACTTTATTTAAGCTGGTACAGCGGCGATGACAGGATTTACGCCAACGTGAAATGGGACTATACCTATGAGGACATGTATGCCGACCACGAGAAACTTGGCCTCAACTGGAAATGGGGCAACAAGGTGGGCGCGCTGCGTTGGAACCACATCATTTCGCCCAAACTCTTCATGGATGCTTCGATGAGCTACACCCAATACCGACACGACCTTGGTATGAGCCAGAACTACACCTACGAGGAGTTCAAGCCCAACACCTACACCTCGACCGATGAGATGGCCATGAACTTCCATTCGGGCATCCATGACCTTACGGCACGCACCGATTTTCATTACGCGCCCAACCCAAGGCACGACATCCGCTTCGGTGGCGGCTACACCTATCATTTCTTCCGCCCCGAGGTGCAGTCGATGAAAATCAACTTCACAGAAGCGGAAGCCAAGACGGACACTGTGGCCAACACAGGTGATGTGCACGCCCACGAAGCTATGCTCTATGTTGAAGACAACATAGCCTTGAACGAAGCCATCAAGATGAATGTCGGGCTGCACTATTCCGCTTTTGCGGTGCAAGGCAACTTCTACCACTCGTTGCAGCCCCGTTTCAGCATGAGTGCCTTGGTGGCACCCCACTTCTCGCTCAAAGCGGGTTATGCCTACATGACGCAATACATCCACCTGCTTTCCAACAGCAACATCACCATGCCCACCGACCTATGGGTGCCCGTCACAGCACGGATTGCACCTGAACGCGGACATCAGTTCTCGCTCGGCGGCTTCTATGAATTGCCCAACCTGTTCGACATCTCGCTTGAAGGCTATTACAAGACGATGGACAATGTGCTGGAGTACAAGGATGGCACCAGCTTCTTTGGCACCAGTCAAGGCTGGGAGGACAAGGTGAACCTCGGCAGAGGTTGGGCATACGGTGTGGAACTGCTCGTTCAACGCTCCTTCGGCAAGACCACTGGTTGGGTTGGCTACACTTGGGCGCGATCCATGCGCAAATTCGACCGCGAAGGCATGGAAATCAACAACGGCAATCCTTTCCCCGCCAAATACGACCGTCGTCACGACTTCAGCATCACCGTGCAGCACAAGTTCAGCGACCGCTTCGACATCAGTGGCACTTGGGTCATCAGCAGCGGTAATTGCGGCACCTTGTCCACACAGACCTATCCAGGTATTCCTATCACCTATTATTCTCAATACGGTGGCAGTGTCGTAGGCACGCCCAACATTGGCTATGTGGAACGCAACAACTTCAGGATGCCCGTATATCACCGCCTCGACCTCGGCATGAACTTCCGCAAGCAGAAGAAACACGGCGAGCGCGTGTGGAACATCAGCATCTATAATGTCTACAACCGCCAGAACCCCTTCATCGTCATTCGTGGCTATGACCAACACACAGGGCTGCAGCAGTTGCAACAGGTCAGCATCTTCCCGATCATTCCTTCAGTGTCTTACAGCTATAAATTCTAACATTGTAGAGACGCGGCGCGCCACGTCTCTACCAGCAACAACAATTCAAATGAAAAAAATATTAATCCCAATAATTTGCATGGTTCTGTTTTCGGCCTGCACCAAACCTCTGAAATTCAAAGGCGAATACGTTGACCCAAAATTGGTTGTCAACTGCATCGCCATACCTGGAGAACCTATCAAGGCGGTGGTTTACAAAAGCGACTTCGTTTTCGACACCATCACCGACTACGCCATGCCAGAGGGCACACAAGCCTTCCTTTTCGTAAACGGCGAAAGCAAAGGCGAAATGCAGCTGAATAGTGACACAACCTATTATGACTATCTGAATCCTCCCGTGTTCTTTGTCAAATATCATTTCACTCACGATTATGTACCGCAAATAGGCGATGTGGTCAAAATCAGCGTGACGGCACCTGGGTTTGACGAGATAGAAGGCAGTTCGGAGGCTTTGCCCAACGAGCCCATAGGTAGTTTTGAAGATGCCCGTATTACGAAGTGGGACACTACGAGCGCGAGCGGCTATAATGTTCCCGTACCTGGCACTGACTCAACCATATTGGTATGGCTGAAAAACTACCGAAAACACCTCACCGTCACGATAGAAATCACAGACCCTAATCCCGGCGCGTTGGATCTTTATTGCCTTGAAGCATCGATGCGCACGGAAGGCGACTGGACCTTCCCCGATGGTTTGGAACATCATGAACAGCCCGCTGAGTTACACCAAGTCTATTTCAACGACCCCATCATCGGCACCTCGACGGTGGAGTTGGAAGACCAATTCGGCATTGACGTCGGCTTGACCAACCGCTCAAGAAGCACCTTCAACGATGCCACTTTTGACGGGGGCAGCTATCGAATGGAAATCCCGATGGTCACCGAAACGCTTTTCAAGGCTAACGACAGCATCAATGCCTTTGTTGAAATCAAGTTGCGGCATTTGACCGAAGGGGCATACAACTATTACAGTACCATCACTTCGGGCAATAGCCTGTCGCAATACTACAGCGAGCCTGTTGGCGTGTATTCCAATGTGCAGAACGGCTTCGGCCTTGTGGCGGGCAGCAACGATAAGGTGATTAGTTTCCCGGTTTGGTGATTTTTTTCTATGATAAAGGGAACAAAAAAGAAGAGGATGACTTGCGCGGTCATCCTCTTCTTGTATTTCAGCTGAGTCTATCAGAAATTATAGTACAAGCCGAATGTGGCTGTAGATGCTGAGAAATCAACACTAAAGCCTGGGTCATAGGGGAAGGGAAAATTGTCAATACCGCCCAAGCTACCTTTGCTGTAGCCGATGAACCCGATATGGAACACGGCTGCCCATTTCTCTGTGGGATGGAAGGCGATGCCTGGCTTGATGCCGGCCTGCCACGTCTTTTGTAAATCTCTGCCGTATGTGATTTCTCCATCAACGTTGTATTTGTCTCTCCAACCAATGAAGTCGAATGCTCCGTCAAGGAACAAAGTGAACTTTTCAATATTGTAGACATTGTAACGCACATAAGGCATGACATAGAAGGCATTGACAATATACTTGTTTGTCGGGCCTCCTATATGCGAAGTGATACCTGATGAGTAACCAAGCGCGGTGGCCACTGACCAGTTACCGAAGCTGTAACCCACTTCGGGACCGAGGAAATAATACGTGCCACGAGTATCCTCATACTTGTTGGTGTTGAAAGCCAAACTGCCGCCCAACCATACTTGGGCATTGGCCGCGAAGATGCCTGTAAAGGCAAGGACTAAGGTTAAGAGAACTTTTTTCATTTGTTTAATGGTTTAATGTGAAACAATAATGTTTGAATTGTAGAATAAACGGCTTGATATGCCGCTTATTGCTTACAAATCAAAATAAGTAGATGCCTGGCGCTCGCAGGTCAGTTTAGCGGCTCTGCCGCGGTACGACAGCCTTAAACAAATCATTTCTTCAATGCTTCCTCAGCCTGTTTGATGGTGCCGCGTTCGCCGTTGACGAAGGCCACAATGAAGGCGTCTTTATACCCTAGGTTACGCACTTCGGTCTGCCGTTTGGTAGCGGCATCTTTGCTCGTAAACTTTCCTGAGATGTAACGGTAAGCACCGCCGTATTCATACACATCGACCTCCTTCACACCCTTGAACGCCTTGCCCGTGTCGTCCTCTTTCTTGTCGCGGCTGGCAAACTGAACGGTAAAATAGGTGTTGCCGACATTGCTGTTGGAAGGCTTCTCACTGACTTCAGGCTGGCTAGAGGTGTGGTTCTCCGACTCAAACTCCCGCTTATACTCTTCAAAAGCACGGTAAAGTGCGAGCGCCATTTGGGTCTGGCCTTTCTCGGAGTTGAGAAATTGTTCTTCCTTAGTGTTGTTGATGAAACCCAATTCAACGAGAATGCTCGGCATAGCCGTCTTCCAAAGCACCAAGAAACCGGCTTGTTGCACGCCACGGTCGTGGCGACCCACTTTTTTGCCAAACTGGTTCTGCACCTTGCCTGCCAAATCGAGGCTTTGGCTTTGGTAGAGACTCTGCGTCAGCGAGAAGATGATGTAGGCCTCGGTGCTATTGGGATCGAAATTGTCGTAGGCATCGGTATTGTCTTCCAACAAGATAGCGGCATTCTCCTTCTTTGCGACGGCTAGGTTTTTCTCGTTTTTCGACTCACCCATCACAAAGGTCTCGGCGCCAGAGGCCGAGTTGGGCGTCTCCGTCGAATTGCAATGGATCGAGACAAACACATCGGCGTTGTTACGGTTGGCGATGTTGGCGCGTTCGCTCAATTCGATGAACTTGTCGGTCTTACGCGTATAGATCACCTTCACGTCGGGGAGGTTCTCTTCGATATAGGCGCCAAACTTAAGCGCGACGGCCAGATTCAGCGCCTTCTCGGTCGTCACCTTGCCCAAGGCACCGGTGTCCTTGCCACCGTGACCTGCGTCGATGACGATGGTCTGTATCTTCTCGCCCTTCTGTGCCCAGACGCACAAAGGCAGCATAAAAATCAGGAAAAAAACACCAAATCGGGAAATCTTTCGTTCTATCATATTGAGTTCGTTTATTTATGCGCGAAGAAAAACTATCTTTGCAGCGGATTTCAATCGCACAAAAGTAATCGTTTTCACCTTGTCAGAACGCACGACACATAAGAATTATTTTCACAAGGCGGCCTTTTCTTTACTCGCTGCCATGGTCGTGTTGTTTTATGGATGTAAACAACTATCTCATACAGAGAAAGATAAATACGATTTCGAGACCCCAGTGGTGGACAGCGTCCTTATCGTCCCCGAACGCATCGTCGACACCATCACGATAACACAAGACAGCATTGCTGCCTTCGACACGGTCCCTGTTTTGGACACCCTTCCCCTATCGGATTCCATTGCGGTTTCGGAATTGGATTCGATTAATGTAGAGACGCAAGATCTTGCGTCTCTACAAGATTCGTTACACACCGACACCTTGACACAGGCAAAACCTCGCCGCATCACACCTCACCGTTCAGAATCGGCCATCGAGACCAAGGTCATCTGTTCGGCGGCCGACTCGTCGTATCGCGACATGAACAAGAAGAAGATCTTCTATTACGGCAATGCCGAGGCCAAATACGACGACATCGTCCTGAAGGCCGATTATCTGGAATTCGACCTCGAGACCAGCACCTGCACGGCGCGTGGCGTGGCCGACTCGTTGGGAAAGATACAAGGCCGTCCCGTCTTCACCCAAGGGGAATCGACCTTTGAAGCCATGGAGATGCAATACAACTTCAAGTCGAAGAAAGGCATCATCACCAAGGTGTGGACCGAGGAGAGCGGCGGTTACCTCCATGGCGAACGCATCAAGCGCATGGACGACAACACCATCCACATCCGCACGGGCGGCTACACCACCTGCGACCTCAAGGACCATCCCCACTACCAGTTCAAGTTCACCAAGGCCAAGGTCATCCCCGACGACAAGATCGTCACGGGTCCCATCTATATGACCATCGCCGACATCCCACTGCCGCTGGCCCTTCCCTTTGCCATGATTCCCAACACCAAAGGCAAGAAGTCGGGACTCATCATCCCCACCTACGGCGAGTCGGCCAACCGCGGCTTCTACCTTGAAAACGGTGGCTATTACTGGGCCATCAACGACAACTACGACTTGCAAATCTTGGGCGACATCTACACCCGTGGCTCGTGGGGCATCAAGCCGACCTTCCGCTACAACAAACGCTATCGTTTCAACGGCTCGATGGCCTTAGGCTTCGCCGTGAACAAAATCGGCACCAAAGGTGCGGCCGACTACCAGGAGAGCACCGACTTCAAGATCCATTGGACCCACAAACAAGACCCCAAGTCGCATCCGCGGCGCAACTTCTCGGCCGACGTGAACATCGTGAGCTCCAATTTCAACAAATACAACGCCCAGACCACCACCGACCAGTTGAGCAACACCTTTAGGTCAAGTATCGCCTATCAAACCAATTTTGGCGGCAAGGTCTATCTCACCCTCAACGCCAGCCACAGCCAAAACACACTGACACGCCAGGTGACTGCCTCGTTGCCTGAGTTGACCCTGACGGTCAACACCTTCTATCCTCTTAAGAATGTCGGCAAGGCAGGCAAGAAACGCTGGTACCAAAGCCTCAGCATGGGCTATACAATGAACGGAAAAGCATATATCAACGATGCGGACACCGTGCTCTTCCGCGGCTTCACCGACGACTTTGGCGGTTGGGCCCGAACGATGATACGCGACCATGTGCAAACAGGCATCTCGCACAGGGTACCCATCAGCGCTACCATCAAGCTGTTCAAGCACTTCTCGTGGACCAACAACCTGACCTTCAACGACTACATGTACTTCAAACGCATCGAGAAGCAATGGGTCCAGGACAGCGTGCAGACCGATACCATCCACGGCTTCCGCAACCTAGTCGACTTCAGTGCAAGCACCAACCTCACCACCAAAATCTACGGTATGGTGAACTTCGCCAACGGTCCCATCCGCGCCATTCGACATGTGTTCACCCCCACCATCGGCTTCACCTACCGTCCCGACTTCAGCGACCCGCGATGGGGCGTCTACGGCACCTATGTCGATGGTGAAGGAAAGGAGCAGGTCTACAACAAATACGAAAAGGCGCTCTATGGAACGCCGTCGCAAAACCAGCAGGGACTTCTGACCTATAGCTTCGGCAACAACCTGGAGATCAAAGTGCCCTCGCGTAGCGACACCATCACCGGCATCAAGAAAATCCCGATTTTGGAATCGTTCAGCATCTCGGGCAACTACGATGTCACCAAAGACTCGGTCAACTTCTCACCAGTCTCCATCAGCGGGCGCACCACCTTGTTCAAGAAATTAGGCATCAACTACAGCAGCTCGTGGGATCCCTATGCCGCCGACTCGTTGGGTCGCCGCATCAACCGCTTCGAGGTCGTCGAAAACGGGAGGCTGTTCCGCAAAGAGCGTTCCTCTTGGAGTTTCAGCATGAGCTACTCCTTCAACCAAAACGACCTCAAGAAACTGAAAGGGGAGAAGGGCAGCCAGGCCTTACGCGACGAAATCAACGAAAACGCCAAGAAATCGGGCATGTTCGACCCCGACGAACTCAACGAGATCCTTGGCAACCCCAATGCCTATATCGACTGGACGACGCCGTGGTCGCTTTCCTTAAGCTACAACCTTACCTACACCACATCTTTAGCCTATGCCGCCTTCATGGGCATTGCCACCAACACGGTAGTGCACACCATTGGCCTCAACGGCAATATCAGCATCACGCCCAAATGGAAAGTCACCTTCTCGACCGGCTGGGACTTCGTGAACAACAACATCACCTACACCAACCTCAGCGTCTATCGCGACCTGCACTGTTGGGAGATGCGCTTCAACTGGATTCCCATCGGCAGCTACAAGAGCTGGAACTTCACCATCAATGTGAAGGCGCAGGCGTTGAAGGACTTGAAGTATGAGAAGAAGAAGGATTATCGGGATAATTAGAGATTCCCTTCAGGAATGGAGTGGCTTTTGTTTTGTCAACTGCGGCGGCATAAGTCAGTTACCATTTTGTAGTACCTCCGGCCGCCGCATATAACGATATGACTTTACTCCATTCCCCGAGGGGAATCTCATAATAACGAAATTGATATGTTTTGTACAAAAATCATTATCTTTGTCGCGTAAAACCTAATTAAACAAACTCCTATGAAAAAACTATTTACCCTTATTCTCGCGCTGGCCTTTGGTTTTGGCCTGAAAGCGCAATGTCCGCTCACCACCGCCGTCGACTTCACGGCCACGGACGTTCACGGCACCGAAGTGCACCTGTTCGACATCCTCGATGGTGGACAAGCCGTCCTCATCGATTTCTTCTTTACTACCTGCGGCCCTTGCCAGCAAGCCACCCCGAAAATTGTCGAGTCCTACTATGCTATGGGTTGCAACATGCATGATGTGTTCTATATGGAAATCGCCACCGGCGACAGCGATGCGGCTTGTCTCAATTGGGTCAACACCTATGGTGTGGAGTACCCCACCATCAGCGGGCAGGCTGGCGGTACGGGCATTTGCAGCCAATATGGCATTGGCCAATACCCCACTGTCATCCTCATCATGCCTGACCATCAAATCGTCATCCAAGACCTTTGGCCTATCAACAATGCTCAGACCGTCATCAATCAACTTGAAGCTCATGGCCTTCAGCAGCACGACTGCAACACGCCGAGCTACGACCCGCAGGTGAGCATCAACATCGACGATGTGACTGACTCCAGCGTCACGGCCACGTTTACGCCTAACGAGGACTGTGTCTCATACAGATATATGCTGACCACCGAAAGCGCCATGGAAGGCTGGGTGCAAATGATGGGTCTCTCTGTGCCAGAAATCGTAAACACACTTGGCATCCTTGGCGAAGGGGTCTTCACCAATACCTTCCCCAACTTGGAGCCCAACATGGATTTTGCCATTTATGCCGTGCCTTCCGACATTAATGGAGAACTGGGCGAGGTTGTGCTTGCAACCTTCACCACCCTGCCGATGCTTGACGAAACGCTGACCTTCAGCATGGATACGGTAACGTTGCCTTGGTGCGAAGTGACTTGGATCACCGTTTACAACAACACCGCCGAAGACGCCACCATTGTGAAAATCTGTGATGATCGCTATGAATTGGGTTTCTACATTGGTTCAGACGCGATTCTTTCTTGCAATGAAACAGAGATTACCATTCCACAAGGCGGTTCCATTGAACTTGGCATCGAGTGCTGTGTGACTGGCAAGAGCATCGTCCCCGATGTTGTTACCGTTTCTAGCAACCTGGCTGATGCCCAATTCGTGGTTATGGTGGACGACACTTGGTCGGTGGGAGAGAACAATGCCACAGTCACGCTCTTCCCCAATCCCGCCAATGACTTCGTGACCCTCAAGGGCGAAAGCATCGGCACGGTGCGCGTCTTCAACACCATTGGACAAAAGGTGGATGAATTCGAAGCCAATGGCAGCGAACTCCGCATCAACACCACTGGTTATGAGAACGGCTTGTATGTCGTCAAGGCTGGCGAACAGACTTTGAGGTTTGTGGTGAAGCATTAAACTAAAAAAGACACCCTTCCGCCTCTTGTCCTCATGGCGGAGGAACATCCGCCATCCCTCGTGCAGAATCGTTATCCAAAAGCACGAGGGATTGCGGGTCAAGCCCGCAATGAGGACAAGGGGAATAAAGACCCATACCCCATGAAAATAATCATCCTTCGTTCCTCGTTCCAGACGGATGAATTCGTCAGGAATGAATATGCCGAATTGATTCAACGGCTGGAAAATGAATGCCATGCTGAAATCAAAATCATCGGTGACGAATCGGTAGAGACGCAAAATTTTGCGTCTCTACAGGCGTTACCCGATGCATTTATGATCGCCACCGGCGGTGTCGAAAACCTGTTCAAACGCATCTGGACGATGATTGATGTAGAGATGGTGTGCACACCGTCTCTACGGAAAAACGTCACAATGATTGCCGACGGGCGCAACAATTCCTTGGCTGCAGCATTGGAGATATTGACCTATTTGGGCAATGTCGGGGTGGAAGGTAAGATTTTGCATGGGACGAATGTTGAAATTATATCGGCCGTGGTAGAGACGTGGCGCGCCGCGTCTCTACAAGGCAGAATCGGGTTGTTCGGCAAACCGTCGGATTGGCTGATTGCCAGCGGCGTGGACCGCGGTTTCCTTCGCCAACATTACGGCATCGAAACCATCGACATCGACCTGCAACGTCTCATCGAGGGCATCAAAACCGTGTCAAAAACCGAGGCGGAGGAAGTGATGCAGACCTTGCTGAAACGCGCCAAGGCCGTCGAAGAGCCCACCAGTGCCGATTTGCTAGAGGCCGCCAAGGCCTATCTCGCCATCAAACGCATCTGCCAAGAGGAACGCCTGGATGCCATGACCATCCGCTGCTTCGACATCGTGAAGACCTGCGGCACGACGAGCTGCTTGGCCTTGGCCTTGCTCAACGACGAAGGCATCGTGGCGGGATGCGAGGGCGACATGCAGACGCTGATGAGCATGTATCTGGCCAAGCGTTTGTGTGGCGAAGCGGCCTTCATGGCCAATCCTTCTAACCTCACCGACGAGACCTCCATGCTGGCGCACTGCACCATCCCGCTGACAATGTGCGCCGAGACTGTAGTGCGCTCGCATTTCGAGTCGGGCATCGGGGTGGCCATCCAAGGCTTGCTGCCACTTACCGACTATACCTTATTTAAATGGGGTGGCCCGAAACTAGACCGTTTTTTTGTCGCCGAAGCACAAGCCATAGAGGCGCCCTACAGCGACCATTTCTGCCGCACGCAAATCACGCTCAACGTGAACTTGAAGCCCTATCTGTTGCAGCATTCCATCGGCAACCACCACGTCATCATTCGCGGACGGCATGCCGACGCAATCAAGCGGTTCATGCTCGAAAACGGGGCGGTTGAATGCTGAATGATGGATGCGGAATGTTGCGTCTCTGCAACATTCCGCATCCTCAACTCCCAACTTCTAACTCCTACCTATTCAGAACGTATATCCAAACGAGAAGTAAGCTCCGAAGAAGTTATTGCTATCAAGACGACGCCAGTGGGCCGTCAGTGAGATAGGTCCCAGCATGCTATCGTAGGAGTATTTCACGCCGGCACCTTGTGCAATGAAATAGAACCAGTCGCTCCACGCCATTCCTCCATTTCCCATTATACTCCATGGCAAGGAGGCATTATACATGGCCGTCAGATAATGCTTGCCGTAAAAGTTGTATCGAAAGTCACAACGCAAAATGGTAACATTGTTAAGCAAGAAATAGTCTTCGACGCTGGTTAGACCGATAAAAGGCATTTGGCTCTCGAAGTGTCGCCCTGCAATCTCTCCACCGCAGCAATTCATCAAGTTATAGTATCTGGTGTTGGTCACATAGCGACCATACATCTGTGGGATAATCGTGAAGCGCCCGTTGTGTGGTGTAATGTAAGCTTGCAATCCATAGCTGATGTCGAAATGCTTTTCTTTAGTGGAAGGCATGTAGTAGAAATGGCTACCTGCATTCAACAGGACACCATGTTTGGCAAAATAGTCATCGTCCAAGTTGTCATATTTAAGGGTGACGTAAGGAGACAACATGGAATTGTTCACATAATAGGCAGAGTCGAAATCGCTAAACTCAAAAGAGGATTTGTCGTATGTCGTATAGAGATAGGAAACGCCAACATTTGTGTTGAAGTTGAGCAGGTGAAACTGCGAAATGTAGCCGCTGACCTTGGTTTGGCGGTAATGCAAATTGACATACTTGTCGAAGATGCTTCTTGACCTGAAATGCTCGTTCCTATAATCAATGGCAAGGTTGAAGTTGGCCAGCGATGAACGTGAATAGGTATAAGTCAAGTTGAGTTTCGGGTTATAACTCAGTTTTGCAGTTAAATTGAGTTTTGAGCCGTTGAATTTCTTCTCGTTTAGGCCGACATTAAGCAGCATGGCTGCGCCTTCTTCGGTGTCGTAGCGTATGCCCAGTCCAAAGATATGCGGTTTGGAAGGTTTCATGTTGATGCTCAAGTCATAGGCATCCGAAAGGCCAGAGCCGAAATGGATGGAGTCGCTTTCTTTGACTTGATAGGTAACCTCATCGAAGCATCCCGTGCCACGATACACGTTCATGGCGCGTTCGATATCTTGTTCAGAATAACTGTTGCCCACTTCCAACCCGCCTTTACGGATGAGCCAACGGCAGTCACGGTCGCTTACATTGTTGATGGTGATTGAGCGAATCAGCACCGACTCTTGGGCCAGGTTCTTGGCATGAGGGGCATGGAGTGTCTTGCTTACAGGATGCCCTGCCGAGGCGTCAACAGCTTGTTTAATGGCAAGGAGCTGGTCGTGAAAATCGTTTGCTCGTTTATAGCCTCTCCCCACCAAAGTGTCGATAGCCTCGGGGGTGAAACTGAGCATGCCAAAGCCACTGATGTCGGGGACAATATGCACGGAACACATCTCGCGGTTTTCCTTTCGTTTCGAACTCGTGCTATTGGTGACCAAACGGGCAAACACTTGAGGCAACGACTGCAAGTCGTCGACGGTGACATCCTTGGTAGAGGTCACCTCCACGCCAATGATGATGTCGGCGCCCATCTCCTTCAGCACATCGGCCGGGAAGTTGTTGACCAAGCCGCCGTCGACAAGCACCTTATCGCCCATGTTCACTGGGGAGAACACACCGGGAATGGCCATGCTGGCACGCATTGCAGTAGACACGCTGCCGCTCCGTAGCACCACTTCGTTGCCCGTAATCATGTCGGTAGCCACGCAAGCAAATGGAATGGGCAAGTCGTTGAAGTCCATCTCTTCTTGATAGCCTACACACAGGTCGTTGAACAAGTTAATCAAAGAGCTGTTGTTGACGTATGCACTCGGCAACTGGCTGATAAAGGTAGAGTTGGGGTCGTGGTCAAAGAGGCTTTCGTGGCTAAAAGGCACTTGAAGCAGCAAGGTGCTATTGCGTTGTCTTGTCTCTTCAGACATACGGGGACGTTCGATTTTGTTGCCGATATATTCCGACCAGTTCATGCCGCTAATCAGTTCTGTGAGTTCATCGGGTGAATACCCCAAGGCATAGAATCCCCCAATGATGGAACCCATGCTGGTGCCTGCCACATAATCGACGGGGATGCCCATCTCTTCGATGTATTTCAGCACACCGATATGGGATGCGCCCTTGGCACCACCACCCCCTAACACCACACCTACTTTGAGACGAGGCGGACGTAAATTGGTGTTGGGCTGGGCTTGCAAGAATAGGGTCGCTGATAAAAGAGCAAGGACTAAATAAACTTTCTTCATAATAGTCATGATTAAGGCAAACAAAAATACGGTTTTTGGAAAAACAAAACAAAAAAAAGAGGCCACTATTTTGCGGCCTCCATGTGTTCTTTATGAAAAATCGGTTCTTCGCCTATGCTTAATCTTTGAGATTCATGAGATTCAGCGAGATATTGCCGTAAACGGCGTGAGCGGTGCAAACACCACCAATCTCAAGCCATTCAATAGGCTTCACAGAAACGCCAACACCATAGTTGAAGTGGTTGTACCTGTGTTCGACGTCATAATCATGGTAGACAGAATGGTTTTCAAAATCTATGTTGAGGGTGCTGCAATCCGTCCAACCCGTGGTTTCGTTGCTATAGCCGATGAGCGGCGTGACATTCAGCCAACGCAAGACGGGAATCTTATAACCTGCATTGATGGTCAAGGCTGTGTGATCGTGATAAACCATGGGGGAAATATTTCTGCCCCAACGGTGTTCAGGCGCTTGGTAGATAAAGTCGACATAAACACCTAATAATGAAAAGCTTGCTCCAATCCCAAAATCATTATACTCCTTGTTGATGCTGCCATCGAAATGATAGCCAACGGCACCCAAGTTAAGGCCGACAGTGGCATCGTCACTGTTGTTCGAGAAATCGAACCATTGCGCTTTGGCACTCAATGTCATCATGGTGAACAGTGCCACAAATAATGCTATTTTCTTCATAATTGATTTAATTGATGTGATTTGACTTTTTTCAAGTTGACTAGAAATAATGCGCAAAAGTACAAAAAACAAGAATATCCCAATCAGTTTGTACATTTTTACCACTCAACTTGGCATCAGCAGACTGACGTTAAGGCAAGACCAGCGCCTCAGGGTATCAGCACCGACACCGTAAGGCAGTGTTGAGGCGCGTTTTAAATCCAAGCGCATATCGTTACGACCCAACGAAAACCATCAGATCATAAACCAAAACCCGCCTCGATTGAGACGGGTTTTGCTATTAATAACTAAGGTGTAATTACATCATCAGGAACGACATCATCACACCAGCTGCCACTGCCGAGCCGATAACGCCGGAGACGTTCGGGGCCATGGCATGCATGAGCAGGTGGTTTGACGGGTCGTACTTCTGACCTTCTACTTCGACGACACGGGCGCTGTCGGGAACGGCCGACACACCAGCGGCACCAATCATCGGGTTGATCTTCTCCTTCAGGAAGAGGTTCATGAACTTGGCACCCAGCAGACCGCCGGCGGTAGCCACGCAGAACGAGGCAGCACCCAAGGCAAAGATCTTGATGGAGCTTGAGGTCAGGAACACGGAGGCTTGCGTCGAAGCACCCACCGTGAGACCCAAAATCATGGTCACAATGTCAATCAACGGGTTGGATGCGGTGTTTTGCAAACGCTTCACCACGCCCGACTCCTTGATGATATTGCCGAAGAACAGCATACCCAGCAGCGGCAGGGCCGTGGGGCTGATGAAGGTGGTCAGGATGAGGCCGACGACGGGGAACATCACCTTTTCGGTCTTGTTCACCATACGCGGGGCGCGCATCTTGATGAGACGTTCTTCCTTGGTGGTCAGCAGACGGATGATGGGCGGCTGGATCACAGGCACCAAGGCCATGTAGGAATAGGCTGCGATGGCGATGGGGCCGATGAGGTTGCGCGTGCCGTTCATACCGTTGGCCAAACGCGACGAGAGGAAGATGGCGGTGGGACCGTCGGCACCACCGATGATACCGATAGCGCCAGCCTCACGCAGGTTGAAGCCCAGATACAAGGCGCCGATGAAGGTGAGGAACACACCCAACTGGGCGGCGGCACCGAGGATCATCAGCTTGGGGTTGGCGATGAGCGACGAGAAGTCGGTCATGGCACCGATGCCTAGGAAAATCAAAGGTGGATACACACCCGAGGTCACACCGAAGTACAGGTAGTTCAGCACACTGCCTTTCTGGTAGAGACCCGTCTGGAGGTTCAGTTCTCCGCTTTGGAACACACTCGTCATGAAGCCTTTAACGCCTTCGATGTCGTTGTTGTTCAAGCCATAGTCAGCCATATTGAGGTGTTCGACCGACTTGATAGCTTCACTCAGCACCATGTGTTTGTCGCCCGGGTTGTCGCCGAAGACGGCCACCAACAAGGCTTTAGCCGTGTCCAAATCGAAATTGAGTGTGGCTGGATCTAGCGCTTGCAAATTGGCTATGGCATCGGCGAAGCTGATACCCGTCCCTTGGAAGAACGGGATGTTACCGCAAATGATACCCGTGCCAATCGGGATGAGCAGCATGGGTTCAAACTCGAAGCGGATGGCCAGGAAAATGAACAGGATGCCCACCAAGATCATGATGAGGTTACCGATCTTGCAGTTGCGGAAGCCGGTGAGCAGCCAGAAGTTACTCAAGCCTTCCTTGAGTCGGTCTTTCGTCGACATCTCCTTGACTTCTTCTTTGGCGGCCACATGAGTCTTGGCGTTTTTGCTCTCCAGCGTGGTCACGCGTTGGTTGAGGTTCTCGATCTGTTGGCCCAGTTCGGCTGTCTTTTCAGCGACGATGGCGTCGGCCATCTCAGCCAGCTGGGCGTTGCTTTCCTGCGGGGTCATCTCGCTGACCTGCTCGGTCTTTCCTCCCAAGTCAGCGACCCTGGTGGCGAACATCGGGTTGTTGACCACCACGAGGTTGAGCAGCATCAGGAGCACCAACGAGCCGAGGATGACCGCAGGTTTTCTGTAAATGCTTTTCTTTCCTAACATGACCTTATCCGATTACGATTAAAGTATCACCTTGCAGCACATTGTCGCCCTGACGGCAGTTGATGGCGGTGATGGTACCGTCAGCTTCGGCCAGCAGGTTGTTTTCCATCTTCATGGCTTCGTACATAAGCAGCTTGTCGCCCTTCTTCACGGCGTCGCCTTGCTTGACGAAGATCTGCATGATGGTTCCGGGAAGCGGAGCGGCCATCTTGTAGCCTGCGCCACCGGCGGCGGCAGGTTTCGGAGCGGCACTATGGGTAGGTGCGCTTGCGGCGGGCTTGGCTGCCGGACGGGCCACGGGAGCCACCACAGGAGCGGCCTGCTCTTCCATCTCCACTTGATATTCGGTGCCATTCACATTGACGGTGGCGATGTTGCCCTCAATGTTCTGGACTTCTACTTCGTATGGTTTCCCACTAATGGTGAATTTGAATTTTTTCATTGTTGTTCAGTTTAACGTTTCCAGTGTCTAACTCCGTAATTCTTGTCGTTCCACGAGGTCTGCCGACGCTCGATGGTGATGACGTTGCTCTCCTCGTCGTGGAGGTTGGTCGTAAGGTACAGGGCCATACCGATGGCGGCTTGCACCTCAGCGGGGATTTCGCCTTCAGCCAGCTTGGTGACAGGCTTCACCGTGGCAGGTTTCACCTCCTTCACCTCGTTCTTCTGGGCGTCTTTCTTCTTGAAATAAGAAGCCACGCCGCTAAAGATCATCGAAAGGATGGCGAGGGCGAGGATGACGATGAGGAATCCTGCGATGGTGACGATCCAGCCTTTGGTGTAGACCCAGTCTTCGTGAGCCAACAGTAATGTAAATTGTAACAGTTTCATCGTTTCAAGAATTTACGGTTACAGCGGGATGTTCGAATGTTTCTTCTCGGGGTTGGCGAGGCGCTTCGTCTCAAGCGTACGCAAGGCGCGGATGACACGGAAACGGGTGTTGCGCGGCTCGATCACGTCGTCGATGTAGCCGAACTTGGCGGCCTCGTACGGGTTGGCGAACTTCTTGGTGTATTCATCCACCTTCTTGGCAACGAACTCAGCGCGCTCTTCGGGGTTCTCGATTTCGGCAATCTTCTTGCCATCGAGCACCTCAACGGCACCGCTGGCACCCATGACGGCGATCTCGGCGGTCGGCCAAGCGTAGTTGACGTCGTTACGGAGCTGCTTGCAGCCCATCACGAGGTGTGAACCACCGTAGGACTTACGCAGCGTGACGGTCACCTTCGGCACGGTCGATTCGCCGTAGGCATACAGCAACTTGGCGCCGTGGACGATGATACCGGCATATTCTTGGCCTGTGCCAGGCAGGAAGCCGGGGACGTCGACCAAGGTCACGATCGGGATATTGAAGGCGTCGCAGAAACGGACGAAACGAGCGCCCTTACGCGAAGCGTCGCAGTCCAACACACCAGCGAAAAAGGCCGGGTTGTTGGCCACGATACCGACCGACATGCCATCGAAGCGGGCGAAGCCGACGATGATGTTCTTGGCGTAGTTCTTGTGGATCTCGAGGAAGTCGCCGTTGTCGACGATGGCGTTGATGATGTCGCCAACGTTGTAAGGCTTGTTTGGGTTGTCGGGGATGATCTGGTTCAAGGCATCCTCCATACGGTCGATGGGATCGTTGCACTCCACCAGCGGAGCGTTCTCCATATTGTTCTGCGGGATGAAGGAGATAAGTCTGCGGATGATGGCAAGACCTTCCTCCTCGGTTTCGGCAGCGAAGTGGGCCACGCCCGACTTCTGGCTGTGGATGCGAGCGCCACCGAGGTCGTCGGTGGAGACATCCTCGCCGATGACGGTCTTCACCACCTTCGGGCCAGTGAGGAACATATAACTGTTCGTGTTGGTCATGATGATGAAGTCGGTCAGGGCGGGAGAATACACGGCACCGCCGGCGCAGGGACCGAAGATGGCCGAAATCTGCGGGATGACACCCGAAGCGTTGATGTTGCGCTGGAAGATCTCAGCATAGCCGGCGAGGGAACGAGAGCCTTCCTGGATACGGGCACCGCCCGAGTCACAAATGCCGATGACGGGAGCCCCAACCTTCATGGCTTGGTCCATCACCTTGCAGATCTTGAGGGACATGGTCTCACTCAAGGCACCGCCAAACACGGTGAAGTCCTGAGCGTAGACATAGACGACTCGGCCGTCGATGGTGCCGTGACCGGTGACAACGCCGTCGCCGAGGTACTGTTGCTTGTCGAGACCGAAATCGACGGTGCGATGGGTCACGAACATGTCAGTCTCTTCGAAGCTGCCTTCGTCGAGCAGGATGGCGATACGCTCGCGTGCCGTCATCTTACCTTTGGCATGTTGGGAGTCGATGCGCTTCTGGCCGCCACCGAGACGGGCCTCGTTGCGCTTCTCCAACAATTCCTGGATTTTCTGTTCTATTAACATAGTATTGTGTGTTATGATTATTATATCTTTGTTGACCTTCAACACAGGTCCTTTTTATCGTCATGGCGGAGGAACATCCGCCATCTCCTAAAGGAAGAGGACACCCTTCTGTTTGGGAGATTGCGGGTCTATCGCCCGCAATGACGGCAAGGGGTGGTGTTGGTCCCGTGGTTCAGTGTCTTACTTGTTCTTGTTTTCGCAAAGTTCGGTCAGCACGCCGAAGGTCGATTTCGGGTGCAGGAAGGCGATGCTCAAGCCCTCGGCGCCTGGACGCGGAGCCTGGTCGATGAGGCGGATGCCCAATTCCTTGGCTTCTTCAAGATGGCCTTCGATGTTCTCCACGGCAAAGGCGATGTGGTGCATGCCACCGCGACCGTTGTTGTTCTCGATGAACTTAGCGATGGTGCTTTCGGGGCTGGTGGGCTCCAGAAGCTCGATTTTGGTCTGGCCGCAGCGCAAGAAAGCGGTCTTTACCTTTTGGTCGGCGACTTCTTCGATGGCATAGCACTTGGTGCCAAGCAGCTTTTCAAAGAAAGGAATGCTCTCGTCGAGGCTTGTGACGGCGATTCCAATGTGTTCAATGTGAGAGGGATGCATAATTTATTCGAATAATTTATGGTTAAAAAAATACGTATTTATTAAATCGGTGCAAAGGTACAACAAATAATTGGGGTTTGCAATTTTATTTGATGATATTTGGAGCGGTTTTACTCAATTCATTATTTGAGGGGAATAATGTGTTATTTCGCTTGGGAGTCAGACAACTTCCCTCAAAAAGACAAATATCTGAAGAAACATAAGCCTTGGTAGATGAAACGCTGAGGCGGCACTTTGTTGCCTTTCTTGCAATTTGTTAATGAAAAAGAAAACGGTTTGCGGCAGATAAACCGCAAAATCTGCGGCTTATTCACCGCAAACTGCACAATAAAGGCATACATTACCGCACCGATGATTCACCCTTTATGGCTGATTCTTATTATCACGCGAATCCACATCGGAACAAAAATCTTTGATATTCAATGACTTCCAATTTTCACACGAATCTACCTGCATCGTTTTAATGGGGTATTAAAATGAAGCAAAAGGAATAAAGCGAAGGCCTCAAAAAGTGTCAAATTCGATCAAAAACCATATTACACCTTATTGCTTCTTCTAAACCCATCCATATCCCGAGTTGCCCAAAACGTTAAAAAATCAAATTACTCCTTGCGGGTTGTTGAAAAAGTTGTATTTTTGCAGAGTCGTTCTGGCACGTTAAGGACGTACAGCGTCACGACCCGAAAGGTAGCAGATAGCACCGGAAGACGAAAAACATTGGCGGTTAACACTTAACCGCCAATTTTTGTTTTGTAGAAGGTCTTCATGGCCAACCTTTTCCTTCCTGTACGGGTACATTCCACATAATAGTATTCTTTTTCCAACGTTTTGCGATAGACCACTGTGTCAGGGTATTTTCCTTGTGTGATATCATCTGCGGCGTCAATAATCATTGGAATTAGGCAGAAGTCGGCCTCGGTTATGTTTGGATGCTTCTTGCGCGAATGCTTCACGGCTGAGATATCGACCATTCGTTGAAATCCAGTCACATCGCAGCCCAACAAGGCATTCAATTTTTTTACCTCCTTTGGAGTAGGTTCCCCAAGAATCACCCAACGATTGTTTTTCCATTCCGTTTCTGAGGCTTCCCTCACAAGTTTGAGGATGCGTTCTTCAACGCTGACGAAGTCTTTTATTTCTTTGTTGTCGGTTTGCTTTGCTTCCATAATGCAGTGTCTTTGTGTTTCGCTGCAAAGATGCAAACCTTGTCAAGACCAATCCGTTGAACAAATGTTTGTTGTCGACAGTAGTCGTTTGTTGTCGTTTGCTGTCGGGTATAGTGTTGTAAAATAGTATGATACAATAATATGCATTCGTAGATGCCCGCCACCACACCAACCCTCGCAAACCAAAAAAAGAGCCGTAACAAGGTTACGGCTCAACATTTTTGCTTTTGGCGGACGCATAATGCGTCCTTACAATTACTTGTGTACTTTTCTAACAAACTCCTCCACCTCGGGCACACCGCCTTGGTAGACCAAGTAGCCGTTGTAAGGCTCTCTCGGGGTGATCTCGCTGTTGACGGGGGTGAGCATGATGTTCTTCACCTCCTCGCGGTCGTGCGTCTGGCCCAAGGCCCAGCCCAACTTGATGTAAGCGGTCTCGGCGAGCATGTTGCCAGCAGGGATGATGCCTCTATCCATCAGGTCACGGCCGGTGTCGTAGACGAACATGTGGGCATAGCCCCAGATGGTCTGCACGGTCATATACTGGTGCACACCCTTGTCGGTGGCGCGCTGGATGGCGTCGAACATGCCACGGTTGACGTGACCCAAGCCGGTGCCGTCCCAAACGATGCCCTGATAGCCGTTGTCGACCAGTGCGTCAAGCACATCGGGCTTCATGCCAGGATAGTAGTAGAGGATGGCCACACGGTCGTCGAAGGTCGGGATGATCTTCACGTCACGGTCGGCGCGGCGGTGGTTATAGACTTCCTTGTTCGGCACCACACCACGCTTGCGGTCGACGGTAGCCACGGGGGTGTCACCGATGGTGCGGAAGGTACTGCGATAAGAGGAGTGCATCTTACGTACACGCGTGCCACGGTGCAGGAAGCCGTACTCGTCGGAGGTGGGACCAAACATGCAGACCATCACCTCGGCCACGTCGCCGTGACCGGCAGCGGTCATGGCATGCATGAGGTTCAGGGCAGCGTCAGATGACGGACGGTCTGACGAACGCTGTGAGCCGACCAAGACAATCGGCACAGGCAGGTTCTGGCACATGAAGGTCAGGGCGGCGGCGGTGTGGGCCAAGGTGTCGGTGCCGTGGCCAATGACGATGCCGTCGATGCCGTTTTGGATCTCCTCGCCAATCTTCTTGGCCAGGGCGATGTATTCCTTGGGCGACATGTTCTCGGAGAACACGGCAAACACCTTCTCGGTGTCGAGGTTGCAGATGTCGGCCAGCTCCGGCACGGCGCCATACAACTCACCAGGTGAGAAAGCGGGAATCACGGCACCGGTGCGGTAGTCCAAACGCGAGGCGATGGTGCCGCCCGTGCCAAGCAGCTTCACATGCGGAAGTCCCTCGGTGTAAGGGAATTCCTTTTCCGGAATGTGGTAGTTGGCTTTCTTGTAGTCGGTCTCCACCATGCCCGTGATGGTGCTGATGTCGACACCGATGTTGTAGCCCGTGTTGACCTTCATGACGATATGCTGGTCGTCCTGGAAGGCGGCGCGAGGCAGGATCGTGCCTTTGAAGAGGCCACCCGTGGTCTGGCACTCGGCCTGACTCCACACGCGGCAGTTATATTTCTTGAGCACCTCAAGCGAGGCACCCCAATATCCTTGGAAAAAATCTTCAGCCATAGTTTGCGGTTTAATTAAGTGATTTCATTTTAAATGAGGTGCAAATATAGGGTTATTTCCGATTGAAATCACAATGATGCGCATTTTTTTCGACCGACCCGATAAAGAAATGCCTCCCGCTGTACCGTCAACACCATCGAGAGGAATTTCCCTTGCACAAATCTCATTCTCTATCTTATTCCACCATGACTTTCTTTGTGGCAATTGCACCGTTTCCATCCGTGATGCGGAGCAAATACACGCCTTGCGTCAAATCTTTTAGGTCAATTTCGTTTGTATCATTGAAGGCTTTCACCAATTGCCCTAAAGCGTTGTAAACCCTAATCTCGGAGGCAACCATGCCATCTATGTAGACGATTCCATTTGTAGGGTTGGGGGAAAGGGTTACGACATAGTCGTTTTCTAGCTTTTCTCCAATACCAGTAATGCCAACAGTAGCGCAAACAGGCTCTGATTCCTCGTCGCCATAGACCGCTGTGATGCAATATTCCACATCAAAGTTCCGGGTCAACTCCGCATCGATGTAATAGGTTTGAAAAGCGAAAGGAATCGTCGCAATCAAATCACCATTGCGATAGACTCGGTAGCCTGTTAATCCCTCTGCGACTCCTTGCCCATTTGGATTGGTTAGCGTTGAGGATATGCACAAATTATAATAATGATTAAAGTGCCAGTAATTGGGATTGCATTCCGATTGATTACTATATACTTGGATGAGGGCACTTTTACCCTCGTATGTAGAAGATTGACTATCAAATGCCCATGTGTATCGTGTATATTGATCCAAATAGTAACCTACTCTTAGTTCCGAATTTGCGTCAACAAGGACATCAGAATCCAACGTGACTGTCAGAGGCCTTCCAAATACTGGATTCTCAATCAGTTGCTCATACACCATTGTCAAATCGGTATCATCACCTTTCCAAATTCTTATGAAATAGTTACCGAGAGGAGGATAAGTAGTGTCGTATGGTGATATTAATACGCTGTCATAAGGTGACAAAATAACGGTTACATCTTCAATCTTCCATCCGTCCAAGATCCTCAAATCCATAGTGTCGAAACGTTGGACTTGGTCAGTTGCACATTGGGCTGCTTGAAAACCGAAACAATCAACCATGTCCATGTTGCTCCAAGACAATGTCATTTCCGAAAGATTCCCTTCTGGATAATTCCATGTAAGTAATACCTCATTGTTTTCCATAATCTCCGTACTCAGATTAGCAACCGTGGGGTGATTCCTTTTGACAATTGTCATAGGAGCATCCCTTCTTGGCAATGCTTCTAGTAAAAGCTTGGTGTTCTCATCATGCCCTATTCTTGATACAGGCCTATATTGTGGCATCCTTCCCATGAAACCTCTCGTCGAATCCATCTCAAGATAAAGATTGCCCAAATCAATGACAGCATATACACTATCTTCATATGACGCAGGATTAATAAGGATATTCTCATACCAAGAAATGGCATTGAGCCAATTTTCCAGCATTTCGTCACATTTGTTGTAAAGGTTGTCAGCCAATGCCAATAAGGTCGTATCTGTAATTTGACCGTAATAGTCTTTCAAATTGTCATATCCGTTTTGAAGTAGGTTTTCCGCATACAGCAATTGTTTCATCGCTGCTTGTGCGTAACTTGAATTGGGGTAGGTGCTAATGACAAGGCGATACAAGGAATCGGCTTCATCGTGCCTTCCTGCCATCAACGATGTTTCTGCATCTTGGTACAATTGGCGTTCGGGGGAATTTGCCGACCTTCCGTCCCAAACTGGATCGTAATCAAACAAACCATACGGATTCAAATCCTCGGATGGATTGAAACATGTTCCCCAATAGTTATGTTCAATGTCAAATACCGTTGGGGCAGCATCTATCGCTCCCGTACCATAAAGCAGCAATGGGTCGGTGGGATTCCCAAGGTTGTCCTCATCAACAATCCTGTTGTATTCGAAACGCGAAGGGAAAGAGTTGCCGGAAACATAAACCTCAATCCCAATGTTATCGTTGATACGCTGTCCGTTCCCTGTCGTACTGCCGTATACACTCATATTGGAGATATTGTCAAAACGCATACCTATTCCATTGCCAGATATTTCGTTGTCGAAAACCGTCCCTCTGGATGAATACGCTTGAATGCCAGAAGAACAGCCTGTGACGGTATTGTTGGAAATCAACGAAGTTGCCAGCACATACCTGCCACACATGAAAACATAGATTCCAGGATAGTTATTCGCTGTAATGGAGTTGTTTGAAACCTCATAGTTCATGTAATTTGTCAACGAAACGCCAACATGGTTAAGATTATTGATGCTACAATTAGAGACCAACGCCGTCTTAGAAACGACATAGGATGGCGTGTTTGCAACAATCGAGCTTTCCGTAAAAGAGCAATAATTAGCTGAAAAGTCACCTGTCGGGTTCACTTGGCAATTGCTGAACAGGCAATTGCGTAAAACAATATCACTTGCAGAGGATGACGAGACAGAACAGTTTGTGAATCTAACTGCATCAACAATTTGTTGTGATGTGGTATTAAGAAAACTAACTTCCAAGGTGCTCCCATCTTCAGCAATAAAGCTGACGTCGTCCCCGAACTCAATATCACCACTGACATAGACATGACAACTCCCACTCCTCGCAATGATGCTTGTTCTATCACCCAAGGTCAAGGTCGATCCTTCATTCACATAAAGGTTTGCATCGAACAGGAACAGCTTTGAATCAGCATCTAGTTCCAAAGCAGCATTATTTGTCAAGCGGAAATTGTCCTCAACATGAAAACTTCCGCTTACGGTTTGGCTGTTTGTCACATTGCCCGTAATTCCTCTTAAGCTAAGTAAATCCTCAATAAAACCGCAATTGTAATTATTGACAGCTCTAAGACTATCAAATTGGACATCGAAAGAACAAAATTTTATTAGTTCATCTATTTCATGCAATCCGTTGTTGTTTCCCCATGTTTCATCATAATTTTGTTCAGGTTTAGTGAATGGGAAGTTAGGATGATGTCCAATATTTGCACCCGCAATCCAAGGTTCAGAAGGTATGGGATAACTTCCCCTTAGAGCAGAACAGCATAAAAAAGGATATGAAGGCATTCCATTTGAATTCTCAAAGGAAGGCTGAATCATATACTGATTGTCTCCTGTGCAAGCAAGAACCGAATACTTGGTACCCGATGGGAAAGCGTTGACTAAATCCTCCACAAAAGCTCCAGCATAACATGCATGTATGTTAACAATAATCTCTGAGCATTTTAATCTGCTTAATAGTCCGGCATAACTTGTGATTGTGAAAGGATATCCCCAGCCTTCTTCGCCCCATAGCAAAAGGTTCTTTGCTCCTGTTGGGTAATGCTCCCCATGAGATAAGGACATAACATAGAGTATGTCACCTTCCTTCATTTTTATTGATAATGAGTCAAAAATAGCACACAAATTCGCACTATCGCATGGTCTGTTCATAATATCTGGAATATTATCACCATCGAGGTCCATCATGGGATTCGTATTGGTTGTACCATTGTGAGATAGCACATAGATGTTTTCTTTTGGATACCCTTGTTCCACCAAGGCGCAGTACATATGGCTTATAGCATTCCAAAAAACCCAGTAACTAGAATTGTCACAACAAAACAAAACGGCGTATTTGCCATTATTAACATCAGCAACGGGCGTTACCACATGGTAATTATTCCCATAATTTGGTGCTGATAGTATTTCATCGGTATTGGAGATGACTTCATAAGTACTAGGCCAATGTGTCGGAGGTTTTTGTTTGGAGACCGACAGTAACGAACCATTGGCAGCATCAACAAACACATAACGACAAGCATGGCACCACATATATGAAGGCATATCGTCAATGAAGAACAGCCAATAGGAGGCATAAGGTGATTGGATAGAATCGAATGGGCTCGTCACATAATAAGTATTGGATTGCAACAAAGGTTCCATATACACATTTACGTTTGTTGAATCGCTGCCAACAATCGAATCCATGACGATTTCAACGGCATTCTGCTTGCTCACTTGGGTAAAGCCGAGGAATGACATTACGAGCATTCCCAAAAGGAGTAGTACTTTTTTCATGGGATTATTATTTTTTTGTTTTCGCTGCAAAAATAATCAAGTTTTTCAAAAAAAGCAAGACAAATGGATCTATTTTGCCATAAGTCTTGAAAGGAAAACACTAGAATGAAAACCGCCGCACAAGACCAAAAAGCCCTATGCGGCGATTCTAATAATTCGAATTAGAAAAACGCTATTTGATGTTGTTAGCCAATTCTTTCATTTCACCACAATCCTCCTCGTGACCGTCGAGCCCTCGCCGCCCGTCATGTGGAGCAGGTAGAGGCCAGCGGGCAGGCCAGAGACGGAGAACGTGTTTGAATTTCGGATGGTTTTCAATGTTTGCCCCAAGATATTACAAACTCGAAGCTCGGCGACATTCATGCCGTCAATGCGGACTAAGCCGTTGGTGGGATTGGGGGAAACGGTGACATTTCCTGTATCACTGGAATCATTCACACCATCATAAGCGAACGTAACACTAACAGGTTCCGATTCTGCATCTCCATACATTGCAGTGACAGAATAGGTTACAGTTTCACCTATCGAATAACCATTGTCAAAAGAATAGGTTTGGAATCGCCTACCGATTTCTTCAATAAGTTGACCGTCCTTATAAACTTTATAACCAGTCAACGTTTCTTCATCTTTTTGGCTTAGTGTTAACACTTCTCCTTCAGGACTTTCTATGATAGTGTTAATGCACCAGTTATACATTGGAGGATAGGGTTCCCAACCCAAGAAGTAATTGTTATTCATGTTTCCTTTTCCGTTACCTGGGCCAGCGTCAATTGCATTATAGTAACCTGACCAGTATGGCAACGACGGATCACATAGAACACGATAGCCAATCAAGTATTCCTTCCCCGCTTCAATAATAATGCTTTGATTTAGCTCATGGAGGTTTTCTTCAAAAAGAACCGTATCCACCAATGGATCTTGATAAATCTGAACAAATTCTTGTCCTTCGTTCACCCACACAGAGGCGTAATAGATAACATGGCTGTCCACGGGAATAATGCCTATTGATTTGATTTTCCATCCAACAAAGTGTCTCAAATCCAGAGAATCATACCTATGGGCATTATCTTCATATATGTCAGGTTGTAAATAAGAACCCGATTGGGAAAACATATCACCGCTCCACGAAAGAGTCTCCCTTACTGGTTGGTATGTTGTCGGGAAGTCCCAAGTTAATAGAATTGAATCATTATGGTAATTTGCTGACAAGTTTGTTATAGGTGCAAAATCGAAGAATGGAGATTTTTTAAGTTTTGGCAAAGTTGACAATAACGCCAGTGCTTTTTCATAATGTTGTTTTTTTGATATAGGCCTATATTGTTGCATTTTTCCCATACAACCTTTTGTCGAATCCATCTCAAGATAAAGATTGCCCAAATCGATGACAGCATATACACTGTCTTCGTATGAGGCAGGATTGATTAGGACATTTTCATACCAAGAAATGGCATTCGACCAGTTTTCTAGCATTTCGTCACATTTGTTGGATAGATGGTCGGCCAAAATCAATAAAGCAGTGTCTGTAATATGATTATAAAAACCTTTCAAATTGTCATACCCATTCTGTAGGAGATTCTCTGCATACATCAACTGTTTCATTGCCGCTTGCGCGTAACTTGAATTTGGATAACTGGTGATGATGAAGCGGTATAAGGAGTCTGCGGCTTCTTGTCTGCCTGCTGACAACGCGGTTTCAGCATCTTCGTACAATTGCCTTTCAGGGGAATTCGCAGACCTTCCATCCCAAACGGGATCATAATCAAACAAACTATATGGATTCAAATCCTCGGTTGGATTGAAACTTGTTCCCCAATAGTTATGTTCGATGTCAAACACCATAGAAGCATTGTCAGAGCCAGCACTTAAATCGTATAACAATAACGGGTCGTTGGGATTCCCTGAGTTGTCCTCATCAACAATCCTGTTGTATTCAAAGAGGGATGGGAATGAGTTGCCCGAAACATAAACTTCAATCCCGCTGTTATCAGCGATACGCTGACCGTTCCCTGTCGTACTGCCGCAAACACTCATATTGGAGATATTGTCAAAGCGCAGTCCTGTTCCATTGCCAAATATTTGATTGCCGGAAAGCGTCCCTCTGGAAGAATACGCTTGAATGCCAGTCGAACAGCCAGTGACGATATTGTTGGAAATCAACGCGGTTGCCTGCACATACCTGCCACACATGAAAACATAGATTCCAGGAAAACCGTTCGCTGAAATATGGTTGTTTGAAACCTCATAGTTCATATAATTGGTCAATGAAACGCCAATATGGTTAAGATTACTGAAGTTACAATTTGAAACCAACGCCGTCTTTGAAATGACATAGGATGGAGTGTTTGCAACAATCGAGCTTTCCGTAAAAGAGCAATAATTAGCTGAAAAGTCACCTGTTGGGTTCACTTGGCAATTGCTGAATAGGCAATTGCGTAAACTAATATCACTTGTAGAGGATGACGAGATAGAACAGTTTGTGAATCTAACTGAATCAACAATTTGTTGTGATGTAGTATTCAGAAAACTAACTTCCAGGGTGCTTCCATCTTCTGCAATAAAACTGACGCCGTCCCCGAACTCAATGTCACCACTTACATATACATGACAATTCCCGCTTCTTGCGACAATGCTTGTACCATCTCCCAAAATCAAGGTTGACCCTTCATTCACATAAAGGTTCGCATTGAAGAGGAACAGTTTTGAATCAGTATCTAGTTCCAAAGCAGCATTGTTTGTCACACGGAAATTGTCCTCAATATGAAAACTTCCGCTTATGGTTTGGCTGTTTGTCACATTCCCCGTAATTCCTCTTAAGCTAAGTAAATCCTCAACAAATCCACAATTATAATTATTGGCGGCCAAAAGGCTGTCAAATTGATAATCAAAGGAGCAAAATTTTATAACCTCGCCAATCTCATGAATTCCATTGTTATTACCTCCAACTAAATCATAGTTAATTTCATGATTGTTCATACCAAATAAAGTTTCGAAATACGGATAATTTCCGATATTATAGGCAATATGCCAGGGCTCAATTGGGTCTGGGTAACCGCCTCTAAAAGCAGAACAGCTAAGTAAGGAATATGGATCCATACCAGTCATCTCAACATACAAAATGGGGTAACTATATTGATGGTATGCATCCGTGCTAGAAAGCAACGCATATTTTGTACTTTGTGAGAATGATGATTTTAAATCATTGGTAAAACCACCAGAATAACACGACTGAATATTAATAGTAATTTCAGAGCAATTCAAGTTTGAAAACATGTCTGCAAAATCGGCACTGGAGAATTTTTGCTGATTCCATAAAGAAAACTCAAGATTGTTAGAGAAAGGGTCATGGCCAGCATGTGAAATAACAAAGACATGAAGGATATCTCCGAAACGCATACTTTCTTCTAATGAGCTAAACACCGACTCAATGTTTTGCCTATTACAAGGTTTATTTTCCATTATATCATTTTCAGAATCATTGTCCAAATCTAAACTATAATTTGTAGCTGTAGTGCCATCATAAGAAAGAACAAAAATATTGGATTTAGGATATCCTTGTTCAATCAAAGCACAATACATGTGGCTAAGAGCCCTCCAAAAAACATCATAATTAATATTATCAGTGCAAAGTAAAACTGCGTACTTCCCATCATTTACATTAGCAATTGGTGTTGCTAAATGATAAGAATTACCAAAACTAGTAACAGTGACGTCATCAAATGCCGAAGAGACCTCTGTCATGGTAGTATTAATGCTTA
Source organism: Bacteroidales bacterium (assembly GCA_017395365.1). GTDB lineage: Bacteria > Bacteroidota > Bacteroidia > Bacteroidales > F082 > Limimorpha. The sequence goes on from JAFPUN010000003.1 coordinate 88,621, forward strand.
ACGGAGGCAGGTATCCTTGGAATATGCTAAATAATCCATTAGTGCAATTTAAAAATACATATCGGCAATCGTGATACCACATGTATTCTGGCATGTCGTCTATGAAGAACAGCCAATAGCTGGCGAATGGAGAATGGATTGAGTCGTAGGGACTCATTACATAGTAAGGATTCGTTTGCGACAAGGACTCCATGTAAACATTCACATTGGTGGCGTCGCTTCCGACCACTGAATCCATAACAATTTGAATGGCCTGCTGCTTGCTTACTTGTGCAAAGCCAACAAACGACAGGGAAAGCATTCCCAAAAGGAGTAGTACTTTTTTCATAGGATTATTATTTTTTTGTTTTCGCTGCAAAAATAATCAAGTTTTTCAAAAAAAGCAAGACAAATGGATCTATTTTGCCATAAGTCTTGAAAGGAAAACACTAGAATGAAAACCGCCGCACAAGACCGTAAAGTCCTATGCGGCGATTCTAACAGTTCGAAATGGAAAACCGCTACTTGATGTTGTTAGCCAATTCTTTCATTTCACCACAATCCTCCTCGTGACCGTCGCGCCCTCGCCGCCCGTCATGTGGAGCAGGTAGAGGCCTGCGGGCAGGCCAGAGACGGAGAACGTGTTTGAATTTCGGATGGTTTTCAATGTTTGCCCCAAGATATTACAAACTCGAAGCTCGGCGACATTCATGCCGTCAATGCGGACGAGGCCGTTTGTTGGGTTAGGCAATACGGTGACACCGTCGTTTTCATGTTCTTCTACGACACCCGTTATGGTGGCCGTGGCGCAAACAGGTTCCGATTCTTCCTCGCCGTAAACTGCTGTGACACAATATTCAACGTCAAATCCTTTCATAAACTCGGTGTCGGTGAAATGGGTTACCACAGTGTATGGGATTTCCTTGATAATCTCACCATCGCGATATACACGATAGCCAGTAAGAGTTAGGCCTTGCGTACCATTTTCATTAGGATTGATGAGGGTTGCAGCGACACATAGATTATTGGGTAAAACATATTGATCATACCATCTGTTATCGGGAAAACACTCGTGTAACTCATTGTTGTCATTATGATAAAGTTGTAGGCTCAAACATCCATTACCTTCTTGAGGCATTGACCGAAAATCACAAGCCCATGTGTAAGACCTGTATCTATCGGTGAAATAGCCAATTCGCAGATTTACGTCTTCGTCAATAATAACATTGGTGTCTAATGGAATGGTCTGGACAGATCCATAAATGGGATGATTTACATATTGGTCACAAACCAGTAACGGATTGTCCCCTTCTTTCCATACGCGAATGTAATAGTTAGGATAATCAGGTTGATAGCCCCCAAGGGTATCGTCTGGACAAAATATAACCGAAACATCTTTAATGCCCCATCCTACGAAAGGCCTCAACAGCGACGACAAGAACAACTGGCTAATATCGCTGGCACATTGCCCTGCAGCAGTTCCAATATAATCCCAAACTTGCATATTGCTCATGGTCAAAACGGCTTCATCCACGTTATTAGGCAAATTCCAAGATAGTGATACTGTGTCATTGTGGCCGACAGAAATTTCTAGATTCGAGATGGATGGCAAATCATAATAAATAGGCTTTTCATCTTTCTCCTTTGGCAGCAATGAAAGGGCGTAATCGGTCTGCTTTCTGTGTATAGCGTCTGATTCGGGCTTGTATTGCAACAGTTTTCCTACCGCCTTTTCGCCTATAGTTCCGACCACTGAATCCATAACAATTTGAATGGCCTGCTGCTTGCTTACTTGTGCAAAGCCAACAAACGACAGGGAAAACATTCCCAAAAGGAGTAGTGCTTTTTTCATGGGATTATTATTTTTTTGTTTTCGCTGCAAAAATAATCAAGTTTTTCAAAAAAAGCAAGACAAATGGATCTATTTTGCCATAAGTCTTGAAAGGAAAACACTAGAATGAAAAACGCCGCACAAGACCGTAAAGTCCTATGCGGCGATTCTAACAATTCGAATTAGAAAAACGCTACTTGATGTTGTTAGCCAATTCTTTCATTTCACCACAATCCTCCTCGTGACCGTCGAGCCCTCGCCGCCCGTCATGTGGAGCAGGTAGAGGCCTGCAGGCAGGCCTGCGACGGAGAATGTGTTTGAATTGTGGATGGTTTTCAATGTTTGCCCCAAGATATTACAAACTCGAAGCTCGGCGACTTGCATGCCGTCAATGCGGACGAGGCCGTTTGTTGGGTTAGGCAATACGGTGACACCGTCGTCCTCATGTTCTTCTGCGACACCCGTTATCGTTGCCGTAACGCAAACCGGTTCCGACTCTTCATCACCGTAAACCGCTGTGACGCAATATTCCACATCAATGCCTTTCGTGAATTCGGTGTCAATAAAATAGGTCTGGAAAGTGTAAGGGATTTCGGCTATCATAGTACCGTCGCGATAAACACGATAACCAGTCAAAGCATCGCCTCCGGGGGCCGCCTTTGCAACAAGACCTTCTTCGCTTTCCAGCACTGTAGAAATCATAAAATTACCATAATAATATCCCGTTGTCATCCATCCCTGATTGGGATTATACTCAATCAAATCACCTTTATTATGAACCACTGGCTTATCATCCATAGGAAGGAAATACCCTCCAGGTGCGTATGCCTTGTAACCCATAAAATACTCCTGCCCGTTTTCTATGTATATGTCTTCGTCAATTGCAACAGAAGTCCATCCTTGCAGTATAGGATATTCAACTACTTTGCTATAAACCAATGAATAGTTTTCCAGCGTACCCTTCCAGATTCGAATCTCATAGACATCAACTTCTCGCCACGGAATAATCGAAACCGACTTTATCTTCCATCCGATAAGACCCTCTAAGTCTCTTTCTTCATAACGATGAGCCACGCTCCAATTGCATTCTGCACAAGGACCTCCCCACTGATCATATACATTCCCAATGCTCCATGAAAGACTTTGTTCATTTTGAGGCTCAAACGATTCAGGATAATACCAATTGAGAGAAATAGTATCGTTTTCGCCAACTGAAATCTCCAAGTTTGAGACCGAGAGAAATTCTATAGCTTGTTGCTTGCTTATTTGTGCAAAGCCAACAAACGATAAGGAAAGCATTCCCATGAGTAGTAGTAGTTTTTTCATATGATTATGGTTTTATTGTCGCAGCGAAAATAATCATTTTTTTCAAAGAAAGCAAGAATAGTAACTCTTTTTTGCCCTATGTCTTAAAAGGAAAGTATTATAATGAAAACCGCCGCACAAGACCGTAAAGTCCTATGCGGCGATTCTAACAGTTCGAAATGGGAAATCGCTACTTGATATTGTTAGCCAATTCTTTCATTTCGATGTTGCCCATCGCTTCCTTCATCTGACCCATGATCCAGTTCATGCGGTCGAGGTCGGTGCAGGACTTCTTCTTTGGGGCGAAGCCAGCGCAAAGGTTGTCGAGTTTGGTGAGCAGGTCGTCTTTCGCATAACGCTTGAAGCCAATCTTGTTCAACACTTGCTCCATTGGCAGCGATGCGTCGTCGACCAATGAAGGAGCCATATTCCAAGCCAGACGATAGTCGAGACCTTGCTCCTTCAGGAAAGCGAAGAGCTTGTACAAAGTCTCGCCGTTGAACTTCGAAGCGGGGTTCTTGCCCAGCAGGTGCTTGAGTCTCATACCGACGAAGCGGCCCACGGTGCGACCATCCACGCCGAGTTTCTCGACGATTTCGGCCATGATGGGGAACCAGTTCTTTGCGAAGATGTAACGGAAGCAGTCCTCCGGCACGTTCCACTCCTTGAGTTTGTAGTAACGGTCGATGATCTCGGTAGGCATCTCGGCACGCAAAGCCTTGATGAAGGCAGGGTCGAGCGGGATGGGAGCCGAGTCGGTGTCGGGGTACATACGGTCAGCACCAGGGAGCACGCGCTCGAAGATGGTGATGCCGTTGCAGACGGCCTTACGGGTCTCCTTCGGCACGCCGTCGAAGGCCATGAGGCAACGCTCTTCGATGGTCTCGATGGCGGTGGGCATGTCGTTTTGCGGACCCCACACGAGGATGAGGGCATCTTCGTCGGTGGCATGGACACGCTTGGCCAGCTTATGCCATTGCGAATGGGTCAGCACGGGTTCCAGCATCTCGTCGTGGAGCATGTTGGGACGCTCGAGGCAGGCGATGACCTTCAGGCGGTCGGCGATTTCGTCGGCGAACATCTTGCCAGGTTGGGTGAAGTGCGAAAGCACGCCACGGAACTTCGGCAACTTGACGAGTTTCAAGGCGCCGCCCTTGGCTTTGTTGTCGAGGATGGGCAGGTAGTCGGTCGGGAAGGACACATCGGCCACTTCCACCTTCCAGCCTTCCTTGCCGACCTCGCGGTTGAGGCGCTCTTGCAGCTGCACCAACGACCACTGGCGGAAGCACTCGTTGTGCGACAACTCGGGAATCCACTTGGCATGTTGCACACCCTTCAACTCGATACGGGTGCCACCCGTGCAGCTCACGTTGACGTCTTGGCGACCAGCGCCCATGCCCGTGCGGACCAGACCCGTGCTGCGGCCGAGGAAGCGGATGTATTCGCAGGTCTCGCGCAGCTCATCGGGGTTTTTGCAGTCGGGATAAGTGACGGTCTCAATCAACGGCACGCCGAGACGGTCCGTCTGATAGATACGGCGGTGGCCAATGTCGCTAATCTCGCGGCAGGCGTCCTCCTCGATGCTCAGCTGGATGAGTCGGATGTCCTTCTTCGGCAGTTTGAGCAGGCCTTCCACGCCGACGATGGCGGTACGCTGGAAGCCCGTCGGGATGGAGCCGTCTAAGTATTGTTTACGGGTGATATGCACCTCGCCCACGATGTTCAGGTTGGAACGCAGGGCGATGATGATGGCGTTGTGCAAAGCCTCGCGGTTGATGGGGAACGGCGGGGTGTCGTCGATGTCGTAGGTGCAGGCGGTGCCGTTCTTGATGCGGTAGACGATTTCCTTCTTCGTCTTGAACTCCATCAAGGCCGTGCCGTCGTATTCGCCTAATTCCGAAAGGGTTGGGCGCATGTGACGGATCAGCTCGGCATCGTAGTCCTCAAACTTGTTGAATTGTCCGGCGGGACAGTGGCAAAACAGCTTCTCCTTGGTCTTGATCTGCTGGTGCACTTCGAGTCCCGACATGAAGCCTATGCGGTCATAGTCTTCCTGTGTGGCTTTCTTGCGCTCGACGTAGCCGGCCTGTTGCTTGGTCAGCTCGTAGTTGGCGCGTGGGTCAAAGTTGGTGCTCATATTATCTATTTGTTGATTCAAAGATTTAAAGATTCAAAATTTAAAAATCGAAGAATTTCATTCGTCTTCAAAAACAATCGGCTAAAATAGAAAATATTTGGATTGGTTGAGAAAAATGCGTTAGAAAAATGTATTAAAAATGTAGAGACGCGATCAATCGCGTCTCTACAGGGTTAATTCTTGTCTTCTATCGTCCTTGCAATCTTCTCGATGTTCAGGCTGCGGGCCGAGGCGTCGATGATGTCCTTGTAGATGCCGCCTTTCTTGTAGATGCTATCGGGGTCGCCATCCTCTTCAACGCGGCCTTGCTGCAAGGCATAGATATAGTCGGCGTCGATGATCTGCGAGATGCTGTGGGAGATGATGATGACGGTGCGGTCTTTCTTGATGGCGTCGATGCTGTTCTTGATCTGCTCGGTGGCGATGGCATCGAGGCTGGCGGTGGGCTCGTCCAAGAAGATGATGGGCGGATTTTTGAGGAACATACGCGCGATGGCCACACGCTGCTGCTGACCGCCCGAGAGGTCGGCGGCATTATTGTTGAACTGCTTCGGCAGCTCCATCACTTGGTCGTAGAGATGCGACTTCTTGGCGGCCTCTATCACATCTTCATGTGTGGCGTTGGGGTTGCCATAAAGGATGTTCTCTTCGATGGTGCCGTCGAAAATATGGTTCTTTTGCAGCACGAGGCCGATGTTCTCGCGGAGGTACTGCGTGTCGTATTCGCGCAAATCCACGCCATCGAGGAGAATCTGTCCCACTTGTGGCTCATAGAACTTGTCCAACAGGTTGACGATGGTACTCTTGCCTGCTCCAGAGAGTCCAACCAAGGCGGTAATCCTGCCTGGATCAATGGTCATATTCACATCGAAAAGGGCTTGGTTTCCATTGGGATAAGTGAAGTCGACATGCTTGATTTCGAACTTGCCGTGAATCTTCTCTGGGCGGTAACTACCCGAAGGCTCCACGTCCTCCTTCGAATCGATGATGCTGAAGAAACCCTCCGCATAAATCAGGGCGTCGTTCACGTCATCGAAGATACGCTGCAGCTGGGTGATGGGCGCGATGACATTGCTGAACAGCATCACGTGGTACATGATCTTACCGATGGTCATGCCCGGATAGCCTATTAATACAAGGTAAGCCGTCAGGATGATGACCAACACGGTACCCACCTGCTTCACGAAGCTCTTCACACCATTGTAATAGAACGCCACACGGCGTGTCTTCATCTGGTTTTCAGTCACTTGGTTCTGGATATCCAACTGCTTTTGGGCTTCGATCTTCTCACGGTTGAAACTCTTGATGACGTTGATGGAGTCGATGATATTCTTGATGCCTTGGCTCTTGGTCTCCAAGTGGCCGCGCATCTCACGACGCCAGCCCTTGAGCCGACGGGCCTGCCGGTAGGTGATCCAGAAATAGACGGGCACGATGGCCAAGGCCACCAAGCCGACATACACATTGGCAATGAACATCAGTATCAAGGCCAAAAGGGCACTCGTGAACAATGGCAACAAGTCGATGAAGAAGTTCTGCACCGTGCGCGAGAGGCTGCTCACGCCTTGGTCGATACGAGCCTGAAGCTTGCCTGTGGCGTTGTCGCCCGTGTTGAAGAAGGCCATCTTGAAGGTGAGCACCTTCTCGATGACGCTTTGTGCGAGGTCGCGGCTGACGAAGATACGCATCCGCTCGCCAAAGTAGTTCTGCGCAAAGGTGATCAACGCGGAAAGGATTTCCTTGCCCAGCAACACCACCGAAATCATAATCACGATGTGGGCAGCGGCTTGGCCCCACTTCTCCCCTGCCGTGACCAAGCCATTCACCTGGTCGACCGTCCAGTCCAACACGATGGCGTTGACCTGGGCCATAAGTGAGCCCAAGAGGGTCAACAACAAAGTGATGAAGACCAACCATTTGTAGGGCTTCACGAATGGACTTACATTTTTAAAGAGCTGAAAGAGGTTCATCTTATCTAATTATTATTGTTTTGTTTCTGTTGCACACACATACATCAGGCAATTCCGACAGTCGAATTCGAGACGGAAGGTATGGCTCCCGTTACGGATCAACAAAGGCGTTGCCTTCTGTCCAGTTTCCTTGCTGCACATCCCGTTGGCATAGCGGATGCAATGGTGGCAGGTCATCAGATGGTCGGGGATGGCGTCGGGGTCGGTGTGGACAATCGTGGTAGAGACGCGGCGCGCCACGTCTCTACATTCACGATTATTCCGATGGTTTTCAATCAATGTATCGGTTAATTGTTCCACCAATTGGCGTTTCATCTCACCGATGACGGAAGCAGGGATGAGGCGCGGTTCGGCGAATTGCAATTCCAGATTGACGGGATTGAACACCGTGTCGCCCCATTGCAGGGCCTTTTTCCGGATGTTTTCGGTGGCCTTCTCGGGGTTGTTGGCAGTGATTTTTTCAGATTGAATGCTGGTAGAGACGCGATTAATCGCGTCTCTACAAACAGCGACCATTTCATAACCAGTTTCTGTTTCCTTCAATATCAAATCAATGTCAATTTTGCGGTTACCTGCCGAGGCATCCACCTGTTTTTGCCATTCGAGGTCATAATTGCGATAGATTTTCGCACCGCGATGTGCACCATGGGGTCTGTTTGTAGAGACGGTGTGCACACCGTCTCTACCTGTATTCACAACATCGGCGCGAAGGCCTATCAATTCATTGTCCTGGTTCAGAAAACACAAACCGTCACCGTTATGTAGAGACGTGCCATGGCGCGTCTCTACCTTAATTTCCATGCGCAACGGGTTGCACCACACGACCTCGCCGATGTATTCGCCCATCGATTTAGGCGTGAAAGGAGCATCAATGCCCTTCTGCCGCCCGTTGATGAAGAAATCGGTGAAACCCCGGTTGAACGATTTCTCCGGATTGACCTCAAATGTGGAGACGTGGCGCGCCGCGTCTCTACAAGAGGATTGTATATATTCCGGGCGGCGTTCGAAAATTTCATCCAGTTTCTGACGATAGAACGCCGTCACATTCTTCACATAATCAGCGTCTTTCATCCTGCCTTCAATCTTGAAGCTGGTGATGCCCGCATCCATCAATTCCTCCAGATGCTCGCTATTGTTAAGGTCTTTCAGGCAGAGCAAATGCCGGTTTTTGATCAGCACATTACCATCTCCGTCAAGAAGGTCATAGGGGAGACGGCAAGGCTGGGCGCAGGCACCACGGTTGGCACTGCGGTTGCCGATATATTGGCTCAAATAGCACTGCCCGCTGTGGCTGACACACAAGGCACCATGGATGAAAAATTCCAGCGGCACGGTGGTCTTCTCCCGAATCTCGCGAATCTGTTTAAGGCTCAACTCGCGACCCAAAACAACTTGACTAAACCCCAATTGTTCAAGGAGTTGTACCTTTTCCACGCTCAGGTTGTCGCATTGCGTGCTGGCATGAAGCGGGATGGGCGGCAAGTCGAGTTGCAGGAGCTGCATATCCTGCACGATCAGTGCATCGACACCGACGTTCCAGCAGTCGTAAACCAGCTGTCGTGCGCGCTCTAACTCATTTTCATATAACAAAGTGTTGAGCGTGACATAGACCTTGGCGTCAAACAAAGCGGCATGACGACAAAGGCGTTCGATGTCGGCCATGCTGTTGGAGGCCTTCTCGCGAGCTCCAAAAGAAGGTCCGCCGATATAGACGGCATCGGCACCATGATTAATGGCAGCCATACCCACCTCGGCATCCTTGGCGGGCGAAAGCAGTTCTATCTTCTTCACATTCATGCCGCAAAATTACGCTTTTTCAGTTCGATGCCGATAAATTTCGTATTTTTGCAAGTTATTTTCATCCTGAAAATGAAAAGTCGCATCCCAGTCATATTGTTCGCCCTGACTGCCGTCCTGCTCTTCGCCTCGATGATACAGCAGGCAACGGGGGTGTTTCGTTTCAAGGAATTGAACGGTGTGACCAAGGAAACGATTATCCCGGAGGCCAACTTCGCGAATTTCTGCGACCGAAGCCTGCAAGACTCGACCGAGGCTTATCTGAAGATGCACTACGGCTTCCGCGAGCCATTGACCCGACTCCATAACCAGACGCAATGGACGCTATTCCGCTATTCCCAAGTGGAAGAGGATCAACGCATCGTCATCACACCCGACAACTGGATCTTCGAGCCTTGGACGGTAGAGGAATACTACCAAAGCCATGCCTACCAACATGCCAAAGACTCGGTTGAGATGGCAGAGAAACTGGAGGCAGAGGCGCAACGACTGCTTGAAATCCAAGAGTTTCTGGAGCCTTACGGTACCCATCTTTTCGTAGCCTTACTGCCTGGCAAGGAACAGGTTTGTGGTGAGCACATGCCTAAAAACACAGCGTATTTCCTGGACAAGAAAATCACGGCATACGACTTCTATAAGAATCGTTTTAAAGAATTGGGCGTCAACCATATAGACCTTGGCGAATGGTTCGTGCAGATGAAAGACACGGTGAGTTATCCGCTGTTTCCTCAGACAGGCACACATTGGAGCAACTTAGCCGCCATCCATTCTGCCGACACCCTGGTCCGTTATATGGAATGGCTGAGCGACTCCAATTTGGTCAACATCTGTATTGACAAAACTTTCAGGAGAACATTGAAACCTGATGCCGACCTTGAGAGTTTGATGAATCTGATTTGGCCCTTGCAGAAAGAACCCAATTATTTGGCCTCGGCCACCTACGACTACGACACCACCGCTTGGCGGCCACGGTTGATCACCATCGGCGACTCGTTCTACTGGAACATCCTCAACTACACACCCGTATGGGATGTTTTTGAAAGCGTCCCCTTCTGGTATTATTTCAGCACCGCCTATTTTGATGACGAAGACCTTAAAGTGGCCCATAAAATCAGCGACTTGGACGTGCTTCAAGAAGTCATCGATGCCGACTTCGTCATGCTCTCCTACTCCACCGTGTCGCTCTACAAAATGAGCAACGGGTTCAGCGAACAGATACTTCATGAATTAAAAAACAAAACAAATATAGGACGCGAGACTGCGAGACACGAGACACGAGACCATAAAGATGTCCCGTGTCAAAATGTCACGCGTCCCGTGTCAAAAAACTAACATTATGGTATTCAGCAGCAACGTATTCCTACTCTATTTCATGCCAGCATTCTTCCTGGTGTATTTCCTCATGCCAAAGAAAATCCGCAACTATGTGCTACTGTTGGCATCGCTCATCTTCTATGCTTGGGGAGCGCCCGAGTTCATCATACAATTGGTGGTTTCCACCATCTTGAACTTCTTGTTGGTCAAGTGGATGTGTGCTACCCAAAACATACGAGGACGCAAATGGCTTTGCGGCATCTCCATCGCCATACCACTCGGGCTGCTGTTCGTTTACAAATACGGCAACTTCACGATGGAGAACCTCAACGCCTTGATTGGCTTGACAGGACATGCGCCACTGTCGTGGAAACGTATCATGCTACCCATCGGTATCTCGTTCTTCTCGTTCCAGAGTGTCACCTACACTTTGGACACCTATCGTGGCGTCAACCCACCTTTGAAGAAGTTGAGCGACTACATGCTCTACATCACCATGTTCCCGCAACTCATCGCAGGTCCCATCGTGCGCTACTGCGACGTAGCTGACCAAATCCGCCAACGTGAATCCACCATGGCCGACCGCATGCAGGGCTTCTACCGCTTTGTCATCGGCTTGAGCAAAAAGATTCTCATCGCCGATGTTATTGGCCTCTGCGTCGACAAGATGCTAGGGCCTGCTGCACTCGATGCCTCGCAGGTAGGCGACATCATGACGCGCATCGCCACGTTGGACACGGGCACGGCCTGGCTTGTGGCCTTGGCATATACCTTCCAAATCTATTTCGACTTCGCGGGTTATTCCGACATGGCTATCGGCTTGGGCCGCATTATGGGTTTCAAGTTTCCCGAGAACTTCAACAATCCTTACAACTCTCGTTCCATCACAGAGTTCTGGAGACGTTGGCACATGACGCTTGGCGCCTTCATCATGAACTACCTTTACATCCCGTTGGGAGGCAATCGCAAGGGCAAGGGACGCATGTACCTCAACCTGTGGCTCTGCTTCCTGCTTAGCGGTTTGTGGCACGGCGCTTCGTGGAACTTCGTCATCTGGGGCGCCTTGCATGGCCTCTTCATCTGCCTCGACAAACTCTTCCTCGGCAAGGTGATGAAGAAAATCGGCACGGTGCCGTCGGTCATCCTCACCTTCATCACGGTTTGCGTCATCTGGGTGTTCTTCCGCATCGAGAACCTCGGCATGGCTTGGACTTTTGTCACCCGCATGTTCGCCTTCGACTTCAGCGGTTTTATCTTCGAGGGCAACGCCATGGTATACACCACCCTGATTATCGCCGCCCTCTTCTCGTTCCTCACCCTGACGGGATGGGGCAAGAAAGTGGAGCAAAAGGTCTACTACACCGACTACAGCGGACGCCAACATATCTGGGTGTGGATTATTGCCGCCATCGCGTTCATCTTCTGCGTGGCCGCCCTCAATGCCACTAGCTTTAGCCCGTTTATTTACTTCAGGTTCTAGACAAATGAGCAGATTTGGTTTGCATATTAAGTCATTAACCAAGGATGAAACATCTCCCTTTACTCGTCATAGCGGACAAGGATCCGCCATCTCCTGCGCAAGAAGGATCACCTTTGCGTTCAGGAGATTGCGGATCAAGTCCGCAATGACTCCGTGGGGCAATCGCGGTTCTGAAACTGCGATGAAGCCCGCAATGACGGCTTGGTCTTCTTTTGGACAGTAAGAGCATGAGAAAAAAGCGCATATATGATCTCGTACTTTTCAGCATCTTGATGGTGCTGCTCTTCCTGCCTTTGCTGCAAGCCCATGTCTTGCACATCCCCCTGAAACCCTTGAACGGTGTTACCATGGAAACAGAACAACCCAAATTCAATCTTGTCTCCTATCGTTCAGGCGATTACGCCAAACAAGAAGAGGCTTATGTGGGCGAACATTTCGGCTTCCGCGAACCCGTCATTCGACTTTATAACCAATATCTTTGGAGCTGCTACAAGAAAACCTATGCCCACGACGTAGTGGCGGGCAAACAAGGCTGGCTCTACACGCCCGAGAGCGTCAGCGACTACTACGGCAACGAACTGCTCCGTTGGCAACCCTCACCCGAAGAGGCTCGACAGCACTTCGACCGCGAAATCAGATACATGAACCGTGTGCGCACCATCCTCAAGGAAAACGACGTGGAGATGCTGGCCTTCATCGCGCCCGAAAAGAGTTTCCTCTATCCCGAGTATCTCCCCAAACAAGAATACAATACATCCACCTTCAATGCCAGCGAATACTTTTTGGAAAAATTCAAGGAGACAGGATTTCCTTGCATTGACATGACGGGCTGGTTCAGGCAGATGAAAGACACCGTCAACTATCCGTTGATACCGCAGACAGGCGCCCACTGGGTCTTCCCCGCCGTGTATGCCGCCGACTCGCTATTCAGGTTCATGGGTGACCTAAAAGGCATCGAACTGCCCCATCTGAAAATAGGTGAACTGCACGAAGGCGACAACCATGGTGCGGACAACGACTTGGAGAAACTGCTCAACCTAGCGCTACCCATCCGAAAACGCCAAGGCTATAGTCCCATCGCAGATGTCACGGTGGAAAGCGGTCCGAACAGCGTCAAACCCAAGGTGCTCTTCATCGGCAACTCGTTCATGTGGGGCATCGTCAACCAAGTGCCGATGAAGGATGTGTTTGACGAAATGGAGTTTTGGTATTATTTCTCTACCGCCTATACTGGCGATCCGTTGATGCCCAATGGCAATGTCGTCGACCTCAACCTGTTAGAGAAAATGCTTGATTTCGACTACATCGTATGGTTCACCACGGGCAACCAATTGAACAAAGGCACCAATGGCTTTGCCAATTCTGCCATCCTTACGCTTGGCGTTGATGACAGCATAAGAAGGGAATATATCAATACTATTACCGATTCGCTCCGTAGAGACGCGATTAATCGCGCCTCTACAGACACCATCCTCCGACAAGAGGCCATCGCCATCCTGCACAGCCACCCTGAAATCATCCCCGAATTGAACGCCGAAACACTGACCACACAAAACCGCAACATTCCTTACGCCAAGGTTATCAAGGACATCCGCAAGGACAGCACTTGGATGGCCGCCTTGAAGGCACAAGCATTTTTGCGCTCCGCAACAATGGACCAGATACTCCATGCCGAAGTGGACCGTATCAAGGCGGGCAAGCCGCTCTACAAAGACCAAACAGATGAGATCCGGTTTTCTTTCCAAGTCCAAGAAGAAGTCCAGCAACGCATAAAAAGAATCCCCAATTACGAGAAATTGATGGAAATCATCCGCGAAAAAGCCATAAAACAAAACAAGCCCCTCGAAAAGGCCATCGAAGACGATGCCATTTGGATGACTATGGAGATCTATGGCCTCGACCATTGCCGCCTAGACGACGACCCCGATGCCGTTATTCCCATACCCAAAGATTTTCAATTGAAATAATTACTACTTTTGCAACCTAAAACGAAAGACTGATATGGTATTCAGCAGCAACGTATTTCTACTCTATTTCATGCCGGTTTTCTTCCTGGTGTATTTCATCCTGCCGAGAAAAGCCCGCAACTATTTCCTGCTGTTAGCCTCGTTGGTCTTCTACGCCTACGGCGCACCCGAGTTCATCATCCATCTCATCGTCTCCGTAATCGCCAACTTCTATTTGGTACGATGGATGAACAAGGTCGAGAAACCAAGGGTGAAGAAATTGCTTTGCGGCATTAGCATCGCCATCAGCATCGGGCTACTGTTCTACTTCAAGTACGGCAACTTCACCATGCAAAACATCAACTCGGTGTTAGGTTGGTTTGGAGGCCAGCCATTGCATTGGACCAAGATCCTGCTGCCCATCGGCATCTCGTTCTTCTCGTTCCAAAGCGTCACCTACACGCTCGACACCTATCGTGGTGTCAATGCTCCGATGAAGCGGCTGAGCGACTACATGCTCTACATCGTCATGTTCCCGCAACTCATCGCCGGCCCCATCGTGCGCTACTGCGACATCGCCGACCAAATCCGCAACCGCGAGTCTCTATACACCGATCGTTTGCATGGCTTCTACCGCTTCGTCATCGGCTTGGCCAAAAAGGTATTGATCGCCGATGTCATCGGCTTCCAAGTCGACCAAGTGCTAGGGCCTTCCAACTACGATGTGTTGACTTCCGCCCAACTCGCCGATATCGCCAACAAGATTGCCACCATCGACTCGACCACCGCCTGGATTGCCATCTTCGCCTTCACCTTCCAAATCTATTTCGACTTTGCTGGTTATTCCGACATGGCCATCGGCTTGGGCCGCATGATGGGTTTCAAATTCCCGGAGAACTTCGACAACCCATACGTATCAACCACCATCTCGGAGTTTTGGCGTCGTTGGCACCAGACCTTCAGCGTGTTCATCAAGAACTACCTCTACTTCCCTTTGGGTGGTAGCCGTGTGAAGACCGAAGCACGCAAATACTTCAACCTGTGGTTCTGCTTCCTCATCAGCGGCTTGTGGCATGGCGCGGCGTGGAACTTCGTGGTCTATGGTGCCTTGCAAGGCATCTTCATCTGCGCCGACAAACTGTTTTTGAAGAAATTCAACGAACGTTTAGGTCGTATCCCGAGCGTGTTCTTCACCTTCCTCATCATCGTGTTGACACGCTGCTTCTTCCGTATTGAGCGCATCGACCTATCGTGGCTCTTCATCAAGCGCCTCTTTGCCTTCGACTTTGCGCCATTCCATTTCAGCGACAACCCGCACCTCTACGTCACCATGCTTGTGGCAGCCTTCTTCTCGTTCTTCACCCTGTCGAAGCTCGGCCTCAAGGTGCAGGACAAGGTCTACTTCACCGAGTACAACAAGCGCCAGCATATCATCGCGTTTGTGGTCAGCATCCTAGCCTTTGTCTTCTGCCTTGGCGCGTTGAACGCCAGTGGTTTCAGTCCGTTCATTTACTTTAGATTCTAACCCTAACAGCTATGAAAACAAAACCAAGACATATCATCTTTACTGTTTGCCTTGTGGCAACGATTGCAGCATGCATGTATAAAGGTTTTCCTAGGTTTTGGGAACGCTGTTATAATCAGGTGGCTTATTCCTTTTTCGGCAATACCATCAATCCGTATGTCGTCAAAGGGAGAGCTAACGAGCTGTTTTTAAAGCCCAATATCGATGACATCTCGGGGAAAACACTCCTGGACCATTATGGCAGCATAGAAAATGCCAAAGCCGAGGCCCAAAAAAACGTTGAAGCCACCAAGAGACTCATCGACACCCTTCATCGGCATGGAAGTGATTTTTTGTTTGTTTTTTGTCCCACAAAACCAGCTGTCTATCCAGAATATCTGCCCAAAGACATACAAAAACAAATCTCAGGGTTTTCGATGGCCGATTATTACATCCAACTGTTCAAGGAAAACGGTATTCCCCATATTGATTTTTATAGTCACTTCAAAAATGTCAAAAACAGTTTCCCGTATCCACTTTACACACGATATGGCAGTCATTGGGCAGAATCCACTATACCTTTCGTTGGCGATTCCATCTACAGGAAGTTGGAAGAGATAGCTGGCATTGAACTCCCCTCCATCCGCACTATCGATCTTAATCTCACCAAGGATTATTCCATCCAAGACGATGAATTGGAACCGGGACTCAACCTGCTTTTTTCTTTACCCAAGCCCAAACTTCCCCGTCCCATTTGCTCATTGACCGACACCTTGGGCAAAGATCGTCCCAATCTTTTAGTCATTTGTGATGGCTATTTTACTCCTTTAGCCAATTCGTGTTTTTTGGATGCTTTTCACCATTGGGATTATTGGATATATAACCGCGATACGTATTCCTCAAGGCCCGCCTACCATTGGCGACATCTGGACATGCTGTATGAAGCCGCAGAAATCTTGGAGGAAGCCGACATCGTCATCGCTCTCTATACCTCAAATTACTTGTTCGATTATTTACATGGATTTACGGAAAGCGCCCAAGACTTATTGCAACATGGGAAATATGACAGACAAGAATCCATCCAATTAATCATCGAGCAAATCAAGGCCAACCCACAATGGATGGAGGCCGTTGAGCAACAGGCCAGGGAACGAGGCCTATCCACAGAGGAAAACCTCTATCAAAACGCCGAATATATATTCAACCAAAATGAAATGAAAAAAGAGCAATAGCCATGGTCTTCAGTAGCAACATATTCCTTTTCTTTTTTTTGCCCGTATTCCTTGCGGCGTATTTCATCACGCCAAGGAAGTTCAGGAACTACACGCTCTTGCTGTTTTCCCTCATCTTCTACGCCTATGGCGCCCCCGACTTCGTTTTCCTGCTCGTCGGGGAATGCATCGTCAACTACTTCATCGTGCGAGGCATGGCCAAGACCGAGAAGACAGGCACGAAGAAATGGCTCTGTGCTTTGTCTATCGTCATGGCCTTGGGGTTGCTGCTGTACTTCAAGTATGCCAACTTCTTCATGGAGAACCTCAACGCCATCCTTGGTTGGATGCACCACGAGCCTATAGGCTGGATGAAAGTGGCGTTGCCCATCGGCATTAGCTTCTTCACCTTCCAAAGCATCACCTACACCATAGACGTGTATCGTGGCACCACGCCGCCGAGCAACAAGCTGACCGACTATGTGCTGTATATCATGATGTTTCCGCAACTCATCGCGGGTCCCATCGTCAACTACAACAGCGTGGCGGCGCAACTCGTGGAGCGCACCAGCACCATGGAAGACCGCGTGGTGGGCTTCTACCGCTTCATCATCGGCTTGGGCAAGAAAGTGCTCATCGCCAACACCTTGGCCGCCTATGCCGACCAGGTCTTCGCCATGAACTACGGCGACTTGGCCACGGGTACAGCATGGATCGGCATCCTCTCCTACACCTTCCAGATCTACTTCGACTTCTCGGGCTACAGCGACATGGCCATCGGTCTCGGCAAGATGATGGGATTCAAGTTCCCCGAAAACTTCAACGACCCCTACACCAGCCGCAGCGTCACCGAGTTCTGGAAACGCTGGCACATGACCCTCGGCAACTTCATCATGAACTACCTCTACATCCCGCTGGGTGGCAACCGCAAGGGCAAAGGGCGCATGTACCTCAACCTGTGGCTCTGCTTCCTGCTCTCGGGACTGTGGCACGGCGCCAGCTGGACCTTCGTCCTCTGGGGTGCCTTCCACGGCCTGTTCATCTGCGCTGACAAGCTCTTCCTGAAAGACCTGCTGAAGAAGGCGGGCAAGTGGCCTGCCGTCATCCTCACCTTCTTCGTCGTCAACATGGGATGGGTGCTGTTTCGCGTCGACACCGCCGCCGATGCAGGTGGCTTCTACCAAGCCCTGTTCTCCTTCAAGGGCGGCATGACACAACCCGGCGACATCCTGTTCTGGTTTACCTTCGCCTTGGCCGTGGTGTTCTCGTTCCTCACGCTCTTCAAGGGCGGACAAAAACTGCAGGACGCCATCTTCGCCGACCATTACTCCAAAGGCCTGTCATGGACGATGTTTGCCCTTTGCTTGGTGCTGTTTATCCTCTCTGCCGGCTCCTTATGTGTCTCCGACTTCAATCCCTTCATCTACTTCAGATTCTAAGCCATGAATAAGAAGCCTCGATTCCTCATCCAATTCGTATGCTTTGCGGCAGTCTTTCTAGCCATACTGCTGCAAAGCTTTACAGGCTTTGTCAAGATGAACCCTTTGCAAGGCTTTGACAAAGAAGAGTCAACACCTGTTGCACTAACGTTCAAGAACTACTATGACGGCTCCTATCAAGGCTATCTGACCGAACATGCCAAGCGCAACACGGGCTTTCGCGAGTTCTTTATCCGCAGCTACAACCAAATGGCTTATTCCTGCTTCGGCAAAATCACCAACGACAATATTGTGGAAGGACGCAACCATGAGTTGTATCTCAAGATGTATCTGAACGATATCACGGGCAAAACGCTAGAGAAAGAATTCGGCACTGTTGATCAAGCCAAGGTCGCAGCCCAAAAAAACGTAGAGGAAACCTTGCGCCTCATCGACACGCTGCATCGGCACGGCACCGAGTTCCTGTTTGTGTTTGCCCCTTCGAAGACTTGGGTCTATCCCGAAAACATGCCCAAAGCCTACCGTCACCATGTTTCCGACTTCTCGTTGGAAGAATATTACATCCAACTCTTCAAGGAAAACGGCATCGCTCATATCGACTTCCTCGACTATTTCAGGAACAACAAGGAAGCCTTAAAAAACACGCCTTATTATCCACTCTTCCCTCGCACGGGGACACATTGGGCCGAGGCCACCATTCCCCTCGTGGCCGACTCTATACTGAGAAAGCTGTCGGCCATCACGGATTACTCCTTGCCTTCGGTACATTATATTGACGAGAACCTCACCACTGACTATTCCGTGCAGGATGGTGAGCTGGAGGCCTCGATGAACTTGCTCTTCCCTTTGAAAAAGCCAGCCATCCCCAAGCCCATCTTCACCCTGACCGATACCATAGGCAAAGACAAGCCCAATCTACTCGTCATCGCCGACAGCTATTTCGTTCAACTTAGGATTTCGGACTTCTCCAAGGCTTTCAACCATTGGGACTATTGGGCGTATAACCGCGACGTGCAGGCATCACGAAAGGAATACCGATGGCTGGAGCTGAAATACCTCGCCGACGCCCCTACCATCTTGAAAGAGGCCGACATCGTTCTGGCCTTATTCACCGCTCCCATGTTGTATAACTACATGTTCGGCTTCACACAGTCGGCACAAGAGCTTTATCAAAAAGGAGAGCCTACATTCGACGAACGCGTGCAAATGACCATCCATCAAATCAAGTTGGATCCGCAATGGATGAAAGCTGTCGAAAAACAAGCGGCTGAATTAGGCATTTCCGTCGAAGAAAACTTGATACGCAATGCGAAATATGTCGTTGAAATAAAACAAAGGAAGGCATCCCAAAATGACTAGGAGAAGATGAAGAAACGCGGTTCTATATTCTACGGCATTTTGTTTGGCCTCTTGTTGGTCTTCCTGTTCTCGTTCATGATACAAGAACACTTTAAGCCATTCAAGACCAAAGAGTTGATGGGGTATTTCCTGAAACCCAACAAACCCCAATTCCGCTGGGAGTGGTACAAAAACAGCTATTTCCAACAAAGCCTCGAAAAATACATCACCAACAACTACGGTTTCCGCGAGCCTATCATAAGACTCTACCACCAATATTGTTGGGACTTCTACGGCAAGGAATATGTGAGCTACATCCATTCGGGCAAGGAAAGGTGGCTCTATTACGGCCACAACATCGAAGACTATTATGGCACCGAGATGTACCATTGGTATCCCGATGCTGAGGCGGCACGACAAGGCTATGAGCAGGAAGTGCGCCTGATGAACAAAGTGAAAGGCATCTTGGACGAGTATGACGTCACTTTATTGACCTTCATCGCACCCAGCAAGAGCATCATCTACCCCGAATATCTGCCTCGACGCGAACACGACACCACCACGCTCAACGCGAGGGAATACTTCATCAAACGTTTTGCCGAAACGGATCTGCCCTGTTTCGACATGAACGAATACTTCCTGCGAATGAAGGACACTTGCTCGTTCTACCTTTTCCCGCCCACGGGCGACCACTGGAACTTCTCCTGCGTTTATGCCACCGACTCGCTGCTGCGCTTCATGGAGACACAACGCAACATTCATATGCCTCGCATCGAATATGGAAACGATTGGCACACGGAATGTCGCATCGGCGACGACCAAAACCGTGACCTCGAAGGCGAACTCAACCTCATTCGACCCATCAAATTCAATCCAAAATTCGACTACAAGGAACGCGATTACTGGCTGACTTCCGATTCCACGACGGTCAAGCCCTCAGCCCTGTTCATTGGTAACTCGTTTTTGCTGAGAACAATGGCCTATATCCCACCCAAAGAGGTGTTTTCCGACTTCCAGTTCTGGTATTACAACCGTGTGGCTTATCAGGATGTCGACAAAATCATCGACAGTGTCAACACGCTCGACCGCCTCGATTATCTCCTTGATGCCGACTATATTGTTTGGTTCTCAAGCAGCAGCCAGATGTACCGCGCCACCGAAGGCTTTGCCGAGGACGCCATCATCCAGCTATGCATCGGCGAAGAGCGTTTCCGCCAACGGCAAGAACAACTCATCGACAGCCTCTTCCACGACCAAAACGCCCACAACACCATCGCCTGGAACTATCCCGACTCGCTATATAGAATCAAGTTGGAAAGCTATACACTCAACCTGCTACGGAAAAATCCCGAGGCTTATTTCCCAGAAATTGCTGGCGAGGGCATCCCCTCGGCACGTAATCCCAAATTGTTGGACGATGTTTATTGGAAGAAGCGCGAAATACGCCGCCAAATCAAGCGCGACCCTGATTGGTTGACCAGTGTCTCCGGCTTCATGGTGACTCAAGACATCACCTTGCAACAGGCCATCGACCAAGAAACCGACAATGTGTTTTGCGGACGCCCACTCATGCGCGATACCAAAGTAGGGAACAAAGAATATCGAGAAATCCTCATCCGGCAAACGGAGCAGCAAATCAGAAACTATAAGGAATGGTATGATGCAGTAAAAGCCGACGCCGAACAACGAGGCATTACTGTCGAAGAAGCCGTAACCCTTCATGCCACCTATTTTGTTGACAAGCAAATCCGCGAAGGGAAAACAATACTTCCCGAAGCCGATACAATCCTAGAGAAGAAGCATTCTGACAAATAATCCATTCAGGATTATTGGATTTGGAGCATCCAATCGATGTCTCTATCAATGGCCTCGTCCAAAGAAATGCCCTTGTCCCTTGCTTTCTCACGAATAGCATCCAACCATTCCTGATTATTGTAGATCTGCCTACGATACTCTATGTGGACGCTATCCCGAAGACTGGATTGTACCTTGGCGACATGGTTGCTTCGACACGAAGGCGCCTCCAACTCATTGAACTCTTTAAAAAAACGGCCTGGGTTGCTCATAAGAACATATTGGGCTTTCTTCTCAAGCACCACTTCCACATCATTGCCATCGGCAAGAGCCTCTTGCTCAATAGTGGCATACCATTCTGGTGAACTTTTGATTTCCTGCTTGATTGTTTCAATCTTTGCGTCCACAACACCCTCTTCGTAATAAAAGGCAAGGAGGGCTTTTGTAAGAAAGTCGCGGTTCAGGTTATAAAGATTCGAAGGCGAATACAACAACATGACGACATCCGTTGAAAGCAACTCTCTTATCATATCCACCTCATTGACATTGGAATGCAAGGGGTCGTTATAGACCGTGTTTCCATAATACCAATAGTGATGGGAGTCAAACATCTGTTCCAAAGGAAGGCCATATTGCCAAGGCCAATAATAAGAGTCGCCCACGACTAACCATCTCGGCCTAACCGCAGTAGTATCATCGTCGATTGTGACATCAACATAGTAATTCTTATTGCTTCCAACGGGCCAAAGCAGATTCATCAGTTCTTCAAGGTCGGCATCGGGATAGCGAGTCTTTGCAAGATAAGGTTCACCATAATTTAGGTTGTGCATGTTGAATCCACTCAATGCCTCCATATAGCGCACCAAAGTGTCGGCAACATAACAAGCCGACTGTTGGCTCCAGTGAAACGAGGACTTAAGGTAAAGCGGATAGGAAACCGTGTCCTTAATATTCATATAATACGCTGACAAATTTAAATAGTTGATGCCCAACGAGTCGAACAAAGGAGGAAAGAAATCGATGGCAACTACTCCTGACGGGCGATCATACACTCTTTCGCGCTTATCCATATACGCTTCACAAACCCTATCTTTGGTTGGAGAAAGACAAACAAAGAAAGAAACACCCTGTTCCTTCAACACCTCTTGAAGTTGACACAACAAAACGGCGGAAGCTCTCATCTGCCGAACCACCTCGTCACTGCTTCCCCCGTAATCATAGACAAGCTGACCGTCATGATGCCGAGTCAGAATATCACTGAAAAGCCACCTATCCCTACCCACAAAAACCCTTTTGTTTTGAGGCAGTCGAAACAAAGACCATGAAACCTGGTTATAACAGCGGACAAGCAGCTCCCGAAAGCCAATGTTTTCCGCCAAGTATTGCTCTTCCTGACGCTGATATTCCCCCGTCATGAAAGACTTGACGCTCAGCTTGGGCCGTACGGTAGCAACAGTCACTCCATGAAGTGGCTTAAGCTTGAACCATTTGGTATGCTGCTGAACGGCAGGTAGCACAAGTATCACGACTGTCAAAGCGAGAAGCGTGTTGTATATTATTTTGCTTTTCATATCGGAAAAACCAAACAGCTCTTATAGAAAACAAATGCAAAAATACACTTTTTTCCATTTCACTCCAATCCTTTAAATCCAACTATCAAAACAATAAAAAAACCAACAAGTCCCTTAACAATCGAATTTTCGCTATTTTTGCAACTTCATTTGGCAAATAGGAAGAACATGAAAAACCGCCTCTGCACCATATTATGCATCCTGACGATGTTAGGTTTCGTGCTCGTCTTCGTGCAGGAAAAATGGCATCCCTTCAAGCTGAATCCATTGGCGGGCGTCACTTTTGCCACCGAGAAACCCGAACTGACGCTGAAGAACTTCGCCTCGGGCCAATACCAAAGCCAAGCGGAACAGTATAGCCGTGAGAACTTCGGTTTCCGTGAATGGCATATCAAACTCTACAACCAAGTCAACTATAGCCTTTTCAACCAGACCACCTGCCATTTCATCACCCCGGGCAAGGATGGCTGGCTGTTTTACGCTGAAGCCTACCGTGACTATTACGGCATCGAGCCCATCAACCAATACAAGACCTACGACCGCGCCCGCGAATGGGCAAGGAAAAACGTCAGGATGATGAATAAGCTCAGGTATGTGCTGAAAGACTACGGCATTGAATTCCTGTGTTTTATGGCACCCAACAAGGCGGAAGTATATCCCGAATACCTACCTTATCACCAACCCTCACCCGCCGATGCCATCCACACGGCAGCCTATTACGACTCACTAATGACGGCCATCGACTTTCCCCATGTGGAGATGACCAAGTGGTACCAAAGCATGAAAGACACCGCCTCTTTCTTGCTGTTTCCCAAGCGTGACACCCATTGGCGTTATTCTGCCGTCTATGGCTACGACAGTCTGTTCAGCTACATGAATAGCCTCAACGACTTTGGCATCCCCGACATCCATATCGACAGGTTGGTCAAACTCGACACAATATATCCCGAAAACGACGAGAAAACCCTCAACCTCATCTTCCCCATTGGCAACGACTCGCCGAAATACCGTGCCGACATCAGCGTCGATTGTGGCGAAGGCTGCCGCAAGCCTAAGGTGCTTTTCGTTGGCGATTCCTTCGTTTGGGACTTGGAGACCTACATGCCTTGGAAACAATTCATGGATTATGTCGAAATCTGGTTCTACAACAAGTCCGCCTTCTTGGGCTTCGAGAAAGAGAAGCATCCTATTGGCGACATCAACCGCCTGCGTTCCATCCTCAATTCCGACTTTGTCGTTTGGTATTCTTCGGGCTATCAATGGGGTCTATCATCCTACGACTTCGTGGAAGACGCCTTGCTACGCCTTTGCGTCAGCGACAGCCTGTTTGATGCGCAAATCCCTTGGGTGATGGACAGTTTGAGCCACGATAGTACTTTCTGGAAAAACCATTACCAATGGCGCTATTCCGAGCACCGTGATGACAGCCTGAGGCAATACGCTGTCAAGACATTGAGAGACGACCCTGAACTCATTCCTGGTCTCCGTGGTGAAACCATGCCGACCATCCGCAATACGCAAGCCATCCAGTTAGTGCAACAGGCTAATGCCATCGCCAACGACAAGTCGTGGAACACCGCCTTGCGCATCCAAGCCTCAAGGACTGGCCGCCTCTTCGATGATATCCTGGACGAAGAAGCAGAAAACGTACTACTCGGTCGCCCCTTGATGCGCCAGGAAATCCAAGTGGACACCGCTTCCATCATCGAGTTTGAGGTGAACAAACTCATGGAACAATGGCGCAACAATCCTGAGAGCATCAAATTCTTGGAAAATAAAGCCCAAGAGAACGGCAAGACCTTTGAAACCGTCCTCGAAGAAGACGCCCGCTGGGTGGTTAATGAACGCCTGAGAAACGGGGAACTTTTCTAAACCTCAGTCGTCATGGCGGGCTTGACCCGCCATCTCCTAAGCGACATAGACAAACATTCGCGTAAAGGAGATGGCGGATCCTTGTCCGCCATGACGGTATAGGCTTTGGGTAAATCTTATTCCACCACTATCTCATAAACCCTACCTTCAATATCACTCTTATTATAAGGAATAAGTCCTTGTTCCCAAACGATGGGCGGCCACCATTCGCTGTAATGGTATTCCTGCGTGACGATAGCCTTCATTTGGTTGTTCGGAATCGAGGTGTATTCGTTGTTCATGTAGCCCATCACCCGCATCTTGTCGGGGCTGGGGCCGAGACGCCAAATGATTTCGGTGGGTCGCCACTCGATTTCGTAGTAATACCATTGCTCCTTGAAGGCCTTGTTGCTCATGGGAGAGCGCTCGGTAAGGGCCTTATAGAGCTTATACCAGCGCAGGGTTTCAAACTTATGGTCTTTATCGTAAGGAATAGAGTCAATGCCCCATGAGAAATATTTGGGCGAAGGCACAGCTAAGTCCCAATTGGTGCAGCAATACATCACATCGTCGTTTAAGGTCTCGTCTTGCTCCACGCAGATGCTGTCGGCACGCTTGCCATAATAGTCTCTCGGCCAAAAACGCGAGGCTTTCACAATCTCGATATCAATCTCGGAATAATGGTAGTCGGGACGACGCACGGGGTTCTCCGAGTCGTCGTTCTTGTCCACATAACCGCCTTCGGCCTCGTCGTGACGACGGTTGTTCCAAGCATGGTTATCACTGTAAATCAACCAGAAAGCGTATGTTAGACCATTCCATACGTTTTCCTCGTTAAGCATCACAGGGAACTTGATCTTGCCACGGAACTTGCCGTAGGTGAAACCCACGCGAGTGCGGATGCCTGTCGACTCCTTATGCAGATTGCTCAAGTCATCATTGCCTGGATTGATGAGAGAGATATAACTGCCATCATCGGAAAGGCGCACCGTTTGGCAAGGCGTTTCGCTCACCACCGGCCAATTCATCTGCAACTCGGTACTGTCGAAACGGTTGCGGTTGGCTTCATACTGTTCACGGGTATAAGGTTTTTCGCCCACCACATCTTGAATGACGGGGATGTTACGCAGGGTATATTGCTTGCTGATGGAACTGAAAAACTGCTCGTAGAGCGCACTACGATAAAGACTGTCATCGTTACCGCAGTGGCAATTAGTGGTATCCAAATGATAACCGATATTATTCACCTTCGACTCGTCGATAAACACGCCCTTGTCGACGGCAATAACAGCACGCGTCTTCAACTTGCGTTTCGAGCGGATGACCTTGATGTTTTTCGAGGGATGCTTCTCAAACCAACCATAAGGGTTCACAAACTGCCCGTTTTCGTCTGTCTTCCCTATATATTGCACATAATCAGGGATTTCCTTTAAGCCCTCTTCCTTGCAAAGCACCAAAATAAAGCTGTATTCGCCCACACGTGGATTGCGTTTCCAACGGTGGTTCACGTCACCATTGTTCCTGTTATCGCTGATGACCCACAAAGCGTCTTTGTAGAGTTGCTCATCGACACTACAGCCATTTTTCTCCGCTTTTTCCACAATGGAATTATACCATTCAGGCACATTGTGAATGGAGTTGATGACCTGTTGAATATGCTCTGGACCGAAACTGTTCTCCGAGATGTCGGCACCATAGTATTGCTTTTCATCGCGAGGGTTGCCCACAATCCGGAATGCATCTTTTGTGCGGTGGTGCTCAATGGGCTTGAATCCGATATTCACATCCTCCCAACTGCCGTAAAAGTTCTCGCTAGCCAAAGGCAAAGTGTCGTCGAATTTATAGCTTTCGTTTTGGTAGTAAATCTTATAGTATTTATACTTTCTCGACAACGTGAAAAAGCGGAACTCAAACAAACCCGAACCATCCTTGGTCTGATTCACCGAAGGCAAAGTTATACCTTCCAGCACGGCATTGTCCAAATCCATGTCGAGGGTGACCGTTCGACTGCGACCAAAGTTCGACATGGGACGGAAATAATTGGTTTTCAAGAAGAACAAACCCAATAGCAACAATAAGAGCCACCAATACTTTCTGCGGTTTTTTTTCATAGCATTAATAGTTTCCTAATACTTTACAATTATCTTTCCCGTTCTGCCAATTCTCAACACATAAACTCCTGCCTCCAAATTGGGTTGAATCACAATGTCATCATGACCTTGTTGAATCATGCAACTTTGAGAGAACACTTTCCTGCCCATCAAGTCGTAAATGGCAATCTCATTTGCAACGAGATCATCAGCGGCAATGCTGACACGAATCTCACCCGAGAAAGGATTGGGATAACAAGAGAAACCAACCCATTCTTCTTCTGGCAAACTCCAGAAAGCCTCTATCTGTTCCACCATACGATTGTTCCTGGACCGAAGATAGTCATCCACTTCACCTATTTGGCCTAACCATTTCGAAACACTGGAGGGGAAACCAAACCTATCGCTTTGGCAGGCAACTTCGCCTTCGATTTCATCTCGCATGACCGACAAAATGGGACCTGTGTGGGCGTAATTCAACCTGTGATTCAGCAAATCCTCGAAACGGGTGCGGAGTCTTTCCACAAAACCATCATTCTTCAACAATCGCCGGTAAAACAACGTAGCAGTGGCATTGGACGGATTTAAATGATCACTAGTGTCAACGATATTGGCGAACACATCCCAATCGCGGAAAAAGCAACCGTCGCCATCATAGAACATCCACCGCCACTTCCTGTCATCGGTTTGCCAGCAGCGGAGATTGTTGGCCGGCCAGTCGACATTGGCGGAATACAACTCGAAGATGAGATAATCGATGAAATTATTCATGTCGATTTTCGAGCACAGGTAGTCGTAGTCCTCGACCTGCGACAAGTCGGCGGTCTCCATCCAGTCATAAAGATTGCGCCATTCCGTATCGTCGCCTTCATCCAAGGTCGTCCAATTCTTGATGATATTGCAACTGTCGGGGTTGACATCATAATGGTCCTCCAAATAATGCCCATCCGTCGCTTCTTCCATGTAATAGACCCCCCAATACTCGCCGTTCAAGAAAACTACAACAGCCCTTGTACCCAACACGTCAATATCCAACAGGCGCGCCACGCGATGGGAGAAAGCGTCGTTCAGTCCCGTCTGCAACCAGTTGCTGCACCTGAATGGTTTGAGATTGAAATGCTTGATGTTGTCAATCGGGGTATCGCTGAAAAACGAGTGCTTGAAGCGTTTCTTGCCATATTCTTCCCGTGCAAACAGCTTCATGCCTTTCTGTTGGAATCGACGCGAGGCACCGCCATGGGTACGCAATCCCGCCTGCTGATTGACGCCACGATTATCCTGCTCATAAAACTCCACGTTGCAAAGGCGCTCCCATGCCATACCCTTGCCGAAATAATTGCCCGTCCAAAGCGGCATCGTTGGAGAGCACCAAGCGCCAGGCACAAAAATGCCCCTGTGGTAATCGAACAGGTCCAGTGAATCGGCGCAAATCGAAATGACAGGCAGTCCGTGCGTGTCGCAACCCAGTGCCTTGATGAAATAACTATTCGTCACGACCTGACTGATGCACTGGCCAGCGTCGTTGAAAACCGCCGCGCGGATAACGATGCAATGCTGCACCGAATCCACGGCGAAGAACTCATTACTTGGACAATTGACGATAGTGAAAATATCCGATTTTGAATAGTTTCGCTCATCAAGCATCAAGGGTTCGTCATATAGTGGCGACTGTGCCGTAGGGCGATTGCCGTTCACCGTATATCGGATATGGTTCTGTGGGTAATAGTTGAATAGTTCAAGCGCAAAGGCATCGTCATAAAAACCGCCTCGCGCCGAAAACAGCACCGTGTCGTTCTGGGCAAGGCCTATCAAAGGCAACGCAAGCAGAGCGACAAGCAGGAAACAGTTCCTTATTTTGGCAAAACACTTCTTCATAGTCTCACTATTCTTTGCATGTGCCCCCCAATGCGCAACACATAAACGCCAGCAGGCAAAGAGGGATTAATGCTTATCTCATTCATGCCATTGATTGAACGGGAGAAAACTTTCCTACCCATCAAGTCGTATATGGCAATTTCGCCTAAGATACCTGTATCAAAACAGAGATGAATAACGCCTGAAGACGGGTTGGGGTAGCACAACAGAGCATCTTGGTACGATTCTGGCAACTCCAAAAACGCATCCAAAGGTTCAAGTATGTCGTCCCCTCTTTTCATCAAAAACCAATTTACCCTTCCCATGTCATCATTCCAAGCCTCCATACTGGTAGGAAAGTTGAATCTGTCCGACTGGAGCGGGATTTCATCAATAATGTCTGCTCTGATACTATCAAATATCGGGCGGGTGGTTTCATAACTGAATGCCGATCCCAACAGCTCATGAAAACGAGCATCAAAATGCTCCTTAAACACATCGTTTTCAAGCAATCTCCTGAAAAACAATGTTGCCCTCCAATGGGACGGCCAAGTCTCGTTTCCTTCATAAACTGCATTTTCAAAGGCATAAAACGATGACCAACGCAAGCACGCATCGCCATCAAAGAAAATCCAACGCCATTTGCCGTCACCTAATTGCCAGCAACGCATGTTGTTCGCTGGCCAGTCGGTGTTTTCAGAGAACAATTCAAATATCTGATAATCAATAAAATTATCCAAGTCTATCTGGGTCGACACAAAAGCATAATTGTCCGCATCAACCAAGTCGGCCGTCTCCATCCATTGGAACAAAGCGCTGAAATTCTCCACCGAACCATGGTCGACAATAGGATTCCAACCACTAATGAGGTTGATATTGTTGATATCCACCCCAAAATGGTCTTCAAGATAACGCTCGTCAGGTCTTTCATGAATATAATAGATGCCCCAATACTCGCCATTGAGGAACAACACAACGGGGCGAGACGCCAACGTTTCCAAGTCCAAGCGCGAAGCGATTTGATTGCAAATATGGTCGTTCACCCCTGATTGGTGCCACGATGCGGCAAATGGTTTTAACACCAAATGCTTGAAATTGTTATTTGGTATTGTCTTAAAGAAATTGTGCTTGAAACGCTTTTTGCCATATTCCTCACGGGCATAGATTTTCACGCATTTCTGCTGAAAACGACGGCCGTTGCCGCCATGGGTTCGCATTCCTGCTTGCTGGTTGATACCCGTATTGTCCAATTCATAAAACTCTATATTCATTGGACGTTCCCACTCCCTACCTTCTTCATAATAATTACCCGTCCAATTGGGATTCAACGGATCGTAGTAAACGCCTGGCACAAAGATGCCCGTTTCATAGTCAAACAAATCCAGCGAGTCGGCGCAAAGCGAAACGGCAGGCAAGCCATGCGTGTCGCAACCCAAGGCACGTATGAAATAACTATGGGTCATCACTGAACTGACGCAGCTATCGTTTTCATCGAACGCCGCAGCACGAATCACAATGCAATGCTGAACCGAGTCGGGGAGATAAAAGTCTTGCTCGGGACAATTGATGACTGTATAAATGTCTGCATTTGAATAAAGATGCTCGTCCAACATCAATGATTCCTCATACAGTGGCGACTCTGCCGTAGGCTTGTTTCCATTGGTGGTATAACGGATGTGATGTTGCGGATAATAGTTGAACAATTCCAACTGGAACGCATCCTCATAGAAACCACCCGAAGCCGAGAAGATGACCGTGTCGTTTTGGGCCATGGCCACAAAAGCGACCGACAGGGCGAATAATATGAAACAGAGACGTTTGCGCATGTCGTTATTTAACGACGCAAAAATACAAAAAATGTAGAGACGTAGCACGCCACGTCTCTACAAACGTTTTCAATCGGAAATCACCAATTAGATTTTCTCCTCTTCCACGCGCAGCGGCTTGGGTTCGCTACGACGGATGTCGAGCTCGTCGATGAGGTTGGTGGCACCAGCGTACTTGTCGATGATGAAGAGCACGTAACGCACATCCACGTTGATGGTACGTTGGAGTTTGGGCTCGAAGTTGACGTCACCGCTCATGGCTTCCCAGTTGCCGTCGAAGGCCAAGCCAATGAGTTCGCCCTTGCCATTCATGATGGGGCTACCAGAGTTACCACCCGTGATGTCGTTGGTCGAAAGGAAGCAAACCACGAGTTCGCCATTGTCGTCGGCATAGGCGCCGAAGTCCTTCTTCTCAATGAGTTCGATGAGGTGCTTAGGAGCGTCAAACTCGTAGTCACCAGGCACATACTTTTCAAGGATACCGTTGGCAGTGCACACATAGTCGTAATGCACGGCATCGGCGGGCATGTAGTCTTGCACCGAGCCATAGCTCATACGCATGGTCGAGTTGGCATCGGGATAGAGGCTCTTGTCAGGCTGGGTGGCGGCGTAGTACTCGCGCAGACCCTTGACAAAGATATGGTCGTTCTCGGCCACAGTCTGCATCGCTGCACGATAATCACCCATGTGGTTCATGATGACATCCATCATCGAAGTGTTCATGATGTAAGCATAGTCTTTACCGATCTTCTTGGGATTGGGTTTGGCCAAGAAAGCCTTGATGCTTTCAGGCGTGGCAAAGATGGAGTTGGTATAGACATCATCAGCAAAGGCATCAATGTCACCCTTGAACTTCTTGTCAATGATGGTATAGATTTCAGGCAGCTCCTCGCCCTTGAAAGCGTTCTTGTAGGTCTTCAGCATCTCGGCGAAGGTCTTTTTCTCCACTTGCGGATCGGTCTCGGCAAAGAGTTCGTCCACATTCATCTGCTGGAGCAGCATGAGTGCCATTTCTTGGGCTTCCTTGTCCTTGTTCACATAGGCATCATAATAAGAAGCAAACTGGGCAGCGATGCCAGCAGCACCAACGCTGGAAACGAAGTTGGGATAATAGATGTACTTGGCCACTTCGCCAAGGCTCTTATAGGATTTTTTCAGGTTGGGCAATGCCTTGGCATATTCGGTCTTACCATTATTGTTGACCCACTTGGTGAAGTCGTTCTCCAAGGCGACTTTAGTCTCGCTGACCTTGTTCTTACGAAGCATGGTGCACTGGCCGATGAAGTTCTTCCAAGTGTTGGCCAAGCCAGCATGGTTGTCGGCATACATCAGGTTGATGTGCTCGTCCACTTTCATGTATTCTTCCATCACTTCGAGTTCCTTACCGAAAATGTCGATGATGGTGGGATAGAACGTGTCGACATTATAGTCGATACCGTAACTCGACATGTAACGCTCGGTGCTGCCGGGGAAACCCCAAATCATGGTGAAGTCGTCCTTCTGCACGCCGTCGAGGCTGATGGGCAGGTGGTGCTTGGGGGTCAACGGCACGTTGTCCTTGCTGTAAGCGGCGGGATTGCCGTCCTTGTCAGCATAAACGCGGAAGATTGAGAAGTCGCCGGTATGACGGGGCCACATCCAGTTGTCGGTGTCGCCACCAAACTTACCAATTGAAGAGTTGGCCACACCCACGAGACGCACATCGGGGAACACTTGATAAACGAACATGTAGTACTCGTTGCCTTCAAAGAAGCCCTTGATGACGGGGTTGTACTTGCCGTCTTCCGAAGCAGCGGTTTCGAGTTCCTTGATCTTCTTGCGGATCGCAGCCTGTTGATCCAGGTAGTCCATGTCATCGGTGACCACACCGAGGATGTCCTTGGTCACATCTTCCATACGGATGAGGAAGCTGGCGGTCATTTCGGGAGCGGGCAGTTCCTCACCGTAGTTCTTGGCCCAGAAGCCGTCGCGAAGATAGTCGTGTTGGTCGGAGCTCAACTTTTGGATGGCTCCATAGCCGCAGTGGTGGTTGGTGAAGAGCAAACCATGTTCGCTCACAATCTCACCGGTGCAGAAGAAGCCACGCGGCATGGCATCGCTGCCAAGGCCCACGATAGCGTCTTTCAGACTGCTGTGGTTGATGCTGTAAAGCTCTTCAGGGGTCAGTTGCAGCCCCATCTTCTGCATGTCAACATAGTTCAGGCGCTCGACGAACATCGGGAGCCACATGCCTTCATCGGCATACACGCGACCCACCGAAACCATGATGGCCATCGCGATGATTCCTAATACTTTTTTCATTGATTTAACTTAATTTATTATGTATCTGATAATTATAAACAATCACACCCTTGGGGGCGAGTGCAAAGATAAAGAATTATTCAATACCTTTATAACTTCTTGAGATTCCCTTCGGGAATGGAGAATCGTTTTCTTTTTCTGCGGCGGCATGTGATGTTTACCCTTTGCACACTTTATCAGCCGCCGCTTAATAACACACAGAATATATCCATTCCCGAGGGAATCTCCAAATTCAATAATATTCACTACCTTTGCAGCAAATTTAACCCCATGGAAGACAATTACCAATTAATAACCAAGACCGCCGCTGGGCTTGAAGATGTTCTCGTCCGTGAAATTAAGGCTTTAGGCGCCAAGAATGTGCGCCCCATGCACCGCGCCGTCATCTGTGAAGGCAACAAGGAGTTGATGTATCGCATTAATTACGAGGTGCGCACCGCCCTCAAGGTGCTGAAGCCTTTCAAGACCTTCACCGCCAAAAACGATGACGAACTCTACAAGAAAGTGCAGGAAATCAACTGGTGCGAACTGCTACGCACCGACCAGACCTTCTGCATCGACGCGGTGACAAGCGGACGCTTCTTCACGCACTCGCAATACGCCAGCCTGCGCATGAAGGACGCCATCGTCGACCAGTTCCGCGATGTGTATGGCATACGTCCGAACATCAATACCTTGAACCCCGACCTGCGCATCAGCCTGCATATCCGTGAGGACAAGGTGACGTTGCTTTTCGACAGTTCGGGCGAGTCGTTGCACCACCGCGGCTACCGCAAACAAGTCGACAAGGCCCCGATGAACGAGGTGCTGGCGGCAGGTCTCATCCAACTCACGGGGTGGAAAGCCGATTGCAACTTCCTCGACTGCATGTGCGGTTCAGGCACTTTGCCCATCGAGGCGGCCATGTATGCCATGAAGATCCCGCCGGGCTATTACCGCAAGCAATGGGGTTTCATGAAATGGGATGACTACGATGCCGAGCTGTGGCAACGCATCCGCCAAGAGGCCGATGAAAAGATCTGTGATTTCGACTACGAGATTTGGGCCTCCGACCGTTCGCCGAAGGCCGTCGCCATCGCCGAAGGCAACATCAACTATGCCCATTTGCAACACGACATCCATCTGATGAAGAAGGACATGCACGACCTCACACCCCCCGAGGGCGGCGGCATTGTCATCATCAACCCACCTTACGGCGACCGTCTGGAGGAAGATGATATCGACCAACTTTATGAAGAGATTGGCCACACGCTGAAACACAACTTCCAGGGCTTCCAGTGCTGGCTCATCACCGACGACGCTGTGGCACTGCGTCATGTGGGGCTGAAGCCTACGGCCAAAATCCCTGTCTGGAACGGTCCGCTGGAGTGCCGTTTCGTGAGGTTTGATATTTTTGAAGGATCCTTGAAGGATAAGAAGGCCAGAGAGGCAGAGGATAACAATTAACGTTTATTATACTGATTCATCGTCCTGTCCACCCCTTGGGTGACGAAACTCTTGATGATTTCGACAGCCTCGTCGCATTTTTGGTCGACGATAGGTTCCTCGGAAGGTTTCCATTGGCCTAGCACGAAATCCACTTGACGGCCGCGCGGGAAGTCATCGCCAAGACCGAAACGCAAACGGCAGAACACATTGGTACCCAGTTTCTCAATGATGTCGGTCAGACCGTTGTGGCCGCCGTCAGCGCCTTGCTTGCGGAGGCGCAACGTACCCAAAGGCAAAGCAATGTCATCGTTGACAACCAAAAGATTCTCGATTGGAATCTTCTCCTGCTGCAACCAGTATTTTACCGCCTTGCCGCTGAGATTCATGTAGGTCGTCGGCTTGATGACAAGTAAAGTCTTGCCCTTAAATTTCATCTCTGAGGTTTGGGCAAGACGGTTCGTGGTGAAGGAACCCTCCAGGTCCTTCGCCAGGCGGTCGGCAATCTTAAAACCAATGTTGTGTCGCGTGTTGTCGTACTCGGCACCTATGTTTCCCAAACAGGCAATCAGGTATTTCATTTCGTCGGGTTGTTCTTGTTTCCGCTTGCGGAATAACCATGCAAAGATACTATTAATAAATGACATGATGCATTATTGTCATAAGGGCAGGTCCCTAAGCCTGCCGAAGGGCCTGTTGATATATAACGGTGCTTCGACGGGCTCAGCAACCTGCTTATTCCCAACTAAAAAAGGCCGCCCGAAGACGGCCTATTCGTATGGTTGAATAAAGGTTTACTCTTCGGTCTCTTCCTCGGCAACGACAGCGCCACGGGCAGCGTTGACGGCGAAGATAACAGTGTAGCCAGGAGTGATGGGCGTGACATTCTCGATGTCGAGGTCCTTCACCTTAATGGCTTCGTTGATGTTCACGTTGCTGATGTTGACCTTCACATAGTCGGGCAGATCCTTAATCAGACCACAAACTTTCACCTTCTTGATACCCATCTTGGGTTTACCACCACGCATCACACCGGCAGCCGAGCCTTCGAGGGCGATAGGCAGCACCACAGTGATGGGTTGGTCTTCCTTCACGATGAGGAAATCGGCATGCAGCACCTTGTCGGTCACAGGGTGATACTGAATGTCT
This sequence comes from Bacteroidales bacterium, assembly GCA_017395365.1. Classification (GTDB taxonomy): domain Bacteria; phylum Bacteroidota; class Bacteroidia; order Bacteroidales; family F082; genus Limimorpha. The sequence goes on from JAFPUN010000003.1 coordinate 123,733, forward strand.
TGCAGGATGGTCTTGTAAGTCTTACCATTGACTTCGAAGTCGATGATGTAAGTCTCAGGGGTAAAGAGGATTTTCGTGAAGTTCTTCTCGGAAGTGGCGAAGTGGATTTGCTCTTCACCAGCACCGTACATGACACATGGAACCATTTCGGCTTTACGCAAAGCCTTAGTATCCTTTTTCCCTACGTTCTCGCGAAGAGAACCGCTCAATGATACAGTTTTCATTGTGTTTAAATGTTTGGTTGTTAATGAATTGATTTGTTTATTGTTGTTGTAGAGACGCGGCGCGCCACGTCTCTACAGGATTTTGCATTATTTGAACAACGAACTGATGGATTCGTAGGATTCCACACGGTGGATGACATCGGCAAACAAGGGTGCGCAACTGACCACACGGATTTTCTTGGAGGCGTTGGCGGGCAACGGGATGGTGTCGGTGACTACCACTTCGCTGAACACCGAGTTGTCGAGACGTTCCATGGCGGGACCGCTGCACACGGCGTGGGTGGCGAAGGCGCGGACGCTCTTGGCTCCGTTGTCCATCATCACCTGACCGGCTTTCACGATAGTGCCAGCCGTGTCGATGATATCGTCAAGGATGATGACATTCTTGTCCTTCACATCGCCGATGAGGGTCATGCTTTCCACCACATTGGCACGCGCACGTTGTTTGTGGCACACAGCCAGGTCGCAACCCAAACGTTTGGCATAGGCTGAGGCGCGCTTGGAGGCACCCAGGTCAGGAGCGGCAATCAGCAGGTTGTCGATGTTCATCTTCTGGATATGATCGATGAAGATGCTGGAGGCATACAAGGCATCCATCGGGATATCGAAGAAGCCTTGGATCTGGTCGGCGTGAAGGTCCATCGTGATGATACGGTCCACATGGGCAGCAGTCAGCATGTTGGCCACCAACTTAGCGCCGATGCTCACGCGGGGCTGGTCCTTACGGTCCTGACGGGCCCAACCGAAATAAGGTATCACTGCTATGACTTTGTGCGCTGAGGCACGCTTGGCAGCGTCGATCATGAGCAAAAGCTCCATCAGGTTATCGGTGGAAGGCATGGTGGACTGCACGATGAACACATGATGACCACGGATGCTCTCCTCGAATGAAGGTTGGAACTCGCCATCGGAGAAGACGACGACCTGTGATTTACCTAGTTGAGTACCATAGGCTTCGGCAATCTTAGTGCCTAATTCCTTCGTGGCTCTACCAGCAAAAATGGAAACGAATCTTCCTGACATTTTTGAAGGATATTATGTTGATTGTTACTCCGTTTTTCGGGCTGCAAAATTAGCGATTTTATCCGTGCGAACAAGACAAAAACAGAAATTTTTCTCAACTTGCTTGCGGTGAATAAAAAAAACCGTATTTTTGCAGCCGCGTTTGACGCGATGAAGCACATGCCGAAGTGGCGGAATCGGTAGACGCGTCGGTCTCAAAAACCGATGAGGTAACACTCGTGCCGGTTCGATCCCGGCCTTCGGTACTCCAAAAAAAACCTCTCACAACCAATTGGTTTTGAGAGGTTTATTATTTTTCACCACTTCTTTAAACGAGACAAACAAAAGAATAAGGGCCCATGACAAATGTTGTGGAATCATGGATATGGAAGGTCTGCCACAGGCCCTATGCTTCTTATTCCAGATAGGCGGGTGCCTTGGCTGCCACTGCTTCGGCAATCAACGCATGACCGCGATCGTTGGGATGGATGCCATCGGCACAGAGGTAGTCGCTGTAGTTCACAGTCTCCAAAAACGGCGTCGTGATATCGATGATGGGCACACGCAGCTGGTTAGCCATCTTAAACAGTTCCACGTTGTACATCTCATGCCATTGATAGATACGCATGGTCTTGCCGCCAAGCCATCCCAAAATATTGTCCTTGTTCAATCCCAACGAGAGGAATTCGAAGAACCAATCCGGCTCAATGAGCGGCATCGACATGATGACCGGTTTGAGATTCAGCGAACGAACCTTATTAATAAGTGCCGCATATTGCTTCACGAAATTGCCGAGGGTCACTTTAGGTTGATGTGGCGCGTCAGGAGCGGCCGACACGGCCTTCCAATCGAAGTCGCAGTCGTTGCCGCCATACTCAAACACGGCAATATCACTCGATTTCACCTCTTCTTCATTCCTATTAATATATTTCATCCCCTGCGAGGTTGTGCTACCAAAACAAGCAAAATTAAAGATTTTGATGCCGAGACGCTGTTCGCAACGGCTCACAAAATTCGAATCCGAAATCTTGTAGACGGGCTTTCCATCAGGACCCTGTTGGTCAGAAATCACCCCTCGCATGATGGAATCACCAAATGTGCAAATCTTGTTTTTCATCTCTTATTTCCATTGTTTGTAGTTGCAAAAATACACCGATGCGCCCGCCTGATACAATAATGTCGCGGAGAGTCCCAAAATGTGACAAAAAACGCCTTTTTGTGACGAAAGTGACGAAAAAAGTAACAAAAACAAGAAAAAAGTGACGAATTTTACGGTTCGTCACTGTTCTTTGGGATGAAAAACAAGGCTTATTCGACGGTCACCGACTTGGCCAAATTGCGCGGTTGGTCGACATTGCAGCCACGCATCACAGCAATGTGGTAGGCCAGAATCTGCAAGGGCACTGTCGCCAACAAGGGCGAATAGAGGCATTCTGTCTCTGGGATCTCGATGACGTAGTCTGCCATCTTGCGGGCCAGCACGTCTTTCTCGCTGATGACAGCGATGATCTTGCCGTTGCGCGCCTTCACCTCCTGGATGTTACTCAACACCTTCTCGTAGGTACTGTGATTGGTGGCGATGAAGACCACAGGCATATCCTTGTCGAGCAAAGCGATAGGACCATGCTTCATCTCGGCGGCGGGATAGCCTTCGGCGTGGATGTAAGAGATTTCCTTCAGTTTCAAGGCACCTTCAAGAGCCACAGGATAGTTCTGTAAACGGCCAAGATAGAGCATGTTATGCACATCCTTGTATTTTTCGGCAATGTCTTTCACATGGCCGCTATGGTCAAGCGTCCATTGGATCTTTTCGGGGATACGGTCGAGTTCCTGAATGAAGGCAAGTCGTTCCTCGTCTTTCATCGAGCCTTTCAACTCGGCGAGACGCAAGGCCAACATGGCCATCACCGTCACTTGCGAAGTGAAAGCCTTGGTGGACGCCACGCCAATTTCAGGGCCGGCATGGGTGTAGATGCCCGCATCGGTAGCCCTCGAAATGGAAGAGCCGATGACATTACAGATACCCAACACTACGGCACCTTTTTCTTTTGCCAACTGAATGGCTGCCAAAGTATCAGCGGTCTCGCCTGACTGCGACACGGCGATCACCACATCGTGAGGTGTGATGACCGGATCGCGATACCTAAACTCCGAGGCATATTCGACCTTGACGCGAATCTTGGCCAATTTCTCAATAAGATAGCTACCCACAAGGCTGGCATGCCACGAAGTACCGCAAGCCACGAAGACGATATTGTCGGCATAGAGCAAATGTTTCTCATAATTGACGATGCCGCCAAGACGCACCGTATTGGCTTCGGGATGCAAGCGTCCGCGCATGGTGTCGCGCACGATGGTAGGCTGCTCATAGATCTCTTTCATCATGAAGTGGTCGAAGCCGGCCTTTTCGATGCTGTCGAGATTCATCTTCAGCTCCTGCACATAAGGCATGGCCTCCACGTCGTGTATGGTCTTGATATGCAGCTCCTCGCCCAACTTGATGCGCACCACCTGTTCATCTTCAAGATAAACCACTTTTTGGGTGCGACCCACGATAGGCGTAGCATCGGAAGCCACAAAATACTCGCCTTCGCCGATGCCGATCACCATAGGGCTGCCTTTACGGGCAGCAATAAGTTGATCGGGATGGCCTTTCTCCACGATGGCGATGGCATAGGCGCCCACCACATGGTTCAAGGCGATACGAACGGCCTCAAAGAGGTCGACATGCTCGCTTTGCTGCACGTCCTCGATGAGGTTGGTGAGCACTTCCGTGTCGGTCGACGACAAGAACGTGAAGCCGCGTTTCTCCAGTTCCTTGCGCAAGCTGAGATAATTCTCAATAATGCCATTGTGAATCAAGGCAATATTGCCACTCTGGGAGCGGTGGGGATGGGCGTTCACCTGGTTGGGCTCACCATGGGTGGCCCAACGGGTGTGAGCGATGCCAATGTGTCCACCGACATCCTTTGAAGCAGCGAAGGCCTCCAAATCGGAGACCTTGCCCTTGGCTTTGTATACGTTAAGTTCGTTGTTGGCATTGAGCAGTGCCACACCGGCGCTGTCGTAGCCACGATACTCGAGGCGCTTTAACCCCTCAATGAGGATGGGATAGGCCTCTTGTTGGCCCACGTAAGCAACTATTCCACACATATTTGCGTCATTTAAAAAGCGCAAAAATAGTGGATTGAAAAAAACGAAGCAAGAATTTTTTCGTTTTTATTCAAAAAGACCCTTCACATCGGGAGCCTTCTCGGCACCTTCCGAGGCCTCGAAATAGGGTTTCTTGTCGAAACCGAAGAGTTTGGCAATAAGGTTGGTGGGGAACATGCGAATGAACGTATTATAGTCTTGCACCGCCTCATTGAACTGTCTGCGGGCATTCGAAATAGTATTCTCGCAGCCTTCGAGTTGCGACTGGAGGTCGAGGTAGTTTTGGTTGGCTTTCAGGTCGGGATACTGTTCCACAGTGACCAACAAGCGCGAAAGTGCACCCGACATCTCATCTTGTGCAGATTGGAAAGCCTTCAGGTTCTCTTCCGTGAGGTTATCGGCGTCGAGGGTGACCTGGGTGGCTTTAGCGCGGGCTTCAACGACAGCCGTCAGTGTGCCAGCTTCATACTCGGCATAGCTTTTCACCGTGGCGACGAGATTAGGGATCAGGTCGGCACGCTTTTGATAGGCAGTCTGTAAATTACCCACTGCCGAGGAAACTGCTTCTTCTTTGGAAACCATAGTGTTATAGCCGCAGGACGAGAGACCCATGACCATAAACAAAGCCGCAATGGCGATGATGAAAAGTTTCTTCATGGTATTATGTATTAGTAAATAATTCGGTTTGTTAATAATCGGCCACAAAGGTAAACAATTTTTTCGTACTTTTGCAAGTTACACATTTTATCAAACCATTTTTATCAAATGACTGAAGATCAACAAAAAAACGATATACACAGCATTGACGGACAACTATTAAACCGTGGTTGCGCCTTGGGGACCACCTATAACACCGGGCAAAAAGTGCTCGTGTGCGGTCGCTGCAAATTAAGTCAGTTCGATTGGTTGAAAGACTATGAAAACCAAGAGGTTAAAGGCAATGTTTGCTTGGCCGAAGTAAGGTTCAAGAACGACCGAAAAGACTATTTCACCTATCCAGAAGACTTGGAACTGGAGGTGGGCGAATTTGTGGCCGTGGAGACCGCCATCGGTCATGACATCGGCATCGTTACCATGTTAGGCGAAATCGTGAAACGCCAAATGAAGCGCAAGCGTTTCCGCACTCCGTTAGAGGAAATGAAGAAGATCTACCGCCGCGCAAGAGTGAACGATGTGGAGAAGTTTTTGTCGGCCATCAAATTGGAAGACAGCACTTTGGCACGCACCCGCACCATTATCGACAACCTCGGTCTCGAGATGAAACTCAATGATGTGGAGTATCAAGGCGACAAGACAAAAGCCATCTTCTACTACACCGCCGACGGGCGTGTCGACTTCCGCGAACTTATCAAGAAACTCGCCGAGGAGTTCCACATCCGCATCGAGATGCGCCAAATCGGTGTGCGTCAGGAGTCGGCCAAGCTGGGCGGCATCGGCTCATGCGGCCGCGAGTTGTGCTGTGCCTCGTGGATCAGCGACTTCCAATCGGTGACGACAGGCGTGGCCCGTGTGCAACAGCTCTCGCCCAACCCACAGAAACTGGCCGGACAATGCGGCAAACTGAAATGCTGCCTCAACTTCGAGTACGAGGCTTATGTGGAAGCCTTAAAAGCCTTCTCCGACCCCAACATCGTGCTGCACTTCGAAAGCGGCGATGCCATCCACCAGAAAAACGACGTATTCAAAGGCATCATGTGGTATTCCTACACCACCGACAAAGGCAACATCATGGCCATCCCTGTCGACAAGGTGAAAGAAATCATTGCCTTGAACAAAAAAGGACAGAAACCCAAGAAACTGGAAGACTACGCTGTGACACAAGAAGCCCATACCAACACCAACGAGGGCTACGGCGAGGCCGACCTTAAGAAAATGAGTGACTGATATGAAACTATTCAATATAAAAATGCGGAATGCGGAATGCAGAATGCAGAATGAATTGAATTGGGCTTTGTCCATATTCAGCATTCATAATTCAGCATTCAGCATTGTTTCTTTAATAATTGGTTTGGTATTGGCTTGTACGGCCTGCACCACCGACTCATTCAACAAGCGCACCGTGATTCCCGAGGCCGAGTGGGCACAAGAGAATCGTGTGGCCTTCGACGTAGCTATCGACGACACTTTAAGCCTCTATACGTTCGGCATCGGACTGCGGCATCTTGAAAACTACCGCTACAGCAACCTCTTTGTCTTCCTTCACACGACAATGCCTAACGGCAACCATACTCATGATACGATAGAATGCACACTCGCCACGCCCGAAGGCCGTTGGATTGGCAAAAGCAGCGGCTCAATGCGCGACCTTACCGTGCCTCTCAACGCGAACCTGAAGTTCCCGTTGACAGGCAACTATCACTTTGAGCTAGAGCAAGCCATGCGAGAGCCCAAACTGAAAGGCATCTCCGACATCGGACTATACATCGAAAAACAATGATACCATGAACAATAAAAAGACATCAGAACCAACCAAGTCACACGCGATAAGGAATCTTTGGATTATCTTTGGGTCGATACTGCTACTCATCATCCTGTTCTTCTTCTGCGTCGCAAAAGGCTTGTTTGGCACCATGCCCTCTTTTGAGGAGTTGGAAAACCCTCGCACCAACTTGGCCACCGAAATCATCTCGGCAGACGGCAAATTGCTCGGTACCTATTTCGTGGAAAACCGTTCCAACGTGCGTTATGCCGAGCTGTCGCACTATATGCCAGAAGCCCTCATCAGCATCGAAGACGAGCGTTTCACCGATCACTCGGGCATCGACGAGAAGGCTCTGTTCCGCGTTGCCTATGGCGTGATAACAGGCAACAAAAAAGGCGGCGGCTCCACCATCACGCAACAGTTGGCCAAGAACCTCTTCCCCCGTGGCGAGAACTTGAGCAAACCCAAACTCGTGCTGCGTAAGTTCCAGGAATGGATCACCGCCACGAAGCTGGAGCACAACTACTCGAAGGAAGAAATCGTGGCCATGTACCTCAATACGGTGGCTTTCGGCCATAATACCTTCGGCATCCGCTCGGCGGCAAGCACCTTCTTCGACAAGAAACCCAGCGAGATGAACCTCGAGGAATGTGCTCTCATGGCCGGTGTGGTCAACGCCCCCACCCGTTACAGCCCAATACGTAACCCAGAACGCTCTTTGGAACGTCGTAATCTAGTGCTCAAAAAGATGGTTGAAAACGGCTTTATCACACAAGCCGAATGCGACTCGGTCTCACAGATTCCCATCGACATGACGCATTTCAACATCAAAGACCACAACACGGGTCAAGCCACCTATTTCCGTGAGTTCTTGCGCGGCTACCTCACCGCTTGGGCCGACACCACCTACCGAGCCGACGGCACGCCCTATAACATCTACCGCGACGGCCTGCGCATCTACACCACCATCGATTCGCGCATGCAACGCTATGCAGAAGATGCCGTCAAGGATTTCATGGGGAAGGAACTCCAGCCCATGTTCTACCAACATTGGAAAGGGCATAAGAACGCTCCTTTCTCCCATCTCACCGCCGACCAAATCGACAACCTGATGGAAACCGCCATGAAACGCAGCGACCGCTATCGCGTGCTGAAGAACGCTGGCGTGCCCTACGACTCCATCAAGGCAGAGTTTGAACGCCCCGTGCGCATGACCGTCTTTTCGTGGGACGGCCTTATCGACACCGTCATGTCGCCCATGGACTCCATCCGCTATTACAAATGGTTTATGCAAGCCAGCCTTGTCAGCATCGAGTCGCACACGGGCCAGGTGAAAGCTTATGTGGGTGGTTTGGACTACCGTTTCTTCAAATACGACCATGTCACACAAGCCCGCCGTCAAGTGGGATCCACCTTCAAGCCTTTCCTTTATTCGTATGCCATGGGTGACAGCGAATTCACGCCCTGCACGAAGATTCCCAACATCCCTTACAACATCGAGCTTCCTGACGGTCGCTTCTGGTCGCCGAGCAATGGCGGTGGCGGTGGTGGCGAGATTACCTTAAAGAGCGCCTTGGCCCAATCCAACAACTGGATTTCGGCCTACTTGATGAATCATTACGGTCCCGAGGCCATTATCTCCCATGTCCGCCGGATGGGTGTGGAATCGCCCATTGACCCTGTACCATCCATCTGTCTGGGTTCCTGCGACCTGAAACTAATCGAGATGGTTGGTGCCATGTCCACTTTCGCCAACCAAGGCGTTTATATTAAGCCGATGTTCATCACGCGTATTGAAGACAAGAACGGCAACGTCATCCAACGTTTCAGTCCCAAAGAATCGGAAGCCATGAGCGAACTCGCTGCCTATAAGACCATCGAGCTGATGAAAGGCGTGGTGCAAAGTGGTACTGGCGTTCGTCTGCGTTCCAAGTATGGCTTCACCAACCCCATAGCAGGCAAGACGGGTACGACACAAAAGAACAGCGACGGTTACTTCATGGGCATCACCCCCGACCTGACAACAGGCGTGTGGGTGGGCGCTGAAGACCGTAGCGTTCATTTCCGCTCCACACGACTGGGCCAAGGCTCGCATACTGCATTACCTATTTGGGCCATGTATATGAAAAAAGTGTATGCGGATAAGAGCCTCAACATTAGCCAAGGCAACTTCCCGAAACCCAACACGCCTGGTGTCGACCTTGACTTTAACTGCTGGCAATACAACGACGAAGAGCGCGACGAATACATCGACGAGTTCTAAAACCAATGAGTCACCGAGCCTGCAGACCTTTATAAGGCCAAAGGTTCGAAGCACCCTTTAACCACTACAACCATGACTTCAAATTTTGTCGACTATGTGAAAATCTTCTGCCGCTCGGGCAAGGGCGGTGCAGGTTCATTGCATTTCCGCAGGGAAAAATACATCCCAAAAGGAGGTCCTGACGGCGGCGACGGGGGACGCGGCGGCAATGTCATCCTGCGCGGCAACGCCCAGCTGTGGACCCTGCTTCATCTGCGTTATACCAAACATATCTTTGCCGGTGACGGCGTACCTGGAGGGAAAAACCAACTCACAGGTGCTGCTGGCGACGACATCTACATCGACGTGCCTTTAGGCACTGTGGCCTACCGCGCTGAAGACCACACCATGTTGGGTGAGATCACAGAAGACAAGCAAGAAGTCGTGTTGCTTAAAGGCGGACGCGGCGGCAAGGGCAATGCCTTCTTCAAAACAGCTACCTTGCAGGCACCCAAGTTCGCACAGCCTGGTGAGCCCAACCAAGAGGAATGGATCACTTTGGAACTCAAGTTGTTGGCGGATGTCGGACTGGTCGGCTTCCCCAACGCGGGCAAGTCGACATTGCTCTCCGTCGTCTCGGCAGCCAAGCCAGAGATTGCCGACTATCCCTTCACTACCCTCGTCCCCAACCTCGGCATCGTCAGCTATCGCGGACATAGAAGTTTCGTCATGGCCGACATCCCTGGCATCATCGAAGGCGCCGCAGAAGGCAAAGGACTGGGAATCCGGTTTTTGAGACACATCGAAAGAAACTCCACCCTATTGTTTATGGTGCCTGCCAACACGGAAGACGTGAAAGCGGAATATGACATCCTGCTCAACGAGCTGAAGAAATACAACCCCGAGCTAATGGATAAAGACCGCATCTTGGCCATCACGAAGTGCGACCTCGTCGACGATGACACCATCAAAGACATCAAGAAACACCTGCCCAAGAAAGTGCCGCATGTCTTCATCAGCTCTGTGGCACAAAAAGGCATTGAAGAGCTGAAAGACCTCATCTGGCTGACGCTGAACAAAAACGACGAGGAGGAGGACTGGTAAATGGAAGCCCTCTCCACCATCGACTCCGATCTTTTTCTATTCCTTAACGGTCTCCATGCCGACTGGATGGATGGAGTGATGGTGCTCATCACACAAATGTGGGTGTGGCTACCCTTATACCTATTATTAATATATTGGACGGTGAAGCAATACGGCAAACGCTGTTGGTGGATCTTCCTAGCGGTGGCCCTTGTAGTGCTTTGCTCAGACCAACTCTCCGCCCATGTCTGCAAGCCTCTTTTTCAACGGCTTCGGCCATGTTATAATACCGATTTACAAGGCTTAATACACCTTCCCAAAGGCATGGCGGGCGGACAATATGGTTTCGTATCCTCCCATGCCGCCAACACCTTTGCCATAGCTGCCTTTTTAACTGCAGCATTGCGTAAAAAATACAAGTGGATGGGGATTGCGCTCTATCTGTGGGCTTTCATCTCCAGCTACAGCCGCATCTACATTGGTTATCATTACCCTGGCGATATCCTCTGCGGTGCTATTTTGGGCATACTTGTCGGGCTGACACTATGGAAAGTGTTTCATCTTTTGGTTGTAAAAAAGATCTGGAAATCAGAACAATGAACCCGATGTGGTAGTTGGCTTGCCGTCATCGAATACCACCTTGATGGTCGACTGCAGTTCAATACCGCAAAGCGAAGCCAGCTTGGCCTTGTTCAAGGCAAGTTCAAGATAGCCGTGAGTGCCGAAGATTGCCACCAAATCGACCACATCGACATCGAGATAACTGTCGGAAATCTCGTCAACCGTATAGAGGTCGCCCTTGACCATAATGGTGAAGTCACGGCCACGGCGCTCCTGCTCGAAGAGTTCTTTGGAAATGTTGGTAATTAGGTTGTCGTAAGAATCGATGTGCATCACAACACCCTCGATGGTGTTATCACGTGCCACGGCACAGAAAGTACCGCCTGGATTCAGCTTTAGACGCGGCTCGCCGATGCTCGACAAAGGCTCACCTTTGGCAATCATCACGGCGACTTTTGCGAAGCGGTCGCGCGTGGCAAAAGTGAAAAAATCGGAGTCCTGCATCACATCGATGCACACCGCCTCTTCATAATTCCCGTCAAGAATGTGGCTAAAGATGCCATTGTCGGTCGAGATGAAAAACTGTCCCTCGGCCTTCACCACCACATGGGGACATTCCGCCGACTCGATGGTATCGACAGCAATGATGTGAATCGTCCCAGGAGGGAAACAACGATAGCAATTCTTGAGCGTAAAACCCGCCTGCGAGACATTGAACGGCTCAATTTCGTGGGTCACGTCAACAATAGTAGCATTCGGCAACTGCGACAAAATAGTGCCTTTCACCGCAGCGGCATAATAATCCTTTGTACCCCAATCGCTTGTTAATGTGATAATTGCCATTGTTAACCCAAATTGTGATATACTCCCAATAAACAGAATTGCAAAGGTATATTATTTATATCAATTCCGCTATAGGTTTTTCGATTTTTTCCACATTTTTTCTTGTTGGGCCAATTATCCTCATTTTCCTTATCAAAAATAGATTATCTTTGCGCCACAATCAAACACTATGGCAGAGCAGATCCTACAGATAGAAAATGTTGACCCTAAAGAACTTCACGGACCCAATGACAAGTACTTGGAGTTGGTGAAGAGCATGTTCCCCAAGTTGAAAATCATCGCTCGCGGCGACTTCGTGAAAGTGATTGGCGATGACGAAGAGATAGAGTATTTCACCAACCGCTACGAGACCTTGATGGTGCAACTGGAGCGTTTCGGCAAGCTCACCGCACAGACCGTGGAAGATGTGATGATGGCCAGCACCGATAGTGAGTTGCAACAGAAGATGTCGGAGAGCGATGTGCTCGTATTTGGACGCAGCGGTGTGCCCGTCAAGGCCATCACCGCCAACCAGAAACGCATGGTGACGGCATCGGAGCAGAAGGATTTGGTTTTCGCCATCGGTCCTGCGGGTACGGGAAAGACCTACACTGCAGTGGCCTTGGCCGTCCGTGCCCTGAAAGCCAAGCAGGTCAGAAGGATCATTTTGACCCGCCCCGCCGTCGAAGCCGACGAGCATCTTGGTTTTCTCCCTGGTGACCTCAAGGACAAGCTCGACCCTTATCTGCAGCCACTTTATGACGCCTTGCGCGACATGATACCTGGCACCAAGCTTGAGGGTTATCTCGAAGACCACACCATCGAGATTGCGCCTTTGGCCTTCATGCGCGGCCGCACCTTGGACCATGCTTTCGTCATCCTTGACGAGGCACAAAACGCCACGCGCAGCCAACTGAAGATGTTCCTCACCCGTATGGGGCGCTCGGCCAAGTTCATCGTCACCGGCGACATCACCCAAATCGACCTGCCGCCCAAGACGCCTTCGGGATTGCCCCAGGCCATGGAGGTGCTGAAGGATGTGAAAGGCATAGAATTCATCTATCTGGACGACAAAGATGTGGTGAGGCATAAATTGGTCACCGACATAATTAATGCCTATAAACGGCATAATGTAGAGACGCAAGATTTTGCGTCTCTACCGAACGAACAACAATTAAACGATTCAACAATCAACAATCAACAATAATAATGAATGCATTAACCAGAACAGATTACCAATTCCCTGGCCAGACCAAGGTGTATCACGGCAAGGTCCGCGATTGTTATTTCATCAACGACGAATACATGGTAATGGTCGCCACCGACCGCATCTCGGCTTTCGACGTCATCCTGCCCAAGGGCATCCCTTATAAGGGGCAGGTACTCAACCAGATTGCCGCCATGTTCCTCGATGCCACCGCCGACATCGTCCCCAATTGGAAGCTCGCCACCCCCGACCCGATGGTCACCGTGGGTCGCCTCTGCAAGCCCTTCCCCATTGAGATGATTATCCGTGGCTACCTCACTGGCAGCTCGTGGCGCACTTACAAGAGCGGCCAGCACACCATCTGCGGCGTACAGATTCCTGACGGTATGAAAGAACACCAGCGTTTCGCTGAGCCTATCATCACCCCGACCACCAAAGCTGAGGAAGGCCATGACGAGGACATCTCACGCGAGGAAATCATCAGCCGTGGACTCATCAGCGAGAGCGACTATGTGCAGATTGAGGACATCACACGCAAACTCTTCCAGCGTGGTACCGAAATCGCCGCCAAGCAAGGCTTGATCCTCGTCGACACCAAGTACGAGTTCGGCAAGATTGGCGACCAAATCGTGCTGATGGACGAAATCCACACCCCTGACTCGTCGCGTTACTTCATTGCCGACCAGTATGAGGAACGCTTCGCCAAAGGCGAGCCACAGGTGCAACTCTCCAAGGAATTCGTCCGCGAGTGGCTGATGGCCAACGGTTTCCAAGGCAAGGAAGGCCAGCAAGTGCCGGAGATGACGCCCGAATACGTGAACAGCGTTTCGGAGCGCTACATCGAACTTTACGAGAAAGTCACGGGACACAAGTTTGAAAAGGCTCCCGATTCGGAAGACCTGGTCAAACGAATTGAAAAGAATGTGATGAACTATCTGAAACTGTAGGTTTTACTATGCTTATGGCCTATGACTATGGCCGCTCTTACAGAAGTGAGAGTGGCCATAGTCTTTTTGTCACAGACCTATTTCTATGAAATGTCCATCCTTGAAATTGACCACACTGCGATACCCTGCTTTCTTCAAGGCTTCCTCGGCAGCGTCAAATTCAAGTGTGATTTCGCTGAAATGGTGGGCATCAGCGGAGATGATGGCGGGAACATCCATTTTGCAGGCCTCCTCCATCAACCAGGGAGAGGGATAGAAACCGTTGTAGCGTTTCTTATAGATGCCGCGTGTGTTGATTTCCATCACGAGGCCTTTCTGTCGGATAAGGTCGAGGGTTTCGAGGGCGAGTTTGCGATACCATGGCTCGTCTTCATGGAAATAACGGTCGCGGTTGTGCATCTTGATTTTGTCGAAGTGGGCGATGATATCAAACTGCTCGTTTTCAATCATTTCGTTCGATTGTTCGAAAAAGCGGCGCACGGCACGACGGATGTCGCCACCAAAGAACTTCTGCAATCCTTCGTCATAGACTTCCCACTTGGGGCCGTCAATGAACCAGATTTGTTCAGCTATCGAAGACGGCGTTTCGAAAGGCTCAGCGACCTTAGTTTTTTCAGGTCCCTGAGCCTGTCGAAGGGCCTGATTAATAACAAGATGAACTCCACCAATAAGATAATCAAGGTGATATTTTTCTTTGGTCACGGCAAAAGGCTCGGAAACGCCTGTGAGGTAGTCAGCCTCCAAGGCGCAGTAGATGTCAATTTTGTCTTTGAATTCCGCTTTCAGCTGGTCAATTTCAGCCACATAACGCGGCATGTCGGCCGATTTCACCGAAAATGTATTGTCGAAAGGTAGCGGACTATGTTCCGAAAAACCTATCGTGGTCAAGCCCTGACGGATAGCCTCTTCCACGATTTCACGGGGCTGGGATTTGCCGTCGCTATAAATGCTGTGGGTATGTAAATTGAAATTCTGCATAACTGAAATAAATTGCGGACGCATTCGATGCGTCCCTACAAGGTTGAAATCACTTTATAAACCTTATCCCCCCGTCTAACCAGTGACTTCACAGGAATAGAGCAATACTCGCCTTTAACTGTCTGCTGGACATTACCCAAATCTACGCGGATTTCAGTGAGCGTGTCCTCATAGACGCCTGTCGTCGGGCCGATAATCATGATTTGTTCACCGAGTTTGAGGTCGTCGCTGTCCATGCGGATTTCGGCCACGCCCAACTTGCTGTAATAGTTGGTGATTAAACCTATATAATCCTTACTTTGCGTAGCGTGCGAGCCATATTGCTTCGACCACTCGAAGGTGCGGCGACCCAAATAATAGCCGTCCCAGAAACCACGATTATAAACGCTCTTCAACCGTTCCATCCAAGCATCGATTTTCTCTTGCGTGAAGGTACCTTCTTGAATGGCTTTCACTGCCTCGCTATAGACCGACACCGTCAGTTTGGTATACTCCGGCGAGCGACCACGCCCTTCGATTTTCAGCACTTCCACGCCAGCATCCAACACCCTGTCCAAGAAAGGCAGCGTGCAGAGGTCTTTGGGCGACATAATGTACTCATTATCGAGCATCAATTCATAGCCCTCCTCGCGTTCGCGGACATCGTAGCCACGACGGCAGAGCTGCATGCAAGCGCCACGGTTGGAGGACGAGTTGTAGATGTCCTGGCTTAAATTACACTTGCCCGAGATGGCCATGCACAAGGCACCATGGCAGAACACTTCGATGCGCACCAAGTTGCCATGAGGGCCACGGATTTGTTGGCGTTTAATCTCTTCGGTGATATGGCGCACTTGGTCGATGTTCAACTCACGAGCGGTCACCATCACATCGGCAAACTGAGAGTAATAGCGCACCGCCTCAAGGTTGGTGATGTTGCATTGTGTCGACATGTGCACTTCGACACCGATTTGCCGGGCATATTGGATCACGCTTTGGTCGGAGGCGATGATGGCCGAAATGCCGTTAGCCTTAATGGCATCGAGCAGTTGGTGCATCTCCTCCATCTCCTCGTCATAGATGATGGTATTGACTGTAACATAGCTCTTTACGCCATTTTCATTACAAGTCTCGGCCAACTGACGCAAGTTGTCGAGAGTGAAATTCTTCGCCGAACGCGAACGCATATTGAGTTTGCCGATGCCGAAATAAACGCTACCGGCGCCAGCTTGTATGGCGGCTGCGAGGGCTTCGTAGGAGCCCACGGGAGCCATGATTTCGATGTTTGGTTTCATCATTTTTCCATTAGGGCGGCCCTTCGCGTCCTTCGACAGGCTCAGGAACCAGCTCAGGGACCGCAGTACTACAAAAAAACCAGCCTGAAACTCAAGCTGGCTTTGACAAAGTCGGGATGACAAGATTCGAACTTGCGGCCTCTTCGTCCCGAACGAAGCGCGCTACCGGGCTGCGCTACATCCCGAACCGTTTTGCGCTGCAAAATTACACAATATTTTGATATGGTGTGCAATTAATTGGTCAGATTTTTCTTTTCCGTCAAAAACTGATAATGCCCAAATGCTCCAAAAGAATCTTCAAACCAATGAGAATCAGTATGATACCACCAATTATCCCAGCCGACTTCTCGTATTTCGAACCGAAGACATTGCCGATCTTCACGCCCAAGACAGAGAAAACAAAAGTGGTCAGGCCAATGATGAGCACTGATGACCAAAGCTTCTCCTGAATACAGGCAAACGAAACACCCACCGCCAAGGCATCGATGCTGGTGGCGATGGCCAAAAACAGCATGGTCTTGAAATCGAGGGCACCGTTTTCTTTGCCTTCTTCTTCCTTACCCCAAATGGCTTCCCGAATCATGTTGGCACCGATGAGAAACAATAATCCGAAGGCAATCCAGTGGTCGTAAGCCTCTATCATCTCTTGAAACTGCGCACCCAAGAAATAGCCAATCGTGGGCATCAAGGCTTGGAATCCTCCGAACCAGAGACCACAGACCAAAGCCATACGCCAAGAAAACCGCTTGGTGGTCAGGCCTTTGCAGATGGAGACCGAAAAGGCATCCATGGAGAGGCCAATGGCAATCAGGAGAAGTTCAACAAAGGACATTTCGTATCAATCGAGCGGCAAAAATAGCACTATTTTTCGCTAATGTTGATAAAAAACCTATTTTTGCACGATGAGCAAAACCTCAAGCCTTTAGCCTCATGGCAGAGGGACATCCGCCATCTCCTATGCGAAAGGGTGTCTCTATCGCTTAGGAGATCGCGGATCAAGTCCGCGATGAGGCTGTTGGATAAGGTTAACTCTTGAATAAAAAGTAAATCAACATCATCAATATGAAAAAGACCATATTAATTATGCTGGCCCTGCTGTTGGCCGTGGGCGGCATGGCTCAAGAAAAGAAAGCCAAGAAAGAAAAGACCTACAACGAAAAAGGCGAAATCATCAAGAAAGGCTGGAACTTTGGTCCGCTGCCCGTGGTAGGCTATGATGCCGACCTGGGCTTCCAGTACGGCGTGACTTGCGACATCTTCAACTTCGGTGATGGCTCGCGTTATCCTCGCTACAACTATAAGTTCAATGTGGAGGCTTCGCGCTACACTAAAGGTTCGGGGGTATTCCGCTTCTATAGCGACATGCCTTATGTCGTGAAAGACACCAAACTCTTCTTTGACGTGACCTATTTCTACGCCAAGAAATACGAGTTCTTCGGCTTCAACGGCTTCGAGGCCAGCACCTTCGACCCATATGCAGGCATTGAAGGAGTCAAGAGCGGCTACCACTTCATCAACCGCAACCAGTTCCGCTTTGTGGGTAGCATGCAAAGACCGTTTTTTGGCGTGCCTAATCTATATTGGACGGCGGGTTTGGCATACTACAACACCAAAGTCGACCGCATCAACTTGGAAGGTTATGAAGACCAAGTAACATTGTACGAAGAATATACCACGAACAACATCATCAAGGAAGATGAGGCCAACGGCGGCAACACTACGCAAATTCGCCTCGGCATGGTCTACGATAGTCGCGACCACAACAGCGACCCGACGAAGGGCATCTATGCTGAAGCCACTCTTGTCGGCGCCCCCGACTTCATCGACCGCAAGGGCTACAGCAACCTGTCGTACACCTTCTTGTGGAGACACTACATCCCCGTTTATAAAGACAAACTGACCTTCGCCTATCGCCTCGGTGCCCAAAACCGCATCGCTGGCAAAACCCCGTGGTATATGATTAATAACCTGAACACCATGTTTTTCCAGAAAATGTACACCGAAGGTTTGGGCGGCAGCGTGACCATGCGTGGCGTGAATCGCAACGGCGTACTCGGCGAAGGCTTCGCCTTTGCCAATTTGGAGCTGCGCTGGCGCATTGTGGGCTTCCAGTTCATTAATCAAAACTGGCAAGTGGCTTTGAATCCCTTCTTCGATGCAGGTATGGTGACACAAAAATTCCGCGAAAAGGAAATGATAGATGCGGAGCCGATGATGCCCGCCATCCCAGGTTGTGGTCCGATGTATTATAGCGGCGACAAAGAGAGCATCCACATGGCTGCTGGCTGTGGCCTCAAACTCATTATGAATCGCAACCTCGTCGTGTCCGTCGACTTAGGCAAAGCCCTAGACAAACGCGACGGTGAGAAACTGAAGACATTTGTCGGGTTTAACTATATTTTCTGATTTTTTCGGAAACAAATCTTACATAAATAGACTATAAAACAATCGGTCAGCGAAGGTTCTTCGCCGACCGATTCTTATTTGTAAGAGATTTGTGGTAGATTTGTTTCCCTTTTCTGAGACGCATGCAATGCGTCTCTACAAAGCCACATTTATTTCGCCTTGCCTTGGTTGGCAACGGCGGCCATCAGCGCGGCCACCTTTTCAGGATCACCGAGGAAGAAGTCCTTTTGGAGCTTCATATTGTCGTCAAACTCGAAGACATACGGGATGCCTGTCGGAATGTTGAAGGCGATGATCTCATCGTTGCTCATGCCTTTCAGCACCTTCACCACACCACGCAAGCTATTGCCGTGGGCCACCACCAACACCTGGTCGTGAGTCTCGAAGGCTTTCATGATGTTGTTTTCATAATACGGCATCACACGCTCGATGGTGTCGCAGAGGGCTTCGGTAAGCGGGATCTGCTCATCGGTGAGCTCGGCATAGCGCGGGTCCATGCGGGGGCTCTTGGGATCGTTCATGTCCAACGCAGGCGGACGCACATCGAAGGCACGACGCCAAAGACGCACTTGCTCGTCGCCGTATTTCTCGGCGGTCATCTTCTTGTCGAGGCCTTGCAGTTGGCCATACGACTTTTCGTTGAGTCTCCATGACTTGTACACCGGCAGCCAATCCATGTCCATGGCTTCGAGAGCGAGGTTCAAGGTCTTGATGGCACGCTTCAGATAAGAGGTGAAGCAGATTTCAGGTTTGTAGCCGTTTTCTTTCAGCGTTTTGCCTGCTTCGATGGCTTCTTGTACGCCTTTTTCCGAGAGGTCGACGTTGGTCCACCCCGTAAAGAGGTTCAATTTGTTCCATTCACTTTCTCCGTGACGGATAAGGATGAGTTTTTTCATTGTTTAATTGTTGAATTGATTATTGTTTAATTGTTGTTTTCTTTCCTAGGTCTATGTTTTTTCGGCTGTTCCTCCTGGACTGCTTCAGCGGGTTCTTCTGAAGGCTTCTCGGGAGCGACTTCGGCCTTGGGCATCTCGGCCTCAACACGGCGGAAAATGTCGTCCTTGTCCTTCGGTCGCGCCTCGTCGTGCCACTTGAAGCCAGGCAGATATCTACTACTTTCGCTCAAGTCTTCTTCGGGATACATGGTCTCGTTGATTTCCTTGAACGACTTGATGATGGAAACGTTTTGGTTCTCCATCTCAATAACCATAGTTTCCGAATTCGACACATCGATGCCTATAGTTCCGCCATCGTCGTCACGAATCCAATAGATGGTCTCGGCCTTGTCGCCGTCCACGTTGACGCGGTGGATGTCGCCGTTCTTGAAACGCGAGATGATGTCCTGCCCCTTGATTTGGTTGAAGCCCTCTATCGAGTCTTGCGAGATGATGAAGGCGTTGCCTTTCTGCAACACCCAATCCACGTTGTGGTCCTTGAGCTTGATGTCGATGTCGGTGCCGCTCAGCTGGCTGTCCTCTGCCCACAAGATAGGCGCCACGCGCATCTGTATCGTGGAGTCGGCCTTCAGATAGGTCAAAGTATCGCATTTGCCTTGCAGGTCGCTCTTGAAGAAACGCACATGGCGGCGGGCGATGAGTTTCTTGGCTTCTTCCTGTTTCTTGTCGAAATACATGAAGAGCGTGTCGCCGTGGATGTAGAGTGAGTCACCACCATCGTAACTCACCGCGTAGGCGCTATCGGTGGCGTAGGAGAAGCCCTTGTTTTCCCACATCTCCACATAGTCGCCACGCATGACGACTTTATAGGACGTGTCGATCATCTCCACCTGGTCGTAAGCCTGTGCCAGTCCCCGGGTGCGGTCATAGAAGATGGAGTCAGACCACATCTGCTGCGTCTCATTGTGCATGTAGGGGCGTCGATAAAGGTGCACATGATCCTCGTTCACGAGATAATAGCCACGTGTACCCTCCAAGACGTTTTCCTTGTTGATGATGGTCGTAGGCCCTTGGAACCACATCTTCTCGATGCCCGTATTGTAATACAAGGTGTCGGTATACATCTGATACTTGGGGCTGTAGACCTCCACATTCTCGAAGAACGAGAACTCCTTCAAGCGGTCGCGATAATAGCCGTAATGGCTTTTCAGAGTCTTGTCGCCACGCACAGTGGTAGCGCTGTCAGGATAACTGGCCAAATGCAAATTACGGTCATAAGTGAGGTATTCGGTGTACAGTGTGGTCGAATCATCGATGAGTTTCACATGATCGAAGAACTCTGCAAAACGGGTGTTTCCATCATAGTCAAGCAGGTCGCTGAAGATCTCCACGCTGTCGTTGACGATGATATGTACATTCTGATAAGCGTTGAAGCTATTGGTCTTCTGGTAGAAATAGGCACTATCACAAAAGAAATACGCCGAGTCGTGACGCATCTTCACATGGCCGATGAGCCGCTGCACATCACCCATGCTTTTCGAGTAGACGGCCTTGTCATAATGCTCAATGTGGATGCGGGTCTTCTTGCGCTGCACGGTGTCCTGCTCCTGTGCCACAAGGGTTTGCGACAACAGCAGAAAAAGTGATAGTATGAACAGGACTTTGGCTTTCATCGTGATGAAATAACGCGCAAATGTACGATTATTGTCCGAATTGGGCAAAAAAGATGTGGAGACGGTGTGCACTCCGTCTCCACAAAACAATGAATTCAAGATGATTACAAATTACATTGTCGGTTTCGTGGTAGAGACGTGGCGCGCCGCGTCTCTACAAAGTTTTTTTACATGGTCTTCGCCCACGTGTCCTTCAATGCCACAGTGCGGTTGAAGACCAGATGACCTGGTGTACTGTCCTTGTCGACGGTGAAGTAGCCGATGCGCTGGAACTGGAAGTGGTCGAGCGGCTTGGCGTCGGCCAGATATTCTTCCACATAGCACACAGGACGAATCTCCAACGAGTTGGGGTTCATCATCTCCTTCATGGCCTCGAGCGGCGTCTTGCCCTCGCCTTGCAGGCGGGCCAGTTCGTCGCGCGGGTTCTCCACCTTCCAGAGACGGTCGTACATGCGCACCTCGGCTTCGAGGCAACGCTCGCAGCTCACCCAGTGAATAGTGCCTTTCACCTTGCGGTTGGCGCCAGGCATGCCGCTCTTGGTGTCGGGGTCGTACTCGGCATAGACCTCCACAACCTCACCATTTTCGTCCTTCTTGCAGCCCGTGCATTTCACGATGTAGGCGTTCTTCAGACGGACCTCGTTGCCAGGTGTCATGCGGAAGTATTTCTTCGGCGCGTCTTCCATGAAGTCTTCCTTCTCGATCCACAGCTCGCGGCTGAAGGCGATTTTGTGGCTTCCCGCGGTTTCGTCTTCGGGGTTGTTGATGGCTTCCATCTCCTCGATTTGTCCTTCAGGATAGTTGGTGATAACGAGCTTCACCGGGTTGACCACAGCGGCCACACGGTTGGCGGTAGCGTTGAGGTCCTCGCGAATGGCACTCTCCATCAGGGCAAAGTCGTTCAAGGCGTCGTAGGTGGTATAGCCGATCTTGTCGATGAACTTGTGGATACCGCTCGGCGTGTAGCCACGGCGACGGAAGCCACAAATCGTGGGCATGCGCGGGTCATCCCAGCCACTCACAAGACCCTCGTTGACGAGGACGAGCAGGTTACGCTTACTCAATAGGATATAGTTGAGGTTCAACTTGTTGAACTCGGTCTGACGCGGGCGATTGTCATCCATGTTGTCGCCTTCGCCACGGATCTCCTTCAACCAGTCGACAAAGAGGTCGTAGAGCGGACGATGCACCACAAACTCGAGCGTGCACAAGGAGTGGGTGACGCCCTCGAAGTAGTCGCTTTGTCCGTGCGCAAAGTCGTACATCGGGTAGGCGTGCCACTTGGTGCCCGTGCGGTGGTGCGGCGTGTCGACCACGCGGTAGATGATCGGGTCGCGGAAGTGCATGTTGGGGTTGGCCATGTCGATCTTGGCACGAAGCACCATCTTGCCCTCGCCGATCTCGCCGTTGTTCATCTTGTTGAACAGGTCGAGCGACTCCTCGACGGGTCGATTGCGATAGGGGCTCTCGATGCCAGGCTGCGTAGGCGTACCCTTTTGTGCGGCAATCTCTTCCGAGCTCTGCTCGTCGATGTAGGCCTTACCGCGTTTGATTAACTCTATGGCAAAATCCCAGAGTTGCTGGAAGTAATCGGAGGCGTAGTATTCGTTGCCCCACTGGTAGCCAAGCCATTGGATGTCCTCTTTGATGGCGTCGACATACTCCATATTCTCCTTGGTGGGGTTGGTGTCGTCGAAGCGCAGGTTGCACACGCCACCGTGTTGCGCAGCGATGCCGAAGTCGAGGCAGATGGCCTTGGCGTGGCCGATGTGGAGGTAACCGTTAGGCTCTGGAGGAAAGCGCGTCTGCACGCGTCCGCCGTTCTTGCCGTTGGCGAGGTCTTCTTCCACTTTCGCTTCAATGAAATTGAGCGACTTCTTTTCCGTTACTTTTTCTTCTTCCGGGTTTGTCATAGATTGTTGAATCGTTGATTGTTGATTGTTTAATTGTAGACTTTAGTAAGCTTTATATTTGTCGCCAGTCTTCTCGATGAGGATGCGATAGTACTCGTCGCTATACTTGGGGTGCTCGCTCTTGATGGGCGTGTATTTGCTGCCGGGTTTAGTGGGTTGAGCGGTGTTGAGGTTGCCGTCCATATATTTCATGAACAGTTCTTGATAGAAACGCTTCCACATGGCCGTCAAATCATTTGCAGCGTCGTAGGAGAACTTGGTGAGTTCCCTGACTTGGGCTTCCCTGCCCTTGATAGTATTGACACGCTTGTCCAAGGCGGGGATGACAGATTCAACCCATTTCGTCTCCAGGCTACGCTGCATCTTTCTGATTTCGGGATGGATGTAGTCATACTTGGTGTAGGCCCAGTTGCTCATCTGGTTGAAAGTCCAGAAGGCGGAAGTCTCCGACCACTCGCTCATCGAGCCATTGCCTTCGCGGAAGCACTCGGGGATCTCGGTCATACAAGTGTACATCGGGCAGTAGACGGTATTGTCGGTATCGTCGACGCCAAACCAAATGATGCCACCGATGGGCCATTCCCAATAGCCACGGCTCTGGGCCACGAAGCTGAAGCCTGTCTGCTGGGTGGCGGTAGTGCGCTCGTGCACATAGGTCACACCATCGACTTCCCAGTCCATGGGACGCCAGCGGTAGGGGCAGTGGAACGGACCAGCGCCCACATCTTGCGACATGTCGAGCTCGGTGCCTTCGAGATGGTCACGCATGAAATCCATCATATCGAGTACGCTGACTTTTCTGTTGGGCTTCACCCACAGAGGCATGCGGTTGGTCGGGAAATTATCAGGAGTTTGGCACATCCCCTTTGTATAAGGCTGCACACGCTTGATGTCGCGACCCGTGGCATAGCCCCAATAGTCCTTCATGTTGTCGGTCACCTTGTTGAACATGGCCCACACGCGGAGGTCGCAGGCACGGGCACCGCTGAAGTCGACAGGAGCGTAAACATCGGAGAACGAGAACTTGTCATCGGGACCGTTATACAGCTTGGCTTGCTTGGCGAAGCTGATGACATCGTCGGAATAGACGCAGTCGATGTTCGGGTCTTTCAGGAGCTTGTCGATGTTCTTGAAGGTGATGCTAGTCTTGCATTTGCGTGAAGCCAAGGGGAAAGTGGTGATGCGGGCCTGGTTGGCGTGACCGCTCACATAACCGTCGGGGATGCGGCGGGCCACCCACACGGCACCTTTGCTAGCCTTGCCTTTGCCAATCATCTCGAGAATCCAGCACTCTTCGGTGTCGCTGATGCTGAATGACTCGCCTTCGCTGACATAGCCGTAATTGGCCACCAGCTCACCCATACATTTGATGGCTTCGCGGGCGGTCTTGGCACGCTGCAAGGTGACGTAAATCAGGCTACCATAGTCGATGATGCCAGGGCCTTCCCAGAGGCTCTCGAGGCCACCATAGGTCGTCTCACCGATGGCGAGTTGCCATTCGTTCATATTACCGACCACGTTGTAGGTGTGGGCCACCTGCGGGATTTGGCCGCGATACATGCCGCCGTCCCAGTCATAGACATCGAGCATGGCACCGGCCGGCCAGTCAGTGGCAGGATAATGGTAAAGTTCGCCATACAGCACATGGCTGTCGGCGGCATAGCTAATCATGCAGGAGCCGTCGGTCGAGGCGCCTTTAGTGATTAAAAAGTTAGTGCAGGCATTGGCTTTCCCGAAGGAAAAAATAAGGGCCAAGGCCAGGATTGCTGTGAATACTTTCTTCATAGGATATAGTTTTAAAGATGAATTCTTCTAGAGACCATAGTTTTAGAGCCTACAAAAATAGTAAATTGTTGAATTGAATAATATGGAAATTCAAAATTCGGCAAAGTCAATTGCTAAATTACTTTTTATTTCATTGGTTTATTGCAATTTATCCGACAGCAAACGACTACTATCGACTACAAACGTTTAATCAACGGCTTTGTTTGGGCGGATGGTGTTTCTTTGCAACGAGATAACTTTTTGAATCATGGAAAACCTATATCAAAAAAACCTACCCGAGTTTGTCGAAACGAATCTTCAATACACCAAACAACGTTTCAAGATTCCGACCAATACGAATAAGGAATTCCGAAACACGAGAAGAATCATTATCAGGGAAGCCTACAAACAGCTGTTGTCAAAGCTGAACGGAAAGAATTACATAAAGAACAACTTCCTAGACGAAGACATCTACATTATCTGGAAAGAGAGTTTCCAAAAGGCCTCAAACAACGCTACGCGATGCTGGCAGACCACTTACGCGGTGCTTAAACTGCCCGAAATCATCAAAAATGCGAAACCATTTGACGAAAACTATAGGAGTAAAGACATCAAGGCTGGAAACCAAACCAAAAATGGATATGTTGAAATAATTAAGTTGAGGTACGCTTTCAACAGTAAGCAAATAGCCTACATGAACTTCACCATAGAGTTGGTAATCGGCAAGAAAAAGAATGGGAAACACGTCCAATACAGTCTTGAGCACATAAAAAAAGCGTGTAGTTAATCCATGCCGAAGCCGATCTACACGTTTTTAAGATTGGAAACGCAGTTAATCCACGCCGAAGCCGATCTGCGTTTCACGCAGCAAAAATACAACAAAAATCTCAAATAACCCCAAAAAATGGAAAATAATCCCTACTTTAGCGCGATGAACACAATCCAAAACATGGCGCAACAAACTTTTGTCAACCAAAAACTTGACTTCGTCGAGGAGCTGGTGCTCTACACCGACGCTCACATCTTCCTCACGGGCAAGGCCGGCACGGGAAAGACCACCTTCCTGAAGAACCTGCCGCTGAAGACCTACAAGCGCATGGTGGTGGTGGCTCCCACGGGCGTGGCCGCCATCAACGCGGGCGGGCAAACGATCCACTCGTTTTTCCAACTGCCTTTTGGGCCGCAACTGCCTGAAAACGCATTAGGCAAAGGCTACAATGCAAAATCGTTGGCTGCGCAATACCAGAAACTCAACAAGAAGAAAATCAACTTGATGCGCAGCCTCGACCTGCTCATCATCGATGAGATCAGTATGGTGCGCGCCGATGTCTTGGATGCCATTGATGCCGTATTGCGCCGTGTGCGCCGCTCGCAGAAACCCTTTGGTGGTCTGCAATTACTAATGATTGGTGATGTGCACCAACTGGCACCCGTGGCCAAGCCCGAGGAATGGGATGTGCTGTCACCCTATTACGACACCCCCTACTTCTTCGGTAGCCAAGTGTTGAAAAAGGCACCTTACGTCTGCGTGGAACTAGAGCATATCTACCGCCAACACGATGACGACTTTATCTCATTGTTGAATAAAGTGCGCAACAACCAAATGGATGCCGATTGCGTAAGGGTGCTCAACAGTCGCTTCAAACCAGGCTTCGTGCCCAATGACGAGGAAGGCTACATCACTCTGACCACCCACAACTACCAAGCCGACCAAATCAACGAGTCGAAACTAGCTGCCATAAAGGAAAAGACGCTGACTTTCAAGGCAGATGTCCATGGCACCTTCCCCGAAAACACCTATCCTACCAAGGAAGAGCTCGAACTGAAGATTGGAGCGCAGGTGATGTTTGTCAAAAACGACCCAGCCCCTGAAAAGGCGTTTTTCAATGGCAAGATTGGGCGATTGGTAGGCTATGATGAAAAGGAAGGCACCGTCACCGTGTTGAGTGATGGCGAACGCATCACCGTGCCGAAGCTGAAATGGCAGAACATGGAATACACCATCAATGCTGATAATCAGGATATTGAAGAGAAGGAAATCGGCAGCTTCACTCAAATACCACTGCGTTTAGCTTGGGCGGTCACCATCCACAAGAGCCAAGGTCTTACTTTTGACAAAGTCATCGTCGATGCGGGACAGGCCTTTGCCCACGGACAGGTCTACGTCGCCCTCAGCCGCTGCACCTCGCTCGAAGGCTTGGTGCTCAAGACGCGCATCACCTCCAACGCTTTGGTCAACGATTTCTCCGTCAACCGTTTCGTCGACGCGCTGCCCGAAAAGGAACCCACCCAAGAAAAAGTCGACCAATTGCGCCACGACTACGAATTGGAGACCATTCTCGAACTCATCGACTTCGATGGCATCTACAAGGATTTCGGCAAGCTGATGAAGGTGATTTACGACAACGATACCCTCTTTGAGCGCACTCTCATCCAAGACCTCTCGCAGCGACGCAACAAGATTCACGAGGAACTTTGTTCTATCGGATTCAAGTTCGAAAGTCAGATTCGGAAACTACATGACCAAGCACCTTCATGTGAGCAAAACCCTGCCTTGCAGGAGCGATTAAAAAAAGGTGTAGCCTATTTCGACGAGCATTTGAAAGCCATTGCCAAAGGATTGTTCGACTTACCTTTCAAGACCGACAACCAAGCCGTCAACGAGCAACTCACAGAAGCCTTGAAGTTGCTCAAAGAAGACATCTACCTAAAAGGATGCTGTTTGGAAGCTTGCAAAGATGGCTTTACGGTCAGGGAATACCAAAAGACCAAGTCGGTGAAAGCCATCGAGGCAGAGAAAAGCGGGAAGAAGAAGGTGGAAATCAAGGATGACACGATGGATAAGAGTCCTTTGTATAAGACTTTAGTGGCCTGGCGACTCGAAAAATCACAGGAAATGGAAGCGCCGGCATATACTATTGCTGCCAACAAGACCTTGAAAGCCATCGCCCAAGCCAAGCCCGTCACCTTAGCCGAATTAAAAGAAGTGAAAGGCATGGGAGCCATCAGCGTCAAACGCTTCGGAGCCGAAATTCTCGATATCGTCTTGCATTTCATGGGCAAAGACCCTGACACTGCCGACATTGGCGAGATGCCCGAAGAGCCTAAGAAAAAGCCCAAGAAGCCCAAAGGCGAAACCTACCTGATTACCAAAGAAATGTTCGACAAAGGCATGTCGGTAGAGGCCATCGCCAAGGAAAGAGGTCTAGCCATCAGCACGATTCTCGGCCATTTGGTCCATTATGTGGAAGAAGGCACTCTCAAAGCCTCACAAATCGTCGATAAAGAAAAATACAACGAGATTTTAGAGTACTTTGAGTCCACCTTCGACCCTCAAATCAACACTGCGAGAGAAGTGCTTGGCCAAGAATACCAATATGGCGAAATCAAGGCTGTACTAGTAGAACTACAACAGGAGCGTTTCTTTGACAACCAACCTAGTGAGGAGGACTAAACCCAGAAAGAGTGTCGAAGACACGCTATCCTATTTACCCCACATGCAGTGTGGGGCTACACACACCACTAGCATGGGGCTACACACACCACCCCATCTACCCCACATGCAGTGTGGGGCTGCACACACCACACATCCCCACATGCAGAGTGGGGCCCAAAACACATCACCATGAGCTACACAACATCATACTACCACATCGTCATCCGCACCTACCGCAGCGAACCCACCATCAACGAAGAACACGAGCGTGAGCTATACGCCTACATCTATGGCATAGCAAAGAATCTGAAATGCCAAACCTACCGCATAGGCGGCATTGCCGACCATATACACATGTTCGTATCATTGCCGTCTTACTTATCACTGGCCTCATTCGTGCAGCGGGTGAAGACAGACAGCAGCAAGTGGCTGAAAGCAAATCCACACTTCCCTCGCTTTAGTGGCTGGGGACGAGAGTATGCCGGATTTAGTTATAGCCTGCGCGACAAGGACATGATTGTAGGCTACATCAAGAAGCAGAAAGAGCATCATCGTAAGAAGACTTTTGCCGAGGAGCATCGAGCTTTCCTGACGGAGAATGGGATCAGTATCGACGAGCGATACTTTCTTCGAGATGACTAGTAGCGTGACTCCGACACGCGGCTTGGAGAGTCGAGCAGCGTGAGGAGTAGGGCTGTGTGGGACGCACGCCCCCACACTGCGAGTATGGGGATAATAGGATAGCGTGTCTCCGACACGCGCAAAAAAACTTGTAATCCAAAACATCAACATCCTGATTATCAGCATCAATTTATTGTAAAAGTTTGTAATCGCCCCTTCGCGTGTAAAAAAGCCCAATTTTAGTTATACTTTTGCGTTTGAAAAACGAACGCAATATGAACTGCATTCCGGTCATGATCAACAAACGCTTTTTGCTCTTACTCGGAGTGGTCATGCTCCTTCCCGCTTGCAATACCAAAAGCAAGTCGGAAAGGATGCAAGCCGTGGTCGACGAGGTGCGCACCAAGTACAAGGCCTACGAGGACATCAGCCAGGACGACCAAATCTTTGAGGCTTACGACTTCTTCGTGAAGCAAAAGGATTATGGAAACGCCGCGCCTGCCGCCCTCTATAGCGGTTGCGTGCGCCAAGCCAAGAAGGAATACGAAGCCGCCATGAACTGCTACAAGGAAGCCGACAAGTACGGACGAATGGTTGGCGACTCAGTCAGTGCAGCCTTTGCACAATATTATATAGGTGACCTGCTCAATAATAGTGGCAACGAAGCCGAAGCCATCACGAACTACAAAGCCGCGGCAGAGTTGTGGGGCGACAGCCTCTCACGTAAGGCCAAATGCCTCAACGCCGTGGCCATGATGAACATTGTCATCGATGAATACGACAGCGCGTTTTTCTACCTCGAACAAGCCTTAAGCCTTGCCCAAGCCTCAAAAGACAACATCACCGAAGCCTCGGTTTGGAACAACTATTCCGTTGCCTATCAACTTCTTGATAAATACGATGAAGCCAAAGAATGCTTGCGAAAAGCCTTACCCCTAACCGACCAAAAACGCCGCCCCATCGCCTTGCTCAACCTCGCCAAGGTGCATCTGGCCTTGGAGGAGCGTGACTCACTGGCTTATTATAAAGCACAGATGCTCAGCGCAATAGAGGAATCAGACCTCAAACCAGAGACACAAGCTGCCGTATATGGATTTTTGATTAAGGACGCTCTCGCCGTAGGCGACTATGAAAGTGCCTACCAGTTTGAAAAACAGCACGAACAGGTGGCTTTGGACATCCTTGGCGACCAAACCCAAAGCTCCGTCCTCGAAATACAGAAGAAATATGACTTAGAAGCACAGGTCAACCAACACAACCGTCAGATGCTCTCGCGACAACGGCTAATCATCGTGTTGACCATCGTTTTGATTGCCGCCTTGGTTTTAGTCACCATATTGATTCTCAACGCCTTGAAAAAGAAACGCATCGAAGCCGAGATTAATGCGAACCTGCTGGAACTGAAGAAGCGCAATGCGCAGCAACAACAAGAGCAGACTGCAATGCAAGCACAATACGATGAACTGCAAAAACAGAACGCACAACAAAGTGAATTACAGGCAGCATTTGGCGACAAGCTGAAAGACGAATACCTGCAAAAATGCCACATCATCCGCTGCTTTGAAGTGCTTTCGCGCGACAGGAGCAACCCGATGGCTTTCAAGGACTTGGAAAAATCGCTCTTTGAGGGCGAAGACCATTGGGCAAGTTTCGAAGCGGCCTTCGAGGGCGTGCATCCGGGCTTCATCGCCTCGGTCAAAGAGCATTATCACGACTTGACCGAAACAGAGTTCCGCTATTGCTTGCTCTCGCACTTCAAACTATCGAGGCAGGAATATGCCGATGTGCTCGGTTGCAGCGTCTATAATGTGGATAAAGTTCGCGCAAGCCTCAACAATAAAATGAAGGAATAATCATAAAACCATGAAATACAGAAATTTGACTTTTATCATTCTCACCGCTATCATTTTAATGGTGGTTTCGTGCAAGAAGTTCAATCCTTTTGAAAACTCCAAGCCCACAATGGAATATGTCTCGGGCAACGAAAAAGACAAAATCGACCTGAAGGGCTCTATGATCAAACCCGACATGCGGTATGTCAACATCTACGCGGAATTGGTGGGAAAGACAGTTTACGTCTATTTCAACGAGACCGTAGAGGACTGCCTGCTGACCCTTTCCGCCGAAAACGGAGACGTTTTGTATGCCAGGAACGTGAAGAAACAGTATCCGGCCACCATCCGCATCTACATGGAAAACGAACCCACAGGCGAATATCGACTCTACGTCACCAACGAGACGGAGGAAGCCTCGGCATGGTTCCATTTCGAGAATGCAGAATCGCCTAACCGCGCACCCGTCCCTATCAAAGTCCTATTTGAAGAGTAATAAATCATTAAAATTCAATAGTATATGAAAAAACACATCATGATTGCCTTGGCTTTGGCTCTTTGTCTGCCAGCCTTGGCGCAAGAGGAAGAAAAAGAACGTCACGTCAGCGATGAAATCAGCATCGGCTACGGATTCCATCCAGTGAGCGGCGATTACTTCGGCATGGACGCCATGCGTTTCAACTACTGGATCGACAAAGTAGGGGCAATTTATGGTTCTTACACTCACTTCTTCAACAAGGTGGTCGGCGTAGGCGGCACCTATTGCTTCGACCCGAGAATCATCGACTACACCTACAACGGCTTAGTCACCAATAACCCCTTGATCTGCACACTCAATGAGTCGTCCCATTCCGTGATGGGTCATGTGAAACTCAATTGCATCAACAAGAAGCATTTTGTCCTATACACCAAGTTTGACGCGGGCATCTGTTTTTGGGGCTACAAACTCAAAGAATTCCAGCCAGAGTATTTTGCTGTTGAACTCCCCGACCAGCATTGCTGCTTCGCATGGCAAGCCGCTGTTGGCATCGAGGTTGGCAACGAACGCGTTGCAGGATTCCTGCAATGTGGAGTTGGCATGGAAGGCAACTATAGTTTAGGAATCAGATACAAATTCAATAAATAACACACTATGAAAAAGATAATAATAATTGGCATGACGCTCTTCATGATGAGCGCCTGCGTGAAACACCCCGACATTTACATGCTGATGTCCGACGAGGACGCAGCGGCCATCCCTTACGAGCAAGGGCAAACCGTAAAATTCCTTGACCAAAACGGCGACACAGTGACGTATCAAGTCGAGCGTGACGAAACTTATCCCTACAACTACGAACAATACATCAACGCCATCCATGGCGGAGACATCATGCACCCAGCCCATCATTCGGTGGAGTGCTACGCCCGTACGGTGAACCTCCATGACCAATCGTACGCAAACCAACTGAGCTTCACCGTGAAGCCAGGAAAGGAGTTCTCATTCAGCTTCCTCTCCAGCGAAGGCGAACTCAACTTGGACATGTACCTGCCATCCAACGATACCTGTACCATCAATTGCATCAACTACGAACAGGTTCACCACGAGATCCTTTACAGCCAACACACGGGCGAGTTGCTTTACGACTGGTATTACAATGAGGAGTTTGGCTTGCTCTATTTCCAAAAAGGCGATTTCTCATTGACAAGGATACCATAACCGCAATAAGCATGAAAACCAAACACTTATCATTAATTACAATCTTGTTTGTCACCTTGATTACGGCTTCATGCAGTAAGCCAGTCAATCCGAACAACCTCATTGACGACAAAAACAAAATCGACATCAAAGGCTCGCTTTCAAATGGCGACATGCGCCATCCAAATATCGAGGTGGGTTATTGGGGTAAGACCGTTTATGTGTACTTCCACGATTATATGGGTGAGTGCGTCGTCAGCATCAGCAACAGACAAGACCATGTCATTTTTTGCGACACCGTAACTTCGGGTTACGACACAGGAACGCGATTCTATATGGGCGACCAACCCTTGAGTCGCTACCACCTCGTCATCAGCAACGGCACCGATGAAGCCGAAGGATGGTTCAATAATTTCCGCATTGTGGCAGTTAGACCGCATTAAATTCAAAATTCATAATTCAAGATTTAAAATTCAAACCATTATGAAAAAAATAGTTTTGTTTCTCGGAATGCTACTTGTGATAGGGAACCTCCAAGCCCAAGATAAAGGCCAATTCGTGCTTCAAGCCGAAGCCAATGCGGGCGTGCTTTTCCACGATTTGTTGAAAGACAATCGAAAAGTTCATCCCGAAGTTGCCCTTGGAGCGGTTTTCGGCTATCAAGTCGGCAACCATTTGAGCATAGGCATTGGTGCCAATGTCCGCCAAACCTCGGATGTGGTCACTTGGCTGCCCGTGTTCGCCTCGGCCAAGTATCGCTTCAATGGCAGCAATGTCAAACCCTTTGTGGAGGCCCGTTGCGGCTACGCATTTTGCTTGTTGGGTTTGGGCTATAAAGGAAGTAGCAAAGGAAGTAGTTATGTGTCGTCGGCCTTATGCGAGGGGTTTTATGCCACAGTGGCTGGCGGTTGTTCGTTCGGACATTCCGATGTCGGCCTTGGTGTGAAGTTTGTCAATATCCACACTTACGAAATGGGCTGGAACATTGCGGGAGATCCTTTCAGTTACGAGAGCCAAAACATTAAACCCGCTGTTTTTGTCAGCTATGCATACAATTTCCATTTCGGAAAGTAAATAATTCAAATCCAAATAGTTATGAAAACAATATTTATCATCCTCGGTTTGCTCATCGCCTTGGCGGTGCCTGCCTTCGCGCAGCGCGACACCATCAGGAGCAACAAGAACGAGTTCAGTTTCGGCTACGGCGTGAAACCTTCAAGCAGTTTCCGTTATAACCCAGGCCATCACTATTATCCTTTGGAAGAAAATGTGGGTGCCATTTATGCTACCTACACACGCCGCCTCACCAAGGTCATCGGCATCGGAGCCACCTATTGCCTCGACCCACGCGTCTACACCTATTATGAAAAACCCAGCACCAAAGAAGGCCTTATTTGCCGCCTTGGCGAAACGAGCCACACACTCATGTTTCACCTCAAAATCAACTGGCTCAACACCAAGTATGTGAACCTCTACAGCAAAGTCGGGCAAGGCGTCATGGCTTGGGGCTACAACCTCAAGGAATACCGACCCGACTTGTATCAAATCAACATGCCGTCCAACAAATTCATAGACAGGATTGACTACGCCTACCAGTTTGTTCCCATCGGGGTGGAAGTCGGCACAAAGCAATATGCTGGCTTCATCCAGTGCGGCATCGGCATGGAAGGCATCATCAGCATCGGTTTTCGTTACGGACTAAAAGATAAGGAGTAAACGCCATGAAAAGACACTTGATATTTTGCATCGCCCTCGTGGCCGTGATGGCCTCTTGCGTGAAAGAGCCTCAAATCTACCGTCGCCTCTCCGATGAAGAAGCGGCCATCGTCCCCTATCAGATGGGGCAAACCATCCGAATGCTCAACCAAGACGACGACACCCTCTGTTTCACCGTGGTACACGACACCACTTATGTAGCCTATAACTACGACGACTCCCGTTATCACCCTTACGGAAAAATGTCCATTGAGCCTCGTCCCTATTTCTATGCTCGTGAAGTGGTGCTTCAAAGTCCGCATGAAGACAGTTGCCTGCTGCGTTGCATCGTGGCACCCGAGAAGGTGGTCACCGTCACTTACGAAGAGCTCCGCCTTTACCAGGACCGAGATTTCTATTATTGGCATACCCTTCTAGGCCGCACCCTTCCCTTGAACGACCTGGCCACCACCACCGCCACGATTGGGGAAACCACCTACGAGGATGTGCATGTCGACCAAGGGTCCTATATGGCAGACACCACCATGATTTCCTACGCTTGGTACTACAGCGAACAACAAGGACTGATTGCGGCGAAACATGGCGACTACTCGCTGACACTAATACCATAAATAATAAATAACAAATAAAATCGTTACTTTTGCACCGAAAAAAGAACAAAATCAAACACCATTTAAAACATAACAAAATGAAAAAGACCATTTTAACCCTCGTCATGGCACTCTTCGCCATCACCATGTTTGCACAGAACGAAGAAAACAGCGTCCGCATCCCCAGCGGTTACCAAGGATTCCTTGAATACGGCAACAATTGGACCGTGTTCGACAAAGAAATGCCGAATACCATCGGACTGACGACCACCCACGGTTTCTATTTCAACGGCCATATGTTTGCCGGTATCGGCATCGGTTTCGATGCTTGCAGCGATTTCGGCCTCTTCCCGATTTACGCCAATGTGCGTTATGTCTTCTCCAACAAGTCGGCAGTCAGCCCGTTCATGAGCTTGCGCCTGGGTTCCTACATCTCGGAACAAGTTGGTGCCTACGGCGACTTCGCCTTCGGTGTGCGTTTTGCCTCCAAGCGCGACTTCGCCATCAGCATGATGGTGGCCGCCACCTATTATGACAAGATGAACTACAGCGTTTGGGAAGATTACCAAAACGAATATGGCGAGTGGGAAGGTCACCGCGTGAACAAGACCGTCAACCCGTCGAGTGTATCGTTGAGAATCGGCATTGAGTGGTAATCTGGGGGGCGTTCACCGTTACAGCCCTACATAGCGCATTTGAATTGAAAAAACACTACCTTTGCACCATCAAATCAATCCTAAAACGCTATGAAAAAAACCTTTTTACTTCTTGGCTTGGCCTTTATGGCCTTCTTTGTCAACGCACAAGACCTGAAAACCCTCACATGGGGTGGGCAGCAACGCCAATATCTCGAATATGTGCCTTCGACCTATTCGGCCGAGACTCCCGCTCCCGTGCTCTTCATGTTGCATGGCTTGGGCGACGACGCCACCAACTTCTTCAACGCCACCAATGTCAGGGCCACGGCCGAACAACGCGGCTGGATCGTGGTGTGTCCGCAAGCCTTGGACTTCAACCTGCAGACCCCTCTTGGAGGCTATGACTTCGGCACCAGCTGGAACGCTGGTATCACGGTCACAGTGCAACTGGAGCTGTATGGCATGCCATTCAATTTCGATGTCACCGTCAACCCCGATGCCGACGACAGCGGCTTCCTCATGGCCACTTTGGAGACTCTCGGTGAGGAATACACCATCGAGCCCGACAGCGTGTTCTTCGCCGGCTTCTCGCTCGGCGCCTGCATGAGCCATCGTATGGCCATCGAACACGGTGAGCGCATCAACGCCATCGCCGCGGTAAGCGGCGTGGTGGGCAACGATATGCAAAACCTCATTCCCGCCGCCCATGTCGACATACTTGAAATCTTCGGCACCAGCGACGAGATGATTTCCTACGACAACGCCGAAATCTCACTCCAAAGCTATGGCACCCACAGCATCGGCCTCCCCGCCGAAGCCACTGTGGAATACTGGCGCGACTTCAACCAATGCTCCGAGACTGCCATCTTTGAGGAATATCCCGACCTCGTCAACGACGGCTTGACCTTCGAGATGTACAGCTATCTCGACGGGACCAACGACAGCCGCGTCGGCTTCATCAAAGTGAACAACGGCTTGCACCGCTGGTACCTTGGCGGTAACAACGATATCGATTATACCGAAGAAATCGCCAAGTTCTTCACAGGCACCATCGATGTAACCGACATCGCCGAGCAAAACGAGAGTTCCTTAAACCTCTACCCCAACCCCGCAACCAATTTCATCTTCGTGGAGACTCAAAATGCAGTCAACATCTACGACCTCTGCGGCAAACTCGTGTTGCAAGGCTCGAGCAGAATTGATGTTTCCTCCCTACCTGAAGGCATGTATTTCGTAAAGTCCGAAAAAGGTTTCACCAAACTGGTTATCAATAGATAATCCATAAATAAAACCAATAGAAAAATGAAAAAAGCACTCTTCATCCTTGCCACAGCAGCCCTTTTCTTGACGGGTTGCAATGGCTTCACAAAAACGAATTCGGAAGACGACACTACAAAAAACAACAATAACACCGTCGTCTCTAGTCTAGCCCAATGCGAGCAGAAGGTCATCGACATCAAACAGATACCAGAAACCGCTGTGCTTCAAGACAGTAACTCCCAGTATGCCCTCTATGTGAATTTGGAGCAAGAGCCCAGTGAAGACGACTTCGAGGGAACCTACTCCGTTTGGTTGGCCGACACTCAAGCTGGCACCGCGATCAAAGTCCTCACCACCGACCCTAGCATTTCCGCACCCTGGGAGCAAATGGACAAAGCAGACTCTGATGCCGTAGAGGTGCCCATGAACCTCATCGGCGCAGCTTCCGCAGCCCACCTTCTTGCCTCCGACGGGAGCAAGATCATCGTCGAAGGCTGCCCCGATGCCCGCAACATCTGGTCCTACATCATCGACCTTAAAACCAAGACAGCCAAGCAACTACCATCGACAGAAGGCGTACAACTCATCGACTACGAAAAACAAGAAATCATCGCATCCTTGTACGACTACTACCCTGAAGGCGGACGCTATTCCTATAGCAATGCCTATTCGTTTGACGGCAAATACCTCCGCCAGGACAGCGAACCAGAGGCAGAGTGATTGTATAAACCACAAAGAAGAAAGTCGGGAGAGCAAATGCTTTCCCGACTTTTTTATAGCCCTAAAGGGGGCGGCCCTAACACACCCCGATATGGAATGTAGGGCTTGTAATAATAATGACTAATCCTTCTCAAAAAGATCCATATACTCTTTCCCTTCAGGCGGAATAGGCAAATCTACTTCAGAAACGACAGTAAAAACATAAACAAGTTCCTTCTCGGTCTTCGTCTCCCTAATGTATTGCCGCTTCAACTTCGGGTTTGCTCCCGATAGCCCGAGCGTCTCCGTCATCTTCCGCTTGAGCGTTTTCTCTGGGGTGTCGCCAAACGCCACATGCCACCAATAAAGCCTTGTGGTTTCTCCTTTGCCATTGATGACATGCAGATGCGCGACAGGATGCAGCATCTTGTTGCCTTTGTGCAACTCCACATACATAGCCCGCCCAACGATGTTGCCCCGCTCGTTGACGATGGGCAAGAATTCGGTGGCATTCACTTCAGGCGCAAACCGACGCGGACCTTCTGTTTTAGAGGGCGAGGCAATGGCTTTGTCCTCTACTATCGGCTGCGGCTGTTCAATCGGCTCAGGTTGCTCTTCGATGATTCTTCGGGGGCGTTTTTCTGTTGGTGTCGAGGTCCTAGTGGGCTTGTCATTAATAATCTGCGTAAGTTCCATCGGCTCAAAAGACACTTCTTCGACAGTTATCTTTTCCGAGCCTTTCAACTCGATGAGGTCGCCCGCCTTCTTCCCTATCAACATCTTGGCAATAGGTGAAATGAAAGAAATAAGACCTTTGTTCACATCGGCTTCATCCACCCCAACAATGCGAACTGAACGACCATTGTAACGCACCCAAGCCCCAAAGCTAACCGTATTTTTGGACTTAGAAATGTCGACCTCCACGGCACTGTTGATACGGTCGACGAGCAGCTTGATAGAGGCATCGATGAAGTTGACCATGATGTAGTTGTCGCCCGCCTTGACGCGCTCTACCTCAAGGTCCTTCAACTCCTCTTTGAGTGCCTCAAGCCCTTCTTTAGTGACATAGTTGGGCACGCCTTCGGGTAAGTACGCCCGCATCGGCACCCTCGGAATCTCTTCCTGATCGCCTTCTTTGATAAAACCTCTGCTCATGGAGTAGTATCTCTAAAAATTGTACAATGGCTTGGCTGTAAGCTATCAGCAGTCAGCCTTCAGCCTCGTTCCAACCGAGCTGATAGCTGACTGCTGAAAGCTGATAGCTTATCTAATCATTTAATCACCAGCTCCTTGATGATGTTGTCGCACTTACCCACCTTCTCAATGCACCAGAGCAGGTAGCGGGCGTCCATGCAGATGGTGCGCTGCACCTTGTTCTCGAAGCTCAGGTCGCCGCTCATGGCTTCCCAGTTGCCGTCGAAGGCCAGACCAATGAGGTTGCCTTCGCCGTCGATGACGGGACTACCCGAGTTGCCACCCGTGATGTCGTTGGTGGTGATGAAGTTGACGACCAACTCTCCGTTTTCGTTGGCATAGCGGCCATAGTCCTTCTTGGCCACGAGGTCGCGGACATCCTGCGGGATGTCGAACTCCCAGTTACTGGGCACATACTTGGCCATCACGCCGTCCATGGTGGTGTAGTAGTTGTAGTTGACGGCATCGGCGGCCTTGTAAGGTTCCACGGTGCCATAGGTCAGACGCATGGTGAAGTTGGCATCGGGATAAAAGTTGCGGTCGCTCTGCATCTCCATCAGGCCTTTCATGTAGAGGCGCTCGCCTTGGTTGCCAAGGTTCTGGGCTTCCTCATAACGGGCATAAAGTTCTTGATACGACTCAATAATATTCATAGAAAGGGCATAGATGGGATCTTTGTCGAGGGATTTGGGCTTCTCCATCCACTTCTCCAAACGGGCTTGGTCAGTGAAGATGGACTTTTCGAAGGCCTTGGCAACATAAGCACTGAAATCGCCGTTGTTTTCGTCGCCGATGCGTGTGACTTCGCTCGGACGAAGCTCGGCGGGGATGTTTTTATAGAACAAAGCCAGTAAAGCGGCAGTCACATCTTGGTCGAGGGGCATGCTATAGTCCTTGAAGAAGGTCTCCACAGCAGGCTGCATCTTCTCGGCAGCGGCTTTGATGTCGGCTTTGTCGGCCTTGTCCTCAAACA
The DNA here is from genome assembly GCA_017395365.1 of Bacteroidales bacterium. Lineage (GTDB taxonomy): Bacteria > Bacteroidota > Bacteroidia > Bacteroidales > F082 > Limimorpha. The sequence goes on from JAFPUN010000003.1 coordinate 162,934, forward strand.
TCTGGTTGATACGCATAAATCTACGGCTGAAGGCGATGGCCTCGCCGCCGTTCCAGCCCGCCTCGCGATGGTAGACAAACGACTTCTCGATCTCGTCGAGGATGTTCCACTTTTTGACAATGCCTTTGAAGATGTCGCCATATTCGGCTTTGCGGCCGGCATCGGCGCCGACCCATCTGGCGAAGTCTTCCTCTTGAGCTTGGCGGCGCTCATACACATGGTTGCGCTTAAGCTGCTTCACCTGACCGATGTAGTATTTCCAATAGTTCGACACGCTGGCCTGCTTGGAGGCATATTTGATGAACACCTCTTGGTCGGCGTCCATGTGCTTGCGGTAGTTCTCGAGTTTGGTGGTGCGGCAGTCGATGATGGCAGGGCCTTCTTCTTCGATGACATTCTTCACCGTGTAGGAAGTGGAATAACGGTCGGTCGAGCCAGGATAGCCGAGAATCATGGCATAGTCGCCAGGCTTCACGCCACCTAAATTAATAGGCAGGAACCACTTGCTCTTCATCGGGATGTTGTCGGCACTATATTCGGCAGGGCTGCCATCGGGAGCGGTGTAAACGCGGAAGATGTTGAAGTCGCCCTTGTGGCGCGGCCAGGTCCAGTTGTCGGTGTCGGCGCCAAACTTGCCGATGCCCCATGGCGGGCAGCACACGAGGCGCACGTCCTTGTACTCGTCGTACTCGAAGAGGATGTATTGGTTGCCACTATAGAAAGGCACAATCTCGACGCGCACATTGCGGTCACCCTTGCGTTCCTTAGTAATGGAACGGCTGTTCTTGGCCACGATTTCATCACGCTCCGCCTCGCTGGTCTGTGCCGTGACGCCTTTCAGCACTTCCTCGGTCATGTCTTCCACCTTATTTAAAAATAACACAGACAAACCTGCGTTAGGCAGTTCCTCGCCCTTGCTCTTGGCCCAAAAGCCGTCGGTGAGGTAGTCGTGTTCGATGGACGAGTGCTTCTGCACATAGCTCAGGCCGCAGTGGTGGTTGGTGAGCAGCAGGCCTTCGGGAGAGATGATCTCACCCGTGCAGCCGCCACCGAACTGCACGATAGCATCCTTGATGCTGGGTTGGTTGAAGCTGAAAATCTGCTCGGCCGTGAGTTTGCAGCCCATGGCTTGCATCTCGACGAGGTTTTGTCCATTGAGGGCGTAAGGCAGCCACATGCCTTCATCAGCGCGGGCCACTGTCAAGGTCAGCATTAATGCTGCGATTAATGAGAATAATTTTTTCATTTGATTATGCTATTTATCGAATTTTTGGCAAAAATAGTGATTTTATCATTCACATTCTAGAAATGTCATCATCACGCAAAAATCATCCAAAAGGGCTGAAATGAATGTGTACTTTTCGGTTCATAAAAAACGAAGTAACAATATTGCCATTTTAAAGAAAAGTAGTATTTTTGCATCGACAAGTGCCGAAAAGTGTATCAACCATACACAAATCGGCAGTTATTAGTGTAAAAGTTATGATTATCAAAAGAGACATTATCGACGTTTTCAAACAATGGAAGGACAAGCCGAAACGCAAGCCCATTCTTTTGAAAGGTGCCAGACAGATTGGAAAGACATGGGCGATGGAAACCTTTGGGAAAGAGTGCTTCGAGTATTGCGCCAAATTCGACTTCGACCGCCAGCCCGAAGTGAAGTCGGCTTTTCAGGTAACGAAAGACCCTCATCGAATCCTAAAAGAGTTAGCTTTTTATAGCGATGTGCCTTTAATTGCGGGCAAGACCTTGCTGGTTTTCGATGAAATACAAGAATGTGAGGAAGCGTTCAACAGCCTGAAATATTTTTGCGAAGAAGCTCCTGAATATCATATTATTGCAGCGGGTTCATTGCTCGGCGTGGCCGTAAAGAAACGCAGGATGACGGTGCCTGTCGGCAAGGTAGAGGTGGTCAGGATGTTCCCTGTGTCGTTCAAGGAATTTCTGCGGGTCAGCGACGAAAAGACTTTTGGGTATGTGGAAAGCCTCATTGCACCTACACGTCTGCCTGAAATTGTCCTGAACAAGTTGAAGACCGAATACCGTCGCTACATGATTAGTGGTGGGATGCCCGATGCCGTGGTTGCCCTTTTGGAAAACCAAGGCATGCAGGCATTAGACCATATCTTACAAGGCATACTGGACTTGTATGAATTAGACTTTGCCAAATACGCCGAGCCGCGCGAGATTCCACGCATCCATGCCATCTGGCATTCGTTGCCCTCGCAATTAGGGAAACAGAACCGCAAATTTATCTATAAAGTGGTGAAAACGGGGGCTCGTTCCAAGGATTATGAGGACGCGCTACTGTGGCTCGAGGATGCTGGCATGATTTACCGCATCAACAACATCACCAAGCCAAGTATGCCCCTCAAGGCATACGAGGAACCTGACGCTTTCAAGGTGTATGCCTGTGACTGCGGCTTGCTCCGACGGTTGGCTAACCTTCCAGGCAACATCATAATGGATTCCGTTGCCAATTATACAGAATTCAAGGGGGCACTGGCAGAAAACGCAGTCCTACAGTCGCTCATGCCGATGATGGGAGGACAAACACCCAATTATTGGTCGCCAGAAAGCAAGGCAGAGGTGGAGTTTGTCATTCAATGGCAAGATGAAATCATTCCTGTCGAGGTGAAGGCCGAGAATTGTGTCAGTGGAAGAAGCATCACTGTGTACGACCAAGAATACCATCCAAAAAACCGCATCCGTTTCTCTTTTCTCAACCTACAGCGTAATGGTAACCTGCTTAGTTGTCCTTCGCCTTTGGCCGAGTGGTGTTGGAAATGGATATAACAAAAAACCCCTCCTGATGGGGAAAAAGGAGGGGAAAAACAATATAAAGATTATGAAAAAAATCCGACTTTATTTTTTCTCAATGCTCTCGCATCGAAAACTGATGCAAAGATAAGCATTATTTTCATTCACGGCACACTTTTGGACATTTTTTTTGGAAAATTTCCAATTTTTTATCCCATCAAGGGTACAAAACGCCCTTTCCCGTCCACGTTGGAGCCGTGATCACGCGCCAGCAATCACTGCTTGGCGGCCATGACCAGCTGACCTCTGTAGTACAGGTCGCCGTCCACGTAGTAAGCACGGTGCATCACGTGCATGGTGCCAGTGGTAGGATCGATGGTCACGTTCGGGGTTTCAGCCTTGTAATGTGTTCTTCTCTTAGCGCCTCTGGTATGAGACTGTCTTCTTTTAGGATGTGCCATTTCTTTGTTATTTTAACTAGTTAATTACCAATTGTTTATTTATCGTTCAAATCTATGTCTTTCAAAGCGGCCCAACGCGGGTCGATGGTGTCGGTCTCTTCCTCTTCGACTGGTACCTCCTCGCGGTTGAGCATCTCAATCACGGCGGGATTGCATTGACCTTCGGGATGCACGCGGTGCATCGGGATGGCGAGGATGATGTACTCATACACCAATGGGCGGATGTCGTATTCGCTCAGATCGGGCGAAACGACAGCCACGTCATCCGACTCTTCGGCATTCTCCGTTCCCAACTTGAGGAAGAAGTCTTGCTGACTCTCGATGTGCTGGTCGAACTCGTCGGCGCAGCGGTCGCAAGGCACGCGCACGCTACCGTTGAGGTCGAAGTGCAGCGTCAGCATGGTCTCCTGACGGTCGATGTCGACCTTGACAGACACCTTTCCTTGCTGAACCTCAGAGTAATCCATCCCTGCGAAGAAATCGTTATCGATCTCATACTCAAAGGAATGGCTCCCAAGGGCAAGGCCGCTGACCGGAATCAGGAATTCGTTCTTCTTTTCCATTCTGCCTAAAAATCGGGCTGCAAAAGTACGGAATTAATTTGAATGTGGAACATTTGAAGTGGATTTTTCGCAAAATTCACTATTTTTGCCACTACAAACTCACTGATTATGACACGCATCGAACGCATCACAAACATGGAATCCCTCTTCGACAAGAGCGAGGAGGTCGTCAAACGACTGGAAGCCGCCCTCAAGGACTTCGCCGAGCTGGAACACGACATCGCCAAGCTGGAGGCGTATTACAACTCGCCGCAGTGGCGCAACGACTTCGAGGCCGACGAAGCCGGCAAACTACCCAAAGACCTCAAGCGCGGCGTCTTGAGCGAGGACGGCGTCTACGACCTGCTGTCTGACTATCAATGCCTGAAGGATCAGATCAGGACTGTTGAATAGCGTTCCAGCACATGACAATTGGACTAAAAACGCCACTTCAGCGAACAACACTTCACCCCTGCCGTCATGGCGGTTCCACCTCTGCAGAATGAGGCGATCCGCGATCTCCTACGCGGCATGGGCAGTTAACGTTAGCTCTATAGATGGCGAGAATCTTTGACCGCGACATTGCAAGAAGCCTGTCGCAGTTGTGACATATAGTGTCACAAACTATTTGGCTCTTTATGTCGTGCGTATTCATTTTTCTTGTTTCTTTGCAGTTGAAAAACAATAAGTGAAAGGAAAAAATTATGACACGTTTACTGGAAGATTTGTTATGCGGAGCCGTGGGCTACGGCTTGGGCAAGCGCAACCGCGAGTTTACGCAAGAAGAAGTGGAGTCCTTGATTCGATCCTACTTGAAAGGAGTGCCATTGGAAGCTGTCATCGGCCATTGGATGGAAGCCAACGACTATGGAATGAGTTCGTCCATCATCGCCTATCGCCTGCGCGAGAAGGCCGATGAGATAGAACTGTAAGTAGATATCTTTGCCGTATCATTCCTCTATTAGGGTAACTATACATAAAGTAGTAATTATGGAAAAGCAAACCACAACAAAGACAAAATTCCAAAAGCTGTTGACTTCCATCGGTGACGAATCCTACGAAATTGTTCTTGAAGGACATATTTGGTACGAACAGCTCACCGATGGGGAGACAGTGTATCAATACAAATTGATGTCGTTTCAGGAACAGAAGTTTGCTGGTTTTTGGAATAAAGCCAAGCTACCTGACAAGTTGCTTTCAGGGGGCAAGGTGTATGCCTATATCTATGTTGAAGGGAACACCATCAATTATTATATTGTCCCTAAAAAGGTATTTGAGCACGAACATAAACAAGCCAGAGAGATGGTGATGAACTATGCCAGATGGCTGGTTGGAACGAAATCATCGAGGCCACCTCGCATCACGAGAACGGTTAGAGAAGAAGCATCGAAATGAAATATAAAAGTTCAAGTGGCTTATCGTATGGAAAAGATTATTAGTTTCGCAGCGAAAAAGAGAGCGGGTGCCGAAAAGCGAATAGAGTAGGCGATTAAACAAAGGGAATTATTAAAACAATACTGATATGGCATTTCATTACAAAAGTCCTTCGGGCATTAGGATTAATTCTGCTGAAGAGCAATTGCTTGAATCAATTGATACAAACCTGGCGGATTTACATTCGAATATTGAGGTTGTTCTTTCAGATGAAACCGATCCTCGTCAGGTTAAATACACAATGACAAGCCAGCAATGGAATAAAACCATGTGCTCATTAGAAAAAAAAGATAACGAATTACAAAGACAATTCGAAAAAAAGAGAGACGAATTGTTTGAAAAACAAAGAAGTGGAGAAGATGAAAAAGAATTGTGGAAAGAAAAATGGTGGCTAGAGTATTTATGGCAGTTATGCTCAATACAAAAGGAATTTTACGAGAATAACACAAAGCAATTGCCTAATGGTGAATATCAAATAGAAGGGAATATTACAGTTTTGGGAGAATATGACCAGACTAACAAGAGGGTCATTTTATATTATGATAGTATCAAACAAGCCGCCAATCCTAAAGGCGATAAGGATAAGTTTAGATGTTTATTTGCTGTTGTATATGTACATGAAATGATGCACGCATATCTTGATACAAGTAGTAATACAATTAAGGAGATAGAAGAGCCAATTGTTGAGTCAGCCATGTTAGAGTTCTTCCAAAACTATGATAAAGGTATTTTTGAATTTGCAAAACAGCATGTTGAAGAGAAACAATTCGAATTAGGACTAACTTATTATGGCTTCGGTTATTATGTTTTCAAAGATGCAAATAATTTCAATTGGTTGGCAGATTATCGAAATGCCAAAAATAGATTAGTGAAAACTGACCACAATGTTGCCACGTATCTGGATTATTGGAAAACGGGTGTTTATCCTGATGACAAAGAGAAAGAATGCTTAGAGGCATTGTACAAAGCGCTTCATTGCGGTTCTTCTAAGCCAATGAAAGTGAAATCCGCGCAAAGCACCGTCACATCGGGCAGGAAGTTCATCTCGCCAAAAGTCGTATATGAACAATCCAAAAACAAAATCGATCTAATTAGGAAATTGGATGATTATCTGGCGTTGCATTCACCGATAGCGCCTCTTGCAATTGCTGTAACTTCAAGAGATCACGAAAGCAGATTGTATAGGGGGTGGAAAGATAGTTCGGCTAGGCAATATTATGATTGGTTGGATCCTAAAAAACACTCAGAACTCATTCCGTTGCTGAATAAGCATGGGTTGTATGGTAGTATTTATAATTGTGTTGATTTGCAACAGATTGCCAATATTTATAAAGAATTAGTCGATAAGACAACGCCTGAGGCCATAAATGCATACGGCAACAGTGAGAATATGGTTTCGGCAATCCGTCATTTTATCGAACACCTACTTGAAATCAATCATATAATACTTTAACCACCTTTATCAATCATACCTCTTCATCATCTCCCCAATCTTCTCCTTCATCGCATCTCTTACCTCGGCGGGTTCAAGCACTTCAAGAAACTCGCCTTCGTGTAGCAAGGCTTGGTAGAAGTCGTTGGCTGGGCGCAACTTGTAAGTGAAGATGCTATACTCATCATATTGCTCCTCTTCTTGGCTGTGGTGGAGCGGCAGTGCGCGAATGTAGTTGGCTCGTGCAGCAGCTACTTTCACCTTGATGGTCGAAAGTTCCCCATTCATGCCCGTCGTGATGCCGTAAACATCCTTGAAATAGTCTTCCGCACTGAAATCCTTAGGGAGCTTGAAGGTGCTTTTCTGCAGTTTGAGTGCACTGATCTGGTCCAACGAAAATGTGCGCATCCCGTTATCGTTTTTATTAGCTTTCTTATGGGTATGGCATATTACATACCATCGGCGCTCAAACAATTTGACACAATAAGGCTCCGCACTTTCATATAGTTCTGGCTTGTGATCCGGATTGTTATAGTATTTGGTGTATTGGAATCTAATCCTTTGGTTTTTTTCCATGGCTTCAAGGATGACTTGAAGATTGTCCTTGTCGTTACTCGACGGGATGTGCTCCAACAAGATGCGATCCTTCAACGCCTCTCGACCGTCAAGAAGATTCATCAATGAGATGGTGTTGAACAGCCATTTGTTCAGCGGGTTGTTGAAGATGAGTTCTTTGCTCGCATCCGAAAGGCTGAATTTGCCTCTGGTGTTGATAATCTCAATGTCATTATCTTTGAGAGCTTCTATCCAACGATAGATGGTGCGCCTATTCACCTTGAAATGACGGGTCAGCTCATCCATGTCGTAAGGTTGCTTGATCAGTCTCGCGAGGAACTTATGATAACGGTCGGAAGTTTGTCGTGGCATAGCACTTTGCGTTTTGGTGAGGATGCAAAAATAAGATTTTCTGTCTATCATAATGTCTTTTTGTTATGAAATCTTTTTAGTTGGAATATGGGACATAAGCGCTTCGTCGCCAGAGGCCTTAAACATATTGAAGCCGGGCAAGGGAGCACTCTATTGGGTTGTGCTGCAAAAATAAAAACGGATTGTGACAAAATATGTCACAAATAAAGTTTTTTTGTGACACTATATGTCACATTTATGTTGTTCTTTTGCGGTCTGAAAAAATAGAAAAAATGGATGGAAAAAATTATATATTATTAAATAATATAGGTGGGACCACTATATATATCAACCAATAATAAAACAAAAGTCCATGGAAGATTTCTTCATCATCTTACTCGTCATCATGTTCGTGGTTGCGTTCATCATCGCCCTTGTCGGCAGCATCCTCGAAGGCCTGTTTCAGCTGCTTTGCGGCTTGTTCCACCAGGTGTGCGGCCTCTTTGCCGGAGCGGGCATCTATGGCATCATCACCGTTGTAGGCGTTGTCGTTTTCATCGGTGCCATCATACACATTATTAATAATTAACATTTCGTGTCGACAAATCACAAACAAATCCATTCATCAACAAAAACAACAACAACATGGAAACTAAAAGACTAAGCAAAACCGAGTTTGTAGAGGTGGCCAAGGCCATCGGTACCGCAACCTATCAAATTGTCAGCAATGGCAATGACTGGTTTGAACAGCTGAGCGACGGCAAGACGGTGTATCAACACAAGCTACTCACCATCAAAAGCGTGAAAAGCGACACTTTGTTCGGCGACCACCAAGAGCCTTCCCGCATTAAGGATGCAACGGGACGCACCTGCGCTTTCGTCCAAGAGAGCGGCTCGTTCGTCTACTACTGCCTGGTCCCCATCACAAAAAGGGAAAAGGCCATTGCAGAGCGGCTGGTGCGGTTGTATGCCCGATGCGTGGCATTGAAAAGAACAACCCCGTTGCCCCACCAACCGAATGAAATCGCACTGGCGGCCTAACTCTTCGCACTGGTGGTCTGTCTCAATGACAGACCACCAGAAGATCCAAAGCGGAAGCCGAAAAACCAACAAAATAGGTAATAAAAACAAATCATATGAAAGACACAAACATAGTCAGAATCAAGGCATATATTGGAGGCTGCATTAACCGGCCTTATGTTTGCAATGAATTGCCAGTGTCGGGCGTACCAAGTGAATATTTTAGTGACAAAAGTGTTCGTTCGCTTGTCACGGATGAGCAATTCAACACTTTGGTTAAACTGCTTTGCCATTATGGTTACGCTACAAGCACAATATGCCCCAATAGGATTGAAACACCATCGTTTTATCATCGGACTTGTCCATGGGATCATTCTGAGGACCATTGTTACATGGTTTTCGATATTGAAGTAGAAACACGGGTAACGGTTCACGAAACAGCAGAAGACAACGAATCGGAATACATCAAGGTGACAAAGAAGGATATGGTGCGGCTGCTGAAACAACTGAAAGACGAGGAAAACAAACACATCGAGGCGATTGAAAAGCAATTCTCGGATTACTTTGGAATCTAATCCTGTATCTATCCACGAGGATATTGACAGCGTATCACCTCGGCGCTTCCCCGCCATGTCGACCCTTCCTTTCCGCCCGGACCCTATCGGTCTTTGGCGAACCCAGTCGTGAGGCATTTCTGCCTATGCACTTTATTCATGCCTCTTGCCGTCATCGCGGTTCCGCCTCCGCGGAATGAGGCGATCCGCGATCTCCTAAACCGCAAGAGGACTACACCTTCGGCATGGCAACTGTCGCAAAATTTGCGATAGTTCAAAACGAGGGCAGCCGCACAGATATACACACGCAGCATTACCCAACAACTCGCCCTCGACCTGCAGCGCCACAACGCGCAATACCGTCCCATCGCCATCGATGCGTTCCAAAACACCCACGACCACTTCCTCTGCATCGACGACACAGTATATCATATCGGTGCCTCGCTGAAGGACTTGGGGAAGAAATGGTTTGCTTTTAGCAGGATGGAGATTGAGGCTGAGGCGCTTCTCAAAAAGATTTGAGAGGAACCGCCAAACACACTCAAATTGAGTACAGTAAAACCTTTTGCTTAATCTATTTTTGTACTCAAAATGAGTATAAAAAATGAAATCAGAAAACGTTGATTTCCAAGATCAAGTAATTCAATCGATTAAGAAGCTTCGCACGGAGAGAGGCATTAGTCAGGCGAAATTAAGCGAGATATTGGGCATCTCACGTGGGCAAATTGGAAATATCGAAAACCCAAAATATTCCCACAAATACACCCTGAAGCAGATTGATACCATCTGCAAACATTTGGATTATCCGATTGAAAAAATCTTTCTTCCAAACGTGAAGATTGCACCCGAGTGCTCTGAAGCGGTGAACGCGGTTATTAGTAGCATTATTAAATATGAGTAAAAACACAAAAGTCTTATCATCATAAAAAAAGAAGCTATGGCATCTACAGACGACCAATTTGACGATTTCAAAACCCCAGGAGATTCTCCGTACGTCAACGAAACAATAGGAAAAGTTTTTGAGCAAGAGCTCACCGAAGTGGAGCAATTCAAGGACGAACTTGACGAACAGCTGATGATGGCTGACAGTCCTCAAGATGAGTTGACCGAAATGATTATCGGCTATATCCAAGGTGCTGGCGATGTAAACCAGGTAAACATCTGTTCTTACAGAGCTAAGAATGGTGTCGGAATCGATGCATGGGGATTCAATGGTGATGAAGATTTGACAACCATCGATTTGTTCCTCACACTTTATATCGACCCAGAAGAAAGCCACAAAATTTCCGCCAATGACTTGGACCGTCATTTTAATTGGCTCAATCGATTCTATGATCAATCAAAAGCTGGCACCATTTTTTCAAAAATCGAAGAAGACCGTAGCGATCTGTATCAAGTCGCTCAACTTATAAAAGAGACTCCCGAGATTGACAGAATACGTCTTTTCCTACTGACCAATGCCATAATGCCATCCAGTTATGACAAACCTAACACGGAATTGGAATCTGGTACCAGCTGTGAGTTTTATGTATGGGACGCAAAGCGGATAATGCAACAAGACCACATAATCTCGGGTAAAAAACCTATTGTTGTTGATTTTGAAGGTGACTACAACTGCACATTGCCATGCATAAAAATGCCTGATGTATCCGATAATGTTTCTTGCTATTTGTGCATAATCCCAGGAATGGTATTATCCCAGGTCTATCACAAATACCATCAACAAATACTGGAAATGAATGTACGCACATTCCTCCAGTTCAAAGGCACTTCAAACAAAGGCATACGTGACACCCTCATTGGGCATAAGGCTACACCCGCCGAACGACGCAAAGGCATTGAGGACTCAACCGCCGAACCTGATATGTTTTTTGCCTACAACAATGGTATTTCTGCCACAGCTTCCGAAATAAAGCTGAATGAGGAAGGCAATGCCATTACCCGCATCAAATCGTGGCAAATCGTGAATGGTGGTCAGACAACTGCTGCCATCCACGCAGTCATGAGCATGAAAGATGTGGATTATTCAGAGCTGACAAAAGTGTATGTCGCCATGAAGATTTCTGTCATCAAAGACAAAGATAATCTTCCCCATATCGTTCCAAGAATATCAAGATTTGCCAACACACAGTCTGCGGTAAAGAAGTCAGATTTTAATATCAACGAACAATTCCTGGTAGAGTTGGAGCAACGTTCCCGCGAAGAATGGGTTATCAATTCCGCAGGCAAGCCTGTCTCCAAATGGTTCTTCGAGCGCACTCGTGGTCAGTATCTCGACAAGGCCAAACGTGGGGGTGGCCCAAGAGCTGAAAAAGAGTTCTATGCTGAATATCCTAAGGATCAGATGTTCGACAAGACGATGCTTTCAAAGTTCATGATGGCTTGGGACCAAAATCCCGCCAGCGTATGTAAGGGTGGCGAGAACAACTATGGCGTATTTTTCAACCGAATGAAGCAACAGGCTATTCGTTTCGATGCCACTCGCTATCACCGTACAGTCGCAAAGGCTATCCTGTTCAAGGCCATTGACGCCTTCTACGGTAAGGATGGACTGGCATTGCCTGGATATAAGTCGAACATGGTGGCTTACACAATGTCGATGCTTTCACTCCTATCCAACAAGGCCCTCAACCTTGATACCATTTGGAAAGAACAATGTGTCATCTCGCCATCTGTCTATAACGAAATGACTATCGATATTTACAGTGTTTATGCCAAGTTAATCACTGGTGCCGAGCATGTCACCTACAAGGTTAAGGAAAGCTACACTACAACTGATGGCAAACGTAGAAACCGCTTTGTACCCAAGAGTATTCCTGATGAAGACATCAATCTCATCAAGGGAACGATGCTCTATCAAGTGTTGCAATACGTAAAACTGATAGAACCTGTAGTATATAAGCACATCTTTGAAGTCAATGAAGGTGAGAATATCAACGAGTGGACTAAAAAGACCACTTGTTGGGATTCTTTGAAAGTCAAAGCCTCCAATCTGGAAGCCAAATACATTATCCCACAGAATCTCTGTTCAGCCTCTGGTGACATGGACATTGAGGTAACCGAAGGCCAGCAGAAGTTCATCGACGAAGCTTCAGAGATTGACCCTTCCATTTGGTTTAGTATCAACAAGTGGTCGAAAGATAATCCTGGCAAACTAACGCCAAAGGAACAAGCTTTTGTTGGTCAAGTGGGATTCAATTTGAAACGCAACAGGCCATTGACCTACAAACAGGCCAAGTGGGCATTGGATATTTATGACAAAGCCATGGAGTCTGGCTGGGAACATGATGAATGAAGACCTGATGCGCGAGTCATACCTGGACGAGGAAGTTGATGTGGTTCAACCCTTTGAAGGTCCAGCAATTCGCTTCTCACACATAGAGGCGAACAATGATGGTTTGCGCAAATATCAGGCCGATATGAAGAAGCAAATCTATGACCTTTGGGATAAGATAGACAATGTGATGCTCCAGATGCCTACAGGTACGGGGAAGACCATCGTCTTTACATCCATTGTCCGCGACATCCTTAAGTGGTGCCAAAACTTCAGCAAAGAATCGAAGATACTGATCGTTGCACATCGCAAGGAACTGATTGAACAAGCTAGCAACAAACTGGGAAAACTGCCACACGGCATCATACAAAGCGGCAAGCCACAGCAGCTGTCTTTACCTGTTCAAGTGGCTTCCATCCAAACTTTTATGAGTCGAAGAAACTATGAGACCATGCGCCGACAACGATTTGACTTCATCATCATAGATGAAGCACATCACTCATTGGCTCCTGGCTACCAAAAACTATGGGACATGTTCCCCAACAGTAAGAAATTGGGAGTAACAGCAACCCCATGGCGAATGTCTCATTCGGGATTCACTTCACTTTTCGGCGACATTGTTCTCTCTCGCAGTATCGAATGGTTCGTCAATAATGGCTATTTGTCGAACTACGACTATATCTCTATCAATCGTGATTCGGAGTTGCAGCATGAGATCAATTCCATTGAACGCTATGGAGCCGATGGTGACTACCTTGAGGCAGAACTGAGCAACCTGTTCGACAAAGACAAGATTCGCGCCGAGCTATATAAGAGTTACAAACAATTTGCCAAAGGCAAAAAAGGCATTGTCTATGCCATCGATCGTAGACATGCCGCCAACATCACAGAGTTGTATTCCGTAAATGGCGTTAAAGCCTGCATGATTGATGGCACAACGCCTGCCGATGAGCGTAAAGATTTGATAAACGCTTTTAAAGCTGGCAGTATTGAAGTGATTGTTAATGTGAACATCTTCTCCGAAGGCTTCGACTGTCCTGACATCGAGTTCGTTCAGTTGGCCCGTCCCACCAAGTCATTGGCACTATACCTACAACAAATAGGTCGCGCGCTACGTGTTTCGGATAACAAGACAAGTTCCATTATTCTTGACAATGTAGGACTCTACAACCGCTTTGGCACTCCTATGGCCAATCGCCGTTGGCGTTATCATTTCATTGGACACGATGAAGGCGAGGGCTATAATGATGGTACAAGTATTACTCGTGACATTGTCTTTGAACCACAAGAACGTGAGCCTGATTATAGCGAAGGCAACGAAAAAATGGTTGTTGTAGAACACACTTCTGGAGGCAAACAGATACGCACAGAGGATGCTAATGATGCCGTCGCCTTAGGCGAATACAACATTTTCAGAAAAAACGGCCTTTATGGCGTGTGTGACCACAACAATCGCACAATAATACCACCCATTTATGAGGATATGCATCCCTATTGCAACGGCTATATCCCGTTCAAATTGAATGGCAAATGGGGCATTATGCTTAAGAATGGCACCGTGAAAGTCAGACCAAAATACTTCTACATCGGCCCCTTCATTGAAGGTGTAGCAGAAGTGCAAAACAGAGAAAACGACCCCGTTTATTACATTAACGATAGGCTAGAAAGAATAGATGAAAGATAAGAAGTTATATAAAATGGCAGACCTTTTTGCAGGTTGTGGTGGACTAAGCTTGGGCTTGGAACAAGCTGGTTTCGTCCCATGGTTTGTAAATGAGATTGTGCCGACTTTTTGTGAAACTTACAAGAAAAATCACGTCCTTTCAGATGATCACTACTATATAGGCGACATCAATGACCTTAACAAACATCTTGACAATTATCATGATTACATAGATAATTTGTATTTGGTTTGTGGAGGTCCTCCTTGCCAGGGCTTCTCAATGGCTAACAGACAAAGATTGATTGACGATCCAAGAAACCAGCTTTACAAGGCATATCTTTATTTTCTCAGCGTGACAAGACCAAGGTTTTTTATTATGGAGAATGTTCGTGGAATGGCAAACAAAATCGAAGAGATCAAAGAAAACTTTAAGGAGTATTTAGGAGAGGAGTATGTTTTTGGTTATCGTCTTCTATATGCTCAAGATTTCGGAGTTCCACAAAACAGAGAACGTTTCATTTTCATTGGCAATCGCGAAGGCATTTCTATTGACGTTATTTTTGATGCTATTGAAAAACATAAAAGGAAGCCTTTTGTTTTACGTGATGCTCTTGTGGGGCTACCGCCTCTAGAAGCGAAAAAAGAAAAGGGCAAAACAGATATTGAAAATGAAAAATCCGGTTTTACAGAGAGAGATTTCGTTTATACAGAGAACGCTTTTTATCGGTTCATCAACGGCAAACGAAAAATAACTAAATTGTACAATCACAAAAATCGGTACAATAACCCTCGTGATATTGAAATTTTTAGCAGATTACCTCAAGGAGCAAATTCTTTGCATGAATCAATAGCAGATATAATGCCTTACAAAAGGAGAAATGCTATTTTTAAAGATAAGTATTTTAGATTGGCTGATGATCAAATCTGCAAAACTATTACCTCACATATGAAGTTTGATTGCAATATGTATATCCACCCTTGGGAAGCAAGAGGTCTAAGTCCAAGAGAGGCAGCACGTATTCAAACGTTCCCAGACGATTATGTTCTTTATGGAGCACAAAACGCTTGGTATGCACAAGTTGGTAACGCTGTTCCAGTTAAGTTGGCTAAAGCAATTGGGGAAGGTATAATGCAGTTTATAAAATGAGACACTTAGAATTGTTTGCAGGCGTTGGCGGTTTTAGAGCCGCAATGGATCACATCCATCAAGATTTGGACGTGATTATCGACACTATTGGCTTTTCTGAAATTGACGCTAAAGCGTTGGCAACTTACAAAGCCAATTTTAATACCACCAATGAGATAGAAATGGGTGACATTGTCTCATTCATTAAGGACAAAAAGAGATTTAGAACACTTCCTCGATTTAATCTCCTTTCTGCAGGATTTCCTTGTCAAACATTCAGTATGATGGGGAAGCAAGCTGGTTTTGATGAAGATAGAGGGCAAATGTTTTTTAGGATAATGGATCTTGTACATAAATATCAACCGAACTTTATCCTTTTGGAGAATGTTAAGAACTTGATGAATCATGACAAGAAAAGGACGTACAAAAGAATAAAGGAAGAATTAGAGGCTGAGAAATATATAGTTCATGAAGACGTATTTAATACAAATGCTTTTGGATTGCCTCAAAAAAGGAACAGGGTTCTAGTTTTTGCCAGAAAAGCTAAATATGGTGACTTCATTTTTTCTTTTGATGCTGTCAAAAAACATTTTGAAGTATTAAACCATAACGATATAAGCATTTACTTATATAGAAGCGTAGTGGACATCCTATCGCAAGAAGTTGAGGGGAAATACTATTTGTCCAGTAAAATTAAGCCCACTATTTTAAGTAATGGAAGTGGCAGTTTTGTGTCCAACTCAGACATTGACCAGTTGGTGGCAAGACCTTTGACAGCGTCCATGCATAAAATGCACAGAGCTTGTCAAGATAATTATTATAGCGACATCTTTATTCAGTCATATGGTGCGGTTCGTCCTTCAGAATATATGACCAAAGAAGAGTTAGCTTCAATTCCTATTCGTAAATTAACACCACAAGAGGCATTTATGTTACAAGGTTTCCCTCGTGATTTTGCCTTAAATGCTCAGCGAGAAGGAGTATCAAATGGTTCTTTATATACTCAAGCCGGCAATGCTGTAAGTGTAAACACCATCTATGCCGTTCTTCATTATCTAATTCACTCTAAAATCATGTTTGAATAAAATGAAGAAAATCAAATATATAAAGAGACAAGATTCACATTGGAAACAAGCATGTGGCTATTCTGGTGAGACAAGTCTAAATCTTTCAAATGAGTTAATGGATTTCCTTACTAATGGGATGGTCTCTCCTGGAGAACACTGTGGCATAACTTTTTCAATATATAAAATAGAATTTGAACGAGCGTTGGACTTTATCGAATCACAACTCCCTTTATTTGTATCTACATCCAAGACCTGTGATTTAGTACATAAAGGAGACGAAGTTCTAACCAAGCTAAGACAAAACATTAGTTCCATATTTGGAAACAGCGAAAGAATATATTATACGGTAAACTTGTTTTATAGATCTGATGGACGGATATATCTTAATGGTCTGAGACAAAATGGATTCTCTATTCGCGATTATCTGGTCGAGAATAGCTCGGCAATAGAATTTATCATCAGTGAGGGAGAGTTTTCTTTGCATCTTTTATCTTCAATAAGCGAAATGTAACGATTAAATTCAATAAAATGGCAATAACGAAATACATAAAAAGGCAAGACTGCGGATTTAAACTTTCACCTGGTAATTCGGGAGAGTCGAGCATTAATCTATCGAACGAATTATTTGATTTAATTTGTCCGGAGTCATTGAATCCTGGTGAAGAAAAGAAAGTCACCTTCAAAATCTTCAAAGACGATTATATTAAAGCTATATGCTTCATTATATCAAAATTACCGCTGTATAGGAGTTCTTCGAATTCTAGTACAAAAATAGATTATGATTATGCGGTTTTTAAAGAACTTCAAGATAATGTTGAGTCTTTATTTGGTAATAATAAAGAAGCAGATTACACATGCACTCTACTTCATAGATACGATGGAAGAAAATACCTTAAAGGATTAAATACAAATGGTTTCTCTATTAGGAACTATCTTGTAGAGGATTTAAGCGCATTAGTATTTGAAAATATAGGAGAGATTAAATCAATTAGGCTTTTATCAAATGTTACGGAAGATATGGAAACAAATACAACCATGGTAGAAGATAAACTTATTCTCAGCGAAACGACTATGACACAGTTCGTCTTTAATTGTGTTTCATATTTTAGCGAGAAAGCCATTTGGAGCAATATTGACAAATATGTTGCAAATGCAAATGATATAAAAGATGGCGATAATATAAAAGTTAGTAAAAAAGGCCTGTTTTCATTAGTCGGAATGTTTAAATGCACTTCAGAGGAAAACATAATAAACTACAACACACCGCGAAGAAGATGGTTTAGTGAACCGTTTACAGTTGTTGGTAATACCGTCTTTTTAAGCACAGAATGGTATCCTGGCCCCAAGGAGGATGGAAGTCCCTATGGATTAATGCTACCTGATTTTGCCAAATTTATACCAACGTGTTTTGGTGATGAGTATCGATGTGTCAACAATGATGGAACTTGGGAACTTTGGCAAAAGGCAGTCCCTCATCAGCAACTAAATGAAAACATTGATAATACTAATCCCCGTGTATGGATTTACGCTCCTGGTGAGCAGGCCAGCCTTTGGGAAGAATGCCAACAACAAAGCATGATGCGACTTGGCTGGGATGAGCTTGGTGATTTTAGCCAGTTTGATTCTCGTCAGGCAGTGATAGCCAAAATGAAAGAGATTTATGACGCTGATAACAATAGCAATGACACGCTGGCCGTTTGGCAGTTCTTAAATGATATGCAGATTGGTGACATTGTCTATGCCAAGAGAGGTACGTATCACATCATTGGAAGAGGCGTGGTAGAAGGCGAATATGTTTTTGATGACAGTTTGGAAGAATTTAAACATACCAGGCGTGTCAAATGGACCGAAGTCGGCGACTGGGAGGCTCCCTACAATCTTCCTCGCAAAACATTGACCCGCCTATACGCAGATGACCCCAACATCCAATTGTTAGACCAAACCATTTCTGGAAAACTTAAAACAGAGATTCCTGTAGAACCTTTCTCCATCAAGAGAATCATTGGATACATCCAAGAAACCGGTTTGCTTTACGCCGACAACCTGATTAAGCGTTTCGCTTTCTCACTGATGTCTAAACGTTTCTTGATTTTAAGCGGCTTGGCAGGTTCTGGAAAAACACAATTGGCTTTGGCGTTTGCCAGCGCCATGGTTAAGAACAAGGACGAACAGATGTGCGTGGTGAGCGTAGGCGCCGACTGGACAAACCGCGAGCCTCTGCTGGGATTCCCCAACGCACTTCAACAAGGGAAATATGTTAAGCCCGAAAGCGGTGCGCTTGATCTGCTGATTGAAGCCAATCGGCCGGAGAACGCCAACAAGCCCTTCTTTTTGATTTTGGACGAAATGAACATGAGCTATGTGGAACGCTATTTTGCCGATTTCCTGTCGGCCATGGAAAGCAAGGAAGCAATCTCGTTATGGAATACCAATGGAGTGGAAAACTCAGAAGAAGTTGATGGCGTACCACAAAAAGTGGCTCTGCCCAAGAACCTGTTCATCATTGGCACCATCAACGTGGATGAAACCACCTACATGTTCTCGCCCAAGGTGCTCGACCGCGCAAACGTGATAGAGTTCAAGATTTCAGAAGCAGAAATGGCTGGATTCTTGGCCAATATAAGAGAGGTAAACCGTGATAGCATCGTTGGCAAAGCAGCGGGCATGGGTGCCAGTTTCGTGGAAATAGCCTGCCAAAAAGAACTGGCAGAAGACAAAAAAGCCGTGAATACGCTAAATAATTTCTTTAAGGAACTGAAAGGCGTGAACGCAGAATTCGGCTATCGCTCAGCTACGGAAATATTCCGCTTTATCTGCCAGGCCAAAGCTCATGACGACACAGAACAAAAACTGTCAGATAATGAGATACTGGATGCCGCTATCGTGCAAAAGCTGCTACCCAAGCTACACGGCTCGCGCAAAAAGCTGGAGCCAGTTTTACAACAGCTGTGGAAGCTTTGCTTCACTCCAGAAAAGCGGGATACAACGGCTTTGGACATTTCAAATGTCAACAATGCCGTCTACAAAGAGAGTGCCGACAAGATACGTCGAATGTACGAGTCGGCATATGCAAATGGATTTACTAGTTTTGCGGAAGCATAAAACAAAACGAAAATCTAATAATTTCAAACAAGAAAGTGATATGACAACAGACATGCAGCATATCCAACTGCTGAGGAAACAGATTCTGGAGATAGGCAAAGAGGTAAGGTTTCTTGAGTTTAAAAGCAACTATCAAGATGCTGAAAGGCTAGGAAAGTATGTCTCAGCGTTGTCAAACGGTGCTTGTCTTGACAACAAAGAGAAAGGATATTTATATTTCGGAGTGGAAGACGAAACATTGGAACTCATAGGGACAACTTTCGACGCTTCGAAAATTAAGGCGAAGGGGAATCAAAACCTCGAAATCTACCTCCGCCAATACATCACCCCAAAAATCAACTTCAAAATCGAGGATTTTCACGATATTGATGGAAAGCGTTTTGTAGTTTTCATTATTCCTGCGGCCAAAGAGGAGCCGACTTGTTTCATGAACATTCCGTATGTCAGAGTGGACAGTTCAATAACCGACCTCCGCCCCTATACGGATTGGATGCGCACCATTTACAACTCTCATAAAGACTGGAGTGCAGAAATCGTTAACAATGCCACCATCAATGACCTTGACCCAAATGCAATTGCCAAAGCATTTGAGGGCTATTGCCAACGTTTCCCCGAAAAAGCAGAAGAAGCCGCCAAGTGGGACACGACAACATTTCTTGATAAGGCTAAAGTAACAATTGATGGACAAATCACCCGTACAGCTCTTTTGCTGTTAGGCAAGGAAGAATCAGCCCATCGACTGAACTACATCTCTCAGATTGTTTGGAGATTACGGACAGAGAAAGAAGACGCTGGAGATATCTTTACCACACCCTATTTGTTGTCAACATCACATCTGATGAGCAAAATTAGGAACTATCGCATGAAGATATTCCCCAACAACAGCTTGATTCCCGCAGAAGTATGGAAATATGACACCAAATCCATCCTTGAAGCCCTCCATAATTGCATAGCTCATCAAGACTACAGAAGAAACGAAAGGATTGTAGTGACGGAAGAGCAAGAATGTCTTGTTTTTGAAAATGCAGGTTCGTTCTACGAAGGTTCATTTGAGGATTACATTGAGGGGAAGAAAACACCCAAGAAATATCGCAACCATTTCCTTACCCAAGCCATGGTGAACCTTAAGATGATAGATACCCAAGGATTCGGCATCCATGACATGTTTCAACGCCAAAAAGAGCGTTTCTTACCCATGCCAGACTATGACAAATGCGACCCGGAACGGGTAAAACTTATTATACCCGGCCAGGTCATCAATGAAGAATATTCGCTTCTGCTGATGGAAAAGACAGATTTGGATCTGATGACAACAGTTTTGCTTGACCGATTCCAAAAGGGCAAACCTATAAGCAAAGAGGCATTGAATATGTTGCGGAAGATGAAACTAATTGAAGGGAAAAAGCCCAACCTTTACATTAGTAAGAGTGTGGCAAAAGCCACTCATCAAGAGGCAGAATACACAGCCATGAAAGGTTTTGATGACCAATACTACCGAGACCTGATTGTGAAGGCTCTAAAAGATCACACTTCATTAAGGAGAAAAGATTTTAACACATTGCTTTTAAACAAGTTACCCGATATTTTAAAAGAGAATCAAAAGAAAAACAAAATTGATAATCTTTTGAGAGTGTTACGGGAAAACGGTACCATCTATGTAGACAAAAATCGGGTTTGGCATCTTGCAGAAGGTAAAGACACATGAAATTCTACGCGAAAATTACGCGAAAATTACGCGAAAATTACGCGAAAATTACGCGAAAATGATTTGTAAAATATTATAAATCAATAAAATTGATGATTTTACATTTCCGAAAGATTCCGTGAAATTTCCGTGAAACGATAGAAAAGAGCAACAAATTGATACAAGATAATATGGCCGAATATCTCGAAATACCAATCATAGGAAAAGCCAGCAACGTAAAATTGGTGGTATATCCGCAATCTTCAAAGGCGAAGGTCTTTAAAGAGGACAAGCCGTATGCAGGTGAATCGAGATATCAATTGGTGGAAGGATGCACATACACATACGAGTTTGTGGGCGAATCGAGTAGCCATCGTTGCCAGTTTGAGAGAGAGAATGAAATTGTACAGTTTCATCGCAATACGACAAGTCATGCTTGTGAAGGTACGCTGACAACGGGCATCTATGTTGGCCACTTGACGCTGAATGTGGTGGATGTGGATACTAAGGAACAAGTGGGGCATGTAAGCATGGAAATAAGGAGCATTAAGTCGGACTACCATCACGACTACCGACTGATGCTAGATGAAATAGCAGAATACTACACCGACCTGGTGCTGCAGCAGGGCTCGCCTGTAACGCAGCAACTAGAGATTGACCAAAACTGCTCATCGCAGACACTATACCAGCGGTTCTCTTTCGTTCGTTCGCTGATTGACAGCGAGGCGTTTTCAGAAGCAATCCACAAAATCATCTCCAATCCGGTGAGAAAATGGACGGATGCCAACATTGAAAGAAACATCGTTGGAGTAAGGCGGTTATCGCGCAACAATATCCGACAGATTGCATCTGGAACCGACAGGATCCATCTCCCTGCTGGATTAAGGTCGGGATTGCCTGACTCCTTGACGAGCGTACCTCGAAACATAGATGTTGAATATAAACGTGACACAACTGATAACCAAGAAAACCAGTTCGTAAAATTCGTGTTACGCTCATTCGTTAACTTCTGCTCTGACATCAAAGGCTTTACCAATGCCAATGAACAACTAAAAGCGGAGGCAGACCAAACTTTGGAACAATTATATGGTTACCTTGACAACCAGTTTTTCCGTCAAATCTCACTTCCCACACATTTAAACATGAACAGTCCTGTGCTGCAACGCAAAGAGGGCTATCGTGAAATATTGCAAGCTTGGCTGCTTTTCGACTTGGCAGCGAGGTTGAACTGGACAGGTGGGGATGATGTATACGACGCTGGCAAGAAGAATGTAGCGACGCTATACGAATATTGGCTATTCTTCAAGTTACTGGAGTTGGTAAGCGAATTCTTCCACATCGAGCCACAAGCCAAGAGTGAGTTGGTGCAGATGGATAATGATGGCATCAACCTAAGCCTTAAGCAGGGCAAGATGAGGATGGTGAGTGGGCGACAGGAAACCTTCTCGCGCATGCTGAATGTGGCATTCTATTACAACCGTTCCTTCAACAAGGTGGCCAAAGAAAAAGATCCAATTCATTCTGCCGGTAGTTGGACTATGACCATGCGGCCCGACTATACGTTGTCATTATGGCCGGGTGAGATAACAGAGCAAGAGGCCGAGCGACAGGCATTGGTCACCCACATACACTTCGATGCAAAATACCGTTTAGATAGGGTGCTACTTGAAGACAAAGACGCGGGTCTGGATATTGACAAAGAACTGGCCGAGGAGAAACAAGAACAAGAAATGAAAATATACAAACGTGGTGACTTGTTGAAAATGCACGCCTACAAAGATGCTATCCGCAGGACAAGTGGCGCTTATGTACTTTATCCTGGCGAAAAAAACAAGGAATTGCGTGGTTTTCATGAAATCGTACCTGGCCTAGGTGCATTCAGCATTAGACCTGGTCATTGGAAGGAGGACTCCATCTATCTGAAGCAGTTCCTTGCTGAAGTGAAGGCACACTTGCTTGACCGCACGTCTGACCGTGAAAAACTGTCGTATTATGAGTATGATATTCATCTCAAACCCAACAAAACTATGATGATGGAAAGCTTGCCAGAAGCCGAAGGTGAAAACCGTGATTTTCTTCCTGATGAAACATCGGTTATCATCGCCCCATACCGCGACCAAAGACATTTGGATTGGATATTGAATAACCATTTTTACAATATGCGCGCTGGGGATGCCAATGGTTCGGTTCAACTTAATAATGATGTGATAAATGCAAGATATGTATTGCTTCACGATGGCAAGCATTCCAATAGATTAATTAGAATCGTTAAAGGAGGACCTAAAGTATATACAAGAACTCAATTGCTCTTAATGGGTTATCCTCAATACTTGAAAAAAGACGGCACTATTGATACCGAAAAAGAACAAAATGAAGCCGACAGAATTTATCTTGTTTTCGAATTGTTTAAAAATAACAATGTAGAAAAAGAACTACAAGAATACGCTTGGGACATGAATAGAGTATTGCCAAGTCAAAAAATGAAAAGCTTACCTTATGCTGAAAAGTTAGTAAAACTAATCAAACTAAGTCGCTCTTAAATGTCCTGCCTCCAAGTCATCCTAGCCATTATCTTCCCGCCACTGGCGGTGATCGACCGCGGCTGCGGCTCGATGCTCATCGTGTTTCTGCTCACGCTCTGCGGCTGGGTGCCGGGCGTGCCGCACTGATTATCCTCAACAAGAACAAATAAAAACCACCAAAATATGAAACGCCTCCACCTCTTCCTCATCGCCGCCATCCTGTTCTGCGGCAACCTTGTGACTCGAGCACAAGACAACGGCGTCACGCTGTATTTCAGCGCCGAAGAGATGCCTGACCTCATCAAATGCCTGCCTCCGCCACCTGATACCCTCGGGACAGACTTTGCCAACGACATCATGCGCTACATGTGGGGCAAACAACAACGCAACGACCCAGAACGCGCCGCCCTCGTCTTTCAAGATGCCGTGTGGAACTACGACTCGCTCTTCGCCGTGTTCACTGTGCCCTTCGGCCTCGAAATCACCAAGGAAGGCACTCCTGAGATTTATAAGTTCATGATCAACAGCCTCTCCACCATCGACCCGACACGCGTCAAGCCGAAAGCTTTCTACCACCGCAAGCGGCCGTTTGAGCGTTTCCATGAGCACATGCTCACGAGATACGAGGAAGTGGAACTTTCGGGCGAAGGCTCCTACCCCTCCGGCCACAGCCAGCGCGGCTATGCCACCGCTCTGCTCCTTTCGGAAATCAACCCCGACAACGCCGACACTATCATGGCGCGTGGTTATATGTACGGTGAGAGCCGCGTCATCGCTGGCGCTCACTGGCAGAGCGACGTCGACGCCAGCCGCCTCTGCGCCGCCATCGGCGTGAGCCGACTGCACACCAGCCCGACTTTCCTAGCCCATCTTGAGAAAGCACGCAACGAGTTCCAACGGTTGACGGGTAAGCTGTCGCCCACCGACGACTTCAGCCAGTTTGTGAACATTGCAGATGTCATCCCCGACGCCATTCTGGAAATTCGCTACTACGGCACCTTTAACTTCGTCGGGACACGCGTGGACGGCTATCTAGAGCCCGTCGCACTGCTCACCCGACAGGCCGCCGACAGCCTACGCGCGGTGAGTGATGACTTGAAAAAACAAGGCTATCGCCTGAAAATCTACGATGCCTACCGCCCGCAGTGCGCCGTCGACCATTTCATGCGCTGGGGCGCCGATGTCAACGACACGCTCATGAAACCCTATTTCTATCCCGAAGTGCCCCGCGACAGGCTTTTCGAATTAGGCTACATCGCCAAGAGAAGTGGCCACACCCGCGGCTCCACCGTCGACATAACGCTTTTTGACATGGCTACGGAAAAAGAAGTGGACATGGGCGGCACCTTCGACTGGTTCGGTCGCAGGAGCCATCCCGATTTTGGCGGCAATCCAAAAACCGGAAAATATAAACCCAACGACCAAATCACCGCCGAGCAGTTCCACAACCGTATGATCTTGCGCGAGGCCATGCTGAAACACGGTTTCAAACCCATCGGCGAAGAATGGTGGCACTTCACACTGAAAAACGAACCGTTCCCCGACACCTATTTCACTTTTCCAGTGAAGCAACTCAGCAAGTGATACCCTGAAACATCACTTGCCAAAAACGGTTTTGAAGAACTCCACTGTACTGGCAACGACTTGCTTGCGGCGGCGGGTGATGGTGTGGTTTTCGCCTTCCACCACTTTGAGGGTGGCATGAGGGCCGTAGGTCTCCAAGTATCGCTCGCTGCACCACATCGGCACGATGCCGTCGCGGTCGCCATGAAGAAGAAGCACAGGGCCGTGGTAATCAGCCGCAGTGCCATAGATGTCGAGCTGCTGTGTGGTGACGAGGTATTCGCGCCCCAGCTTATACAATCCCCAACAGCGGATATATTCCGGCGGGTCCTTAGGGTCGAAGGTCGCATTGAAGAACTTGCCACCCTGACAAGCCTCCTTGATGACCGAGCCCGGGGCGATAAGCACTACACCCGAAGGCAACTTGCTTTCGGCAGCTAATCGTCCAGCCGCCATCGAGGCAACAACACCGCCTTGCGAGTGACCCAACAAACCTACACCTTTCACATAAGGCAGACTCTGCACATAGTCCCAAACGGCGCGCGCTTCGGCCAGTTCCTTTTCGATGGTCATGTACTGCTTGCGACCATCGCTCTTGCCATGTCCACCGAAGTCGAAGCGGATGGAGGCGATGCCGGCTTCGGCAAGACCTTTCGCAAGCTGCGGCATGGGACCATAGTCCTTGCTGGAGAAGATGCCGTGCATCAGGATCACCATCGGGCATTGGTCTTTTGTTGGATCAAACCCATCGGGCAAGGTAACTTTGTAGGCAATCTCGCCTTGAGGACCGCGGATGGAGGCTTTTTGCGCTTGGCAACCCGATAGAAACACCAGGCCAAGCACTGTCAGAAGTATATAAATAACATACTGTCTCATAAACAGATAACGATGATTGTCGCAGTTTATTATATATAGCTGTGCATATTAATCCACCTTATTGAGATTCCCTAAGCGAATGGAGTTGGGACATGGTCTTATAAACGGCGGCATAAGCAAGTCACCCCTATGTATGCCCCACAAGCCGCCGCGTATAGAAAAAAGAACGACCTCCATTCCCATGGGAATCTAACTAATATCTTTTTAGATATACATGGTTTTGAACAGTAACTTATATCACATGTTTTGATGAATGGATATTTTGTACCTTTGCATGTTCAATACAATTCAATGATGAAATCAAACTTGTTTTTTCAAGGGATAACGAAATTTCTCCTCGGCGTCATCATTTTGGGTCTGCTCATCTTCTTGCCCGCAGGCTGTATTCTAGCAAAAATAGCAAAAAGTAGAATTGAGAATTTTTCTAATAACTTTTGAGAATTTTTATTAGTAGATTTGAGAATTTTATCTATTTTTGCATCATAAAATCAACTTGTTATGTTTAAAAAACCGCAATTTTATGAATTAAAGTCGAGACTATCGGAACCAAAAGATAAAATCCAAACAGTATCGGGGCCTCGCCAAGTGGGTAAGTCGACGATGGTCAAGCAGGTGTTGCAAGAAATCGACATTCCATATTTGTCGGTCAGTGCAGACAATGTGCCAAAGACAGACACTTTTTGGATTAACGAAATGTGGGCCACAGCACGCGCTAGAATGAAGGCTGCTAATGCACCAGAGTTTCTGTTGGTCATCGATGAAGTGCATAAGCTAGACAATTGGAGCGAAGCCGTCAAGAAAGAATGGGATGACGACGTGAGAAATGACATCAATATGAAAGTGGTCATTTTGGGTTCTTCGCGGTTGTTGCTAAAAGATGGCCTGACAGAATCGCTGGCAGGACGTTATGAACTAATACGCATGCCGCACTGGAGTTACAACGAGATGCGTGAGGCTTTCGCTATGGACTTAGACCAATACATCTATTTTGGTGGCTATCCTGGTGGTGCCAAATACATCAAAGATGAACGTCGCTGGCGAAGATATATTAAGGACAGCATTATTGCGCCCACCATTGAACGTGACATCCTTACAACGAAGATTATCTACAAACCCATATTGATGCGACAATTCTTTGATTTGGGATGCATGTACTCTGGCAAGGAACTTTCTCTAAACAAGATGTTGGGGCAATTGCAGGATGCCGGTAATGTGACGACGCTGGCAGGCTATCTCAACACATTGGGAGAAGGACGTCTCCTCTGCGGTCTTCAAAAATATGCACAAGACGAAGCGCGCAAATACAATTCCGTTCCGAAACTTATGGTTTACAATACAGCACTACTCACAGCACAAACCAGTACGACATTTCACAAGACCTTTACCATGCCTGCCTTATGGGGTAGATGGGTAGAAAGCGCAGTCGGTGCTTATCTGCTCAATCAAGCCGACGAATACGACTACAAGTTGTACTATTGGCGCGAAAACAATGATGAGGTGGATTTCGTCATAGAGTACAGCGGACAACATATTGCCATTGAAGTGAAGAGTGGAAGGCGAGGCGCAAACGAAGGCTTGAAGACTTTCACAAACAAGTTTCATCCCCAACAGTCTTTTGTTGTCGGAACAGATGGTGTCCCTATCGAGGAATTCCTTACTTGGAACTTAGGAAATCTGTTAGAATCTAAACCAATATAATTACTACTTATGAAACCCAAACTAGCGATCTTCGACCTCGACGGCACGCTGCTCGACACCATCGACGACCTCAAGGAGGCCGTCAATCACGCCATGAGTTTGAGAGGTTTCCCGACCTTTACGCACGACGAAGTCATGGCTATGGTCGGCCATGGCGCCCGCAACCTGATGCGAAAAGCTTTGCCCGACGGCCACAAAGACGACGACATGGTAGATGCCGCTTATAACGACTTCAAGGCCTATTACATTACCCATATCGACACGTACACAAAACCCTTTCCAGGCATACAAGACCTCTTGGCCAAGCTGCACCAAGAAGGCGTGATGTTGGCCGTGGCCTCCAACAAGTTCCAAGAGGGCACCGAACACCTCATCAAGGAGTTCTTTCCAAAGATTCCCTTTGTGGCGGTCTTGGGCGGTCGCCCCGACTTTCCCCTCAAGCCCGACCCTGAAATCGTCGGCGAGGTGCTACGCAAGGCGGGCATCGAAAAAAAGGATGCCGTCATGGTCGGCGACTCCGACACCGACATGGAGACCGCTGCCAACGGCGGCATCATGGGCATCGCGGTGAACTGGGGATATAGGAATATGAGAGACATTATCAATTGGGGAATCGGCCCTTCGACAGGCTCAGGGACCGAACCTTGGAAAGTAGTAGAAACCGCTGAAGAATTACATCAATTGCTACTGCCATGACTGACAAAATGACTCCCGCTCAGCGGCATTACTGCATGTCGCGCATCCACGGCAAAGGCACCAAGCCCGAGCTGAAGGTAAGGCAATGGCTGTGGCGGCACGGCTACCGCTATCGTCTCAACGTGAAGGGCGTGCCGGGCAAACCTGACATCGTCATGCGGCGGTATCGGACGGCGATTTTTGTGAATGGTTGTTTCTGGCATGGTCATCATGTAGAGACGCGATTAATCGCGTCTCTACCAGCAATCACCAATTCATCTTGCTGTAAAATTCCGCAGACAAATCGCGAGTTTTGGGTAAACAAAATCAAAAGGAACCAAGAGCGCGACCAAAAGAACTACCAAGTGCTGCACGACAACGGCTGGCAGGTCATCGTGGTATGGGAGTGCCAGCTGACGCCCAAGCGCATCGAAGAGACGATGCTGCGTGTGGAGCTGCTACTCAACGAGCATTTCTTGGCCTTGCACCAACCCAATCCTGTGCCTTATCATCACGAAGAAGAAGGGGAAATACCCATGGCAGCAGAAGAGCTTCCAAAATAATTTACCACATCGGTTGAAAAAGAGGATGACGACCACTATAATTGTAGTGACGACCCACCGTATCTGTTTGCAAAAACCTTTATCTTTGCCATCAACAAAACCATACCCATGAAAATAATACACACTGCCGACCTGCACATAGGTCAGATCCTCTACCAAAACTACGAACGGTGCGACGAGCACCTCCATTTCTTCGAACAGCTGAAGCAATGGTGCAAGGAAGAGCAACCCGACGTCTTGCTCGTGAGCGGCGACGTGTTCGACATCCAGCAGCCGTCAACGGCCACGAAGAAACTGTTTAATGAGCAGTTCGTAAAACTCCAGAAAGAGATGCCCGACATGCACATCGTCATCACCGCCGGCAACCATGACTCGGCTTCGCGTCTCCAAGCCGACCGCGACGTTTGGACCTTCTCGAACACACATCTGGTAGGTGTGGCACCATCGTTGATGCTCAACGATGGTTGGGAGGACGACTACATCATTGAGCTGCCCAGCGGCTTCATCGTCGCCATGCCCTACATGCTCGGCGACCGCTCTCAACAGCTGCAGTCGCTGCTCGATTGCGTTGCCCAGCGCAACACCGACGGCCGCCCCGTCGTCATGATGGGACACCTCGCCGTGACAGGATCCGACATCACGGGACACGACTTCGAGATTGGCACGCTCAAGACCCAAAGCCTCGCTTCGCTCGGCACGGGCTACGACTACCTCGCCCTTGGCCATATCCACAAGCCGCAAACCTTGGGACACCCTGAAGACTCTATGAACATGGAAGCCATCACCTACCCTGCCCCTGTGGCACGCTATTCGGGTAGCGCCCTCCACGTCAGCTGCGACGAGACCTATCCCCATACCGTTAGCCTGATCGGCATCGACCACCATGGTGGCCAAGTCACCGTGCGCCAACTGCGTATCGACGAGTTGCGGCATTTCTACACATTACCTGAAGACCCCAATGCTGCCTTCGCTGATGAAGAAGAGGCATTAGAGGGCGTCAAGTCATTCTGCCAAACGGTTGGCCGCGGCTACATACGTCTCAAGGTGCAATACAGCGCCGACCTATCGGCCAATTTCGCCCAGAAGGTATACGACATCTTGGAGAGTCGTGGCAACGAAGTGCGCTACAACCCCAAGACCCTCTGGATCGGTGAGCCCGAGAAGAGTCAAGATGAAATCAAGCAGACATTTGAGTTGGCCGAGTTGCAGCAAATGAACGACCCAATAGAGTTCATCGAGAAGACCAAGACGCAATACCCTAGACTCGACTTTCATTTCCTTAACGACGTCATCAAAGAGATTGAAGCCGAAGTGGAACGCATCAAAGAGAAAGAGGCTGCAAAACAAGCAAAGAAGACCAACGACAGCACTACCGACGACACCACCAACCCCGAACAAGAATAAGAGAGATGAAAATCAAAGAGTTACATATCAGAAACATCGCCTCCATCGAGAAGGCCGACATCAACTTCGAGAACGACCTCAACGAGGCTTACACTGGAACACCAGCTCCCATTTTTCTCATATCTGGTGACACTGGTGCTGGCAAATCGGTCATCCTCGACGCCATCTCGATGGCCCTCTACAAGACCACACCCCGCCTCAACGGCGTGAACAACACATCCAACAACGAGTTCGTCAACGCGGCAGGCGAAAAAGTGCGTGTGGCCAGTATCCAACAATACACACGACTGGGCATTGCTCCAAAAGAAGAATGCTATAGCATGGTAGTGTTTGAGGGCAACGACGGCAAGACCTACACGGCCAAACTCTCATTAGGCCTTTACAAAGGTAACAAAAACGCCGACGGCATCAACCCCATCAAATACAACAAGCCTGAGTGGATGCTCATGGTCGACGGTCACAGCTACAGCAAAGAGGCCGACATCCGAAAGATGATCATAGATGCCGTAGGACTCTCGTTCGACCAATTCAGCCGCATGGCCATGCTGGCACAAGGCGAATTTGCCTCCTTCCTCACCGGCGATAAAGAAAAGCGCGAGACCATTTTGGAACGACTCACCAACACCAAGCACTTCACCGACTACGGCAACGCCATCGCCAACCTGCACAAACAATCCAAAGGCCACATGCTCAGCTGCAAGGAGGCATGCCAACTCGAGGAAGGACATATCCTGAAGGAAGAAGACTTGGCACTGCTACTACAAGAGAAGCAAGAAAAGGGGAAGCAAAAGAACAAACTCAACGAAAGCATCATCGCACTTGGGCAACAAATCACCCAACTCAATCTTATCGAGACCAACCAAAAAGCCATCGGAGACGCGCAGGCACGACTCACTCGCCTGGAAGACGTCACCGCATTGCAATCCACCTTTGCCACCCTTGCCGCCGACCTTGCTGACAGGGAATGCCAACTCGGTGCACTCAAAGAGGCCGTAAAAGAAGACGAGCAATGGCTTGAGGTACGCAAAGAACAAGAAGAACTATATACCAAGGCGGGAGAATACCTCATACAGCTGGAGCAACTGAAGGAAAAAAGCGAAAAAATCAAGCGATTAGAACAACAAAAAAAGGCTGCCGAAGGCCAAGTGGAAGCCCTGCAGACAACCTTGAAAACCGCCAATGAACAAGTCGAACAGGCTCGACAGGCCGTCGCAAGCAAGCAGAAGGCCATCGACGAGAAGGCCCAAGAACGTACAGCGCTGCATCCCGAAGAAATCAACCAAAAACTGGGACAACTCCGTGACGAGAAAGCCAAACTCGAGCAGCTTCAATCCGACATCCAACAATACAATGAGAAATACAAAACGCTACAAGAACTCCTCACCGAAATCGCTGACGACAAGAAAACGCTTGATACACTGCAACAGGCTCTGAAACAAAAAGAAGAAGCCTTCCTACAAGCCAAGGAGGCCTATGAGCGCGCCAACGCGCAATACGTCACCATGGGAAGCAGCATTGAGGAAACGATGGTCGCCCTGCGCCAACGACTCGTCAACGACCATGTCAAGACCTGCCCGCTCTGTGGCCAAGGCATCGCGCATGAACTATTGTCGACCGACGACTTCAAACACATCATTACCCCACTTGAGGAAGAGAAAAACCGATGCAAAAAAGCGATGGACGAAGCAGAAAAGGAACGCAAAGACGCCAATAGCGCCTACGACACCTTTAAAGGCACCGTCGGCAACAAGGAAAAACAAGCCAATCGTCAACAAGAGGAGAACAAAAAAGAGCACCAACGTATCGTTGGCGTCGCCGACAGCCTTCGTCTCGACCGTGAGCAGAAATACCCAGCGCAAATCGAAACACGACTCACCGCCATTGAAAACGAAACCACCACGCTGAACCAGTCATGGGAAAAAGCCGAGGCGCTGCAAAAGGAAATCAATAGCCTGATAGAGCAGAGAAAGCCGTTGGATAAGTCTAAAGAAGAGGCCGACAAAGCACAAGTGAATGCAACAAAAGCCTTTGAGAGCAACGACAAGGACATCAAAGACTACGGCACACAAATCGCCGAGGCCGAGACGAAAAAGGCAGCACTGACTGCCATGCTGTCGGCGGTGTTAAAGCCTGTCTATCCTAACTGGACCGACGACATCGATGCCACCAAGACGCGTCTCGACGCTGCCGCCAAAGAATACAAAGCGATAAAGACGCGACGCGATGACAAAGCCTCCCAAGCCCAGCAAGCCAAGTTGCAATTGGAGGGTCTCAGTCATATAAAAGGGAATATCGTAGAGAAACATCCCGACTGGGATGCAGCCTACCCTGCCAGCGCCCACCCATCGACCGACATCGCCAAGGAATGGAGCACTCTGTTGGCCGACGTCAGCCAAAACCTCTCCGACATCGCAAGCCAACACACGGCCATCGCCAATGCCCAAAAAGCCATCCAAACGGCTTTTGCCGAATTGAAAGTCGAGAAAGAGGAAGACCGACCGAATAAAGAGGAACTCGAAGCGCAAAAAGGAACCTTGGAGACTGCCAAAGAAACGCTCGTCGAACGCCTCGGAGCCATCCAAAGCCAATTGGACGAAAACGCCCGTAACGAAGACAAAGTCAAAGAGGCCAGGAAGAACTTGGAGCAGGCCGAAGAGAACCTGAAGAAGTGGGATGTCCTCAACGAATATTTCGGCGGTACGCGCTTTCGCACATTGGTACAGACCTACGTGCTGCGGCCCCTACTCGACAACGCCAATATCTACCTGTCGAAAATCACCAAACGTTACGAACTCACCTGCAGCGAAGAGAACGAGCAGCTTTCAATCCTAGTGCTCGACAACGACAACAAGAAACAGGTGCGCAGCGCAACCCTCCTCTCGGGCGGCGAACGTTTTATGGTCTCACTCGCCCTTTCTTTGGCACTCTCGTCGCTCAACCGCCCCGACCTCAACGTCAACATCCTGTTTATCGACGAAGGCTTCGGCACCCTCGACGAGAAGAGTCTCGACTCCGTAATGGAAACTTTGGGCAAACTACAGGATATTGCCGGCTTGAAGGACCGCCGTGTGGGCATCATCTCGCACCGCACCGAGCTTGAAGAACGCCTTCCCGTGCAAATTCGAGTGGAGAAGCGAGGCGAAGGACGCAGCCAAGTCACTATAACAAGCATGTAGATTTGACACTCAAAAAAAAGATAATACACGCCAAAATGCTGATGAAAGGAATCCACGAATAAAAGTATATTTCTATATTTGCAGTCTTAAACCTATCAAAACGCATTAAAAATGAAGAAGTTTATTACTGCAATAGCGATGCTTTTGTTCGCCGGAATGGCTGCAATGGCTCAAGAAACTACCTATGCTAAGAGCGACTTCGTCCCTGGCGATGAAATCATCTTCGACGACAACTTTGAAGGGGAGAAAATAGGCGAGTTCCCGCTGAGATGGGATTTGCTAGACGGCTATGCGGAAATGGCACAGCAGCAAGGACGCAACGTGATTGCCTTCACCGACAACGGACTAGGACAGGTGATGCCGCTGATGAAAAAGAAATGGGATTGGCTGCCAGAGGTATTCACGGTGGAGTTCGACCTCTACGTGGCTCCAATGAATACGGGGGACGAGGAAGAGACAACGCTCGATATGAGCATTTATTTCGGCGACCGCGGCGATGACAGCTACTACAATGCCTCGAGCTATGTGCATTTCTGGTACAGAGAAGACGGGGCGTGCAACCTGACGTGGAGTCTGCTGAAACCGGATGGGGACAACCAGTCGAGTGGAGAGAAGATGCTGGGACTGAGCCCAGGCAACAGCGACTACCTGGAGAAGGACAACCCGGTAGTTGCTGGAGAGTGGAACCACTTCGCTTTCTCGTTCAATCAGCGGGCTTTCAAGGGCTATGTGAACGGCGTACGCATGATCAACGTGCCGGCCATGAAGGCCCCTGGCTACTTCTTCTTTGCCAGCGGAGCGTTCTATCGCTACACGGGGTTGAGCAATGTGCACATCGCCCAAGGTGCCGTGCCGCTCTACGACCGCCTCACCACCGATGGCAAAATCATCTCCTACGCCATCACTTTCGAGACTGGCAAGGCTGACCTGAAGCCGGAATCCGTCATCGAAATCAACCGTGTGGCCAAACTGATGCAAGAGCATCCCGAGCTTGAGTTTGAGGTGCAAGGCCATTGCGACAACACTGGCACTGATGCCGTAAACGATCCGCTGAGTCAACAAAGGGCTGAAGCCATCGTGAACGCCCTTGTGAAACAAGGTATCGCGCAATCACGTCTCACGCCCGTGGGCAAAGGTTCGCATTCCCCCATTGCTTCTAACGATTCAGCAGAAGGTCGTGCCAAGAACCGTCGTGTGGAGTTCGTGAAGAAATAAGCTTCAGATCAACATTCTTGTATTTTTCTTATATTCAGCATAACCCGGCTTGTTTTGGAGCTGGCGTCGTTCCATCATGGGGATGCTGATGAACAGGAAGAGTGCAGTCATGGCAATAGGGGCGATGATCAACCAATCAAAACCATAGATTGAAGCATACATCGTCCAAACGCCCCACCACATCGAGATTTCGCCAAGATAGTTGGGGTGCCGGCCGTGTTTCCATAGGCCAACAAAACAATATTGTCCAGGATGGTTTTCACGGAAGCGATGGATTTGGGTATCGGCAACCAACTGCAAAGTGGCGGCTGAAATGCAAATTGCAAAGCCGAGCCAAGTCAATATGTTTGCCGCTTCTGTCGACTCAAACAAGCCAAATCCAGGAAGCATGACTGCGAACACCAGTACGGTAGGCATCATGTTCAAGCCAAAGAAATTGATGACATGGAAAATAAAAGGCGATTGCGTCTCGCGATAACGGGTATAGCGCCAATCCTCATGGGCAAGACCTTTGAAAGTAAATGCCCAGTTCCCCGTCAAACGAATGCCCCAATACCACACGGCAATGAGCAGCAAGACTACCGGCAAGGTGAAGGTCGACTTGTAAAAGGCCCAAACGGTGAACATGACAGGAGGCGCCACGCTCCAATAGGGGTCGTAAACCGACACATTTTTATAGAAAAGGCCAAATCCCCACACGACAACCGTAGCCACCACATCGGCCAAAAACAAAGCCACCAACTCGTGCAGTCCCGTGTTTAGCATCCTAAAAACAAAATAGCCTAATAAAATGGCTATCAGATATATAATTCCGATGATAACAATACTAACTGTTTTGGTTTGATTCCTCATTTTCCAATCATTTCAAAATAAACTCCAACGTTCCACCCGCCATGATTTGTTGGTGGGTAATCTTGTAGTCCTTAATTGGCTTCCCGTTCAGCTTCACGCTCTTGATATGGATGCGTTCGGGTGTCTTGTTCTTGGCAGTGATGACAAAGTCATTCCCGTTTTCCAAATGCAAAGTGGCCTTAGTGAACAATGGGGTGCCGATGACGTATTCTGCCGACCCCGCATGGAAGGGATAGAAACCGAGACTTGAGAAGATGTACCAAGCCGACATCTGGCCACAGTCGTCGTTGCCGGCATAGCCGCAAGGCGTGGCACGGTAGAACTCGCTCCTCACCTGCTCCACCAACTCCTGCGTGCGCTCGGGTTTGCCAGCAAAGTTGTAGAGATAAACGGTATGGTGGCTAGGCTCATTGCCATGGGCATATTGTCCGATGAAACCACTGGCGTTGCCGTTCACCTCGCCCGAAGTGGCAGTAAGGCTGAAGTTCTCGTCGAGTTTCTTCAAGAAGCCTTTCTTGCCGCCGAAGAGGTCGATAAGACCTTGCGGGTCTTGCGGCACAAACCACATATACTGCCAGGCATTACCTTCAACGAAGCAAGGTTGTTCGTACGACAAAGGATCGAAGTCTTCCATCCAATTGCCCTTCTCATCTTTGGGACGGAAGAAGCCCGTTTCGGAGTCAAAGAGGTTCTTGTAGAACATGCTACGACAATAGAAACGCTCGTAGTCATCCATTTTCCCGAGTTTCTTAGCCACCAACGCTACGCAAGCGTCATCAAAAGCCTGCTCCATGGTGATGCTGACGCTCTCATCTTGCAAAGTTTGAGGCATGTAACCATATTTTTCCCAAACCTCGAAAGGTGAGTTGAAATGGCTCCGCGTGCTGCTCTCGACCATGGCTTGATAAGCCGCTTCTACATCGATGCCTGGAATCTCAGCCATGATAGCATCAGCCAAGACGGGAATGGCATGGTTGCCAATCATGCAGTAGTTGTCCTGTCCCCAAAGGTCCCAAATGGGCAAATAGCCGTAGGTTTGGTGATGCAGCACCATATCTCTCACGAACTGCGCAGCCACATCGGGGGCGATGAGTGTATAAAGCGGATGTGCGGCACGGAAAGTGTCCCAAAGGCTGAAGGTGCTGTGATAGGTCTGTCCCGCAGGCATCTGCTTGATCTCGAAGTTGGTGGTCATATAGCGACCATCCACATCGCTCATGGTGTTGGGTTGCATCAACACGTGGTAAAGACCCGTGTAGAAGATGGTCTTCTGCTCGTCGGTACCTTCGATGTCGATGCGGCTGAGCTCATGCTGCCAAGTGTCGTGGGCTGCTTGAACAAATTCATCAAAGTCCCAACTTTGGGCCTCGGCCAGCATATTTTTCCTTGCGCCTACATTATCCACAGGCGAGATGGCGACTTTCACCATCAATTCGTTGCCGTCTTTTGGGTCAAAACTCAAGGCAGCGCGTAGGGTGCGACCGTTGACGACATCACTATTCCCGACATTCAGTCCGCCATTCATCAGCAGATGCTGGTTAAATGGCCTTGAGAATTCAGCACGAAAATACACCTTGCGCATCTTGGCCCAACCGGTGACGACGCGGTAGCCTTCGATGGTGTGGTCATCGACGAGGCGAATCTGTGCTTGAATCACATCGTAGGTGCGGCGTTTGGAGTAATAGGCCTCGCCACGGAAGGTGCCACGGTCGAGGTCGAGGACGACGGTTTGGGGCTGGCCTTCAGGAAAAGTATAACGATGGATGCCCGTTCGCGTGGTGGCCGAGAGCTCCACATTCACACCACTCTCCGGCAACAACACCTGATAATATCCCGGACGAGCAGATTCTTTGTTATGGCTATAATGTTGCCCGAAGTCGGCGGCCTTCAACTGTTCGGGAGTCACTGCGCTACACAAAGGCATCAGACTCACATCGATGAGGTCGGTGCAACCCGTGCCACTGAGGTGGGTATGGGTGAAACCGTAAATGATGTCTTTATTGTAGTCGTAGCCCGAGCAAGGGTCCCAAGTCACCATTAGCTCCGTCTCGGGACTCAGTTGCACCATGCCTTGCGGCATCGTGGCGCCAGGGAAGGTGCTGCCACTGAGGGCGCCCGTCTCGTCGGTCTGCGTGCCAATAAAAGGGTTCACATATTGGGTGTAGTCATTGGCGCTTTGGGCGCTGAGGAAGAGGGGCAGCAGAAGAAGGGCTGCTAAGAGAGAAGCGTGTTTTGCTTTCATTTTCTGTTTCATTAGTAAACCACTATGTTAATTAATTGTTTTACAAATAGATAAAGTTTGAATTGATAGTTTTAACCATCGCGGGTGGTACATCACAGTCTTTTGCCATTTCTGACCAACGAGAGGCCGTTTCACACACCTCGTCAATAATGAACATGGCTTCCTTAATGTTATTAAGTGTGGCAAAAGCCAGCAAGTCTTTCCTTGTGATGTCATCGAACTTTCCGTTAATTGACATCTGATGCGTGGAAGTCCAGCCTCCTTGGGGATTATAGGCATAACCCATGTCATAGGCAGGTGACAAGCGCCAAATGCCATCCTCACCCATTAAGAAAGAAATGTTCTTGGTATGATCATCCTGATTGCGGACCACCACATTGAACACCATCCGGCGGAACATTTCCTTGGCTGCAGAATAGGGCAAACGCAGTGCACGCATCACATTGAAAGCCTGTTCGTAGGAATAGGCTCGACGAAGCCGGAAGTCATAATGGGCCATGCCGCAAAGCGTCTGCATGTGTATTTTTTTTCCATCCTCACGGTCAAAACGTTTAGTCATAAAGTGTGCTCGACCGTTTTCTATAATCAGCATACACTTCGACATTTCAATACCACAAGCACGCGCCAGTTGATAGAATGAGTATTCCAAACGGCCGTAGTTTTCCGTGGCCTTGAATCCCGCTTGGGCAGAGACGCCATCCAACTTAATCAGGTAGTAATCAAATCCTTCTGGGGCCTTCACTTGACCTGAGCGAACCTCTCCTGTTGTTGGATTGTATGCAATGATGGCCTTAGCCCGCTGACCGCCTGCCGAAGTCCCCAACCGCAATATTTCTGCTATTGCAGCTTTTTTATCATCATTAAGATTAACGCCAAATGAAGATTTTTGGGCGAGAGCGTCTTTGGCCACCTCCACCAAGGTATCAATCTCAAACTTTTCGTGGACATCGTAACCGACATCGAAAGCGGGTTCAAACTCCAAAGCACCCATACAGCGTTTGCCAAGAAAGCAGAGCGTCTCAACTGGGTTGCCACTTGTCCGTCCTGTCAAGGCAAGCCATCTATCAAACAGCGCACGGCCGTATGTGTCGGGAAGTGAATCGGCCAATAGACCCGGCAAGCCGTTAAAGGTTTCTTTACCAAGGTTGGCGAAAGAGTAAACTCGCCCTTCGCGCACGGGCATCATTAGCGGCGAAGGCTCCAAGCCTCGCCCCATAAAGCTGCGGTCATATTCGAACCTGACTATCTGATACTGTTCATCCCAACGGAAAGTCCCGACAGGTAGGCCAAACATGTTCACTTTTGCTACATCTACCATTCAGATTCCTCCTTTTTCACATGATTGATTTTACCAGCGGCCCGTTGGCGCATGGTGGCTTGCGAGGAATGCACCAAGTCGTAGTATTCGCTCGGACTCAGTTGTTCTTCTTCCATCAAGGGCTGTAAGATGTCAAGTTTTCCTAAAATGCGCAACACTCTCAACAAGGAGTCGAACGAACGAATCTCACCTTTTTCCATTTTCTTGATAGACGAAAGCGACACGTTGGCGGCTTCAGAAAGACTTTGCTGGGTAATGTTTTGCTTCAATCTCGTAGCCCTCAGTCTATTACCAATTCGACTAAGAATTACAGTATCAGCAAGCATATAGATATCATCCATAATAGTTTTAATTTGAACTATTCGGATGCAAAAATACGAATAATAGTTTAATTTGCAACTATTATTAAAAGAATCATATTTGTATCAAATCTCCTCTTCCACGATATACTCTTCTGAAATGTAAGAGCAGATATAAGGCCTCGCCTCATAGCTTTCAATGGGCCGTTTCACTTTATGGTAGGAGAGTTCTGAGACGTTGATGCAGAAGGCAGTACATTGCTTCATCTGCTCGCCAATCTCTATTATTAAGAATAATGTCAATAAAATCAGGAATGGGGATTCCTGCAAATTCGTATTCTGTTTGTTTAGCAATAACCCCCATTCTATTCCTTCACCAACTTGATAGTGCGCGTTCCAGCCTCACTTGAGATGCGGGCCATATAGACGCCTTTTGCACAACCACTGAGATCCACCACAGCACGGCCTTCCTGCATGATAGCAGTGGCGACCTTCCTGCCAAACAGATCCATGACGGTGACTTCGCCATCGGCGCTGTTGGATGCAATCGTAACGCTGCCCGAAGTGGGATTGGGACTGACACTCATGGCAAAGGAAGCAACCTCCTCTACGCCATCATCAATATAATTGCCCACTCTAACATCGTCGACATACACGCCATCTGCTTCGTTCGACTTGGCCTTGAATGCGATGAGATAAGCGTCTGAAGCTTCGGGCAAGTCAAAGGTGACCTCCTCCCAGTCCTCGCAAGCGGATGTGAATTCGCCAAGGAGATGCCAATAATCGTTGATCGAAGGCGCATACCACACCGACAGTTCATCCACAAACTGACCCAGCGAACGCTGCCTATGCTTGAAAGTGAGCATGGGCTGGGTGACGGCGGTGATGTCAAGCGGAGCCGACACGAGCATGGCCTCCTCACCAAGCCAGATGAAGAATGCCGTATTGTTGGGAATGAGATATCCAGGGTCAACCACCCAGTCATCCTCACCGGAGATGATCTCGCTCCGCCAGCAGACGAATTCTTCCGAAGCCTCAAAGTCGTCGAAATAGGGTTCGTCGTCGGTAACGACAAACACTTCGCACATTGTCTTGAACGTCGTAGGCTGCGACCACTCCGACTCCATTCCGCCCCCACAGTTGGCTTTCACACGGAAACTATAATCCGTGTTAGGCTCCAAACGATCTATCACATAGGGTTGCGAAGTCACCGTGGTCTGCTGTCCGTTGATGTCAATTGTCCAACTCTCCTCGTTGCCCGCCGTCGACCATCCAAGGAGGGCAGAATTCGTGGTGATTTCAGAGGCAGTCAAACCAGCAGGACGAGCACAGCCGCCCGCAGAGACTATCTCAATATCATCGACGAAGATATAGTAACCTCCATTGCAGTGACCCAAGAATGAAACTTGGAAGGTTGAGCTCAAGTCGTCTATCGTAAACAAAGCGTCATAGGTATTCGACCAGTCGCTGATGCTATAATTGGCAAGCTGATGCCAACTGTCGGAAGGCGAGGTGCGATAACTTACCGTGAGTTCGTCATAGGGAGGATACAGGGCCATCATCGCGTAGGCAAAGCTGAAGGTAGCGCTATTGCTGCCCGTCAGATCGTAGGTGGGCGACACCAGTCGGGCCTCTTGACCTTCAGTGGCATTTTGGAAGGCCACCACATTGGAGCTCGTACCCTGCATCACTGCCCAAGTGGCCGAACTCGTCGTCTCCACCGTCCAGCATTCCATCTCTCCCGACTGAAAGTCTTCAATATAGGACTGTCCAGGTGGAATGGGAATCGTACATTGCGCAACCGCAGTAGCCACACTGAAGAAGATAATCGCTGTTGTGGCAAAGAGGACTTTTGTAAAGTAGTGTTTGTTTTTCATGGTGTTTTTATTTTTGACAATGAATGATTTACGAGGCAAAGATATGTATTTATGTTTAATTGTTGAATTGAGCTATTAGCTTTCAGCTATCAGCATTGTAA
This sequence comes from Bacteroidales bacterium, assembly GCA_017395365.1. GTDB lineage: Bacteria > Bacteroidota > Bacteroidia > Bacteroidales > F082 > Limimorpha. Next base: position 204,340 of record JAFPUN010000003.1, read on the forward strand.
TGACTAAGCTGATAGCTGATAGCTTATTATCCTCTCCCAAAGTAATACTGTCCCTTCCCTACCGTAGCACTGCCGTATTGGATGGCATTGACGGGACAATGGTGGTAACAGCCCATACACATCGTACAGTTGCCGTTCCATTTTGGAAGACCGTCTTCCAAAGTGACATTCTTTAACGGACAGGCTTCCACGCACTTGCCGCAGTGAATGCAGGCTTCCGTGACGTGGTATTTCTTGTCATTGGTGGCCATTTTGCTGAAGCCAGGGTTGATCAAACGGCTCTTGAACCAAGCCGCGCCGCCTTTTGTCATTTTGGAAAAACTTTCCTTGTTTTGCAGACGCAAAATACAATCGTTCATAAGCTTATCGGCGGCGGCAATCTTTCTTTGGGCGTTTTCGTCGGTGTCAAGCTTGAAGCCCGGCATGCCGATATAGGTCTCGGGCATCTGCACGCTGAAGCAGGCGTTAAGATTCCAGCCCTTTTGCTCCAAGGCCTTACGGAAGATATCCTCGGCGAGGCCACATTCGTCGCCGCAGGTGCAAGTAAAATAAATGTATGGCTTTGAGGTCGGCCCTTCGACAGGCTCAGGGACCTTAACTGCCACTTTTTTCACAAAGTCCATCACCAATTTCGGAGGTCCCCAGGCATAGATGGGAAACACAAAGCCAAGGCGTTCGCCTTCGGCCAATTCGTATTCGTAACGGCCTTCACGAGCTGCTTCGGGGATGAACACCAATGTGTCGTTGAGACCAGCAGCCAAGGTCTCGGCCACATGGCGGCTATTGCCGCAACCGGAGAAATAGAAAATCATAGTTGGATGCTTTTGAAAAGGCAAAAATAAGAAAAACTCCATTATCGCAAAGAATTGTCGTACTTTTGCAACCCAAAACGCAAGCCTATGCCAAAAGACTCGCTCAATCGCTCGATACTCAAGCTCGCCATCCCCAACATCATCAGCAACATCACCGTGCCGCTGCTGGGCTTCGTCGACATGATGCTGATGGGACATCAGGACAGCATCGCCTACATCGGCGCCATCGGCTTGGGTGGCACCATCTTCAGCGTGATGTACTCCATCTTCAGCTTCATGCGGGCGGGCACGACGGGGTTCACGGCACAGGCCTATGGCGCCAACGACCGTGCCGAGATGGCTTATTCTCTCTATCGTTCCCTATGCATCGCACTGATCGCCACTGTCTTGGTGCTTTCGCTACAAGGTCCAGTGGAATGGCTCAGCATGAAACTGCTGCATGGTAGCGAGGAGGTGTTGGCCTATACCGCCACCTATTTCCGCGTGCGCATCTGGGCGGCTCCGGCGGTGCTCTGCCTCTATGCCTTCAACGGCTGGTACATCGGCATGCAAAACACCACCATCCCCATGATCATCGCCATCCTGACCAATGTGGTGAACATCGTTTTGAGCATCATCTTCGTCAACGCCATGGGCATGGGCGTCACGGGGGTGGCCTTGGGCACCGTCATCGCACAATACTGTGGTCTACTGACCGCTGTCATCTTCCTCTTCACCAAGTTCCGCCACTATCTCGTTCCCATCCGACGCGTGCTTCTGTTACAAGCCGACAAGCTGAAACGTTTCTTCAAGGTGAATGCCGACTTCATGATCCGCAGTATCTTGTTAGTGCTGAGTATCGCTTTCTTCAACAACCAGTCGGCCAAACTCGGCGATGATATGCTGGCCGTCAATATGATCCTGATGCAGTTCTTCTACATCTTCTCTTATTTCACCGACGGCTTTGCCTACGCAGGCGAAGCGTTGGTGGGGCGTTTCACAGGTGCCCATGACCCCAAGCAACTCCGCCAGAGTGTCAAACTGTTGTTCCTTTGGGGCTTCTTCATCGCCTTGCCTTTCACGGTGCTCTACGCCCTCTTCCCCGACTGGTTCATCCGTCTTGTCAGCGACCAGCCGAGCATCATCCCGATGGCACAGCCTTACCATATCTACCTGGCCGCCATCCCGCTCATCACCTTCGCTGCCTTCCTGTGGGACGGTGTCTACATCGGCGCCACGGCAGCCCGTGCCATCCGCAACACCATGCTCATCTCGGCCGTTGGCGTGTTCCTGCCCGCCACCTTGTTATTAATGCCCCGTTTCGGTAACCATGGTCTTTGGATAGCCTTCTTGTTGTTCATGGTGGCCCGAGGCCTTTCCATGACTTTGATGGCGAAAAAGGCCGTGTTCGGTGCAGAATAAATTCGTATATTTGCAAAAAATTCATCCATGGAAGAAATCTTAACTTTCCTCGACGACGTCCTCCACAACAATAACCGCCCTTGGTTTCAGGAGCACAAGAAACAATACCAAACGGCGCAGGCCAACTTCAACGCCTTGGCCGAACAGATCATCGCCGGCGTGCAGAAGTTCGATGACAACTGCAAAGGCCTGACCCTAAAAGACTGCACCTACCGTTTCTACCGCGACACGCGCTTCTCGCCCGACAAGCGACCCTATAAGACCCATTTCGGCGTGTTTGTCTGCCCCGAAGGCAAGAAGTCGATGCTGAGCGGCTACTATTTCCATTTGGAGGCCAAGGAGTCGGAATACCTCGGCCACAACATGCTCTGCACGGGGATGTACATGCCCGACACGACCATGCTGAAGACCATCCGCGACGAGATCCTCTTCAACGGCGAGCCCTTGGTGGAGGCCATCGCCAAAGCCAAAGGTTTTGACTTGGACACCAGCCATGCCATGAAACGCGTGCCCAACGGCTATCCCAAGGACCACCCGCAGGCCGAACTCTTCAAGCAACGCGACTGGCTCGTGGTGCAAGACCTCCCCGACAAGCGCCTTTCCGACCCGCATCTCGTCGATTGGGTGCTGAGTGAGTTCGAGAAGACGAAGGACTTCTGCCAATGGTTGAATAGAACCGTTCGGGGTGAATAAAACAGTAGAGACGGTGCATGCACCGTCTCTACATACCATTTGCTATTTCTTAAAGATTTACGCCAGTTCAAACTGTTCCAAGAACTTCATATCGTTCTCGAAGAACAGGCGCAGGTCGTTGATGCCGTATTTCAGCATGGCGATGCGTTCCACACCCATGCCGAAGGCGAAGCCGGTGTACTTCTCCGGATCGATGCCGCTGGCGATGAGGATGTTGGGGTCGCACATGCCACAGCCCAAGATCTCAACCCAACCCGTGTGCTTGCAGATGTTGCAGCCTTTACCGCCACAGATGTTGCACGAGATGTCCATCTCCGCCGAGGTCTCGGTGAAGGGGAAATAGGACGGACGGAAACGCACCTGGGTGCCCTCGCCGAAGAACTCCTGCACGAAATGGTACAAGGTCTGCTTCAGGTCGGCAAAGGAGACGTTCTCGTCGATGTAAAGGCCCTCAATCTGGTGGAAAATGCAGTGGGCGCGGGCCGAGATGGCCTCGTTGCGGAACACACGGCCAGGGGCGATGATGCGGATGGGCGGCTGATGGGTCTCCATCACGCGAACCTGCACGCTCGAGGTGTGGGTGCGCAGCAACACATCCGAAGCCTTGTTGACATTGGGCTCCTTGCTGATGAAGAAGGTGTCCTGCATGTCGCGGGCAGGGTGGTCGAGCGGGAAGTTCAAGGCCGAGAACACGTGGTAGTCGTCCTCAATCTCAGGACCTTCGGCGATGGTGAAGCCGAGGTGCGAGAAGATCTCGTTGATGTCGCGACGCACGATCGACAACGGGTGACGGGCACCTTTCATGTCGGCGGCGGGCATGCTCATGTCGAAGCCGGCATCGTTGCTGTGCTGGCTTTCAAACTTCTGCAGTTGCTCTTCCACCTTCTCTTGAACCGTGTTCTTCAGCTCGTTGAGCTTCATGCCCATCTCCTTGCGGAGCTCGGGGGCCACGTTCTTGAAGTCGGCAAACAAGGCGGGGATGATGCCTTTCTTACTCAAATAAGTGATGCGGAATTCCTCCAAAGCCTCTTTGCTCTCGGCCTGGAAACCACGCACCTGGGATAGTATCTCTTCGATTCTTTCTTTCATTGTTGTATGCTTTTAGCTTCTGGCAACTGGCTTCTGGCAACTGGCTGATTGAATGCCAGCAGCCAAAGGCCAAAAGCCAGTAGCCTTATTTCTCTATCGTAACGGAAATGATGGTGACAGGCTTGACGGGCACATCTCCGCGGCCGGTCTCGACGGCAGCGATCTTGTCGACCACCTCAAGGCCTTCGACGACCTCGCCAAACACCGTGTAGTCACCATCGAGATGCGGGGTGCCACCCACAGTCTTGTAAGCCTGACGCTGGCGGGCGCTGAACACCTTGCCCATACGGCCCTCAAACATGTCCAAAGTACGGTCGTCATACACCTTGCCTTGCACGATGTAGAACTGCGAGCCACTGGAAGCCTTTTGGGGATTCACCTGGTCAGGCTGGCGAGCTGCAGCCAAGGCGCCTTTCTTGTGGAAGTGGTTGTCCTTGAACTCGGCCGGGACTCTATAACCGGGGTCGAGGCGACCGTCCTTGTTCTGTCCGCCTTGGATCATGAAGTCCTTGATGACGCGGTGGAACGGCGAGCCGTTGTACCAGCCTTCGTTCACCAACTTGATGAAGTTGTCACGATGCTTGGGCGTGTCGTTATACAGTTTGGCCTTAATAGTGCCCATGCTGGTCTTGATGACAACGACGGTTTCTTTCTCTGTAGTCTTCTGTGCTTGGCAGGTCAAACCGACCAGTACCAATGCTGCGATAATCAGTTTTTTCATTTTATTGTTGTTTTATTTTATTCTTTTACGATTGAATAGGTCACCTCAAGGTGCAACTTCTCGCCTTCGGTGGCTTCGGGACCGTTGACCACCATGCGTTGTGCGTTATAGGAAGCGCCATTGATACCCAGGCTGAGGCCATTGTTCTCTTTCTCGCCCATGATGACACTCTGGAGATATTCCGAAATGCGGAAGGTCACGCACTGACGACTCGAGTTATAGGTGCCACCGAAATAGCTATTGCCTTCAAAATAGTCGGGCAAGAGATACGTAGTGCTATCGGCGTTGAAGCCCACCAGCAAGAAGGTTCTCGGGGCGGTATACACCGAGTCGAGCGAGGCTGGGGCTACGGGCACGACCAGTTTTGCTTCGTTGATCACCATGTGGCATTCCTCCAAGGTGTCGGCCCAATGCTCAAGGTTGGGGAACTTGACGAAGGTCCTCACGCCACCCATGGTCTGCAGGTAGACCTGTTGCTGTCCCAAGGCCGTCTGGCCCTCGAGCACCTGGCTCGTGAAGTCGGCATTGCCTTGAGTATAGTCATGATCCATGTGGTTGAAATAGACATCCGATGAGGTCACGTAATAGTTGTAGCGCATGGGCTTGTCAGGCGTGGCAGCATCATGGTAATAGAGTTGCAGCACGGTGTACTCGTTGTTGTTCAAGTTGATGCTACTGATGGCACCATTTTGGCTGACGGGGCTGCAAGTCACATAAAGGCCACGGAACTCGGATTTGAAGAGGTCGGGCAACGAATAGACGGTGGTGTCGAGCGTCAGAAGCTGGTTGCCCAGTTCTTGGCCCAAGGGGATGCGGATGACGGGTTGCGCCAAGGTGTCGGTGCCTACGATATGCGTCTTGGTCCGCGGATGTGGGCGGAACTGGTATCCATTGGCATGATCTATCGCATGAGTAGCCACAACGCTATGGTTATAATAGCTCTCATGAGACGAGAGGGTGTCGGCCAACTCGTAGACATGGGCGGTTTGCAGTACCATGGTGTCGCCATAGCAACCCGTCAGGCAGAGCTGCAGCACAAGCGAGTCGAGCACGGGGTTGGTGCCAAACGACTGGCCTGCCACCGAGAAGCGGAACTGCGTGTAGAAGCCTGCTTCGGTAGTGCCAAAGACGGGGTCTTTCGTCGCGCCCAACAAGGCGTTGGTCGGGTTGGTCGTGTTGACCGAGTCGAGATACGAATGGCAGACGATGGCCACGGTGTCGGTATGGTAGATATCCATGTATTCGCTCTCGCCTATGAGGTTGTTGCCGATGGTGTTGGGTGATTTCCTACACGAAGCGAAAGCCAATAACAAAGTGCCAATCATTAAGGCCACACAAGTCAAAGCCGTTGAATGACGTGTTTTCATCAGAATCAAAATGTTTTTGTTCGGTGACTGATAACTCAAAAAAGCCTTTCTTATTGTTTCTCGAGGATAGAATCATAGAACTCGTTGCAGGCCTGTGCATAGTGCACCTGGTCTTGATACGAGAGGAAAGGTTTCTTGGAAGCGACCAAATACTCCTCGATTTCAGGGTTGAGACGGTTGGTGCTCACCACAATGCCGTCGGAATAGTCGATGGCGGCCTTCATCAGGTTGACGTAGTTGGCCTCCTTGAAATACTTGAGGTCTTTAGCGTTCATGCCCGGCAGTTTCATCTTCTTTTCGAAACCAGCCTTAAAGCTCTCTTCGAATTCGTCGTCGTAAATGGAATAGATGATCTTCGACTCGTTGAAGAGCGGGTTGTCGCGAACGTTCATGGCGCGTTTGATGTAAACCGGCATCAAAGCAGAGATCCAGCCGTGACAATGGATGATATCCGGCGACCAGTTGAGTTTCTTCACCGTCTCGATGACGCCACGGGTAAAGAACACACAGCGGCTGTCGTTGTCTTCACAAAAAGCACCATTCTCGTCATACATCAGGTATTTCTTCTTCGTAAAGAAGTCATCGTTGTCGATGAAATAGATCTGCATCCTCGCCTTTTGGATGGAGGCCACCTTGATGATCAAAGGGTGGTCGGTATCGTTGATGATGAGGTTCATGCCCGAGAGGCGAATCACCTCGTGGAGTTGGTTCCTCCTTTCGTTGATGACGCCATAACGCGGCATGAAGATGCGAATCTCCTTACCGCTTTCCTGGGTGGCCTGTGGCAGATAGCGCCCGACGAGGCTCATAGGCGTTTCCGGCAAGTAGGGGGCGATTTCCTGATGGACGAATAGTACTCTTGTCTTGCTAGTCATGGGCTGTTTGTCTTGCTTAGAAACTACAAAATTACGCATTTTTTTTGAAATAACGCAAGAAAAATTTCAAATTAATTGATTTACAACTGTTTCAACCATGGTCATGGCCAATGGCAAACATTTCAACAATTCAACAATCAACAACTCAACAATCAACAATAATCCATATCTTTGCAAAATCAAACGCAGCCCGCTATGGAACACGAACACTTTGAAAATCAAGAGCATGAATGGGAATCGAACCTTCGAGTGACAGAAGGAGTCGACGGACCCATCCAAGTCAACCCGAACGCTTTGGAACGCATGAAGCGCAACCAGCAACAGCTGATGCCGTTGGAATGGTATGTCGATGGCATCCTCAAAGGCGACCGCGTGACGCTCAGCAAAGCCATCACTCTGGTGGAGAGCGCCCTGCCCAAGCATCAGGAGTTGGCGCAACAGATCATAGCGGCTTGTCTGCCTCATGCGGGAAAAGCCCTTCGTTTGGGCATCACGGGCGTGCCAGGCGCGGGCAAGAGCACTTTCATCGAGGCATTGGGCGTGCATCTCTGCAACAAAGGCCAGAAACTGGCGGTGTTGGCCATCGACCCGTCGAGCCAACGCTCCAAGGGCAGCATCTTGGGCGATAAGACCCGCATGGAGACACTTTCCGTGCATCCCAATGCCTACATCCGTCCTTCGGCCTCGGCGGGCACTTTAGGCGGCGTGGCAAGAAAAACCAGGGAAACGATTATCCTTTGTGAAGCAGCGGGATACGATACCATTTTTGTGGAGACCGTGGGCGTAGGTCAATCCGAGACGGCGGTGCATTCCATGGTGGATTTCTTCCTGCTCATATTAATCAGCGGCGCTGGCGACGAGCTGCAAGGCATCAAGCGCGGCATCATGGAGATGGCCGATGGCATCGCTGTGAACAAGGCTGATGGCGACAACGTGATGCGTGCCAACCGTGCCGCCGCCGAATGTCGCAATGCGTTGCACCTCTTCCCTCTACCCGAATCGGGACAGGAGACCAAGGTGCTGACCTGCTCCGCATTAACGGGTTTCCAAATCGACGAAGTGTGGCAGATGGTCGCCGACCACGTGCAGGCCATCCGCGACAATGGCTATCTTTATAAGAAACGCGCCCAACAAGACGTACAGATGATGTACGACTCGATGGACAGCGCCTTGAAGAACGACTTCTACCAAAACCAACTGGTCGCCGACCTCCTTCCTTTGGTCGAAAGCGACGTGCGCGGCCAGCGAATGAGCGCGTACATTGGGGCACAGAAACTGCTGGATGCTTATTTTAATATGCTGAAGAGATAAAGTAGAAAGGCCAACTAAACCGACAAGTGAAACGTAATATTGAGAGATTTCCCTCCGATTTCATGTTTCAGCTGACCAAAGAAGAGATGGCAATCTTGAAATGCCAAAATGGCATAGCAAGTTGGGGAGGCGATAGACATTTTCCATACGCGTTCACAGAAAACGGTGTTGCAATGCTTAGCGGAATTCTTCGTTCAGAAACCGCTGTTGACGTTAACATTCGAATCATGCGTGCTTTTACCCTATTGCGAGACATGACCGCTGCTGAATTGCTTAAAAAGATTCAAACAGCTTAGTAAACAAAAATGGATGCTAATTTTAATATGCTGAAAAGGTGATATTTATACGAAAAACAACATAGTAAATCCTTTTATCCGCATTATAGATTATTATAATTTGACACCAGAAGAAAACAAAACCATATTAATTTCGTTATTAATAAAAACAGAGAACCCAAATGATTACACTAAAGATTATATTGTTAGCATTGCTCTTCCATCAAAATCCTGATTCTCCAATTGATTACAAGTCAGGAACAAACTATGTCATTCAAGAGGTGGTATATGGTTATCCAGAGTTTTATCCTCCATTTACCTGTTTCTTAAGGTTGAAAACAGATTATGATTTGTATTACATTGCAGATGAGGATTATCTATTAAATGCGATTGCTGCTGATTCGATCAATTTAGATTCCCTAACCTATTTAATTCCACATTATAGTAATTGGGAAATATTTGATTCTGTGCAAAATAAGTATGTATACCGAGTTTGTTTTTCGCAGCATTTGGATAATCTTATGACCATGGATAATACAGAAGTATATAAAATAGGAAGTAAGTATTATGCAATAAAAAAGATACGGTACGCATATTTGGACGACATCGAGGTTTATAGAAGCTTATATAACATCGTACGTGATGGTACAGATGATATTCAAATTGAGAAAGAGGAAGAGGAATATTATAGAACAACATATAAAACAATAAAAGAGTATCTTCCAAACAGGAAGTACCAGTATTATCTATTTCTTCTGGATATTTGTGAAACCGATAAGGCCATCAAAGAGCATTTATGGAAAAGGAGATACGAATTGGATGATTTTTGGATAAAATATGTAGAGACGCAGATTGCTACGTCTAAAAACAAAAAATAAGAGAGGTCGCGTGCAACGTCTCTACAAAATCGTATCATTCCGACATTTTCCGAAATTCCTCCACCTTCGCCTCATCGCCGTTGAGGGCATACAATTCACTAAGGTTACGACACACTTCCTTACGGATGTTTTCTTGTGCCTCGGTGAACGGACCTTCGCCCAATTTTTCGATCACACGCTCGTATTCCGCTATCAATTCAGGACCTTCCTCGCCGTTCGACTCCATCGTCTTGGCGTTGTTGAAGGCAATCATCCAGTCTTTTAGTGCCATAATGCTTGGTTTTATTCTTGTTTTTCAATCACGTTCGTTATCCAATCCCAATGGTTTTCCACGACCTCTTCCATGGGATATATCTTTTTCTCTTGGGTATCAATGTAAAAGAATTTGTCTCCTTTCATGGCAAAATAATAGCCGAGATTCCAAAAAACATGGTCTTTTGAAAAAACCCAATCAGCCTTCCCAAAAAAGGTAGGAAAACAAAACACAAAAACTATCACATCGGCATTAAATAGTTTACCGAGAAATTCTTCATAATCATGATCAAGTTCACGGATCGGGTATCCAAACTTGCAAAAAAAAGTGTCTAAATCATCAGAAACATGGTGAATCTTGTCAAGTCGAGGATATCTCTTAACACAAGAATACGCTTTGTCATTTACAGTATCAAATACAAATGAATCATCCACACTTATTCCAGCCTTCCCCTGTTCTTCTAGTTTGACCCAGTCTTCCAAAAACTTTCCGCTCACAAAATAATTCTTGGTGAACAAGTTAGTGTCGATAAGGGCTTCTTCATAGTAGAAATAATTGCTTCCTCCTATCCCACTCCGACCCTCATGGCAGTTATATATATCATAAACGACACAGTTTTCCGGCTCAAAGGGGCGGACAAACTCCAACTTGTCATTATCAAAAACAAACGCCGAATCCAATTTCGACAAAATGAATTCATTCCGTTCCTTTATCGAAACAGAATCCACGATTCTTTCAAGAAGCGTTTGCGCGTTTGCCCAAGTCGAGCAAAACACAAGTGCGAATAAAATGGATTTTTTCATAGTTCAAATCGTTATTTTGTCGTTTTATCGTTGCAAAAGTAGTAATTTATTTTATAAGCAAAGGAAAAAACGGAAATTTTTGTCTTTTAAACTTTTTATGACGGAATATTCCCTATCTTTGCGCACAATCTGTGGACTGCTTCGTGCCTCGCAGTGACGCAAAGCGGCAGAAAGTCCCGCGTCCCGTGTCCCGCAGTCCCGCGTCAAACGAATCTTGAAATAATATTGAAATCTTTAAATAGCAAATCGTAATGGACCAAAGAATTGCCATGAACCCCAATCTTCTGGTGCAGTACCTTCAGAAGCCTGCAGCAGAGTTCACTCGCGCCGACATCATTCGTTACTGCGAGGAAAATGAAATAGAATTCGTCAACTTCCACTATTGTGGCTGGGACGGCAAACTGAAGACCCTCAACTTCGTGATCCACAGCGCGGAACACCTTGAGAACATCCTCACCGCCGGCGAGCGCGTCGACGGCTCGAGCCTCTTCCCCTTCATCGAAGCCGGAAAGAGCGACCTCTACGTGGTGCCGAAGTACCGCACGGCCTTCCGCAACCCCTTCACCGAAGTGCCCACGTTGGACATCCTCTGCTCGTTCTACAACCGCGACGGCGAGCCTTTCGAGAGTTCACCTGAACACATCCTCCACAAAGCCCACGAAGCCTTCAAGAAGACCACGGGCTTGCAGATGGAGACCATGGGCGAGTTGGAATACTATATCATCGCCGACGATGAACAAATCTATGAGGTGCCCGACCAACGTGGCTACCACGAGAGCGCCCCGTTCAACAAGTTCACCGAATACCGCGTCGAGGCCATGCGCCTCATCGCCCAGACTGGTGGCTTGATCAAGTACGGTCACTCCGAAGTGGGTAACTTCACCCTCGACGGCAAGATCTACGAGCAGAACGAAATCGAGTTCCTGCCGACCAATATCGAAGACGCTGCCGACCAACTCGTGGTCGCCAAGTGGATCATGCGCCAACTGGCCTACGAATATGGCGTCACCCTGACCTTCGCCCCGAAGATCACTGTGGGCAAGGCTGGTTCGGGCATGCACGTGCACTGCAAGTTCACAAAGGATGGCAAGAGCGTCATGGTCAATAAGGGCGAGCTCAGCGACTATGGCAAGAAAGCCATCGCTGGTTACATGGACGCCGGTACCTCGCTGCCTGCCTTCGGTAACCCCAACCCGCTGTCGTTCTTGCGTCTGGTGCCTCATCAGGAAGCCCCGACATCGTTGTGCTGGTCATACAGCAACCGCAGTGCCTTGGTGCGCGTGCCGCTGGGCTGGATCAACAACGGCAAGGACATGGCTGCCAACGCCAACCCGCTTGAGAAGAAGTCGAACAAGGACTTCAGCGAGAAGCAAACCTTCGAATGGCGTGCCTCCGACGGCTGCGCTGACATGTACCTGCTGATGGCCGCACTCTGCTGCGCCGCCCGCCACGGCTTCGAGATGCCCAACGCCCTCGAAGTGGCCGAAAAGACCTATGTCGGCCTCGGCGTCAACATCCACGACGACAAGAACAAGAAGCTCCAAGAGAGCCTCGAACAACTGCCCGACAGCTGCGTGGCCGCCGCCAAGGAACTGGCCAAGGACCGCAAGATCTACACCGACAAGGGCGTGTTCTCCGACAGCATCGTCGACTATATGATCAAATTCCTCACCGACTTCAACGATGCCAACCTCCGCAAGGAACTGGGCAACGACACCGAGAAAATCATGAAACTGGTGAAGGAAAACATTCACGTTGGTTAAAAAACCATCATTGTAGAGACGCGCCAGGCGCGTCTCTACATTTATTTATTAATTAATCCGCACGACCATGAAAACTACACGACTTTGCATTGTTTTAAGTATCATCACATTATTATGTGTTTCAAGTTGTGTCAAAGACTACAGTATTTTGCTATCGTCGCAAGACCTTCGTTTTGGATTGGCTTCTGAAAGCCAAACTTTAACTATCAATGCAAACTGTAAATGGACGATTACTAAAAACGACGATGCGGATTGGTACACCATTTCGCCCATGTCGGGCAAAGCAAAGGATAGCATTGTCACCGTCACCGTAAATGATTACAGCCACGGAGACTTTCGTGGTTCGTCATTTGTCGTCAATTCACCAGGTAGCCACATCCGACGCACGGTTTTTGTCAGCCAAAATAAACTCGATTTCGATGGTTTAGTCAACAAGGTGTTTGGTTTGACCCGTTTAGAACGTTGGAACACAGACTACTATGGACAAATCATCGAGGACGAGTATGATCTTGATGAGTACGACCCATACGATACGACAAGAGGTCAACGGATGTATTTCTTAGAGAATGGTCAAGGCGTACAACGCCGAGTTCGTGTAATTGACGACAGCGTCTTTTATTATTCTTTCGAGTATAACTATAACAGCGATAGTAACATTTTCCATATCGTGTTTCATTTAGAAGATGGAAGTCTTGAGCCCTACGATCCTGAAGTGTTATGCGCTTCTGACTCACTTTTTCGCATCTTCCACGAATACAAACACAACTGGTGGGAACGTGCCGACATGCGTAAAGTAGGGACGATTGCTCTTGAAGAAAAAAAAATGTTGATGCGTGCCGTTAAAAGGCGTAAAAGCGGGGATGGTGTTTTTCAATTTTAGTTATTCGTTGTAGAGACGGAGCGCACACCGTTACTACATAGCAAAACGATAATGCCATGACAAAGGACAAATTATTCAATTGGAGGTTTTGCCTTTGTTGTGGTATTATCATTTGGTTTGTCGTCAACCTGTTGCAAGGCATCTTCACCGAGATACAGGAAGACGAGGCCTATTACCACCTTTGGGGCGAGCACCTCGCCTGGGGCTATTTCGACCATCCGCCCATGGTGGCTTTGATGACCTTTCTCAGCAACAAATTGTTTTCTGGAACCTTGGGCGTGAGGTTTTTCACCATTATTGCGTCGTGTTTGACGCTTTGGGTGATGTGGGAGATTGCGGATCAAGTCCGCAATGACACGATAAAAAAGAGTCCGCTATTATTCTTTGTCCTGGCGTTTTCCATCGTGATGTTCAACATTTACGGTTTCGTCACCACGCCCGACTCGGCTTTGATCCTGTTTTCGGCCCTGTTTTTGTTGGTTTACCAGCAATATCTGCTAGACCAAACCTGGAAAAACGCCCTGCTGATGGGGCTTACAATGGCCTTGATGGTCTACAGCAAATACCACGCATTCTTGTTGTTAGGCTTGATTGTGCTATCCAACCTTCGTTTGTTGAAAGACGGCAAGTTTTGGGTGGCCTGTCTCGTGGCTTTGGCCTTGCTGACGCCGCATATCCTATGGCAAGTCAACAATGGCTTTCCGAGCTTCAGGTACCACCTGTCAGGGCGCAACGAAGCGTTCCGCTGGAGCTATTTCTTGGAGTATCTGCCCAATCAGCTACTCATTTTCAATCCGTTTACGTTTGGGGCGGTGGTGTATGTGTTATTCAAGCACAAGCCCTGGATTGCTTCGTCGTGCCTCCTCGCAATGACGAACAATCCCAACGCTCATGACGCTCAAAAAGTGGGGAGTGACGTCATTGCGAGCGAAGCGAAGCAATCCAGAGAAAGGACCCCTCAGGAAGTATTTGAACGAGGCTTATGCTTCGTTATCATCGGATTCTTTTTCTTCTTCTGGTTGATGGCTTTCCGCGGACATGTGGAGCCACATTGGACCATCGTATGCATCATCCCAGTGGTGGTCTTGCTGTATCGTAAAGCGTTGGTCGACGACAAGTTAAGAAGATATGTCAAGCATTTCATCTTGCCTTCCATCCTATTGGTATTGGCCTTTAGAATCATTTTGTTGACGCCTTTGGCCGACCGTTTTGGCTATCATGGCAAGGAGCCTTATTACAAGTCTATAGAACAGGTGGCGGGCGACCGTCCTGTGGTGTTCCGGGGCTCGTTCCAAGAGCCTGCCCTTTACCATTATTTCACAGGTAAGGAAAGCTCGACACTGCAATGCTACTACGACCGCAAGACCCAATACGACCTCTGGCAATTCGACAAGGTATGGATTGGCAAACCCGTCTTCATTTGTGGTCCTGTCAATGGTCGCTCGGAGACATACCATGTAGGCGATGTGGAACTTGAAGGCTTCCTCTGCGATGATTTTTCCTCAGCCAACCGTCTAGTGACCACATTTGAAATCACAAATGCCATACTTGGTGAAACTCCCATTTTCCATCCGGGCGACACAATCCAAATTGATTTCAGCGTCTACAACCCTTGTGATGCGCCCATTGATTTCCATCACAAAGATTTTGGCATGATTATCAAGGCGCATTACTTGCCTGGCGACGAAATCAGCTACTGTGTCTATCAGGACATCAAGGAATTCGAGGCAAACTCGACCTATCATGGGCAGTTGTATACTGTCATTGGGGAAAACATCAGCATGGGCAAACACCGATTTAACCTCGGCATTGGCGATCGTGTTTCTTCATTCGTGACCGAAGAAAGTGGAGTGATGATTAAGATTGAGCCCTAAGCTCGGCCATCCGCGTTTCCTGCTCCTGAATCTGTTGCCTGACCGCATTGATGTCGGTCCGCAGTTTTTTCTTGTCCATCATTTGCTGCTCACAGCCAGCAATGGTCTCAAGGACAATACGCAGGTTCTTGTCCTTCTCCAACACGAAGGCATGGATGACACCTTCTGCTTGACGTAGGCTCCGCATGATGGCCATCTGACGCTCGGGTGAGAGGGTGTTTTGGATGAGAAAAAGGTAGTCGATGCGGGGATTGAAGGTATAGAGCACACGTTCACGGCTGACGAGGCTGACCAGGTTGTAGACATTGTAGTTCTCGCCTGCCGTGTAATAAAAGAAAGCGTACGGAGCACCTTCAAACACAAGGTCGTCATGACGCGCCAAGTCGATGGCCAGCGCGTTGTTGACGCTATAGGCCAACTTATAGTCAGGTAGGCTCGAGTTGATGCCGACTACGGTAGTGTCGTCGAACGAAGGGATCTGTATTTTGTTGCTCTTGGGTTTCATGCCGCAAAGATATATAAATATTTTTACAGGTAGATGGGCTATTATAGAGATATTTGGACCCAGGACAGTAAGAGTGATGGGAACCACAGGCTCAACAACCTATGATGGCCGCTACTACATAGTAATAGCGGTTATTATTCCGTAGGATTTAAGGTCTTAAAGGTCTTTTCCGCCGCCATTTGCTCGGCGCCACGGATGGAGCGGAAGGTAGCATCGCCGTATGGCTGGTCATCGATAAAGACCTGCACATGGAACTCTTTCTTGTGACCATCGCCAATCTCTTCCAGCATACGGAACTCGAGGTGGCGTTTGTGTTTCTGTGCCCATTCGAGGAGCTTGCTCTTGAAGTTGACGTCGGTGTTCTGCAGTTCGTCGATGTCGATATGGACGCGCACGATGCGGTTGATGATGACCGACTTGGCAAAGTCGTAGCCACGGTCGAGGTAGATGGCTCCCATAAGGGCTTCAAAGGCATTACCACCCATCGAGCGGGCGGTGTTGTTGCCGTTGTCGGGGGCATGGCGGATATAGTCGCCGAAGCCAAGTTTCTCCGAAAGCTTGTTGAGCGACACACGGCTGACGATGCGTGAGCGCATCTCGGTGAGAAAGCCTTCGGGTTGGGTGGGATAGGTGTGGAAGAGATAGTCGGCCACGGCAGTACCCAACACGGCATCGCCAAGGTATTCCATACGCTCGTTGCTAACGTGGTAGCTGCCTACAGTCTCAGCAGCCATCGACTTATGGGTGAAAGCCACGCGATAAAGCGCGATGTTCTTCGGGTAGAAGCCGAAGATGTTATGGATATACTCGTAGAGTGCTCTGTCTTGAGGGTCTTTGGGGCGAGAGAAAAAGGCCATCTTACGATTCGTACTTTTTGAAAATCAAGGAGGCGTTTTGTCCGCCGAAGCCAAAGGAATTGCTAAGGGCGTAATGGATATCGCGTTTGCACGCCTTGTTGAAGGTGAAGTTAAGACGCGGGTCAATATTGGGGTCGTCGTCGAAATGGTTGATGGTAGGTGGAATGATGCCGTTTTTGAGTGCAAGGATGCTGGCAATGGCTTCGATGGCACCAGCGCCGCCAAGCAAGTGACCCGTCATCGACTTGGTGGAGTTGATGTTGATGTTGTAGGCATGTTCGCCAAACACCTCTTTGATGGCAATAGGCTCGGCCAAATCGCCTGCCGGTGTAGAAGTACCATGTGTGTTGATATGGTCGATAGCCTCGGGACTAAGCTCAGCATCGGCCAGGGCACGGCGCATGCTGAGGATGCCACCTTTGCCCTCAGGATGTGGGGCGGTGATGTGATAGGCGTCGGCCGATGCGCCACCACCAACGACTTCGGCATAAATCTTGGCACCACGGGCCACGGCATGCTCGTATTCTTCCAACACGAGGCTGCCTGCGCCCTCACCCATGACGAAGCCATCGCGGTTGAGGTCGAAGGGACGTGAGGCCGTCAGCGGGTCGTCGTTGCGCGTCGAAAGGGCGTGCATCGAGTTGAATCCGCCAATGCCACACTCGCCAATGGCTGCTCCCGCACCACCTGCCACGACGACCTTCGACTTGCCATAACGGATGTAGTTGAAGGCATCGATGATGGCATGAGCCGAAGAGGCGCAAGCCGAGACGGTGGCATAGTTGGGACCGCAAAAGCCGTATTTGATGGAGATGACACCCGACGGCATGTTGACAATCATCTTGGTGATGAGGAAAGGACTGAAACGGGGTGTCCCGTCGCCATTCTGGAAGAACTCCTTCATTTCGCTGAAGAAGTGATTGACGCCGCCGATGCCCGAAGTCAACATCACGCCGACATCGTCGAAGTTGGTGTTTTCAGGGGTGATACCCGAGTCGGCAATAGCCTCGTCGGCGGCCACGATGTCGAATTGGGCAAACAAGTCGTATTTGCGCGCGGTCTTCTTGTCGAAGAAATCGTCGGGGTTGTAGCCCTTCACCTCGCAGGCGAAATGCGTCTTGTATAAAGCAGAATCGAAACGGGTAATCTCCCCGGCTCCGTTCTTTCCATTCACCAGTCCTTCCCAGAATTCCCTGACGGTGTTTCCGATGGGGGTGATGGCTCCCAGGCCAGTGACGACTACGCGTTTCGATTCCATGAATAACTTTATTTTTCTAAGTTAATTGAAAATCAATTGTTTTCAGCACGCATCTTTTCGATGAGTCTGACAACGTCGCCAACGGTTTGGATGTTTTCCTGTTGGTCGTCCGGGATGGAGAGGTTGAAGCTCTTTTCAAATTCCATCATCAGTTCGACGGTGTCCAATGAATCGGCACCCAGATCGTTAGTGAAGCTGGCTTCCATGGTGACTTCTGAAGGATCAACGCCAAGTTTTTCAGCAATGATCGGAACAATTTCATTCAAAATTTCTGACATAGTTCTCTTTTTTTAGTTGATAAATGAGTCGCAAAGGTAAGACTATTTTCATTTTCCAAAGCATATAAATAAGTCAATAGATTGACAATCAAATGCTTAAGAAAGATTTAGGCCGTATCTTGCGACCGATAATTACTCGTTTTCGGGTGCAAAGGTACAACTTTTTTTGAATACAAGCGTTTTTTCCGATTTTTCGTCAAAAACCATTATTTTTGCCCTCAAATTAAGAAAAAATGGAAAACGCTGAGAAAAGACTCTTCCTTTTGGATGCCTACGCTCTGATTTACAGGGCATTCTTCGCCATGAGCAAGAACCCGCGCCTCAACTCGAAAGGCGTCAACACCTCGGCCGTTATGGGCTTTCTCAACTCGCTCTACGAAATCCTTCAAAAAGAGAAGCCTTCCCATATCGGCGTGGCCTTCGATGTGGCCGGCACCGCACAACGACAAGCCGAATACAGCGAATACAAGGCCAACCGCGAGAAGATGCCCGACGACCTCCGCGACGCCATACCTTATATTATACGTCTCATCGAGGCCTTCAACATTCCCGTTTATGGCGTGGAAGGCTACGAGGCCGACGATGTCATCGGCACCCTGGCGAAAAAAGCGGAACAACAAGGCTTCCTTACCTATATGATGACCCCTGACAAGGATTTCGGGCAGTTGGTAACGGACAAGATCCTACTTTACAAACCTGCCAAATTCGGCGAGCCGGCGCAGGTGTGGGGACCTAAAGAGGTCTGCAAGCGCTACGGCATCCAAGAGCCCAAACAGCTCATCGACATCCTTGGCCTTTGGGGTGATGCCGCCGACAACATCCCGGGCATTCCTGGCATCGGCGAGAAGACTGCGGCACAACTGGTCGGAAAATACGGCAGCGTGGAAAACCTCATCGCCCACGCCGACGAGCTGAAAGGCAAGCAGAAAGAAAATGTCATCAACTTTGCCGAGCAAGGACTGTTGTCGAAGAGTCTGGCCACCATCAACCTTGAGGTGCCCGTCGACTTCGATGAAGAAGAACTGAAAGCCAAGGAGCCTGATGTGCCAGCGCTGATGGCCCTTTTTGAGGAACTGGAGTTCAAGACCTTTGCCAAACGGTTTTTGGAGGACTATAAGGGGAAGCGTGGGGTTGACTCCCCCCTGCCCCCCTCTGAGAGGGGGATGGGCCAACCCACGGGGGCAGTGGGGAGCCAAACGCCCGACTTGTTCTCCACATCAAGTTCGCTTGACCTCTTCAATCAAGGTGGCGAAGGCGAAACAGGGCTGCTCGACTTCTCGGACAAGGCTTCGGCAAAGACCGTCGAGCATGACTACAAACTCGTAGATAGCGATGAAGACATCAAGGCGTTGGTGGAACATTTGTCCAAGGGAAAACAATTCGTCTTCGACACCGAGACGACCAACATCGACGTTTACAACGCTGAATTGGTGGGCGTTTCGTTTGCCATCAAACCACATGAGGCTTGGTATCTGCCCATGCCCGCCGACCGCGAGGAATGCCAGAAGAAACTGGAATTGTTGCGTCCTTTGTTCGAGGACGAGAGCATTATGAAGATAGGGCAGAACCTGAAATACGACATCTCTATGTTGGCGGAATATGGCATCAGCGTGAAAGGCAAGTTGTTCGACACCATGCTGGCCCATTACCTCCTTGAGCCCGAGCAACGCCACAACATGGACTACCTCGCCGAGGTCTACCTCAACTACCTCACCATCCCCATCGAAGACCTTATCGGCAAGGGAAGAATGCAAAAAACCATGCGCGAGGTTCCCGTGGAATTAGTGAAGGAATATGCCGCCGAAGACGCCGACATCACGTTGCAACTCTACGAGAAGTTGCTGCCTCTGCTCAAGGAAAACGGCGTGGAGAAACTGTTTTATGAGATTGAGATGCCGCTCGTGCCTGTTTTGAGCCGTATGGAGGCCAATGGTGTGCGTATCGACACGGAGAACCTACAACAGATCAGCGAAGCCTTTGGCGTCGAGATTCATAAGATTGAGGAAGAGATCTACAAAGCCGCTGGCATGCCTTTCAACATCGCTTCACCGAAACAATTGGGCGAAGTGCTCTTCGAGAAACTGCGTATCGACGAGAAGGCCAAGAAAACCAAGACGGGACAATATGCCACGGGCGAGGATGTGCTGCAAAAGCTATCGCACAAGCATCCCATCATCCAGATGATTTTGGACTACCGCTCGTTCACCAAGCTGAAGTCGACCTACCTCGACGCACTTCCTGCTTTGGTCAACCCGAAGGACGGACTCATCCATACCTCCTATAACCAAGCCGTAACGGCTACGGGGCGCTTGAGCTCCAACAATCCCAACCTGCAGAACATCCCCGTGCGCACCGAGAAAGGCCGCGAAATCCGTCGCGCCTTCGTACCTCGCAGTCCAGAATACACCCTTCTGGCCGCCGATTACAGCCAAATCGAATTGCGCATCATCGCCCATTTGAGTCAAGACCCAGCCATGGTTGCCGACTTCAACCTAGGCCACGACATCCATGCCGCCACGGCGGCCAAGGTGTTCCATGTGCCCATGGACCAAGTCACCAAAGAGCAGCGCAGCCGTGCCAAGGCCGTCAACTTCGGCATCATCTACGGCATGTCGGCCTTCGGTCTTGCCGAGCGCATGGAGCTCTCGCGCAGCGAGGCTGCCAACATCATC
Source organism: Bacteroidales bacterium (assembly GCA_017395365.1). Classification (GTDB taxonomy): domain Bacteria; phylum Bacteroidota; class Bacteroidia; order Bacteroidales; family F082; genus Limimorpha. Next base: position 224,905 of record JAFPUN010000003.1, read on the forward strand.
AAGAAATACTTCGAGGAATATGCGGGCATCAAGGAATACATGAACCGCAGCATCGCCCTGGCGCGTGAACGCGGCTATGCCGAGACCATATTAGGCCGCCGCCGTTACCTCCGCGACATCAACGGTGCCAATAGCGTGGTGCGCGGCTTCGCCGAACGCAACGCCATCAACGCGCCCATCCAAGGCAGCTCGGCCGACATGATCAAAATTGCCATGATCGGCATCCATCAGGAGTTGGAACGCTTGAAGATGCAGTCGAAGATGATCCTTCAGGTGCACGACGAATTGGTCTTCGATGCGCATCTCGATGAACTCGATACCCTGAAATCCATTGTCAACGATAAGATGGTGAATGCCTTGCCATTGTCGGTGCCGGTCATCGTGGAGATGAACACAGGCGCGAACTGGCTGGAGGCGCATTGATTTATCCTTTCACCCCTTCGGGGTTCAGCGGAATTGTCTGTTTTCTTCGGCAGGGGTTGACACCCCCTGCCTCGGATGCTGTCACCCTTTCAGGGTTCCGCTAGTGGCGAAATCCCGAAGGGATGACAGCAAATAGGCGGGGGTGTAAACCCTCGCCTATAAATAAACGGTATTATCAAAACCCCGTAGGGGTGACAGAAAATCATCCTACCGAGCATCCCGGTGCCACCAAATCGCTGGGCGTCAGCAGCACGAGACGGCCGTCCTTGTCCTCAGCGGAAAGGATCATGCCCTCGCTGACCACACCCTTGAGTTTGCGCGGCTCGAAGTTGGCGACAAAGCACACCTGCTTGCCTACCAGCTTCTCGGGTTCAGTGTAATACTTGGCAATACCGCTCACGATGGTGCGCTTCTGCATGCCGTCGTCGATGAGGAACTGAAGCAGCTTGTCGGCCTTCGGCACCTTCTGGCACTCGAGGATGGTACCCACACGGACATCCACCTTCATATAATCGTCAAAGCTGACCACAGGCTTCACCTCGGCAGGTTTCCAAGCGTTCAGCTGGTTAGCCTTTTTGGTGTCTTCCAACTTTTGCAGTTGGGCAGCCACCACGCTGTCTTCGATCTTCTCGAACAACAGTTCAGGTTGGTTGATGACATGGCCTTCAGGCAGCAAAACGGTGTTCTCGGCATCGTTCCAACCCTTCACCTCCAGACCAATCATCTGTTGCAATTTCTTCGCGCTGAAAGGCAGGAAAGGTTCGCTCAAGATGGCGAGATGGGCAACAATCTGCAACGACAAAGCCATCACGGTCTTCACGCGCTCGGGGTCGGTCTTGATTTGCTTCCAAGGCTCATTGTCGGTGAGGTACTTGTTACCCAGACGGGCCAAGTTCATCAGCTCGGAGAGGGCCTCGCGGAACTTATAAGTGTCCAACAGATGACCAATCTTCTGCGGATAGGCGTTCATCTCTTCGATGACGGCATTGTCGGTGTCGGTGAGGTTGCCTAAGGCAGGCACAGCACCTTCATAGTATTTGTGCGTCAGCACCAACGTGCGGTTGACGAAGTTGCCAAAGATGGCCAACAACTCGTTGTTGTTGCGGTCCTGATAGTCCTTCCAAGTGAAGTTGTTGTCCTTGGTCTCGGGAGCATTGGCGGTAAGCACATAACGTAACACATCCTGCTTGCCAGGGAATTCCTGCAGGTATTCGTGCAACCAAACGGCCCAGTTGCGCGAGGTCGAAATCTTGTCGTTCTCGAGGTTGAGGAACTCGTTGGCGGGAACATTGTCGGGCATGATATAGTCGCCGTAGGCTTTCATCATGCAGGGGAAGATGATGCAGTGGAACACGATGTTGTCCTTGCCGATGAAATGCACCAACTTGGTCTCGGGGTCTTTCCACCACTTCTCCCAGTTTTCGCCGCGTTGCTCGCAGATCTCCTTGGTGTTGGAGATGTATCCGATAGGTGCATCAAACCACACATACAGCACCTTGCCTTCGGCACCCTCAATCGGGACGGGAACGCCCCAGTCGAGGTCGCGGGTAACGGCACGAGGTTGCAAGCCACCGTCGAGCCAGCTCTTCACCTGACCGTAGACATTGCTCTTCCATTCCTTGTGGCCTTCGAGAATCCATTCACGGAGCCAACCCTCATATTGGTCCAGGGGCAGGTACCAGTGCTTGGTCGGCTTCTTCACCAAGGCCGCGCCGCTGAGTTGCGAGTGCGGGTTGATGAGTTCGTCGGGGCTCAAGGAAGAGCCGCATTTCTCGCATTGGTCGCCGTAGGCGCCGTCGGCACCGCATTTCGGGCAAGTGCCCACGATATATCTGTCGGAAAGGAACTTCTGACGTTCAGGATCGAAGTATTGCTCCGTCTCTTTCTCGATGAACTTTCCTTCGTCATAAAGCTTCTTGAAGAACTCTTGGGCCGTGGCACGGTGCATCTTCGAAGAGGTGCGTGAGTAGATGTCGTAGCTGATGCCCAGCTCCTCGAACGACTTCTTGATGATCTCGTGATAGCGGTCCACGATGTCTTGAGGCGTACAGCCTTCCTTTTCGGCTTTGATGGTAATCGGCACGCCGTGCTCGTCGGAACCACCGACAAACAGGACGTCCTCGCCACGCATTCGCAGATAACGAACGTAAGTGTCGGCGGGGATATAAACGCCGGCAAGGTGACCGATGTGGACGGGGCCATTGGCGTAGGGCAAGGCCGTGGTTACTGTGTAACGCTTGAAGTGTTTGTTCGTTGATTCCATAATTAAAGAAGAATTACAATTGTATTAGACTTAATCGTTTGGACGTGGGACGTAGGACTTAGGACAAGGGACGAACAAGTCTCATGTCTTGCGTCCTAAGTCTCGCGTCTATTAAAAACGGGTGCAAAAATACGGAATAATGTTGAAATGCCGTATCTTTGCCGCACGAAAACAATAAAAAGGATTGACTAAAAAGTTTGAGACCCCGTCTGATATCGCATATATGACAATAGTCTCTTATCCCATCTGAATACAAAAAAAGAGGATGACCTCTTGGGTCACCCTCCATTAAAACTAATATTAAATAATCGGTTAACGATTTTCCTCTACCTCATTTATCTTCGTTATCTTTTTTGAGGTTCAGGAAAAGGAACTGGATCATAAGCAACATTCGTGATTTCAATGTTGTATTGATAAGTCTTACCTTCTTTCTCAGGACCTCCTTCAATTACTCCTCTTCTGCTACTAGTCAATTCTATTGATCTTCTTGCTGCGGGGATATTGGTAAAATCATCATCGCACAACTCTAATGTTTTTTTGCTTCTGATAGGATAACTGGATTGTTCATACCAGGAGATAACAACTGTAACACGGATGTGTGCTTTAGTGATTGTCAAATCGGAATTATTAGTGATTTTCAAGCGTCCCTGTTTTGAAGAATCGTGACTGCGGTCGTTGAAATATTCAACATTCAACGAACCCGATGGAACAGGATAACTACTTGCCGCATTTTGCGCGCTTGCAGTAACTCCAAAATAGATTAATGCGATTAAAATTAGTATCTTTTTCATAACGGGAATGTGTTTTTAATCTGATTAAATCTCAACGCCAGCATGCTGGCGTTGAGCTGATTTATTATTCTGCGGAATTGTCTATCGGCAACACAGCCTCTTCGTAATCGATAGAGGGGTTGGCTTGATCATTATTATTGTACAATTTCCAGTCACTGTCGTTATGGTGCCCATATCCGGAAGTTCCATAATCCTTTTCGCAGGAAGTAAAGATGAACGGAAGAGCCATCAGGCTTAACGTGAATACTGCTTTAACTAGTTTTTTCATTTTTTTATTGCCAGTTATATCCCATCGGCACATCGGTTTTTAGGTAAATGTTTTATTGGGTCTTTGATACTATTTTATATTATTTTATTCAGCTTTATATGCTTTGTATTTTACATAGTATTTTTTATAACCATCATGGTTAACACCAGGAGCATTATAAGTTGTATTCCCACATTTCCAAACATAAGTTTCTCTTGCATTTAATGTAAAACTTTTTGTGTCACGAACACTTTCTTCTACTTTTGCTTCGTTATCATAGTATCCTCCATAACTATATGGATAAATCCATAATTCCGCTTCTACCCAAACTGGATAATTATTCTCGTTCTTAAACTCGAAACCATGCATGTCAACTCCACGATCATTGCGATACTCCACAACCCTTGTTTGCACACCTCGAACTTCTTTCAGTTGTGCAAATACATTGGTAGATGCAAAACACATCAAAATGGTTAACAATGCCATTATCTTTTTCATTTTCTTTTACCCTATGTTCGTGCCGGGCGCAACCTCTATTCTATACTATGTTATTGTTTTATCTTTGTTGTTTCCCTTAATCATCATCTCTAGGATCTCTTTTGGCGGGTTCCTTCCCCAACTGCACGGTCACATACTTTTCGTTTCCTGCAGGCACCTCTCCTGGCCAAGCATATACGGTTCTTGAAGCAGATTGTCCACAACGAATGGTTTCTTGGTAATACTCACTCACCCTTTCACCTTTATAAGAAAGGTACCATTCGAAATTGTAGCTGGTTATTTCACCTTGATTGCCTCTGTTGTTATTATAAAGAACAACAGTATAGGAGTTGTTTTGATTGGCGGTTACGTAGCCGACACTAATGCCTTCTTTAGAATTTACAGTAACATATTCTGGTTCAACGAAATTAGGAATCCAATATTGGGCTTTTGCTGTATGGACGCCTATCCCCACGAAAAGCATCATTAAAAGAACTATTTTCCTCATATTTAATTCTATTTTACTATGTACGCCTTATGTTTGAATTATTTTACACTGCAAAAATACAAGCATCTCGCATTAGGCCAATACATTTACCAGTCATTATTACAGACGGTTTTTGTCAATACTACAGACGGTTTCGACTTATCAATTCTTCAAGAAACCAAGCCACCCGCTTCGCGTCGTCATCACATAATTCATCAATGTTTATGTCAAGATGGATTTCTCGAGGACAAAGCGACGATTTCATCCCCCTTTGGAGTTGAATATCATCTAAAAAATTATGTTCCAGCGCATCGCAAATGTCTAATAGTTGCTCCATGTCAATACTTGGTCGTTCAAAGATGAAATACACGTTGGAGCGTGCGGTATGAATGCGACGTGCGAACTCAGCCACACTCATTCCACTCTCATCGAAAACGGCTTTGACAAGTTGCCCGATATGAAGGTTTTGTTTAGCCATGTCTCTGCGTATTAGACATAGAAAAAGCGTGGAAAATATTTCTTGCCAGGTACTTCGGGTTTCCACTCCCACTCATCTAACAAGCTTTCCACGCCGTATAAATACGGCAAATCGGAAACTTTTTCTTGATGAGTTGCCCTCATAAAGAGGACTGGTAGTGGAAATAAACGAAGTACCAAGAATCAGCCTCAAATCGCTGTTTATCCTATGTCAACATGTTGCTTTGCTTACATAATATGGTGTTTTATTGGATGCAAAGATATGGATTTTGTTCTTACAAAAAATAATTGTTTTCAAAACATTATTGGAATCCTTTTGTATAAGGATATTCTTTGTACTTTTGCCATCATATTCATTTATTTAATGTAGATAGAAATCAAAATTAAAACTCGAATAATGAAAATAAAACTGAGCTCTAAATTTATTGTGGTCGCTTTATTGATGGCGACACAAACCTTTGCGCAAACCACTGAAGAAAATGTCACGCCTCAGATTGTGCACAAGAGCAAGGTGCCGATCTGGCTCAATATGGGCGTTGGCTTAGATGTGGCCGACTGTTACGACAACGGCACCGCCCCGTTCCGCTACCTCGGCGTGGGCGCCGACCTCAACCTGGGCGCCACCGTCGAATGGCGACGCTGCCACGTGCAGGTCGAGTCACGGCTGTTCGGCAACATGCTCACGTCGTTCGACGGCTACGCCTTGGACCTCGACAGCCGCGCCGAGTTCCTCTACCGCTTCCACGACAGCAAACGCAACCGCTTCCACCTGTGGGCCGGCGGCGGCATCCAGACCTTCTACGACATCAAGGAAAATGCCTCGATGATGAACGCCGCCATGGGTGCCTCAATCTACGAGAACCTCTGCGCCGAAGGTATGGCACAATACGACTTCGCCTATATCAAAGGCGGGTCGCACAACCTGCTCACAGCCTACGGCAAACTGAGCCTGCCTCTTGCTGGGCTGGTCAGCAGGCCAGGCTACGCCTATATGGACAACTATACGGGCGACATCAACTTGGCCAACACCGTGCTCAGCGACTACGAGACCTTCGGGATGTTCTTCCCTGGCGTCAGCACCGACATCGGACTGTACCTCAACCTGTTGAACGGCAACCGCATCGGCTTCAACTACCGTTGGGACTACCTCACGACCAGGAACACGGGCGCCTACCGCTTCGATAATGCATTGCATACGTTTAATCTTAATCTCATGTTTAATATCAATTGACGTGGGACGCGGGACTGCGAGACGCGGGACTGCAAACACCATAGGAATTACAAAACATAATAATGACCATCATGAAAAAACTACATATTTTATTATTTGGCCTTTTGGCCCTTTGTTTTGCCTCATGCGAGCGCGCCTTCATGGAATCCGATGCGAGCGATGACCCCGTCAGTGTGTTCGACTATCTCTGGGACAAAGTCGATCAGCAATACGCCTTCTTCGATGTGAAAGGCATCGACTGGGATTCGGTGCGCGAGGTATACCGTCCCATGGTCTACGAAGACATGGATAACGACAGTCTCTTCCGCGTGTGCGCTGCCATGCTCAACACCTTGCAGGACGGCCACACCAACCTCATCTCCAGCTTTGACCTATCGCATTATGATTCTGTTTATTATAAGATGTATGCTGAGAAAAACATTGACGAAGACTTAGTTCTCTTGAACTATTTAACCATCAATTTCCACACTACAGGGAGCTTTACCCACAATGCCATACGTAATGGTAAGGTGGCATATATCCGCTATGTTTCATTCAGCAACGACATCAGCGAGACCAGCTTGAAGCATATAACGAAATGTTATAATAACTGCCAAGGTATGATTCTTGACTTACGTCAAAACGGAGGAGGTTCTAAAAACAATATTGCCTCATTGCTCAGCATCTTCGACAACCACAAACAGCCGCTGTATCTCACGCAGATCAAGTCGGGGCCTGGGCACAACGATTTCACCGAACTTGAGGCTGTTTATGCCACCGACACCTGCATCTTAGAAACGCCCTACACCAAGCCCGTGGCTGTGCTCATCGACCGTGGCTCATATAGCGCCACCTCGTTCTTCTCGATTTGCACGATGGCCTACCCCAACATCCGTTTGTTTGGCGACTACAGCGGCGGCGGACTCGGTCTGCCCAACGGCGGCGCCCTGCCCAATGGCTGGACCTATCGCTTCAGCATCACCCGCACCATCGCCCTCGATGGCGGTAACTACGAGAACGGCGTGCCGCCTGCGGAGCGCGTCATCCTTGACCCCGCCTGCACCGCCCAAGGCATCGACAACGTGATTGAAGCCGCGGCAGATTGGATTATGCAATAAAACGGAAATTGCATCGTTAAAACGTCGATAAATCAAATCGAGATGAAAAGTGTTTTTTTCAGCCGATGGATGATTTTCATCGGTTTGGCGCTAGCTTGTTTGCCTGGATTTGCACAAAAGCGAACCATCAGCGGTTATGTGATGGACGCTGCCAGCAAGGAAACCCTCATCGGGGCCACCGTTATTGACAAGACATCAGGAAAAGGCTGTGCAACAAATAGCTATGGCTTCTACACTCTAACCTTGGACCAAGGTCAGGTCGACCTGCAAGTGTCGTATGTGGGCTACACCCAACAAAGCCGTTCCCTTGACCTAAAAGAGAACCTCAGCCTCAACTTCATGCTTGAGACCAACACGACCTTGGAAGAGGTGGTGGTGGAAGGCACACGAGCCATCGTGAGCGCCCGCAGTCCGCAGATGAGCGTGGTGGAGCTGCCCGTGCAACAAATCAAGAGTATCCCGACCTTGTTTGGCGAGGCCGATGTGCTGAAAGCCATACAGCTGCTGCCAGGTGTGCAGAACGGCTCGGAAGGCTCGGCCGGTATGTATGTGCGCGGCGGTGGCCCCGATGAGAACCTGCTGCTCCTCGATGGCGTACCCGTCTACAATGTCAACCACATGATGGGCTTCTTCTCCGTCTTCAACCCCGATGCCTTAAAGAATGTCACCTTGTATAAAGGCAGTTTTCCGGCACATTTCGGTGGTCGCCTCTCGTCGGTGGTCGACATCCGCATGAAGGAAGGCGACATGCAGCAATACCACGGCAATGTCAGCGTGGGCTTGATTTCATCGAAACTCAACTTCGAAGGCCCCATTGTGAAGGACAAGCTCTCATTCAACCTCTCCTTCCGTCGCACCTACAGCGACCTGCTGATGAAGCCCGCCCTGTGGATTGCACGACATGCTGAAAAAGACATGAGCAAACTCAAGGCTGGATACTATTTCTATGACTTCAACGGCAAGCTCAACTGGAAGATCTCCGACAAAGACCGTCTTTATCTGAGCTTCTATTCAGGTGACGATGCCATCTATTTCGGAGTGAAATATAGGGATTATGCCTACGAAAATGTCAAATACACCGACAATATGGGCCTCAACTGGAAATGGGGCAACAAGGTGTCGGCCCTCCGTTGGAACCATGTCATGTCGCAACAACTCTTCATGGATGCCTCGGTCAACTACACGCAATACCGCCACAACCTCGGCATGGAAATCAAAGAAGAGGCAAACTATCCGAATTACAACACTCTTGTCTTTAACGAGTACAACATGGCCTACAAATCGGGCATCAACGACCTGACCGCCAAGGTCGACTTCGACTATACGCCCTTGCCGAACCATGAGATCCGCTTCGGTGGCAGCTACACCTACCACCAATTCCGTCCCGAGGTGCAGTCGCTGAAAATCACTGACGGCGACTTCAACGTTGACACCATTGTCGGCTCATCCAACGTCTTTGCCCACGAGACCGCTCTCTATGCCGAGGACAACATGACCTTGGGCGACATCTTCCGCGTGAATGCAGGTGTGCATTACTCCACCTTCACAGTCGAAGGCAAGACCTACCAAAGCGTGCAGCCGCGTCTCAGCACCAGTGTGATGCTGGCCTCCAACCTCTCGCTTAAGGCGGGCTATGCTTATATGACGCAATATGTCCACCTGCTCTCCAACAGCAGTCTCAGCCTGCCCACCGACCTTTGGGTTCCCGTGACGAAAAACATCGTCCCGATGAACGCCCATCAAGTGTCGCTGGGTGCCTTCTATGAACTGCCACGCCTCTTCGACATCTCACTCGAAGGCTATTACAAGGTCATGGACAACCTCTTGGAATACAGAGACGGCGCCTCGTTTTTCGGCTCGTCAGAGACTTGGGAAAACAAGGTATGCCTTGGTAAAGGTTGGGCTTATGGAGTGGAGTTTCTCGTGCAACGTAGCTTCGGCAAGACCACGGGCTGGGTGGGCTACACCTGGGCACATGCCAAGCGACAGTTCGACCGCGAAGGCATGACCATCAACGAGGGCAAGGTGTTTCCCGCCAAATATGATCGTCGCCACGACCTCAGCATCACCGTACAGCACAAGTTCAGCGACCGCTTCGACCTGAGCGGCACTTGGGTGTTCAGCAGCGGCAATTGCGGCACCCTCGGCACCCAGATCTATGAAGGCTTACCCGACTGGGATTACATCCCTTACATCCAAGCCCTCGAACGCAACAACTTCCGCATGGGCAATTATCACCGCCTCGACATCAGCATGAACTTCCACAAGCAGAAGAAACATGGCATCCGTACCTGGAACCTCAGCGTCTACAATGCCTACAACCACAACAATCCGTTCTTGGTGTATACGAGCTACGGCTTCGACGAAAACACAGGACAAGAGAAGAAAGTCCTAATGCAGGCCAGCCTGTTCCCGATTATTCCTTCGGTTAGTTATAGCTTTAAATTCTAAAACAATGATACAAAAACACAACTGGGATTATCAACCATTACGCCTTTCACCCTCATGGCGGACAAGGATCCGCCATCTCCTACATGCGAAGGAATCCCTATCGCTCAGGAGATTGCGGGTCGAGCCCGCAATGACGGTGAACGGTTGGATTATTACCATCCTCTCAGTGGCATCCACTCTACTCCTGTCCTCCTGCGAGAAGCAAATCGAATTCAACGGCGAGCAGACCGACCCTAAGCTAGTCATCAACAGCATCGTAGGGACCGACGAACCCGTAAAAGCCTATATCAGCAAGAGCTACTTCTTCTTGGACTATGACGAAAACACCCAGGCCCCCGACGACCTCGTGGCTTCGCTTTATGTCAACGGCAACCATATTGGCGAGTTGACCCCTTCGGCCGACACCATTTGGCACAATTACGAAATGAATGCCTATCAACTCGTTCCCTACCTTTTCAATGACTATCGTCCCCAAGAAGGCGACATCGTCCAGATCAAGGCCTCGGCCAATGGCTACGATGACGTGGAAGGCACGACCAGCGCCTTGCCTAAATTTGTGGATTGCCCGATGGAGGTGGAAGTGAAGGAATGGCATTCAAGCCATCCGTATCACTATGATGACGAAATCCAAGACTACGTGCCCGACACCACTATTTTGGAAATAAGTGGGACTATGGATCTGACCTTTACCGTCACTGACCCCAATCCAGGGAAGACAAATTATTTCAGGCTCATCACGAGGAGAGGTAGCGACACATGGGTGGGTCAAAACAAGCGTTATATCAGTTTCGACTATGATGATCTCATCTTTGAGCCTGTGATGACCGAGAATGATTTCATCGATGCCAGCGACCTCGACACCCGTCCTGAGGGTGTGTTCACCGACAGGCTCTTCGACGGTGGTTCCTATCGCATAAAAGTGGAGCTTTACTTTGATTGTGAGTTGGCTGAAGATTTCGACCCCGACTTTTATAAGGTTTCTTTCATGGTGGAGCACCTCTCAAAGGAATACTACAACTACCTGTACACCTGCAACCAAGGCGATGATTATTTACAAATCTTGTCTGAACCCATCCATACCTATTCCAATGTCACAAATGGCTACGGTATCGTAGGCGGTAGGGCTGTCGACATCATTGAGCTTGCCTTGCCGTTGTCGGAATAAAAACATGTAGGGCTGTCACATTGTGGCAACCGCTGGCTTGCATTCGGCCCGAATGCACGAACAGCGGTTGCCGTAATACGACAGCCCTACAAGGATTCGCAAAAAATCAAATCATTTCACCACAGCAGCCCAAGCCTCGATGTCGGCCTTGTCGATGCTGTTGAGCAACTTGCCTTGGCCGAACTTGTAGTTCGGATAGGCGGTTTGCAGGTCTTCGCAAGCTTTCTTGATGTTGCTACCGCCCGAAGTGGCGAAAGGAACGATGGTCTTGCCTGTAAAGTCATTGGCCTCGATGAAGGTGTTGATGATGGTCGGGGCGGTGTACCACCAAATGGGGAAACCGACATACACCACATCATACTGTGCGAGGTTCGGCACCTTACCGCCGTCCTTGAGGGCGGGACGAGAAGTCTTGTCGTTCATCTCAATCGTCGAGCGGGAGGTCTTGTCGCGCCAATCGAGGTCGGCATCGGTGTAGAGCTGCTCGGGGGTGATTTCGAAGAGGTCGGCACCAATGATGTCGGCCACTTGTTTGGCGGCATTGCGGGTCACGCCTGAAGCCGAGAAATAAGTCACTAAAGCTTTCATAGTTGTTTCGTTTTGAGTCTTTTCTTGTTCTTTGGCAGTCGCTGAATCGGCATTAGCGACATTGTCTTTTTTGTCTTGAGCCGTGCCACAGCAGGTGAGGACGGCAAGAGCAATCACGAGCAAAATGTTTTTCATAGTTTTTAATATGCTTTTCATGGGCAAAATTACAAATATTTCTCGAAAAGCATCTTTTTTGGTTTGTTTTTCGAATTGTTTTTAATTTTGCAGTTGAATTAGCAATTAAGTTCAACCATAAAACGATTATCAAAATGGAATTATCAAACATCTTGGGTGCTTTGACGGGCAATGATGCCATCAACGCCATCTCACAGAATCTTAAAATCGACCAAAAACAAGTTTCGTCTGTCGTCACTGCAGCATTGCCCTATCTTTTGGGTGCCATGCAGAAGAACGCTTCTTCGCAAGCCGGAGCCGCCTCTCTGGCCGATGCCCTTGGCTACCATGCCGGCAACGCAGGCAACATCGTCAACAACCTGAAAGCCGCCGACCTTGTCGATGGCAACAAGATCTTGAGCCATATTTTCGGAGGCGGTCTCTCCGGTGTGTTGGGGGGCATCTCCAAGTCGACGGGCGTGGCCTCCAATGCCGTTGGCAACATCCTCGCTTCTATAGCCCCAAGCCTTCTCGCCCTATTAGGTAAAGGTCAGAAGAGCAGTGGCACCAACGCAGCTGGACTGGAGGGCATGTTAGGCATGATTCTGGGCGGCATGTCATCAAGCGGCAAGAGCAACTCGGGCGGCTTGGGCAGCATCCTGGGCGGCCTGGGAAGTATCCTCGGAAAGTAAGTATTTAAAACCATCTCTTTCATTGCATAACAGCAATGGAAGACCCAACGAAAACCAAATATCATGAAAGAGTTTTTCTCACCCTACAAAAAAACAGCATTTGTTGCCTTATCCCTCCTGATGTTCAGCATTATGGGAATGACACCACTGAAGGCACAGTCTTATATCATCATTGAAGATTTGTATTATCAAATCAATGGCGACGGGGTTTCTGCAACATTAATAGGTCCTGTCGCCGGCACGGAAATCCAAGGTGAATTAAACATTCCGTCAAGCATTAATTACAATGAAAAAGACTACACTGTGACTGTAATCGGGAAAAACTCTTTCATTTCGTGTGACAGACTAACAGGCCACCTGGCCATTCCCAATACGGTTATCTCCATCGGCGAAAACGCCTTCTTGGGTTGCAGCGGATTGACCTCTTTGGATCTCGGCACCTCCCTTGACACCATCGGGCCTGCAGCATTCTATGGTTGCAATGGCTTCACCGGTTCACTGACGCTTCCCAATTCCGTGAGGTATATCTATTATGCGGCTTTCTATGGTTGCAGGGGCTTCACCGGTTCACTGACCATCGGCAACTCTTTGGCGCGCATTGAGGATGCTGCGTTCTACAAGTGTTCTGGTTTTTCCAGCTTGACCATCGGCAGTGCCGTGACCTCCATCGGCACTTCTACTTTTTGGGGTTGCACGGGTTTAGCCGGTTCGCTGACCATCCCCAATACCGTGAGAAACATTGGACCCAATGCTTTCCACAATTGCAGCGGGTTGACTACCTTAACATTAGGGAATGCATTGGACACCATTGGTGGAGCAGCCTTCATCAATTGCAGCGGGTTGACCGAAGTCATTTCATTGGCTACAGAACCGCCAGCGTTTTCGTTTGAGGAGGTGTTTGAAGGGGTCAATTGCACCACACTCACCGTACCTTGCGGTTGCATTGCTGCATACGAAGAGTCGGAATGGCATGATTATTTCACCACAATCATCGACGATTGCAGCAAAGTACCGGAATTTGATGAACAGATAGCCTCTGCTTATCCCAATCCGACCCATGGAACACTTCGTATTGAGGCCGAGAGCATCGAAGCCATCGGCATCTTCAACCTGTTGGGTGAAAAGCTCTACGAAGCCTCAACAATGGGCAACCGTCTTGAATACGATTTCGGTCCACAAGGACCTGGAGTTTATATCGTCAGAATCCAAACCGACAAAGGAACTGCAACAAAGCGTGTCGTAGTAAAAGACAAATGAAAAAAGGCGGTTACCGCCTTTTTTCATTCATTCTACTATCGTCATCTCATCTATCAGATGCCCTGCACCGGCAAACTTGTCGATGATGAAGAGCACATAGCGGATATCGACACTGATGTTACGACAGATGTCAGGGTCATAGATGAGGTCGCTCATGGTGCCCTCCCAGCAGCGGTCGAAGTTAAGACCGAGAAGTTGGCCTTCGGCGTTTAGAATCGGGCTACCTGAGTTACCTCCCGTGGTGTGTACGCTGGCAGTGAAAGCCACATGCATGGTGCCATCCTTGTCGGCGTAACGGCCGTAGTCTTTCTTGTTGTACAACTCCTTCAAGCGCGGCTCCACCACATAGTCATAAATGTCGGGGTTCTCCTTCTGCATGATGCCCTCGAGGGTGGTGAAGTGGCGGTAGGTCTTACCGTCTTGCGGCTTGAAGCCTTCCACCTTGCCGTAGGTGACACGCAGCGTGAAATTGGCATCAGGGAAGAGGCGTTTCTCGGTTTGCATCTCCATCTGGCCTTTCATGTAGATACGGCGCAGACGGTCGTTGTCCTTGGTGATGCTCGAGATGTTGTCGTACACCTCATCGCGGTAGAAACCAATAAGGCTCTGGTAGACCTTCATGGCAGGATCGTTGGCCAACTTCTTGGCATCCTTGACTTTGAAACCGTCAAGCAAGGCCATCATCTTGGCTTCGTCGGTAAACATCGTCTTATCAAAGAGCTTGTCTACATATTCGTCCACATCTTTGATTTCGTTGAGGAAAGACGGGCGGAAGTCGGCAGGTTGGGCCTTCAGGTATTCCTTGAGCAACATCTTGGCCACATCGCGGTCGATAGGCTCGTAATAGTCCTTGTAGAAACTCGGTATAGCGGTCTTTAGGTTGGTCACCATCTGATCGACCTTATCCTGCGGTGTGTCTTTAGTCACCTCGGAGAGGCGGGCAAAGCGACCTGCAAAGCTAACCAGTTCGATGCGTAGTCCTGCCTCGGAGAGATAGGTGTAAGCCAATTGAAAAGGCTCCAAATCCTTATAATTTTTCTTGAAGTCCTTCAGCAGGTCAAGGTACATGTAACGGTTGCGCGCACCCAAAACCCATTCCTGGAAGTCCTTCTCAAAAGCTTCTTTCTTCTCCACACCGTGGAAATGATTGATACCTTCTGTGACACCCATCCATTTCTTCCAACCGTTGCCGATGCTGGCATGTTTGGAGGCATATTGGATGCGCACCTTGGGGTCTTGCTCCTGATATTGGTTGTAGATGTCGAGCACCTTGCCGCGCAGGTCGACGGTGATCGGGTCGATGAGGTTGGCCTCTTGGTCAACGGCCACGGCGGGCAGGTATTCGTTGGTACGGGCGGGATAGCCGAACACAAAGGCAAAGTCGCCTTCCTCGGCACCTTTCAACGAGATGTCAAGGTGCTTGGCGGGCTTGTACGGCACATTGTCCTTGTCATATACGGCAGGATGGCCTTCTTTGTCGGCATAAACACGGAAGATGCTGAAGTCACCTGTATGACGGGGCCACACCCAGTTGTCGGTGTCGCCACCGAACTTGCCGATGTTGCTCGGCGGGCAACCCACGAGGCGCACGTCGGTGTAGACTTCGTTGAGGAGCATATAGTATTCGTTACCCAAGAAGAAAGGCTTGATGCTGACCTTATAAGGGGTTTCTTTCTCGACCTGGGCGATAAGTCGCTTCATATTCTCATCGACTTTGGCCTGACGCTCGTCTTCCGCCATATCAGGGGTGACATTGAAGAGCACCTTCTCGGTCACGTCACGCATCTCGCGAAGGAAGATGACGCTGAGTCCAGGACAAGGCAGTTCCTCTCCCCTGTTCATCGCCCAGAATCCGTTGGTGAGATAGTCATGCTCGACGGAGCTATGTTTTTGGATATAGTCGTAGCCGCAGTGGTGGTTAGTAAGCAGCAAGCCTTGGTCGCTGACGATTTCTCCCGTGCAGCCGCCGCCAAAAAGCACGATGGCGTCTTTCAGGCTACTGTGATTGATACTGTAGATGTCGTCAGCGGTGATTTTCATGCCCATCTCCTGCATCTCTTTCTCGTTGTATTGCAGCAGCATGGGAATCCACATGCCTTCGCCGGCAAAGAGGAAGGCGGGGAAAAGGACCAAAAGGGTCGTCAAAAAATGGAATCGTTTCATAATAAGATGATAAAAAATGTAGAGACGCGGCGGCCGCGTCTCTACTCATTTGAACAATTAGATTATTCCAGTCCGTGCCAATCGTCGGAAGCATCGAAGTCAACTTCCTTGCATTGGGTGAGGATGGCAGGGCAGTTGGAAACGCGGTAGTAATCATCGCCTTTCTGCTTCACCACATCGACATTACGCCACGGGGTGTCGTAGCCATCGCTATAGAGCTGGAGGTGAATCACATAGCCTTTCAGCATCTGCGAACGCTCGTCACTCTTGGTGGGGTCTTTACGCAGACGAATGGTGTAGGGTTTGTCGGGGTTGTAGCCGCTCGACGGCTTGGCACCCTGCAGCATGGCCGAGACCAGGTAAGGACGGGCATAGCTGTCGTTTTCGCGATAAAGTTCGTTCAACCGACGGGTTACCGAAGATAAGTTGACATCAGTGTTGCAGAGCGCAAGACATTGTTGACCGACAGCCTTGTCGTGACGGTACAATTCCATAGCTACAAGTTGCACAGCCACCGCACCTTCAGGAGTGGTACCATATTCAGCTTGGAAGGCTTGAAACTCTTCAAGTGTGGTAGGGAATTTCTCGAAAGTCACCTTGTCGGCAGCAATCTTGGAGCCCAGATTACTGGCACCTTCGGTAATCGTTGATTTCAGTTTTTGTCCAAGGCCTCTAATCTGCGCGTTGGCGGTAACAGTGCCAAACACAAAAACAACGGCCAAAGCCATTGCGACCAGGAAGTTTGCTTTTTTCATTTTGATAGGATTTAGGTTAGTACTATGTTGGTTTGTTGCAATACAAGCATTTTTACTCTGCAAAAGTAATGCCTTTTTTTGTAAAAAACAATGAAAAGTACCGCTTTTTATTCCGACTGGTCCCAAAAATAAAAGAAACTCACCACCCGGCAAAACAATTCACGGTACCAGGGTTGCTTCAGTTCGAGGTCGACGTCTTGGGTACGACTACGAAACACATGGAGCTTGTAAAAAAAGTTATGCGCACGCCACTCGTGAATCTGTGACTCTATATCACGCTGATTGACAGCCATTTCTTCGGGTACCCCTTCACGAAGCCTACGCAAATAGGTCCGCATATCCTCCTTGCTCTTGACCGAACAGGAGTCTAATATGTGGGTGTTGGTGGGCGACACTATGGCATTGATGAGATCAATCATTCGGATGGTTTGAAGACATGACGTTGTGAAAGCATGAGCACAAAGGCAAGCACAGCACCGAGGAAATCGGAGATCGTCAACGAGGCCCACACACCCGTGAGACCGTTGCCTCCCATGTTGACGAAAATGGTCGGGACCAAATAGATCATCGGAATGAGGAACAGCACCTGACGCGAGAGGCTGGTGACGATGGCTATCCAAGGCTTATCAATGCTCTGGAAGAAGTTGGAGTTGGTGATAGTGAAGCCTACCAAGGGGAACATCACCAACATAAAGCGCATGGCAGGGATGCCAATCTGTATCAGTTCCTCTTCTTTTGTGAAGAGACGCAACAAAGCATGAGGCAGTGTCAAAGCCAGCACGGCTCCTACAGCGCCAATCAGTATGTTGGTTTTTAGCGTCAGGGTATAGACCTCCTTGAGTCGCAGAGGATGTCCTGCCCCATAGTTGTAACCCGCTATGGGCTGCATACCTTGGCAGAGACCCAAGATAAGCATCACGCTGAGGCTGCCGAAAGTGTTGGCCAAGCCATAGGCACCTACAGCCAAGTCACCACCAAAGCGGATGAGCTGGTTGTTGAGAAAAGCCACCACTGCCGAGGCCGCCACGTTCATCAGAAAAGGACTCATGCCGATAAGCAAGATATTACGGAAGATATAGAGTTTGGGCTTCCAGGCATGACGACGGAAGCGGATAAAGGAACTCCTTTGCAAAAAATGCCACACAGCGAGAATGGCGGTGCATGTCATGGAGAGGGTGGAAGCCCATGCTGCACCCGCGATGCCCCAATCGAGGACGATGATGAACAACGCATCCAAAAAGATGTTGAGAATGGCACCTCCAGCCATAATCCACATCGACTTTTGTGGATAGCCGGTGGCGCGCATCAATCCGGTAAGGTTAAACGACAACGTGGTCATAAACATACCAGGAAGGATGATATCCATATACTCACGGGCATAGGCGATGGTGTCGGCCGAGGCACCGAACGCTGTCAGGATGCGGTCCATAAAGAGATAGCCACCCGTAATGAAGAGGAAACCAAAAACGAAGGTCAGCAGTAGGCTATTGCCCAAAATGTCTTCGGCCCATTTGTAGTCCTTCTTGCCAAGCACAATCGACATGCGCGCCGCCGAACCCACGCCCACCAATGAACCGAAAGCATGGATGATGTTCATGATAGGCATGGTGATGGCCAAACCAGCAATGGCGAGGGCACCCACATATTGCCCCAAAAACACTCGGTCGACGATATTATAAATTGAGGCGATGATATGGCTGACGATGCTGGGCAACGCATATACCCACAGCAACTGACCAATATTTCGCGTCTCCAATTCTCTTGTCCTGTCTATTTGCTCCATACCCAAAACTCACTCCGCACTGATGCGAAATTGAGGGTGCAAAAGTAGTAAAAAAGCGTGTTCCCAATCCAAAAGATTTACGTATTTTTGCGGTTTCTTTGCCGCAACCCAAAAAATGGCTTCCGACAAGCGGCTACAGAGATTTAATGTAATGAAAATCAAGATATTGAAAATAATATGGCTTTTCGTTTTCTGCCTTGCCGCCAACAACTGTTGCGTATCGTCGGACAGCGATAGGATTGCCGAAAGGCTGAAAAGCCTTGAGCACACGCTGCCATTGCCCTACCATGAACGTCTGGACAAAGCAGTGCAAGCCTATTCAGCCAAAGCCCTCCCCGATGCCTTTGTGGTGAGCGAGCCCTTCCTCGATTCTGCCTTGTCGCAACATGGCATGCCGAAGGAAATGAAATACCTGCCACTGGCATTGAGCGGAATGCGCACCGACTATGCCAACAACGACCGTTGTGGCGTATGGAGCCTACCCTCGTTGGTGGCCATGCGTTATGGTCTGGCTGTCGACGACAAGCGAGACGAGCGCTTTGCCATACGCACCTCCACTCAAGCCGCCCTCAGCTATCTCAACAATCTGTACCAACAATACGGTGATTGGTGGTACGCCATCTTGGCCTATACCAACAGCCCCAACGCACTGCATCACGCCATTGACCGCAACGGCGAAGGCCTCCAACTCTGGGACTTCGACGAAGGCCACCTGCTTCCCAACACCAGCATCATCGCCGACTTAATGGCCTGTGTCTATGCCTACGAAGGCGTTGAGCGGCCAGCTATTAAGAACACTCATATCGTGGAACCCGTCGAAAGACCCAAACCCGTCAAGACCGCTGACTCCACCTTGACTCAAGTCACCAAGCCTGTCGAAAAGCAGACCCAACCCTCTACCACCTCGGCATCCAAGAAAAGTTCTTCGACAAATGCCAGTACCACAAAATACAAAGTCAAAAAAGGCGACACATTGAGCCGCATCGCCTCAAAACATCATGTCACAGTCAATGACTTGAAGCGATGGAACAAACTGAAAAACGACAAAATCCGCGAAGGACAAACTCTAATCATCAAGAAATGAAACCCATTCGTATCCTCATATTTATCTTTTCGGTCATCCTCCTTTTGGGAGTCACTTGGTATTTCTTCCCTTCCGAAGGACTGGCCATCGGAGGCATGACACTTCGATTCCCCTCCTTTGCCGAGGACTCGGCTCCTGCCAAAGAAGAAGTCGACGTCGACGATGTTTTGAACAAAGTGAACAAGAGCTTTGAGATGACGGTCTCCGACAATTTGCTTGACAGCATGCGCTTTTTCCGCGACTACCTGAAAGAGAACCCCAACCGCATCTATCTGCCCAAAGACGACTACACCTACTTCGACCATCTGTTCAAACAATTGGACCAGGCACGTGCCACGGGTAAGACCTATCGCATCATGCACTATGGTGACTCACAAATCGAAATGGACCGCATCTCGTCCGTGTTGCGCCAAAAACTGCAGGAGTCTTTCGGAGGTTCGGGACCCAACATGATTCCTGCCGTACAGCCTGTGGCGACCATCTCGGTGTCGCAACACGCGTCGGGCATGAACCGTTATGCCATCTATGGCGATGCCACTAACCAACGCGCCTCACACAACCGCTACGGTGTGATGACACAGTTCAGCCAAGTGTTTGGCGGCGGCTCGGTGTCGTTCACCCGCACCAACCATTCCCAAGCCTTCGACAAGGCCAAGAAAATCTCTACCGTTTCGGTGCTCTTGGGCAAAAACAGCCAAGGCTTCACTGCCTCACTGAATTGCGACACCATCAAGACCCAACCCAAGGTCCTCGATGCCAACGAAGGCGTCTCGCTCATCACTTGGGATCTGCCAGCCGAAGTGCGAAAAGGCACCATCAACTTCAAGGGCAACGCCGAAATCTATGCCATCCTTTTGGACGGCGAACCTGGTGTGGCCGTCGACAATGTCGCCTTGCGTGGTTGTGCAGGTAACATCTTCACGCGCATCAACGAGGCCACCCTACGCCAGTCGTTCGACCTGTTGGACACGCGCCTCATCATCATGCAGTTCGGTGGCAACAGGATGCCCAGCATCTCCTCGCCGAAGAACATCTCGCCCTATATCGCAGAGCTAGAAAAACAAGTCACTTATATGAAAAGCGTCGCCCCGAAAGCCACCCTGCTCTTCATTGGCCCTGCCGACATGGGACGCAGCTACAATGGCAAGATGGGCACTTGGCACGGATTGCCCGAACTGAACGACTCACTTCGTGACATGGCTTTGCGCAACAATGTGGCCTATTGGGACATGTTCCATGTGATGGGTGGCGAAGGCTCGATGGTACAATGGGTGAAACACAAACCCGCCTTGGCCGGTCCAGACTACATCCACTTCACCTTCACCGGTGCGCAAGAAATAGGCACCAACCTGGCCAAGTCGTTAACCACATATTACGACTTCTACAAGTTGCGCCAACATGTGCCGAGCGACAAAGTCATTGAGTTTGTCAACCTTGACCAAAAAGAAGACTCCATTCGCACCGCAGGTCGCATCAAACTTCCTACCTACAACCCCTTTGGCGCCAAGAAGAAATGAAGAAACTATTGATTACCATAGGGTTACTCATCGCCTGCCAATGGCTCGCTGCACAAAACCTGCCCTTAATAAAACCCATCGACGATTATTCGTTTGCCCATTTCGAACGCAACCATCTCCTCTATCCAGGCGACAGCACGGCTATGGAACGCTTCTTCCAAAAGTTGGATTCGGTTGTGTTTCTCGGCGAAGGTAATGTGAACATCATGCATATCGGTGGCTCTCATGTACAAGCCGGCGTGTTCACCCAACAATTTCGAGATAACTTGCTCAACATCGGCACCGACCTCATCGGTGGGCAAAACTTCGTTTTCCCCTTCTCGGCTGGTGGCACCAACAACCCTTCGCATTTTATGGTCAGTTCCACGGGCGGATGGGGTTATACCCGCAACGCCGTCCGTAAAGATACCGACAAACGCATGGGCTTGGCTGGCGCAGCTATCACCACCACCGACCCAAAAGCCACCGTCAGCATCATGAGCCGCGCACGTCGACCCAACCTGTTGACACCCGAATTCAACTTCAACAAGGTAACCCTCATTGGGTTTTCGGAAACCGAAAATGTGGAACCCGTGGTAAGCTACAAGGGAAAGACCCTACACGGACATTATGACGACTACCAGTCCACCTATACCTTTGAGTTTCCCGATTTCACCGACTCCATCTGCATCTTCTTTGAATCCATGCCTGGCGATTTTACGCTGCAAGGCGTGCTGCTGGAAAACGGCATGTCGGGCATTAGCGTGCATGGCGTGGGAGTCAATGGTGCCAGCGTGCCGTCGTATTTGCGTTGCGACGATTTCGAACGCGACCTTAACCTCATCCACCCCGACCTCATCATTTTCGGTATTGGCATCAACGACGCGGCAGAGGCCAACTTCGAGAAGGAGACCTTCAAACGCAACTATGATGACTTGATTCGCATCATCCACCGTGTCAATCCCGACTGTGCATTGCTCTTTATGTCCAACAACGACAGCTACAAGCGTGTAAAGGGCAAAAAGAAAAGAGTACGTTACGAGGTGAACACCAACGGAAGCATCGTCGAGCAGGCCTGCTTGGAGATGGGCAAGAAATACAACGCCGCCGTTTGGGACCAGTTCGACATCATGGGGGGACTTCGCTCGATGCAAGACTGGGAAAAAGCCGGATTGGCACAAAAAGACAAGGTACATTTCACTTCGGATGGCTATAAACTCCTCGGTGACTTACTCTACAACGCTTTGATTGAGCGTTATATACAACATGTGAAATCCAATCCGCAACGATGACATGGAGAATTTAGCCCACATAGCCCTGGATTTCCTGACCCACCTTTTCTCGTTCGACAAGGCCCACCCCCTGTTGTTCACCCAATTCTATTTCTGGGCTTTCTTCGCCATTGTATTTGCCGTCTTTTGTTTGGTAAAGAACAAATGTCTGCTACGCAACATCTTCCTGTTCTTCGTCAGCCTTTTCTTCTACTATAAGACTAGCGGACTTTTCACTTTAATCCTGATTTTCATCACCTTATATAATTATTTTGCGGCTCGATGGATGCATACACGCAAGAAAACAGGCAGTCGTAATACAATTCTCGCACTCAGCGTCATCGTCAACCTGTCTATCTTGTTCTATTTTAAATATGCTTATTTCATCACCGATGTGGTCAACAATCTGACAGGATTGGAGTTTCGCGTCTTTGACGTGTTCTCGTGGGTGGGCAATGAAATCACCCAATCGAACCGTTTCAGCGTCGACGCCATCCTATTGCCTGTAGGCATCTCTTTCTACACCTTCCAGGCCATCAGCTACATCATGGATGTCTACCGCAAGCGCATCAAGCCGGTACGCAACATCTTCGACTTCGGCTTCTATGTCAGCTTCTTCCCGCAGTTGGTGGCTGGTCCCATCGTGAGGGCCAATGAGTTCATCCCGCAGCTTCACAAGAAATACTTCCTCAGCCGCAAACAGTTTGGCATCGCCGTATTTTGGATCATGAACGGCTTGGTGAAGAAAATCGTGCTCAGCGATTATATCGCCGTCAACTTCATCGACCGCGTGTTTGACCAGCCGCTGCTTTACACCGGCTTCGAGAACCTGATGGCCTTGTTTGGCTATTCGCTCCAAGTCTATGCTGACTTCTCGGGCTACACCGACATTGCCATTGGTGTCGCCATGCTCATGGGTTTCTACCTCCCCAAGAACTTCAACTCTCCCTATAAGGCCAAGAGCCCTGGCGAGTTTTGGAAACGCTGGCACATGTCGCTTTCGCGTTGGCTGCAGGACTATCTATATATCCCGCTTGGCGGTAACCGCAACGGCACCTTTGGTTCATTCTGCATCATCGCCATGGTGGCTGCCATCGCCGTGTTCCTCTCGGGCAGTTGGTGGGTTGGCTTGGGTGTAGGCATCGTCACTGTCATCCTTGTATTGTTGGCTGTCTTCAGGCCCAATTCGCGAAAGACCATCACCACCGAAATCAACCGCATGGACACCATGCTCCTCGGAGGCTTGTGGCACGGCGCCTCGTGGAACTTCATGATTTGGGGCGGTTTGAATGGCATCGGCATGCTGTTCTATCGTTTTTGGAAAGACTGGAGCATTTATGGCCGGACCTTATTTATCTTGTCCGTCACTTTCCTGCTACGCATCTTATGTGTCTTCGTGCCACAGCCCGTGTTTAATGTTCTCTTTGCCTGGTGTCTTGTCGTGCTGGCTGGCAATATGATACGGATGCTTTACAACCTCTTTGGCGGAAAGAAGGCATGGCAGTGGCTGCAAGACGCCTGGGCCATCTTCCAGACCTTTACTTTCATCACCTTCACGCGACTGTTTTTCCGCAGCGGTTCCAACCTCGACCCTGCCGTAGCGAACGAAACGGCATGGAACACCGCCAAGAACATGGTGAACCAAATGGGCAGCCATTGGGAGGTAAGCAAGATTCCGGAAATCGTTTTACACTATCGCAATGTGTTCATCCTCATTGTAATAGGACTGGTCATCCATTGGCTGCCGGAGAAGTTCAAGCGTCGTTACCGTATATGGTTCGCCAAGATGCCCATCCCTGTGATGATCCTGGTGTGCGCCCTCATTGTCTTCGTGATTTACCAGTTCATCACGGCCGATTTGCAGGCGTTTATCTATTTCCAATTCTGATAAAAAATGTAGAGACGCGGCACGCCACGTCTCTACAATGATTCTGTTAAACACGATTGGAAAATCAATGCGTCAGGATTTCCAGTCCTGTCTCGGTCATCAAGAAGGTGTGCTCCCACTGGGCTGAAGGCAGTTCGTCTTCGGTGATGACAGTCCAGCCGTCAGCGCTGTCGATGAAGACTTTCCAAGTGCCCATGTTAATCATCGGTTCGATGGTGAACACCATGCCGGGGACGAGCAACATGCCCGTGCCTTTCTTTCCATAGTGAAGCACCTCGGGCTCATCATGGAACTTGACACCCACACCATGGCCACAGAGGTCGCGTACCACGCTGAAGCCATTCTTATGGGCATGTAGTTGGATGGCGTTACCGATGTCGCCAACAAAACCGAAAGGCTTGGCAGCTTCCATGCCTACATAAAGGCATTCCTTGGCCACATCGACCAGCTTCTGCTTGCGGGCTGTCGTTTGTCCGATGACATACATACGGGAAGCGTCGGCATAATAGCCATTCAAGATGGTGGTGCAGTCCACATTGACGATGTCGCCTTCCTTGAGGATTTCCTTGGCAGAGGGGATGCCGTGGCAGACCACCTCGTTGATGGAGACACAAACGCTCTTCGGGTAGCCTTCATAGCCCAAGGTAGCCGGGATAGCACCATGTTCGATGGTGTAGTTGTGGACAAGCTCATCGATTTCAAGCGTACTCATGCCTGCGTGGATCTTCTCACCCACGAGGTCGAGGATGGCCGTGTTGATGACACCGCTCTTTCTGATGCCTTCAATCTCTTCGGGAGTGCGGATGAGGCTGCGCTTGGGCACCATCACGCCTTTGGCTTCCAAAGCCATCACTTTTTTATCCAATGCTGTCGGTTCCTGTCCGGCCGGCACACGCCATCTTTTACGCCTTGTGAACATGCTGTTTGTATTTTGGGCTGCAAAAATAGTGTTTTTTATTTAGTTATCACTATTCCTAATTCATCATTGATTTGTTTGCGCATGTCGTCCAAGTCTTTCTTCCGCTTGAGGAGAATGAACTGGTCGTCTAGGTCTTCGGTGGTTTTCAGTTCCTCTTCGATGGCCTTGCAACGATCATCCACAATAATTTCCCTGTAGCGAGCCACTGATGATTTTACCACCGACCTTAACATGTTTTCCTCCCGCTTGACGAAAATGCTGTATTTCTCCCATTGGTCAAGCTTGTATGGCGTCGAAAGCAGGTCGGCAGCGCGCTCGGCGATGGTCTCATCTTCATGGGAAACAAAGAATTGGTCATTGGGGATGCGGCCTTCATCGAGAGCATGGTCGAAGATGTCGAAGATCTTGCGGTTGACCACATTGGTAAACAAAAAGCCATCCTGTTTTAACTCATCGATAATATACTGGGCCACAGAGACTTGTTCATATACAATCTCCCCATTTTCGTCTTTGCGATCGTCAACGAACAATTCTCCTCCATACATGAGCAACAGCTTCACCAACTCGCGCTCTTGATAATAGCCCGCAGGCAACTGGTCCTCGACGGTCTCCTCTTGTTTGGGCGATGTCGTGGTGTCAGTTTCAGGAGCCACATTATCCTCAATGCCTAAAGTCTTCTTCAGTTTGGCCCGCAGTATCTTATTCAGTTCGTTGGTAAGCGTCTGTTCGGGCATATCCAAAAGACGGCTGCATTCCTTAACATAGGTGATGCGGAAGATGCTATCAGGAATGACGGAGATGGACTCCACAATGTCGCGGATGACCTGTCCCCGCTTGACGGGGTCGTTTTCAGCGTCTTTTAGCAGCAACTCCGTCTTGAAGCGGATAAAGTCTTTAGCGTTCTCTTTCAGGTAGTTACTGACATATTCTACCGAAAACTCCTTGCCAAAAGTGTCGGGGTCGTGTTCGGGGGGCAGCAACACTACACGCACATTCATGCCCTCGGAGAGGATCATGTCGGTACCCCGCAAGGCAGCATGCTGCCCAGCAGCATCGCCATCGTAGAGCATGGTGATATTCTTTGTATAGCGCTTCACGAGGCGGATCTGCTCCATCGTCAGTGAGGTACCGCTACTGGCCACCACATTCTCGATGCCGATCTGATGCATGCGCAACACATCGAAATAACCTTCCACAAGGATGCACTCGTCCTGACGGGCAATGGCATTTTTGGCAAAGTAGATGCCATAAAGTGTCTGCTTCTTGTCGTAGATCTCCGACTCGGGCGAGTTCTGGTATTTCGGGCTTTTCTTGTCGTTGGTGAGGATACGGCCGCCGAAACCGATGACACGACCTGTGAGGTTATGGATAGGAAACATCACACGACCATGATAGCGGTCGTAAAGACCCTTCTGCCCTTTTATCGAGAAGCCGATTTGCTCCAAGAGCTCGTCGGCATAACCATTCTGTTTGGCATGGGTAGTAAAGGCATCCCATTTGGCAGGGCTATAGCCGAGGTGGAACTTTTCTATAATCGGGTCGAAATAGCCACGCTCGCGGAAATACTCGAGACCGATGGTCTTGCCCTCATCGGTGTTCCACAGCGTATCAACGAAATACTTGTCGGCGAACTCGTTGATGTTGAACATCTTCTCGCGGATGCTCTGCTGCATGATCTCCTCTGGGGTCTGCTGCTTCTCCTCGATTTTGATGTTGTACTTTTTCGCCAAGTAGCGCAGCGCTTCGGGATAGGTGAAATGCTCGTGTTCCATGAGGAACTTGGCCGAGTCGCCCGCCTTGCCGCAGCCGAAGCATTTGAAGATGTTGCGCGCTGGATTAACGCTAAACGACGGCGTCTTCTCATTGTGGAAGGGACAATTGCCCCATAGGTTCGACCCACGCTTCTTCAGCGTGACGAACTCGCCTACAACCTCCTCAATGTGAGCGGCTTGCAGGATTTGCTCCACTGTCTCTCTTGGTATGGCCATCGTTGCGTTTTGTTTTGCAAAACTACGAAAAAAAACGGAAAAACAGTTAATAGTTTGTCAACTAGAACAGAAAAGTTGTATATTTGCATCAAGTTGATAAGGAGTGCTTAAACAGGACTTCAGCATCCTGACAACTCGAAACCGAAATAATCAAAATAGTTTAGAAGTCCTCACAAAACAAATAAAACCATGAAACAGATTCAAATCGGACTGCTTATTATGTTCTCATTGTTGTTGGCTGTTCCGGCCAGCGCCCAAAATGATAATCAAGAGCCAGCGCGTCACGATCTACTGGCGCTGACACCCTCCAGCAGAGACAGCAAGACTGGAGAGCTCCTTGACTTAACCGCGTGGTCCCTCCTCCAATATGATCCAGACCAGATTAAGGAGTTTACCGAACAGCTTTGTACGCGAGTCAATTGGGATATCAAGGTCGTTGATGAGATGGCGGAAGGAAAACGGCCGAAAAATGAAAAACTAGAAAAGGCATTGGTTGACGAATGCAATGTGTTTGTGGATTTCATCCTTCGCATCGGCCAAATTGCCGAGCAGCACACGAACGTCAAGATGAAAAGAAACAACCAGGGAGAATGGACCTATTCGCTGACGCCCGCGCCTGAATTCGAAACGAAACTCTGGACGACCCACTATCCGCAAGCCATGAAAAAGAAGGATGTGAAAGCCTACGCTGCCTGTATGGTCAACGAGGTGTACTATTTCTGCGAGCGACCCTTAGGCGGTGGTTTCGTTCCTGTTATCCTCGATGACGATGAACTGTACATTGCCTATGTTTCGGTTGGATTGATCCGCAACTTCGCGCTAGTCTATGAATATGGTGCACTAGCCGTTGTCAAGGATCTGTTTTCAAGCGACTATGACAAGGATAACTTTGAGCGCTCTTATCATACCTGTCAGCTTTATCTGGAATCCGTATCCAAGGCCATCGAAAACAACGACAAGATTGAGATCGAATACAAACCGATGCCGAAGGCGGGTGCGATGAACGCCTCCTACAAAACCAAGGTGCTTCCGCTCGAAAAGGCTGTCTCCGACAAAGTCGTTGACTGTGTAGTGACCTCAGACGGCTGGGAAGTGCAGAGAGATGCCGCTGGCAACATCCTCCGGAGAGTCATCCAAGGCTATTCGATCGTCCAGACCAAACGTGGCAAACAAGCCGTGCGTGTATCCTGGGCTGAAGACCACATGGGAGGTGGCAAGTATGGTTCCATCCACGCCTATGGCAACGGCGGCGCGCAGTTCTACGTCAAATAGAGCTAGAGAACAAAAAATTTGATAGCGCAACAACCCTGTTGCCAACTCTTAATATTGCTTTTATTATTTCCCTTTTTGGTATAGCACATACCCATTCTCTTGCGCATACTGCTGAGTTATCAAAAGAGAAGGGTAGTTAACACCATTATTCATTTATTGTCGGAAGTTTCATTATTTATTCTAATTTTGCCATTCTAAACCTTCAGACAAATGAAGCTATATCATTATTTATTGATTTTCATGGGATTAGTGGCTTTCGGATGCAGCGAAAAACCCGTTCCAACTATCGAGTCAGAGTCCACCGCCGATTACATCCAATATGTCAACCCAATCATCGGAACGAACGGCATGGGACATACCTTTCCAGGGGCTTGTGCGCCATTCGGCATTGTGCAGCTCAGTCCCGACACCGACACTGTGCCACACAACATCGACGGCGTTTACCAACCTCGGGTATATGAGTATTGCGCTGGCTATCAACACAAAGACAGCACTATCGTGGGCTTCAGCCATACCCATTTCAGCGGGACGGGGCATTCCGACTTGGGCGACATCTTGGTGATGCCTGTTACGGGAGAAATCAAGTTCAATCCGGGCACACAAACCAATCCCGATGCAGGTTATCGCTCACGTTTTAGCCACGACACGGAGATTGCCGTTCCAGGTTATTATGAGGTCTTCTTGCAGGATTATGGCATCAAAGCGCAACTGACTGCTACGGAATACGCTGGTATCCATTGCTATACCTATCCGGAAGGCCAAGACGGGAGCATCATCCTTGACTTGCAGCACGGCATCTACAACTACGACGGCAAGACCCTCTGGGCCAACCTTCGCGTAGAGAACGACACCCTGCTGACGGGCTACCGCATCACCAACGGCTGGGCGAGGACAAACTATACCTACTTCGCCATCAGTTTCAACCAACCCATCAAGGACTATGGTTATCGTGAGCTGGAGAAGCCCAAATACAATGGAGGCTGGGGCAAGTTTGATGTCAAACACAACTTCCCCGAGATGACAGGGCGCAAGATTGTGGCTTATTTCACCTTTAACAATCCCAATACTCTGGAGATGAAAGTCGCTCTCTCCGCCACCAGCACCGAAGGTGCCTTGCGCAACCTTCATGCCGAGACCGACGGTCGCAACTTTGAGCAATTGTTGGCCGAAACGCAATCCAAATGGAACAAGGAGCTTTCCATCTTGCAAGCCGAAGGCACTGAAGATCAGAAGGCTATGCTTTACACCTCGTTGTATCACACCATGATCAATCCCTCCATCTATATGGATGTGGACGGACAATACCGTGGCCTCGACCACAACATCCACCAAGCCGAGGGCTTTACCAACTACACCGTGTTCTCGCTTTGGGACACCTACCGCGCCCTGCATCCGCTCTTCAATGTGTTGCAACCTCAACGCAATGCCGATATGGTGCAATCCATGCTGAAACACAGTGAACAGAGCGTCCACGGACTACTACCTGTGTGGTCACACATGGGCAACGACAACTGGTGCATGATCGGCTACCACGCCGTGTCGGTGCTTTCGGATGCCCATGCCAAGGGCGTTGCCGACCAAAAAGACGCTATGTTGAAAGCCATGCAACGGAGTTCCACATGCCCGTATTATGTCAACCTTGATGACTACCAACAGCTCGGTTATGTTCCCTTCGACAAGAACAACGGCTGTGTCTCCATCACTTTGGAATATGCCTATGACGATTGGGCCATCTACCAAGCCGCTCTAAAGGCTGGAAACCAAGAGATGGCCAACATCTACAAACAACGCGCTGCCAATTGGCGCAACACCTTCGACACGGAGTTGGGCTTTGCCCGTCCCAAGATGAGCGACGGCACTTGGAAGACGCCCTTCAGCCTCTTCGACACCGAAGGCGAAGGCTTTGTTGAAGGCAACTCTTGGGTGTATTCGTTCTATGTGCCACAGAATGTGAAAGGCCTCATCGAGGCTATGGGCGGCGATGCGCAGTTCATCCACAACCTCGACACCTTGTTCGTCATGCAACTGCCGCCCGAGTTCTTTGAGAACACCGAAGATGTCACCGAAGAGGGCTTGATGGGATGCTACAACCATGGAAACGAACCCGCACACCATATCGCCTACCTCTACAACTGGACCTCACAACCTTACAAGACCCAATACTGGCTGCGCGAGATCATGAACCGCTTCTACAAAAACAACATAGACGGCCTCTGCGGCAACGACGACTGCGGCCAGATGTCGGCATGGTACATCTTCTCCGCCATGGGCTTCTATCCAGTATGTCCCGGCAGCGACCAATATGTATTTGGTGCTCCTTATCTGCCTTATCTGAAAGTACGCTTGGGCAATGGCAAGACATTGGAAATCAAAGCACCTAATGTGAATGATGAGAACCGTTATGTGCAGAAAGTGACGCTCAATGGGCAGGAGATCAACAAATTGTACCTTACCCACGAGCAGCTGATGCAAGGTGGGGAGCTGGTCTTTGAAATGGACAGCACGCCCAACCTTGAGCGCGGTTTGAAACCCGAGGATAAACCATATTCGATGACGGAATGATGATGTAAAGACGTTGCGCGCAATGTCTCTACAAACCGAAAAATACCTATTTTTGCAGAAAATATCTAACCCATGAATATTGCCGCGTTGGTTTCGGGGGGCGTCGACAGCTCCGTGGTGGTGCCGCTACTCAAAGAGCAGGGCTACGACCCGCATATCTTCTATATCAAGATCGGTATGGAAGGCAAGGAAGACCTGTCGAGCTGTCCGTCGGAGGAGGACATTGAAATCACAACCTATATCGCCAAGAAATACGGCTGCAAGTTCGATATCGTGGACCTGCAGCACGAGTATTTTGAGACCGTCGGAAAATACACCATGGAGATGGTGCGCAAGGGCCTCACGCCCAACCCCGACGTGATGTGCAACCGCTGGATCAAACTCGGTGCCTTTGAGGAGAAAGAAGGCCACAACTTCGACAAGATCGCCACAGGTCATTATGCCCGCTCGTGGGAGGATGAAAACGGCATCTTCTGGCTCGGCACAGCGGCCGACACCTTCAAAGACCAGACCTATTTCTTGGGCCGTATCACCTACGCACAACTAAGCAAGGTTATCTTCCCCATTGGCGACATCCCTAAACCCGAGGTGCGTCGGTTGGCCGCACAATACAAGTTGCCGAGTGCAGAACGTCATGATAGCCAAGGCATCTGCTTCTTGGGAAAGATTAACTACAACGACTATATCCGCGAATACCTTGGCGAGATGCCGGGCGACATCGTTGAGCTCGAAACAGGAAAGAAACTAGGTCGCCACAAGGGCTTCTGGTTCCATACCATAGGTCAGCGCAAGGGTTTGGGTCTCAGCGGTGGTCCGTGGTTTGTGGTCAAGAAAGACATACCAAACAACATCGTGTATGTGTCGCAAGGCTACGACCCCGTGGCACAATACACCAACATCGTCCCCATGGGCGACCTGCAGCCAATGAATCCTGCCTTGCAGTTCGTCGACGGCCAGCGTATCCGCTTCAAGATACGTCACCAGCCAGAGTTTACTTATGGTCAAATCCGCCTCACCGAGCGTGGTGCCGACATCGTATCTGAAGTGGCCATCTCGGGTGTAGCTCCAGGACAGTTTGGCGTGGTATATCACGAGGTGGAGCCGTATGTTATTGGGAGTGGGGTTATCTGTGAGTCGGAGGAGTCGTTAACAGGTTAAAGAGTGTAAGCCGGCTTTCTTTCTGTCGTCCCTACGGGACTTGACCGAGACAGGCGAGCTAGACTAGAACACAGGGACTCACGTCGCCTGCATATAGATATACCGTCCCTCCGGGACTCTACGAGATCCCGTAGGGGTGACAAACCTGTAAACAGGCGACGTGAGTCCCTGCGAGGCGACATGAGTCCCTGCACCAAAACAAAACGCTATGGCAAACACCTACACAAAACTAAACATCCACATCGTGTTCCACGTAAAGAGCACTGGTGTCTGCATAAAGAATGAAGACCTGCCTAAAGTCTTCGCATATATAGGAGGTATCGTACGAAATGTTGATGGCTATCCTCTTACCGTTGGTGGCATAGAAAACCACATCCACATTTTAGCTACCATACCCAAGACCATGAGTGTGTCTGAATTTGTGCAGAAAGTCAAGGCCAACAGCAGTAGGTGGATAAAGACCCTTGACAAATACTATGAATCATTTGCCTGGCAAGAAGGCTATGGCGCTTTCTGTGTCAGTCCGTCACTGCTGAAAAAGACTATACATTACATCGAGACACAAAAAGAGCACCACTACAAAGAATCTGTCCGCGCTGAATTCATACGGTTCCTCCAAGAAAACGGCATCGAATTTAACGAACGTTATCTCCTCTAACCCGAGTCCCGTAGGGACGACAAACCAGCAAGCAGGCGACGTCAGTCCCTGCTCTTAAACAAACGACTATGAGCAACATATCAAATAGAATCCTCTACGAAGACAATCACCTGATCATCGTGAACAAGCTCCCCTCCGAGATCGTACAGGGCGACAAAACGGGTGACGTCTGCCTGCTCGACGATGTGAAGGAATACATCAAGGAGAAATACGACAAGCCAGGGAATGTGTTCGCTGGTTTAGTCCATCGTATCGACCGCCCTGTGAGCGGTGCTGTGGTCTTCGCCAAGACGAGCAAAGCCCTGTCGCGCATGACCGTGAAGGTGAAAGACCGCGACTTCCGCAAGACCTACCTTGCCCTTGTGAAGAACCACCCACCCAAGCAAGCCGACGTGTTGGAGGATTACCTCGTCAAGAACGAGAAGATGAACAAGTCGTTCGTCGTGCCAGAAGGGACCAAAGAGGCCAAGTTGGCTCGACTCAGCTATCGTGTGGTTGGAAAGTCAGATACTTTTTATCTGCTTGAAGTCGAGTTGTTTACAGGAAGACATCATCAGATTCGTTGCCAGCTGGCGCATATCGGCTGCCCAATCCGTGGCGACTTGAAATATGGCTACCCGCGCAGCAACCCCGATGCCTCCATCAGCCTGCATGCCTGGCGTATAGCCTTTGAACACCCTGTTTTGAAGACACAAATAGAAATCACAGCGCCCTTGCCGGAAGTGGCGCCATGGACAGCATTTCAGCAGTCTTGAGTATGAAGGGATTAGGCGTCAGTTGAACTCTCCGCCTTGGGTTCTTCGACGACCTCGGCCTTAACGTCTTCTATCGTTTCTTTTGTCGCTTTGGCCAATTCTTTTTCAGCGCGATGGATGGCGAAACCAAACATCAACATGATAAGGCCAAACACCAAGGCAATGACACCCGACAAGATAATGAACCATTTAACAAAGCCAAACGGGTGAGCGATGAGTAACACACCAAAGAGAATGCTCAAGATGGCACAAACGATATAAAAACCCTTGTTCCAAAGGTTCTTGGTTCGCGCCATCACTAGCAACATGAAAGCGCCAATCATGGCTGACCAAATACCTATGAGGATCACCAGCAAAGCCAAGGCTTGGTTGGCATAAATACTTGAAAGCACACCTACCACAATGAGTGCCACGGCTTCGAGAAGAATCAGACCCCAAGGTAACTTCTTCCTCATACGCAGGATGGCAGCCACAAGGAAAACACCACCTGTAACGGCAATGCATATGCCAGAGATGCGCATGATCATTTTAAGAATATCGACAAATTGGTCCGTCAACATGATGGCCAAGATGCCATAACCTATGGCTACGATGCCGCTCACAAGGAACGCAACCCAGCCTGAATTTGTTTTTTTCTCTTCCATGTTTACTGAATTTATGATTATTTAATAAGTTCCAGAATTCCTTCTATGATAATAAAATAGGCTCCACAAAGCATCAAAAGCACACCAGCCACCCGATTCATCAATATGGTACGTTTCGGATTGAAGAACCGTTTCAACCTGGCTGCACCCCATGCCTTCAGCAACTCAATAGTCAATGTGGTGCCCAAAATAATAGCAAAGAAAACCAAGGTGCTCACCTTGTTGCCACCCATATTGCCTGCCACGATGGCCACTGAAGAGAACCAGAAAATCCAGACAAAGGGATTTAAGATATTGAGCGCGAATCCTTTGCCAAGGAAGACAAACCAGGCGGGCTTGACATCGTTTTTAACAACCACAGCCTTTACTTCCTCGTCGAGACTATCCTTGGTCTTTTCTTTTTTCACATTTTTGATCACCACACCCTTGCTTTCCTGATTGACGCTGTCCAATGTCCTCACTTTCCTTCGGAAGGTAAAAATACCAAACAGCAGCAAGATGACCCCTGCCCCGATGCAGAACAATGCGGGATCAATCTTTGAGTCTTTCATGCTCACCTGCACCGAGGTCAAGATGCAGAGCGAGACAATCATGGCATCGTTGAGAATGACACCTAAGGCAAACCATGCTGCTGACCTGAATCCACGATGAAGGCTGGTTTGCACCAAAGTGATGAACGCTGGACCCATGTTGACAACCAACGATAGAAACACACCGATCAGGATAGCCCACAACAGGAAACTGAACGAGCCAATACGGCTGATCTCCGGCATTTTCTCAAACAAGCCCATCTCTGTATTGCCCATGATTTATGATTTCAAGTTATTGACATATTCAAACCACATCTCCATGCGTTTGCCTTTCATCACACGAGGAAATTTGGTGGCACCACCCCATTTGCCTATCTTCTGTTCCATGAACTCATAGAAGCATTTGGTAGGCAGGACATCGACAAAGAGCTCCTTGATGGCCTCGGTACGCTCAACAGCATAGTCATCGTTCAACTTGCAAAGATTTTCATCTATCTTCTTTATTGCCAACTCTTTATCCAGTGGCTCGTCACAACCAAGGAACCAATGGTGGGCGTACATCGTGTCGTGACGTATGCCAGCCACGGTAAATTCAGTGATTGTGACGCCAAGTTCCTCGGCCATCATCTCGACCGCGCGCGTCATATTGTCTTGCGAGAGGTGTTCACCCGTGATGCTCAAGAATTGCTTGGTACGTCCAGTGATGACAATTTCACAGTTCTCCGTATTGAGGAACTTAATGGTGTCGCCAATCAGATAACGCCACGTGCCGGCACATGTCGAGAGTAGGAGGGCATATTCCTTGTCAGCTTCCACTTCTGAAAGCAACAAGGTCTTGGGATTGGCAACGATGGTACCGTCTTCGTCAAAGTTCTCTTCAGTGAATGGAACAAACTCGAAATAGATACCATTGTCAACCAAAAGCTGCATCACGCGGCGTTTCAGGTCGACCTGATAGGCAATGTAACCCTCTGAAGCCAAATAACTTTCAACGAACAGCACCTCCTTGCCGAAGATACGCTCAAAACTCTTCTCGTAGGGAGCAAAGGCCACACCACTATGCACATAAACCATCAGGTTGGGCCAGATGTCATGGATGGTCTTGAGATTGTATTCCTTGATAATGCGTTCAAGCAGGATTTGCACCCATGCCGGCACACCCACGATAACGCCGATGTCCCATTTGGGCGCCTCTTTCACCATCAAGTCCATCTTCTCGGCCCAATCTTTCACTTTCGAAATCTTTTGTCCGGGCTTGTAGAACGACTCGAACCACGACGGAATCTTACCTGCCGAGATGCCCGAAAGGTCACCGGCATAATAACCGAATTCCTTATTGTATTGCAAGTCGGTGCTGCCGCCAATCATCAAGATGCCACGGTTGTAGAATCCAATAGGGAAATCATAGCGGGTGGCCGACACCAACTGTCGGATGCCCGCACGGGTGATTCTATTGTTTAAACCCTTGGTGATGGGGATGTATTTACTGGCGGCTTCCGAGGTGCCCGAACTCAAAGCAAAATACTTAATCTTGCCCGGCCATGCGATATTGCGCTTGCCTTGCAGGTTGAGGTGCCACCACTCGTCGTGCATCTTGTTGTAGTCAAACACAGGCACACGCTTGCGAAAAGCCTCCATGATGTCTTTTGACAACAGAATCTCATCAAAATGATAGTACTTGCCAAATTCAGTGAATTGCGCTTTCGTCAGTAGTTTCCTCAACTCACGTCTTTGGGCACGAATAGGATTGGTATGGTTCTGACGAATCTCAACAGGAATATTCTTAATCTCTGCCGCAGCCTTCACAAGGGCTCCCAAAATAGGAATCGGCATCAATTTCTTTTTTCTTCTTATGATAGGACGTTTCATTATGCTAACTAAATAGACCGCAAAGATACAAAAAGAAAGACAAAAAACATCCTTGAAGACAGAAAAGCACTATTTTTGCCACACACTAATGCATTCCTATTGACTATGAGAACTAAACTATTATTGGCTTTCTTGCTTTGCATCCTCTTCGCCAAAGCGCAAACCATAGAAGTATCGGGGCTCCAATCGGGTTGTTGGGAAGCCGACACCGTTATGATAATCGACAATGTCGTTGTTCAAGATTCGTTGAACATCATGCCGGGTACCACGGTCCTATTTGACGGGTTTTTCAACATTTTGGTCGAAAAAAACGCCTCACTGAAAGCCCTCGGCACGGAAAACGATTCCATCCTGTTCACCGTGGTCGACACAACAGGATTCTCCATCTTCGACTCGGGTCGTGGTGGATGGAATGGCATCCGTATGGAAAAGGCGGGCCAATGCCGCTTTGAGTATTGTCGCTTCCAATATGGCAAAGCGGCTTTGGACAATGACCAAGACGGCGGCGCCCTGCGCATTTTCAATAGCCATGATGTGGAAATCAGTCACTGCACCTTGTTTTGCAACTTCTCGCGCGAACATGGTGGTGGTTTGAATGCCGAGGACTCTAAAGTAATGATGCACGATTGTTCCATCAACAATAACTTGACTTACAGCCGAATAGACACCATTTACTTTATGTATGGCGGTGGACTGCGTTTCCTGAAATGTGAGGTGGATATCACCAAGACCGATTTCCGAAACAACAATGGTGAATCGGCCATCGGGGGTGCCTTGAGTATCGACAGTTGCTTGGCGAGGATCGACCGCTGCCAGTTTGAGTACAATTATGGCATCAACGGCGCCGGATTGTACATGATTCGCTGCTACGACAACCCTTGCAGCATCACCAACTCGCTCTTTTCCGACAACACATCGGGACACTTCGGAGGCGGCTTGGCCATCAGCGACTCGTCGCCTTTGGTAGCCAACCTCACCGTGGTGAACAACCATTCCATCGGCGTCAACTGTGGTGGCATCTTTTTCTATCAGCAGAGTTCTCCCGTATTGTGGAACTGCATCGTTTACGGCAATACCAACGAAGTCCCACTTGACGAACCCGTGCAGATGTGGTCCTGGACATACGAAGATTATGCCCCAGAGTTCCACAATTGCTTGGTACAATACGGATTTGAGAACATCTCCAATCACGAAATCATCCTTGTCTACGAGAATTGCATCGATGAAGATCCGCTCTTCGCTGCACCTGACGAACAGAATTACCGATTGGGATCTGACAGCCCGTGCGTTGATTCGGGCTCGCCCGACACGCCCGAAGCCATCCTCAACAGCTTCGATTTAGACGGCAATCCTCGACTGGCCGGCGGTCGAATCGACATAGGTGCCTATGAGTTTGCAAGTGTCGG
The DNA here is from genome assembly GCA_017395365.1 of Bacteroidales bacterium. GTDB lineage: Bacteria > Bacteroidota > Bacteroidia > Bacteroidales > F082 > Limimorpha. Next base: position 262,866 of record JAFPUN010000003.1, read on the forward strand.
CATTCAAGAATTCCCCAAAAACGAGTGCCAACTCCGCATCGTTGGTAACCCCATAACGACTTCTAGTTATGCCGAAATTGAATGTGAAAGCGTTTGCAGTTTATTTGCAAAAGTGTATTCAATAGAAGGCAAACTTTTGGTCAACAAGAATTTAGGCTTTACTCAAATAGGTCTCAACCGCATTGAAATCGGTGAGCTATTCCAGAGTTTGTCAAGTGGATCCTATTTGCTTGTTGTCCAAGCAGCAGGAAGAACTCGTGTAGCAAAAGTCGTCAAACCCTGATGGCTTCTTCGTAAAACGAACGCCTTTGCTCCTCTGAAATCTTGAACTTACGATATCGTCCCGTTTCAAGATCACAATCAAATAAAGTTTGAATTTGTGAAAGGAAGAGCCGCGAATAAAGCCGGTTTTGGTAGGCTTGTTTTTCCATCATAAAGGCGATGGTCTGCTTGATTTGGTCGAGGTCGAGGTCTTCTTTGGTGAAGACGAAGAGGCCAAACTCATCGAAATCGCCATAAAAGCCGTCGTTCACCTTGTTCATCTTGATTTCGAGGATACGCTTGAGGGGTAAAGCCAATGACCAGTATTCGTATTCATTGCGACCGATGATGCTGCCATCACCCAAGCCGTAGGCATAACCGCTCTGGTTGATGTGAAGCAGGTCCGCCGCATTCACCTCTTTGATGTCTTCGCCCGCCATCTCGTTGACCAAGGCATTGGCCACATTTTTGTTTTCGCGGATGGCCCTCGTCACCTCGATGCCGATGCTTTGTCCCTCATCCTGCAGGTCGGGCCTGTCACGGTTGACTAGATGGGCATAATGCTCACCTAACAGCGTGGCCAACGAGACCATGGCATAACGCTCAAAGAAACAAGTATCGAATTTCGGGTCCAACATCGGTCACGGGTTTTATTTCGTCAGCAATAGCTTCTGTGCAGCGCCTTTTTCGTCTTTGATGAAATACAAGCCTTCGGGGAGGTTGCCCAAGTCGATTGAATGCGTGCCAGGTTTCATTGCATATTTGGCCACGCAACGGCCTTGAATATCTATCACCTCAAGGTTGGTGGTGTTTTCCACTTTGAGGGAGAAAGAGCCCGAGGTCGGATTGGGCCAAAGGTTGAGTTGTTTGGGCTCAGGTTCGACAATGCCTACATTGCCACCTCCATCGCCAACAAAAAACTTATGGATTTCGGTCATATAGCCGATATCGTATTGGGATTCGCTATGGTACCAGCTATGGTTGCCGCCGATGACCTTGATATGTTGCAGTTCGGCATCGCCTTCGTAGGTGTAGCGCACAAACAACAAGCCGTCGTTTTTGAGGTCGGGGAAGGTGTCGATGACGGGTTCGTCCACACAATGGTTGGCGTTTTTCCAATACTCAATAATGGCATCGGCGCCGAGGCCGAGATTACCGAAGTATTGCGAGGTCCCACTATAGCCCACCACGGGGTCGTCCGTGCCGTGGATATAGAGCATACGCACGGGCGCCACCGCCGTGTGGTTAGCCATGGAATGGGTAATCAGTCCGCTGACGGGCGCGCAAGCGGTGATGCGGTCGCCGTATTCGATGGCCATGCGATGTGTCATGAAACCGCCCATGGAGAAACCTGTGAAAAAGACACTATCGAGGTTTAGGTGGTAAGGCTCAACCAACGAATCAAGAAGTGCCATCAAGAAGCCCGAGTCATCGGTATTGCTGGCATTCAAACCTGCATTCCACATGGTACCGGACCCCTCATCCAAGGCTTGTGGAATAACGATTGTCCACTCAAACTGATCCGCAATCTGTTGGAAATGAAACTCATTGTCGACATGGGTGATGTTGTCGGTCCATCCGTGCAAGAAATACAGCACTGGCATTGTGGCCTTGTCGGTTTGTTGAGGGACTCTGATGAGATATTGCCGTTGAACCCCTTGCCATTCAAAAGTCTGAATTTGTGAAAACAACGGGGTGCAAAGCATCACAAGCAGTGATAATACACTGATTCTTAGTATGTTTTTTGTTTTCATAGGAACAGGTGTGATTTGATTATTTTTGGCAAAGATACACTTTTTCTTATTGCTTGACAATCCTTTCCACTACAATTCCTTGCTGGGTAATCACTTTAAAAAGATAGATACCCGAAGGCAAACCTTCCATAGAAAGACGGGTTATACCATTAGCCTTTTGGTTCCAAAGGATATGACCGTCGGTGCTGTATAAGAAAAACTCGGCAGTTGTTTCTTGAGGCATGTGAAGCGTCACCTCGTCATGTGTCGGATTAGGACTGACATTGATTTCAAAACCCTGTCTTTCGGAAGGCAGCACATACGGATCAGGCCGTTGCCATTTCCAGAGCGAGTCGTACACCACCTCATGCACAGCCGAACGGATAATGCCAGCCGTCTTCATGCCCAAACCTGCCTCGTAGGTGATGCTGTCGGGGTCACGACCAAACATCATGGTATAGAAAGCGCAGGCTGCGGCATAGCTACCCGCCAGAGAGGGATGGCTTTCATCGGGCGTATAAAGCTCAATTTCACCATGTGTATCGCGGAGATAGTGCCAAACCTGACCCACGGGGCACACGGAGGCATCGTTGGTCTCCGCCATATACATATAACGCGCATAAAGTAGGCTATCCATGCCTTCGTAGGTGCTCATCATAGGATACATCGGGCCAAACTCCGTGTCGCCGTTCTTACGGCCCCAGGTCATGTAAAACATGGCCTCGCCATCAGGATTGAAGGCATAGGTGGAATCCACCAATTGCTTCGCAAAAGGAAAGACCATCTCCTCCACCATCTCAATGGGGAAAGCCGGCAGCTGGCTCTGCTCCTGCAGCACCACGAAATCCCATCCACCTTGACAAATCCTGTCCATCGAGGCATTGGAGCAGTGCAACTCAAAAGTACAAGCACCAGGAGTATTGCTGGCATAAATCAGCTCATCGCCCATGCTTTGCGCAATGTCAGCCACCATATGCGGCAAGTCGTTGACTGATGTGTAACTGTTGCCCGCAAAAAACGCGCGAAGACTCTGTTGTGCCCACGAAGGCAAACATAAAAACGCAAACAAAGCGATTAAAACGGCCGTTTTTGTTGCACTGTTCTTCATCGTACAATCTCCAATCTCATCACTCGTGTCGGTTTTGTCGTGCCCGTCAGTTTCTCGTCGATGCAGGACTCGCCAGTGGGCTGGAACCCACATTTCTCCATCACTTTTCCCGAAGCGGGATTGTCGAAGTAATGGCTGCTGATCAGTGATTTGATGTCGGTGGTCTTACGGATATGGTCAAGCATCAATTCAAGCGCTTCCGTGCAAATGCCCTGGTTCCAGTAGGGTTTGCCAACCCAATAACCTATCAACGGCTCGCCATCGCGCGTTGGAAGATTGCTTTCAGGCGCAGGCACATAACCTATCGCGCCGATGGCCTCGCCTGTCGCCTTAAGTTCAATGGCCCAATTGGTGTCGTTATGAAACACGGTGTGGATAATCTCAAGGCTCTCTTCCACACTTTTATGCGGGGGCCAGCCTGCGCGAGGACCCACTTCGGGGTCGGAGGCGTATTTGAAAAGTGACGCTGCGTCATCGTCGCGCCAGGGGCGGAGTAGGATTCTTTCGGTTTCCATTGTAAACGTTTATTACGCTGCAAAAATATGGCAAATTCATGGTTTCTCCAACCCCGTTCTGATGAAATGCCCCTCTTGAACAGCAGCAAATGTCGCGACAATGGCTACAATGACCATCGGAACAATCGATTCCAAAAATACTGTCAAAGGAACTCCAACAAAAAGCAGAAACCCCGTTACTTTATTTGCAACAGTGTGAGGAAAAACGCATTTCTTGTACATCACTAACGCAGAGATTTGATTGATGACCTTGATGGCGACAATCACTCCGCCCAAAATCCACAACCATTTTGGGAAGGCCAAAACAGGTATCAATTTAAAGCAGCAACAAACCACAAAAACCAAATCTGCCAAACTATCCAGTATTGCGCCTGTTTTGCTTTCACATCCGAGTTTTCGGGCGAGATAGCCATCTGCCATATCGCTTAGGCCACAGCCGAAATAAATGGCCCAGAAAGCACAACCCTCAACTCCAAAAAATAGAATGCAAACGGCCCCTAAAAATCGAAGTGCCGATATGGCATTTGGCAGATGTTTCATCAACAATCTTTACCCAATTACAAAGCTCCTCGGGTAGAAATCGCTGTAGAAACGGCCATCGGTGGCGGTGAATTTCAGCACGCAATAGTTCGGGTCGGTGACGCCGCCTGGGTAATATTCCGTGTCGCCATCGCGCCAAATCATCTCCTTGCTCTTGGCATCGGTCAGCACCTCCATAGTACCGCGCAGCATCATGCCCTTGAAGCCTTCGGCATCGCAGAAATAGATGCTCGCCTTGGAGTTGGCCTTGTAGTGGGCCACACGCAACGAGAAGGTGTTGGTGGTGAAATAAAACACCTTGATACCTTCACGCACTCGAGGTGACAGCATGGCTTTGGTGCAAGGGAAGCCCTCCTCATCGACCGACGATATCATAGTGATGGGCAGCGTGTCGGCCATCTTGGCGATAAGTTCTTTAACGCCCGTCAAGGCAGGGTTTTCTGGAGTGTCATCATCTATCGACAATTCTTTACGCCAGCGTTTCAGGTGCGGGAAGTACATCTTCATCTGGCCGATGTATTCTTCCTTCGTGATGGGCTGTGGCAATCCTTTGTTTACCTCGTCCACAAACTGGGCACAATGCGCTATCATCTCATCCATTGTGCAGTCTTGGGTGAACTTGCCATCCTTATAGCAATAGATGCAATAATCCTCGTTTTTGCTTCCATCGGCATTGGTGCCGAGAATTTCGTTGGTAAGCGGCATTCCGCAACTTTGACAAAACTTTTGTTCCATGGCTAAATGTATTACAGCGTATCATGATAGATGTCAGAACCGCCAGAGGTAGTGCTGCCCGTAGTGGCGGCATTGCCCGTATAGTGCAGGTCGCTGGCACCCGAGAGGTTGACTTTGATGGTGCCGTCGCAATGGATGTATACATTGCTGGCGCCCGATACCGAGCCTTCGCATTGGTCGCAAGCAAAGCCGTATCTGTTGCCGTTGATGGTCTTATTGATGTCGCTAGCCCCCGTCAAATCAATCTTGAGCGTGCCGACTTGTCCCTCAATGGTAGCCTCCGAAGCGCCGCTCAAGTCAAGGTCAAGTTCATCGGCATCCACATAACCCTTGATTTTGGAACTACCCGACAAGTCCATCTCGATTTCGTCAGCCAAAACTTCGCCAAAGAAATCGGAGGCACCTGAAAGGCTAATGTTAACTTCATCGGCATCGACGTCACAATAAAAATCTGAAGCACCCGACAAGCTCACTTCAACCTTTTCGCCTTCAAGGCCATATTCCGAATGGAATTCCGAAGCTCCCGACAGGTCAACGCTCGTCAAGTTAGCGTTATAAGGCAAGATTACCGTCATATCCGTTCCACGGTTGGAATGCCAACCTTTAAGGTAGATTTTCAAAGTGTTCTCAACGGTTTCCACCACCACATTCGGCATGACATATTCACCCGCAGTGATGGTGATTTGTGTCGCAGCATCGCTGACCGTGACGTCAAATGCATCCTCCACTTCAAGCTCGGTGTAGGTACCTGAAATGCTGAAATTCTTTGAAACGGGATCGCCTGCATATTTGCTACAACCACTAAACGCAAACAAAACAACGACTGATAGAATTGCCAAATACTTTTTCATTGTAAAATGTCCGCCGTTATATACCATCGGGGCATTGGTTTTAATAAGTAACTGTTCAAAATTAAACTGCATTATCCTTTGACTTCGGGACACGGGACTTCGGGACTTTTTGACCATGACCATTGACCATGACCATGACCGCTTTCACGAAAATGCTGAAGTTTCAGCCTTTGATTAAAGCTGTCATGGTCATAGTCATAAGTCATAGTCCCGTGGTCTCATGTCATACTTGTATACTAAATATAATCAACTACTTTCGATTTACATCGTAAATACCTAAACGGCTGCAAAAATAGTTTATTATCTATTTCGAAATGAAAACCACACATGGACATTTTTATGTACTTTGCGACATTTTGTTCTCAAAACGCACTGAATTTGCATGGGATTTCCTTACTTTTGCAGTGGATAATAACGGAACAGTTGTTTTATTATGGCAAGACCGACAAGCATAACGAAAGAAAAAATACTCGCTGCTGCTATTGACATCGTGAGAAAAGGCGGCACTTCCGCACTTACTGCCCGAAACCTTTCTTCGGCGTTGGGTTGTGGTGCCAATGCCGTTTTCTCGAAATTCGGCTCCATGGAAGGTGTTCTGGAAGCCGTCCGCACCGAAGCTTGTCGTTTGTTCAAAGAGCGTGTAGGCGCAGGCTTCTCCTTGAACCCGCCTTTCAAGGGGATGGGATTGGCTTTCCTATGGTTTGCGATAGACGAGCCCCAGCTCTTCAAATTGGTGATGGACGACAAGGCTTCGGCAACCTCTTTCGAGGATTACATCGACACCCAAGTGGGTTTCAAGCAGGAGTCGATTGCCGCCATCAGCCAGTCTTTCGGTTTGCAGGGGAAAGATGCCGAAATGCTCTATTACCAACTGATGCTTGTCGGCATTGGGCTGGCGCATACTTGCGTGGAAGGCGGTGCTGCACTCAGCATCCCGCAAGTGTCCGAAATCTTCGGCAAAAACGTGCGGGCATTTTTGATGGTCATTCGTGCTGGCAATGATGATCGCGAATCGTTTATGCCTCAAGAAGGCGCCGGGCCCGAAGGCGACGTTGAATCCTATCTCCTGATACAATCCCTTGCTGACCAGAACCACCTGCTGCAAGAGCTTCACGCCGCGCCCCGCTATATTCAAGACAATGAATGGATAGAAATGGAACGCGTGTTCCGAAACGGCTTCTCCATCACACCTAAATCGCTTCGGGAGAAGCATCCCAACCTCACCCGTGGCGATGTCCGCCTGATCATGCTTTCCCAGCTTCAGTTTTCCGTGACCGAGCAAGCCCTTCTTTTGGGTATTTCGCCTGCCTCAGTCACCAAGGCGCGGCAGCGGCTTAAGGCCAAGTGTCACGACCGTTGGGTCAATCCGCATCATTACCGCGCCAGCCACGGCACCGATTCCGATGAACAAAGTTAGGATTTTTCAAGTGTTTTCATCTTTTCGTGTTCATCTTTCTACCTCTATCCTCATTTCGCAATCCGGTCCACCACCCATGATGGAATGACAAAGCGTTATGTTGAAGTTTTTGCCTTTCCACAAACTTTGCATCGAATACATCACGCTTTGGCGCGAACATTCACAGAGCAAAGGTATTGTGACATATCCCTTTTTGCACAATTCACAAGTGCATTCCAAAAAGACAAGCCGATAGACACGACCTTTCTCGACGACCTCACCTTTCACTCCAGGCAAATCATTGGTCATCTCAAAGAAAACATCCATGTCACCTTTAGCGTCCTCATAGAGTTTTTGGTAAACCGAAAGCGTACTGCCTTTCACACAGTTCTTTCCGCATTCCGCGAAGAAAACTGACCGTTGTTCTGGTGAAAGCTGTGCAATGCCTTTCTCGAAGCCCTTAAACCAATTTGATAATTCCATAACGATGTGGTTTTATACTTTCAAGATCTTGCCATCAGCATAACAATCCTTGCAGTAGTTGAAATTAGTGCCGCCGTCGGTATTCGTGCCGCAATCCTCGTTCTTGGAGAGCGGCTTACCGCAACTCTGACAGAATTGAGGTAATTGGCCTGGCTGCAAAGTTTTTACTTTCTTTTGGAAAGCGGCTTCGTAAGCCTCGAAAGCCTCTGGGTTTTTATCAGCAACGAAATATCCTTGGGGAGGGCAATAAGTACCCTCGCGATTGCCCCAATAGTCGGGGATTAGTTCTTGGGCGAGGAAGAAAGGCACTTCTTCGTCCTGCGGCATATCATGGTAATGGATGTGAAGCTTGCTGGCGAGGTCGAAGCCTGCATGCTTGTAGAAGTCGATGTTGCCCTCCATTTGGAGCAGGCCGATACCCATCTCACGTGCTTTCTCCAACGCATAGTTTAGGAGTCGCAACCCGTAGCCATTGCGTTTGTAATCTGGGTGAATGCTGATGGGTCCAAAAGTCCATGAAGGGAAGTGGCTGCCATCGTTAAGGATGATTTCGGCTTTCGAGAACATCACATGGCCGATGATGTGATTATCTTCTTCCATCACGAAATCCAACTCTGGGATGAAGTCGGGATTGTGTCTAAACTGGTTGAGCACATAATGCTCAGTGCATCCAGGACGATAGACGTTCCAAAACGCTTCGCGCGTCAGGTTTTCCACCTCACGCCAATCTTGCGGTTGTTCTAATCTTATGTTCATAACTCTTCCACATCAAATCGACCGCAAAATTAGCACATTATCCGTTCCGAAACGAAAACCTTATGTGGACAATGATGTAGACATTTAGGAACAAGCCAGAATTGCAAATGGAAAGATGAAACCAAAAGCCGAGACCACTAACTGGCCTCGGCTTTCATCGTTCTAAGGATTACTCTATTGGTATCTGAATCACCGACAGCCATTTCTCAGGGTCTTCTTGGTTCCATACTCCATCGATGTAGCATGTACGATGTTGCCCAACCGCCTTATAGCCCTGCTCCTCAATATAGCGGAAGGCCTCTGTGTACGATTCGTAGAAACGTTCGTATGGACCGACATGCTTCATGCAGAGTGCCTTGGGCACGGCTGGCAGACGCTTGAACTGGATGATGTCGCTATCTTGGCCCATCTCTTCAACTTGTTCGCAATACTCAATGTCGATGTCTGTCAGCGTGTACTCCTTGTTGTGCTCCATGGTGAAACAGTAGCCGGGCGGTGGACACTTGCAACCGAGCCTTTGCATCTCGGGGCCGATGACGTTGACGCACAGTGGGCCAAGGGCGGCATAGTTAGGGATGACTTCACGATGGCTTGCCACGATGATTTCGGGCAGTGATTGGATGCTGAATATTTCCATTTTAGTGATTTGTTTGCGAGAGTCCCTCCAATTGAGCAGTTGGTCACGGCGGGCAATCAGTTGCTTTAGCTGCTTTTCCGTTTCCTTTATCTTCTCGTCCATCTGCCGGATGTCGGGCGTGTGCGAACCGTCTTCGTACAGTTCTTTGATTTCATCCAGCGAGAACCCGAGCCGTTGCAGGTCGCGGATGGCTTGCAGCGTCTGCATTTGTTCGATGCTGTAGTAGCGGTAGCCCGTCCACTCGTCCACCTCGTCAGGCAGGAGTAGTCCCTTCTGCTCGTAATGGCGCAAGGTCTTCACAGTCACTTGCATCATCTTAGAGAACTCTCCGATTTTTAACTTTGTTTTGTTACTCATCGTACGATATTAATGCTTAAGCGGCTGCAAAGTTAAATCATGCCCCAAGGGACGAGTCAAGAGTTTTTTTCAGTTTTTTTCTGAAAAGTTGTTCCTTCAACATCACATAGCAGCAGAGTTATACCCCCAACAATCCGGAACAACGACAGGATATTCGGCAGACGGCTCATCCAGTTAGAATCTTTTAGTCTCAATTTGACCATAATCGCGATTGTGACACCAATAGACGGCTTTATCGGTAACATCGAAAACCATTGAAATCACTGTGGGACAGACGGTTTGTGATACTTCATTGAGCACTTGGAAGCAGTCGTCCACATCAAAATCGTCGGTTGCGATACCGAGCAGACTTTCCGCCTTCCGATAGCGGTCGAGTCCCATCCACGGGTGCTGTAGCGGGTTCGGCACAAAGGGCGGAAAATTGGTCATGATCTTGTAATCGGGCTTTTCGTAATACTTGAACCCAAGTCCTGGGACAATGTGCAGCACATTGCCGTTGCTGTCCGACAACGAAGACATGAATGTGAGTTCAGGAACGCTGCAAACCCTGTTATCTTGCACAAAATCACAAACCTGCTGCAAGGTCTTTTTCATCATCAACAGGTCGATATTCAGCATGATAACATTGGTGTCGCCGCCAGCCGGATTGCTGCGCTCGTTATGCGGCCAGCAGGTTGGCATCCCAACGAAATCGCCCCTGCGGTTGGCTCCGAACAGCGGAATCCAGCCTTCGGTGGCATCATTAATCTCAATGAAAACGCCATCGTCAGTGGGGCGGATTCGATACTCAAAATCCGTGATGTCAAGATTCCACCCGACAATAGTCTTTTTCTTGTTCACCACTATGCTTGTACACATGATTTTATGTCATTTGATTGAATTAATCACTGTTTGCAGTTCATCCAAAAACTGTGCAGCGTGTCCACCGTCCATCTGAACATGATGGAACTGGAAGGATATGGGTAAGGTGACCTTGAACCAACCTTTGCGATACTTGCCCCACATTACCATAGGATTGCAAAACTGGTCTGTATATTGGTTGATGATGCCATCCAATTCGGTAGTAGTCATTGCCGAAGTCCCGATGACCATAGAATCAGCCTCGAAAGTGCTATTACAAGATAAACTCACCGATTGAGTCAAAGTCAAGTATTCGGTACTAAACTGCTCAAAATCATCAGTATAAGGAATGTCACACGAATTGATACCACCCATCTTATTGTTTACGATGACATTGATGGCTAAACGGTCGTACTTGAACAATTTCCCATGCTCGGGAAGCAAGTAGAATTCTTCCATCTGGCTTGCTGCCTTGCCGATGCACCAGCACAAAATCGCATTGAATTTCAACCCTTTTCGTCGGCTCACCTTATAAAGCCGCGTCACATCGAAGGTCTTGGTGAGCGTCACCATCGGCATAGGCGACTTCATCCATAGCTCAAATGCTTGTGCCCGATTCGTCTCCTGTGGATTGATTTCTTGCTTCATTGTAGGTATGCCATTTTGTCCATATCAATTCGGTTACAAAATTAGCGCATTATCCGTTCCGACAAGAAAACCAAATGTGGACAATTACATGGACATTATAAAATCATTTTACCATTGATAATGAAAATGTTGTAGTTTTGCGGTGTAAACCATATTTGAGCGAAATAAGTTTGTAGATACGAGATAATAGCTGTTTGGCTGTCAGCCTTCAGCCATCAGCAGTCAGCTAAAATGCTACCAAGCTGATAGCTGACGGCTGATTGCTTACAGCTAATAAGCCAATAGAAATCGAAAAAACTACATAATATGTCAAAAGTACTATCCTTCCTAGTAATTGTTCTTTGCGCTTTGAATGGCTGGGCGCAGACTCCTCTCCTGAAAACCGTTGAAAAACCAGATGCGGCCACACCGACGCTTCGTGCGGATGGCTTGCTTCATTCGCACTGGACTCAGGATTTTCCCTACAACCAGCTTTGCCCCAGAGACCCAGTGAATGGCAATGCCTATAGCGTTGCAGGATGTCCTGCCGTTGCCATGGGACAGATTATCAACTATTTGCAAACAACAGAAGGCACCCGCTTTACCGACGATGACGACTATAACCATTACTACGCTGGCCGTAATTATGTTATTGATGACGATTGGATGTCCTTGAAATTCCCATCCTTCCCGCAATTGAACGAAATGTTGGATTCCGTCGATGCCGCTTTCCAGCGCGGAGAGGAACTATCTGACCTGCTGTGCGCCGCTGTGGTCTTTGCTTGCGGCACGGCTTGTACGCAGGTCTATACTTCGGAAAGTTCCGGCACCTTTTATGTAGACCAAGCCTTTGAGGCCTACCAACGCTTTGGCTTTACAGACTGCGTGCTGTTTCGTGAGCCCGATTCTTTAATGTACGCCACCTTGATTTCCAATCTGCAAGCTGGTTATCCCGCCCATCTTGCTGTCGAGAATCCCGCGGGGACGGTCGGGCACAATGTCGTGGTCGATGGCTATCGTGAGTCGGATGGCAAGTTCCATATCAATTTCGGCTACGGTGGCACTTTGGACAACTGGTACGACATCCCCGACCCCAATTTCTATTACGGTATGACCAAGGTGGAAGGCATTATCTTGAATATCATCCCCTCCATGGGGCCTTTGACTGTTCACGAGTCTATCGCCCAACAGCCGTTAGAAGTTTATCCCAACCCCGTTTCCGATATCCTCTTTATTAAAAACCTTCCTTGCGAAACTGTGGAGTATTCCATTTTCAATTTGATGGGACAAGAAGTGGCTGCAGGTTCCTCCAGCGGAACCATCTCCGTTGCCGGACTGGAAAAGGGGATTTATTTCTTGCAGGTGAAGGGAGAAGGCACCTGTGAAACAGCGAAATTTGTTGTGAAGTAAAACCATTAATATACACCAATTCATGAACCAACATCCCATTCAAGAAGGCTATATGCCTTATCTCGGCTACCAGACTTACTACCGCATTGTCGGTGAACCTTCAAGCAAGCCTGCACTGCTTTGTCTGCACGGCGGACCAGGCAGCACGCACAACTATTTCGAAGTCTTAGACCGCATTGCCGACACGGGCCGTCAGGTCATCTCCTACGACCAAATCGGCTGCGGCAACTCCTACCTCGACGGCCATCCCGAACTGTGGACCCAAGAGACCTGGATCAACGAGCTCATCGCCTTGCGCGAACACCTGCACCTCGACCAACTCCACCTCCTTGGCCAGTCGTGGGGCGCCATGCAGGCCATTGCCTACATCATCGACTGCCAGCCCAAGGGCATCAAGTCGGTCATCCTCTCTTCGGGCCATGCCTCCAGCTCGCTGTGGGCCAGCGAGCAGCACCGCCTCATCAAATACATGTCGGCAGAAGACCAAGAAGCCATCCGCCATGCCGAAGCCACCGGAAAATGGGACGACCCCGACTATCTCCGCGCCAACGAGCATTACTATGAGCGTTATGTCATCAGTGTGGATGAAAACTCACCCGAGTGTATCCGTCGCCCGAAACGCGCCGGCAACGAAGCCTACCTCTACGGATGGGGGCCCAATGAATACCAACCCTTGGGCGATCTGGCCGATTTCGAATACACCGACCGTCTGCACGAAATTACGCAACCCTGCCTGATATGCAGCGGCACCCGCGACATCTGCACTCCCGTGGTGGCTGCCTCGCTCTACGAGAACATCCCCAACAGCCGCTGGGAAGTCTTCAAAGGTGCACGCCACACCTGCTTCGTCGAGCAAACCGACAAATACTGCAAGATACTGGAGAAGTGGTTGGAGGATAATGATTGAGACTCTGACCTTAGCGTCTAATAGTCTCCTGTCCCCTACTTACAATGCTCTACAAAGCATGAGAAAATCGCTAAGCTATCCAAATCCGTCCTGAAAAGATATTCGGGATGCCATTGGACAGCCCAGACAAAACGTTTGCCCGACATTTGTGCCGCTTCGATGATGCCATCGGGCGCAACCGCCATCGGCATCAAACCGCTGCCAAGGTCTTTGATGGCTTGATGGTGCAACGTATTCACTTCCAATATGTTTTTGCGCAACAATGCCTGAAGGTCGCCGTTCAGCGTGACCTGATGCGTAGGAACGTCGTAAGGCTTGCCTTGTCGGTGGACAATCTCAGAAGGATGTTGCGAGGGCAGGTCCTGCCATAACGTACCGCCCAAAAATACGTTGATGAACTGAAGCCCCCGACAGATGCCGAGAACAGCCTTGTCCGCTTGCAGGGCTTTCGACAGCAAGAGCGTTTCCATCTTGTCGCGTTCTGGACTGGCAACGATGGTTCCTGTGGCATCCTTCATCCCATAAAGTACGGGCGAGACATCCTGCCCGCCGGTAAACAGGAATCCGTCGCAGGTCTCCACAACCTGATTCGCGTCCGACTCCGACATTTCAAGGGGCAAGACGACAGGGAGACCACCCGCAGCCTTGATGCCATCCAGATAATCCGGCAACATCCAAACACTTTGGCGTGCCGCATCCCAAAGTGGTGTAACACCGATCATTGGCTTCACGTTTCTTCCTCCATCCTTAGTTTTTAATGCTGCCACAAAAGTAAACAAATTCTATTAGGGGACTTCTAAAAATCAAGCAAAAGAAAACTCCTACGGAGTACATGTTGAACAATTGTGTTTTGTTATTAAAAGAAAGCTCCTACGGAGCAATTTTAGAAGTCTTAATGAAAGGTTTCCGCATGTTCACGATGTCCATCACATTGCCGAAGATGCTGAAGACAGCGAATCCCATAAACAATGAAAGTACGGTCGTAACGATGATTCTGGAGTGCTCACTAAGCCATAACAGGGTGGCCGACTGTGCATTAAATGTGAAAAGCGGGACCTCGGCGGGCATGGAAAGCACGAAAGCGATAGTGATGGCACCACTGATGATGCCCACGACAAAGGCTGCCACCATAGCCCATTTATAACGGCGAATCGTGGCCTCTTGGTGCTGTTTGACATACTCCACGGCATCCAAACGCTTGTTGAGCGATGCCATAAAGGCCTCGTTGTCATCGAAATGCGGTTGCTGGGCGAGGAAGAGTTCCTCAAGTTCTTTGTCTTTGTTCATGGCTTCAGTTTCTCCTTTAGTTTGTCGCGTCCGCGCGAGAGTTGTTTCTTTACGGCATCTTCCGAGGTATCGGTGACGGCCGCTATTTCCTTGATATTGTAACCGTTGAAGTAGAATAGCGTGATGGCTGAGCGTTCCTTGGGCGGCAGGGTGCGCAGGGCAAGATAGAGGTCTTGGTGCGCAAAGGAAGCATCGGCGGAAGTTTTGCTGACGAGTGCCCGTGCCTCATCAAGGCTTTCCGTGGTGCGGCAACTGGCCTTGTGGTTGAGGAAGGTGTTGTGGGCAATCTTGAACAGCCACGAGCGAAACCGTCCCTTCTCCTGATAGCCTGCCGAAGAGAGGTAAGCCTTGACCAAAGCGTCTTGCGCGATGTCGTCGGCTTCGTCCTTGTTGCCGCAGCAAAGGTAGAGCAAGAAGCCCCGAAGTGCATCTTGCTCGCGCTCCACAAGTGCTATGAATCCTTCGCGTGTCACGGATTATTTCTGTATGTTCATTTTGCTTTCTTCGGCTTCAATCTCCTTGGCGAGCATCTTTCTACCTACGCCATAGTTGATGATGAATGCGGCACCTATGGCCAGAAGAATCACGCCGAAAGCAATGGCGGTCTGAACATCGTCTGCCATGTGAATCTTCTGCGTATCTTTGCTTATTGTATTAATAAGGAAGATGCCAAATCCAATCAAGCCGATGCCCGATATGGTGGTGATGCAGCCCCAAAGCAGTTTCGAAAGCAGCTTCTCCTTCAAGAGCTTTTTCTTCGGCGAAATCTTTTTGAGCAGTTCCTCGACATCCATGTCGGGATTTTTCTCCAAGGCCGCCGTGACGATTTGCGTGCGAGCATTGGTCTCGTTCATTTTACGACGTGTTTCCATCCAAATGAAGATAATGGGGAGTACGCATCCGCATAAAATGATGGGTAACATACTGATGAGTTCATCCAGAATTAAATAAGTGTTATTCATTTTTCTTATCGTTTTAAGTGTTAGACTTCTGTTTTCTTGAACCAGTTCGCCCTTATAACAAGTCTGGATGGCAAAAGGTGACGTCAGGATTGAAATATTTTCAGACGTTTCATCTTTCCCATCCTGAATTATGCCCCAACAAACTCCACGCCAAGGTCCTTGCAAACCGTTTGTGCTGTGCTGCGACCGCTTTGGGCTGCCAGGGGAAGTCCGCCGGAATAGGCCGTCCGCTGCCCCGTGAAGTAAAGGCCTTCACGATAACGGACAGGCGCATGGTACAAGCGTCGGAAGGGCGGCCAGTCCGTCATGTAGCTTCCCTCGAATGTGCTGCAATAACGCTCGTAGGTGAGCGGCGTGGCCATGTCGGTCACAGCCACGGCATCCTTGATTTCGGGAATCACCTCTTTTTTCTTGTCTGCATAGCTGCCGTCTTCCTTGGCTGCTTTCCAATAACCGTAGGTGGGGCCGTGAAGCAGACAAGTGATGACACTGCAACCTTCGGGAGCATAGCCTTCCTCTGTGACATAGTTGTTTACGACAATCGTTTTGTAAGTGTGCCCTGCAACTTGCAGAGGATGAGGCAGCACAATCTGCATGGAACGGGGCCACGAAGACAAATCGGTATTGACTCCGACACCGAGAAACATGCATTGGGTCGTTCGAAGCCCCGTCCGCATCTTTTTGGCCCAGCCAACCTGCAAAGGCTCCTTGAAAAGTGTGTCGATGGCACTTCGGGCATCCGCCGAAACGACTACGACATCAGCCTTAAGCACCTCGTCCTTGGTACGAACCGACCACTGTTTCCCTTCAAGGAAAACCTTCTCCGCAGGGGTCTGGTATCGGATTACTCCACCACAACTTTTGAATGTGTCGGCCATATTTTGCGCCATGCGCAGGGAGCCGCCTTTTGGGTAGCCACTGTCGCCCACATTGAAGGTGCCGAGGGTGTAGATGAACGACAACGCATTGATGTCAGGTTCCACGACGGCGGCCAAAAGTGCCCTTATCCGTGGATTCTTGAACCATTTGGCATAGGCACGAGCCGACTGGGCCATCAAAAATGGCGTGACGAGGACGGCAGGCAGCATCTTGACATATTCCCAAATGGAAAACGGCTTGGGGTTTCGGACTTTAAGGCCCCTTAAATCTCCGATAGGCTGATGGAAATTCTTGAAACAGACCAAGTGGAAACGAAGACGCCACAAGGCAAGCTTATCCCTAATGCCAGTAACTTCCAGCCCATGCAAGTCGCGAAACAGCGGCATGCTACCTTTTTCGTCCACCAAGGTATAAATAGGATCTTTGAAAAAGACAGGGTTGTTATCCTGCAACGCGCCAGTTTCCAACCAAATCTGATGCAAAGGAATCTCCTTCTTGGCTCCGATAAGCCAATGGATGCCACCCTCGAAAGTGTAGCCTTTGCGCTTCCAGCTGGTGGAGACTCCTCCAGGGCCAGCGGCTTTCTCCAAGACAAGCGTCTGGATGCCTGAACGCTGCAGATAGACAGCCGTGGTAAGTCCCGAGATGCCTGCTCCGATGATTATTGCAGTCCGCTGTGCCATGAAATCATTGTTTCCAACGCTTCAGCATCGGGAAAAACTGCCGCATCATACCTTTGTACTCGTCCTTGGTCATGGGCTTGGGCATGTTCTTGTTGACTTCATCGACAAACTGTGAGCAGAACTCGATCATCTCTTCCATGGTACAGTCCTGCGTGAACTTGCCGTCCTTGTAGCAATACATGCAATAGTCTTCGTTCTTGCTTCCGTCGGCATTGGTGCCGAGAATCTCTTGGGTGAGCGGCATTCCGCAGCTCTGACAAAACTTCATTTCGCTTTCCATATTCTTATGTTATTTCAATCTGTATTGTACAATGCAAAAATAGGCCATTTTTGCCAAACTTGTTTGCCTATGTAATATATTTGTATTTTTGCCTGCTTTTTCAAATACAAAAACCGACATAATACCATTATTAACTTATAACAATAGCTATTATCACAATGAAAAAACTTACTATGATCGCAGTCGCAACAATTGCCTTGGCTTTTGCTTCCTGTGGCAACCAAGGCTCAAACAACACTACCACTCCTACTCCCGCCGCTAAAAGTGAAGAAGCCCCGGCCAAAGTGGCTTATGAGCAAATCACCGTTGAGAAGTACGGATTTACTTTCGACATCCTGAAAGGCATGCGCCGCACCGACGACCCCTCCAATGACAATGGTGGTGTCTGGACACTTGTGCCTGAAAATAGTGACGATTTTGCCATCGACGCCACGGTACAAGCTGGTGTGTATGAATCCATATTTGGACCTTATGACGACGAAAGAATCCAGAGGGAATTCGATGAAGAAATCCCTGCAGAGGCCGAAAAGAAGCTTGACCTGGAGAAAAAGGAGTACACTTATTCCGTCGCTGGTGAAATTAGCGAGTTCCACCGTGTCATCTTCAAGGACAACCAGCAGATTAATATCATGGTGGCCTATACTGAAAAATGGGCTCCCAAACTCGGCGGCGAGGTTCGCGACCACATCCTGAACTCTGCCAAGTTCAATTAATCAGGAAAACACTCTCTAAATAAAAAAGGCAGCGCCTATCACGATGACGGATGCTGCCTTTTTATTGGTCACACGGGGATTCAATCCAACACAAAACTATGGGTTTTATGATTTACTCTTCATATGATTTGCGTACCTCTATCGGTTGAGCTTTTGAAACGAATATCATCCCGTCGTAAAGCTCCGTAGGCGAAGACCAAACGCGGTAAGCCATCGGCATGATGTGTTGTACTCGCGCATCCACGAAATCAGTTGTTCCATTTGCTCAGTCTGATAGATGGGGAAACCGATGGCCGCCGCCGCTTTCTGTGCCGTTCCACTTCCCCCATCAATATACCGGTTCACTACCTCGCAACCGCCGTAGTCGCCTTCAAGGGCAAAGGCACGCACACCGTATTTTTCGACCATTATCTTGAAAACCTCCAATTTGAGTTGTTGAAACTCGATGTTGCCGTGTGTGGCTTCCCCTAGCCCAATGACGCGTGCCTGTGCGGGAACGGAAATGTCCGAAATCGTTCCGGCATATTTCGCAAACTCTTCAGTGTCGGCGCATTTCCCCGTACCGAAACCTCCGAAATATGAGAAAAAACATGCAATCACAAGCACCACTACAAGCAGTGCATGTATCGTTTCCATTCTTCTTGGAGGTCAGCCTCATGCTCACCCATGAAGAACGTTGCCTGTAGGTCATCCTTGAAAGGCGTCCAGTTGCCGCAGATGATGCCATCGTGGGCGATGATAGGCTGGAAGATGCCGCTGTTGTTGTGGGCCTTGTGGCTATAGTCAGGTGAGAGGACGATGTCGCGGCTCTTGTAGCCGATGAGGTATTCATCATAAGGCGGAATCAGGAGATATTTGCCTTTGCGGAAACCTCGGGTGCGGCAATCGTCTGTAAAATAATATTCCCTGCGTGGTAGAGACGCAAAATTTTGCGTCTCTACATGCAGGGAATTACCTAATATCTCAATTCCCCGCCTGCATTCGTTGATATTCAGCCCCGACCACCACACGAAATCCTCCAACGTGGCTGGTTGGCGGCTTTGAAAATATTTCCGCGCAAGCATCGCCAAAGCCTCATCGCGGTCCATCTTGACATGGTTCTTTACCTTTTCTGAAGCGAGGGCGTAGGTCGCCTTCATTGGCAACAAGTCGCCGCTGCAAAGCGTCCCCGACAGTTCAGCATAGCGGATGTGGTACGAAAGGCGATGGTCGTCCATGTGGATGTCTTTCTCCGCCAAGGCCTCAACACAGTCTTCCTTGGTAACGCTGCCCTTTTCGGCAGCCGTCTGGACAAGGATTTCCCTAATGCGTTTTACCTCCTCATCGGGAATGCTAATCTTATTACTGTGCATCCATCCCTTGATGACCGCCAAGGCCTTTGCCGAACAAAGCTCGAGCAAGGGCCAGTAGTCCTCGGCCGACACGAGTTGCCAAGTGCCGCGCATCAGGTGCAGACGGATGATCTGTCCGCTGTCGAAGGCCTTTTTGAAGGCTTTGGCAGAGGGCTTTTGGGTCCGCATCGCCACCGCCCAGCGCATCAGGCGGTACTCCTGAGCCTGCATCGCACCCATGTGGCTGACCACCGCTTCGGGCTTGTCGAACTGGGGGCAGATGAGCTGCTGGTTGAGCAACCGGATGGCAACGGGATTCATTGTAGGGCTTATTTGAACTTGGACATGAACTTCTCGCTCTCCACGATAAAGCGTTCGTGGATGCCTTCGCCAACAAGCGTTGTGTCTTCAAAACACTTCACTTCGAACACCAGGCGGCGGCGGTCCACTTCAACGAGTTCGGCCTCACAGCGGATGGTGCTGCCCACAGGACTGGCTTTCAAATGCTTGATGTTCACGGCAATGCCCACTGTCGTGTTGTCTTCTCCAATCTTGTCGCAAACGCTCATCAGGCAGGTTTTTTCCATAAGGGCAATCATGGCGGGCGTGGCAAACACCTCCAACGCGCCCGAGCCATACACGGCGGCGGTGTCCTTGTGTTCAACCACAAGCTGTTCGCTGTGGCGAAGTCCTTTCAAAGTGTCGAATTCTGTCATTTCAATATCTCTCAATAAAGTCCGTTACAATCTTAAAAACCGGTTCGTAGCTATCAAAGATAGCGTTCTTGTATGTGTCATAGATGGTGTGGTAGTACTTGAACGCATCGCCTCCTTCATTCTCGAAGAAGATGCAAGGCACTTGACGTGCGGCGAAGGGGTAATGGTCGCTGTTGGCGGCCAACTTGCCACGATTCAATGCCTTGAAATAGTGCTTTTCGTTGTTGATTTCCTCAAACAAGGCAAAACCACGCAAACCCTCTTCGCTGGCCTCGCAGTACTGCACGGGGTTGTTGTCGCCAATCATGTCAATGTTGAAGAGGTATTTAATCTGCTCCAACGGGACAATGGGATGCCAGGCATAATACTCCGATCCGCGCAGGTTGGCGTCCTCGCCCGAGAAAGCGATGAAATACATGTCGTATTCAGGACGGTTTTGAGCATAGTATTTCGCTAAAGTGACGATAGTGGCCGTGCCCGAGGCGTTGTCGTTGGCACCTGCATAAAACACCTTCTTACCGAGGTTGCCCAAATGGTCGTAATGCGCCGTGAACACATAGCAGCTGTCATGCCGACGACCTTCTACCTTGGCGATGACGTTGAAGCATTCGTAGTCCTTCAAGAACTTGTTTTCCATGTTCAGCTTGATGGTCTTTGCGTCCTTGGGGAAACGATAAGGCACCCAGATGACGGGCTTGGGGAAGACCTTCTCTCCGTAAGCCTTGTAAAACTTCAAAGGCTCCTCCCAAGTGAAGAGTATGCCTGCCACAGGACCGAACTCCTTGCTTTGCATGCGCTTGAAGTCATCCCCATGCTTGTAACTGAACATAAAGTCGCAGACCACAAAAACATTTTGGTTCTCGGGTTTCGCCAAGTCATTGAAGATCTTTTCAGCGTCATAAGTGGCCGTGTCGATGTAATAAAGCCCAAACTCACCCTTGATGCTTGGGTTGAACTCGCGCACGGTGAAGTCAACGCCAGGGATCTGTTTCTTCCCGTCCACCCACATCTCCATTTCTCCTGGGAACGTGTTGATATCCAACGTAAAAGGCTGACAGAGGACCCTGTCAACACCCATCTTGGCAAACTCTTTGGCAAGATAATTCCCAGCCTTGTTGGCACCGTCTTTGGCGTAACCGCGACCTTGGTACTTTGAAGAACTTAACTCCTTGACAATCTTTTTGTATTGTTTCAAGTCCTGTGCGTTTACCTGCACTGCGGCAAAAAACACAGTGAAAAGAAGTACAAATAATGTTCTTTTAATCATAACGATAGAATTTGAAATTTGTCGCAAAAATAGTTTTTTCCTGCAATCTATTTAGAAAAAGAAGTACTTTTGCAATCTATGAAAGAGAAAAAACTGCTCATATTGCTTCTCCTTTGGCTCATCGGTACAGGCTCGTTGATGGCCCAGCGCCTTGGTGGCGGCTTGATGTTGGGCCCGACCTTCAGCACCATGAGCATCAGCGGGAACGACAGCACGCGGTTCCGTCCCGACTTCACAGGTGGTGTGCGCATCGCCCTCTTCCCTAAACGTTCTATCGTTGGCGCTGAAATCGATGTGCTCTATTCGCGACAGGGTACGAGTTCAAAGAAAGGCTTGGATGCCAACAACAACACGATTCGCTATTTGGAGAAGTCGCATTACATCAATGTGCCCTTGCTGCTCAATATCTATTTCCGCAAATGGAACGAGGACGACGAGGACGAATCGATGATTCCGAGGCTGCGCATCGGACCACAAGTGGGCTTTTGCATCGGTGGCAATGACGTGACGGATCTAAAGATCAAGAAGAAAAGGCAGCAATACATCACTCCATGGGAGTCGGGCAGTTTCAACCGCATCGACTATGGCATTACGGCTGCCTTGAGTTATTGGTTCATCGAAGTGCGCTACACCTTTGGCATGGCCAATGTCTTCAAGGAAGGCGAGAAATCCACCAACCATGTGATTTCGGTCACTTGGTCGGATATTTGGTAGGGATTACGAAAAAAACTATACATTTGCAGTTTTGAAATATTGTAAACCATGAACATCGTAATAGCTGGAGACGGAGAAGTAGGCATGCACTTGGCGGAGGCCTTGGTGCGCAGCAACCATAACATCACCATCGTGGACCCACACGAGGAACTGCTGAAGATGATGGAATCGCACAGCGACCTGATGACAGTCACGGGCGACTCCACCTCAACCGCCGTGCTGCAACGCGCCAATGTGAAAAAAGCCGACCTTATGATGGCCGTGCTCCACGACGAGCACATCAACCTGCTGACGGGCATCATCGCCAAAAAACTGGGCGCCAAGAAAGTCATCGCACGCGTCAACACGATGGAGAACTTGAGTCCCGAGGTATGGCGCATGTACCAAGACCTCGGCATCGACGGACTGCTCTCGCCCGAAGACATTGCCGCACAAGAGATCATCTCGCTATTGAAGAAAAACGCCTCGTCGGAGACCTATGACTTCGCAGGCGGCAATCTGCAACTCTTCATGGTGAAGCTGGAACCTGAAGCGGAGATCCTCGGCAAGACCGTCGACGAGGTCATCGACCAATATGAACACATTGAGTTCCGCGTGGCAGCCATCCATCGTCGTCAGAACACCTTCGTGCCGCAAGGTGACGAGATCTTCCAAGTGTCCGACATGGTGTATGTGGTCACCAAGCCGCATGCCATCAAAGACATCATCAAATTGAGCGGCAAGAAACAAATCAATGTACACAATGTGATGATTGTCGGCGGCGGGCGCGTGGGACGCATCACCGCCAAACGCCTTGAGAAAGAGTTGAATATCAAGATTTTGGAAATCGACAAAGAGCGTTGCATGGACCTGACCAACTACCTCTCGGAGGCTTTGGTCGTCAACGCCGACGCCCGTAACCTCGACTTGCTCGAAGACGAGGGCATCAAGGACATGGACGCCTTCATCGCCGTCACTGACAACACCGAGACCAACATCTTGACTTGCCTGCAAGCCAAGTCATTCGGCGTGAAGAAGACCATCGCCCTCGTCGAGAACATCGACTACATCGACATCTCACAGAACATTGGCATCGACTCCATCATCAACAAGAAACTCATCGCGGCCAGTTACATGGTGAAATACACTTTAGGCGCCAAAGTGGCGTCACTGAAAAGCTTAAGTGGCATCGATGCCGACATTGTGGAGTTCCAAGTAAGGGCCGGCTCTGCGGTCACACGCAAGCCTATCGGCCAACTGGCCATGCCTACTGATGCCATCATCTGCGGCATCACCCGCGACGGCGAGAGTTACATCCCCACCGACGATTTCCAGATCGAGACCGACGACCAGGTTGTGGTGCTGGCCTTGCCTGCTGGCATCCCCGCTGTTGAACGCTTATTCCATTAATGCTATGGCATCACAAAACAGACAAAACTATCAAAACCGTTTGTTGAGCATAGAAAGTCGCCAACCGGCTCCTTTCCAACGCATCCTAAAGGATGCCCGAAAGCCTTTGCAGGTTTTGTAGGTTTTGTGACAAAAAACAACCCATGAAGTGGAAAACTAAAATAAACCATCCTTTAGTCCTCCGCATCGAAGGCCAGCTGATACTCATCGAAGGTCTCATGATGCTGACGGTGCTCCCCGTGACCTATCTCCACCACGGGCTTTACGCCTTCAGCATGCCTTTCTCGGCCCTCATCACCCTGCTCACTGGCTTCATCCTACTCATCGCCACACGCAAGCACAAAGACGAAAAAACAAGTTCGCGCGACGGCGTCTATGTCGTCTGCATCTCATGGCTTGTGCTCTCGCTTTTCGGCGCCATGCCCTACCTGCTCAGCAAGAGCGTACCCAACTTTACCGATGGCTTTTTTGAAGCCTTGTCGGGCTTCACCACCACGGGAGCCACCATCTTCACGCGTATCGAGGATGTTCCGAAAGACATCCTCCTCTGGCGCAGCATGACGCAATGGTTGGGCGGCTTGGCCATCATCGTGTTCACCATCGCCATCCTTCCCTATCTCGGCATGAGTGGCATGCAACTCTTCGTGGCGGAAATCAATGGCATCAACTACGACAAACTGCATCCGCGCATCATGCATACCGTCAGGCGCATCTGGGGTATGTATCTCTTTTTCACCCTATTGGAGACACTCCTTCTCTATTGGGGTGACATGGACTTCTACGATGCCATCTGCCACTCGATGACTACCATCAGCTCGGGAGGATTCTCCACCCGGACGGAAAGCCTCGGCGCTTTCTCTAACTACTCGCAGGTTGTGGTCACCATCTTTATGGTGCTGTCGGGCTGCAACTTCTCGTTGCTCCTGCTCTCGTTGAGTTGGCGGTCGTTTGCCATCTTCAAAAACCAAGAATTCAAGACCTTCCTGCTTTACATCCTATTCATCAGCCTCGGCATCGGAATCGTGTTGGTATTCGCCCGCCATCTGAGTTTCGGCACTGCCTTCCGCCAATCGTTCTTCGGTGTCATCTCGGCTTTCACCACCACGGGGTTCTTCATCGGCGACTACACAGCCTGGCCTTCTTTCCTTTGGGTTATGCTCTTCTTGCTCATGTTTATTGGTGGCTGTTCAGGTTCCACCTCGGGTGGCGTGAAGATCTTCCGCCATCTCATCTTCACCAAAAACTCGATGCTTGAGTTGAAGCGCATCATCCACCCCAACGCCGTGTTGCCCGTGAAAGTCAACGGGAAGTCCATTTCGACCAGTGGCGTCTACAAAAATGTCTCGTTCATCTTCATCTATTTCCTCGTCTTCCTTGCCGGAGCCATCGTCTTGCTCTTCACGGGTACCGACTTCAACACTGCCATTGGTGCTTCGGTGGCCACCTTGAGCAATGTAGGCACGGGTGTTGGACTCGTAGGGCCTGGCGGTTCCTATGTCGCCTTCCCATTGGGCGCCAAGTGGATCCTTATGCTTCTGATGATCCTCGGCAGGGTGGAGCTTTTCTCATTGATTACGCTACTTTCGCGGAGTTTTTGGAGAAATTAAGGTCAAAAACCTCCTAAATCCTTGGACTTCCCCGAAAAAAGTTTGGAACGAATAAACTTTCAACTAATTCATTCACAAATTATTACATTTCAAAAACCTTGAAAAAGTTTGGACTGCCCTTTCAACCGCTTGTCGAAAGTGGTAGTTTTGTGATGCTGAAACGAGATCTTGTTTATTTTTGTCCCCATGAAACTGCAGCATCTGGTTTTGTCTTTCCTTGTTACCATGTTGGCTGCTTGCCATCCTACATCCCGTGATGTGAAGCAAGTTGCCCAAGATGCCTTGGAAAACGCTCGTATTCAGTTGGATTCAGGCAATAAAGTGGAGGCTATGCGCTTGTTTAAAGAAGCGGAGCATTACGGCATTATGGCAAATCAAACTCTGATGGTGGCTCATGCACGGTATCATATTGCGCAATGCTTGGGCTACTATGCTGACAAAGAAGAAGTTGTTTCGTTGTTGAAGGCTGCTGCCGAGGGCTTTGGCGAAGACTATGCCGACCGAGCCGAGGCATTGAGGGAGTTGGGCGATTTCTATCAGTACCATGGACAATTTGATAGCTCAGCATATTATTTGGATCAGGCCCTAGAGTATGCCGAGCAAAGCGGGTCTTTGGAAGCAAAGCGCGACTGCTTGTCGGCCTTTCATGTCATGTATTTCAATGCGGGGGATTACGAAAAGTCGGCCAACTACCTTAGCCAGTTTTGGCAAGCTTCGATTGCAAATGCTGACGACAACTTGCTGATGTATTATTATCATGACATGGGGAACATCTTTTATGAGTCCGGCAACTTGGATTCTGCTGATTATTATTACAGCCGTTTGGAGGAACTTGTGTCCCAAACAGAGCCAAACGCGGATACTTGGTTCTATTACGGTGTCTTGTCCGATTATGCCGAAGAACTCGGCGATTATGAAACCGCTTGCAAATATGGATGTTTGTACGAAGAAGGCAACAATCTAAAAGAAATAGAGCAACAGGAGAACAATCTTGCGCTTATCAGCCATAAATACGACAGCGAGGTGATGCAGAACGAGTTGAATCGTAAAATCATTATCAAGCAACGCATCATCGTCATTGTCAGTTTGGTAGCGACTTTGGTCTTGGCTGCGTTGTTGGTTTCGCAAATCCGCTTGGCAAGGCGACGCAAGCGCGAGGCCGAAATCAATGCCGAGCTGTTCCACTTCAAGCAGCAGAACAAAGACTTGGCACAAAAACACGCCGAGCATGAGCAAATCCAGCAGGATTATGCCGACCGCCTTTCGGAGGCCTTGATGAAGGAACAGCGTATCATGTTGTTGTTGGACAATTATCTGAACAGCAACAAAAAAGCCAATCTTCTCAAGGATTTGGAGACCTCCGTTTATGACGACAAAGACCATTGGGAAGCCATGCTGGAAGTGATTGACCAACTCTATCCCGACCTTACAGCAACCCTTCAGCAGAAGTATCCCGATTTGGACGAGGACGAAAAGAAATCCTACATCCTCTCTTATTTCAAACTCTCGCGCCAAGAGGAAGCGGATTACCTTGGAACCACCGTCAATATGGTGGACAAACTGCGCGGAAGACGGAGGAAAAAGATGGAGAAAGGGTAAAAAACTTTGGACTGTTTCCAAAAAATGTTTGGAATAGGTGTTGAGCTATCTCTTTTGTTTTCAAGATTTTAGGTTATTTTAATACTCGGAATTGTTCGGAATGACTGTCCAACCGCTTGACAAAGGCGGTAGTTTCGCAGCATCATTTCAAATTAGATGAGCATGTTGAGTTTACATATTGACGCGAGACGGCGAGACGCGAGACGCGAGACATTGGCTTGTCTCGTGTCCCGAAGTCCCGTGTCCCGTGTCAAAAGAATAACTGTATAGTAATAATTCTGAACACTTACTTAAAACACAAATCACTTATTATTCACATTTTAAAAACATAACAAAATGAAAAAAATGATTTATCTGCTTGGTATTATGCTCCTTATGGCAGGAGCAGCCAAGGCGCAAGACGCAAAGACCCAGAGCGGTCCTGAAATCGAATTTGAGAAAGTCGTTCACGACTACGGCGATGTGCCCTACAACGGCAACGGTGAATGTGAATTCCGTTTCACCAACACGGGCACAGAACCACTGCTGGTGCTGAAACCAAAGTCAAGTTGCGGCTGCACTATCCCTTCCTGGCCTCAGGAACCCATACTCCCAGGTGAGTCGGAAGTCATCAAGGTGACCTACCGCACCAACCGTCCCGGCATCATCAACAAGACGGTGACCGTGACCTCCAACGCCGTCAACAATCCCACAGTTGTGCTTCGCATCAAGGGCCGAGTGCTAGACCAAACCACCGAAGTCCTCCCCGAGAAGACAAACGGTTTCGGCAACGGTTCTCCCGTCAACAAGAACTGATCTGAAGTAATTATTTGGTGATCTTAAAGCCGTCTAATGTTACCGTTAGATGGCTTTTATTATATGGATAAAGCCACCAAAGACCTTGAAATGTGATGCTTGGAACACAGTTTAAAGCCATCTGATTCCTTTCTTTACTAATTTTCATAGGGACAAAATTTTGTCCATATCGTATTCATATTGTTGATTGTCAAAGAAATAAGATTTTACAATCAAAAAAAGCATGGACAGAATTTTTAGGCCTCCCGAAAACCCCTTGACAAGCATTTTTTTGCTATACTTTTGTCGGTGCAATTCAAAATCATACGACTATGAAAACGACAAAACAATTTATGATGATTTGCTGCCTGATGGTGATGGCAGCAACAACCTTTGGCCAATCCAACCCTTGGGATGGTTATGATTTCAGCACCGAGTGTGAAACGGGACAAACCCTGTATTACATCATTACAGACTCCATTAATCACGAGGTGACCTTGACGCATCCTGCTCCTTATAGTTATGTCACCTTGGATTATTGGGACGGCTTCGAGGAACCCGCAGGCAACATCGTTTTTCCATCGGAAGTGACTTACGAAGGGCAAACCTACATCGTTACTAGTATTGATGACGGAGCCTTTAGGGGATGTAGCGGAATGACAGGTTCTTTGGTGATTCCGAGTACGGTGACTTACATCGGCAGTTATGCTTTCGACGGATGCTCTCAATTTACTGGCAATTTGGTGATTCCTGATCTCGTGGTGTTCATTGGCGACTGGGCATTCAACGGCTGCATGAGTATCACTGGCGAGATTAATATCCCCAATTCAGTAGTTTCCATAGGATCGTATGCCTTTTCCAGTTTTTGGAAAATCACGGCTTTCAGAATTCCTGAATCGGTTACTTATCTGGGTCCTGGTTTCATCTGGGCCTGTTCTAAACTCGTGACTTTGGAAGTGGATGAGAACAACCCCGTCTATTATTCTGAAAGCAACGCCATTATTGAACGAGAGACCAAGAAACTGATTCAAGGCACGAAAACGACCGTCATCCCGGAAGACATTATTGTCATTGGAGAAAGGGCTTTTTTAGCCGTTGAGAACCAAGGCCAACTTGTCATTCCACAATCTGTTATTTCTATTGAGGATGAGGCTTTCAAATATGCCACATTTACAGGCACTTTGACGCTTCCAGAAAATTTACAACATATCGGTAAATATGCATTTTACACTACTTATTTCACTGGAAATCTGTATGTTCCAGATGGCGTTTTCTCCATTGGCGATCATGCGTTTGCCCGTACAAGATTCAAGGAAATCCACCTTCCCGAATCGTTAAAAACCATCGAATGGGACCTGTTTTGGGATTGTGGCCGCTTGGAGCAACTTGAAATCGGTTCGCAAGTCGATACCATACAATCGGGTGTTTTCCAATATTGCGATAGGCTGAATTGCATGAAAGTCCATTGCGAGATTCCGCCAACGGCTTGGTACAATGCCTTTTATGGTGTGAATAAAGACATTCCCGTCCACATCCCCGTCGGGACGCTTGCCGACTATCAGAGTGCGCCTTATTGGAACGAGTTCACCAACTTCATCGAGGACGATTTGATGTCGGTGGACGAGGAAGAAACGAGCCTGGTTCAAGTGACTTGCTATCCTAATCCTGCGACGACTACGGTGACCATAGACGGCAACGAAGCCGCAGAGGTGCAGGTTTATAATGCCATTGGGCAGTTGGTGAAGAGGGTGCGGAACTCAAACGAAATTAATGTGGCTGGTTTGGCGGAAGGAGTTTATTTGGTGAGGATTACCGATGCAAAAGGAGTTTCGCAGACGGAACGCATTACGGTAAAAAGATAAGCCATAGAATATGTAACTTTAAAATCAATGAGTTATGAGAGCAAATAGTTTCAATAAGCAGATTTTGGCCACAATGGCCATCGCTTTGCTTTGCTGCTTCACGGCAAAGGCACAGGACTCGAAAGAATGGTCGATTATTCCTTATACAAAAATAGGATATGTATTGGATGGTTCGGTAAGACTATTAGATGAGGTCTATCACGCGAATGCAGGAGTGGACGCCAAAGTCAGTTTCAACGAGCATTGGTCGTTGCTGGCTGGTGTTGAGTATAATTACCGATGGGGCTTTTCCGAAGGCGGTTATATTATTCCAGACGACCACAGGGAAGGACTACGGCATTTCATCCGCATTCCTGTTCGCGCCGAGTTCACGCACAAATGGTTTTATGTCAATGCAGGACTTTTTGTGGAACGCGCGACAAACACACGCTATGATGCCAACGAGACTATTAACTTTGGTATAGGCCCAGAAGTGGAATTGGGCGGTCGCATACGACTATCCGAAAATGATCGTCTCCGTATAGGCATGCAAAGTCAATTATGTGCCAACCATGTAACCGAAAAAGGCCAATCCTCTTTTTATGGAGGTTTCTTCGGTACCTTTCTTACAATGGGTTATGAGCATCGGTTCTAAACATACTTCATAGTTACTCCTAAGCCATCGAAAGCGCTTGCACTAAAAATCACACTATCATCTTTTCAGGTGGCGTTGAGGAAATAAAAAACATGACAAAATAAACGGGAAGGTAAGTCACTTTCCCGTTTTGTGTGACTTCTCGTTCGTTTGATAACACAAAGCCCTGCTTGATGTGATAGTCCGGTGTAGAGACAAAAGCATCCAACGAGGCATGTATGTTGTAATCCTTCCCCGACTTCACTTCGACAGGAACCACCGAAAGCAGGTCATAGTCGTTTACAAGGAACTCAACCTCGCCTTTTTTCTTATTGTCATAATAGAACAGCGGGAAGCCGTGTGCAACAAGTTCGCTGCACACCACCGATTCATACACCGAACCCAGGTTGACGCTTTTTTCATCATTCATGATGGCGGAAATACTATACTGATAAAGAAGCCGCGTCAACAGCCCCACATCGTTCAGATACAGTTTCAGCAGGTTCTTGCTCTCCGATTCCACAAGCGGGAACCTTGGGTTGGAGACGGCCTTCACCTCGTTGCAGATACCGCTTTTCACAAGATACTCAAACTCAGCTTGATACTGCCATGCTCTTGCCTGTTTCTTGTTCTCTATCTGGTTGAAATGAACCCGTTTCTTTTTGTTCTCAAGATAGGAGGGCACCAACTCATATATGCGCTCAATGACCAATTTCCGTTCTTTGTCGTACTGGCTCGCATCGCCCTTGTAAAGTTCATAGACATCCTTTTGTGCCGATCTCACTTCGACAATATTATGTGTCTCTATGAACTTGTTCACGGCATCAGGTAGCCCCCCGACCAATAGATATTTTTTGAACAAGTCCATCATTCGATTATGCAACGGTTCGTCCAATGAGACTCTTTGCATATAACTCTGTCGTGCATGATTGATAAACTCCTCTCCTACATTGTTAGCCCATAGAAACTCCTCAAAATCAAGCTGAAACATTTTCACCACCTTGATTCTCCCACCAGGCTTTGAGAGCGTCTCGTTTAACGCAATCCCCAACTGCGAACCGCTGACGATATAAGTAAACCTATCATCTTGACGCAAGAATTTCAAAAGGGTGAGCATGTCGGGATAGGCTTGTATCTCATCCAAAAACACCAATGTGTTTGATTTCTCACCCAATCGGTTGCCGGCAATGGTGCTGAGCCGGAGGTAAAAGTCTTCTTTATTACGGGTACCTTCAAAAAGCCGGTCGCCTTTCTTATCCTCATACAAATCAATCTCGATGTAATTCTTGAAACGCTTTTTCCCTTCATGTCTAATGATATAGGACTTTCCTATCTGTCGTGCTCCATCGAGAATCAGTATCTTTTCAGACCCATTATCAAGATATTCAGCGATTTCTGTTTGAACTTTTCTTCTTAACATACACTTTTCCTATAATTTTTCACCTGCAAAAATACACTTTTCCGCATAAATAGCAACAAAAAAATACACTTTTCCAAAAAAACTACAGGTCGAAATATACACTTTTCCAAAGTTTGTTGTGTTTTTTCCTAAAAAATGTAAGATTCCGCCCATTTCCACGATATAATAGCAAACGACCGAAGGTAATGACGACCGAAGAGTTCAAACGAGACATCCTGCGACTGCAACCCCGATTGCAGCGGACCGCCGAGATCATCATCGGCGATGCCGACAGCGCAGCGGATGCCGTCCAAGAAGCCGTCATCACACTTTGGGAACAACACGCGACGATAAAAAGCCAGGACATGGAAAAACTCAGCCTGACCATCGTCAAGCGGCGCAGCATCGACTTGCTTAGGAAACAACGACCCACCGTGCCTATCGATACGGAGAGCCTAATGCTTACCGAGCCACCGCAGGACGATAATGAGGAACGCTACCGACTGGCCCGAAAACTCGTCGAACAACTGCCCCAGCGCCAACGCGACACCATCTTGATGAAATACGAGGACGGCCTCAGCGTAGAGGAAATCGAGAAGGCGACGGGCATGAGCAGCACCCATGTGTATGCAACGCTGTCGCGCGCCTACAAGTCGTTGCGTGAAGCCATAAAACAGCATAAAGAAGAGCAAATGTAAATTACATAATAGACAATGGACTACGGGACTGCGAGACTACGAGACGGGCAGCCCTCGAAGTCCCGAAGTCCCGAAGTCTCGAAGTCAAAATATTGCAGTTAAACTTTGAACACTTACTTAAAGGGAAACAAGGATGAATACTGAAAACGAAATCAATGAGGAAGTCCGCCAGCTGCTAGATAGTCTGGAAGAACATGGGAAGAACGCCCGCCGACAAAAGGAACTTGGCGACCTGATTGACCGTCTTGCCGATGAAGAAAAAACGGTTGCCATGCCGCACAAGCATAGAACACTCACCCCGCTTTGGTGGGCCATGGGTGCGGCAGCCGCATGCCTTCTGCTTTGGCTACTCGTCAAACCAAGCGCGAAACAGCAACCTGAGATGGAACAGGAAATCCTTGTCGAGGAAACGAAAGCCGTTGATTCCGTCAAGACCGAGGTGAACGATGCCGTGTTTGAACGACCTGTTGCTAACGAAACATTTTTGGCAGAAGAGACACCCGTCGTCCCACAAAACGCCCCGATGAAGAAAGAGAAGCCAAAGACACAAATCATCGAAGAAGTGGTCGAACAACCCATGCTTGCAGAGGTCAAGCCGACGGAGCCCCATGACACTACGAATATTGGATCCAACACCATACCCACTGAAAACGAAACGCCTTCAGCCGTTCAAAAGCCCCAGCGGAGAGTCATCCGGAGCCTCAACCTGGTGTGCTACGAATGTCAGAAGGACCCCGAATTCTTCACCAAACCTGTCATGGAAGACAGAACCTTATTCGGTCAGCCACAAGACCCGAACATGAAAAACGGATCGCTGGCCTTGGAAATCAAACTCAATTAAAACTTGGAAACCATGAAACGCATCTTTTTATCATTAGCCATTCTTTTGGCCGCACAGATAGGCTTCGCCCAGGAAGAAGTCGCCATCGAGCAAAACATCAACCAGCGCATCAACAAGCTGGAAATCAATTCAGGATGGAATATCCATCTGATTCACCACGAGGCCGACAGTGGCTATCGCGTGGCCATCATCACCGAAGAGGATTTAGCGGCACGGGCCTACAATGTGCAGCTCTGCAACGTCAAGGACCAAACCTTGACCATCCTTGAGAACACCCAGTTGCCCCAAGGCACCGTGGTGGAGATAGAAGGTCCCATGAACTTCGGGCAAATCAGCCTTTTGGACAGAGCGACGGCTGAAGCGGATTATGTCGTTGTATCCGTGGCGTCCGTACCGAAGGACTTGACCAACCTCAACCTTTCAAAGCATTCAAGCTTTCATATCCGGCACTATCACATTCCCAACCCAGAAAACTCGCCCGGTATGGAGATTTGGGACCAAGCCCAATTGACTATCGATACCATTTCGGGCGAAGGTGACGCTGTGGTGAATGTTTATGCAGACGCAAACTTTCAATATGGCTCCAACACCTTGCGAGGTAAAATCACCCTGTATGATTATGAGGCAACCAACAATTATCCTTATTGGCAAAAGGAAAGAAGAGAAATCAAGACCAAAGAAGTCGATGGCAAGCTGGTCACCACCAATCAGCGAAAGATATGGAGTCAGTCCATTTCTCTTGACGGAGGAATTGGCATCCGTAAAGGCGACACCCCGAAAGATCCCAATAGTCCTCTATTGCAGAACAGCACCTTGTCGATAAAACTGGGCATGAGTACCTATTTTAAACTCAGCAACCATTGGGGTTTAAGTACAGGAATATTATGGAATCATAATATAAAGACATTGAGTCATCATGTGAAATACGAAGACAACGAATTGGTGGTGATAGATGGTCAAGGGATTTTCCAACGCAATAGGCTTTTGAACCATTATTTAGGTGTTCCTGTTACCTTAAACTATTACCTTGGAAAACGTCAAACAGAAAGTTTCTCATTGGATTTCTATTGCGCCCGACTGTTGGGAGAAAGGCTCAGTACGAGTATTGACCCAACACAGTCCACCGGTATAGCATGGACGGGAGAAAGTATCAATAACATCTTCAACCCTTGGAAATTGGAAGTGGGTCTCAGTTTCAACACCCAGCATTTGGGCATCATCCACGGCATTCGGGTCTTCACTAACCTTCTGCCTGAGTACAAGCCAGGGGTCACGACGGACAAGTTCAGGAGCGTTGGCGTCGAGATTAAACTATAACCTACAGCCTGCCGGATGAATTATTTCTCACGCAGAAATCGCAGAATACGCTGAACCTGCCAGAGGCAAACTTCGCATCGCTTTGCGTTTCATATAGTTCTGCGGATTCTGCGTGCCAAATAAAGAGGCATCATTAAAGCCATCGAAAGCGATTTCGGTGGCTTTTTTTGTGAAGTGTGGCAAAAATCTTTATTTTTGCCTGCATAAAACTATACCAACATGAAAAAACTCCTCCTCTTTACGCTCATTATGCTTTGCGTGAGCGCCTTTGCCCAAAAGCAATACACCTTGCAATCGCCCGACAAGGACATCACCGTCACCATTGAGGCGGGCGAACAGCTTACCTACGCTGTATCGCATGGAAACACCTGCGTATTGACGCCCTCGCCCATAGGGATGAAACTCACCGACGGCACCACGCTTGGCACAAAACCAGTCGTGAAAAGCGCCAAAACGCGCTCGGTCAACCAGTCTTTAACCTCACCCCTATACAAAAAAGCCGAAATCCCTGAAGTCTACGAGGAACTGACACTAACCTTCAAAGGCAACTACAAAGTTGTCTTCCGCGCCTACGATGCTGGTGTGGCATACCGTTTCGAGACCGACTTCCGTAAGCCTATCATCATAGAAAACGAGACCGCAGATTTTAACTTTGACAAGGATTATCAAGGCCTTATCCCATATGTTTTAAGGCGTGCCGGACAAGAAGGTCCACTCATCGACCAGCAGTTCTACAACTCTTTTGAGAACACCTACTCCCACATCAACCTCAACCAGATGGACCCCGAAAAGCTCGCCTTCTTACCTTTGCTGGTCGAACTCAAGGACGGGAAAAAAGCCGTCATTACTGAAGCCGACTTGGAGGACTTCCCCGGCTTGTATCTACGTAACGCCAACGGCAAAAACGGACTCTCCGCCGTCCACGCGCCCTATCCCAAGACCCGCGAGCAAGGCGGCCACAACAACCTGCAATGGATTGTGAAAGAACGCGAGAACTACATTGCCAAGACCGCTGGCAAACGCGCTTTCCCTTGGCGCATCATCACCATCTCTGAAAATGACAAAGAGCTAGCCGACAACGATTTGGTTTATCTCCTGGCCTCACCCAACCGCATTGGTGATGTCTCGTGGATCCAGCCTGGAAAGGTGGCGTGGGACTGGTGGAACGCATGGAACATCTATGGCGTCGACTTCAAGGCGGGCATCAACAACGATACCTATAAGTACTACATCGACTTCGCCTCGCAATACGGCATCGAATATGTCATCCTCGATGAAGGATGGGCTGTCAACAAAAAGGCTGACCTCTTCCAAGTGGTGCCTGAAATCGACATCAAGGAACTGGTGGACTATGGTGCCGAGCGCAATGTGGGCATCGTGCTTTGGGTGGGCTATGCCGCCATCGACAAGGACATGGAACATGTGTGCCAACACTATGCTGACATGGGCGTGAAAGGCTTCAAGGTCGACTTCATGGACGGCGACGACCAGATGATCGTCGACTTCTACTACCGCATGGCCGAGACCGCCGCCCGTCACCACCTCTTCATCGACTTCCACGGTGCCTACAAGCCCACGGGCCTCAACCGTACTTATCCCAATGTGCTCAACCACGAGGGAGTGTATGGTCTCGAGCAAGCCAAATGGGACAACGAGAGCGACCTTGTCACCAACGAAGTTACCATCCCCTTCATCCGCATGTTGGCCGGTCCGCTCGACTACACCCAAGGCGCGATGAAAAACGCCAACAAGAACAACTTCGCCGCCATCTACACCGAGCCGATGAGCCAAGGCACGCGCTGCCGTCAGTTGGCTGAATATGTAATCTTTGAGTCCCCGTTCAATATGCTCTGCGACAGCCCGAGCAACTACATGAAGGAAGACGAATGCACCCAATTCATCGCTTCCGTTCCCACCACTTGGGATGAGACCATGGTGCTCGACGGCAAGGTGGGCGAATACCTCGTCATCGCCCGCCGCAAGGACTTCCGTTGGTATGTGGGTGCCATCACCAACTGGGAAGAACGCGACATAGAAATCGACCTCGGTGTGTTGCCCAACTTCGGCGCCAAGTCGGGCCACATCTTCCGCGACGGTCCCAATGCCAACCGCGTGGCTAAGGACTATGTGTCAGAACAAGCCCAAGTGTGGGGCAACAAGGTGAAAGTGCATCTCGCCAAAGGCGGCGGTGCCGTGATGGTGTTCTAATTCGATGATATTGAGAAAACCACCAAAACAATAATACCATGAAAAGACACATCATTCTTGCTCTTATTGCATTGACATTGGTTTCGTGCGGTGGAGCACAACAACAAAACCTGTCAAATGAAAAGTTGATCGACAATTTCGCAGCACTTGTCGACACACCAGCAACTGAAAACCCAGACGAGAACACTTTTCCCGAACTGGTGTTCGAAGACTTTGACTTCGAAAAAGCAGACGACAACGAATCTGTTGTCGTCCCACAAGTGCTGCTGAATGCCCAAAAGATGATAATCAATGGGAAGCAAGTAAAGATTACCGATGGAAAGAAAGAAATAACCGCGCAGATAGACCTTAAAGAAAGCTATGAAGATATTAGTTCTGACGGGGTTTATTCTTGGGTGTTTAATACTAAAGATAACGACGCCCTACCAAAAGTGAACTATATTTCCATCGAGACCAACTATCCCGTGGAGCACATGGAGCAGATGCAACCCTATATGGGCGCCGAACACGCTCCACTTAAAATTACCGTCGACAACATTGGCAACTACTATCCCAAGCGCTTTAACCAATGGAAGGACATTAGACGCAAATTGTTGGCCAATTGTCCTTCCAACGGAGAGTATTACGACAACATGGATTGGGCAAATAGCGATCAAACCACAGAAGGCTTGGAAGCATTACGAGGCATTGATGGAGACCACTAAAGAAAAGAATAACAAACAACCATTACAATAACTTACTTATGTCAAACTAATAACGAAAGGAACAAACTATGATTAATTTGATTGGAAAATGGAAAGCTGCAGAGATGGTTTACTTCAACGAAGAAAAAGGCACCATGGATTGGGCCAAGGTAGAAGACATCCTTGCAAAAGACGATCTCGACAAGGACACACGCTTTATGGCCAATATGGTGTATGTGTTCGGCGAAGACGGCACGATTACCATGTTGACTCCCTTGCCTGAAGGTGTCAGCCAAGCCGAAGTGGATGCTGCCGTGAAGGCCGGCCAACTTGAATTAAGAGACGGCATGATGTTCATGGGAGAACAGCATTGGAAGGTCGAAGACGGAAAGAATATGACCGATACGGGCCTCGAAGGCGAATTGCTGGGCGAGAAGGTTGGCCCGTGGGAGGAAGTCAAAGAAATCGATGAAAAAACCATCCAGATAATGCTTTATCGCTTGAAGAAAGTCTAACTTGGTGATAGACATCTTTTTCGAGAAAGAGTATTGGGTGGTGGATTTCCTGCCCAAACAGGTTCCAGAAAATGCCGGAGGAAGGTTTTTCTCCGTAGAAGACTATTATCTAGAGCCATCGCGCTATGTTGTCCTACGGGAACAGTTCTCCGACATCCTGTTGAAGCTGTATTGTTACTATGATTTGCGTTTGTTCATAGGCGACGACACCGAAGGCCTCGTCAACCCTGACCCAGAGAGACTCGCCGACCTTGTCAAAGGCAACCAGGATAATTTATGCATCCTCGTAGGCACATCAGATGCCCTCATTACTGTGAGCCGCGACGACACTTGTATGACCGCTTACGCGCCCGCCGAAGACTTGCTGGAACTGATTCGGGCACTTGCGGGGGCGGTGGGATTGTTTGTTTGGAAACCAGCCGTTCAATCTGATATGTAATCCAGAACAAACAATAAACATTTGATAAACAGTACACCATGAAATATCGACTCCTATTCTTCCTCACACTTGCAGCAACATCCCTATTGCTTTTCGCCTGCAACGACAAGCTCAACATCACCATCACCAACCCCAATGTGGAACAACAAGTCCACGAGCAGCCTTTGGCCACGGCGCAGCCGCGTTTCAGTTGGAATTATGGGACCGACCGCCGAAGTGATGAAGAAAATCCAACCACGGAAAGTGAGGTCATGCAACAAAACTACCGCATCATCGTGGCCACAACCGCCGAAAACGCCAAAAAAAGCATCGGCGACCTTTGGGATTCGGGTGTGGTTCCTTCAAATCAAATGCTTTACATCCCTTATACAGGCAAGGAGCTGAAAAGCCGCGACAAGGCCTACTGGAAAGTCATCACGACGGTGACAGCTAAAGGTGGAAAGAAAGCCAAGCTTGCAAGCGAAGTCAAATCGTTTGAAATCAGTCTGTTGAACCAAGACGACTGGCAGGCCAAATGGATTGGCCATGAGTTTGAGGACGATGTGCTGATAGGGAAAACCCGATTGGCAGCGCGTTATCTCCGCAAGGAATTTGCCCTCAAAAGCGAGGTCAGCGAGGCGAGGCTCTATGTCAGCGGCATGGGCGTTTATAGCGCCTACCTCAATGGACGGGAAATCGCGCCCGAGGAACTGCTGAAGCCTACGCTTTCATGGTACTCGAAGCGCGTGTATTTCAACACCTATGATGTGACCAAGATGCTCCAGCAAGGCGACAACGCCGTGGGCATTATCCTTGAAGGCGGACGCTATACTTCCCTCCGCTACAACGCCGCCAATCCCAATTGGGATGGCACAGACCATGTGTTTGGCTTCGGTACGCCACGACTGCTTCTGCAACTCGAAGTGACGTATAAGGATGGCCAAAAGGAGACCATCGTCAGCGATGAGACATGGAAGATTACCAACCGTGGCCCCATCCGCACCGCCAACGAATGGGATGGCGAGACCTATGACGGAAACTTTGACCTCGGCGACTGGAACCAAGCCGACTACGATGATTCCGCATGGCATCAAGCCGAACTTGTAGAAGCCCCAGAAGGTCAACTCACGGCCCAACCCAATCCTAACATCACGGTGATGGAGAAACTGAAACCTGTCAGTCTGTTCCAAAAAGGTGACAAATGGTATCTTGACATGGGCCAAAACATGGTCGGCTTCATCGATATGAAGGCTCGCGGACAACAACCCAGAGACACCATCACCCTGCGTTATGCCGAACTACTCACCCCCGACAGCCTTCTCTATACCGCCAACCTGCGCAGTTCCGAAAACACCGATCGTTTTATTGTTGACTGTAGAGACGTGGCGCGCCGCGTCTCTACAAACCAACAATCAACAATACACTGGCACCCGATGTTCGTCTACCATGGTTTCCGTTACGTTGAAATCTCTGGCCTGCGCGAGGCGCCCAATTTGGACGACTTCGAAGGCTGGGTCATCTATGACGAGATGCCCGTAACGGGTTCGTTTGAGACCTCCAACGAGATCATCAATGCGGTGTACCACAACGCCTACTGGGGCATCCGCAGCAACTACCGCTCCATGCCCACCGACTGCCCGCAACGCGATGAACGCATGGGCTGGACAGGCGATCGCACTACGGGTAACTACGGCGAGTCGTATATCTTCAATAACCACCAACTTTACGCCAAGTGGCTCACCGATGGCGACGACAGCCAACAGGAAAATGGCTCGTTGGCCAATGTCATCCCGCCCTATTGGCGTGGCTACACCGACAACATGACCTGGCCTGGCGCCATGATCACCGTGACGGACATGCTTTATACCCGCTTTGGCGACTTGGAGCCCATCCGCCAACACTATGTAGCTTGGAAGAAGTGGATGCTCCACATGAAAAACGACTATATGCGGGCCGGCCTCATGCCCCGCGACACTTACGGCGATTGGTGCATGCCGCCCGAGTCGCTTGAACTCATCCACTCCAATGACGCGACCCGCATTACCGATGCGACGGTCATCTCCACGCCGTTCTACTGCTACCTCTGCGGCAAGATGGCCAAATTCGCCGAGATTTTAGGCTTCGATGAAGATGTGGCATTCTTCCAGAAGGAAATTACCACCTCCACCATCGCCTTCAACGACAAGTATTTCAACCGTGTGACAGGCGTCTACGCCAACAACACCGTCACTGCCAATATCCTGCCCTTGTGGTTTGGCATGGTACCTAAAGGTTTGGAAGACAAGGTGATGGAAAACATCGTGGACAAGACCGAGAACGAATGTGGCGGCCATGTCTCGACGGGCGTGGTCGGCATCCAGCAGCTGATGCGTTGCCTGACAGAATACGGCCACGGCGACCTTGCTTTCAAGATTGCCTCCAACGACACCTATCCGAGCTGGGGGTACATGTATCGTAACGGTGCTACCACCATTTGGGAACTTTGGAATGGCAATACCGCCGATCCTGCCATGAACTCTGGCAACCATGTCATGCTCCTTGGTGACCTCATCCTTTGGGAATACGAATACCTCGGTGGCATCCGTGCCTTGGAGCCAGGCTATAGCAAAATCCAACTCAAGCCTTATCCCATTGAGGGACTGGATGTTGTGAATTGTGCCTACAACTCTGTTTCAGGTCGCATAGAAAGCAATTGGAAACGCGAAGGCAAACGATTTGAATGGGATTTCACCATCCCTGCCAACACTACAGCAGAGGTCTGTCTGCCTACGGCAAACGGTTATGAGGTGAAAACCTACGGCAGCGGGAAATACCATCTGTCGTCTGAGTTGTGATTAATCAAACTTCATTAGCTTCTTAGCTGTAAGCAATCAGCCGTCAGTTTTCAGCTTGGTAGCACCAAGGCTGACTGCTGATGGCTGACTGCTGACGACTTTTGATCATTTACTTATTATGATTTCTTCACCCTATCCGGATTCTCGGCGATAAACTGGCTCCAGTCGGGGCGACGGTGCGCCTTGGCCTTCTCTGTGGTGTGTTTGGTATAATTCACATCCTTGCCCTTCGAGATGGAGTGGCACACTGCCGCAGCCACGGCATCAGTGGCATCAAAAAATTGGGGGTCTTCCTCGGTCTTGAGGATGAAATGCACCATCTTGGCCACCTGTTCCTTTGAGGCATTGCCGTTGCCCGTGATGTTCTGCTTGATGGTCTTCGGCGAATACTCAAAAATGGGAATGTCGCGGTAAAGCGCAGCCGCCATGGCCACGCCTTGGGCGCGTCCCAGTTTCAACATCGACTGCACATTCTTCCCAAAGAAAGGTGCTTCGATGGCCAGTTCATCAGGATGGTACTCATCTATGATTTCCAATACGCGCTCAAAAATCTTCTTTAGCTTAAGCGCTTGGTTTTCTAGCTTTTTCAAATTGATAACCCCCATCGTAAGGAGTTCCATCTGCTTACCTTGCTCGCGGATAACGCCATAGCCCATCACCATCGTGCCAGGGTCGATGCCCAATATGATCTTTTCTGAATCCATACTCGATTTTTGGCAAAGATAGAGAATTAATGGCGAATAGGACCCAAAGAAAAAACAATTCTCTTTTTTGGCGTTTTTTTCATTTCAAGGTTGAAAAAACGGTTCAATGCCACTATAGAATAAGGAATGCACCGGAACAATATAAAGATTAACAAAACCTACCACCATGAGACGCAGACCTTCATCCGACTTCTTGTATGACGACGACTTCGACGGCGACACCCATGAAAAAAACACACAAGAGAAACCTCTGAACAAGACACAACTCAAGTCCATGACCCTCTTGGACAAGTTGGAACACCTTATCGAGTTGACCAAAAGCTGTGGTCTTGACAACACCTTCTTCAAGATCCATAAACTCTTGATAGAATCGGTAGCCAACGAATTGGTTATCACTCCTGTACAAACTGTTTTATTATGTCCTTTCATCTCCATGCCTGGAAGAAGTCTTGACGACAGCGACTTGCAGCACTATTTTCAATGCACCAGCATCACCATCATGCGTCATTGGGACGAGCTGACAGGTTTGCGCCGGCGCCGCTACATCCGCAACTGCGGTGGCTTCAACCGAGGCAACATGTGCCTGACAGAGAAGGCCCGCCTCGCCCTCTGCAAAAACCAACCCTTACCCGTTATCAACATTACTGGTTTGAGTGCCGCTGACTTCATGAGCCATTTTCGCTCATTAGTCGTCGACAACGAAAAAAACCGTGAAATGGACGCCGAAGAGCTGTTGCAAGAGACCATGGAGCTTATCCGAGCAAACCAGCATCTGGAAATCGCACAAGCCATCAACAATCTCCAGGTCGATGACGAAGCCAAGATGGTCATCCTCACCTACTGCAAAGCTCTCGTCAAAGACAAGCAGGACGGCATCCCGCTCAATTACTTCGATGACCTCATCGAAGACTATTATGAATTCAAGGAAGCCATCCTTAACGGTAAGCATCCCTTCATCACGGAGGGTCTGCTGGAACACAGGAAGGTGGATGACTTCTTCTCGCGCGACGTCTTCGCACTCACCGACAAAGCACGCAAACTGCTGCTCAAAGAGTACGATGTCCCAAAACGCGAGATCGTAGCCGAAACGCCAAACAGCGATGTCATTCGGAGCAAAGACATCAAGCCTAAACCCATGTACTACTG
Source organism: Bacteroidales bacterium (assembly GCA_017395365.1). Classification (GTDB taxonomy): domain Bacteria; phylum Bacteroidota; class Bacteroidia; order Bacteroidales; family F082; genus Limimorpha. Next base: position 305,461 of record JAFPUN010000003.1, read on the forward strand.
CGATGAGGACGAAGGCCAAATCAACACACTCTTTGGCTTACTCGAAGACAAGAAGCTGACCTCTATCCGCAAGCGTCTGGAGAAAGCCAACCTGCGCAAGGGATTCAACTGTCTCTTCTATGGTGCCCCAGGCACCGGAAAGACCGAGACTGCCTTACAACTGGCCCGAGCCACAGGTCGCGACATCATGCAAGTCGACATCTCCTCAATTCGTGACAAGTGGTATGGAGAGACCGAAAAGATAGTCAAAAGCATTTTCGAGAACTACGCGCAACTGGTGAAGCGTTCGCCAAAAATCCCCATCTTGCTCATCAACGAGGCCGACGCCATCCTCTCGGTGCGCACCAACATCGGCGGCAGCAACCCCAGCATCGACAAGACCGAGAACGCCATCCAGAACATCCTGTTGGAGGCTATGGAGAACATCGATGGCATCATGATAGCCACCACCAACCTGACATGCAATCTCGATAGCGCTTTCGACCGACGCTTTTTATATAAGGTGGAGTTTCACCAGCCTAGCGTTGAGGCAAAGACCCACATCTGGAAGGTCTTCTTACCCGACCTCAACACGGCCGATGCCCGCTGGCTGGCACGCTCCTTCGACTTCAGCGGAGGCCAGATTGAGAACATCGCACGCAAAGTCATGGTCGACCACCTGCTCTTCGGTGACACACCCGACCTTGCCCGTATCGAGGAGATTTGTATAAAGGAGCAAATCTCGGGACGAACAGGTGGCAATCGCAGGCCGATTGGATTCAACAGTTAGACTCCCAAAGACCCATGGCTCCAAAAAAAGTCATGGGTCTTCCCCATGGTAACCGCGATACAAACAAGCATAAAAGGGTTACCAAAACTTTTTTCAACTTTTTTTTGTTTTGGACTAAGGGTAAAAGCCAAGTTATGTGTTTCGAATAAGGAGCGAGAAAAAATGATAAAAAAACGAAAAGATCTGATAGGATTTTTGACTGTTCTCGCTCTTTTATAAAGATTATGACTCACAGCATTTGACCTTTTTTACGGCTTCTTTAGGTTTGTGCCCTTTTTTGCCTTGCCTAAAAATGAGATAAACAACTGGTTAACAATAATATAAACAAAAAAAAAACAGTCACCCATGGAAAACAACCACATGCTTGTCGAAACCCACATGGACTTGGTCGTCAGAATGGCCAAGCAAATGATGAAGAAGAACACCAACTGCGACTGGCTGACGGAGGACGACCTCGTCGGAGCCGGACACGAAGCCCTTGTCGCAGCAGCCCACACCTATGATGCCTCACGCGAGGCGTCGTTTAAGACCTATGCCACGACTTGCATCAGAAATGCCATGTTGGCCGAAATCAGGAATATGTTTCCCGTGAAAGTCAACGAACAACAAACCAGAAAATGCCTCGTCAGAAACGACGAGACCGGGGGTGACACCGAGGTCTACGAACTGGCGAAGCTGTTGGAACACTGGGAATGGGAGCAACGCAAACAGCAGGAAACCGTGGCGGAGGTCCTGGGGCGACTAAAGCCCGACGAACGCTGGCTGATCCGCTGCTACTACGGCTTCGACGGTGATGCCATGACGCTTCAGAACATCGCCGACCTGCTGTCGGTCAGCCCCCAAGCCGTCCACAAACGCCTGAAGCGCGTCCATGACAAGCTGCGCAAGCTTGTCATGGACAGCCGTCCCACTTACCGTATGTGCGCATAAGAGGCCATACATAGTTTTTCATTCAAGACTGCCATAACATAATGACTACAAATTTTTCACAACCATTTGTTTGGAATGGTTTTTGTTTTTATTTTTGCATCGAATAATAACAAAAAACTGAAAGAAAAATGAAAGCATTACGTATTTTGATCATGGCTATTGCCATCATGATGACTTCGGGCGCAATGGCCCAGACGGTTTACAGCAGCAGCGGTTCCAACTGTGGTTCCATTAGGTCCGATGGCTCCGTGTACAGCAAAAGCGGTTCCAGCATCGGCAAGATCAACAGCGACGGCACCGTGTATAACGGTAGCGGCTCCAAGATCGGCAAGATTGACCGCGATGGCACCTTCTGGAGCAAAAGCGGTTCCAGGATTGGCAAACTCGACAGCGACGGTACAGTGCGCAACAGCAGTGGCTCCAGCATCGGCAAGGTCGAAAGCGACGGCACGGTGCGCAACGGCTCCGGCTCCAGCATCGGCAGAGTATCAGGCGTCCCTAAAGAATGGGCAGCGGCCTATTTCTTCTTTTTCTTCGATTAGCCAATGAACGCTCACCTATAAAACAAAAATGATCATGAAAGCATTACGAATTATCATCCTAGCCATAGTCACGATGATGGCTTCAGGCGCGATGGCGCAGACCGTCTACAACAGCAGCGGTTCGAGCTGCGGCAAGATTGAGAGCGACGGCACCATCCGCAACAGCAGTGGCTCCAGCGTCGGCAGGTTCGACAGCGACGGCACCATCCGCAACAGCTCTGGCTCCAGCATCGGAAAGATTGACCGTGACGGTACTTTCCGCAACAGCAGCGGCTCCAGCATCGGCAAGCTTGACAGCGACGGCACGGTACGCAACAGCAGCGGCTCCAGCATCGGCAAGGTCGAAAGTGACGGAACGGTGCGCAACAGTTCCGGCTCCTACTCGGGCAAGGCCCCAGGCATCCCCCGCGAATGGGTAGCCGCCTATTTCTTCTTCTTCCCGTTCTACTAACGGCGTAATGAGATGCAAAAATGAAACGCCTGCCATGGTTTCGTGGCGGGCGTTTTTTCTTTGCTATAGGTTTTCGTAAGATTTGACTCCGTCGAACGCAGAGCGTTTGCTTCCCTTACCCAAACAACCCCCAACTCATAAAACAAAACCACTGGCATAATCTCAATCTTAAATCTATTATAATCAGAATTTTACAAATTAATATCACTTTTTTTGCGAATATTCAAAGATTTGGTTTACCTTTGCAGGCAAGATGAAGGTAACTTTTGACAAGGAATACTTAAAAGAGCTGTACACCACAGGCCAGTCACCCGACAAGAAGCACCGATTTCCACCCGATGTGGTAAGGAGATATGTCAAGGTGATAGACATTATGGTGGAGGCGGAGAATGTCAATATGCTTACTTTGATTGGCGGACTTCATTATGAACACTTGTCGGGAGATAAAGACGGACTTTCCTCTGTTAGAGTGAACAAGAAATACCGCGTTGAATTTACGGAACAAACGGAAGGAAACGAAACTGTAGCCACCATCTGCAACATTATTGAGTTGTCAAACCATTATGATTGAAGAAACTATGATACACATTGACGGAATTAAAGACGAAATGATTGCCAATAATCTGACTCCTTTCAGATTTACGCACCCTGGGGAGATTATCAAAGACGAATTGGAAGACCGTGGCATTTCGCAGCGCGAGTTTGCCCAAAATGTGGGTATGTCTTATTCCGTGCTCAACGAACTGCTCAATGCCCACCGTCCTCTTACCACCAATACGGCCTTGCTCTTTGAGGCGGCTCTCGGCCTGCCCGCTGAGTTGCTGATGCGCATCCAGACCAAATACAATCTTCAGATGGCTCGAAAAGACAAGGATGTCATCCGTTGGATGGCGAAGATTCGGAATGCGGCAGCGGTGTTATAGATTACGATTGTGGTTTTGACGGATGGCATATCTTATAAACGAAAGATAATAATGAGCACAACAAAATTCTATAGTTTCCATGAGGGAAGAGGAAGCCTGGTTTTAAATCCTTGTTGCTATAGCCAAAAAGAATGGGATTCATGGGATGATTTAAAAATCGGAAAGGACGAAGACATTCCGAAAGGAGAACTCCATTTTATGGTCAACCAAAATTTTGGCAAAAAGTTTTGGGATGTAGTCACGGCTGGAAAGGGGTTGTTGTATGCAGTTTCAGAGAAAGTAGTTAAATTATTGCAGGACAATAATATAACTGGTTGTAAATTCTATCCCATAACCATCAATGACCACGAAGATTTAAAGTATTTCCTACTTACGATAACGGGAAAATGCGGAGCGTTCGACATTTCGAAATCCAAGGTGATACGGACGATAGAATATCCTGAAGAGGCGATTCAAAACTCCGACATAATAATCCCTTCAGGCCGCTTTTCGATAATGAAAGGTTTTTATTTCCCTTTGGAAAGTTGGGACGGTTGTGATTTTTTCTCACCTGAAGGAAGCGGTAAAATCATTGTGACTGAGCGTGTAAAGAATCTTTTCAAAAAGCATAGCATCACCAATGTCGTGTTCCAAGACTTAGAGGAAGAAGAATGGATTTAGGCATTTATCCAAACAACTCCGCCCCCAACTCATAAACCGAAGCCACGGGCACAATCTGTATCTTAAACCGTTTGGTATCCAAGCCTTTGGCATTGTATTTCGAGACGAAAATCTTCTCGAAACCCAGTTTGTCGGCTTCGGCGATGCGAGCTTCGATGCGGGTGACGGCGCGGATTTCACCCGAAAGGCCTACCTCGGCGGCAAAGGCATAGCGCGATGGGATAGGAATATCCGCATTCGAGGAAAGCACGGCGGCGATGACAGCCAAATCGATGGCAGGGTCATCCACGTGGAGACCACCTGCGATGTTTAAGAACACATCTTTCACGGAAAGTCGGAAACCTGCACGCTTTTCCAAGACTGCCAACAACATGTTCATCCTGCGGATGTCGAAGCCCGTGGCGGAACGTTGCGGTGTGCCGTAGGCCGCACTGCTCACTAAGGCCTGCGTCTCGATGAGCATGGGGCGTTGGCCTTCCATGGTGGCGGCGATGGCGATACCGCTCACTTCTTCATCACGCTGTGAGAGCAGAATCTCGCTGGGATTGGTCACCTCGCGGAGGCCTGTGGCATTCATCTCGAAGATGCCCAACTCGGAGGCCGACCCGAAGCGGTTCTTGATGGTGCGCAGGATGCGGAAGCCATAATGGCGGTCGCCCTCAAACTGCAACACGGTGTCGACGATGTGCTCCAAAATCTTCGGTCCGGCGATGCTGCCGTCTTTGGTGATGTGGCCGATGAGGAACACCGGCACCTGATAGGCCTTGGCAATTTTGTTCATCTCGGCGGCTGTCTCACGGATTTGTGAGAGGCTGCCCGCTGTGGCGTCCACGTAAGGCGATTCCAGCGTCTGTATGGAGTCGACAATCACAATGTCGGGCTGCACATTCTTGAAGTGCTTCAGTATCTCCTGCGTGTTGGTCTCGGTAAGGATGAGGCAGTCGGTGTTGTGGATGCCGATGCGCTCAGCGCGCATCTTGATTTGGGTCTGGCTTTCCTCGCCAGAGATATAAAGCACCTTTCTTCCTGCGAGTTGCAAGGCTGTCTGCAAGAGCAAGGTCGATTTGCCGATGCCGGGCTCGCCACCCACGAGGGTCAAGGAGCCGAGCACCAAGCCGCCACCGAGTACACGGTTGAGTTCTTCATAAGGCAATATGATGCGTTGTTCCTTGGCGTTGCCAATCTCATTGATAGGCGTAGGCAAGCCTTTGTCCATCTCCAATCCAACGCTTTTCTTCACCGATTTGCTGTCTTTTCCCGTGACGACAGTCTCTTCCACGCAGGTGTTCCATGCGCCGCAGGCGGGACATTTTCCAAACCATTTCGGCGACTCATTGCCGCATTCCTTGCAGAAAAAGGCGGTTTTCTCTTTTGCCATAGTGTTTGTCCGTTTATGCCGCAAAAATAAGAAAAACGCCTCGTAAAAGAAAAGAGTTTAAGATTTTTCCTATTTTTGTCCCAAATTCACAAAAGCAACTTAAATCAGGAGTTTGGATGAAAAGACGTCTATTCACACTGCTTATGGTCATCTTCACTTTGCCGCTCTTCGCGCAGCAAGGCGATGTGGTGTTGTGTGAGGGCTTTTTCAACCCTTGGCTCGAAGAAGGCTGGGATGCAAAGGGCGATGACTGGGTTGTGTGGTACATCTCCAACACGACCTATGCGGGATGCAAGCCGCGTGAGATGCAGATGTATCCCGACTTCAACTTTGAAGGCACCACGCGTTTGGTGACACCCATCGTCGAGTTGGAAAAATACGACTTCATCAACTTCCAGTTCAACCACTGTCTTGAAGCCACACAGGGCGAACTTGATGTCCGCATTGGCATTGGCATCTCGCCCAACGGCGAGGATTGGGAGAGCATCTGGGAAGACACCGTGACGGGAGCCATCCAGCAAAGCCAATACCTGCTCACTTTCGACATGGAGGAATGGGGCACCCGCTCGCCACAGTTCTGCCTATATTTCTCGGGGCATGGCGCATACGTCACTAGCTGGTTCATCGACAATGTCATCGTCTACGCTTCGAAGAAAAACAAATACGGCGACATTGAAGACGCCGACGAAGGTGGTTTTGTGGCCTCGCGCTCCCATATCCTTAACCTGAAAGGTCCCAATGCGGGCTCCGTCACCAAATTCTCCACCTTGCGTAGGTCGCGCAACCGTTACGCACGCGTTGTTGAAGGCCGACAGAAGAAATGGTGGCAATTCTGGAAATAACCTATGAAACTCAAGAAAACGACATCGGTCCTGTTGCTATTGCTTATGACCTTCACCGTCATGGCGCAGACCTTCACAGATAGCAACCTGCCCATCGTGGTCATCGAGACTGACGGAGGCATCAACATCCCTGACGAGCCTAAAGTGCCGGGTACAATGAAAATCATTTGGCATCAAGATGGCTCGCGCAACTACATGAACGACATCGACAACCCCGAGTTGCTCAACTACGACGGCCGCATTGGCATAGAGCGTCGCGGCAGCTCGTCGCAGACCATGTTCAACAAAAAGCCATACGCCCTCGAAACTCGCGAAGACGATGACATTACCAACCGCAATGTCAGTATTTTAGGAATGCCTGCTGAAAACGACTGGGTGCTCAACTCATTGGCTTACGATCAGACAGGAATGCGCGATGTGTTGGCCTACGAACTCTCGAACCGTCTCGGACAATACGCCTCACGTAGCGTGTATTGCGAAGTGGTCATCAACGGCGACTACAAGGGGTTGTATGCTTTCATGGAGAAAATCAAGCCAGACAAGAACCGTGTCAACATCGAGGAGATGGACCCAACCTGCAACAACTATCCTGAAGTGACCGGCGGCTACATCACCAAGGCCGACAAGACCACCGGCGGTGACCCTGTGGCCTGGACGATGCCGAGCTATGGCGGCTGGTGGGGTAACTATGTCGACTTCATCCATCACTATCCCAAGCCCGCCGACATCACCGACGCACAAAACAACTACATCCACAGCGTGTTTACCGACCTCGCCTCAGTGGCCAACCAACATCACACTTCCATTGCATCAGGCATCCCTTCCGTCATCGACATCCCTTCTTTTGTCGACTTCATGATGATTGCGGAATACACCTCCAATGTGGATGTCTATGGACTCAGCACCTTTTTCCATAAAGACAGACTCGGTAAACTGCGGGCTGGGCCAGTATGGGACTATAACCTCGCCTTCGGCTACGATGCCTTCGGCAACCGCAGCCGTTACGATGTGTGGCAATTTAGCAACGAAGATAATAATGGTCCGAAGTTTTGGAAAGACTTATTTGACACGGATCTCTTCCGATGCTATATGGCCAAGCGCTGGTTTGAGCTCACCGAACCTGGACAACCCTTGAACTACGACTTCGTCTGCAACCGCATCGACGAAATCGATGCACTGATTGCCGAGGCCATCCCTCGCGACAACCAACGCTGGCACCAAATGCAACAGCACGATCAATATGTTAATGATATGAAGACATGGCTGCTGCAACGCATCAACTGGCTGAACCAACATATTGGCACCTACGAGGGTTGCGTCGATGTCGACCTGCCGCCTTTGGTCATCTCCAAGATCCACTATCATCCCATGGATTGGTGGGGTATCGACGGCGACAAGTTCGAGTTCATAGAAATCACCAACAACGGCGATGAGGAAGTGGACTTGACGGGCATATCTTTTCGCGAGTTGGGCATTACATATCACTTCCCAAAAAGAACCCATATCGAAGGTCACCAAGCCATCGTACTTTGCTCCGACTCGTTGATGTTCACAGAATATTACAACACCACGCCTTTTGGGCAATACACGCGCAAACTCTCCAACAAGTCGGAAAACCTCGTGCTGGCTGACGCTTGGGGCAATGTCATCGACCAGGTGCATTACTCCGACAGCCTACCCTGGCCTATGGAAGCCGACGGCAACGGTCCTTATCTCGAACTCAAAGACCTCGATTCCGACAACAGTTTGCCCGAAAACTGGACTACTGGCGATGACTTGACGAAGGTTGACCAATTCTTTGAAAACTCAAGTATTGCCATTTATCCCAATCCTACTTCAGGCAAGATGCACATTGCCATATCGGAAAATGCCAGCTATTGCCAAATTCTAGACTTGATGGGAAATGTGTTACAGGAAACTTCGCCTTCAGACTCCATTTTTGACTTGGATTTGAATGGATATCCTTCGGGGATGTATTTGGTGAAGATACAATTCGCTGAAGGAAGGATGGTTTTCAGGAAGGTGGTCAAGCAATAAAAATCAAAGATCCTCTGCAAACTTAATGTCTTTCACATTAAGCTGGAGGTTGGTTTTGCCTTGCCAAGTGTTGTATTCCAAATGATAGCAGATGCTGAAAGGTTCGCCCGCGTGGATGCGCTCGAAGAGGTCGCCCTTTTGGAATGCAATTCCCGAGAACGGTGCCACGCCTTGCTCGGCATCACCTATTTGAGATACGGTAAGCTTCAAGTGACGATGGCCACCCACGGGGCGTGAGCCACCAGCGTCAACAACATTGTCGGTCCAAAACACGGGAGCCATATTGCCTGGTCCGAAAGGCGCAAACTGGTTGAGGATGCGCATGAACTTGGCCGTGATGCTGCGGAAATCAATCTTCAGGTCGACTTCAAGCTCAGGCACAAAGTCCTCGGCGACAAGGTGTTCGGCCACATAAGCCTCGAAACGGCGGCGGAACTCTGGCAGATTCTCCGGCTTCATGGACAGGCCAGCCGCATATTTATGGCCGCCGAAATGCTCAAGCAGGTCGGAGCAATTGTCGATGGCATCGTAGATATCAAAATTCTTGATCGAGCGTGCCGAGCCAGTGATGAGGCCATTGGCGCGGGTCAGGACAATGGTGGGACGATAGTAGAAGTCGGTAAGGCGCGAGGCCACGATGCCAATGACGCCACGGTGCCATTTTGCGTTATACACCACGGTGCTCTTGGCGTCACGCAGTTCCTGGTCGTCTTCTATCATGCCACGAGCCTCGTCGGTGATGCGGTTGTCGAACTCGCGTCGTTCATCGTTGAGGTCGTTGATGGAGGCGGCCAGTTTCTCGGCATGGTCCTTCTTGTCAGCGATGAGCAGGCGCACCGAGTCGGAGGCTTTGGCGATGCGGCCGGCGGCATTGATGCGTGGTCCGATGAGGAACACCAAATCGCTGATGGTCAACTCCCTGGTCAACACATTCTCTTCATCTTCCACCTGGTCTTCGTCACGGCGGTAGATATTGGCATGTTGAAGAATGGCCTCGATGCCTGGACGCGGTTTCTTGTTCAGCTGCTTCAGGCCGAAATGGGCCAACACACGATTTTCGCCGGTGATGGGAACGATGTCGGCAGCGATACTCACGGCCAGGAGGTCGATCAAATCATAGACCTGTTCGATGGTGCCCAAGCCTCGCATCGAGAGCGCAGTCACCAACTTGAAGCCCACACCACATCCCGAGAGCTCGTCATAGGGATAGTGGCAGTCGGGACGCTTGGCGTCGAGCACGGCCACCGCGTTGGGAATGACATCGCCCGGACGATGGTGGTCGCAGATGATAAAGTCGACGCCACGCTCGTTGGCATAGTCGATGCGCTCGTTGGCCTTGATGCCGCAGTCGAGGGCAATGACCAGCTTAAAGCCATTATCGGCCGCATAGTCGATGCCCTTGAAGGAGATACCATAGCCTTCTTCATAGCGGTCAGGGATATAAAACTCGATCTTTTTCTTCTTGAAGAAGGGCTTGAGATAGGTGTAAACCACCGCTACGGCTGTGGTACCGTCAACATCGTAGTCGCCATAGACCAAAAGCTTCTCGCCGTTGTTGATGGCTTGCAGCACGCGGTCGACGGCCTTGTCCATGTCGGTCATCAAAAAGGGATCATGCAGTTGCGACAGCTGGGGACGGAAGAAAGTCCTGGCTTCCTCGAAGTTGGTAATACCGCGTTGGACAAGCAAAGTGGCAAGGTTCTCGTCGATACCGAGCACCTTGACAATCTCGTCAACTTGTTGTTTGTCAACAGGTTGGTGTAAAATCCACTTTGTTTCCATTCGCGTAGTTTTGAATCGGTAAAAATAAAAAGAAAAATCATATCAGCCGAAAGTTTTTGCAGTTTATAATCATATTTTCTTTTATTGTGTTCATTCTCAAACAATTATTTTTACATTTTTTTCATGATTCTACATAAGGGTTTTTGTTTCAAAATTGTTGAAATCTTTGTTCAAAAAAAATGCTTTTGACCCTTGCGCGGTGTGCATATTTTTGGTAATCTTGCAGTTTAAAATCACTTAAATTTTCTACCCTTGAAAAAGATTAAAACTGCTTTAATATCAGTATTTTATAAAACGGACATCAACACCATCGTCGACTTGTTGAAGCAAAATGGTGTGCAGATATACTCCACGGGAGGCACCTTCGATTTTATCAAGCCTCTTGACCCTTCGGTGAAGACCGTCGAGTCGCTCACGGGCTATCCGTCCATCTTGGGCGGACGCGTGAAGACCCTCCATCCCAAAGTGTTTGGCGGCATCCTGGGTCGCACCAACCTTGAGTCGGACCAAAAGGAGATGCAGGAGTATGACATCCCGCCCTTCGACCTCGTCATCGTCGACCTCTATCCCTTCGAGGAGACGGTAGCCAAGACCGAAGACGCCTCTGCCATCATCGAAAAGATCGACATCGGCGGCATCTCGCTCATCCGCGCTGGTGCCAAGAATTTCAACGATGTGCTGATTGTGCCCTCACAGAAATACTATGGAGAACTCATCCAGCTGCTCAAAGACCAGCAGGGTGAGACCTCCCTCGACGACCGCCGCCGTTTTGCCGCCTACGCCTTTGGCGTGAGCTCGCACTACGACAGCGCCATCATGAACTGGTTCGTGAAAGACGACGACAACAAGCCTCTGCGCATTACCGAAGAGGAAGGCACCAAGCTTCGCTATGGCGAGAACCCGCACCAGAAAGGCACCTTCTATGGCGACTTGGATGCCATGTTCGAGAAACTGCACGGCAAGGAGTTGTCGTACAACAACTTGCTCGACCTCGACGCAGGCCTCAACCTCATCCGTGAGTTCGACGAACCTACCTTCGCTATCCTTAAGCACAACAACCCCTGTGGCATCGCCTGTCGTAAGACCGTGAAAGAAGCCTATCTTGCCGCTTTGGCTGGCGATCCCGTGTCGGCCTTCGGCGGCGTGTTGGTGTGCAACCGCCCCATCGATATGGCTGCCGCTGAAGAGATCAACAAACTCTTCATCGAAGTCATCGTGGCTCCCAAGTATGAAGACGGCGTGCTCGACCTGCTCTTCTCCAAGAAGAACCGCGTCGTATTGCGCCTGAAAGCTGACCAATACAGGCTACAAACCGTAAAAACCGCCCTGAATGGCTACCTTGTGCAGGACCGCGACCTCCACACGGAGACCGCTGACGATTTCAAGGTAATCACCACCAAGGCACCTACTGCCGACGAGGTGGAAGACATGATTTTCGCCAACAAGATTGTGAAGCACAGCCGTTCAAACGCCATCGTCCTCGCCAAAGGCAAGCAACTCTATGCCTCGGGCATCGGGCAGACCTCGCGCGTCGACGCCTTGCGCCAAGCCATCGAGAAGGCCCGGTCGTTCAACTTCGACCTGAAGGGCGCCGTTTTGGCCTCTGATGCTTTCTTCCCCTTCAAGGACTGTGTCGAGCTTGCCCATGAAGCGGGTATCAGTGCCATCGTGCAACCTGGCGGCTCCGTCCGCGACCAAGAATCCATCGACTGCTGCAACGAAAACGGCATCGGCATGGTGTTTACCGGATTTAGACATTTTAGACATTAAAATCTTGTAGAGACGCGATTAATCGCGTCTCTACCAAACAATTAACGATTAAAAAACAAACGATTAAACAATAGACAGATATGGGAGTATTTTCGTTCCTCAACAAAGAAATCGCCATTGACCTCGGTACGGCCAACACGATTATCATATACAACGACAAGGTAGTCGTCGACGAGCCCTCCATTGTGGCCATGCAACGCGACTCAAAGAAAATCATCGCCGTCGGTAAGCGTGCCATGATGATGCACGGCAAGACGCACGAAAACATCAAGACCATCCGCCCGCTGCGCGACGGTGTCATCGCCGACTTCCAAGCTGCCGAATACATGATGCGCGAGATGATCAAGATGATCAATTTCAAGAACACCCTGTTCCCACCCAGCCTGAAGATGGTCATCTGCATCCCTTCTGGCATCACCGAGGTGGAAGAGCGTGCCGTGAAGGACTCAGCCGAGCAAGCCGGTGCCAAGGAGGTGCGTCTGATCCATGAGCCTATGGCTGCCGCCATCGGTATCGGCATCGACGTGCTGGAGCCTACGGGCAATATGATTATTGACATCGGAGGTGGTACTTCCGAGATCGCCGTCATCGCTTTGGGCGGTATCGTCAACAACAAGTCAATCCGCATCGCTGGTGACGATTTCACTGCCGACATCGAGGAATACATGCGCAAGCAACACAACATCATCGTGGGCGAGCGCACGGCAGAGCGCATCAAGATTGAGGTAGGCTCGGCCATCACACAATTGGACAATCCGCCTGATGACTATGCCGTGCAAGGTCGCGACATGCTGACTGGTATCCCGAAGGAGATCCGCGTCAACTACGCCGAGATCGCCCACTGTCTCGACAAGAGCATCATGAAGATTGAGACCGCCGTGCTCAACGCCCTGGAGCAGACTCCGCCCGAGCTGTCGGCAGACATCTACCGCACGGGTATCTACCTCACCGGTGGTGGCGCTTTGCTGCGTGGCCTCGACAAGCGTCTCAACGCCAAGACCAAGCTGCCCATCCACGTGGCCGAAGACCCGTTACGCGCCGTAGCCCGTGGCACTGGCATCGCCCTGAAGAACTTCGACCGCTTTACATTCCTGATTAAATAATTGACGCGGGACTGCGAGACGTGAGACTGCGGGATGTCCCGTGTCTCGAAGTCTCGTGTCCCAAAGTCCAACAAACAGCCATGTACAACCTGCGGCGTTTTATCATCAAGCATCACGTCATCATCTTGTTCATCCTGCTCGAGGTGATCTCTATCCTATTGCTTGCCCGAAGCCAGAACTTCCACCGCAACTGGATGGTGAACACCACCAACGACGCCGTGGGGAAAATCTACGAATGGGGCAGCGAGGTGGGCAATTATTTCCGCTTGAATTCAGCCAACAAAGAGCTGGCGGAAGAGAATGCCTTGCTTCGCAAGCAACTCTCTGTCGTCTACGACACCACCACGTGCACCTATGACATCAGCAACGGCGACACACTATATGAATACATCCCTGCACAGGTCGTCAACAACAGCACCAACCAAGCCAACAACTACATCATTATAAATAAAGGTAAGTTGGATGGCATCAGGCGCGACATGAGCGTCATCTCGACTGACGGTATTGTGGGCGTGGTAACCGACGTGAGCCGACATTACGCCTCCGTCATGAGCCTACTTCACAGCAAGTCGGTGGTCGGCGTACGCATCAAGGAAAGCCAAGAACTGGCCAGCCTGAAATGGGAGACGAACAATTACCGTTACGGAATGGTGGAAGACATCCCGACCCATATCGTCTTGCAGCCAGGCGACACCATTTTGACCAGCTCACATTCCCACATCTTCCCCGAAGACCTCTTGGTAGGCACTATCGAAGAGTTCTACCCCACCGCCGTCGACGCCTTGAACAAGGCCAAGATCCGCTATGCCACAGACTTCGCCACCCTGCGGCATGTTTACGTAATCAACGATTTGCATAAACCCGAGCTCGATTCACTTAAAGCCAGACTACAATGAACAAGACAGTATTACAAATCATCCGCTTTGTCGTGCTCGTGCTCTTTCAGGTGCTTGTCATCAACCATATTCGCCTTGGTGGATATGTCCACCCTTATATCTACCTGACTTTCATTTTGCTGTTGCCTTTCAGCATGCCCAAGTGGCAACTCCTCGTGTTGGGATTTGTGCTGGGATTGACCATCGACCTGTTTACTGGCACGCCTGGACTCCATGCTGGCGCCACCACGCTTATGGCCTTCAGCCGACCCGGCATCATCAAACTTGTTTCGGGCAGCCTGAAGTTCGACAACATCCAAGAACCCAACCTCGGACAACTTGACGGCATGTGGTTTTTGCGCTATGTGCTCTGCCTTGTGTTCATCCACCACTTCGCGCTGTTCTTCCTCGAGTCGTTTAGCTTCCGCCTCATCGGCCAAGTGCTGCTGCGCATCCTCCTCAGTGTGCCCGTGTCGGTCTTCCTGATCATGATGATACTTTATATTTTCAAGAGAGACAAAAAAAAGGAATAATCTTAATAAACACTTGATTTACAATGAGAAAGTTTTCATTCTTCATGCTTGCATTGGCATTCTGCTTGAGTGCATGCAACGAGAAAACACAAGGCTTTAAGGTCGATGTGAGTCTAGCCAACGGCAATGAGAAAACCGTTTACTTGCAAAAGCTTGTCAACGACTCGATCGTCACCATCGACTCGGCCGTCATCAAGGACGATTTGGCCACCCTAACCGCACCCATCGAAAACCCTCAAATCCTTTATGCGCTGAAAGTCAAAGGAATGAAAGGTTTTATGCCCTTCTTTGCCGACAACAAGGATGTGACCATCGTGGGTGACTTGTACAACCCTGAAGCCGTTACCATTATGGCTTCGGAAACGCAGGCCGAACTGGATGCCTATTATGATCAACTCGCCCAACTACAATCGCAAGTCATGGAGCATTACCAAGCCATGAACAAGGCCATAGAGACCAGCGACTCCTTGATGATGGATTCGCTCACCCAAGTGGGCACTTCGCTCCTCGACAACATGAACTCCTATCGTGACGAATACATCAAGCAGCATGCCGACAAGTTCCTGGCTCATTATATCCTCAACGAATCGAAACAAGAATATGAGATTCCTTACTTGAAGGAACTCATGTCGAACTTTACCTCCGAGTCCATCTATACCGAGAAATTGAACGACTACATCAACAAACAAGAACGCCTTGAAGAAGGTCAGCCTTTCATTGACTTCACGCTGAAATCCAACAATGACACTGAAGTCGTCCTGTCTGAAATCATCGCCCAAAACAAGCTCACTTTGGTCGACTTCTGGGCCTCGTGGTGTGGTCCTTGCCGTCACGAAAACCCGGTTGTAAAAGATGCCTACGAGCAATTCCACAAACTCGGTTTTGATGTCATCGGCGTCAGCGTCGACCAAGACGAAGCCGCTTGGAGGCAAGCCGTCGAGGAAGACCAACTCCCATGGACGCAGGTGCGCGACAGCGAAAACAAAGTAAGTGAAGACTACATGATCTACTATATCCCGTCCAACTTCCTCTATGACCAAAACGGCACGATGGTGGCCAAAGGTCTGCGCGGCGAGGATTTGGCGGCTAAACTGAATGAATTGTTGAAATAAAAAGGGGACAAAAGACCTTCAGCCTTAGTCGTCATAGCGGGCTTGACCCGCTATCTCCTGAAGAAAAGGGTTTCCCTCCTTTTTCAGGAGATGGCGTTCCGCTTGCGCGGAATGACAGTTCCTCCGCCATGACGACTAAAGAAAAGGTCATAGTACCGCACAATATCGATTAACATCACACTTATGAAAATAAAGAATTCTCTTTTAGGCTTGGTTTGTGTTGGGCTTTTCGCCTGCACGTCAACCCCAAAGACAGCGACTTTTAAGGTCAACGTGAACCTTGCCAATGCCGATGGGCAAATGGTATATCTGCAAAAAGACGGTCAAGTCATCGACTCGGCCACCATCACCAACTGGGAAGCTGCATTTGACGCGCCTGTAGGCGAGGGCACTGAGACCTATGGCCTTATGCTGAAAAACTGGCGGAGGGCATTCCCCTTTTTCACCAACAACAACGATGTGACCCTTGAAGGCGATGCGCAAAACCCCAATTCCATCTTGGTGAAAGGTTCGGAAACACACGACCGCCTTACTGCCTTCACAGAGGGCTTCGATGAATATGACCTTCAAATGGACTCGCTCGGCCAACTGCTTCAAGAAGCCAAGGCCGCAGAAAACCAAAAAGAGGTCGCACGACTCCAACATGAACTCGATGATATGTCGGAACTGCAGAAGATGTACTGCTTCGACTATGTCTGGGAGAACCCGGCCGACCCCGTGGCGCACTATGTGCTTTATCGTTATAAATGGGCTTTCAGTCCCTGTGAGATGCGCACGATGATTGACAACATACGAAATGCTGACAGTGCATCTGAAACCTATAACTTGACCATGGCGGAGGAATATGTCGAAAAGCAAGAGCGTGTGCAAGCGGGACAGTCCATCATCGACTTCACCCAAAACGACCCTGACGGCAATCCTGTGACCCTCTCTGAACTCGCCCAAGGCAAACTCTTGCTCGTCGACTTCTGGGCCTCGTGGTGTCCCGATTGCCGCAAAGAGAACCCCAATGTGGTGGCTGCCTATCAGAAATATCACGAACAAGGCTTCGATGTGCTTGGCGTGTCGTTCGACACCAACAAGGAAGCCTGGCTCGCCGCCATCGAAAAAGACGGCCTCACATGGCCCCAAGTCTCTGACCTGCAAGGCTGGAACAACGCTGCTGGTGCCTTGTATGCCATCTCCTTCATCCCGCAGAATGCCCTCATCAAGGACGGCAAGATCGTCGCCCGCAACCTGGAAGGCGCGGAGTTGATGGAGGAAGTTGAACGGCAGTTGAAGTAAGAGATTCCCCTTCGCTTCGCTCGGGGAATCTCTATTCCTTTACGATTCTCTCCAAAAAAGTATTACCTTCCTTGTCGGCAATGCGCAGCAGGTACACACCTTCGGGCAGACCTTCTACGCTGATCTTGTTAGTATTGGTAAAAGACTTAACCTTTACGCCGAGAACATTGTAAACCTGGATTTCGGCGACATCCCTTCCTTCGATGTTCACCATGTCTTTGACGGGATTTGGGAAGACCGCCAGTTGTTGCCCTCCATTGTCATTGACGGAGAGGTCGGTTTTGACCAAAATCGGGAATCCGTCGTTGACGTTGTTCACGTCAAATCCCCAAACGGCTTTGCCTTGGTTGAGCGTATCCACAAAGGCCTCCTCGCGCATTTCCTCTGCGCTTTTCGGGGTGCCATACTCGTTGCCTGAACAAACATTGAGGTAGTAACAATTCTCGAAGGTCGTTGTCTCGGGTTGACTAGTGAATCCGATCAAACAGCCAACATGATGGTTCCCTGTAATTTCACCAACACTATAACTATTTTTGGCATTAAAATGCCATGATGAAACAGCGAGCAATCCACCCGCTGCAGGATAATAGGGTGAAGATTCTCCCATGGCTGATACATCGCCCGTATTGTAGCAGTTCTCAATGATTGCATTATTGGATCCACCAAGGATACCTCCTCCACACCGACTTGCTATAATATTGCCTTGGTTGAAACACTCTATAATTACGGCTCTTGATTGTGTTGCACCTACAATCCCTCCCACATTCGAACCCGAAAGAAGTCCAAAATTTGAACAATTACAGACTTTCGGGTGTCCTCCGCCGACGATGCCTCCAACAACATCGCCTTCAATATCTGCACCGTTTCTGCAATAGGACACGATCAACATCGATCCATATCCAACAATACCACCACAATTATTCCCTTTTATGTAACCATTGCGTACATACACATTCTCAATTACCACAGTGTCTCCCTCAACCCAAGAACCAGCACGACCAAACAAACCCGCATAATCAAGTTCGTTGTCAACATACAAATTAGAAATGACATGGCCGCCACCATCAAAATGACCCATGAACATTGAGCGAGGAGCAAAGCCCGTACTATTTAGGTTTCCTCTGTCGCAACCATCCTCATCAAATCCTCGATCACACAAACCAATGGGTATCCATGGCTGGTCTTCACTGCCATTTAGGTCAATATCGGTGGTAAGACGAAAACACAGGCCTTGCGTATCGAAATCCTTATTGACCATGTAGGACAGGAACGCCAGTTGCGCTGCCGTCTCAATCAGATAGGGGTCGCCTTCCGTACCGCTTCCTCTTGTCCATAGTTCTCTGCTGCCGTCCCATACGCTGGGCTGGGCTTCGACCACGATGCCCGCCAAAAGAAGCATCATTATGATATAGAATCTTTTCATCTTATTCATTGTTAAATAGTTAGACATTCTATTATTTTCCAAAGTTGTTGTTGAACAAGTCCCTGATATGGTCGATGATGGCGCCTTTGCGCTCCATTGCCGACTGGCTGTCGTTTTTCCATACGGTAATCATCGCACAATCCAATTCCTGCATACTCCCACTGGCGAATTTGAAGGGTCCTATCGTAGCAAGACCTCTTCTGTCGTAAGGATGGTTTTCGTTTTGCTCTTCGGTCCAGTATTTATCTTCCGTGTTAAATCCATCGTTGGGAGCGATGCCGTTGGTGCCGAAGTTGCATGGGTCGCTGTCGCCAGGATAGGCAAAATTGCACTCGGGACCCACCATCTGCGCTCCACCGAAGCCGTTGCCACCATACTGCATGTGGTTGCCATTTTTCCATATACAACGCAAATAATTGTATTGGTCTAGAGCACTATCGGGTTCTCCAGACGCATTATAATTGTTTTTATAGATGAACCCACACAGACCCAACCGTTCGTCATCGACAATACCGTTGCCGAAATTGTATCCATTGTAAGCATATTTATCCAAAGGATGTGCTTCATCGAACAAGGCTTCGCAATCTCCTTCGAAAGCAGGATTATCGCGCCCATCCGCCTCCATATAAGGACCCGCCAACACCGCGCAGACCTGAACGGGCGGGTTATCGCCGTAGGCCCACGGCTGTCCTTGGCCATCGACAGGCGTACCATTGTACCCAAAACACGAACCACGCTGTACGTCACAACCGACATAGTCGTCCCAACCGTAACCGATGTCCCAGTCATTCCAAATCCCAAGATACACTTCATGATAATCCGAAGAAGAACGGTTGTAGATTTTGTAATTGAAAAAAACCGTGTTGTTGACAGCCTCGTCATCAGGCGCATCAAAGGCATAGACCATGGTTTGGACTTCGAGGCCCAGTGACGGGCCACCCGACTCGGTATGCCTGGTATAGTTGTCATTGAAGATGAAAAACAAGCATTGGTCGCCTTTGATATCGGGATAGTCGCCGTCGGCAGGATTGTAATGTCCGTCGCCGTTGACGTCGACAAATGGCGCCAAGTACTCGGCATAACCCTCCTCGCCATGCGCCGGCCATGTCAGGATGTCTTCGGGGATGACATAACTGCCGTTGTCATGATTGGCGATGAATTGTTCTATTTCAGCGCGAGTCAAATTCCAAACTCGATGAAACTTCAAGGAAGTCATCAGATCCGTTGTACCCTCCATGGGTTTGAGCGGCCCTGACCAATAATCCATTCCAACCTGGCCGTATTGGAAAGCGGCAACATGAAGGCTGTCGTCCGTATCCAAGCCTCCAAACCACAACGCCAGTTGGAAAACCGTTTCTTTGCCACTGCCTTGTGGCACTTCCCAAGTAGGACAATCGCCATGATTTTGTTGCCATTCCTCGTAATAGGTGCCTTGTTGAGGAACGAAACACGTACCATTCCCAAGGATGGTGGCCCTCACATTATTGGTCTCGATATGCGAGATGGGAGGATATTGTGCCAAAGAGGCCAGATAGGTCGCGCACAATACAAATAACAGAAGCATTTTCTTTTTCATAGCAGTAGCGTTTAAATGAATACTGTTTGTCGTTTTTCATGGGCAAAACTACAAACAGAGCCTACCGCTGTCAAGAAAATGATGGTGCGGATAGGTGCGGATTTTTATATTGAAATGGAAATCAATGCTTTGCGTCTAATTTGGCAAAGTCACGCAAAGTGGTTGACAGTGGTTCGTCGCTACCAAAAATGCCTTTCAACTTGCGGCTGCGCTCGCAAACGGTGTTGAAAGCGCGCTGCATCAGGGCGGCCATATCGGCCTCCTCCACGCCCAAGAGATAGAGACAGCAATAGTCGATGTCGCCCTTGGTCAGCGAAGGGAAGTCTTGTTTGAGGCGCGTGGTGAATTGCCCAAAGTGGACATCGGCAGCCTCGCGCAAGGCCATCAACTGCTCCTTGTTGAGCGCATAGTCCTTATACACCCTATAGTCCATCTTCGACTTGAACTGTCCCTCGTTCACCCGCTCCATAATCAGGCGGCAGATGGGTTCCTCGGCAAACGAGGCGGCCTCCACCCGTTTCTTCATCGCCGAGAGGGCCTCGCCCTGCTCCTGCAACTGCCCCGAAAGGACCTGTTTCTCGGCCTCGGTGCGCTGGTGTCGCCTCCGATAGAGCAGCAACCAAACCGCGAGTACCACGAGCAAGGCCAACAGTGGAAAAATGATTCTCATCACCCGCCCTTGGGTTTGCCTCGCCTCCTGCAGTCGGGTGTTTTCCTGCTTCTGCTGCAGATATTCTTGAAACAGACTCGTGAAACGCCACTCGTCGGCCTTGGTGCCAAATTCGGGTGGCGTGTTTTGGGTCACAAAACGGGCATACTCGCCAGCCTTGTCCGACTCGCCACGGTCCTCGTAGATCTCGCGCAGATAGTCGGCACTCTGCGTTTGGAGAAAGAGGCTCGGCGTCTCATTGAAGACCCTATTCAGATAGACAATAGATGAATCGAACTGATTGTCAAGTTTATAGACATAACCGATACCCAAAAAGCGGTCGTACATCTCAAACTCATTGCCTGCCCAGGCGATACGCTTGAGCGCGTCAACGGAAGCCTGTCCGTTGTGCGCCACATGATAGGACGACAATGCTTTGCGGTTGATGACATTCCTGTAAAGTACCCCAGTGGTGTCGTTCATGCAGGCCAGCGACTGGTCGTAATAATACAAGGCACTGTCGAACTGCTCCGACTTCTCGTATTCGTAGCCCAAGAAAAACAGGGTGTTAGCCAAACTCGAAGGCGGATTAAACGCTTTCTGCTTGTAATTCAGCACATTCTTGTAGAAATAAATGGTCGGCTCGATGAGGAACTTGTCGGAATAGACATTGGCCAAGCGGGCAAAAATCAAAGCCGTAAAACTGGCCTTGTGTCCCACCAACTGCTCTTCGTTGAATTGCTGTTCCATGATTCCCAAGGCCTTATAGTATTCTTGGCACGCCATCATGGTGAGCGAATCATCGGTAAAGATGATGCCATCGTTGAGACAGATGGCATTCATGTAATGGGAGCGGGCGGAAAGGAAAGCCATATCCTTGTCGTTGGGATAAACGGAGGATACGCTGTCGAAATAAGTCAAAGCCTTCTCTACCTCATCACAATAGGCCACCTCGCGACGCACCTTGAAGCAAGCCTCCGAAAGCATCAAACCCGAGTATTCAACACTGGGCGACCAAGTGGGATTGATTTTTTCATAAAACCATTCAAGATACCGCAAGGCACTATCTGGATCGTGCTGCAAAAGAGTGTCAACTGCTACCACACGGGGAGCGCTGTTCTCCTGCCAACTGATTTCCGACTCCAGGGTTCTCGAACACGAGGCTCCAAGAACTATCAACAACAAGCCGACTAAAATGCACGTCATTTTCATAGGAACAAAAGTAAGAAATTATTCCCCACAATGGCAACACTTGTCAAGAAAACGATGGTGCGGATTGGTGCGGATTTTTTATGTGTAATTAGGAATCAACAAGTTACAATGTGTTTCGATGGGCTGCCCAAGCCACAAACGGCGGGTTAGGATATTCTTTTTTACTATATTCCAAAGGTTGTCCGTCGCTGATGCGCAGCACCTTGCCGCCTGCGGCGCGGAGGATGGCATCGGCAGCGGCGGTGTCCCATTCCTTGGTCTTGCTATAGCAGACATAGACATCGGCGCTGCCTTCGGCCAGACGGGCGAATTTCAGGCTACTGCCCTGCGTGTCGATGACGAGGTCGGGATGGGCAGGGCGCAATACCTTATTAATATATGCATCCACCTCGGACGTGCGGTGGGAACGGCTGACCAATACGGTATAGGGACGCACCGCGAGCGTCCGCTTGTAACCATGCGGACACACGCAGTGTGTCCCTACGGCATACCATAATTGATTGGTCACAGGCGTATAAATCACGCCCAATACGGGTTGTTTGTCGTCAATCAATGCGATGTTGACCGTAAATTCGCCGTTGCGGTTCACAAACTCGACGGTGCCGTCCAAAGGGTCAACGAGCCAATACCGTTTGTACTGTGAACGATCGGGGGGCAGGTCCTCCTCGCTTACAAAAGGTAGTCCAGTCGGTTTCAAGATTTCCTTGATGATATTGCTGGCGCGAAGGTCGGCCTGAGTGACGGGCGAATCATCCTCCTTGGTATAGACCTCGAAAGGCTGGGCATACACTTCCATGATGGCCTTTCCGGCTTCGAGGGCAGCGTATTTGGCTAATTCTAGTAGTTGTTCCATAGTGCAAAGATAGTTTTTTTTGCTTCTGGCCACTGGCTACTGGCAGAATTCCCCTGGCTTTAGGAGATTGCGGATCGAGTCCGCAATGACGCCTTGGGGAAGGGATTGCCAGAAGCCAGAGGCTAAAAGCCAGAAGCATATTTATAATACTGTAAATCAATGATATAAGAAAAATTTTATAAAAAAATTGGCTTTGTCACCTTTTATTCCACTAATTTTGCACGCGAAAATCGGGGGTTGAAACCTCCTCCAAAATGGAATAATTGAGACTATGGCAAAGAATTTAGTTATCGTGGAGTCACCGGCCAAAGCCAAAACCATCGAAGGTTTTTTGGGCAAAGAATACACGGTGAAGTCGAGTTATGGACATGTTCGCGACTTGAACAAAAACACCTTGAGTGTCGATATTGAAAACGATTTTGAACCGGAATATGAGATCTCGGACGACAAGAGAACTTTGGTGGCAGAACTGAAGAAACTCTCGAAAGCCGCTGATACCGTTTGGCTTGCATCCGATGAGGACCGCGAGGGAGAATCCATCTCGTGGCATCTCTATGAGGCCCTCGACCTGAAGAAGAAAGACACCAAGCGTATCGTCTTCCACGAAATCACCAAGACCGCCATCCTCAACGCCATCGAGAATCCGCGTGATATCGACATGGGCCTCGTGGCTGCCCAACAGGCCCGTCGCGTGCTCGACCGTTTGGTGGGTTACGAGCTCTCACCACTATTATGGAAGAAGGTGAAGCCCTCGCTATCGGCAGGACGCGTGCAGTCGGTGGCCGTGCGCCTCATCGTCGAACGCGAGGAAGAGATCAAGAACTTTGTTCAAACGAGCGCCTACCGCATCACAGCCCAGTTTACCTTTGTGAAAGATGGTCAAGAATACAATCTCCTTGCTGAATTGCCGCATCGTTTTGACACCGAAGAGGAAACACGAAAGTTCATCGAATCGTGCATCAACGCTGCATATAAGGTGGAAAGCATCGAGAAAAAGCCAGCCACAAGACAACCTGCACCGCCTTTCACCACATCGACCTTGCAACAAGAAGCCGCTAGAAAACTGGGATTCTCGGTGGCCAACACGATGCGCGTCGCCCAACAGCTTTACGAATCAGGTAAAATCACCTATATGCGTACCGACTCCGTCAACCTCAGCAGTCTCGCCCTCGGCATGGCCAAGAAGGAGATTGCCGCTAACTACGGAGCAGAATATGTGAAGACACGCCAATACCACACCAAGACCAAGGGCGCACAAGAGGCCCACGAAGCCATCCGCCCGACCTACTTGGACCAACATACCATCAAAGGCACTGCCGACGAGCGCAAACTCTATGAGCTCATTTGGAAGCGCACTATCGCCTCGCAGATGGCTGATGCCCAGATGGAACGCACCAATGTGAACATCGGCATTTCGACCAACGACAAGCAGTTTGTGGCCACGGGTGAGGTCATCCTCTTCGACGGTTTCCTGAAGGTCTATATGGAAAGTTATGATGACGACCGCGCCGAAGACACCTCCGCTATCCTGCCGCCCATCGAGAAAGGCACCATGCTCGACATGGAGAAGATGGAAGCCCAGCAGCGTTACACCCGTCATCCGCTGCGCTATACCGAGGCCAGCCTCGTGAAAAAGATGGAAGAACTCGGCATCGGACGTCCTTCCACCTATGCGCCGACCATCTCTACCATCCAAAAGCGCGAGTATGTCACCAAGGGCGATGTGAAAGGTGAACCCCAGTCATTCAAGATCATCACTTTGAAAAACGGCAAGATCACCGAAAAGATGGGCAAAGAAAACTACGGCGCCGAAAAGGGCAAGCTGCTGCCTACCGACATCGGTGTCTTGGTCAACAAGTTCCTGACCCAGTATTTTGAAAGCATCATCGACTACAACTTCACCGCCAATGTAGAGAAAGAATTCGACAAGATTGCCGAAGGCAAGCGCAAGTGGAATGCCATGATCAAGGATTTCTACAAAGGCTTCCACAAGCAGATTGTCTGCACCACCGAGACCTCTGGCAAGTTCAGCGGCGAGAAGATGCTCGGCATCGACCCCGCCTCGGGCAAGAAAGTGTATGTGAAAGTGGGACGCTTTGGTCCGGTGGCCCAGATTGGCGACACCGAATCGGAAGAGAAACCTCGTTTTGCTGGCTTAAAGAAAGACATGAGCATCGAGAGCGTGACCTTGGAAGAGGTGCTCAAGCTCTTCGACTTCCCGCGCATCCTTGGCGAATACGAAGGCAAAGAAATCACGGTGGCTGTGGGTCGTTTCGGCCCATATGTGAAACATGACAATAAGTTCTACAGCCTCGCCAAGACCGATGACCCTGCCATGGTGGACTGTGACCGTGCCATTGAAATCATCAACGAGAAACGCCAGAAGGACCTGGACAACATCATCCTCACCTTCGACCAAGACCCCGACTTGCGCGTGTTGAACGGCCGCTTCGGTCCCTACATCTCATACAAGAAAGGCAACTACAAGATTCCAAAAGGCACCGTGCCCTCTACCCTGACCTACGAGCAATGCATGGCCATCGTAGAAGACCCGAAGAACGCACCGAAGAAGAAAACAGTGAAGAAGAAATAAACAAACAAGAGCGGCGGAAGCAATTCTGCCGCTTTTTCTTTGTTTTTTTGACGCAATCCAAATAAATTCCTATTTTTGCAATCTTAATTTCATGACACCAAAAATGACATGAGAAAAAACTACGAATTATACGAATGCCGATTTGTGAATTTAGCAGCTCAAGCTGCAAATTGTACGAATTCGTATCCATTCGCAACGAAGTTGCATAATTCCATTCGTACAAGATTAGTAGTATTTGTGTAATTCGTAGTTAATCTTTGAATCTTGAATTTTAAATCTTAAATCTGAAATACAATGGAGAAAAAAGACTTACTGAAAGACGTTGTCGAACATATCGACATTAAGAAGTACGACTCAACCGAACTCATCAACGCCATGCGTAAGATGTCGTTCACCTCGCGCGATACAGCTCGCGCCGCCGACATCCTCTGCCAGATGATTGCGGAGAAGGACTGCACCAACATCCTCACCATCGCCGGTTCCACTTCGGCCGCTGGCTGCATGCAGGTGTATGTGGAGATGGTTCGCAACAAGATGGTTGACGCCGTGGTCAGCACGGGTGCCAGCATCATCGACATGGACCTCTTCGAAGCCCTCGGCTACAAGCACTACATCGGCACGAAGGAGAACGTCATCCCCGACACCAAACTACGCGAACTCTACATCGACCGTATCTACGATACCTTCATCGATGAAGAAGAGCTGCAGGCCTGCGACCAAGCCACCTGCGACGTGGCCGACACTCTGGAGTGCCGTCCCTACAGCAGCCGCGAGTTCCTCTATGAGGTCGGCAAATGGCTGGCCAACGGTCACGGCGTGAAGAAAGAGAGCCTCATCCAGACCTGCTACGAATGCGGCGTGCCGATCTTCTGCCCCGCCTTCAGCGACAGCTCGGCTGGCTTCGGCATCGGCAAGCACCAGTGGCTCCGCAAGAAAGCCGGCAAGCCTTATGTGAGCATCGACTCAGTGGCCGACTTCCTCGAACTCACCGAAATCAAGATGAACAGCCCTCAGTCGGGCCTCTTCATGGTCGGTGGCGGCACACCCAAGAACTTCGCCCAAGACACCGTCGTCTGCGCCGAAATCTTGGGTCACGAAGTGCCCATGCACAAATATGCCATCCAGATCACCGTGGCCGATGTGCGCGATGGTGCCTGCTCGTCGTCGACATTGCTCGAGGCCGGTTCATGGGGCAAGGTGAGCGAGGAATTGCAACAGATGGTCTATGCCGAAGGCACCACCGTCATCCCCGCCATCGTCAGCTACGCCTACCACAACGCACCGTGGCGTGAGCGTGAGTATAAGAACTGGCAGAAGTTGTATCATTAATCGGCTTTTGGCTTCTGGCCTTTGGCTATTGGCAATTTGCCTGTTAGCCAGAGGCCAGTTGCCAATAGCCAGAAGCAGAACAAAATGGACATCAGCATCTTCCTTGAACCCGTTTCGGAAAAGTGTTTCAGCAAGAGCCATCGTCCCGGCAAGAAGACTTTGGGCGAAACTATCCTCATCTACCGCAACGAGGATGAATTCCCTGACCTTGAAGGCGTGGATTTAGCCATTATTGGGGTCAAGGAAGAGCGTGGTGCTGTCGACAACAAAGGCTGTGCCGACGGTGTGGACTACATCAGAAAAGCCCTCTATCCGCTTTTCAACCATTGGCCCCAACTTCATATCATCGACTTGGGCGACATCAAGATCGGGAAAGAACTCAACGACACCCATTATGCCGTTAATCAGGTGCTTACCGAACTGATGAAGAATAAGATTGTGCCTATCGTCATCGGTGCGGGACAAGACCTCACCTATACGATGTACCAAGTGTATGAGCCTACGGGCAAACTCATCAACATCGCTGCCGTCGACCCCATGTTCGACATCGGCAACGACAAGGAAGCCCTCAACTCACATTCCTATCTCAGTCACATCATCCTGCATCAGCCCAATTTCCTTTTCAACTTCACCAATATCGGCTACCAGTCGTATTATGTTGACACAGAGAATATTGAACTGATGAAACAGCTGCTCTTCGATGCCTATCGTTTGGGCAGCATCAAGCAAAACATCGAACTGACCGAACCGCTCATCCGCAACGCCAACCTCTTGAGTTTCGACATCTCTGCCATCCGTGCCGCCGACGCTCCAGGCGTGAAGAATGCCTCGCCCAACGGCTTCAACGGAGAGGAGGCCTGTCGCATGACGCGCTATGCCGGGTTGAGCTACAAACTGTCTTCCATCGGCTTCTTCGAATACAACCCCCACTACGACATCAACGCGCGTACGGCCAACCTCATCGCCGAGATGATTTGGTACTTCATCGAAGGATTCTCCAGCCGTCAAGATGACATCCCCACCATGGACAGTACCGATTTCCGTCGCTACAACGTTCAAATCGGTGAAGGGCAGAATGATGTGGTCTTCCTCTGCCACAAGATCACAGGCAAGTGGTGGATGGACATGTCGTTCCTGCAAAACGACGACCAGCGTTACGAGCGGCATCATTTCATCCCCTGCTCCAAGGAAGACTACGACCAAGCCATGCGCAATGAGTTGCCCGACAAATGGTGGCAATTCTACCAGAAGTTGATGTGATTTTTTGGGATTCGCTTCGCGAAGAAATACGCAGTAAGATTGTGATTTGATTTTTGAAAGATTTCTTGCCGTAGGCAATCCCAAATTAGTATCTTTGCCGCAAATTTTTGAACTATGAAAAAAGCACTATCTATTTTCACTCTTTTACTCTTGATGGCCGCTACTATGCAAGCCCAAGAGAAGAAACCCGATTGGATGAGATGGCACTATCTCTCCGAAGCAGAGATGTACGACACCTCGCGTGGCATGAACTTCGTCGAGACCGACCCGCCAACGGGCACACCACGTTTCGTGGCCGAGTTTGAGCCCATGCAAGGCGTGATGATCCGTTATCCCTTGGGCATCCCGACGAGCCTTGTGGCGCAACTTTCCAATAACTGCATGGTGTATTGCATCGTCAGCACTTCGCAGCAAAACCAGGCCCAAAACAGCTTCCAAAGCGCAGGCGTCAACATGAGCAATGTGACCTTCGTCAACGCTCCGACCGACTCCTATTGGGTGCGCGACTATGGCCCGTGGTATATCTTTGAGGACCGCGAACCTGCTATCGTCGACAATGTCTACAACCGCCCGCGCCCCAACGACGATAACATCTCGGGTGTGTTTGCCAACTTCTGGCAGATCCCCATGTACGGTATGAACCTCCAGCATACTGGTGGCAACATGATGGAAGACGGTCGCGGCCACGGCGTGAGCGATGACCTCGTGCTGAATGAAAACAACCACAATGAAACCAACGTCCGCAACAAGATGCGCGACTACCTCGGCATTGATCCCTACCATATCACCATCGACCCGCAAGGCGACTACATCGCCCACGTCGACTGCTGGGGCAAGTACCTCGCTCCCGACAAGATATTGATTGCACAACTGCCACAAAGTAATCCCCGCTATCAATACTACGAACAAGTGGCCGAATACTTTGAAACCACCAACTGCTGCTGGGGCTATCCTTACCATGTATATCGCGTACAGGAACCTGGTGACTACACTTTAGCCCCCTACACCAACAGCCTCATCCTCAACAAGACTGTGTATGTGCCAATGGGCAGCAACAGTACTTACAACAACGATGCCATCGCTGTTTATCAAGAGGCCATGCCTGGCTATGAAATCATTGGCGTGAACGGTGGCTCGGCCGGCTGGGAGAACACCGACGCCCTGCACTGCCGCACCCGTGGCGTGATGGACTTCGATATGCTCTTCGTCGACCACCGCGACGTGCTCTTCGGTGAGCAAGAATGGCAAGACTCCATCCCCGTGGTGAGCAAGTTCATCGCCTACAGCGGTGCCAACTTGAAGCAAGACTCGCTCCTTGTGTATTATAGCATCGATAACGGCGCCTATCGGGTAGCTCACATGACCGCCACAGGCAATCCTGACGAGTATGTTGGTTATATCAAAGGCTACCAAGGCGAATCGGAGATTGACTACTACGTGTTTGGTGCCGACGAATCGGGACATCGTTACACGCAGCCTGTTTTCGCCGATCTCGACCCGCACCATTTCACGATGGAGGCGCATGAACCTCCAACTCCTCCGCAAGGCGAGTTGGTGATTACGCCGGATACGCTGTGGTTTGAACATAATGGCGACGAACAGGCTTTTACCATCGTAAACCAGACCAACACCGTGGTTCAAATCAACTCCATAACCGAGGAAGGTGGTTATTTGCTTTCTGACACTCCCAACCTTCCCTACAACTTGCAAGTTGGGGAATCCATTTCGGTTGGTTTCCTTTTCAGTTTTCCGCTAAAAACGAACCGTGCATCAGATGATTATGTTTCAAGTTTGATAAAAGTCCAGACTTCTATCGGAGAAAAATACGTGATTGCGATGATAAGTAAACAAGGTATGGTGAATCTTGTGTACCAAAACGAAATGTATTTTGACGATCCAACTTTGGTCATTGAATCATCTTTCTTCAACAAATCTGTTTTTGTTCCTACAATCAGGGTTATGTCCATTACCGAGAAAGACACTGACTATTTGAACATCGAAACGAACCCAACACCCCCCTTCGACCTGGAATTTGAAGGAGAAGAAGCGTTCTTGTCCGTGAGTTTGAAAGATTTTGCCAAAGGTTATGTGAACACAAGCATCGAAATCGAAACAGACTATGGTATCTTTGAGATTGCCGTCCACATTAACGAAAACATCCTCTGCGTCACCGAACTCACCGCCGAAGCCAAGCTCTACCCCAACCCGACCACGGGCCTGTTCACCGTGGAAGGCGCGAATGTGGCACGGGTGGAGGTGTATAACCTTGTCGGACAAAAGGTGCATGAAGCCGAGGGCAAGACCGTCAGCATCGATGCCGCCGAATGGCACAAGGGCATCTATCTGGTCAACATCATTGAACAAAATGGTGCCGTGGTGACCAAGAAATTGGTGGTGAAATAAAATCGTTCAGGTTTGTAGAGACGGTGTGCACACCGTCTCTACAGGCAAACCCCTGTTTCGGTTAGCCTTATTCCCCTTTGGGTGAAAAACCAAAGAATCCCTGAATCCGTTTCGGGGATTCTTATTATTTTTGCAGGGACGAGACAATAGACTGGGGAAGACAATCCTAAAGCCTTTACCGTCATGGCGGAGAAGCATCCTCCATCTCCAGAAAGACAGGAATCCCTGCGTTCAGGAGATTGCGGATCAAGTCCGCAATGACGGCTGGGGGTAGGAGTCGTCTTCTATGGTCTCATGTCGAATAATACGATATAACCAACACATCAAAATAATGAAAAGAATCATTCCTATACTTTTCTGCGCCCTTATGGCCTTGGCTTCCTGCCAGAAGAAGAACGCCCCGCTGTTTCGTGGCGACTACAGTTTCAAGACCTCGGGCAGCGTCACTTTGGATGAAATCAACGCCGAAGACGAACCTGCCTCTTTCACCGTCGGCCTGCCCAACGAAATCGGACAGCTGGAAATCAGCGCGTTGGACAACGGCAAGGACAGCGTCCTCGTGGTGATGAACACCATGGGCGGCGAGGTCGTGGTCACCCATGCCTTCTGCAAGGACAACGAAATCTTCCTTCGCGACTACAAGAAAAACACACTGCTCTTCACCGGCGACTCGCTTACCTTGAAGAACGACCTACGCGTCCATGCCTCGGGGCAGATGTACGAGGACAACACGCTCATTCTCAACATGACTTACGAAGGCGAAGCCGAGACCAGCGAACGCAGTTTCAAGATTTATGGCGATGACATCCGCATGGCGGCGATAAGAAACAACTAGTGCATGTATAAACTTGGGAACTATGGATTCTGACTATGACTATGACCACTTCACCTTAGGCACGAAATGGTCATAGTCATGGTCATTGGCCATAGTTAGGAAAAGAACAACAAACCGAAAAATGAAAATTAAACACATAATTTGGTTCCTTCCCTTCTTGTTGGTGGGCTGCGGCGAAACTGACCCACAGCAACTCAAGGAGAAGCTCATTGGCGGTCCCGCCGAGGAGCGCGTCATCGCTGTGGGTGTGCAGCGTATCGACACGATGGGAGGCTTGGTGCGCAACAGCTACCCTGGCTACCTTGAAGAAGGCAACACCGTTGACATCAGCTTCAAATATGGCGGCACTTTGCAGTCGCTCAACGTGAAAGAAGGCAGCACGGTGCGAAAAGGACAAGTGCTGGCACGTGTATCCTCCCCGCAGATGGAGAGCACACAACGTTCGGCGCAAGCCACCCTTGAGCAGGCTCAAGATGCCTATGACCGCCTGAAAAAGGTACACGACAACGGCAGCCTGCCCGAAATCAAATGGCGCGAGATGGTGGCCAACCTCGAGAAAGCCCAAGCGGCACTTGACTTGGCCAACGCCATGCTCGCCGACAACACCGTCACTGCCCCCTTCGATGGCACCGTCACCAACTTGAGCGCCGTAAAAGGAGAGAGCATCACTCCGTTGAAACCCATCATGAGGGTCATCAGCACCGAAGGCTTGGTGGTGAAAATCAGTGTGCCGGAGAATGAAATCGCCAAGGTGCAAATCGGCGACGAAGCACAAATCCTTATCCCAGCCCTCGACAACCGTCGCTGCAAAGGCCATATCCTCGAAAAGAACATGACTTCCTCTCTACTCACCCATAGTTATCCTGTGAAAGTGCTCATTGATGAAACCGATGATTCTTTCACCCCTGGCATGATTGCCAAAGTGGTGTTGAGTACGGATGTCGACAATGGCATCGTCATTCCCGCCAATGCGATCCTGATTAACAACGACGGCAAGTTCGTGTGGGTAGCGAAAGACGGTCGCGCAACGCGACAAAACATCACCATTTCTGGCTATTCGGGCAAGGGCGTGGTGGTGAGCGAAGGACTGCATAGTGGCGACATCGTCATCGTGGAAGGATATCAGAAGGTTAGTGAAGGGATGAAGGTGGATTATTGACACGAGACTACGGGACTACGAGACGGCGAGACGGCCCTTCGACAGGCTCAGGGACCTTGACCCGAAGTCCCGCGTCTCGAAGTCCCGAAGTCAAAAGAAATGAAAAATGAGTAAGCTAAAGGAAAGAGGTATCATCAGTGGGAGCATACGACGCCAAAAGATTGTCTGGGCGGTCGTGGCGGTCATTGTGGCCTTTGGTATCTATGCCCTTGTCGACATGAAGAAGGACGAGTTCCCGGCCTATACCATCCGCTTGGGCATCGTGGCGGGCGTGTATCCAGGCGCCAACTCCGAGGAGGTGGAAGCACAACTCACCAAGCCCTTGGAACAGCTGCTGTTTGAAATGCCCGAGGTGGACCGCAAGAACACCTATTCTGTTACCAAAGAGGGGATGTGCTATATCTATACCAGCCTTGACGAGTCGGTGAAAGACAAGGACATCGCTTGGTCGAAGATACGGCATAAAATCAATGAGTCCAAGGCTTTGAATTTTCCTGCGGGCGTGTTGGCCATCGCCGTCATCGACGACTTCGGCAACACCTCTTCGCTGCTCATCGCCATGGAGTCGGCCGACAAGACCTACCGCGAGATGCACGACTATACCGATGACCTCACCCACCGCCTGCGTGCCATCCCCGAGATGGGCAATGTGCGCGTGATGGGCGAACAAAACGAGGAGATTGCCGTCATCATCGACAAGGAAAAACTGTCGTTCTATGGCATCAGCCCCAACACGCTGATGTTGCAATATGCCTCACAAGGCCTGCTGACCACCACGGGTACCATGCAAGGCGACGACTTCGAACAGCCGTTGCACATCGAGAATCCCATGGTCAGCGAGCAGGAACTCGAAGAGCAGATCATCTATTCCGACGCGGCGGGCAACACCATCCGCCTGCGCGATGTGGCCACCGTCGAACGCCGCATGGCCGAGTCGTCCAAAGTGGTCAACTTCAATGGCAATGATGCCTTGATCATCAGCGTAGAGATGCGCAAAGGCTACAATATCGTGGCCTTTGGACGAGAAGTGGAGAAGGTGCTTTCCGAGTTCAAGGCCACCCTGCCCGACAGTGTGAAACTTTACCGTATCACCGACCAACCCAAGGTTGTACAGAAGTCTGTCAGCTCGTTCCTCCGCGACCTGCTCATCTCCATGATTGTCGTCATCGTGGTCATGCTGCTGCTGTTTCCCTTCCGCACGGCCCTCATCGCCAGTTCGGGACTGCCTATTTGTACGGCATTCAGCATCGGGATGATGTATCTCTTTGGCATCGAATTGAATACTGTTACTTTGGCAGCACTCATCGTCGTGCTCGGCATGATTGTGGACGACTCCATCATCAACATCGACGGCTATATCGACAAGTTGAGCCAAGGCTACAAGCCCTTTGATGCTGCCGTGAGTAGTGCCAAGGAGCTCTTCATGCCCATGTTCATTGCCACGGCCGCCATTGCCTGCATGTTCTTCCCGATGACGCGTATCATCACTGGGCCTTTGGGCGAGTTTGTGCAGCTCTTCCCTTGGACCGTGGCTTTCTCGTTGATGGCATCCTTGGCCTACGCCATGCTTGTCATCCCTGGATTGGAGATCATGTTCATCAAGCCGGAAGACAAGCCACGGCACAATGGCTTCGTGAGGGCACAGATGCGGTTTTTCGGTTTCCTGCAGCGCATCTACGACAAGATGCAGAGCCATTGCTTCAAGCATCCGTTGTTTACCATCGGTATGGGTATCGGCTCTATCGTCCTGGGCGTGCTGATGTTTTTGGCCTTGCATGTGCAGATGATGCCTATGGCCGAGCGGGACTGCTTCGCCGTCGAAATTCGTCTGCCCGAAGGCAGCAGCCTTGAAGCCACCACGAAGGTCAGCGACTCATTACAACACTTGATGCTGGCCGACAAGCGCGTCACCTCCGTGACAGCGTTCATCGGCGAGAGCGCACCGCGTTTCCATGTGACCTACTCACCTGGCATACCCGCGTCCAACCTCTCGCAGCTGGTCGTCAACACCACCTCGAAGAAGACCACAGAAGCCTTGCTGAAAGAATGGGACGACAAGTATTCCTATTATTTCCCAGAGGCATACGTGCGTTTCCGCCAACTTGACTATCAAGCCGTTTCAACGCCTGTGGAGGTTTATGTCTATGGCGATGACTACAGCAAGACCGCTCCTGTGGCACAGCAAATCAAGGACTATATGCTCACCCTTGACAAGGAGTTGCGCTGGGTGCACACCGATTACGACGAGCATCTGTCGTCGGTGAAAGTGACCATGAAACCCGAGGAGTGTGCCCGGTTGGGACTCACCAAAGGCTTCCTCTCGCTGGATTTGGCCAGCAGCCTCAACGGCCAGCCCTTGACTACCGTCTGGGAAGGGAGTCGAGGCATCCCCGTGCGGTTGTACTCCCAGCAAAACTACGACCCCAACAACTATGAGTCCGTCCAAAATCAACTGATACCGACCATGGTGCCTGGTACCAATGTGCCGCTCCGTCAGGTGGCTGACATCAGTCCCGAGTGGCATCCTGCGCAGTTGGTGCACCGCAACGGCAAAAATGCCATCACCGTGGCTGCCGACATGAAATTCTGGAAGCCGCAGACGGTGAGCATGAAGAAGATACAGCAGTACATCAATACAGAAATCACGCCCAACCTGCCCGAAGGCGTAAGCATCGAATACGGTGGCCTTTCATCGCTCAACACCAGCGTCATCCCACAGCTGCTAAAGAGCCTGATTGCCGCAATTTTGGTGCTTTTGGTGTTCCTTGTGGCCTACTTCAAGAAATTGAATCTGGCCATTCTCACCTTGGGTTCCAGCGCCTTGTGCATGTTCGGCGCTTTCTTCGGCGAGTGGCTCTTTGGCCTCGACTTCGGCATGACTTCCTTGTTGGGTATCGTCAGCTTGATTGGTATCATCATGAGGAATGGCATCGTCATGTACGAATATGCCGAGACACTCCGCACCGAGGAGGGCTTGCCCACCAAGGAAGCCGCCATGAAAGCCGGTAGCCGCCGCATGAGGCCCATCTTCCTGACCTCGGCCACTACCGCCTTGGGTGTGCTCCCGATGATTATCTCGCGCAACCCGCTTTGGATGCCCATGGGCGTGGTCATCTGTTTCGGCGTGGTGCTTTCGATGGTGATTATCTTGGCCGTGATGCCCGTGATGTACTGGCAAATATTTAGAAAGAGTAAGTCATGAAGAAGTATATCATCATAGTATGTGTGTTGTTGTCAAAGGCAATCATTGCACAAGAACCCGACAAGACACGACTTTCTGTGCAGGACTGCATCGAAATGGCCTTGGAAAACAACATTGAACTGAAAAACAGCCATTTGGAAATCTACAAAGCAAGAGCAACGAAAAACGAAGCCCGCGCCGAATATTTCCCCACAATTTCAGCACAAGCCGTGGCTTTCGATGCCTTGAACCCGATGCTCACCTTCGGCATTGAGGACATCGACAATGCGCAATTGAGGCAGCTTCTTTATACCCTTTATGCCGAATACGGTGCCAATATGGGTTTGGACAAGGAGTATTCCTTTGTGCAGAACGGCGTGATGCTCAATGCGATGGCGACAGAACCCATCTATGTTGGAGGTCGTATCCGCAATGGCAACAAACTCGCCAATTTAGGCATAGATGCCGCTGAGACACAGGCGAAAGTGAAGGAAGACGAGGTGTGCCTGCAAACCGAAACGCTTTATTGGCAAATCGTGGCCTTGCAAGAAAAACTGGCCACTTTGGACCAACTCGACCGACTCTTGGACACCTTGGACAAAGACCTGTCGGGAGCCATCGAAGCGGGCTTGGCAATGCCCACTGACCAGTTCAAGCTGAAGGTGAAGCAGAACGAGAGCCAACTCAACCGCAAGAAGGTCATTGACGGTATCACCCTGCTCAAGATGGCCTTGGCACAAACCATTGGCGCTGATTGGCAAACGATGGTACTCACCGATACTTTGGGCATGGAGACCGAACCAACAGCCTATTACCGACAACCTAATGAGGCGGTGTCGCTGCGCAACGAAAGCCACCTTCTCGAACTTTCGATAGAAGCCGAGAAACTGAAAAAGAAAATGACCCTCGGCGAGGCGTTGCCATCGCTGTTAGTGGGTGGCAGCACCAGCTATCACACCATCCTTGATAACACCAAACCCAACGCAATGGTCTTCGCCGTGCTACAGGTGCCTATTACAGACTGGCATAAGACCTCTATCAAACTGAAGAAGCACAACCTCGACGCCGAGATGGCTGAAAATACCCGCCACGACCTCACCGAAAAAATGGAACTGCAGACCAACCAAGCGTGGTTCAACCTCGAACAAAGTTGGCTGCGCATCACGATGGCGCAAACCGCTTTGGATGATGCCGAAGCCAACTTAAAAATCACAGAGGATTATTACGAGGCTGGACTGGTGGCTTTGTCGGATGTCCTCGAAGCCCAAACAATGCTCAAGCAAAGTCGCGACGAACTCACCGACAGCCGCGTGGAGTATCGGATTAATCTGGTGACCTACAGGCAACTGACAAAGGATTAACAACCATACATAGGTTTTGCACGTTTTTTGTATTTTTGTCGCCTGATTCAAAACTCATTCCAATGAAGAAACTCCTTTTTTTAGTCCTTTTCATGGCTACAGCCATGCTCGGACAGGCTCAAGTCAGCAAGATGATTGGCCAATGGAACACTTATGACGACAAGACGGGCGACCTTCGCTCCACCGTTAAAATCTATGAAGAGAAAGGCACATACGAAGCCGTGATTACCACGCTTTACGAAAAAGACGCCAACGGCAAATTCCAAGTGATGAAGGCCCCATACGCAAAAGAATACGAAGGCGTGGTTGGCACACACCTCTTCAAGGAGATGAAAGCTGACGGCGACCAACTGAGAGGCAAAATCTACGACCCTGAAAGCACCAAGACCTACAATGCCAAGGTGACTTACAAAGAGAAGACCGACAAACTCAATGTGCGTGGCTCTTTGGACAGGGCCGGACTGCTGGGTCGTTCACAAGTTTGGAAACGCAAGAAATAAACACGGAATTTATTTGAACACGGATTGCACGGATTTACACGGAATTCCCTCTGTGAAAATCCGTGTCATCCGTGTTCTTTTATACATCAAATTTGAATTCGGCATCAAACCAACCAGTGTCTTCCTTTAAAAGGTCATATTCTTCGCCCGTGAGGTGGTCAACCACGTGTACGGTGCCTTTGATGTCGTCGTAGGTGAATGTAAACTGGGAGTTTACGTCGTCAGCTTTAGGTACGTCCATTTTAGATGTTATCTATAATTGAGGCTGCAAAAATACACAATTTTTCAATTAGGCATGTAGGGCTGTCATATTATGGCAGCCGCTTGTCGTTTATGCGGCTGTCACGGTGTGACAGCCCTACAACCCATATTTACAGATTCAAACGCTGGTTCAAAACCTTCGTTTGTTTTTCAAATCCCTTTTTGCCCAACAGCGCAAACATGTTCTTCTTGTAGGCTTCAACGCCAGGTTGGTCAAACGGGTTGACATCCAGCATGTAGCCACTGACGGCACAAGCCATCTCGAAGAAATAGATCAACTCGCCAAGCACCTTTGCGGAGACTTCGGGGATGACGATGCGCAGGTTGGGCACGCCACCGTCCTCATGTGCGAGCACGGTGCCCAGTTCGGCCTTGTGGTTTACCTCGCTGATGCGCTTGCCAGCGATGTAGTTCAGCTGGTCGAGGTCGTCGTTCTCCATCGGGATGCGGAGCTCGTGGTTCGAGTTTTCGACCGAAATCACCGTCTCGAAGAGGTTGCGAAGACCGTCTTGGATGTATTGTC
The DNA here is from genome assembly GCA_017395365.1 of Bacteroidales bacterium. GTDB lineage: Bacteria > Bacteroidota > Bacteroidia > Bacteroidales > F082 > Limimorpha. The sequence goes on from JAFPUN010000003.1 coordinate 343,570, forward strand.
CCATCGAATGCAAGTCGGTGCTGAAGGTGACCGAAGCAGGGAAGATGCCCTTGTGCTGTTTGCCGTGGCTCTCACCGTAAAGCTGTTTCCACCATTCGCTGAAATACACCAGACGCGGCTCATAGTTGACCATAATTTCGTTGGTCAGACCTTGTGCATAGAGCGCTTGGCGCACCACGGCATATTGTGTGACGGGGTTCTCGAGGGTCGGGTTGGCTTTGCATTGTTGCTCCATCTCGACGGCACCCTTCACCAGTGCGCGGATGTCGATGCCTGCCATGGCGATGGGCAGCAGACCCACAGGGGTGAGCACCGAGAAGCGGCCGCCCACGTCATCGGGGACGATATAGGTCTTGTAACCCTTTACATTGGCCAACTGCTTGAGGGCGCCGCGGGCCTTGTCGGTGATGGCGATGATGCGCGAGGCGGCTTCCTGTTCGCCATATTTATTGATGATGTGTTGCTTAAGGATACGGAAGGCGATGGCGGGTTCTGTCGTCGTGCCCGACTTGGAGATGACGGCTAACGAGTAGTCTTTCTTGTCGAGTATGGCCATAAGGTCGTGAAGATAGTCCTCGCTCATGTTGTGGCCAGCGTAGACGATGAGCGGCTTCTCGCCAGTGAGTGGTGCAAAGTGGTTCTGCAAAGCTTCGATGACGGCACGGGCGCCGAGATAGGAGCCGCCGATGCCGATAACGACGAAGAGGTCCGACTTCTTGCGCAGGTCGGCAGCGGTCTTCTCGATATCGGCCAGCAGGCTCTCGTCGATTTCCGAAGGGAGGTTCACCCAGCCGAGGAAGTCGTTGCCTGCGCCAGTTTTATTGAAGATGGTTTCGTAAACTTCTGAAACTCTTGATTCTAAATTGCTTTTTTGTTTTTCGTCCAAAAAAGACTGGACATGGGAGAGGTCGATTTTCATATTGATAGGATTTTAAGATGCTGCGAAAATAAGGTTTTTTTTGCAACTTTTTTAATACAATTAAGGTGATTTTCTTAACTTTGCACTTTATTTTAAACTAAACGAGCAATTTTTCCGTTATTCAAGAAGAAATCTACTGTTTACATTATGACACAATTTAGAATTTTATTGGCCGAAGACGACAGGAATTTGGGCATGATTCTCAAGGCTTTTCTCGACTCAAAAGGCTATTTAACCGCCCTTTGCATGAATGGCGAAGAGGCATGGAACCAATTTCTTGCCAACGATTTTGACCTTTGTATCACCGACATCATGATGCCCGTCATGGACGGCCTCACCCTTGCCAAGAGAATCAAGGAAACGAATCCCATGTTGCCTGTGCTTTTCCTCACCGCGAAGAAAGAGCAGGACGACATTATGGAAGGTTTCGGCGTAGGCGCAGAGGACTATATCACCAAACCTTTCAGCATGGACGAGCTCCTGGCGCGCGTCAAGGTGTGGCAGCGTTGGAGCTCCTATGTGCAGGTGCAGTCGCAGCCTTCGGTGTTTCACCTGGGCGGTTTCACCTTCGATGCTCCGCGCCATCTCCTCGCCAAGGACAACGACCAGCACAAGCTGACCTCGAAAGAGTCGGACCTGTTGCTGCTTTTGTGCGAGAACATGGGCAACACTTTGGAACGCTCCAAGGCCCTGCAACAGATCTGGGGCGAGGAGTCGTACCTCAACGCCCGTTCGATGGACGTCTACATCACCAAACTGCGCAAGTACTTCAAGGACGACCCCGAGGTGGATATCCAGAACGTACATGGTGTAGGATTCAAGCTGGTGGTGAGGTAACCATCGTCGCACTTCTATGTAACACGGAACGCAAATGTCCCGAAGGGGATTTTTTGCGTTTTTTTGATTATATTGAGCGATTTCTCTACCTTTGCAGGCATGAAAGCGAGGCTATTCATAGCATTGTTGGCTTTTGCCTTTACGGTAGCTTGTTCTATGGTGTTCTCACCCCCAATGGCATTGATGCAGTGGCCGAGGCTGGCATAGAAGTGCGCCCCTACATGTTCTACCCCAACCCCGCCCAAGACCAACTCCGCCTGCAGTACTCGCCCGATGTGCAGCCCAAGCAAATCGAGCTCTACGACCTGCAAGGCCGCCTGGTGCGCTCGCAGGGCAGCGCCTTCGAGAGCTTCGACATGGGCCAGTTGCCCACGGGCACCTACACGATGCGCGTCATCATGGACGACGGGCAGGTGTTCACCGATAAGGTGGTGAAGGAGTAAAAATAAGGATTGTATCTCATGTCGTGCGGTGATGTATGTATTTGGTTGAATATAAACACGCTAAATAGAATCCGCACCAAACCGCACCTTGTTTTTCTTGACAAGATTCGCAAGAGCATTTACCTTTGTGCGAAAACACAAACACCGCACACAACCAAACTTTTATAACATGAGAAAACTCATTTTATCTTTAGTCATCCTGGCAGGCTTCGCCATGCAAGCCTTGGCCTACGATTTCCAATCGGGAAATCTGTTGTACACAATCGTCAGCTCGGACCCGGCCAGGGTGAGAGTGGTCGGTCACATCAATGGTGCGGAAGCAGAAGGTGAACTAATAATTCCTGAGACGGTGGAATATGAAGGCATCCAATATTCAGTCGCGGAAATCGGGAAAAATGCTTTCAGAGGTTGTTCGCATTTGCATGGAAGACTCGTTATTCCACCAACGGTAACTAAAATTGGAATAGCGGCTTTCATGGAGTGTAGCGGTTTTAGCGGAGATCTTGTCATTCCCAATAATGTTGACACTATACTGACAGGTGCCTTTAGTAATTGTAGTGGATTCGATGGCCATCTTTATATTTCAGAGTCCATGAAAAGGATTTATTTGGAAACGTTTAGTGGTTGTTCTGGTTTGACAGGCACTTTGAACATTCCTGAATCCGTGACAGAAATAGATGCGGATGCTTTCTCGGCTTGCAGAGGTTTTACAGGCACGCTTGTCATCCCCAGTTCCGTGAAAGAGATTGGCATGAATGCATCGCAAAACTCATACGGAGCCTTTCAAGGTTGTACGGGGATCACAGGACTGATGCTCCATGATTCGGTACGTATCATCGGTTATTGTTGCTTTGCTCAAACAGGTATTACGGGAGAGATAGTTTTTCCTTCGGGAATAACAGAGATTTGGTCATACGCATTTAGTGAATGCCATGGTTTGAATGGAATTGTCTTGAACGAGGGATTGGAGTATATAGGTTCGAGGGCGTTTAAGGATTGTGGAGGACTCACCGGTGAATTGGTTATTCCTTCCTCTGTAAAAGAAATCAAGTCTTATGCCTTCCAAGGGTGTTCGGGTATTAACAGTGTTGTATTGAGAGAACCACCTGATAGTTTTGAGGTTGGGGTCTTTAGTTTTTGTAGCAGCGTTACTTCCGTTATCCTACCCGATGGCATGGTAAAAACAGGAGGTCATGCTTTTGACGGCTGTACAAATCTTTCATCCGTCTCATTGCCTCAAAGTATAACAGTTATCAGTGCAGCAAGTTTTACGGGCTGTACGGCGTTAACCCATATTGATTTTCCAGAGAATCTGAAAGTCATCGATAACAGTGCTTTTTGGAGGAGTGGGCTTTCTGATACATTAGTCTTACCAAAGTCAATAGAGAGGATAGATGTTTTGGCCTTTTGTGAGACCAACATCACGGAGGCCGTTTTTGGAGAATCCCTAAAGGAACTTTGGGAAAACGCTTTTAGCATGACCCCATATCTGAACAAGATCGTACTACAAGGTTCGGTTCCTCCATCGTTTCATCCAGAAGACCAAGTTTCTTTACAGATGCAACGAGATATTCCCATTATTGTCCCATGCGGCACCCGAGAAACCTACCAAAACACGCCAGGGTGGAATGTGTTCTCCAACATACAAGATGACATGACCGTCTTGTTCTCCGCCGTTTCCTCCGACGAAACCGCAGGAACGGTCCATATCCTAAAAGAAGCTTCCTGTGAGGACAGAACGGTTGAAGTAGAAGCAGAACCCTATGAAGGTTGGGCATTTGCGTATTGGAAGGCCAACGGAGAAAGGATTTCAGGCGATAACCCTTATAGTTTTGAGCTTGTGGAAGACACAGAGCTGGTCGCATACTTCTCGGAAACGGGTTTGAATGAGATGGAACAGCTATTCAAAGTCTTTCCCAACCCAGCCCAAGACCAACTCCGCCTGCAGTACTCGCCCGATGTGCAGCCCAAGCAAATCGAGCTCTACGACCAGCAAGGCCGCCTCGTGCGCTTGCAAGGCAACGCCTTCGAGACCTTCGACCTCGGCTCGCTGCCCATCGGCACCTACACGCTGCGCGTCATCATGGACGACGGGCAGGTGTTCACCGATAAGGTGGTGAAGGAATGAAGACGGGGATTGCTAATGCACCAAAACTTGGAAAACAGGGAAACTCAAAAGGGTTTCCCTATTTTTATGGTTTCAGCGGCTCTGCCTCCGGCAACTGCACTGTAGTGTCGGCCATAAAGCCGAAAGTCACATCAACGGGGATAATCCAAGTGGTATTGCACAAAATGACAAGAAAACGATGACGGCGCACATCGCGGAGGATGGCGCTGCGGTAGCCTTTCCACCAACCGAAATGGAAATAGATGTCGGGGTATTCCTGGCTCAAACGCCAGCCGAAGCCATAGTTCTCACCGTTCTTCCAGTCGGGCGAGCCCGGCACGAAGGCCTCGGCCTGCAGGCTGTCGGGCAGCAACAGGTGCGCGTCCAAGGCCTGATTATATTTCCAGATGTCCTCCACCGTCGAATACATGATCTTGTCGCCCATCACACCATTGAGATAGTCGTTTTGCGTCTTCACCGGACCACTGCGATACATATCGTGACCTTGCACTTCGGTAGGCACATACATCGAGACCTCAAACTCATTGCGCATGGAATAGATATAGGAGCTGTTCATGCCTACGGGCTCGAAGATACGCTCGCGCATGAAGTCCTCAAAATGCTGTTGGCTCACCCGCTCCACCACCGTGGCCAACAGGGCATAGTTGATGTTGTTGTAGAAATAGACCGCATCGGGGGCACCATAGACCTCCGGCTTCTTGTCGATGAGCATCTTGATCAACGCCTCGTTGGAAAAGGGCTTTTTGCGGTCGGGCCAGAACTCGTCGGCCATCGAGTCGTAGCGCGGCAAGCCCGAGCGGTGGGTGAGCAGCATCCTGACCGTCACCCCTTCATAGGGAAACTCGGGGATGTACTTCTTGATGTCCGTATCGTAGTCGAGTTTTCCGTCGGCCTTCAAGAGCATGATGGCTTCGGCGGTGAACATCTTCGAGTCGGACGAGAGCTGGAAGGCGTCATCGATGCGCAACGAGTCCTTTTGGCGCTTGGTCAGGTCGCGCCATCCAAAGGCTTTTTCATAAACAATCTCCCCCTGCTCGGCATAGAGCACCACGCCATTCAGGCCATTGCGCGACAAGTCGGAAAAGACCTTGTCGGCCTGCTTGGCGCGTTTGGCCACTATGGCCTTGTTCATGTCGAAAAACAGGCTGTCGACATTCAGGACGGGCACCTCGTGGCCACAGCGACGACTACAAAGGACGACCGATCCGGTAACAAGCAGAAGAAGTACTATGAGAAAGGTTTTTCGCTTCATTTTCGAGGCAAAAGTAAGCAAAAGAGGCTTTCGTTTTGCCTATTTTGGGCCAAAATGAAGAATTCTACCGTGTAATTCGCTAATAATTACTACTTTTGCAGCCCGAAACACAACCTAATACATTTCATTATTTCATGTCACAATTTACCGATTTTGGATTGAATCCCGCTCTGTTGAGGGCTATTAAGGAGCTGGGGTTCGAGAATCCTATGCCTATCCAGGAACAAACGATTCCTGTGCTCCTCGAGCAAGATGTTGACTTTGTTGGTCTTGCACAGACGGGAACGGGTAAGACGGCTGCCTTTGGCTTGCCGTTGTTGAACAAGATTGATGCCGAGCAGCGTTGCATTCAGGCGTTGCTCCTCTGTCCGACGCGCGAGCTCTGCATGCAGATCACCCGTGACTTGCGCAACTATGCCAGGTACATTCCCGAAATCCTGATTGTGCCCGTCTATGGCGGTGCCAGCATCGAACTACAGTTCAAGGACCTAGCCAAGAAACCGCAGATTATCGTGGCCACGCCCGGCCGTCTGCGCGATATGATCCGCCGCAACCGCGTCGACTTCACCAATGTGAAGACCATGATCCTCGACGAGGCCGACGAGATGCTGAACATGGGCTTCCAAGAGGAGGTCGACGACATCCTCGAGTACATGCCCAAGGAAGGACGCCACACCATGCTCTTCTCGGCCACCATGCCGAAAGAGGTGGAGGCCATCCTCAACAAGTACATGACCGACCCCGTGAAGGTGGCCGTGGGCGAACGCAATAGCGGCACCGCCAATGTCGACCACATCTACTACATGATGGCCGCCAAGGACCGTTACTCGGTGCTGAAGCGCATCATCGACTACACGCCGTCCATCTATGGCATCATCTTCTGCCGCACCAAGCTGGAGACGCAGGAGATTGCCGACAACCTGATTCAGGATGGCTATAACGCCGCCGCCTTGCATGGCGACCTCTCGCAAGGCATGCGCGACAATGTGATGGACCACTTCCGCAAACGCAGCCTGCAACTGTTGGTGGCTACCGACGTTGCCGCCCGTGGCATCGACGTGAAGGAACTGACGCATATCATCAACTACAACCTGCCCGACGACATCGAGACCTACGTGCACCGCAGCGGCCGTACGGGTCGCGCCGACAAACGCGGTATCTGCTTGAGCCTCATTAATTTGCGCGAGAAGAGCAAAATCAAGAAGATTGAAAAAATCGTGGGTCGTCCCTTCGAGAAGGCCATGATCCCGACAGGCAAGGAAGTGTGCGAGAAACAACTCTTCAACCACATCGACCGCATCGAGCATGTCGACATCAACCGTGAGGAGATCGACGACTACCTGCCCGTGGTCTTCCGCAAGCTCGATTGGATGAGCCGCGAGGAACTCATCACCCGCATGGTGGCGCTCAACTTCAACCGTTTCCTGGATTACTATAAGGACGCTGTCGACCTCAATGTCACCGAGCGCGAGGAGAAGAAAGACCGCAAGGAGCGTCAGATAGAGCGTGAGCATCGCGACGAGACCATGAAACGCCTCTACTTCGGCATGGGCAAGAACGACCATATCCTGCCACAGAAGATCATCGGCAAGATCAACGATGTCACCCGTTCGAAGAACATCCCGATCGGTCGCATCGACCTCTATCCCGACTTCTCGTATGTCGATGTGGAAGAGAGCTTCGTCCCGCTGATTCTCGAATGCTTCGCCGACCCGCACAGCAACCCGCGCGGCATCGTGGTGGAGATCGCCAAGGAACAGCCTGAACGCAAGAAAGCCAGCGGCGGTGAGAAGAAAGGCTCTAGCGAACGCAAAGAACGCAAGGAGCGTCGCGACCGCGACGAATTCCGCGAAAAACGCGAACGCCGCGACGATGACTTCGCCGAGAAGAAATCGAAGAAGAAAAAGAAGGACCGTGATGACGACCGTCCCTACTACAAGTCGGAGCGTTCGCGCGACGGTCGCGAATGGCTCGAGCCCGATTGGAAAGAGCATCTTGACGACATCGAGGTCTTCATCGACGATGACGACCGTCCGAGCCGCAAGCAGCGCAATGCCGAGCGTGGCTTCGGTGCCAAGAAAGGCAACGGAAGCGCGTCATCGAGAGGCGGCAGCTCAAGAGGTGGCTCGTCGAGAGGTGGTGGTTCTAGAGGCAGTTCAAGAGGCTCTTCTTCGAGAGCGTCGGGGCGTGGCCGCCGTGGCGCCAGCCGCTATGAGGACGACTTCTATGCACCGCGCCGCCGTGGCGGAGGTAGAAGGAGATGATTTTTTAGTCACAAAACCGACAAAACCATCAAAACAATGGTCGTGGGAACAAGCAACGGCTCGCAACCGCTTGCCGTTGCCCCCCCGACTAACGTCGGTTTTTAAAACACAATCGGTATGATAGATATTGAGGTTTTAAAAACTTATGCCTACGATACAATAGGCGCAATTCATGAGGTTCATAAGGAATTGGGGCCGGGGTTGAATGAAAAAGTCTATCAAGAAGGACTTCAATTGGAACTGACGGAGAGAAGTATTCCCTTCAAAAGGGAATTGACATTCCATCCTTTATATCATGGCAAGGAAATGGAATCTACATATCGGTTGGATTTCTTGGTAAATGATGATATTATTATTGAGTTGAAGTCTGTTGAGAGTTTAAACAATGAACATAAAGCTCAATTGTTCAACTATATGAGACTAATAAAAGCTTCTGTGGGTATTTTGGTGAACTTCTTTCCGAGATTTGCCGAAATCGAACGTTATTTCTTTGATCCAGAAAGCAATGAAGTATATGGCTCTGATGGTTTTCCAATTAGAAAATACCATTGAAGTTCAAGTGCATCCGAAGGATGCGTCGGAAAGGAGCCGGTTGGCGACTTTCCCTGTTTAGCAAAAAGAGGTTTTGTAAGTTTTGTAGGTTTTGTGATATAAATAACTATGGCAAAGTTTAAAACATGGATCAAAGCCTCCCGTCCGAGGACGGTGCTGCTCTCTTTTTCGGGGGTGATGTTGGGCGGTTTTTTGGCAGCCCGCTTGGCCATCAACGGAGAGTTCTTTTATCCTTTCCCCATCCTTTTCGCTGCTATCACAGCCGTGTTGCTTCAAATTCTCTCCAACCTCGCCAACGACTACGGCGACTTCAAGAAAGGCACAGACAACGCGAAGCGCGTTGGTCCCCAGCGGGAGATGCAGAGTGGTGCCATCACGGAGAAGGAAATGAAATGGGCGTTAGTCATAGTGAGTGGATTATGCTTGTTGTCTGGTTTCTTGTTGCTTTTTGTGTATTACGTTGCCCAAGTAGCTGTGGTGCCTCATTATCGCTTTTTGTTTGTGCTGTCGTTCTTTATTGCCCTTGGCATAGGGGCTGTTTTAGCAGCCTTGCTTTACACCTTGGGCAAACGTCCATACGGCTATCGTGGACTAGGCGACCTATTCTGCTTCCTCTTCTTTGGTTGGGCGGCCGTGGCAGGTACCTATTATTTGTCCGCTCCTTGGTTCGATTTCAGCGTCTTGCTTCCGGCAACGGCCATGGGTTTCCTTTCCAATGCCGTGCTCAACATCAACAACATGCGCGACTATGAGAACGACAAGGCCTCGGGCAAGAACAGCCTTGTGGTAAAACTGGGGTTGAAAAAGGCATTCATTTACCATTGCCTGCTCATCGGTGGTGCTTTTGTCTGCCTCACGGTTTATCTCGTCATGCACCAAGCGGCATGGTATTCCTACCTGTTCTTATTGCTTTCCATCCTATTCATCAAAGACTTAATCGCCATCAAGAAGACTAAACCCGAGCTGCTTGACCCGTTTTTGGGCCGACAGGTGAAGCATAGTTTCTTGCTTGTGGTAGTTTTTGGAGTTTTGCTGTTAGTTTGATAGATATTTTTCACCTAATTATTAGGCTATTATTTAAATTTGTTCTTATTTTTGCAACGAAAAATCTAATCAACACAACATTAAAAACTTATCCCTATGAAGAAAACCTTACTATTCGCATTCGCCTTGCTGTTTGCAACGGCGACGATGGCACAAAACCGCGCGGTTTTGCTGCAGGAATCTTTTGATGGTTCTACCATGCCTGCCGGATGGTCCATCGCAGGCCTCGGCCAAAACAACTGGAACATTTCGGCCACCAACAATGCAGGCGGCGAACCCAACGAAATGTGGTTGTATTACGGCCCACAATTCAATGGCATTTCACGCCTTGTTTCTCCTGTTGTTGACTTGACAGGTCTCAACAGCGTTATCATTTCTTTCAAGCATTGCCTCGACAACTACAGTGGCTCCCACACTTTAGGAATTGCCACCACTACTGACGGCGGCACCACTTGGAACGAAGGATGGAGCCAAACTTACTCACAGGATGGCTCCTATTTGGTCACCCGTGAAATCTCCACCCCTGACGTGGGAAGTGCAAACTTCCAGTTCTGCATCTTCTATAGCGGCAATTCCTACAACATTGACAACTGGTATTTCGATGACATCACCGCGTTTACCCTCGAGAACCTCGATCTTGCCATCAATGGTTCTTCAATACCCTCCATTTTACCTGCGGGCGACCTTACCGTCAGCATGGGCGTCATGAACTATGGCACTACAGAGGTCACTTCCGTCGAGGCCTCGTATGAAGTTTCGGGCATGGAACCTGTCAATCAGACCTTTAACGTGAATATTGCATCCTTGGCTACGCAAACTTTGACTTTCGATGTTCCTGCCGCTTTGAACATCCCTGGAGCTTACGAAGTGACTATGAACATTGTTAAGGTCAATGGTCAAGACGATGATGTGAGCGACAACAACACTTTGGTGAAGTCCGTCTCCGTCCCAATCAACAATGTTCAAAGAATACCCATGATTGAGCATTTCTCCTCGTCCACCTGCCCGCCCTGCGTGGGTGTGAACAACCAAATGGCCACATTCTGCAACAACAACCCGGGACGCTTCACCTACACCAAGTACCAGATGAACTGGCCTGGCTCCGGTGACCCCTACTACACCCAAGAAGGTGGCGTGCGCTGCGATTATTACGGCGTCAGCGGTGTTCCGGACATTTATCTTGACGGCGTGGGCACCAACAACGCGGCTGTCAACCAAAACACTTTCAACCAGCACGCTGAAGAGCCTGGCTACTTCGATGTCAGAGGCTCTTTCACCGTTGAAGGCAACACCATCCAAATCATTGCCGATGTGGTGCCTTATGTCGACATTGAGGCCCGTGTGTATGTCGCCATCAATGAAAAAGTGACTTATGGCAATGTGGGTACCAATGGCGAGACTGAGTTCCACCATGTCTTCATGAAGATGATGCCCGACGGCGAAGGTTCAACGCTTGCTTTCACTTCTGGCGAGATGCAACGTTTGGAATTCACCCAAGACATGTCGGGAACGCATGTCGAGGAAATGAGCGACCTTGAAGTGTCCATCTGGGTGCAGAATTACGGTTCGAAGTATGTGTACAACAGCCACTTCGCTTACGAATACACCGAAGAGCATCCTTATCCTGTAGAGAATCTGACTTTGACTGAAGTTGCTGGTCCGAGAGGTTTGTTTACCGCTTCTTGGGATGCTCCTGCACAAGGCAATCCTTTCGGCTACAATGTGTATGTCAACGACGAGCTGGTTGCCGAAGGCATCACCGAAACCGAGTACTCGTTTGAAGGTGATCCCGATGTGTTCAACGTAGTCGGCGTTGTTGCTTTATATCCCGAAGAAAAAACTTCCATTAAGGTCGTGGCCGCAGCGGCAGATAATCTGCAAGATCTGGGATTGTATATTCCTGGCTCGCCTTATGTCGATTTGACTGTCAATGAGCCTGAAGCCGATGTCTATGTGAGCAACGGCAATTTCGCCTCACATGCGCCTATTGAGATTACAGCCATTACGGAAACCAATCCCGAAGGCGAAACCTATCTGATTATTGAACCTTCCGCTGCACTGCCCTATTCACTGAACGAGGGAGAAGAATTCCATTTCACTGTTAACGCCAACGGCCCTGCTGGCAGAAGTGTGGCTGAAACCCTTATTAAGGTGGAGTCCGATAATGGAGAGGTATTATTCAATGTTACCGTTGACGGCGAACTGCTGAATATCTCCGAGATTTCATCGACGGCCAAGGTTTATCCCAACCCTGCCAACAACCAAGTGCGCATCGAGAGTGCCAACGGCATCGAGAGCGTGATGGTTTACAATATGATGGGTGTTTTGGTGGAGACCATCCCTGCCAACAGCATGATCCTCAATGTGAACTTGAGCCAATACAGCGAAGGCACGTATTTCTTCAACATCCGCCAGAGCGACGGTACGGTTTGCAACCAACGCGTGGTTGTGAATCATTAATGACGTGAAGTCATTCAACAAAAAAGGGAACCCGATTGGGTTCCCTTTTTTGTTTGATGCACTTGGACTGTGATTAGTCGCCCAGCGTGGCCACCATGACGGCCTTGATGGTGTGCATGCGGTTTTCGGCCTCGTCGAAGACGATGCTGTTCTCGCTTTCGAATACGTCCTCAGTGACCTCGATACCGTTCAAGCCGAACTTCTCATAAACGTCGCGGCCGGCCTTGGTCTCCAGATTGTGATACGAAGGAAGGCAGTGCATGAACTTGCACTTGGGGTTGCCTGTCTTTTTCATCAGTTCTGCATTGACCTGGTAGGGCATCAGCATATCGATGCGCTCTTTCCACACGTTGTCGGGCTCGCCCATCGATACCCAAATGTCGGTGTAGATGAAGTCAAGACCCTTCACGCCCTTCTCCACGTCATCGGTGACGGTAAGCTTGGCACCGGTTTCCTTGGCGATTTCCTGGCACTTCTTGACAAGATCTTTGGCCGGTTGCAGTTTCTTGGGGGCGATAATGCGGATGTCCATACCCATCTTCACACCACCGACCATCAGGCTGTTGCCCATATTGTAGCGGGCATCGCCGATATAAGCGAACTTCACCTGGTTGAGGGGCTTATCGGTATGCTCCTGAATGGTGAGGAAGTCGGCCAGAATCTGAGTGGGGTGAGCTTCGGCGGTAAGACCGTTCCACACGGGGACGCCAGCATATTTGGCCAGTTCCTCGACAGTGGCTTGGTCGAAGCCACGGTACTCGATGCCGTCGAACATACGACCCAGCACGCGGGCGGTGTCAGCCATCGATTCCTTGATACCGATCTGTGAGCCAGTAGGGCCGAGATAGGTGACGTGGGCACCTTGGTCCTTGGCGCCAACCTCGAAGGCGCAGCGGGTGCGGGTCGAGGTCTTTTCGAAGATGAGGGCAATGTTCTTGCCCGTCAGTTTGGGTTGTTCGGTGCCTGCATACTTGGCGGCCTTGAGGTCGGCAGCAAGTTTCAGTAAGAACTTAATTTCTTCCGGAGTGAAGTCCAACAACTTCAGGAAGTTTCTGTTTCTGAGGTTAAAAGCCATGTTTTTGTTTATTTAAAGATTTAAAGATTTGAAGATTCAATATTCAAAATTGAGTTTCCCTTCGGGAATGGAGATTTGTTTTGCTATATTGCGGCGGCTTTTGGCGCTTACGATTCGTAGGTTCTATCTACCGCCGCGTTATACGATTAATTGCTCTACTCCATTCCCCGAGGGGAATCTCAACTCCTTTTCGGCTGCAAAATTACTCATTTTCTTATCTCATCCAACCTTCAACACGATAAATCTTTTCCAACAGTTTGGTTTCTTCTCCACTACTCGCATTTTTGTGCCATACTTCGATACGAGCCGCATAATAATCTTCCCAATCGCCTTCGTAAATCGTAAAGCCTTTCTTATACACAAGTTGGCGGAATGTATGCGTTGTACCAATTTTAACATTGCTTCTTTCAGCAATCTCATTTTCTGACAAAGGAACATTCTTGGTCACCTCATAACAAGGAAGAAATATCTCGCCTTGAGGCAATGGGCCATAATAGAAGCTATATATGTACCTCCCACCTTGGAAATCATTCCAGATTTGAAGATATGTATCTGGATTTAGGCTATCTATCTCGGCAACATCAAGCGTGTCACCAGGGAAATTGAACAGGTCTTTGCGCCCGTTCTCATCGGTATAACCCAAAGGGAGATGATATTCCAAACCTTCGGGTATTTTATGCTTTTTGCCGAAACCGTCATGGTATGGTCCATGCATGGCTCCAATTACTAGTGGAAACCAAAGCAGGCATACCACCATGATAGAACCCGTTATGGATGTAAGACATTGCCACCATTTCTTGTTAATGAGCAAGATTACCCACGAAACGACAAGAGCAATGATTGTTACCATAAGCAAAATAGCGACGATGTCTTCAAGAACAGGAAGCCAGGTGGTAAATAACGCTGCCAGCGAAAACATAAAGACACCTAACGCCATGGGAAAAATCCACCAGTATTTTAAAAAGAAGTGTTTCATGATTCTCTATTTTTTCTTGTACCAATCAATCTTTTGTGTCGCAAACATGGCAATTCCCAAAATAATGAAGAGGCCGACACTTCCCACAAGCAGGGCATAACTTTCCAATTGTAGCAAGACATAGACAAAAGTATAAAGCACAGCCAGCAAAAGGCCGATGCCCAAGGCGGTCTTTTTGTCCTTCGTAATTGAAGCCATAAATACCACAATCATTGCGATGGTCATCACACAGGCAATGAGGTAGGAAAGGCCGAAATTGATATGCTCGGAGAACGACAGCAGCAAGGTGTAGAACACAATGAGCGCAATGCCGATGAGCAGGTATTGTACGGGGTGGATAGGCTTGGCCTTGCGCATCTCTACGAAAAATACCGCAGCAAAAGTGAGGAGGATAATAAGAAAGGCATACTTGATAGCACGATCGGTCTGGAGGTATTGCTCCACTGGAACTTTCAGTTCCACACCGAAAGAAGAATAGCCGAATTCCGTTCTATACTCAAAGAATGAATCATTGAGAACTTGCGGATAGTCTCGGTTGATGGCCAACACTTTCCATTCGGCTTGGAAGCCTGTGTCGGTCACCTGACGTTCGTCGGGCAGATAATAGCCCGTGAAACTCGGCGTTGCGCAATCCGAGGTCAGGCTAACCGTAGTAGTTTGTCCGAAAGGCGCAAACATAAGATCTCCTGCGCCTTTGAAAGGTAAAACCAACGAAAAATCAACGGTTTCACCCTCCAAAACCCGCGAAAGGTCAACCTCACAAGACAGGCCTTTCAAGTTACCCGTTTCAGCAACCATGTCGTAGGCTATCCCGCCAAAATTGAGTGCCACATTGTCGCTCAAACCGCGCAGGTTGGGCAGGCCAACAACGATTTTGGCTTTCTCGAAACACCATTCATGTCCATCCAGCATTTTCTCGAAGTCTTTCGGCAATTTGAACTGACCGGTAATGTCCAAGGCGGTCTCGTAGACGGTGAAGTCATAGATGCCGCGTTTCAAATGTTTGGTTTTCACGTCGCCTTTCACATCCAGTTGCTCGGGCAACACAATCTTGGTGTAGGTTTCTTTTTTATTGTTTTTCTCTTCAGAATAATAGATCTTGATTACTGGTCCTATGACCGTTTGAGGTCCAGCCCATTTCTCGAAGACCTCGTTTTCGGCGAGGCTTTCCGTGCTTTTGCGTTCCGAAACCAGATTCTTCAAAAGGAGTTGTGGGATGAGAAACGCCACGCACATCCCAGCGATGAGCAAAAGTTTCAAACCCGGACGGGCTTTCTTTTCGTTTTGTCCCTTGTTTTGCTTGTTCTGGGTTTCCTCTTTTTGGGCTCCCAAAACTTCCATGTTTTCTTCTGTTGTCATGATGTTTAGTTTTAATGGTTTGTTTATTTTATAAAGTACTTTGAAATTCAAAGTTAATATATCAAAAAAAAAGAGTCCGTTATTGTTGGCTATTGACAAATGAGGCAAGTGCTTGAATATGTGCCGAAAACGCAGCCCTTCCCAAATCCGTTATGGCATAACTCGTGTTGGGTTTGCGTCCGATGAATTTCTTTTCGCAGCGGATGTAGCCCAACTCCTCAAGGCTGCGGGCGTGGCTGGCCAGGTTGCCGTCGGTGAGTTCGAGCAGCGACTTCATCGTGGTGAAGTCGACCGACTCGTTGGCCATCAGCACCGACATGATGCCGAGCCTGATCTTGCTCTCAAAAGCCTTGTTCAAACCATCCAAATTGGCAATCATGGCTCACTTGCTCCTTTCATATTTCAGCATGAAAACGATTCCGAAAACGATGTGCAGCACCCCGAAGCCGATGAACCAAGTCAGCAGGGCGTAATCGACCAAGAAGCAATCGATGAGACCCAAGGCCAACTCGGCATAACCTAAATAGCGCAAAGCGGGATAGCTGAAATGGCTGGCGCTAATGAGTGACAAGCCATAGAATATCAGCGTTATTGATGAGACAAGGCCATAGTGTTGCTGCAGCAGCAAGGCTGTGCAAAGCAACCCGCCAGCAAGCATAGGCACAAAGAAATTGACCAACAGGCGACGCATCGTCGCGTCCATGGTGAAGCGAAGCTGATGACGCTTGGCCTTCAAATAGGCCATGAGGAACACCGTCAAGAAGGCCACAACCAAAAGTACAAGAGCTACAATAATAGTGGTGCGCCACTTGGAAGGGGTATTGATGTGATAATCGCCCAAGAAGAAATAGATGTAGGCCGACACCAGTGAGGCCAGAATCCCTACAATGACGATTGATAATCCACTGATAGCCTTGAATTTGGATGAACGTTCCATCATGTCCTTGATGTCGTTCAGCGTATTGATAGCTTCCCTGTTTTCCATGGTTTTTAAAGTACTTTGCGCTGCAAAGTTACAACTTTTGTTTTACATGGCAAGCGTTTTTAGAAAAAAATTAATTTTGCAGCATGATTATCCTTGACAATGTAGTCGTCACCGACGAATTCCTGAACGCCCAATTCTGCTGCTGCCTGCCGCGCTGCAAAGGCTGGTGCTGTGTGGCTGGCGATGCCGGCGCACCTCTCGAAGCCGCTGAAATAGAACGGATTGAAGACAACCTCGAAACCATAAAGCCGTATATGAGGCCCGAAGGCATCAAAGTGATTGAAGAAAACGATGTCTACGATTACGACGAGACGGGCGAACTCGTCACGCCCTTGGTGAACGGCGAGGAATGTGCTTTCGTCTATTTCCACGAGAACGGCACGGCTCTCTGCGCCATCGAGAAGGCCTATCTGGAAGGCAAATGCGACTTCTGGAAACCCATCTCATGCCACCTCTACCCTATCCGCCTGGTGGAAAAGGACGGTTTCACCCATATCCTTTACCACGAATGGAGCGTGTGCGTACCCGCCAAGCGCAAAGGCGAACGCGACAGCATCCCGCTGTGGAAATTCCTCAAAGGACCGATGGTGCGGAAGTTTGGGGAGGAATGGTACGCGCGCTTGGAAAAAATGATTCAGAAGGAATAAACTAATTTGAACACTTTGCCGTTATATTGTCGTAAATTATCCACCCCAAACCACAAGGATTGAAACAACTGCTACTCATATTGTCCCTGATGCTGTGCTGCATCGCTGCCGTCGCACAAAACGATGAGAAAGAAGAACCCAAGCGCATAGAATTCTATGGCTATGTGGTCACTGCCGACAGCCTGCACCCCATCCGCAACACGCATGTCATCAGCAAGATGGCACATTATGGCACCATCACCGACCGACAAGGTCGATTCCGTATCCAGGCGCGGCAGGTCGACACGCTATGGGTAAGTTGCGTGGGCTACACGCGACGCCTTATCACCATCGATGAGAGCCTCACTGCATCCGACACCCTCGTCATCCGCCTGCTTCCCGAAACCATCACCCTGCGCGAGGTGACCGTGCTGCCTTTCAGCAACTACGAGGACTTCAAGCAAATGCTTGTCACCATGCCCAGCATTGAGACCCCTGACGAGATCAAACGGATCAATGACGACCTCAACGACCTTTGGTTGAGCCGCGCCCCCGCTGGCAACGGCATGGCCACCATCACCGCCAGTCCCATCCAATATCTATACGACAAATACAACGCCTCGGCACGCCGCCAGGCCACCTTGGCACGCAACCGTCGCATGTACAACGAGGTGCTGCGCGAACAAGGCCGCACCGACGAACTCCTCCCCGACTCACTGGATTTCACCGTCTATTATAACATGTATGAACTCGACGAGGCTGCAGAGAACAGCAAGCCCAAAGCGATGGTGCCTCGAAAGAAATACATCCACTTTGGACATTAAATGGCATGAAAATCCGCGATTGGCTCGATAGCATCCTCAACCTATTCTATCCACGTGTCTGCGCCGCCTGTGGCGAGGCGCTGCTCAAGGACGAGGAGACGGTATGCCTCAAATGCCGTTACACCTTACCCCACACGGGCTACGAACTCAATCCAGACAACCCATTGGCACAGTCGTTCTATGGTAGGGTCAAGTTTCACGCGGTAACGGCTTGTTTCTTCTTCGCCAAGTCAGGCAAAGTACAGCATCTCATCCATCAGTTGAAATACAAAGGCAACAAAGAAGCAGGCGTCTTTCTCGGCCAACAAATCGGGATGAGCATCAAAGACGCACCCCTGTTTCAAGGCATCGACTACCTTATCCCAGTGCCGCTTCACCCCAAACGCGAGCGACAGCGCGGTTACAACCAGAGTCTGATGATTGCCCGTGGCATCAACGAGGTGACCGGCATACCCATTGGCGACAAATACCTGGTTAGAGGCGTCTACACCGAGACACAAACCCATAAAAACGCCGAAGAACGCTTCAAGAATGTGAAAGACATCTTCGAGGTGCACTTTGCCGATGAGCTAAAAGGGAAGCACGTCCTCCTTATCGACGATGTGCTCACCACGGGTGCCACATTGGAATCGTGTGCGCATCAGTTGGAAGACATTCCAGGAATCATCATAAGCGCAGCTACAGCGGCATGCGCTGGAAATTGATGCCTTTTTGCGATTTTTTTGCACATCAACACTGAAGAATAATCACCAACATTTCACAACAACAAAAACCACCGCTTTCAATGAAGGCGGTGGTTTTTTAATTTAGACGTTGCACGCAACGTCTCTACAGGATCATTGATAGACCTTCACATCGGTCTCGCCGTTGAGGACCATCAGGCCGTTCAATGCCAAGGCCTTCATTTCGTCCTCGCCAGGATAGACATACACGGGGGCGATCTTCTCCACATGGCTCTTCACCAAAGCGCAGAAGCCCTTGTCGTAGGCCATACCTCCCGTAAGGAAGATGGCGTCGACATCCATGCTGAAAGCCGAGGCTGCGAGACCACCGACTTCCTTGGCCACTTGATAGGCCATGGCTTTGTATACCTTTTCCCATTCCTTGTTGCCAGCCTTCACGGCGTTCTCCACTTCGAGGGCGTCGTTGGTGCCGAGGTAAGCAACAAAACCGCCTTTACCTTTCAGCATCTGACCGATTTCCTTCTTGGTGTATTTGCCGCTGAAGCAAGCGTCGACAAGGAAGCCGGCAGGCAACGAGCCAGCGCGTTCAGGTGTGAAGGGACCGTCGCCATTCAAGGCATTATTGGTGTCGACCACGCGGCCTTTCTTGTGGGCACTGACCGAGATGCCGCCACCAAGGTGGATGGCGATGATGTTCATGTCCTCATATTTGCGACCGAGGTCTTTGGCCAGCTGACGGGCGATGATCTTCTGATTCAAGGCATGGAAGATGGAGATGCGCGGGAAGAGCGGGTGACCAGAATAGCGCGCCACCTCGTCCATCTCGTCGACCACGACGGGGTCGGCGATGTAGGCCTTCACTCCGATCTCCTTGGCAATGTCGTTGGCAATCAAGCCGCCAAGGTTGGAAGCGTGTTCGCCGTTGTAGCCCTCCATGAGGTCCTTAATCATGAGCTCGTTCACTTCGTAGACACCCGAGACGAGCGGACGGAGCAAGCCGCCACGACCCACGACGCAAGCCATTTCGCTCAAGTCGATGCCAGCCTCTTTCAGTTCGCGCTTGATGGCTTCGGTGCGGAAGGGCTTCTGGTCGGCGATGTGCTCGAATTTAGCCACTTCCTCGGCACTGTGCTTGAGGTTCTTCTTGAAGACTTGTTCCTCACCTTCGAACACAGCGATTTTCGTCGAGGTGGAACCAGGGTTGATGGTTAATATTTTGTATGCCATAATATTTTGTTTTTGAATTGTTTATGCCATCATAGCGGCCAAAGCGATGGAATACAATTTCGTCTTCGAAGTGTCGCCGCGCGAAGAGAGCACGCAAGGCACCTTGGCACCCATGAGCATGGCACCCACTTCGCTCTTGTCGAACTTGGTGCAGCACTTGTAGAACACATTGGAGGCTTCTAGGTTGGGGAACACCAGGCAGTCGGCATCGCCAGCCACAGGGCTCTTCATGCCCTTGATGGCAGCGGTCTCGGCATCGGTGGCAAGGTCGAGGCTGATGGGGCCTTCAACGATGCAACCCTTAATCTGGCCACGCTCGTTCATCTTCGAGATGATGGCGGCATCGACGCAAGCGGGGATGCCTGCGCTCATCTGTTCGGTGGCGGTCACCATGGCGACCTTCGGGCAGCTGACACCCAGCTTGGTGGCTACGGAGGTCACATATTTGAGCAGCTGTTGCTTCTGTTTGAGGTCGGGCAGCGGGATGATGGCGCAGTCGGAGGCGACCATCAGCTTGTGGTAGTTGGGGTTCTCGATGACGGCGACATGGGCCAAGGTCACATTGGGCGGGCAGAGACCGCGCTCCTTGTTGAGGATGGCGCGCATGTACTTGTCGGTGGGCAGCAAGCCTTTCATCAGGATGTCGGCTTCGCCGGCGTTGATGAGGTCGCAAGCCATGGCAGCGGCTTTCACGTCAACGGGCTCGTTGATGACCTTGAAGTTGGCCATGTCGATACCTTCGGCCTTGCACACTTCGGCAATCACTTTCTCGTCACCGATAAGGGTGGCTTCGATAAGACCTTCTTTCACGGCAGCATTCACTGCACAGATGGTGTGGTCGTCGTTAGCATAGGCAGCCACAAGGCGTTTCTTGGGTTTGCTGCGCAAAACCTCGAACATTTGCTCTAATTTTCTGATTTCCATGATTCTGTATTTAAGATTTAAATTTTAAATTCAAGATTTCGAATTAACACAAGACTGCAAGGTTCGGGACTTTTGACACGCTTAGCGTCATTGCGAGGCACGAAGCAATCCAGATGAACTGCAAAAGTACAAAATAAAAGTATTCAAAGCAAAGGAAACCGAAACAATAAATAATTTCGCCTTTTGAAAAGGGTTTACCTTCCAAAAGGCGAAATTTCATTATATCGTATGAAGCGATTTGTTCTTCTACCAAACGCCAAACACAATTGTCACGCTTGGTGAATTGTTCTTAAGCGTCTTTCAATTCTAGTTAAAGAAAGCTCCTACGGAGCATAACTTGTTGGATTATTGTGTTTTGTTATTAAACGAAAGCTCCTACGGAGCAATTATTAGAAGTTCCCTTTAATAATAGATGATATTCAAATCCAACCGCTTCTGCTGCAACGACTCGACGGCGCGCTTCTTCACTCTTGTGTTATACACTTTCAACTGCTTCAGCGAAGGCATGTTCTCCACGGGTGAGATGCTACGCACATTGGTGTTGTTGACGAAGAGGTTCTCCAGCTTCAGCAAGCCCGACAAGGGCTTCAGCGATTTCACAGGAGTGCCACTGGCATTGAGCGTGACGAGGTTGTTCATCTTGGAGAGCGGGGCCAAGTCGCTGACTTGTGTGTTCTCTATGTTGAGCAGTTCGAGCAGCACGCTTTCCTCGATGGGTTTCAAGCTGCTGATGGGGTTGTTTTGTGCATTGAGTTCCACCAAAAATTCCTTATAAGCCAATGGGGCCAAGTCGCTCACACCTTGGTTGTTGATGGTAAGGCGCTCAAGCCATCGGAGACTGGTCAGCGGCTCCAAGGAAACGATGGGGAACTCGGGACTGATCTCGAGTTCTCTTAAGTCCAAAACCTGCTGGAGTTGAAGGGGTTCCGGAGTTTCCTTCTGTGTGCCAATGGCGTTGCGGAAGACGGCTTGCCAGATGGCGTCGAGACCATTCCACCAATTGTTCAGCGATTCAGATTGATACACCACGGTGACTTGACGCTGGTGTTCCTTCAACGCCACGACTTGGCTCTTGCCGATGATGGTGCTGTCGGCCAAGATCACCTCGATCTTGTCGTCGTTGACCAATGCCGTAAGGTCGTTGACAGGGGTGTTCATGATGTTGAGAAGCCTCAAGTTCGGCATGTCCTGCAAGGGCTTGAGGTCGCTGATATAGGTATGCTGGATGTTGAGCGACTCCAAATTGGCCAAACCTTGTATGGGCTGCAGGAAACCGATTTCAGTGTTGGCAATGTTCAGTGTGCGCAGGTTGGTCAATCGGCTGACCGGCATCAGGTTTTGAACATAGGTGTTCCCCGACAAGTCAAGTTCCTGCATGTTGATGATTTGGTGCAGTTGCTCGGTAGTGGGCTCTTTATCCACCTTTATCTGTTTGGAGAACAGGGCTTTCCAATACACCGGAAGACCGTTCCACCAGTTTTTCAAAGCCTCGGTGTCGTAGATGACGAGGGTAAAAGGATTCTCCTTGGTGAAGGCGCTGGCTTCGGCATCGTGGATACCGGAGTGGTCGCAGTAGATCTTGCTCAAACGGCGGTTGCCTTTCAAAGGCGACAGGTCGCTGATGGAGGTGTTGCTGCAATACAACTCCCGCAGGTTCTCCATCTCGCTCAAGGCTTGCAAGTGGCTGATAGCCGAGCCCGAGATGTTGAGACTTTGCAGGTTTTTCAGGTTGCTGATAGGGCCAAGGTCGCGCACCGAGGTCTTGCTGATGTCAAGGTTACGCAGTTGCGCCAAGTCTTGCAATACTCCGATGTTGGCGATGCGCGTACCGCTAATGTTGAGCGAGGTAAGTTCGGGACAACTCTTCAGTTGCGTGAGTCGGTTGACTTGGGTGTTGGCCAAGTTGAGCTTGGTGAGGTTGCGCAACGAAGCAAGTACAGAGAGGTCATCGACGGTAGTATTGGCCACTTCAAGTTCCTCAAGGGTAATGTTGTATTTCATGGCCGAGAGGTCTTCAGCCAAAGTGGAGTTGGCGCGTAACACCTTCAACTTGTTAAGGTTACGAACGGGCGACAGGTCTTCAACCGAAGTCTCGGAGACATCAAGCCAGGTGAGATCCGACAACTCGTTGAGAGGCTCCAAAGAGATGATTTCGCGGATGCCGGAGAGGTCGAGACGCTGTTTTTGGCTGACAAGTTTCAGCTTGGCATCGAGCTCAGGCATATCGTTCTTGAAGATCTTGTCCTTGAGCGTGGTCTCGCCAGTGACGGGGTCGATGACGGGATAGGAGCCCATGAAATCGTTGGCGGTAATCATGCCCACATTGGCCAAGGGGATGCTGTCGTAAAGCATGACATCGGTGCCAAGGCGGGTTTTCCAGTTCTGCGAGAGGCTGTTCCACCAGTTGCGGAGCGCTTCCTTCTCGTTGATTTTGCTGGTATAGATACTTGCTATCTTAAGGCTGTTGTTCTGTCTATCGAGGTTGATTTCGACGAAGCGGTTTTTCACATTGTCGACAGCCTCATCGGTAATGGTCTTGGCGGTCAGGTGACGGGTCAGCGTGGCCTTGAAAAAGACGCTGCCGTCGTCGCGGGTGCTATTGCTGATGCTTTGCACATCAAACTTGAAGGTAGCCCACTTGAAGAAGAAGTCGATGTCTTTCAGATAGGCTTGCACATCCTTATTGATGGGGGTCTTGCGGTTCACATCGAGGTCATCCTCAATTTGCACCTTGTCGTCGGTGAAGACCTTGCTCCAACTTTCGGTGAACACAATTTCCTTCTCCAAGGCGGAGGAGGTGCTGTCGCCCAAGAAATTCATGGTCTCCTCAAGATAGGTGACCATCGACTTGATTTCATTCTCATATTTGGTGAGTTCTTCTTTCGAGAGTTTCTGGGCTTGTGCACTCATGGCAAAACCCAGCAATACAATGAAAAGTAAAGCTACCTTTCTCATGGTTGATAGAATTTGATGAGGTTGATTTTTTCCTTTTCAGGCATGTAGATGACATTCGACATGAGCCAACCCGAGTTGAGTCCCGAGCGGTTGAACCACGACACTTCGAAGTACCAATCCTTGATTTGCAGTACATGGAACTTCACCGAATCGACATGCTGGAACACCAGTTTCCCTTTCTTAATCTCGTAGAAGAACAAGGTCAGATAGTCGGGTTGGTATTCCTTCGAGGCGTAATATTCGATGACATCGGGGTCTTGGAAGGCCTTGTAGATGTTCATGAAGTCGAGTTCGTGGCTCATGGGATGCAGGAAATGCTTCTCGCGTTCGGCCATCTCGCCATTGGGGAAGAGTTTGTTGAACTCCGAAAAATACACATTAGTGAGCACCCATTTCGAGCCCAAGCCTTCCTTTTCAACAGCCAAGAAGAGTATCACATTGACATCACGACCATTGTAACGGAAAGTACATGAGACCTCGGAGTACCAACGGCCGCCAAGGAAGGTCATAAAGGTGGAGTCGCCCTTGGTGACATCTTCAATGAAATAGCGTTGCAACTCGGTCTGTTTGCCATACTTTTCCTGGTCGAAGAGGATGGGCAACGACTTGCGGCGCATCTCGTTGTTGTGATATTTGGGGTCTTTGGGGTTGAGTTGGTTGCCAAACTGGTCCTCCTCGTAGTTGAAACGGCGCATAAACTGGCCCATCTGCTTCGTCATGGCATAGAGCTCGGTCTCGTCCATCTTAAAATCTCCTATCGTCTGGGCTATGCCGTTGCAGACCCATAGGAGAATCGTGACCAGAAGCGCGATATGTCGAAGATATGCTTTCATTGTCGTTTACCTTGACCATGAACCCTGACCCTGACCTCCGTTGATGGCGGATAGTCAGGGTCAGGGTCATCGGTCAGGGTCAATATTTTATCGATTCGTCGTTTCCTTCACGCGCATGTCGCCGAGCAACACATCCCAGAAGCCGATGGTGCGGCCACCGATTTGGGTCTCTTTGCGCTTCACATAGACGGTGATATCTTTCTTGGTGGTGTCTTTGTAGGCCAGGTTGCCTTCCTTATCGTAGCCGCGGAAGGTCTGGAAGATGGTGATGACGCCCACATAGGTGCCGTCGGGTTGGCGTTGCAGGTCGCTGACATATTCGATGTTGTACCATTCAATCTCGACGCGGTCGTAGTTCAAGCGCATCAGGTGCTCGAAATACTTGCGGACGCGGTAATAGGTGATTTGGTTGGAACCCAGCGACGAAACACCGATTTCAGCATCACTCATGAAGAGCTCTTCGGCACGGTCGATGACACGGTTGGCCTCACTGAAAGGCGTTTCCTTCGATCCTACGATTTTGATGTATTTACTCAGGTCTCTCACCTTCTCCAAGGCGAGGCTGTCGATGGCTTGCTTGCGTTCGTAGCTCAATTCGTCTTGTGCCATGGCGCTTCCCACAACGCACAAGGCAATCACTAAAGTGGCAATGATCTTTTTCATTTCTTTATCAGTTCAAGTTCGTTAATCTTTCCTTGGTCATTGTATTTGATTTCGTGCACCTTCTCGGTGGCTTTCTTCTGGTCCTTCACATAGTTGAGATACTTCTCGATGGTGGTCGGACGGTCATAGTCGTTGAAGCCCTGGTTTTGCTTGATGATGATGAGCACGGGGGTGTTGGGCGACTCAAACATGCCCAAAGTCTCGTTGATGACACGGTTGGCTTGGCTGGGGCTACCGGCATTGGCAATGCTGTTGAAATTACGCCCCAACACGGCATCTGCGGCGTTGGCTTTTTCGCGTTCCTCGCGTTCGCGGCGCTCCTCTTCTTCCTTCTGGGCACGCTCGCGGGCGAGTTTCTTCTCCACTTGGAAGAGCAGGTCGTCGACCTCGGCGTTCTGCAGGTTCCAGTCCTTGATGGTCTGCACACGGGCTTCCTTCTCTTCGAGGCTCCAGAGGGTCTCGTCGTCGAGGATGGCGTTCAGGTCTTTGACGGCCTGTTCCACTCTTGATTTGTACTCGGCCTCGGCAGCTTCGCGGGCCAATCTCTTCTTGCTCTTACAGCTGGTGGTGCCTCCTATCGTGATGAAAGCGGCCAAGAGGACCATCATGATGGTTGTGAGTTTACTTTTCATTTTTTTATCGGTTTTTTTCTAATAACTCCAATAGCGCAAATAAATTGCAAAAGTAGTGCTTTTTTTCGTTGCAAAGCCTGATTATAGGCAAATTTAATGCCAATCAACCCAGTGGTATTTTCTTTATGACTTTATAGATGGGTCCGGTGGGCTGCAGGATGCTCTGGTAATACACCAGTTCCTTGACATCGGAATGGAGATAGGTCTTGGGCTCGATGCCATCGTAGACCTTCAAAAAGAATTGCTTGTCGACCAACGACTTGATGCGGCAAACGGTGAGGTGAGGCACGAAGTTCTGGCGGTCGCGCAGATACCCCAAGTCGTCGAAGGCATCCAAGAGGTCGGCTTCAAGGTCGAAGAGCGCCTGCGGTTGGTTGTTCATGCCGAGCCAAAGCACGGTAGGCACACGGTTTTTGCCAAAGAAGCCCGTCTTGTCGAAGTCCATCGTGAACGGCTGATGGCGTTTGGCCACCTTTTGGCACGACTCGATAATGGCGGGGATGTCGTCGACGGGCGTGCTGCCTAGGAATTTCAGTGTCAGGTGGATGTTTTCGGGACGACAGTAATTAATGAATTTCTCGTGGGTCAGTTTGTTTTTCAACCGATTCACCATCGAGGTATACTCCTCGCTGCTGGGAATCTGGATGGCCAAAAAAGTTCGTTTGGTGTACATATTGTCTTGATTTTGGCTGCAAAAATAGGCTTTTTCCTCCCAATCCAACATTTTTCTGTATTTTAGCACTTTCAAAACATGAGGACGCGTGTCTTTTTCGACCATGACCATTGACCATGACCATGACCCAGTTCACCCAGGCTGGAAGGGTCAGGGGCAGCGGTCAGGGTCAAGGGCTCGTGTCAATAGTTATTGAAGTTTAATTTTGAATTGAAACACATAAAATTATGAGCACTTATTCCATAGGAATCGACATTGGAGGTACCAACACCGACATTGGGTTGGTGCGCGACGACGGCCGTTGCCTGGCCAAGAAAAACCTGCCTACCAACCGTTATTTCGATGCATCGCTATATGTCGCGGACATCTGCGACCAGATCCGATCCTTGATGGCAGAACACGATGTGGCGACCATCGACGGCATCGGCATCGCGGCGCCGGCGGGCAACTATTACACGGGCTGTATCGAGAATGCCACCAACTTGAATTTCAAAGGCGTGGTCGACCTTGCTACGCTGTTCCATGGACACATGGATGTGCCTGTCGTGGTCTCTAACGATGCCAATGCCGCGGCTTACGGCGAACTCGTCTATGGCGGCGCCAAGGGGATGAAGAACTTCATCACCTTCACACTCGGCACGGGTGTGGGCAGCGGCATCGTGGTCGACGGCAAACTGGTGCACGGCAAGACGGGCGGTGCTGGCGAGTTGGGCCATGCCATCCTCATCCCTGAAGGACGCTCTTGCGGTTGCGGACGCAAAGGCTGTCTCGAGACTTACACCTCGGCCACGGGCATCCGTCGCACGGCTCTTGAGATGTTGGAAGCCAATCCTGGCTATGACGGACCTTTGGCCCAAGTTAACCCTGACGATTTGACCAGCAAGATGGTGGGTGATGCCGCCCAACAAGGTGACCCCTTGGCGTTGAAGGTCTTCGAGAAGACAGGGTATTGGTTGGGCATCGCCTTGGCCAACGCGGTGGCGTTCAGTGGCCCCGAGGCCATCTTCTTGATGGGCGGTCCCGTGAAAGCCGGCAAGGTGCTGATGAATCCCGTGTGCGAGTCGTTCAAGAAACACTTGTGTTTCGTTTACGACGGCAGTGTCGAGGTCCGCGTCAGCGAACTGCCGGACAACGACGCGGCCATTCTGGGTGCTGCTGCGCTGGTAAAGGCATAGGTTAGGAAACAGTTGTAATACGAAAAACGAACACGGATTTCACGGATTTGCACGGAGAAAGTATCCGTGACTATCCGTGAGATCCGTGTTCGAGAAAGGTGGTTCGTGTTTTGATTATTCCTTCACCACTTTGCGCACGCATTTCCGTCCTTCCTTGTCGGCGATGTTGACGAAGTAGACGCCAATGGGCAATTCGGAGAGGTCGATTTGCATCGTCTCGCCCTCGCTCCTTGCGGTGGCCACTTTTTGGCCGAGGGTGTTGAAGACTTCGGCGGATCTGAGGTCTTGGCCGGTGATGGTGACGAGGCCCGTGGTGGGGTTAGGCACAATGTTCACTTTGTTGTCTAAGGTAGTCTCGCGGAGGTCATCGTAATCATATATGTCGGTCACCTTCAGCACCCAGATGTTGCTGCCTAAATTTGGCAGGAGCGGGTTGTTGCTGCATTCGACCATGCCGGAAGTGATTCCGTCGAACCACATGTTGTAGCCTGCGATAACATATTCTTTATCGCCAATTGCTACCACATCGGCAATCTCTTCCGCGAGCCCCAACTGGCTGCCGATGCACAACTCCCAAAGCAGTTTGCCATCGGCATCCACGTGGAATATCCAGATGTTGCCCGCCTCGGTGCCAGTCACACCCAAATTGGAGAAACTCTCCACGTCGCCGTCGGTTGACTTGGAGTTGGCAAACACCGAGAAACCGTTGTCGATGTTAGTGCGGAACACTTTCTTAATCTTGTCGTTGCACGACCCTCCGTAGTCCTTTTCCCACATCACATTGCCTTCAAGGTCACACCTTAAAAGAAAACAGTCGTAGGTGGTGATACCATCGCCGCAGTTCCCACCGGGATCTACCGTGTAGCGCTGGTCGCCAGCCAAGAGGTATCCGTCGTCCATCTCAATGATGCTGCGCACCGAGACCCTCTCAAAGCAAAGGTTCCATAGAATTTGTCCCGAATCGTCGAGCTTGACGAGCACTCCTTTCTTCTCGGGCTCTCCGCAGCCGATATTACCACTGCCTGTTTGGTCGGAATCAACCCACACGAGGATGCCTCCGTCACCCGACTTCTGGATGCAAGTCACGACATCATCGCCTGTACTGCCGATGGTGGTTTGCCAATCTATGAGGCCTTCATCGTTGACTTTCACCACCCAACAGTCAGTGCCTCCATAGTATTGGTCGACATCACCGCTCCTCTCAAAAATATCCGTTGCCACAACAATGCCATTGTCAGAGGTGGGTATACCACAGACATTTTGACTATAAATCATATTGCCGTCTTCCGTGCCGAAGTATTCTTCCCATAGCACATTGCCTTCCACATCGGTCTGTATGACCCTCATTTTTGGGAGACCATAATTGTCGTTAGCAATTCCTGTTATGTAATATTTGTCGTCTCCCATGCACTGCAGTTTTTGTTTTGATCCATATGAATTGCAATGCTGCCAAACGAGAGATGCCCCGCCTTCGGCATCGATTCCAAACATCCAGGTAGCTATTCTTGGTATAAAATAACTGCAATTGTGTTCAAACATTCCTGACGAAGACTCGGCATTCGTTTGTCCCAAGACAGCATAGCCTGCGACGGACGGGGCGACACCGAAAGCCCTGTCGTTTTCCAGACTGCCAAAGCTTTGTTGCCAATCAATGACGACTTGGGCGTTGGCTGGCATGGATGCCGCCATCCCAACCCATAGTGCTGCCATTGTGAAAAGTGTAATTCGTTTTCTGCTGTTTTTCATGTCGTTATGTTTTTTTAAAAATTCGTTTTAGCTGTGTCAAATGGTTTTTAATTGGCAAATATAGGAATTTATCTGACAATGACCAACTTTCCGGTTTTAATTTGTTTACCGGAGCATACGGAATAAGTGTAGACCCCAGGATTCAAACCACGAAGGTCGATTATCTTGCTGTCCAGTGTTGCCATTTAAGTCATACTTGGCAAAAGCACTTCCTAACGCGCCAAAGTTAATATTGTTTTTTTCATTTTGTGTTAGTTTTTAAAGTTAATGATTTGTTTAGTTGTTTACTCATGTTCAAAATCTCCATCAGCATAGCCAAAGGCATTGCTGAGTTCGACGGTGTAGGTGCCACTGGTGGCAGTGGTGAAGGGGATGATGACCACCGTTTGCACACTGGTATTCACCACGGTGCTGTACACCACAAGGCCCGCCTCGTTATAAATGGCGATGCCTACGTTGCCGAAGTCCTGGTTGAAGCCGATGTAGACGGAGTTCTCGTTGGCGCCGGCCACGACGGCGTTGGGGCCTGCATTGCGATCTAACTTGCCTCGCAAATCAATTTTTGAATAACCCGCAGGGAGATTGTCCACCTCATTATAATAAATGGGGTTTGTTTCGTGGTTGATTGCCTGAACTTGTAAAGCACACAAAGTAAACGTGCATAGTCCAGCAAAAATAAGTGCTTTGTTTTTCATAATGGAATCGGTTTTGTTAGACATAGAATTTTCTGAATTCAACGTTGCAATAATAGGCTATGGTTTAAGGATTCCGAACCTTATTCCTAATTAAATCCGAAAATTAATTTTTATATCGTTGTTTTTCAATGGAATAAACATTCGCCATTCCGAATGCCATTCCGAACTATCAGGATTTTTCAAGGAAAAATGATAGGAGAAAAGAGCTAAAAACTCACGACATTTATGGCAATTTGATGCCTGTCGAAATGGATTTTATCTTTTTCCTGCTTCGATTGCGTATCTTGTCCACCATGTCGGTGCTTTTGTGAAGCAACAGGGATTCGTCGTGCCGAGAGACACCGATGTACGACAAGATGACATCCTTCTGTTCCAATTCATCCAAGCCAAGTTCCTCTTGACTTACAACTTCCCTCAAATTGGGATATAGCTGGTCGACAGCCTCCATGATAGCCTCCCAGTGCTCTTGTTTGCCAAATACGGTTTTCTCTAACATGGCCAACAATTCCTCATCGCCTTTGTTCTCCATAAATAGATGTAAGCGTAGCATGACGGCTTGTTCCTTTTTAAGTGATTGTGAGAACGCCTCTCCGTATTCATCAGCCAATTTTGCCTGCATGTTTAGTTTTTCGAGCAAATCCCGATAAGCCAGCTCGTTTTCTTGAAATTTTTGCGACAGATTGATTTGGTTTTGCTTTTGTATCTCGTTCTTTTGTGCCAACTCCTTATTCTGTTGCATGAAGTGGAACAAATTGGCCTTGGCCTCGGCTTCTGCCTTTTGAGTTTGTGCCAATTTGATTCTCGATATGGCGAAAGCCATTAATCCCAAAATGGCCACCACGCTTATGACGAGAATGATGCGATGCCTCAAAAATATCTTTTGATTCATGGTATTTTGCAAGCTCTCATAATTATACTGTTGTTGGATGCGGTATACACTTTGATCGTTTCGTAGCTGCATCACTTCATACTGGAGAGTTTCGTGTTTTTCTCGGTAAGACAATGCCAAAGAGTCGTTGCCTTGGCTTTTGGCAAAACGCGACAAAGCGTTATAAACCGAGGCCTTGGTTTCGTCATTCACTTTGGCATTAGGCAACAAGTCCTCAAGCTGGTTGTAGTAGAATGCTGCAGAATCGGGTTTGCCATAATTGATGTAAGTATCACCTAAGTTAAGGTAAAGCAAAGGCAACCTGCTGCTATCGGGTTCCACCTCCAATTGCTTTAGAAAGTGAATTGACCTTTCATACTTTCCTTGTAACTGACATAATACGGCATAATTGTTCATCACTTTATGTCTCATTATGGATGAATTGCCTTTATAGGCACATGCAAGACTCTGGTCTAGGCACATCGCTGCACTGTCGTTTTCTCCTACAAGCATATAACAGCAGGCCATACTGTTTTGCGCCTTTGCACAATCAATAGAACGATTGCCAAAACCTTTATTTGCCGCTTTGAACAATTCCATGGCCTCGTGTTCTCTTCCTTCGTCATACAGCATCCCACCCATCCAATACTCCGCGCGAGCTACGGTAAGACTATCCCCTTCAAGCCCGCCATACTGCTCCGCCTCCTTGAACGACCGCATGGCGGCCTCTTTCTCGTCGAAGTGCTGCTGCACAAAACCGCTGTAGAGGGCGGCGTGGGCGGCCTTGCCGTAGTCCTCCTTCTTGGCGTAGTAGGCGGCGGCGCGTTCCAGCTCGGGGCTGGTGGAGAGGTTGGCGTGGTCGTCGAAGAAGTCGTCGTCCATCACAGGGGCGATTTCCTGCCCGCGGTCGCCGAAGAGGGCCTCGGCCTGCAGCAGGGCCATGTCCATGCGCTCGCGCTCGCTGAAGTTCACGGGCATGCGCAGCACGCTGTCGATCAATCGAACGGCGCTGTCGGGCAAGGTATCGGCCAAACGCTCGGCACGCTTCACCATGCGGCGCGCCTCGCTCGTGGTGGCGTCACAGGCCGACAAGGCCAACAAAAACAGTAATACTATCCAACAGGATCGTTTCATGCCTGCAAAGATAAAACAAAAAAGGAATTCTTCGGAATTCCTTTATTGGGTTATTCCTTGAAATACCTGTCCAAGAACTCCTGCGCACCTTCCATGCCGCCGTCGCGAGCCTTGGTCATCAGCAGTTTGGCATAGGTCTGGTCTTGCTGCACACCCTCACCTGTGTAATAGAGGACTCCCAAGCGAAACTGTGCGCTGCTCACCCCTTTTTCCGAAGCGGGTCCATAGTATTCTATGGCCTTTTTCAGGTCTTTCTCCACGCCGAGACCGAAGAAATAACAGTCGCCCATCTGCGCCATGGCAAAGGCATTGCCGGCATCGGCGGCATCGTTCCACCATTTCACGGCTTTTTGTGTGTCTTGCTCGGTACCCATGCCGTAATAATAGCAGTTGCCGACATTAAGCATGGCCTGGTCGTCTTTAACGGCCGCACCTTTCAGATATAACTCGAAAGCCTTATTCGCATTGGCCGTCACACCGATGCCAGAACGGTAGAAATT
Source organism: Bacteroidales bacterium (assembly GCA_017395365.1). Taxonomy (GTDB): domain Bacteria; phylum Bacteroidota; class Bacteroidia; order Bacteroidales; family F082; genus Limimorpha. The sequence goes on from JAFPUN010000003.1 coordinate 376,022, forward strand.
GCCCAGAGAGTTGTAGGCAGGACCATTCTCTTGGTCAGCCGCCTTTTGGTACCACGCCAAGGCCTCCTTTGCGTTCTCTTCCACGCCCCAGCCCTTCTCGTAGCACACGCCATAGGCATATTGGAATTGGGCATCGCCATGCTCGGCCTTGTAACGGATGGAGTCGATCTGCGAAGCCACACGGTCGCCTACCGATTGTCCAGCATTGTTGAGCTGGCTGAAGTCAAGCGGCATACCCTCTTCCATCTTCAACACGGGTCCATTCGGGTCGCCCATGGTGGTAGGATCCACACCACCTTTGACGGGAACCTCGATTTGCTGCATCGGAGCCACCGGCACACCCGGAAACTTATACTCTTCTTTTTCAGTTTTAGGCTGTTCTTGTTGCGCGTTGTTGTCTTTCTGTCCGCAAGCCGTCAGCAACAGCGCCGCGGAAAATATCAAAAGGAGTTTCTTCATTTTCATTTAGGTTTGAGCTCGCAAAAATACATAATTTTTCGCACGCAGAAATCGCAGAAGTTTATGAAGCGCATAGCGACGCGTATTTATGCACGCAGAAATCGTAGATTCAACGAAGTTAATCCGCAGAACTTTGTGAAGCGCGAAGCGACGCGTATTTGTGCACGCAGAAATCGTAGATTCAACGAAGTTAATGCGCTGAACTTTATGAAGCGCGAAGCGACGCGTATTTGTGCACGCAGAAATCGTAGATTCAACGAAGTTAATGCGCTGAACTTTATGAAGCGCGAAGCGACGCAAAAAATGCGTCCTGCAGGCTTCTGCGCATTCAGCGAATTCTGCGTGAAATATTCTAATCCGGCAGGTTCTGCGTGCAATAGTCAATTTCCTTGGCGTGATCCAATCACTTCACCGAGAACCTCACGCCCAAATAGGCTCGGATGCCTGAAAGCGGTCCCCAGACCATGGAAGCATCGAAATCTTCGCTAGTGGGGTTGTCGGCCGAGATGATGGGATAGTTTTGCTTGTAGTTGGTCAGGTTTTCGCCGCCGACGTAGAGTTCCCAATGTTCGCCAAACTTCTTGGTGACCTGCGCATTCATGATGACATAGAAAGGCGAGCGCTCGATGTTCTGTCCGTTGGCCACGGCAGTGGCGTTGCCGCTCAAGTCGGGCACGCGGCTGTCGCCGTTGAACTGTGTCGTGAAGTCGAACTGCCAAGTGCCGGGTGCATACGACATTGTGACCAGACCCTTGTAGCGGTTGACGAAAGGCTTCTCGCGCAAGGTGTCATTAATGGTCATCTTCACATCATTGTAGCGGAAGGCCAAGGTCATGTCGAAGTCCTTGAAAATCTCGCAGTTGGCCTCGATTTGGGCACTGTTGGAATATGACTTGCCGTTGAGGTTGTAGATGCGAATCTGGTGGGCGTCGGCATCGCGATCGAGGACGATTTGGTTGATGAAGTCGGTGCGGTAGAAATCGGCGGCCAAAGTGAGTTCGCGCCAACCGAGACTGAAGGTCTTGGTCAGATTGATGCCGTAGTTCCATGCCTCTTCCATTCTAGGCGATTCCACAAAAACGAGTTCGCGAGCCGAAGCCAGCATGGTGGAGTTTTCGGCCAAGATGTTGGGGGAACGATAACCCTTGCCAGCTGAAAGGCGTACGGCAAATTCATCGTGAGTTTTGAATCTCACATGCAGGCGGGGCGTGTAGAGCATCTTTTGGTAATAGGTGTTATAGTCGGCACGGAAGCCAGCGATGATGTTCCAATGGTGATCATCGGCAAAATTGTATTCCACAAAGGCTCCCGGGACTTGTTCGACACGTTGGAAAGTGCTGTCATTCAAATGTTCATCATATTTGTCGTAGGTATAACTGGCGCCTATGGAATAAGAGTGATGGTCATTCACGAGGTAGGAGTCAAACAACAGATTGCCATAGTAAGAGAGTTGGTTGGCATTGTAGTCGGTCAGACCATAATAGGAGTCCATCTTGTGGTAAGTCACCTGATGTTGCATTCCGAGGCTTGTGTCTTTACGGTCAAAATGGTAGCCGCCTTTGGCAAAGGCCTCATAGCGCTCGGTATTGATGCCGATGCCATACAGATTGTAGCTTTCGTCAAGGCGATGCTCTGGATCGAAGTCCATTTGTCCGCCGAGTCGGGTTTCTTTCAAAGCCTTGATGCCTAACTTACAACCGAAACGGCCAGTATGGGGATGGTTATAACGCAAAAAGACATTGTATTGTGTGGTCATTGGATCGTCAAGAAACGAGTCTGCGTTTTCGTCCATTTTCATGTGGCTATGACTCACATGGCCGAATAGCATGATTCCGTCGTTCTTTCCCACTTTTACGCGACCATTGAAGTTTAAGTCAGTCATCAACATCGAGTTGCCATAGAGGTTGACAAACACTTTCTCGCTCTTGTCGGGCATTGGCTCCTTGTAGTCCACATTAATTTGTCCCGTAATGGATTCATAACCGTTTCTTACAGAAGATGTTCCTTTGGAAATTTGTATGCCATTCATCCAGTTACCAGGCACATAATTCAAGCCGAAGGTGGAGGCCAGACCGCGGAAATTAGGGATGATTTCGGTCATCATCTGGGTGTAGATGCCGCTCAAGCCAAGCAATTGGATTTGTTTGGCGCCCGTGACAGCGTCACTATAGGCCACATCCACCGAGGCGTTGTTCTCGAAACTGCCTGCTAGAGTACAACAGGCGGCACGCTTCAGATTCTCGGAGGTGATTTCCTGCACGGCAATGGCTTTGATCGGGTTGATGAAAGTGCCTTTTTGTCGCGCCTCAATTTGCACTTCGTTGAGCATGTTGGCGGACTGGAAAACATGGTCGTAGTGCATCGGCTCAAACATGTGGTGAATCGTGTCGTTCTCGTAGCTGATGCAGCTGAACACGAGGCAGCCGATTTGTCCGTGGACGGGGATTTTGTAATGCCCGTTGGCGTCGGTCACCACGCCTTCGTTGACGATTTTCCAATACACGTTCACGCCAGGCAATGGCGTGCGTTGACCGTTTTCGGCTTCTTCGTATACAGTGCCTTCGATGAACCCTTGGGCGAAAGCGCCTGTGGCGAAGGCGAATAATAATAGGGTGATTAGGATTATTTGTTTGGTTTTCATTGGATTCAAAATTTAAGATTCAAAATTCAAAATTGGGTTTGTAGTGGAGATTCCCTTTGGGAATGGAGAACTTTTTGTTTAGTTAACCGCGGCGGAAAGAACAAGTTACCAATTCGTAGCATTACCAACCGCCGCATTTCACGATTAATGCTTCGCTCCATTCCCATAGGGAATCTCGTGGGGTTAGTACGAACGAATTAGAAAACCAAAGGATTAATCTTCAACGAAGAAAAGAATACAATCCGTTCTTGCCCGGAAAGAAACTTGAGCGCTTTCTTCGGTGAATGGTTGTCGAAGATTTGTCGCACTTGAACGAGAACTTCATTTAAGTCAAGATGTGACAAAAGATAATATTGCAAACTGATAATCAGTTGTTTCTCTGGCGAATAAACAAATTTGTCGGTGAATTGTATCTTGCTGTCGTAATCGTCGCAGCAACCCTTGGCATCGAAATGCGTCGCCATGGGATGATGCTCGTGGTGTTCCTCGCTGCATTGGGCGTGACCGAAGCATTGCGCATGCATTGGCGAACCCATTCCGATGTGACTCGTCATCGTGTGGCTCGACGTGCAATAATGAAAGCACACGTCCCATCCGAATGAGACAAACAGCACGGCAAAGGCCATCAAGAGGGAACCGATTTGCAACAATCGCTTTTTCATGGGCGCAAAAATAGGAAAAAACTGCGAATTTGACGAATTTTGCGAATTATCGGGCATGGCTGTTTCGACGTTTCCTTTGAAAAAGTGTAACAACTACTCCACCTGCCGCGCCTTCAGCGCTTCCTTGAAGGCAAACAAGGGCAGATTCTCCACCCAGCCTTGGTCGATGTGGTTTTGCATCGAGAGGCGCAAGGCCTTCAGTTCGGGATGCGACTCCATGAACGTCTTCAGCGACTTCGACTGCAAGTTCACCTCCGCCTTCACCTCGACGGGATAAACCGCCTCGCCCATCTGTATGGCAAAGTCGATTTCGATGGTCGAATTGTCGACGCTGTGGTAATAAACCGGCATTCCCATGGTGGCCAACTGCGTGTAGACAAACAGCTCCGTGAACGCGCCTTTGTATTCCTTAAAAATGTCGTTGCCGATGAGCACCAACGACGACGGGGCACCCACCATCGCGCCCATTAGCCCCACGTCGAGGGTGAACAGCTTGAAAGCCGAGAAATCCTCGTAGAACTTGAGCGGCATCTTGATGTCGCTCACCCGATTCACCTTATACACCAAGCCCGCATCAATGAGCCATTGGATGGCATCTTCGTATTGAGTGGCACGTGCGCCTTTCTTCAAGGCACCATAAATGAATTTCTTGTTGTCCTTGGCCAACTGCGCCGGGATGCTGTCCCACACCATATTGATACGCGGCACCTCATTGGCGGGTGCGTGTTTCGAGAAGTCGTAGCGATAGGCCGACAAAATCCTTTCCTGTATCTGCCGCACCTCTTGCAGGCCACGCCCTTCACTATAGGCCAACACAGCCTCGGGCATTCCGCCCACATAATAGTATTGCCGCAACAAGTCGATGTAATTGTCGCTTAAGGTATTGATGATGTCCCAATCCTGTTCTTGGAGCGTTTTTAGAAGGTTGTGTTTTCCCAAGGCCACAAGGAACTCTTCGTATGTCATGGGAAACATCCGCATCATATCCACCTTCCCGACGGGAAACGAGGCGTTTCCGTGAAGCGAGATACCCAACAGCGATCCTGCCACAACAATGTGATATTGAGGCATTTCCTCTTGGAAATACTTTAATGCTTCCAAAGCTGCCGGACATTCCTGGATTTCGTCGAGGATGATGAGTGTGTCGGCGGGCGTGATGTCGGTTTCGGTGTGGGCCGAAAGCAGGCGGATGAGCCTTTCGGCACTACCGCCTTCGTTGAAAAACTGCCGTGCTTTTTCGTCGCGGTCAAAACTGACGTGCACCGTCTGGGCATATTCCAAGCGCCCGAATTCTTTCAGGATGTAGGTTTTGCCCACTTGCCTTGCTCCTTGCAGAATAAGCGGTTTCCTGTTTGCGCTTTGTTTCCAACGTCTTAAATCCTCAATAACAGCTCTATACATAATTCCATGACATTTTTTCTGACGACTTTTCGCTGCAAAGATACATTTTTTCTGACGACTTTTCAGCAAAACATGACACTTTTTCTGACGAGTTTACAAAAATAATTCCGTAATTTCGCCGAAAACTTTAAATCTATAGCGATATGGCCGACGGATACTTGGAAAAACGTTATGAAGAGGTCTTTGGCGCGGGCGCCAAGAAGACCGTGGTGAAACATACCTCCGTGGAAACCCTGATGGAGAAAAACCGCAGTTATCGCGGCTACCAGAAGGACTTTGTGGTGAAGCGCGACATGTTGGAGCGCATCGTGGCGGTGAACACCAAAATCGCCTCGGCAAAGAACCAGCAGGTGCTTCGTTTCAAGTTGGTGACTAAAGAAACGGGAGCAGAAAACATCATTCAAAACATGAAACTCGGAGGTTTACTGCCCGAATTGCATCTCCCCTTCCCTGGCACCGAGCCCGAGGCATTCATCATCATTTGCAGCACGATACCCGAAAACAAGTTTGTTGACATCGACCTCGGCATCGCGGCGCAAAGCATGCTGCTGAAAGCCACCGAGATGGGCTTGAACGGCATCATGATTGGCGCTTTCAACAAGGCGAAGATTACCGAGACTTTCAAACTGCCCTACGAACCGCTGTTGATTTTGGCCATCGGCAAAGGCAACGAGAAAATCAAGTTGCAGCCCGTGGATGCAGGGGAAAAACTGGCATATTACCGCGATGAACAAGGCGTGCAGTTTGTGCCGAAGATTCGGTGGGAGCAGTTGATTATTGAATAGGCTTGTAGGGCTGTCACACCGTGGCAGCCGCATTGGGTTTTCCCGTCATGCGGCTGCCGTGATACGACAGCCCTACAAGCGTGGTACGACAGCCCTACAAACACTGATCATTTCACCTCTTTCTTGAACACAATCTGTTCAATGCCAATATCATTTTTAAAATCATAGAAACTGACAGTGATGCTTCCATCTTTGTTGATGAGGAAACCGTAAGGAGGCATCGGCTCATCACCCAACTCACCGCCATCGGGATTTGTGGGCTGAATGGAACCTGATGACTTGCCGTCAAAGGTATAGGTAAAGGGCAGACCTACATCTTCGAAGTCCACTTTGGCTATTTCGTTCTTCTTCTGTGAGGTCAGGGTCATGACGAAATAACCCGTCGTCTTGGATTCAAATTCCATGTTCATCTTCATGGTATAGGTGACACCATCTTTCTTGCCCGTACCTTCACCCATATAGAGGGTGTTTTCGAGGCCTTTCGACGATGGACCATCATCCAGCTTAAAGTTGATAGGCATCATGTAGCTGACACGAACGGGCTTGCCTTCTTGTATTCCAGGCTTCCATTTCGGCATGCCTTTGATGACGCGGACGGCCTCTTCATCGCAACCGCCGCCAATTCCGCGCAACACTTTCACATTTGATACACTACCATCCTTTTCGATAACAAAACTGACAAACACTCGGCCTTCGATATTCTTGTCTATTGCTGCTTCCGGATACTTGATGTTTCCAGCAATAGACTTCATCATGGCTTCCGCGCCGCCTGGGAATTCAGGCATCTCTTCAACGGTTTGATAGACAGTGTCTTCTTCGGATGTGGCTATGTCAAGCAGTTGTTCAAAAAGATGTTCGGAAAGGGTGAATGTAAACGGTTCAATGCTGTATGTTGAAGTATCGCCTCTTCTTTCCGTTTCAGTAATGAAGAAATTGTTGCGAGGCGTTCCATCAGCATTGTAAGAGGTGATAGTCAGTTTTTTGCATGGCTCTCCCGTCTCTGGTTGGAAACCATTCGAAGTCTCGAACTTGACATAGGAACCATCATCAGCAAAAAAGACAGTATCTTTCAATTGCATTGGGGCACCATCATCGTCAAAGATTTCGAACTGACCCATTTCAACCGTGATGGGTTTGTCGACGGCTTTCTTTTCCTGTGCCGTCACTTTCGTGTTGGCAATCATTAGGATAGCCAGCACTGGCAATGTAGCCAAGAGCCTCCACCAGAGGCCCTTGGCCTTTTCGTTTCTTGTAATCATCTTGATTCTTTTTTTGGTAAGGATTAAACTGAAGTTATTGCTCATTCCGCTGAAGTCGACAGCCGTGCACTGCTGCAGGATCAGCATCATGTAGTTCTTTTTGTCAACACCTGTGGCCACCACATCGCGGTCGGCTTGGTATTCGTGAAGGCTCTGCAATTCCTTCTTGTACAGATAAATAAATGGGTTGAACCATTGCAGAATCATCATCACCTCGGCGAAGAGGATGTCCCAAGAATGGTGGTGGGCGATGTGGCTCATCTCGTGCCGCATGATGTCGGGGTCCACATTTTCACTGGGGAAAAAGGCATAACGGAAGAAGGAGAACGAGCCTTGTTCCTTGCCAGTGAACACCGCTGTGAAACCATTCATCTTACGCTTCGGCGAACGGATGATAAGCGCTACGAGTCTCCCCAACTTGATGAGAAACAACAATGTCATCACGACGACACCTAATAGATAAATGCCACCAATCACTTGCCACACACTGAAACGCGATGGCGTGGCATCGGTGGTCACCGTCACTTCCGGCAAAACGGGCTGACCGTCGGGCGTGACGATGACTTCGTTCAGCATCATGCCATTGAACATGTTCTGCTTCAAGGTCGCCATTTGAGGCACTTCAATTCCAGAGAGCAGACCGAGCAAGGGCATGGCCAAGGCCAACAGCATGCTCGTCAGCAAGAAAAAGCGGTTGAAATACAGCCGGTTGCTGTTGCGAAACAAAAAGCGATACACCAACCAAAGCACCGCAACGGTGGCTGCGATGGGCAGCAGATGACCGATGATTAATTCTTGTGCGTTCATGGCTTATTTCCTTTCTTCGGTTATGGCTTCGTCGATCACTTTTTTCAGGGCTTCCAGCTCTTCGAGGCTGAAATTCTCCTTTTTGGCGAAGGCCGAAACGAGGTCTAAATAGGAATTGTTGAAGTAGCGTTCCACCACGCTGCCGAGATAGCGCTGCGAGTATTCCTCCTTGCTGATGGCAGCCGAGTAGCGGTTGGCGCGACAGAAGGTCTCGTGCTTCACGAAGCCCTTGTTTTCCAAGATCTTGATGACGGTCAGCACGGTGTTGTAGGCCGGCTTGGGTTCGGGGAAGGCCGCCATAATCTCGTTGGCGAAGCCCTGGCCGATACTCCAGATGACTTGCATCACTTGTTCCTCTCCTTTGGTTAACTCTTTCATATTCTTTGTTTTTATGATGAATCAATAGTTGATGTTCATGGTTTTGCTGATTTGGATCAGGCGCATTCTTTCTTCATCCGACAGCACGAAATCATTGTCACGCAAGATAAGGATGTCCATCTCAGGCTTTTCCACGAGTTCCCACGGGAAACGTTCCAGCAGGTTGTGCTCGGCATCGAACTCGTAAAGCGCTTTCATCTTCGACAAATCAGGCAAGTCCAACAGATGGTTGAAACCTACGCCAAACCTTTCGATGGAATCCATCTCCGTAATCCATTCTGGAATGAAATGTAACTCGTTGTGATGGATATAGAAATATTTCAGGCGTTTCAAGTTACGCAAAGTGTCGGGAATTTCCTTGATTTGGTTGAACGACAGGAAAAGTTGCTGCAGGTTGTCCATGTCGCCGATGAAATCAGGGATTTCCGTGATGTTGTTCTTGTAGAAATCCAAGTGCTTCAAATTCTTGAAACCAGCCAATTCCTCGGGGATGGTCTCAAACGCGTTGTCATAGAAAATCAAGTATCTGGCTTGTTTCAGATTGGCGAACGACTTGGGCAAGGTGCTGATTTGATTCTTGGATAAATTAAGGCTTTCGCAACGCAGCACACCAATATTGTCGGGGAGTTTCTTGATGCCATTGCCCGCCAACAGGACGTCTTCTACCTTCGACAAACGGCGTATATCCCGTCTTTTCAGGTTCAATTTGTTGAAGTTCAAGTTGATTTCCTCAAGACTATCCAGCGAAGTGAGCCATCTGGGAATGTGTTTGATCTGGTTGCCTTCCAGATTCAGTCGATGCAGAGTCTTGCAATGTTTGATGCTCGATGGAATACGGTCAAGGCCGCAGTTGGTCAGCGAGAGCACCTCGATCTTATTGTCTTTGGGAATGTCAAGACCGTATACTTCGGCCCTGACGACTTCAAACATAGTCACCGAATCAGGGACATAAGTCACATACTTGGCTCGTTGAGTCGCGCATGAGGTGAATAATCCCATCACCATTAATAATACTATGTGTCGTTTGATAGCCATTTTGGTAAGTCTTGACGCTGCAAATATAGATAACTTTTTGAATATACAACTAAAAAATTAGTTTAATTATTGTATTTTTCGGTAAAAATTTTCTATATATTTGATTTTCAATAGATTTTAAATAATTATTTTTGAAAGATTTCTTGCGAAGCAATCCTTAAACCAGTTTTTTTCAGAAAAATGCATCTATTTTCCCAAATTGTTGTATTTTTGCAGCCGCAAAGAGAAGCCACTTTAGCTCAGTTGGTAGAGCAACGCATTCGTAATGCGTAGGTCGTTGGTTCGAGTCCGACATGTGGCTCAGGATACAAAAAAATGAGAACCTGCAGGTTCTCATTTTTTTGTATCTTTGCGCCTGCTATGTCTGCACCAAACAAATTGATAGAGAAAATCGAAGGCTTCACGCGGAAGTACTACCTCAACCGCTTGATACAAGGCGTGTTGGTGGGTGCCGTGTTGTGGATTGTCTTCTATCTGCTCATCAACGGTCTGGAATACTTCTCTTGGTTTCCGCCCAAGGGGCGTTTTGTGCTTTTGCTGTTTTTGCTAGCTGGTAGCGCTTTTGTTTTGGTGTACCATTTTCTCATCCCACTCGTCAACCTCATAAGATTCCGAAAAAAGATGTCGGTGGAACAAGCCTCGGTGATGATCGGCAAGTTCTTCCCCGAAATCAAGGATAAATTGCTCAACACCATACAGTTGAGTAACCAAGCGGCCTCCGATACCGACAATGCCCTCTTGGCAGCCACTATTGAGCAGCGTAGTGCCCGCCTCTCCCCTATCCGATTCTCAGATGCCGTCGATTTGCGAGGCAATCTTAAATATCTCGGCATCTTTTTCGGTTCTCTCCTTATATTAATAGCATTAATGGTGTTTTTGCCTTCGTTTGCCGTGCAACCCACGCAGCGCATCGTCAACTACGAGCAGCATTTCGAGAAGCCCCTACCCTATCAGGTGGAAATCGAAAAGGATGACATCGAGACCACCCAAGGCAAGGAAGTGAAGTTCAATATCCGCGTCACGGGCGACCGCATCCCCGACGCCTTCTATGTGAAGAGCGAACTAGGCCAACAACTGATGACCAAAGGCTCGGCCAACGATTTCAGCTACACTTTCAAGAACTTGTTCAACGATTTGACTTTTAATGTCATTGGCGGAGAATATACCAGCCGCCCCCTGCATATCACCGTACACCCCAACCCCACCCTACTCTCCTACCGCTGCGAGTTACGCTATCCGCCTTATATCCACCGTACCAACGAGACCCTGGATGCCAAGACACGACTCATCGTCCCGCAAGGCACCCAACTCACTTTCAGTTTCACAACGCGCGACACAGAGCAAATGAACGTCAGCCGCGACTCACTCAACTCGACTTTGACCGCGAAGGACGATATTTTTGAATACCAATTTGTTGCCGCACAATCCACCAAGTTTGAAGTGCAGGTCGAAAACAGTTGGAACAGAACCATCGAGCCCCTCCCCTTCTCCGTCGATGTGCTGCCCGATGCCTATCCCGACATCCGCGTCGAGTCGTTCGACGAGCAGCTTTCGACCGATGTCTATTTCTCCGGTCTCGTCACCGACGACTACGGCTTCAGCAAGCTGACCTTCAATTGCAAGGTCAAGGAACCCATCGAGAAAAACATTGTCAAAACGGTGCCTTTGGACCTTAAGCAAACGCGCTCGTCGTTTTTCTACCAGTTCAACATGGACAGCCTCGGCATCATGCCTGGACAGAACATGGAGGTCTATTTCGTGGTGTGGGACAACGACGGCTTCCATGGACCCAAGTCGAAGCGTTCGGAGACCTTTACTTATTACAAGCCTTCGGAGTCGGCTTTGGACAGCATCGCAGACCAACAATCGGAAGACATCATGGAACGCCTGCAAGAGAAGTCGCAAGAGGCTGACAAACTGCAAGACGAAATCGAAAAGATGCTGCAAGACCTTATCCAGAAGAAAGACTTGGATTGGTCGGACAAGGAAAAGATGAAAGACCTGCTCGAAAAACAGCAAAAGATCCAAGACGAATGGAACAAATTGCAAGAGGAGCAGGAAAAACTTGAGGACTTCATGAAAGAACACGACTTGGGCAATGAAGACCTCATTAAAAAGCAGGAACAGATCAACAAACTCTTCGACGAGGTAATCCCCGAAGAGCTGAAGAAGATGATGGAGCAAATCGACAAGTTGCTTGAAGAGATGCCGCGCGAGCAGATGCAACAGATGATGCAGGACATCAAGAAAAACAACCAGTCGATGCAGGAGCTCCTCGACCGCAACCTCTCGCTTTTGGAGCAACTGAAGATGGAAAAAGACCTCAACGACTTGGCCAATAAACTGGACAAACTTGGCGAGGAGTTACAGAAGCAAGAGGCTGAAAACCTGAATAAAGCAGGGGAGGAGAACGAACAAAAATCGGCCGAGGAAGCCAAAGAAGAGTTCGACAAGATGATGGACGAACTCGACCAACTCCTGGAAAAGAACCAAGAGCTGCAGCAGCCCTTCGACATGCAAAAAGACGAAGAAATGCAGGAGAGCATCGACCAGGACTTGCAAGACGCCATGCAGAACGAGCAAAACAGCCAGCAGGAGCAATCGCAGCAAAACAAAAAGAATGCCGGCCAGAAGATGCAACAGATGGCGCAAAACATGATGTCGATGATGCAGATGCAAGGGATGCAACAGATGGCAGAAGACGCGCATTTGCTCCGTATATTGCTTGAGAATGTGGTACAAGCATCGCACGAGCAGGAAGCGCTCATGAACGAGATTGGCAGAATGCGCACCGACGACCCGTCGTTGGTCGACAAGATCATCCATCAGAAGGAGGTCGCCGACAACTTCAATATGGTCCGCGACTCATTGCGCAGCATGGCCATGCGCCAGCCCATGATCCAAAACTTTGTCTTCGAAGAGTTGCATACCATTGAGAATCAGGCGGAAAACGCAATGAAGCAACTCAACGACCTGAAACTCTCGCAAGCCACACGTCACCAACAGACCGCCATGATGTCGATGAATAACCTGGCACTGATGCTGGCCGAATCGTTAGAGAACATGGAAAACAGCATGGAGTCAATGGGCATGCCGATGTCGTGCTCCATGCCCAAGCCAGGACAAGGACAACAGAGCATGCAAAAGATGCAGCAACTGCAACAACAGTTGAGTGAACAACTGAAGCAGATGCAACAGCAGATGGAGAAATCAGGGCAACAAATGCCCAATTCGATGAGTGAGGAGTTTGCCCGCATGGCCGCCGAACAGGAGATGCTACGCCAAGGCATGCAGCAGATGCTTAACGACATGAAAGAGAACGGACAAATCGGCGATGACGGCCTAAATGAGATCATCAAGGACATGGAGAAGTTGGAAGAGGAGTTGGTGAACAAGAAGATCAACCGACAGATGATTGAGCGCAGCCAACGCATCGAATCACGTATGCTGGAGTCGCAAAAGGCACAGGAGAAACGCGAACAAGAGGAGAAGCGCAAGTCGAACGAATACAAAGGCTCGCATTTTGAGAGACAGATTGACGAGATACGCTACAAGGAATTGTTGAAGAAGAACCAGGAGTTCCTGAAGACCAATCCGATAGAATATGCTCCCTATTACCAGGAGAAAATCAACGATTACTACTTGAAGAAAAACACGCACTAAAATGATCAGATTCAGCACATTGGATGTGGAGATGCCACCCATCGACCCGCAGCGCGACAAGGCTTGGATCAGCCAGGTAGTGGAAAGCTATGGCAAGATGGTAGGAGAGTTGTACTACTATTTCTGCAGTGATGAGAAATTGTTGGAAATCAACAGGGAGCGTCTCGGCCACGACTTCTATACTGATATTGTCACCTTCCCTTTGACAGACTGTGTGACCGTGCTATCGAGCGAGTTTTGCATCAGCATCGACCGCATCAAGGAGAATGCCGTGACCTTTGGTCGCAGCTATGAGAGTGAATTGCATCGTGTCATCATTCATGGTGTGCTGCATCTCATTGGTTTCGATGACCTGACGGATGAAGAAGAGAGAGAGATGAGAGAGCAAGAGGAGGAGGCTTTAAACTTACTTACAGGAGGGACAACACAAGAGTCCTTTACCGTCATGGCGGACGCAGATCCGCCATCTCCTTTATGCGAAGATAAAGCCTCGCATTCAGGAGATTGCGGGTCAATCGCGGTTCTAAGACCGCGATGAAGACCGCAATGACGGGTTTAGTATTGTTTTTTTATTCAACTTTAATAAACATTTGATATTCAATAGTTTAAACAAATTGTTTCCCGTGAAACACTGACAAAAAGCATGTATTTTGAACCGTATGATATCATCGTTGTAGGCGCCGGTCACGCCGGATGCGAAGCGGCAGCGGCGGCGGCCAATATGGGCAGCAAGGTCCTGCTCGTTACCATGGACCTGCGGCTGTTTGCCTCCATGTCGTGCAACCCGGCCATGGGCGGCATCGCCAAAGGACAAATCGTCCGCGAAATCGACGCCATGGGCGGCTATTCGGGCATCGTCAGCGACCGCACCATGATCCAATTTAGGATGCTCAACAAGTCGAAAGGTCCTGCCATGTGGAGTCCGCGGTGCCAAAGCGACAAAATGATGTTCTCGGCCGAGTGGCGTAGCCTATTGGAAAAGACACCCAACCTCGACTTCTGGCAGGACACCGTGACGGGTCTATTGATCGAAGGCGACCAAGTGAAAGGCGTGAAGACCCTCATGGGCGGTGCTATTGAAAGCAAGGCCGTCATCCTGACTAATGGCACCTTCCTGAACGGATTGATACATATCGGTGAACAGCATTTCCCGGGAGGTAGGATGGGCGAGGTGGCCAGTCATGGCATCACAGAACAACTCAAAGACTATGGCTTTGAAGCCAAGCGGCTTAAGACCGGCACGCCAGTTCGTATCGATGGCCGCACCATCGACTTCAGTAAACTCATCGAGCAAAAGGGGGATGAAGAAGTGGTCGGATTCTCTTACACAGAACCTTTTAAGATCAGCAAGCAAAGGAGTTGTTGGATCGCACACACATCGTTAAAAGTGCATGAAACGCTGCGCAAAGGGTTCAAATACTCACCCATGTTCAACGGCAGAATACAAGGTGTAGGGCCCAGGTATTGCCCCAGCATTGAAGATAAAATTGAACGATTCGCAGGGAAAGACAGCCATCAACTCTTTGTGGAGCCCGAAGGCTGGATCACCGAGGAATACTACCTCAACGGTTTCAGTTCTTCCTTGCCGGATTATATCCAATATGAAGCCTTACGGCAAATAGAAGGATTCGAAAATGCCAAAATCTTCCGACCCGGGTACGCCATCGAATACGATTATTTCCCACCTGAGCAGCTTCACCATTCCTTGGAAACAAGACTCGTGCATGGTTTATACTTTGCCGGGCAAATCAATGGAACAACGGGTTATGAGGAAGCCGCTTGTCAAGGCATGATGGCGGGTATCAATGCGTCATTGTCATTGAGAGACGAACAGCAACTGGTTCTTTCGAGAACACAAGCCTATATAGGTGTACTCATCGACGATCTCATCACAAAAGGCGTTGATGAACCCTATAGGATGTTCACAAGTAGGGCAGAGTATAGGATACTTCTCCGACAAGACAATGCCGATGCACGACTCACAGAATTATCGTACAAATTAGGACTAGCAAAAGAGGACAGATATCAAAAATATCAAGAAAAACAGACCAAAGTTGAAGAGATAAAACAATTCCTGCAAGATACATACGTTTATCCTAAAGAGATCAATGGTTTATTAGAGCAAAAAGAAAGCTCAAAAATCGAACAAAAGTTAAAATTGTCATATATACTATTGAGGCCACAAATCAATCTATCTGATATGATTGACACGGTTCCAACATTGGAAAAATACAAAACACAAGATAGATTTATGAAGGAATGCCTTGAAGAGGCAGGAATTCAGATCAAATACGACAGCTACATACAAAAGGAATACGAACTGGCAGAAAAACTCAATAGATTAGAAAACATAAAACTACCAATTGAATTCGATTACCATTCCATACAATCCCTATCATACGAATGCCGCGAAAAATTAAACCGCTACAAACCTGAAACATTAGGTCAAGCATCAAGAATTAGCGGTATTTCACCGGCTGATATTAATGTATTAGCCATATTTTTAGGAAGATAACAAAATTGTTCCACATGAAACATTAAAAACCATGAATAACCAATGCCCCTGGTGCGGATCCGAAAAAGCACAAATCAACCTCTGGCTCAAAGACGAGTTTTTGACCAAGGAGGACTTCCATATTTGCGAATGCCTCAACTGCGGACTACTATACACAATGCCCAGACCAGACGAAGAAAAAATAGGCAATTATTACAAATCGGAAGAATACTACAGCCACCAAGAAAACAAAAAAGGATTCATTCCGAAAATCTACGAAAGCGTTAAAAAGACAAACTTAAAGCACAAATATAAAATCGCTACAGAAGGGTTAAAAGTAGGAAAAATGTTAGACATTGGCTGTGGAGTAGGGGACTTCCTCCACACAGCTGAAACTCATGGCTGGGAATGTATTGGGGTGGAACCCTCAGAAGAAGCAAAAGAAATCGCAAGACAGCGAACAAAAGCACAAATCATCGAAAGCAAGGAACTCGAAAACATACCGGACCAAACTTTTGACATCATCACCATGTGGCATGTCCTGGAACATGTAGACAAGCTAAAATGGCAAGTAGAACAATTACAACGACTTATAAAACCAACTGGCAGAATCGTAATCGCTCTGCCTAACTACAAATCCTACGACGGTCAATATTACAAAGAAAAATGGGCTGCCTACGATGTGCCACGACACCTCAACCATTTCAATAGAAATACAATAGCTAAAATATTCAAATCCAAAGGATTAAGCCTTACCAAAACAGACAAATTGAAGTGGGACGCCTATTACATTTCGTATATGAGCGAACAATATAAACTACACCAAATACCCTTGTTCAGAGGAGCATACAGAGGATGGCTCTCTAACATGAAAGCAAGACGGTCCGGTGAATGGTCGAGTTTGGTTTACATTTTTGAGAAGAATGACCAAAATTGAAAAATAACCCGTTTTTAAGCCATTTAAGACGTTTGTGGACAAAAATGGAACAGAGGAACATCATAGGATAAAAAACTGAAAATTCGGCACGTTTTATAACATACACAATATCAACAAGAAAACATAGTTTTCAAAAAAAAGACCTAAAATGAAAGACGAAACAAGGAAGCGGATTGGCAAAAGCATATGGACGATCAGCATCGCCCTGTTCATCGTCACTGGGTTGTTCATCCTTCTAGCGACGAACGAGACATTCGTCCAAAAACATTTTCAAAGGTCGATTCAGAAGATGGATAGCTCCATGCAGAAACTCATCGATAAAGGTCTCAACCACGAGGAACTCGAAAAAACAAACACCGGGCTGACCATCTTCATGAGCGATACCTTGGTTTTTTGGAACCGTAACGATGTCAGCCCGAAACTGATGAAACGAAAAGTGGTCATCGGAAATGATACCATCTGCCCACTGCTTACAGGCAACTACTTCGTCAAGTCGTACCAAAAAGGCACGATGACTTACTACGTCTACCGCCTCATTAATACCACATACCAAATTGAAAACAAGTATTTCGAGAACCACCTGCAGACCTTACCACCGTTCATCGAGACAGATATCAACTTAACCGATGAAGACGGAACAAAGATCACAAACTGCGAGGGAAAAGTATTGGCCAACTACAACATCGCGAAAAAGCCGAGGTTAAAACAACCTTACAGGATCCTTTGGCCGATTCCCTTTATCATGCTTCTTGCAATTGGCCTAATTATGGCCTATAAGAAAACGGCAACAGAACCACAAAAAGAAGAAAGAAAGACTCGCGTGGTGGAAATCGGAATCGCCGTCATCCTTCTTATATCCATCATAGGCACCTTTATCTACTACAAATACAACGTTAAACGAGAAAACGAACAATTACAACGATTGGCGCATAGTCTGGTAGAAAAACGCGATTTGACATTTGAAGAAAGCTATGCCATCTTTGCCGAACATCTGAAAACCGACACCACTTTGAGGGAAATGCTCTTCGCTGAAAGCAACGTGTTGACCGATGTCATCCTTGGTTATACAAAGGAGCTCATGTTCGACACGACAATGCAGGCCTACCATACCACACTTACTCTTTGTGCACCTGACGAAGAAATCAACATCGAACCCGAGGGGTATGTAACTGGTTGTGACAACTATTTCCTCGAAAAACTAGCCAACAACAAACAGAAAAGGGTAGGAGATGGCCTCTACTTCTTGGATTATTATACCTTAGACCCCAACTATTTAGGAAAGATCCAGATTAGTTCCAAGGACAACCAACAAAAGAAAACACTCTACTTCGAATTCTATAAACCCATTGCACCAGAAGGATTCGGATTTCCGCAACTACTACAAGAAACCAACAGTCAGAAACCTTATCAATACTCTGTCGGTAGCTACCGCGACAACCAGTTGGTCTACAAATACGGTAAGTATGTCTACCCGAATTTTCTAAATAGCCTGAAGGTAAAGGACAAAGAAATAACCTATAGTAAAAACTACAAGCATTACACCATCATCGATGGAGAACACAATGCCCTCATCATCAGCACACCGACGATGACGTTCTCCGAAAAGGTAAGTCCCTTCGCCGTGTTTTTCCTAGGACTTGCAGTGCCTTTCCTACTCATCGTTTGGCTAAGCAGGCCAAAAGAAGACAGTAAGAAACGAAAGACTTTCCGTCGCCGACTTCAAACCATCATCTTCCTGACATTAGGCGTCGCACTCTTCGCCATTGGACCAGTTTCAGTAGTCTATATGCAGACCCTTTACAACCAAAAAACCGAGTCAGCACAATTCGAAACTACAAGGACCCTCATGCTCGAAATGAGCAACGATTTAAATATAGCAGAACTGTTAAGGAGTGCATCAAGAGACACGTGGAACGGGATTTTGCAACAATACGCAACCACTTTCTTCACCGATCTTAACCTATACCATCGAAACGGACAACTCCTGGCCACTACGCGACCCGAGATCTACGAACTACACCTGCAAGCCCCGATGATGAATGCGGAGGCCTACCAAAACATACACCGAAACAAGGAGTTATATTATACGCATGCAGAGAAACTCGGCAAAGGGAAATATGCCTCAGCCTATATTCCTTTAAACGATGCCTCCGGCAACACTTTGGCCTATCTCAACACCCCATATTTTTCAAGCAGCGCAGACTTGCACAACGAAATCAAGAATTTTATACTGACCTATGTCAATATCATACTCGTGCTTTTGGGCGCAGCTTTGGTATTAATCCTGCACCTCACAAAACGCATCACGCAACCATTAGCACTCATACAGAGCAACCTGAGCAAATACGAACTCATCGGAAAAAACGAGCCGATAGAATATAGAGGAAAAGATGAGATCGGACAATTAGTGCAGGAATACAACAATCTAATTGTGAAACTGCACAAGAGCGTCGAAGAATTGAAACGCACCACAACAGAATCGGCATGGCGTGGCGTGGCCCGACAAGTGGCACATGAAATCAAAAACTCCCTCACTCCCATGCGTCTTAGCATTCAAATGCTACAACGCAACATGGAAAACGGTAATGCCACAGCCGAACAAATCCAACGCACAAACAATACGCTCATCGAACAAATCGACGCGTTATCTGATATTGCTTCCTCATTTTCAACATATGCAAAACTGCCCGAAAACCATCCCCAACCCATGGATTTGGCAGAGTTGGTGGGCAATGTGGTACACTTCTACGATAATGTAGAAAACATCACTTTCAAATATCATTACGACCCAACAGTCGACCATTCCATCAACGGCGACAAGACCAACTTGAACAGCGCGGTCACAAACGTTGTGAAGAACGCGGTACAAGCCATTGGCTCTAAGCCAGAGGGACATATCGATGTTTCATTGACAGCCACTGAAAACACATTCGTCATCCGCGTCAAAGACAACGGCAAAGGCATCAAAGAAGAAGACAAGGAGAAGATCTTCCTGCCCAACTTCACTACCAAGACCGGTGGTTCGGGCGTGGGCCTCTCGTTAACCTACAACATCGTGCAGTCGGCCGGAGGCACTATCTCGTTTGAAAGCCAGGAAGGGGAGGGGGCAACGTTTATTATAAAACTACCAAAACAATAAGAACAAAATACATGAAAAAAACACTTTACATACTGTGTTTAACCTGTATCTTAACGTCTTGTGCAAGTCTATTCGTTGCTCCAAATCTTGAAGACACAAGAATTGGCGAACAAAATGTAATGCGGGTTTATTTAGACGGAAATAACAAAATACTCGTCAATGGTCACGAAACCGCATTAGAAGAACTAAAAGATTTGGTAAAAAACTTCATAACACCACATCCTGGCGATAATAACGCTCCAGAAGTAGAATGGAAAACTATTGATAATATAGACTCCATTTTGTATTCAAAAGGAATTGTCTATTTTGATGTAGACAGGAACGCTTTATTTGCACGCTATTTAGACGTACAAAAAGAAATATTACAGGCTTTTAAAGAGAGGAAAGATGAGTTGTCAATAAAGATATTCAAAAAAACTTACGACCAACTTGATGAAGAACAAACTAAAATCATCAATAATACCGTTCCAATAAGAGTCTTTGAAACTATAACCGAAATCTAAACGACCTATGGCAGAAAACAGATTAGGCTCGCTCGCGAAGCAAACCGCCATTTACGGCCTCAGCAGCATCATCGGCAGGTTCTTGAACTATCTGCTCGTGCCGCTTTATACTTACAAAATCGCGGCCGAATCGGGCGGCTATGGCATCGTCACCAACCTTTATGCCTACACTGCCTTACTCCTCGTCCTCCTGACCTTTGGCATGGAAACCACCTTCTTCCGCTTCTCCAACAAAGAAGGGGTGAACCCCGACAAGGCCTTTTCCACTTCGGGTTTGGCCGTGGGTTTGGTAAGTATGGTTTTCGTGATCTTGGTCAGCATTTTTTTGAGACCGATTTCCGATGCCTTGCATTATACAAGCCACCCCGAGTTTGTGGAAATCATGGCCATCATCGTGGCTTTAGATGCTTTCCAAGCCATTCTGTTTGCGCGTTTGCGTTACGAAAACAAAGCCATCAAATTTGCCTCGCTAAAACTGCTATTCATCTTCCTCAACATCGGACTAAACCTATTCATTTTCTTGGTCGCACCTGGATTGAAAGAGAGCCATCCCGCCTTGATGGGCTGGTACGAAAACAGTTACCAAGTCGGCTACATCTTCATAGTGAACTTGATTTGCACAGGACTGATTACCCTCGGTTTCATTCCAGAAATCAGAAAATTACGCTTTGGAATTGACCGCGACTTGCTCAAACAGATGCTACACTATACCTGGCCTTTACTGCTGCTGGGCTTGGCCGGCATCCTTAACCAAGTGGCCGACAAGATTTGCTACCGTTTTATCGTTCCTGGCGAAGAGGGCGACGTGCAGTTGGGCATCTATGGCGCTTGCGTGAAAATCGCGATGATTATGGCGATGATTACCCAGGCCTTCCGCTACGCCTACGAGCCTTTCGTCTTCGGCGGCAAGCGCGACAACGCCGACAAGGAGGCCCAAGCCAAGGTGATGAAATACTTCATCATCTTCACGCTGTTTGCTTTCCTTGCCGTGGTGATGTATATGCCGCTGCTCAAGCACATCATCAAGTCCGACTATTGGGAGGGCCTGCGCGTGGTGCCCATCGTGATGATGGCCGAAATCTTCATGGGCATCTATTTCAACCTGTCGTTTTGGTACAAGCTCATCGACGAGACCTGGTGGGGCGCCGTTTTCTCCGGCATCGGTTGTGCGGTATTGCTCGCCATCAACTTCATTTTTGTGCCCAAATACGGCTACATGGCCTGTGCCTGGGGCGGTTTCGCAGGCTATGGCACCTGCATGATACTCTCATATTTCTTCGGACAGAAGAAAGCCCCAATACCTTATGACTTGAAGTCAGCTTTCCTCTATTTTGCCATTGCCATCGTATTGTTCTTTGCCCAGAGATACATACAAATTGACAGCACAGTCTGGACCTTGATCATCAATACAGGATTGCTGCTGGTCTTCTTCGCCTTCATCTGCTGGAAAGAAAAAGACCTGGTGAATGGCGTCATGCATATAGTAAATAGTAAAATATTGAAAAAGAAATAGATATGAAACTCAACATCGTCAACACTTCAAATAACCCCATGCCTGCCTACGAGACCGCAAACTCGGCCGGCATGGACCTCCGCGCCTATCTGCCCGAAGGTCCCATCACCCTTGAACCCATGCAACGCGGTCTCGTGCCGACGGGTCTTTACATGGAGATCCCCGAAGGCTATGAAGGTCAGGTGCGTCCCCGCAGCGGTCTGGCCATCAAAAGCGGCATCACCGTATTGAACTCACCTGGCACCATCGACGCCGACTATCGCGGTCAAGTGTGCGTCATCCTCATTAATCTCTCCGACAAGTCGTTTGTCATCAACAGTGGTGACCGCATCGCACAACTAATCATCGCCCGCTGCGAACAGGCCGAGCCCGTGCAGGTGGAGACGCTTACGGAAACCGAGCGCGGCGCAGGCGGTTTCGGTCACACTGGAAAAAATTGAAACACACATGAATAATACATCCATTCTACAAAACCAAGCCCACCCTTCCGTCATTGCGGTTCCGCCTCTGCGGAATGAGGCGATCCGCAATCTCCTGAAAAATAGGCAACACCGCTCTTTTAGGAGATGGCGGATGTGCCTCCGCCATGACGGTATAAAAGGCATTTTTTCATTGCTAATCATGCTATGTCTTGCCTCGAGTATGACCGCCCAGCAGATGGAATCGGAATATGACGGCAAACCCGACAAGAAAAAGAACGCCACTTTCTTCTCCAACGGCTTGCAGAGCAAATACCGCGAGGATACCGAAGGCGCCATCCGCAACTTCGAACAGGCCTTGCGCTTCATGCCCGACGATGCCGCCTCGATGTATGAACTGAGCGAGCAATACTCCAATGCCGGCCGTATCGAGGAAGCCTTCAACATGATCCAAAAGGCGGCCAAAATCGAACCCGAGAACAAGTGGTACCAAATGCGCCTCGGCCTCTTCTATCGCAACTTGGAGCAATACAACGACTTCATCAAGCTATACGAGAAGCTGACGCAAAAATACCCCGAAGACCCCGATATGCTCAGCGAGCTTATCGATGCCTACCTCGTCACAGAGAACTACAGCAAGGCTTTGGAGAAGATGGACCTTTTGGAACAACAAGTCGGGGAAAACGAGTTCATCACCGAGCAAAGGCTCCAGGTTTTCAAACGCCAAGGCAACACCAAGAAAGTGGTTTCGGAGCTCGAAAAACTCATCGAACAAAATCCCGACAACATCCGTTATTATGGCTTGTTAGCCTCGTTTTATGCCGAAAATGGGAAGATCAAGGAGGCCATCAAGACCTACGAGAAGATTGAGGAAATCAATCCCGAGCACCCCTACATCAATGTTTCGCTCCTCGAGCTCTACGACATGACTGGCGACAAGGACAAGGCGTTCGACGAACTACTGGCTGCCATCCGCAACAAAAACCTCGACATCACCACCAAAGCCAACACCTACGACTATTGGATGAACAAAAACCAAGGCGCGTCCAACATCGACGAACAAGCGCGCCTATGCGGAGAGGCTTTCGTCGAGACCCATCCCGACAACAAACTCGGCTACCTCATCCTTGGCTCTTGCTACTTCATCGAGGAGAATGCGGTGAAGTCGAAAGAATTGTACCAAAAGGTGCTGACCATCGACAGCACCGACTTCTTCGGATGGCAAAACCTCATCATCAGCGAGTCGCGCCTTAACGAAAACGAAGCCGTACGCGACCATGCCGTCGCCGCCTTGAAATACTATCCCATGCAACCGGTGTTCTATTGGTATGCCGGTGTAGCCAACGCCGTGATGGAAAATAACGAAGACGCCATCAGCTATCTCGAGAAGGGTAGGAGATACACCTCCGACAAGATGCAGATGTCGGAATTCGACGCTTTCTTGGGCGACATCTACCATCAACAAGGCGAAGAAGACAAAGCCTTCGACGCGTATGACCGAACCTTGCGCAACAACCCTGACAATGCTTTGGTTTTAAACAATTATGCCTACTACCTCTCGCTGCGTGGCGAAAGGCTGGAGGAAGCCTTGGAAATGGCCATACATGCCAACGAATTGGTCCCCGACAATGTCTACTACACCGACACCTATGCCTGGGTGCTCTACAAGCTCGGACGCTACAAGGAAGCTGAGAAGATAATGAAAAAATGTTTGGGACTCGAGAAGAACCCTTCAGGGGCAAATCTAGAGCACTACGGCGACATCCTGCTCAAACTCGGCAAAGAAAGCGAAGCCATGGAATACTGGAAAAAAGCACAACAAGCGGGCGGGGCATCGAAAGAATTAGACCAGAAACTGAAACATTAATGAGACCATGGTGGGGCATAGTAATGATGCTGTTGTTGGCGGCCTGCACGTCCCACAAAAACGGTGACGCTGTAGAGACGCGGCGCGCCACGTCTCTACCAACCGACGTGTCGCCTGAATTGTCCGCCATCGACAGCCTGATGTGGCAGCGGCCCGACAGCGCGTTGACCTGTCTGTTGCCCTATTTCGACACCTGCTGTAGAGACGGTGTGCACACCGTCTCTACAACCCATGATTGCCATTACGCCAACCTGTTGTTGGCCGAATTGTTGTACAAGAATGACAATCCCCAGCTCAACCGCGCGGAATTGCTGCAGGCGGTGGATTATTATGATTCATTGTATGCGTGTACAGACGTTGCGCGCAACGTCTCCACCAACGCCTTTTTGGACGCTCGCGCCCATTATATCAATGGCGTGGGCTACTACGAGCGCGACAGCGTGGTGGAGGCCTGCCAGGAATACCTGAAGGCCTTGGAGGTGATGGAGGATTCTTTCGATGAGGCTGAGATCATAGGAAACAAGGCGAATTTGATGGCCTTGTTATTTGCGCATTTGACAGATGAGTTCTCTGATCAATATCTTCACGAACAAAGTATATATTTCGGTAAGAAGTCTTTAAAGTATTTCAAAAAATACGATGCTATTTCTTGGAATGTATCGTGGGTGTTAAATGAGATAGGTTCGCATTATGACGTTTTAGGTGATTATGATAGCGCTGGATACTATTATAACCAAGGATTGTTTTTGTTGTCTGATACAAATAATCTTAACTACCGAGACCTTACCACGCGCCTTGCATTTCTCTCCTATAAAAAAGAAAAGGATCCAATATTATCATTAAACCAATTGTTTTCGATGCTTTCACAGGCTGAAAGTAAACAAGAATTTATTTCTCGTTGCTTGACAATTGGCGAAATCTATTATCACGAAAAAGAATTCGATTCGGCTTGGCTTTATTTGAATAATGTCTATGACCAAAGCCAAAATATTGGCGCAAAGAAGCAGGCGGCAGAATGGCTTGTTGAGATATGCAAGGCACAAAATAATATGCAGGATATGCATAAGTTTGCTGAGTTTTTGGTTCCATTTGCCAACCAAGAAGAGAACAATAGTGGAACGAGGTCACAATTGACAGAGTTGTATAATAGATTCAAGCAAAAGGAATTGGAGCAGAAACAACATCATGAGAAAAAGAAGCAAGCAACGCTAATCTTATTGGTCTTTGGGGGAATGTTAATGGTTATATTGTTTGTCATTTTCTTATACCGAAAGAACAAGCAAGGCAAGCAAAAGCTTGAAACGCAGATAAAAGCAGAGCGTCACATGCATAAAATGCAACAGGCGGCTTTGGCAGGACGACTAAAAAGAAGCAACGCTGCATTAAAAGAGCAAGACAAGAAAGTAATCATAGCTCCCACAAACTCATCGGTTAATAAACAAATAGTAGTAGAGAAGTATGCAGAAGAACCTATTTGCCGTCAAATACTTGATGTATGTAACGACAAAAACAAACCTATCAAATCTTCTGTGCCTGTATCCGCGTATAAAGACATTGCCCTAAGTGATGCCCAAAAAGCGCAGCTAAAAGAGGCTGCTATACGACATTACAGCGAGTTATTTAACGAATTGAAACGGAATTATCCTGAATTGAAGGAAAAGGATCTCTTTTATTGCTATTTATGTCTTCTTGGACTGGATAATGTTCAAATTGCTGCAATGACACAGCTTTCGTATCGAACCATCTGGGAGCGCGAAAAGCGTTTACAACAACTTTTTCACACCGAAGGCAAGATGGCGATTATTCTTAATGAAATGTTGATTGCTTGATAATCAAGTTTCTAAACAAAAAACCAAATAAACCAAATTTGTATTTTCTTGGCAAAAGGGTTTTGTCAATTGTAGTTTTGTAGTTGTATTCAAAAACAAATAGTTATGCAAAATTACAAAAACCTAAAACATTTCATCTTGCTATTTGGTTTATTATTGCCAATTGCATGGTGTGGTGCTACTACTTTAATATTAAAAGATGGTTATAGTGCCATACAAGTAAAAGTAGCACAAGTCCAAAGTGTGCTCCTCCATCCAGGCCTCCATCAACGGCCATCTCCTCATGGTGGCCTTCCTCGAGAATCTCGGTCAAGTGACTGTGGAAATCACAACCTCAACGGATTCTCCAGTGGATTTCATTACGATAATCCCGGCTTATATTTTAAAATACATGCCGCTCACGTAACTTACGCTAATGTGATATGGCTGGTACATCCTCATCACAATGATTAAGCAATTGTTAAACAGAAACAAAGGATTGTTCCTGCTTGGAGTCTTGGCCTTGCTTTTCGGGGCCAAGGCTTCGGCACAGGAATGGACCTATACATCAGATTATATTCTCAATGGCGAAACGGTAACCTATTATAGAGATGTTTGGCAAAAGCAGGACGGTGGGGTTATTGCTGCTGGGAGGGAGCACACCGTCAACCATCACGATTGGCCCGTATTGACGCACCTTTCGCCAAACGGGAACGAATTGGAAAAAAGGGTGTTTGACAGACCTGCATTCTCTGGACTGTCCCCTCATGTCTTCTTCGACAAAGAAGGCAACACCTTCGCGCTCATGTCATACCATCCTGACTACGACGATTCCACCCCCAATTTCTTCCTCAACTTCGACAATCCGCCCGACTACGCCACCCTCAACCTTTACAAACTCGACGACGAACTCAACATCCTTGAAAGCCACGAGCACAGGTTCCAAGTTGACACGGCCGTTTGTCCTCACCAAAGCTGTACTCCAAACGGGTTTAGCGGGAGACTGACCATCCTCACCGCCGAATCGGACGGGAACGACATCGTTGGCCTCTATGTCAAATCGCCCACTTTTGACGTTCACAACCCAAGAGGACAAGACACCCTCTTCTTCTTCAGGATGGACTTCGACGGGAACTTCATCAGCAGGGTTGGCTACGAAATGGAAAGCACAGGCGGGGGCATGGATACGAATTGGCTTTATTATCAATTATGCCGAGCCGGCAACGGGTTTGTCTTTTACTACAACGACGCGCCGGATATTTACTATACCACACCCGACGGCAAGGATAGGGTTGGGACGCCCGGCACCGCCTTTTTTATCGACAAAGACTTCCAAATCCTGGATGTGAAGGCTTTTCGCCAACAAGCCGACATAAACCCAATTATTGGCGACATGTTCCAACAGATGTCGGTAGTGCGCAGCCCGCACAACTCGGCCTATGTCACTTCCTTATACTGCAAGCCGCAAGGATCAGGGCAACAAGGCATCGCTCTCTACGAATTTGGCGATCCTGAAAGAGCAGGCACGCTGCCCATGATACGATATACGGAAAGGTCGTCAGGGCGACGGACCTGGGACAAGGTCGCCTTGCTGAAAGGTGTCGACATCGCCCAAGACAACACCATCTTTTTAGGATACGTCCTGCATCCGGATTACCATATATTATGCATAGACAGGCTGACCCCCGATTTTGACACCATAAGGACCTGGAGATTGGGCGAAGAGGAAAACTATGCAATAACGCTCTATACCATTAAATCGACAGAAGACAATGGAATACTTGTGGTCTACACATACAACTTGTATGGCCAAAACTTTTACCATAACACCATTGCAAAAATCTCAGCCGAGGATTTTATGGCAGTTGAAGAGGACGAAACAACTCCTCTTTTCACCCTCCTTCCCAACCCCACCACGGGCCTCATCAACATCACGGGCAAGGATTTGGAACAAACCGAAATACTCAACACCCTCGGGCAGCGCGTGGCCAACGCCACGGGCGAGGGCGAGACACTGCAAATCGACCTCTCCGAATTGCCCACCGGCGTCTACTTCGTCAACATCACTGACAAGGAAGGGCGAAAGTGCGTGCGCAAGGTGGTGAAGGAATGACCCTCTTGGCGCTTTTTCTGCCAAAGACAACAAGCCCCAACCAAAAGTACGGTTGAGGCTTTCTTTATACCTGTGGCGAGCATTTGAGTTTTTTGCTATTTTTGCCTCCTCGTTTTGGAACGAAAATTGAAGGAAAACTAAGCGTGAAGGTTTTTTCAAAAATAGCATTCCTCGTCCTTTTGCTCGCCGCTACCTCTTGTGCCTCGCGCAAGAAAACCGTTGCGCCTATACCGCCGCAATCTTTCGAATGGCTCACGGCCAACATGGACATCCAGGCTGAAGGCAATGGCATGAACTTCGACGACCTCTCGGGCCAAATGCGTATGCGTAAGGATAGCCTCGTCTGGCTCAGTGTGACTGCCTCTATGGGCATAGAGGTGGCACGCGCCAAAGTCAGCACCGACTCGGTTTGGATCCTCAACCGACTGGAAAAGACCTACCTTGCCGAACCCTTGGATACCTTATCCGCACAACTCGGAATGCCACTCAGCCTCCCTTTGATACAAACTTTGATCTTGGACAATAACGAAGGCATTCCGCCCGTTGAGAATCAAACGGTGCTGCTCAAGACCTTCGTCATGGGCAATATGAGCGCCAAAATGAGATACAAGAACATCAAATTGGACGAAAAGACAAGCTTCCCGCTGAAGATCAGTGATAAGATGGAACGATTCCGAATCAAACCAAGACAATGAACGATAGAATACTTATAGAACAACACCACACAAACCCTCATCGCGGTCTCAGAACCGCGAATGACCCGCGATCTCCTAAGCAAAAGGGGTTCACCTTCAAGCTTAGGAGATGGCGGATGTGCCTCCGCCATGAGGGCATGGAGTGGTGTTTGTCGTTCATTGTTCTGTTTTTCTTAGCGTTGGCTTCATCCCCCGCCTACGCCCAAAAGACCAAAGGCAAATCGAAGAAGCAACTGCAAAGCGAAATCACGACCTTGCAAAACGAGATTTCGACCGCCAACCAATTGCTGAAAAAAACCACCAAAGACAAAGAGATGACATTGAATGAAGTCAACCTCCTGGACAAAAAAATCAAGCAACGCGAAAAACTCATCAAGGCCTACAACGAACAAATCGCCGTTCTCGACGAAGAAATCCAAACAGGACAAAGCACCATCAAGGCGCTCAATTCCGACCTCTCCAAACTGCAGAAGGAATATGCCAAGATGGTCACCTTCGCCAACAAAAACCGTAGCCATTACGACCGCCTGGGCTTCATCTTCGCTTCAAAAGACTTCAACCAAGCCTTCAGCCGCCTGCGCTATATACGCGAGTTCAGCGATGCCCGCAAAGTGAAGATGGAACAAATCAGTTCCACCCAACGGCAAATCAGCAAAACCGTGGAAGCCAGCCAACAAGCCCGCGAGGAACAAAACACCTTGCTGAAAGACGAGAAAACACAGCAAGAGGCCATGAAGTCAGAGAAGGATGACCTCAACAAACAAGTGGCCAACCTCAAGAAAAAGGAAGGCAACATCCAACAGGACATCAAGAACAAGCAACAACAGGCACAAAAACTGCAAAAAGCCATCGACGACATCATCGCCGAAGAGATTAGAAAAGCCAACGAAGAAGCCGAAAGAAAGCGTAGGGAGGAAGAAAAAAAGAACGCCAACAAAGGCAAGACCACAACCACCACGCCAGCACCCAAGGAAAAAGGCATGGCCTTGACACCCGCCGAGAAGACCTTGTCGACCAACTTCGTCAGCAACAAAGGCAAACTGCCTTGGCCCGTGGAACGCGGCGTGATCTCTTCGTCCTATGGCAAACACGCATCGGTGGTCTCCAGCAAAGTCACGGTGACCAACAACGGTATCGACATCGCCACCACCGAAGGCGCCAAAGCCCGCGCCGTCTTCGATGGCGAAGTCACCAGCGTCACCAAACTGACCGGTGCCAACACGGTGGTCATCATCCGTCACGGCGAATACTTCACGGTTTATTCCAACCTCGAAAACGTCAACGTGAAACGCGGCGACAAGGTGAAGACCAAGCAAAACATCGGTATGGTACACACCAACAAAAACGAAGGCAAGACCGAACTGCATTTCGAGCTATTGAAAGAACAAGCACGACAGAACCCAGCAAATTGGCTATCACAATGAAAAGTAACATAAATAGAAGAGGGTGTTTTAAATCCCCCCTGCCCCCCTTAAAAGGGGGACAGTCCCCCTCTGTGAGGGGGCAAGGGGGAGTAAAAACAATCCTAATCCTAGCATTTATCCTTACCACGGTTCTCATGTCTTCCTGTAAGACCAAAGAAGTGCCAGGCCGTCGCCGTACACCCCGCCACTGCAACACCTGCACCAAATGGAGCTATGCCCCTCAAATAGAAAGCATGGATACATTCGCATTTCCGTCTATGTCATACCGACCGACGAAGGAGGGAGTGTATCTAGGGACGGAAAGACATGGTACAACATGCAGACAAAAACCATCGATTTGACATTTGCTGAACGATGAAACCAGAAGAACTCGAACTGCTGAAACGCTATTTTCCCGATACAGCGGTGACGACGGTGGGAGAGATGTTCACACAGCGCCGTTTCAAGCTGCATTTCAAACGACCAAGAACCTCCAAACTGGGCGACTTCCGCCCACCGAGAACGAAAAACGGCATCTGTTCCATCACCCTGAACCTGGATTTGAACCCCTACCAAATGCTCATCACTTATGTGCACGAAGTGGCACATTACGATGTGTATCAACAACATGGCTCGCGAGTAGTGAAACCCCACGGGACCGAATGGCAAAACCAATTTGCAACGCTTCTGAAGCCTTTGATGACCGAAAACGTTTTTCCACAAGATGTGCTTGATGCCCTCCAAAAGCATCTGCAACACATCAAGGCGAGCAGCACCGCCGACCAAAACCTGCAACGCGTACTGCACCAATACGACAAAAACGCCAATACCGCCAACACACTGGAAAGCCTGCCTGCCGGCTCACGCTTCGCTACCAAAAACGGCCTCGTCTTCCAAAAAGGCGAAAAACAACGCACGCGTTTTAAGTGCTATTGCGAAAGCAACGGACGTTGGTATTTCGTCTCGGCATTGGCAGAAGTCCAACCATTATAGGTTTTTACGGAAAGAACATGTGTTTTTTTCTGGATTGGCAAAAGATTCCAAAAAATGTCGTAATATTGCAATCTTAATAACCTTGTCTGTCCTATGCGAAAGATTATTACACGTATTTGTAATTTTATCTTTGGAAAACATAAAAACAACACACTGCCCCGATATTGGATCCTAACCGTAGATATGGTGATTGTGGTCCTGGCTTATGTCGTGGCCATTTTGATGTTGTATTTCAGAGACATCAGCGCATCTACCTTCGATTGGAGCCGTATCTGGTTAGTACCTGTGATTTATTTTTTGGCATTCCTCATCAGTAAAACCTACGATGGAATGCTTCGTTATTCTGGATTTAATGATATCGAAAAGATTTTCTATGCTTGCACGGGTGCACTGTCTTTCTTGATTATCAGCAAGTTGGTCATCCGACAATTCTCCCCTCAATTGGCGACCGACCTTTATCCCCGTTATGTGACCCTCATCTACCATTATCTCATCACCATGGTGGTGATGATTATTATGCGGTTTTCCATCAGGCGGCTGTATAACGAAGTCTACAAGAATGTGGCCGACAAAATGAACACGATTATTTACGGTGCGGGCGACGGTGGCACGATGCTAATGCGCACATTGAGTCAAGACACAAACTCGAAATTCAGAATTAAGGCTTTTGTCGACGACAATCCCAAACGTGTCGGCACCCAGATTAATACCATCAAGATTTACTCTCCCAAGGTGGCCATGACCCCCGAATTCATCGAAAAATTCGACATCGATGTGATGATCGTGGCCATCCCCAGCCTGTCACAAGAACGCAACAAGGAAATCATCGAACAAGGACTGGCGCTCAACCTCATCGTGAAGTCGATTCCCGCTTTCGACAAATGGGTTGACGGCAAACTTTCGACCAGCCAAATTCAAGACATCAAAATTGAAGACCTCTTGGGCCGCAAACCCATCATCTTGGGCAAGAGCAATGTCATCCGTGAAATCAACGAGAAAGTGGTGCTCGTCACCGGCGCCGCCGGCTCCATCGGCAGCGAGATCTGCCGCCAGGTAATGCACTACAACCCCACTAAACTCGTCATGCTCGACCAAGCCGAGTCGCCGCTCTATGACTTCCAGTTCGAGATGAACAACACGCCTGATTTCACGAATATGAAAGACCGCATGGCTTTTGTCATCACCAACGTGAAAGACCCCGTGCGCATGAGAGAGGTATTTGAGATGTATCATCCACAGGTGGTGTTTCATGCAGCAGCCTACAAACATGTGCCTTTCATGGAGGAGAACGCCTACGAGGCCGTGTTTGTCAACGTGTTCGGCACCAAGCTTGTGGCCGACTTGGCCATTGAATATGGTGTTGAGAAGTTCGTGATGATCTCGACCGACAAAGCAGTCAACCCGACCAATGTGATGGGAGCCACCAAACGCATCGCCGAGATTTATACGCAAAGCCGACAGGGACAAACCAAGTTCATCACGACACGATTCGGCAATGTGCTGGGATCCAATGGTTCCGTAGTACCGTTGTTCCGCAAACAGATCGATCAAGGCGGGCCCATCACCGTCACCGACCGTCGCATCACACGCTATTTCATGACCATCCCCGAAGCCTGCAGCCTGGTACTCGAAGCCGGCTCCATCGGCGAAGGCGGCGATATCTTTGTCTTCGACATGGGTGAAAAAGTCAAGATTTGGGATTTGGCAGAGAAGATGCGTAAGCTGGCCCACCGACCCGAAATAGAAATCATCGAGACCGGACTCCGACCTGGCGAAAAACTCTACGAAGAAGTACTGGCCAACGAAGAGAATACCATCAAGACCGAAAACGAAAAGATCATGCATGCCATCGTGCGCAAATATGAAACCGCAGAGGTGGATCACATGATAGAACAGCTCCATGTCGAACTGGAGACCTGCGACCCAATGAAGATCGTGGCCCAAATGAAGGTCATCGTGCCTGAGTTCAAAAGCAACAACAGCGTTTTTAGCCAGCTAGACCATTAATCTGCAATGTATACCTTACTGACCGACCCGCTCCACCGCATTGCCTATGCTACCGATGCCTCGGCCTATCGCGAGGTACCCCAAGGCGTTGCCTTCCCTGAAAACGAGCAAGACATCGTCTATCTCATCCAAGAAGCCCAGCAACGGAATACCCATCTCATCCCTCGAGCTGGTGGCACTTCTATCGCGGGACAGGTGGTAGGCAATGGTATTGTGGTCGACATCAGCAAGCATTTCAAGAAAATCTTGGAAGTCAACGCCGAAGAACGGTGGGCAAGGGTGCAACCCGGTGTCGTCCTCGACGAACTCAACCTCGCCTTGGCACCCTACGGCCTCTTCTTCAGCCCCGAGACCTCCACTAGCAACCGCTGCTGCATCGGTGGCATGTTCGGCAACAATTCCTGTGGATCGCATTCCCTCGTCTATGGAAGCACCCGCCACCATGTGTTGGAAGCCCGAGGCGTGCTCTGCGACGGCAGCATCGAAGTGTTCAAGACCTACACCATCAAGGAACTGGAGGAAAGGTTTGGCAATCGCTTTTGGGAAAACGAAGCCGACACATTAATCCAAGACATATATTCACAACTTATTAATTGGGCCTTGGATGACGAGACAGTCCGACTCATTGAGGAAAACTATCCCGACAAGAGCCTTCGTCGACGCTCGTGCGGCTATGCTATCGACGAAGTCATCGAAGACCTACACCATACCGAAAAACCGCTTGAGCAACGCACCATCAACCTCTGTAAAGTGTTGGCAGGCAGCGAAGGCACCTTGGCCTTCATCACCGAAATCAAAGTCGACCTCGACCCCTTGCCTCCCAAAGAGAAAATGGTGGTGTGTGCCCATTGCGACACTTTGCAAAAGAGTTTCTTGGGCAACCTGGTTGCCTTGCAGTTCCATCCCTCCGCCGTCGAACTGATGGACCGCAACATCTTGGAACTCAGCAAACAGAAC
Source organism: Bacteroidales bacterium (assembly GCA_017395365.1). Classification (GTDB taxonomy): domain Bacteria; phylum Bacteroidota; class Bacteroidia; order Bacteroidales; family F082; genus Limimorpha. The sequence continues at coordinate 409,960 of JAFPUN010000003.1, forward strand.
GTCGAGCAACAGAAAAACCGTTTCTTTGTGCAAGGCAACCCCGCTGCCATCCTCATCATCGAGTTGAGAGGTGAGACCCGCGAAGAAATCGATGCCGTAGCCGACCAATTGGAAAAAGCATTGATAGAGAATGACGCGCATCTGGTCTATGCCTGTTCACGCGTCTACGGCGCCGAAATCTCCAAGGTGTGGAGTTTGCGTAAGGCAGGCTTGGGCCTGATCACCGGCATGAAAGGTGACGCCAAACCCATCGGTGTCATCGAAGACACGGCGGTAGCACCAGAAAAACTGCCTGACTATATGGCCGACTTCGCGCAAATGCTTGACAACCTCGGCTTGAGTTGTGTCTATCATGCCCATATTAGCACAGGCGAGCTTCACCTGAGACCCATCATCAATATCAAGGATGCGGAAGGGAAACGCAAATTCCGTGAGGTGGCCTACCAGACGGCTTTATTGGTCAAGAAATACAAGGGTTCGCTCAGCGGCGAACACGGCGACGGCAGGCTGCGCGGCGAGTTCATCCAACTCATGTATGGCGACGAGGTCTACGCCTTGATGCAAGACCTAAAAAAATGCTGGGATCCCGAGCAAGTCTTCAACCTGCACAAAATCGTTGACACTTTGCCTATGGACAGCATGTTGCATTTTGAGGTGGGGCAACAATATGCTATTGAAAAGGAGCTAAAATCTTCGGCCCTTCGACAGGCTCAGGGACCTCAGGGTTCAGGGGCCTGTACCTACTACAATTGGAAGGCAGCCTTCGACGAATGCAAGGTGGAAGGTGCCACGGGAGCAAAGACACAACTCCATGCCCTGATGTGCAGCATTGAACAGTGTAACGGCGCCGGCGACTGCCGTAAGTCGAACCTGATGGGCGGCACACTTTGTCCCGCATTCAAGGTGAGCGGCGACGAGACCAAGGCCACTCGTGCCCGTGCCAATGTGCTGCGCGAAATCTTGACGAGAGGGTGGGAGAGTGAGGCCTTCACACAAGCGCTCAACAAAGACAAAAGCATCCTGAAATCGGAGGAATTGGCCGAAGTGTTGGACAGCTGTTTGGCTTGCAAAGGCTGCCGCAGCGAATGTCCTTCCAACGTCGACATGACACGCCTGCGCTCCGAAATCCTCCAACACAAATACGACGTCAGCGGCATGCCTTTGCGCTCCTTTGCCGTGTCGTGGATGGCCACAGTGGAGCAATTGGGGCACATTGTTTGGCCGATCTACAACTTCTTTGCCTCATGGAATTTCTCTTCCAACATCATCAAACGCATCATCAAGTTCTCGACTGAGAGAGACATTCCGACCCTGAGCCGCGTGACGATGCGCAAAGCGGTCAAAAAGGAATGTCGCCGACACCACGGACAGGCCACCAAAGGCAAAGTCTACCTCTTCGCTGACGAGTTCACCAACTTCCAAGAAGCCGAACTAGGATTGACCTTCGCCAAACTCCTCATACGTCTAGGGTATGAGGTAGAGGTCCCGAAACATGTGGAAAGCGGTCGCGCTGCTATGTCGAAAGGTAACCTCAAGTTGGCAAAAAAGTTCGCATTAAAAAATGTCAACCTGCTAAAGGACAAGATATCAGAACAAACACCCTTGGTCGGCATAGAACCTTCGTGCATCCTCAGTTTCCGCGATGAATACCCCGACTTGGTGCCAGCCGAGCTGCGCCCACAAGCCCAACAACTAGGACGCAACGCCCTCCTCTTCGACGAGTTCATCATACGTGAAGTGGCCGCTGGGCGCATCAGCCCTGATGATTTCAAAGCCGATGCGGTGGAGATCTGGCTCCACGGCCATTGCCATCAAAAAGCCTTGGTGGGCACGGAAAAGACCGTTGCTGCCTTCAAATTACTTGCAGGCACCCAAGTGCATGTCATCCCTAGTGGCTGCTGCGGTATGGCAGGTTCGTTCGGCTATGAAAAAGAACACTACAAAACCTCGTTGGCCATCGGCGAGATGGTCCTCTTCCCCACCATCCGCAAGGCTATGGACAACAAGAACAACAGTGTCCCGACCATCGTCTCGGCACCTGGCACTTCTTGCCGGCAGCAGATCCTCGACGGCACAGGCGTACATGCCGTTCACCCCATCGAAATCCTCTATCGTTGGGCGAAATAAACAATCCTTTTCCGCGTTCTCTAAAAAAGCAGTATCTTTGCCACGTTAATTAATAAATATTTGTCATGAAAAAACTACTCTTCCCTATCGCGATGCTTCTTTTAATCGTTGCGGGCTGCCAGCCTAAGGACCCTAACGAAGTTGAAGTTGAAACCTATACATTGTGCGACAGCGTTTTTATCGAGAGTGAGTATAGCGAAGGCTATTCCCGCTTCAATGTCAGCCTCGACCTGCCAGTCACCAAAAACAAGACCCTGAAGCAAAACATCTTGCATTGGATGCTCTCCGACGAAACGGAAGACCATGTCGGCTACCTGCAGTCGATGAGGGATGATTTCTTTGAGGAAGACGGCAGCGAACCTCGCTCGGAATACGAAGAAAACTACACCTTGTCGGAACAAACCGACAAATACGTCACCTACACCACTGAGGGCTATCTCTATACGGGCGGTGCCCATGAGATGCCTTGGTATAATGGCACCACTTTTAGCAAAATCGATGGCAGTATCGTAGGCTATGACTTATTTGAAGAACCAGAAAAACTCATTGATCTGATAGCAGAAAATATTGAAATACAATATTTTGAAAAATTGGAGAAAGAGGATTTGTTTTTGGAATTCGAAGAAATAACCGCTCTGCCCAACAACGAACCTTGGATCGAAACCGACAGCGTGGTGTTTTGCTTTGAGCCTTACGAAATCGCCTCTTTTTCCGCCGGAATGCCTTTATGCAAAATCGCACTCACTGACTTGAAACCTTATTTGAGCGAGAAAGGCAAAAGTCTATTAAACGATTGAAAATGAATAACTACTGTATCATTATGGCCGGCGGCATCGGTAGCCGCTTTTGGCCCCTCAGCAAAGACAATTACCCCAAGCAATTTCTTGATATATTAGGCACGGGCAAAAGTTTTATCCGTAGCACCTACGAACGTTTCAGCCCCGTCATCCCCGACGAGAATTTCCTCGTGGTGACCAACAAGGCTTACAAACACTTGGTGTTGGAACACCTGCCTATGCTCCGTCCCGACCAAGTGCTTTGTGAGCCGGCAAGAAGAAATACCGCACCTTGCATCGCATACGCCGCTTATCACATCCAAAGTCGTTGCGCTGACGCCAATATCGTCGTCACTCCTGCCGACCATTTGGTAACGAATGAAACAGAGTTTCAACGTATCATACGTCTGGGCTTCGATTTCTTGGCGAAGAACCCACAAGCACTCATGACCATAGGCATCAAACCTAGCCGACCGGAAACGGGGTATGGTTACATCCAAGTGCCTAAAAAGAATGAGGAATGCGGAATGAGGAATGCGGAATTAGTTCCACATTCAGCATTCAGCATTCAGCATTTTCGAATGTGGTCAAAGTTGAGATGTTCAAGGAGAAACCTGACTATGATACCGCCGTGAAGTTTGTCAACGAAGGCAACTATTTCTGGAACAGCGGCATCTTCCTTTGGACCTTGGACGGCATCATGCAGGCCTTCAAACAATACTTGCCCGAGATGGTTGCGGTATTCGAGAAAGGCATCTACAACTTCGGAACGCCCGAAGAGCAAGACTTCATCAACGACCATTTCGTCGACTGCCCCAACATCAGCATCGACTATGGCGTCATGGAGAAGTCGCCCAACACCTTCACCATCCCTGCCGACTTCGGTTGGAGCGACATCGGCACCTGGGGGTCGCTCTTCACCCATGCCAAGAAAGACGAGAATGGCAATGCCTTGCGTGGCAAGGTGGTTTCGGTCGACAACAAGAACACCATCATCAACATCGAGGAAGGCACTGAAGCCGTGGTGGAAGGCCTGGAAGACTACCTCGTAGCCTATCGCGACCATTCACTGCTCGTGTGCAAGCTTCATGATGAGCAACAAATCAAGATCTGGATTGAAGGACTGAAATAACACCTTTCACCGTGGAAAGTCAGCCTTTGGTATCGGTCATCATGCCTTGCTACAACATGGAAAACTATGTTGCCGACAGCATCGCATCCGTGCAAAGGCAGACCTATCCCCATTGGGAACTTCTCATCGTCGACGATGCCTCGACCGACAGGACGGCAGCAATCGTAACTCATCTCGCCGAACACGACGAGAAAATCCATTTTGTCGTTAAAGCGCAACACTCGGGCATCGCCGACACCCGCAACCAATGCATCCAGATGGCTAAAGGCCGTTTTTTGGCCTTCCTCGACGCCGACGACATCTGGCATCCCGAAAAGATGGAGACGCAACTTCGTTTTATGTTGGACAACAACGTGGGGTTCACTTATACCACATATGATTGGATCGACGAAGAGGGCCACACTTTGAACAAATTCATCAACACCATCGGCAACCTTGATTACGAGAAATACCTCCGTAACACCATCATAGGCTGCTCCACGGTGATGGTCGACACATCCATTGTGGGACAAGTCGTCGTACCCAGTTTCCGCACCAGCGAAGACACGGCCACTTGGCTCAACATCCTGAAAAAAGGTCATCTGGCCTACGCTTTGGACGAACCACTTGTTTCATATAGGATTAGAAGAAAATCGGCTAGTTCTAACAAACTGAAAGCCTCCGCCGACCTCTGGAAGGTATACCGAAAAAACGAAAAACTGCCTTTTTTCAAGGCCTTACATTGCTTCTGCTGCTATGCCATCAACGCCATCAAAAAACGCCTGTGATGAACGGTTTCTATCTATATCGCAAGGCCTGGCGCTATGATGGCGCGCCCCACAAAGAGCCACAACTACAAGAGGCCGAATGGAAAGCCTTACTCAAACAAGGTGGCCTGATGGTGAGAAACACATTTGACTTCGACTGTCAAGAGGAAACCACCTTCTGGAACCTCATCAAAGACCGATATGAAGGTTTGGACGAACTATCAGGCAACACGAGGAAAAAAGTCAGGAGATCACTGGAGAAGCTAGAGTTCCGGAAAGTGAACAACGACTTCATCAAAAACTTAGGATACCCCATTCTGAAAGCCTCTTTTGAGGACTACCCTGTCAAAGACCGCATCATGACCCAAAAGACTTTTGAAACTTACATGGATGAATGCGGTAAAAAAGAGTTTGACTATTGGGGGATTTTCGATTTCGATGACGACCGCTTTATAGGATTCTTCACGGTGATGCTCTGGGAAGATGCTTGTGAATATGGCCTGGTGGCCGTCCTGCCCGAATACAAAAGGAAGAACACGACTTATCCCTATTATGGACTCTTCCACACCATGAATCAATACTACTTGCAGGAGAAAGGCTTTCGTTATGTCACAGATGGCGCTCGCAGCATCACCGAACACTCCCAAATTCAAGACTTCCTCATCGAGAAGTTCCACTTCCGCAAATCGTATTGCCGCCTTGCTGTGCACTACAATGGGTGGATGAAGATGGCAGTAAAAACGTTGTATCCATTCAGAAAAATCATAACTTTGCCGCGCATTAAGGCAATTCTCAACATGGAGGCCATGCAGCGTGGAGAAAAATAGACACAGGATAGGGTTCTTCTTCAAATGGTGCTTCGACAGGTTCATGGCACTCATAGGACTTCTTGTGCTTTTTCTGCCTTTGCTCATCATCGGCATTCTTATCAAGATCGACTCGAAAGGCCCTATGTTTTTCATGCAATGGCGCATAGGTAGGGGAGGGAAGCCTTTCAGAATCTGCAAGTTCCGCACCATGAAAGACCAAGCCGAAGGCGACAGTATCACCACGGCCGACGACCCACGCGTCACGCGCATGGGCCATTGGCTGCGCCATAGCAAGGTAGACTGCCTGACCGAATTGGTCAACGTCCTCATTGGTCAGATGAGCTTTGTCGGCCCGCGCCCCGACGTGCCTGGCTATGCCGACCAACTGCAAGGCGACGACCGTCGTATCCTTCAGTTACGCCCAGGCATCACTGGTCCAGCCAGCATCAAATATCGCAACGAAGAAGAACTCCTCGCCCAACAAGCCGACCCAAAGACCTATAATGACAACGTCATCTGGCCCGACAAGGTGAAAATCAACCTTCAATACCTCGACAATTGGAGTTTCTTTGGTGATATCAAGTTGATTTTCAAGACGGTATTGTAACCATGAACCAGCAAAGTCGTATAGGAAACCTTGTCAACAGCAAAATCTATCCTTTGCTGTTGTTTTTGATATCCTTCGTTTTCGTGGTTTTGTTTTCGCGGTCCACTTCATTCCTCTATGTTTTTGAAGGCGCCGACCCGTCAATCTTCAAGCAAATGGGTAGGGCAATCCTAAATGGAAAAGTCATGTATATTGACTATTTTGACAACAAAGGATGCCTGCTGTATTTTATCCATGCACTTGGCCTTTGGCTTGGAGGAGACTTTGCCCTAATGTGGATGCAAGTCGTCTCATTAACAGTGACGCTTTTCATTTGGGACAAGATGTTAGCCTTATACCGCACCGAAAAAGAAAGAGTGATAGGTCTTTGCATTGCTTTGGTGCTGCTGTTATGTTTCTATGGTGCCGGTGACCAAACACAAGAATGGTGCCTGCCTTATATTTCTTATCCTTTGCTGGTGTACTTTCGCGCCTACAAATCGAAAACGGAAATACGGCCGCAGCAAATGGTTTTTATCGGCCTATGTTTCGGCATCATCACCTTCATTCAAATCAACAACGCTTGTGCGTTTTTGGGATTCATCGTGTGGATGTGGTTAGAATACCTATTAAAGAAAAAATACAAAAAACTATTTTTCAGCGTTTTGTGTATTTTTTGCGGTTGGCTAGTTGTTGCTTTCCCCTGCGTGTTATATTTCTACATCGTGGCTGGCATTCACGGCATTCACGAGATGGTGTACGCCATGTTGCTCTCGAATTTCGAATATATGGGTAACCAATGGAAGCCTAACTGGACCTTGGTCGTGCCTTATATGCTTTTCCTAGCAGCGTTGCTTATCATACAAATCATGGTTTTCTATAAGAAAAAAGACCTGCTCATTCCTATTTTGCTCTCATTGTTTTTGTTTGCGGGAACCTTTGGAAAACAATGTAATTCTTTCTATTTAATGGCCGTCATACCTTTGGTCGTGACCAGCATGACAAGCATAGAGTTGACAACAAAAAGCAAAGCAATCTATTGGCCGATGGGTATGATGGTTTTCTGTTTGACTTTTTATGTTAGCAGTCCGATGCTCCATATTGCCAATGATTTAATCCTCCAGAAAGAACAAGAGCGCGACATCTACTGGAACTTTCATCAATGCATCCAGAATATTCCCGAAGCCGATCGAGATTCCATCTACAACTACAATCTGTATTGGCATGGTACCAGCATGATGGAACACGAAACAATCCTCCCTTGCAACAGGGTGCTATTCACCGCCCTGGTCTTTCACCTGCCCACGCTTTGGAAAGAAGAAACCCAGACACCTTTAACACCACTAAAATGGATCTTGTTGTCTTTCGACAAACAATACAAAAAGGATGACATCTATTTCATTATGGAAAACTACGAACTGTTGTATTCGTTTCATTACAACAAGCGATTTTTTAAGAGCCGTCAATTTGGCGACGATTTCGGCGTTTGTCTCTTCCGCCGAAATGACTAATTGGCACCCAATTGAGATGACGGCCAAGAAGCAAGTGACGCGTGTCGCTGCTTTTTGCATGTGTTCAGCGGTGTTGCCGCTAAACACATAAAAAAACCCCGTAGAATCGGGGAGAATCTACGAGGCCAAAAAATTAATAACATGAAACATAAAAATTGCGCCCCCTTCAGGACTTGAACCTGAGACCCCCTGATTAACAGTCAGATGCTCTGACCAACTGAGCTAAGGAGGCTGCACGATGTCATAGAACTAATTCTCTGTTTGCGGCTGCAAAATTACAGCTTTTTTCCATACCCACAACAAAAAACTGGAGAAATTTTTCTACATTTTTATATCTATTTGATAATCAATACATAATATTATAACGATTAAGTGTATTCCTGCGGCAATCCTTTTTTTCTTACCTTTGCAGCTCCAAATGCAAATCACCATGACAAATAAGAAAATACTCGGCATAGGAAGCGCCTTGGTCGACATCATGACCCAAATTCCCGATGAAAACATCCTGAAAGAGCTCAACCTCCCTAAAGGAAGCATGACTTACGTCGACGCCAAGACTTCGGTTGAAATTGGCAAGAAGCTGGCTTATCTTGGCAACCAGATGGCCTCTGGTGGCTCGGCAGCCAACACCATGAGCGGCCTCGCCCAACTCGGCATCGAAGCGGGCTTCCTCAGCAAAATCGGCGAGGACGAAGTGGGGCGTTTCTTTGAGAAGCAGATGACCGAAACACACGTCAAACCCCAGATGCTGAAGAGCACGACGCCTTCAGGTCG